>NZ_BDBT01000004.1 GCF_001613125.1 Nocardia shimofusensis NBRC 100134
GGACGCCTGCGCCTGCCGGTCGCGGTGCCCTCGCCCGGAGTCGATGCGCCTGCTGACGTATCGGCCGACGCGGACCTCGGCGCCGCGGAGCCCGGCTGCGCATCTGCTGATGAAGCGCTCGTGGTTGTCGTCGAGCCGCCCATGGGGACAGGAGTCGCACCGCCGGTGGCGGTGTGGCCGGCCGCAGGCGCAATGCTCGGCTCGCGCGTGACGGTCGCGTCGCCCGCGCCAGAGACCGACCCGGTCTCGCCGCCGGTCCCCGCCGCCGCTCGTCGCCGGGCAGCGGCACGCGCACGGGCTCGTCGCCGCGCCCGGGATCGGCTGTTGCCCTGCGAGCGCGGGGTGGCCTCGGTGGTCGTGCCCGGTTCGGGCTCCGGGGTGCCGGGGTCGATGCCCAGGCGGGAGAGGATCATCCGGACGACGCGGCTCGGGCTGCGGCCGTCGGTGCGGACCCGCACGGTCGCGACCTCACGGTAGAGCGGGCGGCGGGTGCGCATGAGTTCGCGGTACTTCGCGCCGGGGTCGTCACCGTTGAGCAGCGGACGCTGATTGCTCGCGCCGGTACGGCGCAGCCCTTCGGCGACGCTGATCTCCAGGTACACCACGGTGCGATTGCGCAGCAGCGAGCGGGTGTTCGCCGACAGCACCGCGCCGCCGCCGAGGGAGACGACGCCGCGTTCGGCCAGGATCGCCCGGCGCACCACTCGCTCCTCGATCCGCCGGAATTCCGGCTCGCCGTCCTCGGCGAAAATCTCCGGAATGGTGCGGCCGGTCTCGCGTTCGATCCCGGCGTCGGTGTCGTAGAGGTCGACGCCCAGCTCCTTGGCGAGCTTGCGACCGATCGTGGACTTCCCCGCCCCGGGCGGTCCGACCAGCACCACTCGCGGCGTGCGCGGGTCGGTCGGTGCGATCATCGCGCCCGACTGTCCGCCGAGACATGCGGGCGGGTGCTGATCCGCTTGACGTAGCTGCTGATGTTGTCGACGGTCTCGGCGAGCGAATCGCCGCCGAACTTCTCCAGTACGGCCTGAGCGACGACGAGAGCCACCATGGTCTCGGCGACGACGCCCGCGGCGGGCACCGCGCACACGTCGGAGCGCTGGTGGATGGCCACGGCCTCGTCACCGGTGGTCATATCGACGGTGGACAGCGCGCGCGGCACGGTGGAGATCGGCTTCATCGCCGCACGCACCCGCAGCGCCTCGCCGTTGGTCATGCCGCCCTCGAGGCCGCCCGCCCGATTGGTCGAGCGCAGCACGCCGTCGGGACCGGGACGCATCTCGTCGTGGGCCTGGCTACCGCGCCTGCGCGCGGTCTCGAAACCGTCGCCGACCTCGACGCCCTTGATGGCCTGGATGCCCATGAGCGCGGCCGCGAGACGCGAGTCGAGGCGATTCTCACCGCTGGTGAACGAACCGAGCCCGACGGGCAGGCCCTCGACGATCACCTCGACGACGCCTCCGAGGGTGTCGCCGTCCTTCTTCGCGGCCTCGATCTCGGCGATCATCGCGGCCTCGGCCTCGGCGTCGAACGCGCGCACCGGGCTCTCGTCCACGGCGGCCAGATCGGCCGCGGTCGGGGTGACACCGGTGGTGTTGGCGGCCGCGCCGATGGAGACGACGTGCGAGACGACCTCGACGCCGAGCGCCTGACGCAGGAAGTTACGGGCGACAGTGCCCGCCGCGACGCGCGCGGCGGTCTCACGGGCGCTGGCGCGCTCGAGCACATTCCTGGCGTCGTCGAAGCCGTACTTGAGCATGCCGGAGTAATCGGCGTGTCCGGGGCGGGGCCGGGTCAGCGGGGCGTTTCGGGCCAGGTCGGCGAGTTCGGCCTCGTCGACCGGGTCGGCGGACATGACCGTCGTCCACTTGGGCCACTCGGAGTTGGCCACCTCGATGGCGACCGGGCCGCCCATGGTGCGACCGTGGCGCACGCCGCCGACGATGGTCACCTTGTCGGCCTCGAACTTCATCCGGGCGCCGCGCCCGTAGCCGAGCCTGCGGCGCGCGAGCTGAGCGGAGATGTCCTCGGAGGTCA
Organism: Nocardia shimofusensis NBRC 100134; assembly: GCF_001613125.1. GTDB lineage: Bacteria > Actinomycetota > Actinomycetes > Mycobacteriales > Mycobacteriaceae > Nocardia > Nocardia shimofusensis. Next base: position 2,038 of record NZ_BDBT01000004.1, read on the forward strand.
CCTCGACACCCGCCACCATTCCCTCCAGGATGGCGACGAGAGCGGGACCGTGGGATTCTCCGGCAGTTATCCAGCGCAGCACAGTTTCTATCCTTTCATGTCCGCGCGAAAGCGGTGATATCCGGTCCGTGGTGATCACCGGCACGTCGCCGGACGATCGGGTGGCTGCCACCGGCGGGTGCTCACGAGTCGCTCGGCCCCGCTCACCCGGCGGTGAGGGCGAGCGCGAGCACCGTGGCCCCGCACATGGCCGGACCGTGCGGCAGGGCCCGGCCCGGGGGCGCGGCCCGCACCGGCGGGCGGCTCAGTATCAGCGTCACCACCCCGGCGATAGCGGTGAGCACCGGCGCACCGAGCGCAGCGATCAACCACGCTTGTGCGCCCCCGAGCCCCGCGGCCGCGCCCACGCCTACCGCGAGCTTGGCGTCGCCGGCCCCGCACGCGGCGGGCGCGGCGAGATGCACCAGAAGATACGGCAGCGCGAGCACGACCGCGCCCATCACAGCCGTACCCGGTCTGCCGACGGTGAACGCGTAGCCGAGCACCGCGATCGCGCCCGCGGAGGTGAGCACGTTGGGCAGCCTGCGGACGCGGACGTCGATGACGGCGAGCGTCGCGCACCAGAGCGTGAACAGAGCGAAGGCGATGGCGGTCATGGCATCAGCGTGCCGGGCGCGGTGGGGGCGCGGTACCTCCGAAACGGCGGATGTGGACAAGGAACGGGTTGTGGACAATCAGTGGTCCGAATGTCGGGAGCCGCGGCAGCGCTCGCGAGGTCAGGGCGCTGATCGTTGGCCCGGACGCGAAGCCTCAGGTGTTCGTGGCGGCGGGATCTGGCGGTAGCGTGGAAAACATGTCTGCTGATCGCGCGGGTCTGGGGCCCGACTACGCCGCGCGCCGAGGTGCGTTGCGCAGCCTGCTGGTGGAGACCGGAGTCGACGCACTGCTGGTCACCGACCTGGTGAACATCAGATACCTGACCGGATTCACCGGTTCCAATGCCGCGCTGCTGGTGCACTCCTGGGACATGAGCGAGGCCGAGGATCGCACCGTGATCGGTACCGACGGCCGCTACCGTGACCAGATCGCCGCGCAGGTGCCCGATCTGCACGGCGAAATCGCGCGCGCCACCGCCCGCCGGATCGTGGAACTGGCCGGGGAATGGCAACTCGGCCGGGTCGGCTTCGAGAGCCACGTGGTGACCGTGGACCAGCATCGCGGTCTGGTCGAGCAGCGCACCGGTCTGGATCTCGTCGCCACGCCCGGTCTCGTCGAACAGTTGCGAACGGTCAAGGACGAGTACGAGATCGAACAGTTGCGACTGGCGTGCGCGGCAGGCGACGCCGGGCTGTCGAGCCTGCTCGAGCGTGGCGGGCTGCGACCGGGGCGCACCGAACGCGAGGTCGCCCGCGATCTGGAGTGGGCGATGTTCGAGCACGGCGCCGAGGCTGTCTCGTTCGAGACGATCGTGGCCACCGGCGCCAATTCGGCGGTGCCGCATCACCGCCCCACCGACGCGGTGCTCGCCTCTGGTGACTTCGTGAAGATCGATTTCGGCGCGGTGGTCGGCGGCTACCACTCCGACATGACGCGCACCTTCGTGCTGGACTCGGCCTCGGACTGGCAGCGCGAGGTGTACGAGCTGGTCGCCGAGGCGCAGCGGGCGGGCAGCAAGGCCCTGCGTCCGGGCGTGCACGCCGCCGAGGTGGACGCCGCGTCCCGGTCGGTGATCGAGGCGGCCGGTCACGGACATCTGTTCGTGCACGGCCTCGGCCACGGGGTCGGACTGCGCATTCACGAAGCGCCCGGAATCGCGAAGAACGCGCCCGGTACACTTCTGACCGGCGTGGCGGTGACCGTCGAACCAGGTGTGTACTTTCCAGGCCGCGGCGGCGTCCGGATCGAGGACACGCTCGTGGTTCGTGAAGGGGGCCCCGAACTGCTCACCCACACCAGCAAAGACCTGACCGTCGTCGACTGACGACGGTAGCCGAGAACTAGGAGATCCGAAGACAGTGGCGGACACCAGCGACTTCAAGAACGGCCTCGTGCTGAAGATCGACGGTCAGCTCCAGCAGATCATCGAATTCCAGCACGTCAAGCCGGGCAAGGGCCCTGCCTTCGTGCGGACCAAGTTGAAGAACGTCGTGTCCGGCAAGACCGTCGACAAGACTTTCAACGCCGGCGTCAAGGTCGAGACCGCGACCGTCGACCGTCGCGACATGACCTACCTGTACCACGACGGCACGGACTACGTCTTCATGGACGGCGAGACCTTCGATCAGATCTCCATCCCGGAGGCGACCATCGGCGACGGCGCCCGCTTCCTGCTGGAGAACATGGCCGTGCAGGTCGCCATGCACGAAGGCGCCCCGCTCTACGTCGAACTCCCGGTGTCGATCGAGCTGGTCGTCCAGCACACCGACATCGGCCTGCAGGGCGACCGTTCCACCGGCGGCACCAAGCCCGCCACCCTGGAGACCGGCGCCGAGGTCCAGGTGCCGCTGTTCATCAACACCGGCGACAAGCTGCGTATCGACTCGCGCGACGGCAGCTACCTCGGCCGGGTCAACGCCTGATCGACAACTTCCACGGCGGTAGCCGGATTCGCTGCGAGGCGGGACCGGCTACCGCTGCCATGTGTACAGACGGGATGATGTGACTGTGGCCGAACAGCCTGCGGACAAGAAGTCCACGTACAAGAAGCTCGGCGCCCGGCACAAGGCCCGGCGGCGTGCGGTGGATCTGTTGTTCGAGGCGGAGGCCCGCGACGTCGACGCCGCGGACCTGCTGACCGAACGCGGCGAGCTGGCCACCCGTGACCAGTCGGTCGCGCCGCTGCACGCCTACACCCGCACCCTGGTGGAAGGCGTGGCCGACGAGCTCGAGCGCGTCGACGGCACCATCGAGTCGTATCTGCAGGACTGGACGTTGTCGCGGCTGCCCGCCGTGGACCGCGCGATCCTGCGGGTCGCGGTGTGGGAGCTGTTCCACGCGACCGATGTGCCGCCGGTGGTGGCCGTCGACGAAGCCGTGGAGCTGGCCAAGGAACTGTCCACCGACGATTCCCCCTCGTTCGTCAACGGTGTGCTCGGCCAGGTCGTACAGGTCGCGCCGCAGGTGCGCGCCGCCGCCGCCGCGACGCGCGCTCCGCGTCAGGAGCCCGAAGCGTGACCAAGTACCTGGTCATGGCGATGCGTACGCCACGCTACGACGACGCGGTGATCCAGCCGCACCGTGACTTCCTCGCAGATCTGCTCGAGCGCGGCCTGCTGGTGGAGAGCGGAAAGTTCGGCGACAGCAGCGGTGGCGCCTATGTGATTCGGGCTGAAAGCCTCGATGTCGCACGCGAACTCGCCTTCGCGGATCCGCTGCACACCACCGGCGCGTCCGAGCTCACCGTGTACGAGTGGGAGATCACGATCTCCGCGTGACGCGCCGCCGGTCCGGCTCCCACCGTGGGTGTACGGGACCGGTGGGAGCCGCCGGTCGGTGAACCGCGCCGGGTGCGTCCGGGGAGAGAGTGGACGCGACACCGATTCTGCGACCTCGAGTGCACTCGAGGTCAAGCGAGCGGTTACTGAGCAGGATTGCGTCGAACCGTTCCTCGGCATAGTCCAGCTGAGCCAGGATGTAGCGCTTCACGTGATCGACCGGCGGCGTGTCCGGGCGGTCCACTGTCGGCCGGGCCGGGCCGACAGTGGACACCCGATCGCCGAGTGGACACCCGATCGAGGCGCGCTCGAATTCTCAGACGCGAGAACGATTCTCGGGCTGCAAGAGCACTGCCCCGAGCGGGCGCCGGGATTCCAGTAGCCGATGCGCCGCGGCGGCATCGCCGAGCGGTAGGACCGTATCGATGTGCGGGACCACGCCCGTGCTCGCCGCGCGCTCCAGGACACCGTCACCTTCTCGCTGTACCAGCGCCGACCACTGCGGGCCGGAACAACCGATCACGGTGAGGCCGCGGGCGAGAAGATCGGCGGCGCCGACCTGGGCGGGCGCACCGGAGAGGAGCCCGTAGACGAGCATGCGACCGTGCAGTGGCGTCATCACCTCGAGCAGGGCGCGGGAGGTCGGTCCGCCGATCGAGTCGAAGACGACGTCGACGGTCGCGCCGTCGAGCAGAGCGCGCAGTCGATCAGGCCACCGCGGCTCGTTGTGATCGATGACCAGATCCGCACCGAGTTCGGCGGCGCGCGCCGTCTTGATCGTCCCGCCCGCCGTCGCGATGATCCGCTTCGCGCCGGCGGCCTTCGCTGCTCCTACGAGATAGGCGCCGATTCCGGTCGCGCCCGCTTGTACGAGCACTGTCTCCGAACCGGTCAGCGCTGCGGTGGCGAGCAGCGCCGAGCCGACCGATCCGGGCATGAGGATCGCCGCGGCGGCGAAGGTGTCGAGACCGTCGGGAATCGGCGTGGCCGTTGCCGCGGGCGCTGCGACGAATTCGGCGTACGCTCCCGAGCCGGTCGTCTTGGCGACCACGCGCGTGCCCGCCAGTGCCGCGTCCACTCCCGGTCCCGTTTCGACCACCGTCCCGGCGGCCTGGAAGCCGAAGACCAGGGGCGGCGCGACGGGAGTCGGGAACGCGCCGGAGCGCAGCATCAGTTCGGGCCACAGCACCGGGATCGCCTCGGTGCGCACGACGATCTCGCCCTCGCCTGCCCTGGGTACGGCGGCTTCCTTGGCGACCAGGACATCGGGGCTGCCGGGCGCCGTCATTACGATTGCTCGCATCGATAGCTCCATAAGTTGACTGTCGGTCCAGTTGTGTCCTCGTAGAAAATATGGACCGTCGGTCAAGTTGTCAACCGGCGAACAGGGAGTGGGTGTGATGTCAGAGGGCCGCGCACGGGAACGCGCCGACGCCGCGCGTAACAGGCGCGCGATCCTGGATGCCACCAGGTCGTTGCTCGCCGAGCACGGCGCCGAAGGCGTCACAATGGATCGGGTGGCGGCGGCCGCCGGGGTGGGGAAGGGCACCATCTTCCATCGCTTCGGCAGCCGGGCGGGTCTGCTGCAAGAGTTGATCGCCGAGCCGGCCCTCGCGCTGAAGGAAGCGGTCGCCTCCGGTCCGCCTCCGCTGGGGCCGGGCGCTCCCGCCGCCGATCGGCTGGTCGCGTTCTTCGCCGCCATGACCGATATCGTGCTCGACAACGCCGAACTGGTCGCGGCCTACAGCGCCGTACCGCCGCACCCGGACCGTGCGCAATTCCATCGGTTCTGGGTGGACCACATCACCGGCTTGCTCCGGGAGGCGCGCCCCGACGTCGATGCCGAAACGGTCGCCACGCTGCTCTTCGGGATGCTGGGTGGTGAGGCGGTGGCAGGCATGGTGCGAGCCGGGCTGGCAGATCGAGTGCGGGCCGGTGTCCGTGATCTGGTGTCGTCGGTCGCCCGGGCCGGCTGACCGGCGACAGTGGCCCGGTGTCCTCCGCGGGTTTCAATCCTGTTGCGGGACGTTCAGCGCACCCCGCGCGGGCGGAACTGGACGCTGATGCGCGGGCCGACCGGTTTGCGGGTCTTCGGGACGGCGTGCTCCCAGGTCCGCTGGCACGAGCCGCCCATCACCAGCAGGTCGCCGTGACCGACTTCGTATCGGAGGCTCGCACCGCCCCGGCGTGGGCGTAGCAGGAGTGCGCGCGGCGCACCGAGGGACACGATGGCGACCATCGTGTCGTGGGTGGCGCCCCGGCCGATCGTGTCGCCGTGCCAGGCGACGCTGTCGCGGCCGTCGCGGTAGAAGCACAGCCCCGCGGTGCGGAAGCGTTCGCCGAGTTCGTCGCCGTAGTGATCGCTGAGCGCTGTACGTGCCTCGGCCAGGATCGGATCGGGCAACTCGGCCTGCTCGGGGTAGAAGCAGAGCAGTCGCGGCACATCGACGACGCGGTCGTACATCGGCCGTCGTTCGGCCTGCCACGGCACCTCGCGTGCCAGCCGGTCGAAGAGTGTGTCGGCGCCGGAGAGCCAGCCGGGACGCAGGTCGACCCACGCGCCGTCGCCGAGTTCCGTGCGGCGGACAGTCGCGAGCGAGCCGAGGCCGGCCTCGCCGAATCCGTCGAGCAGGGAGCCCTGCAACCATGCCGTCACCTGCGCGACGTTACACGTGCTCGAACATGTGTGCTAGTGGCTCGATCGGCGAGAATCGGACATCGCGGCCGTTCTCCGGACTGGACGAGGCCGGTTCGCTTAGCGTCGAAGGGAAGTGGGTCGGACCGGCGACGGTCGCGGTGGGATCGGCGGGGAGAGTCGTGATGGTCGAATACGGCAGGGCGCCGATGGTGGGGGTGGCGATGACGGCGATCGGCGTGGCGGTGATCCGCGCGCGCGAATCGGCCCGGCCCGACCGCCTCTACGACGACCCGTTCGCGCGCCTGTTCGTCGACGCCGCGCGGGCCCAGTTCGCGGGCACACCCGACGGTGAGGACCGGTGGACGAGCATGCTCGAACTGGCCGACGCCTTCTACGAAGGCCGCACCCTCGCCGTCCGGCTGGTCGATGACGGCGTATCCGCCGCGGCCGCCGCGAGCTGTGAACAGTTCGTCCTGCTCGGTGCCGGGCTGGACACTCGCGCGTTCCGTATGCCTTTGACCCCGCGTACGCGGTTCTACGAAATCGACCTGCGCGAGCTGTTCGCCTTCAAGGAATCGGTGCTCGACCGCGCCGCGGCGCATCCGGTGTGCGAACGGATCACGCTGTCCGCCGATCTGCGCGGCGACTGGGGAAAGATACTGCGCGACAGCGGTTTCCGCTCGGACATGCCGACGCATTGGATCGACGAGGGCGTGCTCGGCTATCTCGCCTCCGACGCGGCATGGGCGGTCGTCGACACGATCACCGCACTGTCGGCGTCCGGCAGCACCTTCGAGGTCGGCCAGTTCGCGGTTTCCGCGGCGCAGCCGAGATACGCGGCGTTGGGCGCGCTGGTCCGCGGCGGCAGACCGGCCGGTGGCGCGCACGGACTCGGCACGCAGGTGCGTGCGGGGCTCGAACAGCGGGGCTGGCGCACGAGCTTCCGCCCCTGGGACGAACTGATCGCCCCGCTCGGCCGCGATGCGCCTGTCGGGGAAGCCGACGCGGGCATCGTGCTCGCGCTACGGCAATAGCGCTCCGCGTCACGAACACGCCGCCGTGGCCTGGCTCACTCCCGGGCCGTGGGGCGGCTCACACCCGGCTGCACCTGCTGAAAGGGCGGTCCGGGCCGCTGTTAGGCTGCAAGCCGTAAGACATCCTTTAACGGACCGTCCGGTGAGGCGGGGAAGGAGGTCGGCATGCCTGTGCCCGGAGATCGGGCGGCCAAGTCTGCCGAGACTGCCAAGTCCACTGAGCAGTCGCAACGGCACACGCCCGATTGGGTGGCCGCAGGCCGGGAGCTGTTGTCCGCTTCCGATGTCGGCAGGACCGTCGCGCGCATCGCGCACCAGATCATCGAGAAGACCGCGCTGGACGCGGGCGAGGCGGACGCGCCGCGCGTGGTGCTGATCGGCATCCCGACTCGCGGTACCACCCTGGCCGCGCGGCTCGCCGACAAGATCGAGGAGTTCTCCGGCGTGCGTCCCGCGCTCGGCTCCCTCGACATCACGCTCTATCGCGACGATCTGCGCACCCGCCCGCACCGACCGCTGGAACGGACCTCCGTTCCCCCGGGCGGCATCGAGGACGCGCTGGTGGTGCTCGTCGACGACGTGCTCTTCTCCGGACGGACCGTGCGCTCGGCCCTGGACGGCCTGCGTGACCTCGGTCGTCCCCGCGCGGTGCAGTTGGCGGTGCTGGTCGACCGCGGCCACCGGGAACTGCCGATCCGCGCCGACTACGTGGGCAAGAACGTGCCGACCTCGCGCAGCGAGGACATCTCCGTGTTGCTGACCGAACACGACGGTCGCGACGGCGTGTACCTCCACCACGAGGAGGCGTGAGCATGCGACACCTGTTGAGCGTGACCGATCTGGACCGGGTCACGGCCACCGAACTCCTCGACGAAGCCGAGCGTTTCGAGCAGGCGTTGCTGGGCCGCGAGGTGCACAAGTTGCCCACGCTGCGCGGTCGCACCGTCATGACGGTCTTCTACGAGAACTCCACCCGCACCCGGGTCTCCTTCGAGGTGGCGGGTAAGTGGATGAGCGCGGACGTGATCAACGTGAGCGCGAGCTCGTCCTCGGTATCCAAGGGCGAATCGTTACGTGACACCGCGCTGACCCTGCACGCGGCGGGCGCCGACGCGCTGATCGTGCGCCATCCCGCCTCGGGCGCGGCGCATCAGATCGCGCGCTGGATGGACGGCTGGGCACGCGAGTCCGGCCGCACCACCGGACCGGCGATCATCAACGCAGGCGACGGCACCCACGAACATCCCACCCAGGCATTGCTGGACGCGCTCACGCTGCGCCAACGGCTCGGCGACATCGAGGGCAAGCGGGTACTGATCGTCGGCGACATCCTGCACAGCCGGGTGGCGCGCTCGAATGTCTTCCTGCTGCACACCCTGGGTGCGGAGGTGGTGCTCGTCGCGCCGCGCACGTTGCTGCCGGTGGGCGTGCAGAGCTGGCCCGCCCGGGTCTCGCACCATCTCGACGCGGAACTGCCCGGCGCCGACGCGGTGCTGATGCTGCGGGTGCAGGCCGAACGCATGAACGGCGGGTTCTTCCCGTCGGCCCGCGAGTACGCGGTGAACTACGGACTGTCGGAGCGGCGGCTGGCGATGCTCGAGGAGCACGCCGTCGTCATGCATCCGGGGCCGATGCTGCGCGGTATGGAAATCGCCTCCGCCGTGGCGGATTCGCCGCAGGCGGCGGTGCTGCAGCAGGTCACCAACGGTGTGCACCTGCGGATGGCGGTGCTGTTCCGGCTGCTGGTGGGCGCCCAGGAGGCGATCGCGTGAACGAGTTCGATCGGGAGGAGACGGTATGAGCGGGCTGCTGATCACAGGCGCCCTGATCTACGGCGAGGGCGAACCGGTCGACGTCTTCATCGACGAGGGCGAGATCCGCGCGATCGGGACCGACCTGGGTGTGGTGGACGCCGAGATCGTCGAGGCCGACGGGCAGGTATTGCTGCCCGGATTCGTCGATCTGCACACCCACCTGCGCGAACCCGGCCGCGAGGACACCGAGACCATCGAGTCCGGCTCGGCCGCCGCGGCGCTGGGCGGCTACACCGCGGTGTTCGCGATGGCCAATACCAATCCTGTCGCCGACTCCGTGGTGGTCACCGATCACGTGTGGCGGCGGGGGCAGGAAGTCGGCTTGGTCGACGTGCACCCGGTGGGTGCGGTGACGGTGGGGCTGGCAGGTAAGCAGCTCGCCGAGATGGGCACGATGGCCGCGGGTGTCGGCGGCGTGCGGATGTTCTCCGACGACGGCCACTGCGTCTACGACCCGCTGATCATGCGGCGCGCGCTGGAGTACTCGAACTCGCTGGGCGTGCTGATCGCCCAGCACGCGGAGGAGCCGCGGCTGACCGAGGGCGCGGTCGCGCACGAGGGCCCGACGGCGGCTCGGCTGGGTCTGGCCGGCTGGCCGCGCGCGGCCGAGGAGTCGATCGTCGCGCGTGACGCGCTGCTGGCTCGTGACGCCGGGGCTCGTGTGCACATCTGCCACGCCTCCACCGAGGGCACCGTGGAGCTGGTGCGGTGGGCGAAGTCCCAGGGCATCTCGATCACTGCCGAGGTCACACCGCATCACCTGCTGCTCGACGACTCCCGGTTGGAGACCTACGACGCGGTGAACAGGGTCAATCCGCCGCTGCGTGAGATCTCCGATGTGGAGGCGCTGCGCCGCGCGCTCGCCGAGGGCGTCATCGACTGTGTCGCCACCGACCACGCACCGCACGCCGAACAGGACAAGTGCTGCGAGTTCGCGGCCGCCCGCCCCGGCATGCTGGGGTTGGAGACCGCGCTGTCGATCATCGTGGAGACGCTGGTGCGGCCGGGTCTGCTGGATTGGCGGGGGGTGGCGCGGGTGATGAGCGAGCGACCCGCGCAGATCGTCGGTCTCGACGATCAGGGTAGGCCCATCGAGGTCGGCGAGCCGGCCAACCTGACCTTGGTGGATCCGGAGGTCACCTGGACGGTGCGGGCGAAGGAACTCGCCAGCATCTCCGGCAACACCCCCTACGCGGAGATGACGTTGCCCGCGAAGGTGACAGCCACCATGCTGCGCGGGCGGATCACCGCGCGCGACGGCGTCGCGGCGCGACCCCAGAGTGTGGGGGGCGCATAGTGGAGCTGGAGAGAACGCTGTGGGTGATCGGCTGCCTGATCCTGTTCGCGCTCGGTGTGTGGGGGATGTACCGAGGCTGGATGAACCGGGCCGCACGTCAGGCCGAGCGCATCGGCGAACTGCCGCCGGTGCCCGAGGACCTGGGCGCGCAGGTACTGGAACCGACGACCGGCCTGTACCTGGGCAGCACCATGGCGCCCAGCTGGCAGGACCGTATCGCGGTGGGGGATCTGGGGTTCCGCGCCACCGCGGAGCTGACGAAGTTCGACCGGGGGATTCTGCTCGAACGCGACGGGGCGGCGACCATCTGGATTCCCGGTGAATCTGTGACGGCGATCCGCACCGAACGCGGGCACGCGGGCAAGGTGATGACGGAAGATGGTGTGCTGGTAATTCGCTGGAAGCTGCCGACCGGAACCGAGATCGATACCGGTTTCCGGGGAGACGACAAGACGGTGTACCCGGCGTGGGCCGCGTCGATGACGAAGGAAGACGACAGATGAGCGCAGATACTGCAGCTGCCCTCGTGCTCGAGGACGGCCGGGTGTTCCGGGGAACGGCCTATGGCGCGGTGGGACAGACCCTCGGCGAGGCGGTGTTCTGCACCGCGATGACGGGGTACCAGGAGACCCTGACCGATCCGAGCTACCACCGCCAGATCGTGGTGGCCACGGCTCCGCAGATCGGCAACACCGGGTGGAACGACGAAGACGACGAGTCCGCGAAGATCTGGGTCGCCGGGTACGCGGTCCGCGACCCGGCGCGGCTGGCCTCCAACTGGCGGGCCACCACCACGCTGCCCGCCGAGCTGGACAGCCAGGGCGTCGTCGGTATCGCCGGGATCGACACGCGCGCGCTGGTGCGTCACCTGCGCACCCGCGGGTCGATGAAGGCGGGCATCTTCTCCGGTGACGCGCTCGCAGGCACCGAGGAACTGGTGGCCAGGGTCACCGGCCAGCCCTCGATGCTCGGCGCGGATCTGGCCGGAGAGGTCTCGACCGATTCGCTCTACACGATCGAGCCGACCGGTGAGCCGCGCTTCACGGTGGTCGCTGTCGACCTCGGTATCAAGACCAACACTCCGCGCATGTTCGCCGAGCGTGGTCTGCGGGTGCACGTCGTGCCGTCGACCACCTCGCTGGATCAGCTGCTCGAGCTGAAGCCGGACGGCGTGTTCCTGTCCAACGGCCCGGGCGACCCGGCCACCCAGGACAGCGCGGTCGCGATCACCCAGGGCGTGCTCGAACGCGGGGTGCCGCTGTTCGGCATCTGCTTCGGCAACCAGATCCTGGGCCGGGCGCTGGGCCGCGAGACCTACAAGATGAAGTTCGGCCACCGCGGCATCAACATCCCGGTCGTCGAGCACGAGACCGGTCGCATCTCGATCACCGCGCAGAACCACGGGTTCGCGCTCGAAGGCGAGAAGGGCGAGCAGTTCGACACCCCGTTCGGGCGTGCCGAGGTCAGCCACGTGTGCGCCAACGACGGAACCGTGGAGGGCGTGCGCCTGCTCGACGGCCGCGCGTTCTCGGTGCAGTACCACCCCGAGGCCGCCGCGGGCCCGCACGACGCCGCATATCTGTTCGACCGCTTCGCCGGTCTCATGGAAGGAGCCTGATGCCACGCCGCGAGGATCTACGCCACATCCTGGTGATCGGCTCGGGCCCGATCGTCATCGGCCAGGCCTGCGAGTTCGACTATTCGGGAACCCAGGCCTGCCGGGTGCTCGAGTCCGAGGGCCTGCGCGTGTCGCTGGTCAACTCGAACCCGGCCACGATCATGACCGACCCGGAGTTCGCCGACGCCACCTACGTGGAGCCGATCACCCCGGAGTACGTCGAGATGGTCATCGCCAAGGAGCGCCCGGACGCGATCCTGGCGACCCTCGGCGGGCAGACCGCGCTCAACACCGCCGTCGCGCTGCACGAGCGCGGGGTGCTGGAGAAGTACGACGTCGAGCTGATCGGCGCCGACTTCGAGGCCATCCAACGCGGTGAGGACCGGCAGAAGTTCAAGGACATCGTCGCCTCCGTCGGCGGAGAGAGCGCCCGCTCGCGGGTCTGCTACACCATGGACGAGGTGCGCGAGACCGTCGCCGACCTGGGCTTCCCGGTCGTCGTGCGGCCCTCCTTCACCATGGGCGGCCTCGGTTCTGGCATGGCCTACAACGACGAGGACCTGGACCGGATCGCCGGCGGCGGCCTCGCCGCCTCGCCGACAGCCAACGTCCTGATCGAGGAATCCATCCTCGGGTGGAAGGAATACGAGCTCGAGCTCATGCGCGACAGCCGCGACAACGTCGTGGTGGTCTGCTCGATCGAGAACGTCGACCCGATGGGCGTGCACACCGGTGACTCGGTGACCGTCGCGCCCGCGATGACGCTCACCGACCGTGAGTACCAGAAGCTGCGCGACCTGGGCATCGCCATTCTGCGCGCGGTCGGCGTCGACACCGGCGGCTGCAACATCCAGTTCGCGGTGAACCCGGTCGACGGCCGTCTGATCGTCATCGAGATGAACCCGCGCGTCTCGCGGTCCTCGGCGCTGGCCTCCAAGGCGACCGGCTTCCCGATCGCCAAGATTGCCGCGAAGCTGGCCATCGGCTATACCCTCGACGAGATCGTCAACGACATCACCAAGGAGACCCCGGCCTGCTTCGAGCCGACGCTGGACTACGTCGTCGTCAAGGCGCCGCGGTTCGCGTTCGAGAAGTTCCCCGGCGCCGACGCGACGCTGACCACCACCATGAAGTCGGTGGGCGAGGCGATGTCGCTTGGCCGCAACTTCTCCGAGGCGCTCGGCAAGGTGCTGCGTTCGCTGGAGACCAAGGCTGCCGGTTTCTGGACCCAGGAGGACGGCCCGTGGGCGCCGGTCGACGGTGACGTCGCCGGGGCGATCGACAAGATCCTCGCCGATCTGCGCGTGCCCACCGAAGGTCGCATCTATCAGGTGGAACGCGCCCTGCGCTACGGCGCGAGCATCGAGGACGTGGCCACCGCGTCCGGCATCGACCCGTGGTTCGTGGCCGAGGTCGCCGGGCTGGTGGAACTGCGCTCCGCGGTCCTCGACGCCCCCGTCCTCGACGAGCCGCTGCTGCGTCGCGCCAAGTACTACGGGCTGTCCGACCGGCAACTGGCCGCGCTGCGTCCCGAGCTCGCCGGCGAGGCCGGGGTGCGGTCGCTGCGCCATCGTCTGGGCATCCGGCCGGTCTACAAGACGGTCGACACCTGTGCCGCGGAGTTCGAGGCCAAGACGCCGTACCACTACTCGACCTACGAACTGGACCCGGCCGCCGAGAGCGAGGTCGCTCCGCAGCGCGAACGCGAGAAGGTCATCATCCTGGGCTCGGGACCGAACCGCATCGGTCAGGGCATCGAGTTCGACTACTCGTGTGTGCACGCGGCGCTGACGCTGTCGGAGGCCGGGTACGAGACGGTCATGGTCAACTGCAATCCGGAGACCGTCTCGACCGACTACGACACCGCCGACCGCCTCTACTTCGAGCCGCTGACCTTCGAGGACGTGCTCGAGGTGTACCACGCCGAGTGCGAGTCGGGCACCGTCGCCGGAGTCATCGTGCAGTTGGGCGGGCAGACTCCGCTCGGTCTGGCGCAGCGCCTGACCGACGCGGGCGTGCCGGTGGTCGGCACCAGCGCCGCTGCCATCGACCTGGCCGAGGACCGCGGCGAGTTCGGTGACGTGCTGGTCGCGGCCGGGCTGCCCGCGCCGAAGTACGGCACCGCCACCACGGTCGAGCAGGCCAAGAAGATCGCCGCCGGTATCGGTTACCCGGTGCTGGTGCGTCCGTCCTACGTGCTCGGCGGGCGTGGCATGGAGATCGTCTACGACGAGAAGTCCCTCGAGGGCTACATCTCCCGCGCGACCGAGCTCAACCCCGATCATCCGGTGCTGGTCGACCGCTTCCTGGAAGACGCCATCGAGATCGACGTGGACGCGCTGTGCGACGGCGAGGAGGTCTACCTCGGCGGTGTGATGGAGCACATCGAAGAGGCGGGCATCCACTCCGGCGACTCCGCCTGCGCGCTCCCGCCGATCACTCTCGGCCGCAGCGACATCGAAGCGGTGCGCCGCTCGACCGTCGCCCTGGCCAAGGGCATCGGCGTGAAGGGCCTGCTCAACGTGCAGTACGCGCTCAAGGACGACGTGCTCTACGTGCTCGAGGCCAACCCGCGCGCCAGCCGCACCGTGCCGTTCGTCTCCAAGGCCACCGCGGTGCCGCTGGCGAAGGCCGCGGCGCGGATCATGCTCGGCGCCACGATCGCCGAACTCCGCAAGGAGGGCATGCTGCCCGCCGAGGGCGACGGCGGGCACGTCCCGATGGACGCGCCGGTCGCGGTCAAGGAAGCTGTACTGCCGTTCCATCGGTTCCGCCGCGCCGACGGCAGCGGGGTCGACTCGCTGCTCTCGCCGGAGATGAAGTCCACCGGTGAGGTGATGGGCATCGACGCCGACTTCGGCACCGCCTTCGCCAAGAGCCAGACCGCCTCCTACGGCTCGCTGCCCACCGAGGGCACGGTGTTCGTCTCCATCGCCAACCGCGACAAGCGGGCAATGGTGTTCCCGGTCAAGCGCCTGCACGACCTGGGCTTCCGGGTGCTGGCCACCGAGGGAACCGCGGAGATGTTGCGCCGCAACGGCATTCCGTGCGAGCGGGTGCGCAAGCACTCCGAAGCCGGGCCCGCCGACGAGCCGACCATCGTGGAGCAGATCCGCGACGGCGAGGTCGACATGGTGTTCAACACCCCGTACGGCAACTCCGGCCCGCGCGTGGACGGCTACGAGATCCGCACCGCCGCGGTGGGCGCGAACATCCCGTGCATCACCACCGTGCAGGGCGCGGCGGCCGCGGTGCAGGGCATCGAGGCGGGCATCAACGGCGGCATCGGGGTGCGTTCCCTGCAGGAACTGCACTCGGCGCTGCGCGGGTGAGCCACCATGCGGAACGCATCGGGAGGAGTCGGGTGAGCAGCTTCGGCACCCGATTACGCGAGGCGATGGATCGCTTCGGCCCGCTGTGCGTCGGCATCGACCCGCACCCGCACCTGCTGCGGGAGTGGGGCCTTACCGAGGACCCCGAAGGGCTCGAGCGTTTCGCCGAGATCTGCGTCGAGGCGTTCGACGGCACGGTGGCGCTGGTCAAGCCGCAGGTCGCGTTCTTCGAGGCCTACGGCTCGGCGGGCATCGCGGTGCTCGAACGCACCGTCGAGGTGCTGCGCGCCTCGGGCACCCTGGTGCTCGCCGACGCCAAGCGCGGTGACATCGGTTCCACGATGGACGCCTACGCGCGGACCTGGCTGGGCGACGGACCGCTCGGTTCGGACGCTGTCACAGTGTCGCCGTATCTCGGGTTCGGCTCCCTCGCCCCGGCGCTGGAGCTGGCCGAAGCCGGTGGACGCGGGGTGTTCGTGCTCGCGGCCACCTCGAACCCGGAGGGCGCGCAGGTGCAGACCGCCGTCGCGGCCGACGGGCGCACCATCGCGCAGACGATGGTCGACGAGGCGGCGGCACGCAATGCGGGCGCGGAGTTCGGCTCGGTCGGCGTCGTCGTGGGCGCCACGCTGGCCGCGGCCCCTGACCTGTCCGCGCTCAACGGGCCGATCCTGATGCCGGGTGTCGGCGCGCAGGGCGGGGGACCGGAGTCGGTGCGTGAGCTGGTTCCCGAGGCCGTGCTGCGGGCCGTGGTGCCGAACGTCTCACGGGAAGTGCTGCGCGAGGGGCCGTCGGTCTCGGGACTGCGTGCCCGGCTCGACGCGCTGCAGGGCGAATTCGGTTTTCTCCGAAGGTGATACGCGAGGTTTAGCACCGCCTCGGAATGGGTACGCATGGCCCGTGCTGGCCGCTGGATTCGTTTCTCCAGCGGTTTCGGGTCCGCGGTGACCTCCCGGTGACCCCTGTCGTCTCGGGGGCGCAGGAGCGGGCGGGCCTCGCGCGCGACAGTGTTTTCGACGAGCCCCGGGCGGGTGACCGCCCGGGGCTCGTCGCGTCAGGGTGGCAGGCCGGGCCCCGATAAGACATGTGTTCGATGCGACACGCGCAAGAAAAGCGCGACACGCGGGCGAAATCCAGAAAGTTCCTGGTCGGAGGGCTCAGGGTTGCCGGCCGGGTGTCCGGTCGTGTCGCTATCTGTCGGCTAACTCGCCTCCGCACGGGAAAAACGCAGGTCGAGGCGTTTTCGGCAGAATTCGGAGTACGATCACGGCTATAGCCGGAGCGCGGTGCGCATCCCGCGCCGCTCGCCCTTACGGCATGCGGAATCATGCGCTGACCTGGGGGGTGGGTTCGCAATCGGCGGACGTCGTGGGTACGGTCGCTGGAGCCGTCGGCTCTTCGACGGCTGGATTAGCAATGAACGATGAGACGGAGGAACCGTGGCCCTTCCCCAGCTGACTGACGAGCAGCGCGCCGCTGCTCTGGAGAAGGCGGCTGCTGCTCGCCGCGCTCGGGCGGAGCTCAAGGAGCGCTTGAAGCGTGGCGGCACCGACCTGAAGAGCGTGCTCGCCGATGCCGAAACCGACGAGATCCTCGGCAAGATGAAGGTGTCGGCGCTGCTCGAGGCCCTGCCGAAGGTCGGCAAGGTCAAGGCGGCCGAGATCATGAGCGAGCTGGAGATCGCCCCCACCCGCCGCCTGCGCGGACTCGGCGATCGGCAGCGCAAGGCGCTGCTGGCCCGATTCGACTTCGACGCCTGACATCGAGGTGGTCGAACACACGCGGAAGGGCCGACTGGTAGTTCTGGTCGGCCCCTCGGCCGTCGGCAAGTCGACGGTCGTGCGGTGCGTGCGGGAACGCCTGCCCGAACTGGTCTTCAGTGTGTCGGCGACGACCCGGGCCCCCCGGCCCGGGGAGGTCGACGGCCGGGACTACCGGTTCGTCACCCGGGCCGAGTTCGACGCCATGGTGGAGGCCGGTGACCTGCTCGAATGGGCAGAGATCCACGGTGGGCTGCAACGGTCGGGTACCCCGGCCGGGCCGGTGCGCGAAGCGCTGGCCGAAGGCAGGAACGTATTGCTCGAGGTCGATCTCGAGGGCGCGCGCTCGGTGCGCGCGGTCATGCCGGAGGCGCGGTTGGTCTTCCTGGCCCCGCCGAGCTGGGAGGAACTGGTCGCCCGGCTCACCTCCCGCGGCACCGAGACGCCCGAGGTGATCGAACGCAGGCTGGCTACCGCCAAGGTCGAACTGGCTGCCTGTGACGAGTTCGACAACATCATCGTGAACGACGACGTGACCGACGCCTGTGAGCAGTTGGTATCGTTGTTCATCAGCACAAATTCGAGGTAGTGGCTTCGAGGCGACGGTGGACCGGCGACCGCCTTGTCCGGTCGCCGGCTCGATTTCGTCTCGCACGACACACCCGCCCCACAAGACCGCAGGAGCCTCCCCAGTGAGCGATACCAAGACCGTGCCCGCGTACGACACCCCGATCGGTCTGACCAACCCCCCGATCGACGAGCTGCTCGAGCGCACGTCGTCGAAGTACGCGCTGGTCATCTACGCGGCCAAGCGGGCTCGCCAGATCAACGACTACTACAACCAGCTCGGCGACGGCATCCTCGAGTACGTGGGCCCCCTGGTCGAGCCGGGTCTGCAGGAGAAGCCGCTGTCGGTCGCCATGCGCGAGATCCACGCCGACCTGCTCGAGCACACCGAAGGCGAGTGACTCCACCTCGGTAGCCGCCGAGAGCAGTCGGCACGCCGAGATCAAGTAAAAACACGGAGGCGTAGTGAGCACACGCATCGTCGTCGGCGTCGGCGGCGGGATCGCCGCCTACAAGGCCTGCGCGTTGATCCGGCGGTTCACCGAGACCGGGCACCAGGTCCGGGTGATCCCCACCGAGTCGGCTCTGCAGTTCGTCGGCAAGGCCACCTTCGAGGCACTGTCCGGGAATCCGGTGCACACCGATGTGTTCACCGACGTTCCCGAGGTGCCGCACGTGCGGCTCGGCCAGGAAGCCGATCTCGTCGTCATCGCCCCCGCGACCGCCGACCTGATGGCCCGCGCCGCACACGGCCGCGCGGACGACCTGCTCACCGCCACTCTGCTCACCGCCCGATGTCCGGTGCTGTTCGCGCCCGCGATGCACACCGAGATGTGGGAGCATCCGGCCACCCAGGCGAACGTGGCCACCCTGCGCGCGCACGGCGCGGTCGTCATGGAACCGGCCTCGGGCCGGCTCACCGGCACCGATACCGGGCCGGGCCGGCTGCCCGAGCCGGAGGAGATCTTCGGCTTGGCCTCGCTGCTGCAGGAACGTCAGGACGCCGTGCCGCGCGATCTGGTCGGCAAGCGCATCGTGATCACCGCCGGTGGCACCCGTGAGCCGCTGGACCCGGTGCGCTTCCTGGGCAATCGGAGTTCCGGCAAGCAGGGTTACGCCCTGGCCAGGGTCGCCGCCCAGCGCGGCGCGCAGGTGACGCTCATCGCGGGCAACACCATCGAGATGGCCGCGCCCGCCGCGGTCGATCTGGTGCACATCACCACCGCCGACCAGCTCAAGACCGCCGTCGACAAGCATGCCGTCGGTGCCGACGCGGTGATCATGGCGGCGGCGGTGGCCGATTTCCGGCCGACCAACGTGGCCGCCGTCAAGATCAAGAAGGGCGCGGGCGAACCCGATGTCATCCCGCTGACCAAGAACGACGACATCCTCGCCGGCCTCGTGCAGTCCCGCCGTGACGGGCAGTTGCCCGGCACCGCCATCGTCGGCTTCGCCGCGGAGACCGGCGACGAGGACGGCGACGTGCTCACCCACGCGCGCGCCAAGCTCGCTCGCAAGGGCTGCGATCTGCTCGTGGTCAATGCCGTGGGCGAGGGCAAGGCGTTCGAGGTCGACACCAACGACGGCTGGCTGCTCGGCGCCGACGGCGCCGAACAGGCGCTCGACCACGGGTCCAAGGCATTGCTGGCCAGCCGGGTGCTCGACGCGCTGGTGCCGCTGTTGCGTTCCTGACTTCGGCGGGCGCGCCGAAAGATCTTGTGCGCGGAGCGCTTCGGCCCGCTCGTCGCCGCAGGCGCCGCCGAAGGTGCCGGCCCGGTGGGCGTGGGAAGACGAATGGACGGTGAACCTCGGTGTTGCCGCGACCATCGATGTCCAGGATCTGGAATAGTCTGCAGGGGAAGGGCCACTCGGCAGTGACGTGACGTACTGTCGCTGTCGCGATCCGATACGACGAACCCGTCAGGGAGAGGGAAGAACTGTGCGCACGACTGGCAGCCGCCTATTCACCAGTGAGTCCGTGACCGAAGGTCATCCGGACAAGATCTGTGACGCGATCAGCGATTCCGTCCTCGACGCGTTGCTCGCCGAGGACCCGCACAGCCGGGTCGCCGTGGAAACCCTCGTGACCACCGGTCAGGTGCACGTCGCCGGTGAGGTCACCACCTCGGCCTGGGCCGACATCCCGCGTATCGTCCGCGAGAAGGTCCTCGACATCGGCTACGACTCCTCCGCCAAGGGCTTCGACGGCAACTCCTGCGGCGTCAACATCGCGATCGGCGCCCAGTCGCCCGACATCGCCCAAGGCGTGGACACCTCGCACGAGGCGCGCGTCGGCGGCACCGACGACGAGATCGCCAAGCAGGGCGCCGGCGACCAGGGCCTGATGTTCGGCTACGCCACCCGCGACACCCCCGAGTTGATGCCGCTGCCGATCGCGCTGGCGCACCGGCTCTCGCGCAAGCTCACCGAGGTCCGCAAGACCGGCGTGCTGCCGTACCTGCGCCCCGACGGCAAGACCCAGGTCACCATCGAATACGACGGCGACCGTCCGGTCCGGCTGGACACCGTGGTCATCTCGACCCAGCACGCCGCCGACATCGACTTGGACAACCTGCTCGCCCCCGACATCCGGGAGAAGGTCCTCGACGCGGTGCTCGCCGACCTGGACCTGCCCACCCTGGACATCTCCGACATCAGGCTGCTGGTCAATCCGACCGGCAAGTTCGTGCTCGGCGGCCCGATGGGTGACGCCGGCCTGACCGGCCGCAAGATCATCGTCGATACCTACGGCGGCATGGCCCGCCACGGCGGCGGCGCCTTCTCCGGCAAGGACCCGTCGAAGGTGGACCGCTCGGCTGCCTACGCCATGCGCTGGGTCGCCAAGAACGTCGTCGCGGCCGATCTGGCCGAGCGCGTCGAGGTGCAGGTCGCCTACGCCATCGGCAAGGCGGCCCCGGTCGGCCTGTTCGTGGAGACCTTCGGCACCGAGAAGGTCGATCCGGCTCGCATCTCGACCGCGATCACCGAGGTGTTCGACCTGCGTCCGGGCGCGATCATCCGCGACCTGGATCTGCTGCGCCCGATCTACGCGCCGACCGCCGCCTACGGTCACTTCGGTCGCACCGATGTCGACCTGCCTTGGGAGCACACCGATCGCGCCGACAAGCTGCGCGCTGCTGTCGGTCTCTAGGTCGCCCGGGTCCGCGTGAGCCGACCCACCGCCGGCGAACCAGCTGCCCCCGCGGACAAGAAGTCCGTGGGGGCGGCCGTGTCCGCGGCCCGCCGTGCCGCGGCCAAAGCTCCCGCCGCGAATCTGCCGATCGCGCGGGTACTGCCGCTGCTCACCCCCGCGCACCTCGACCGCGACTTCGACTATCTCGTCCCGGCCGAGTTCGACGACATCGCGCGCCCGGGCGTGCGGGTGCGCGTCCGTTTCGCGGGCCGCCTGGTCGACGGCTATCTCCTCGAGCGCCTGGAGCGCAGCGAGCACGTCGGGAAACTCATCGCGCTGGAGCGCGTCGTCTCCGGCGAGCAGGTGCTCACCCCCGAAATCCTGCGCCTGGCAACCACTGTCGCGGCCAGGTACGCGGGCACCCGCGCGGATGTTCTGCGCCTGGCCATCCCGCCCCGGCACGCGCGCACCGAGAACGGCGGACCGCAGAAGGCGAAAGGCGCTGCGTCGCAGCAGGCGACGCGCACCGGCTCCGCCCCCGGATCTTCGGGAACGGAATCAGGCTCGGCACCGATGTCCGCCTCGCGATCAGCTGAGGATTCGGGTGCGAAAGACGATGACGTCGACGTGAGCCCGAGCCTCGGATCGGTTGTGGGGCGTGACGCGCAAAAAGCTGTGGCCGAAGGGTTTTCGCCGTCCGCCGACCCGCGCGATGGCGGCGCGGATGCTGCCCGGGCGTCGTCGTTGCCCGCGTCGGATGCGGCCTCCGGTATGGAGAATGCTGCCTCCGATGCCGATGCCGATGCCGATGCCGATGCCGATGCCGATGCCGATGCCGATGCCGATGCCGATGCCGATGCCGATGCCGATGCCGGTCCCGATGCCGAGGCGGCGCTGAGGGGTGGCACCGCGGACGCTCCGAAGGTCGGGACCCTGCGCGGGACCGCTGCCGGACAGCCGTCCGGGAATGTTCGGGCCGAGCGCGGCGAAGGCGTCTCGGTGGCGCGGCGAACGGCCGGCCCCACCCCGTGGGCGCGCTACGTGCACGGAGAGTCCTTCGTCGGCGCGCTGGCGGCGGGCAAGGGCGTGCGCGCGGCGTGGCAGGCGTTGCCGGGGGAGGATTGGGCGCGCAGGCTGGCCGAACTGGCGGCGACGGTGGTGGCGGCGGGGCGCGGGGCGATCATCATGGTCCCGGATCAGCGGGATCTCGATCGGGTGCTCGTGGAATGCGAAGCGCTGGTGGGGGACCGGGTGGTGGGCCTGTCGGCGGGGCTGGGTCCCGCGGCGCGGTATCGGCGCTGGCTGGCGGTGTTGCGTGGGCAGGCGCGGCTGGTGGTGGGAACGCGCAGTGCGGTGTTCGCGCCGGTCGCCGAGCTCGGCCTGCTGGCGATCTGGGACGACGGGGACGATACCTATGCCGAGCCGCGCGCGCCGTACCCGCATGCGCGCGAGGTGGCGATGCTGCGCGCGCACGAGACGGGGGCCGCGTTCGTGGCCGCCGGTTTCGCCCGCACGGCCGAGATCCAAGCCGCCGTCGACAGCGGGTGGGCGCACGATCTGATCGCCGATCGGGCGGTGCTGCGCAAGGCCGCGCCACGGATCAGCGCGCCGGGTGACAGTGACATCGCGCTCGAGCGCGATCCGATCGCTCGTGCGGTCCGTATTCCCGCGGCGGCGTTCGCCGCTGCCCGCGCTGCGCTGAAAGAAGGGGCCGCGGTCTTGGTCCAAGTCCCCCGGCGCGGCTATGTGCCCGCGCTCGCGTGCGGAAAGTGCCGTACCCCCGCGCGATGCAGGCGCTGCAACGGTCCGCTCGCGGTGCCGGAGGGAGGGGCGGGTGCGGTGGCGCACAGTCCGGCCTGCCGGTGGTGCGGTATCTCCGAGACCGCCTATCGCTGCCCGGTGTGTGCGGCGCGGGCGTTGCGGGCCGTGGTCATCGGCGCGGCGCGGACCGCCGAAGAGCTGGGCCGGGCATTCCCCGGTGTGCCGGTCCGCGGGTCGAGTGCCGGGTCGATGCTCGACACGGTCGAGCCCGGTCCGCAGGTGGTGGTGGCGACGGTCGGCGCGGAGCCGGTGGTTCGCGGCGGTTACGGTGTCGCGCTGTTGCTGGATGGCTGGGCGTTGCTGGGCCGCGCGGACCTGCGCGCCGCCGAGGACGCGCTGCGGCGCTGGCTGAACGCGGCCGCGCTGGTGCGTGCGCACGGGCAGGTCCTGGTCATGGCCGAACCCGCGTTGCCGACGGTGCAGGCGCTGGTGCGCTGGGACCCGATCGGCCACGCCCGGTCCGAGGTGGACGCGCGAGCCGAGGTGGGGTTCCCGCCGGCCGTGCGACTGGCCGCCGTCGACGGCGCGTCCGAGGCCATCACCGAGCTGCTCGCCGCCGCGACCCTGCCTGCCGGGGTGGAGGTGCTCGGCCCGGTGCCGCTGCCGCCGGGCGCTCGCTCGCCGTTCTCCGGCGATTCCGACGCCGAGATCGAGCGCGTGTTGCTCCGGGTCGACCGCCGAGGAGGTGCGGCGTTGGCGCGTTCGCTGGTCGCCGCACAGGCGGTGCGCAGTACGCACCGATCGGACGCGCCGCTTCGGGTCCAGATCGATCCTGTCGATATCGGCTGATCAGCAGACGTCGCGCACTACGGCTACCTGACCCGACGCAGGCCGAGCGCTCCGACCTCATGGGCCACCGAGAGCCCACGGAAATCGTTCGGCTCCGGAGATGTCCGTCGGGCGTGCCGGCTGCACGACCGCAGGCCCGACTTCGACCTGCGACCTTCCCCGTACCGGTCGAGCACCGGACATCGCGGTGCCTCGGGTTCGAGACGGCGAGTCGTGGAACACATCTACAAACCCCTTGCTTCGGATGCATTGCCGATATATCGTCGACTGCATAAGAAATCAATCCGCCCGAGGAGGCTGAACAATGGAGAACATCTACGGGAACCACCGCCACCCGCACGGATCCCGGCGGGGTCCGAAGGAATTCGAGCATCGCGCCCACCGGCGCGGCCCCAGGCACGGCTTCGGTCCCGACTTCGGACCCGGCGCGAACTTCGGTCCGGGCTTCGGGCCGCACGTCGGACGCGGCCGGGGTCGCGGCGGACGTGGCAGGCGCGGTGACGTCCGGGCGGCTGTCCTGCTGCTGCTCACCGAGCGGCCCATGCACGGCTACGAACTCATTCAGCAGATCAGGGAACGCAGCGACGACATCTGGCGCCCCAGCCCCGGCTCGATCTACCCCGCCCTCTCTCAACTCGAGGACGAGGGTCTGGTGATCATCGACAAGGTCGCCGGCCGCAAGACTGCCCAGCTGACCGAGGAGGGCACCGCCTACGTCGCCGAGAACCGGGACGAACTGGGCGACCCGTGGGCCGATGTGAAGAACGACGTCGGCGCCCAGGCGATCGATCTGCGCGCGTTGGTCGGACAGCTGATGGGAGCGGTGGCGCAGGTCGCGGCGGTCGGCACCCCCGAACAGGCGGCCAAGGCCGCCGAGGTGCTCAACGAATCGCGGAAGTCGCTCTACCGCATCCTCGCCGAGGACGACACCCCACCATCATGAGACGTTCCTGATACCTCCTCGAAATGCGCCGTGTAGCGCTCTCGGGGGATCATTGGGATATGCAACAAATGGCCCGTGGTCGGGGCCGGGGGGTGTCACAATCGGTGCGCGCCACGGCAATCGGCATCCTGACAGTCGTGGCGGTCGTCATCGCCACGGCTACCGCATCCGGCGAGCCCGCCGCAGTTCCGACCGCCGCGGGCCCGATCCAATCCGACCATCTCGGCGCCGCCTTCTATCAGAAGCAGCATGGGAGCGTGACCCCTTCGGGGACCAATGATTTCGGCTGCCGCCCCGGCGCCGAACATCCCAGGCCCGTGGTACTCGCGCACGGCACCGATTCCACCGCCTACTCCGACTGGTCGGCGATCGGACCGAGCCTGGTGGCCGCCGGATTCTGCGTGTTCGCCCCGAACTACGGCGGTGCCCCCGGCGCGGACACCTACGGCACCGAGGATCTGCGCGACAGTGCCGCGCAGGTCGGTGCTTTCGTCGACCGTGTTCTCGCCGAGACCGGTGCGCAACAGGTCGATCTCGTCGGTTTCTCCCAGGGCGCCAACGTGACCCGTTACTACGTCAACAAACTCGGTGGTGCGACGAAGGTGGGCCGCTGGGTAGGGCTGGCCTCGCCCACCTACGGCGGGGTCATGTACGGGCTGGTCCCCATCGCGCAAGCCATCCCCGGCGCGCTCGACGTCTTCGCGACGGTCACCTCGCTGGCCGCGGTACAGCAGGCGCAGGGGTCGCCGACCATGCTCGCGCTCAACGATGGCGGTGACACGGTGCCCGGTGTCGAATACGTGACCGTCGGCAGCCGGGTCGACGAGATGATCCAGCCGTTCGAGAACATCGCGCTGCGGG
This sequence comes from Nocardia shimofusensis NBRC 100134, assembly GCF_001613125.1. Classification (GTDB taxonomy): domain Bacteria; phylum Actinomycetota; class Actinomycetes; order Mycobacteriales; family Mycobacteriaceae; genus Nocardia; species Nocardia shimofusensis. The sequence continues at coordinate 27,079 of NZ_BDBT01000004.1, forward strand.
GCGCAGGCGCTCGCAATATCGCCATCCAGGATCTGTGCCCGCAGAACCTCACCGGCCACTTCCACATGGTCTACGACCCGTTCGTCCGGGATCTGCTCCTGACGGTGCTCGATCCCGGCCACGCTCCCGAGCCGGTCTGCGTGCCGGTAGCGCTGGGCACCGGTATCCCGCAGGTGATCATCGCGGGCAACTCCTGAGCGGATCGGCTCACGCGCTCCGGGAGCGCTCGGCGCCGGTCACTAGAATGAATCGACCGTATCCGTCGTTCTGCCGGGAGCCATCGTGACCATCCAGCCCGTTCGCCTGTTCGGCGATCCCATCCTGCGCGCGCGTGCGTCGGAGGTCACCGAGTTCGATCGGGAGTTGCGCCAGCTCGTCACCGACCTCGTCGACACCATGCACGACGACGGCGGTGTCGGTATGGCCGCCCCGCAGATCGGCGTCGGCCTGCGCGTGTTCGTCTACGACACCGGCGACTCGGCGGGTCACCTGGTCAATCCGGCCTATACGGTGATCGGCGACGAAGAGCAGGTCGGCCCCGAGGGCTGCCTGTCGATTCCCGGCCTGCGCTACGACACCCGTCGTGCGTTGCGGGTCCGGGTGTCCGGTGTCGACTACGACGGTGCGCCCGTCGCGTTCGACGCCGAAGAACTGCTCGCCCGCTGCGTGCAGCACGAAACCGACCATCTCGACGGGGTGCTGTTCATCGACCGGCTCGACCCCGCCGCCCGAAAGGAAGCGATGCGCGCGATCCGCGAATCCGATTGGTTCGAAGCAGGAATCACCGTGCGCACCGGCCACGGGGCCGGGCAGACCGGACCTTTCGGGCGGACCCGCTGATGCGCCTGGTTTTCGCGGGCACGCCCGCACCCGCTGTCCCTTCGCTGCGCAGGCTGATCGCCTCGCCGAGGCACGAGGTGGTCGCCGTGGTGACCCGTCCCGATGCCGTCGCCGGACGCGGCCGGAAGGTGACCAGGTCGCCGATCGGCGCGCTGGCCGACGAACACGGCATCCCGGTGCTCACGCCTGCCAAGCCGTCGGACCCCGCGTTCCTGAGCAGGCTCACCGAATTGGCACCGGACTGCTGCCCGGTCGTCGCCTACGGCGCGTTGCTGCCGCAGGCCGCCCTGGACATCCCGCGCCACGGCTGGGTCAACCTGCACTTCTCCCTGCTGCCCGCTTGGCGCGGCGCGGCGCCGGTCCAGGCCGCGATCAACGCAGGAGACGAGATCACCGGCGCGAGCACTTTCCAGATCGAGAAGGGGCTCGACAGCGGGCCCGTCTACGGCGTGATCACCGAGAAGATCGATGCGAGCGACACGGCGGGCGACCTGCTGGCCAGGCTCGCCGAGACCGGTGCGCACCTGCTCGAGACCACCATGGACGGCATCGAGGACGCGACGCTGCACGCCGTGCCGCAGCCGGCCGAGGGTCTGTCCTATGCGCCCAAGGTGACTCCGGAGGACGCGCGGGTGCGCTGGGATCAGCCCGCGCTCGCCATCGACCGGAGAATCCGATCGGTCACGCCCGCGCCGGGCGCCTGGACGTTGGTCGGCGGCGACCGGATCAAGCTCGGGCCGGTGGAGATGGTGCAGGAGGAGTTGCCGGAACGGGTCATCGAGGTCCGCAAGTCCGGCGTGTTCGTCGGCACCGTCACCACCGCCTTGCGCCTGGGCATGGTGCAGCCCCCGGGCAAGAAGATGATGCCCGCGCTGGACTGGGCCCGCGGCGCGCGCCTCGAGCCGGGCGCGGTGGTCGAGTGAGCCCCGCACACGGACGCCCGGATCGCGAGGACCCGCGCGCGAAGAAGGTCACCGATCGCGACGTCGACGGCGGTTGGGCCCGCCGCGCCGCGCGCGATCAGGAGGCGCGCAAGGAAGGCCGCAATCCGAATCGTGCTGACCAGGGTGAGTCCGATGAGCGTCGATCCCCGAATCGCGGTGGAAGCGGCGGTCGCGCAACCGGTTCCGGTGGCGGCAGGCCCGGGGGATCCTGGGAGTCACGTGACGCCGGTGCGCGCGGCGACACCCCACCGTCGCGGCGTCGCTCCGGCGAGGGGGATCGTCCTTCCGGCGGGGCTTCTCGCCGGCCCGGTGGTGGGGCCGGCGGCGCTCGGGAACGCGGAGGCGAGTTCGACTCCGGTCGCGATCGATACGGTTCCGGGCGCGGCGGCTCGGGCGAAGGACGACGGGGGGACTCCGCTCGGTCGCAGGCCCCTGGCCGGAACACTCGCGGTGGTTCGGACGGCCGGCGCCAGTGGGAGGATCGGTCACAGGGCGGCGGATCCTCCGAGGGGCGTCGGTGGGATTCCGGACAATCGTCGGCGCGCGACGACGAGGCGCGCCGTGGTTCGTCCGCGGGGCGTCGATCCGAAGGGCCGGCGGAAGGTCGTACCAGGAGGTCGAACCGGCCGGGTGCGGCGGGTAGTGGCACTCAGGGCGGGCCCAGCGGAAAACGTGAGCGCGCGACCGGCCGATCCGGCGCCGCGGGAAGGCAAGGGGCGCAGCCCGATTCGCGCTCATTCGGCGGCAGGGCCGAGCGCGGGACGGCTGCCGGGAAGTCCGGCGGTGGGAAGATGGCGGGCGGAAGATCTGCCGGTCGCACGAACCGCGGCGGTGGGGACGGTCCGCGCGAGGTAGCGCTCGAGGTGTTGCGCGCCGTGCGCGAGCGCGACGCCTACGCCAATCTCGTGCTGCCCGGCCTGCTGCGGGAACGCAGGATCGAAGGCAGGGACGCCGCGCTGGCAACCGAGCTGACCTATGGGGCCTGCCGAGCGCAGGGACTGCTGGACGCGGTGATCGCGCATTGCGCCGGTCGGCCGATCGAGGAGATCGACGGTCCGCTGCTTGATGTGCTCCGGCTGGGCGTCTACCAATTGCTGCGCACCAGGATCGGCGCGCACGCGGCGGTGGACACCTCGGTCGAGCTCGCCCGAGCCGAATTCGGCACGGGCAAGTCGGGGTTCGTGAATGCCGTGCTGCGCAAGGCGTCGCAACGGTCGGTCGAGGAGTGGGTCCACGAACTGGCGCCCGCGGATCCGGTCGGCAAGCTGGCCTTCGAATTCGCGCATCCGGTGTGGATCGCACAGGCGTTCGCCGACGCACTCGGCGCCCGTGCCACGGAATTGGCGCAGTTGCTGGCCGCCGACGACGAACGTCCGATCGTGCACCTGGTGGCGCGCCCGGGTGACATCACCGCCGAGGAACTGGCGCTGGTGACCGGTGGCGAGGAGGGCCGCTGGTCGCCCTACGCGGTGTACCTCGACGGCGGTGATCCCGCCCAGCTCGAGCCGGTGCGCGAAGGCATGGCGGCGGTGCAGGACGAGGGCAGTCAGCTGGTCGCGCTGGCTCTCACCCGCGCGCCGCTGGGCGGCCCGGACGGTGGCCGATGGCTCGATCTGTGCGCGGGCCCCGGCGGCAAGGCCGCCCTGCTCGGTGCGCTGGCTGCCATCGACGGTTTCGAGGTCGACGCCGTCGAACCGGCTGAGCACCGTGCCGAGCTGGTCCGCAAGTCCACCAAGGACCTGCCGGTGCGTGTACACCTCGCCGACGGACGCGACAGTGGCCTGTCCCCCGGCTACGACCGCATCCTGGTCGACGCCCCCTGTACCGGGCTCGGCGCTCTGCGCCGCAGGCCGGAAGCGCGCTGGCGCCGCAGCCCCGACGACCTCCGCGATCTCGTGCGCTTGCAGCGCGAATTGCTCACCGCGGCTTGGGAACTGCTTCGCCCCGGCGGCGTGGTCGTCTACTCGACCTGCTCGCCGCACCTGTCCGAGACGGTGTCGGTGGTCGCCGACCTCGTGCGCCGCACCGACGCCGAACAGCTCGACACCCGCGACCTGCTGCCGGGTGTCACCGATGTCGGCGACGGCCCGGCCGCGCAGCTGTGGCCGCACCGGCACGGTACCGACGCCATGTTCCTGGCGGCTCTGCGCAAGCCGAGCTGACCCCGAACACCCGCCGACCCCGACCGAATCGGTCGGGGTGGGCGACGCTTCACCGGCACAAACCCCCGACCGCCTGCTGGACCGCCCTGTTCGGCGTCTTACTGGCGCGTCCGAGTGGATCGCGGGCGCAGTGGCCGTGCCGGTGGGTCGAGCCGGTCGGGTGAGCACGCTCGCCGCCGGTGGTGACGTGTGCTGGGGCACGGCCGACCGGGCACGGGCTGGGTCCGAGACAGCCCCTTGGTTCCGTTCGTCCAATCCAGGACGAGTACGCGCAGGCACACTGGTCTGATGGCTGTGACCTGGCAAGACGTGGTGACGATGGCGACCGGCCTCCCGGAGGTCGAGGAATCGACCTGGTGGCGCAGCCCGGCGCTGAAGGTGGCGGGCAAGGGGTTCGCGCGGCTGCGGGTGGAAGCCGAGGGCGGGCTGGCGCTGCGCTGTCCGATGGCGGAGAAGGAGTACCTGCTGGCCTCCGGTGATCCGGCCTTCTACTCGACGCCGCACTACGACGGCCATCCCTATATCCTGGTCGATCTGGACCGCATCGACGCCTGCCGGCTGATAGAGCTGCTCGACGCCGCGTGGTGGCAAAGCGCGCCCGCTGCGGTTCGGCGGCGCAGGGAGCACGAGGAGCGCGGGCGCTAGTCGCGGGCGGAGAGTTCGCGCAGGCGCGCGAGGGTCTTGGCGAGGATGCGCGAGACGTGCATCTGGGAGATGCCCATCTGCTTGGCGATCTGGGTCTGGGTCATGGACTCGAAGAACCGCATGGTCAGGATGCGGCGCTCGCGTTCGGGCAGGCCCGCGAGCAGCGGGCGGATCGCGACGTACTCCTCGACCCGCTCGAACTGGGCCTCCTCCTCACCGAGGGTGTCCAGCAGCGAGGCGTCGGATTCGCGGCCGAGTGAGGCGGCATCGATGGAACTGGGCTGGTAGGCGTTGCCCGCGATGACCGCCTGGGTGACCTCGTCGGGATCCACGCCGAGTTCGGCGGCGATCTCCTTGGCGGTGGGGGAGCGGCCCAGCGACTGCGAGAGGGTGTCGATCGCGGCGCCGATGCGCAGGTGTGTCTCCTTGACCCGCCGCGGCACCCGCATGGCCCAGGTGTGGTCGCGGAAGTAGCGACGGACCTCGCCCATGATGGTCGGAACCGCGAAGGACAGGAAGTTGGAGCCGCGCGCCGGATCGAAACGGTCGACGGCGTGCACGAGCCCGACCCGGGCGACCTGGGTGAGGTCGTCGAAGGGTTCGCCGCGGCCGCTGAACTTGCGGGCGATGTGATCGGCCAGCGGCACGCACCTGCGGATCAGTTCCTCGCGCAGGGCGAGGCGTTCCGGTGTGCCCGCCGCGGCGACGGCCATGCGCTCGAACAGCTCGGTCAGATCGTCGTAGCCGCCCGCGGAGCCGGCCTCGGCGACCGTTTCCGCGGCTACCTCGGCGTCGGCCTCGGCTTCCGCGTCGGCGTCCACGTCGGTGCCGGGCTCCAGGGCGTCGTCCGCGGGGTTCACCGGATCGTCCGCGCCATCGGCATCGGCGGTAGTGGTGCGGTGGTATTTCGGGCCGGAGGAGTGTTCAGCGGCCACCACTACGCTTTCCCCCGGACCCGACGGAAGGTGACCGTCGTGGGATATCCGGAGAGTGCCGGGTCGTGCGAATCCTGTGTCACCTCCACCGAATCGGTGAGGGTGCGCAGCACATGCCAGCCGAAGCTGTGCTGATCGGGCAGACCTTCCGTCGACGCGAGGCCGGTGACGCGCACCAGCAACTCGCGGTCCCCGATGCTGAACCAGCAATCCAGGTTGCTGCCGGGCGCGGCGACCGCGATCAGCGTCGAGCACACCTCGTCGACGGCCAGCCGGATGTCGGCCACCTCGTCCAGAGTGAAATCACTGAGAAGGACCAATGTTTCGGCGAGCCCACGCACGATGGGCAGTTGTGTGACCGATGCGGCCACCCGAATCTCCACCGGGGTGCTGAACAACCCCTGTTCCGCCGAAATGTTGATCACCCTGCCCAGGCTACCCATTCCCGCCCCCTGCCAATCGGATCAGGTCCACTCGCCTACACTCGCGCCTTGTGTCCACGTATTCCCGGCCCGCCGAGCCGATGATCGCACCGTCCATCCTATCCGCCGACTTCGCGCACCTGGCCGACGAAGCGCGCCGGGTCGAGGGTTCGGACTGGCTGCACGTCGACGTGATGGACGCCCATTTCGTGCCGAATCTCACACTCGGCCTGCCGGTGGTGCAGAGCCTGCTCAAGGCCACCGACATCCCGCTGGACTGCCACCTCATGATCGAGGATCCGGGCCGCTGGGCCCCGCCGTACGCGGAGGCCGGCGCGTACAACGTCACCTTCCACGCCGAGGCCACCGACGATCCTGTCGCGGTCGCGCGCGACATCCGGGCGGCGGGCGCCAAGGCCGGGCTGTCGGTGAAGCCGAACACCCCGATCGAGCCGTACCTGGAGATCCTGAAGAATTTCGACACGCTGCTGGTGATGAGCGTGGAACCCGGCTTCGGCGGCCAGTCGTTCATCCCACAGGTGCTCGACAAGGCCCGCACGGTGCGCAGACTGGTCGATTCCGGTGAATTGCGACTGGTGGTGGAGATCGACGGCGGCATCAACGCCGACACCATCGAGCAGGCGGCCGCGGCGGGCATCGACTGCTTCGTCGCCGGATCGGCCGTCTACAACACCGACGATCCCGGCGCCACCGTCGAGAAACTCCGCAGGCAGGCCGCCGCCGCCCGCGGCTGACCCGCTCATCGCGCTCGGCGCGGCCCCGGCGTTCCGAGGGCCAGCGTGGCATCGACGACCGCTTTCAGCGGAGGGAGCGCGACGCGTTCGGCCGGCGGTTCGACCCAGGTCCGATAGCCGGTGCGTTCGTCCTCGGGTGAGGGCAGCACGACATCGCTGCCGGTCGAGGCCACCGTCGCGAACATCCGGAACAGGTGCGCGGACTCGGCGGTTCCGAGCGAACCCGCGCCCGCCGAGCCGGTGAGGAAGGTCCAGCGCTGCGAGCGCCGATGCTCGACGACGGGCGTGGCGATCCCGCTGCTCGCGAGCCGTTCGCGTACCTGTTCGCCGAGTGGGGCGGGCATGGTGACGGCGCGGTATTCGGCGCCGATCGGCAGGACGATATGGCGGGCGCGATCGTCGACCTCGGCGCGCAGGTCGTGCTCGCGCCGATAGCGATCGCACCGGGTGGCCAGCGCGGCCGCCGGGGGCTCGCTCGGGTGGGGGGATCTCGTTTCCAGCAGGGTGCTCATCCGGTTCTCCGGTCCGATGACGACGTGGTTCGCCGAGGTGTGGCGACGACTCGGTAACGATTCTGCATCCGTACTGGACTCACCCGCAGCGAATACGGTAAAGAAACCCCTCGCCCTGTTTTCGTCCGGCTTTCCGGTCCGGTTCTCCCGCTGAATGCGACGGTGCCGCCGTGGGTGGTGAGGTGCGTCGTTAGGCTGACCGCTAGACCGGTGGTGGGGGACCGGTGGTGGGGAATAGCGTCCGAAGACGCGCTGTTCCCGCTGGTATCAGGACGGACAAGGAGTCAGGGATGTTCACAGGCATCGTCGAGGAACTGGGCGAGGTCGTCGCCGTGGAACGGCTGGACGACGCCGCCCGGCTGACGATTCGAGGAAAGCTCGTGACCTCCGATGCCGGGCACGGCGATTCCATCGCGGTCAACGGCGTCTGCCTGACCGTCGTCGACGATGTGATCGACGGCGACTCCTTCACCGTCGACGTGATGCAGGAGACCCTCGATCGCTCCAGCATCGGCGGACTGACCGAGGGCTCCCGGGTGAACCTCGAGCGTGCCGCCGCGATCGACAGCCGGCTGGGCGGGCATCTGGTCCAGGGACACGTGGACGGCACCGGTACCGTGCTCGCCCGCACACCGTCGCAGAACTGGGAGGTGGTGCGGATCTCGTTGCCCGACGCCATCGCCCGGTATGTGGTGGAGAAGGGTTCGATCACCGTGGACGGCATCTCGCTGACCGTCTCCGGTCTCGGCCGCGACGACACGCCCGCCGCCGACGGCCATCACGACTGGTTCGAGATCTCGCTGATCCCCACCACGCTCGCGATGACCAATCTCGGCACCGCGGCTGTCGGCACCCGGGTGAACCTGGAGGTCGACGTGATCGCCAAGTACGTCGAGCGCCTTCAGCAGCGGGGCTGATCGCCCCGGACCCACCCCGAGGACGGCCGGCTCGTCCCCGGACTCTTCGAACGGTAGAGCCGGTGTCCCCGTTGCGGGCCTGCCCCGTGGCAGGGGCCGCGAGCCGCGGCCGGGCGGACAGCGGCGATACTGTTTAGACCTCTTCATAGATGGAGCGCAGCAGACGTGACCAGGTTCGACACCATCGAGCGCGCAGTCGCCGACATCGCCGCCGGTAAGGCGGTTGTCGTCGTCGACGACGAGGACCGCGAGAACGAAGGCGATCTCATCTTCGCGGCGGAGAAGGCGACCCCCGAACTCGTCGCCTTCATGATCCGATACACCTCCGGTTACATCTGTGTGCCGTTGGTCGGCGACGACTGCGACCGGCTCGGCCTGCCGCCGATGTATGCCACGAACCAGGACAAGCACGGCACCGCCTACACGGTGTCGGTGGACGCGCGCGAGGGCATCACCACCGGTATCTCCGCCGCGGACCGCGCCACGACCATGCGCCTGCTCGCCTCGCCCGACGCGAAGGCCGACGACCTGACCCGTCCCGGTCACGTCGTCCCGCTGCGCGCCAAGGAGGGCGGCGTGCTGCGCAGGCCCGGCCACACCGAGGCCGCGGTGGATCTGGCGCGGATGGCCGGTCTGGCACCGGCGGGCGTGATCTGCGAGATCGTCAGCCAGAAGGACGAGGGTCACATGGCGCGCACCGAGGAGTTGCGCGTCTTCGCCGACGACCACGATCTGGCGCTGATCTCCATCGCGGACATGATCGCCTGGCGGCGCAAACACGAGAAGCAGGTCGTCCGGGTCGCCGAGGCGCGGATCCCCACCGCACACGGCTCGTTCACCGCGGTCGGCTACACCAGCCTCTACGACGATGTCGAACACGTCGCCCTGGTGCGTGGCGACATCGGCAACGGCGAGGACGTGCTGGTGCGCGTGCACTCCGAATGCCTGACCGGCGATGTGTTCGGCTCGCTGCGCTGCGACTGCGGCCCCCAGCTCGACGCCGCCCTGGAGATGGTGGACCAGGAAGGCCGTGGCGTCGTGCTGTACATGCGCGGTCACGAAGGTCGCGGCATCGGGCTGATGCACAAGCTGCAGGCCTACCAGCTGCAGGACTCCGGTCGCGACACCGTGGACGCCAACCTGGACCTCGGGCTGCCCGCCGACGCGCGTGACTACGGCACCGGCGCGCAGATCCTGGTCGACCTCGGCATCCGTTCCATGCGCCTGCTGACCAACAATCCGGCCAAGCGTGTCGGCCTGGACGGCTACGGCCTGACCATCACCGACCGGGTGCAGATGCCCCTGCGCGCCAATGCCGAGAATCTGCGCTATCTGCGCACCAAGCGCGACCGGATGGGCCACGACCTGGTCGGTCTCGACGATCTGGATCTGGGAGAGACCGCGCAGTGAGCGGCGGTCACGGGAAAGGTATTGCGGCGGTCGTGAGAAAGGTATCTCGGAGATGAGCGGCACCGGAGTCCCCACTTTCGAACTGTCCGACGCGAAGGATCTGCGCCTGGCGATCGTCGCCTCGCGCTGGCACACGCAGATCTGCGACACCCTGGTCGCCAATGCCGAGCGGGTCGCGAAGGAAGCGGGCGTGCGGCATGTGCGGGTGGTGCGCTGCGCGGGCGCGATGGAGCTGCCCGTGGTGGCGCAGCAGTTGGCTCGCACGCACGACGCGGTGGTCGCGCTCGGTGTCGTGATCCGCGGCGGCACACCGCATTTCGAGTACGTGTGTGACGCGGTGACGGCCGGGCTGACCCGGGTCTCGCTGGACGAGTCCACTCCGGTGGCCAACGGCGTACTCACCACGAACACCGAAGAGCAGGCGCTGGATCGAGCCGGCCTGCCCGGCTCGGCCGAGGACAAGGGCGAACAGGCGTGTGCGGCCGCGCTGGACGCGGCGCTGACCCTGCGCGCGTTGCGCGCCGAGGGCTGACGTCGTGGCGGAGTGGGAGCTGGAGGTCAGGCCGAGGCGCGCGGTGCGCACCGCGTGGATCGTCGCGGTGATCATCCTCGCGGTGTTCACCGTCGGCGGAGTGTTCCTGCGGAGCGGATCGACCGGGGTGAACTTCCGGGTGGTGGATCAGGTCGCGATGGTGGCCATCGGCGCGCTCATCGCGAGCGGCGTGCTGCTGCTCACCCGGCCCCGGGTACGTGCGGGCGCCGAGGGCGTCCAGGTGCGCGGCGTGCTGGGGGAGACCCTGTTCGGCTGGGATCAGGTGCGCGGGGTGAGCTTCCCCGACCGCAAGTCGTGGGCGCGCCTGGAACTCGTCGACGACGATTACGTGCCGCTGCTGGCCGTCCGTGCCAACGACAAGGAGCACGCCGCGCTGGCCGTGGAGGGCCTGCGCGAGCTGGGCGCCCGGTACACCGCGTCCGACAAGAAGTAGTTCCCGCCCCAACGGGTCGGCGTCGGCTCAGCGGGTGTCGCCGAGCACCACGCCCTCCCGGCGGGGGTCGGCGCCGCCGGTCCAGCCCTCGTCACCGTCGCGGCGCAGCACGCTGAGTCCGCTGGTCTGGGGTGCGACCGAGACCTGGTGGCCCAGTTCGCGCAGTCGCCGCACCAGCGGATCGTGCGCGCCGTCGTCGGTGGTGTCGATCGCCGGATGCTCGCCGCCGACGCCGGTGACCGGGCTGTTGCCCGCGCCGAAGGAGACCGCCGAGACCGCCTGCTGCGGGTCCAGGCCCCAGTCCAGCATGCCGATCAGGGTTTTCACGACGAACTGGATGATGACCGCGCCGCCCGGTGATCCGGTCACATAAGCCAGGGCGCCGCGCTCGCCGTCTGCGGCGCGGTCGAACACCAGAGTGGGCGCCATCGAACTGCGCGGGCGTTTGCCCGGCTCGAGGCGGTTGGCCACCGGTGTCCCGTCGGGTGCGGCGGGTTCGGCGGCGAAGTCGGTGAGCTGGTTGTTGAGCAGGAAGCCGTCGACCATGTGGAACGAGCCGAAGGCGGATTCGATGGTGGTCGTCATGGCAGCGGCATTGCCGTGGCGGTCGACCACGCTGATGTGACTGGTGCCGTGTTCGGGCGGCTGTGGGCCGAGCCCGAGCGGGATCGGACCCAGATCGCCCGGCCGCGCCTCTCCCATGCTGCGGCCCGGATCGATCAGCGCGGAGCGCTCGCGCAGGTAGTCCGGGGCGATCATGGCCTGGGGCGAACCGCCCGGCAGCGCAACGAATTCGGGATCGGCGACATACTTGTTGCGATCGGCGTAGGCGAGTCGCTCGGCTTCGGCGATCAGGTGCACCGCTTCGGCGCGCGGTGTGCCGCCGTCGAGGTCGGTCTGCTGCGGTGCGAGCGCGGCCAGGTCGAAGTTCTCCAGTATGCCCAGCGTCGCGGCGACCGTACTGCCGCCCGAGGACGGTGCGGGCATCCCGCAGACCTCGTAGGCGCGATACCCGTCGCACAGCGTGGTGCGTTTAACCGGTTCGTATCCCGCGAGGTCGGCGGTGCTCAGCAGCGAGGGGGTACGTCCACCGGTGGTGGAACCCGCTGCGGCGACGATGTTCTCGGCGACAACCCCGGTATAGAAGGCGTCCGCGCCGTCGGTCGCCAGGGTGCTCATGGTCTTGGCCAGTGCCGGATTGGTCAGGACGGTGCCCGCCGGTTTGGGTGTGCTGTCCGGTTGCAGAAAATATGCTCGCGCGTTCTCGTCGAGTGCGAGTTCGGCCGCGGACTCGGCGATCTGGCCCGCCAGCCGGGGGCTGATGGCGAAACCGCGGTCGGCCAGGGCGATGGCCGGATCGAACAACTCCCGCCACTCGGTCTTCCCGTGCTCACGGTGGGCCAGCTCGAGCATGCGCAGCACTCCGGGGACGCCGATGGACCGGCCGCTGGCGCGGGCGTCGGGCTGCGGTGGGGTGCGGTCGGTATCGCTGATCCAGCGCAGAGAGTTCTCGGTCGCGGCGGCGGGCGCGGTCTCGCGGCCGTCGTAGGCCTCGACGGCGCCGGATGCGGCGTCGTAGTACAGAAGGAAGGCGCCGCCCCCGATGCCCGAGGCCTGCGGCTCCACCAAGCCGAGCACGAGCTGAGCGGTGACCAGCGCGTCGGCCGCGGTGCCGCCCTCGCGCAGCACCGCGCAGGCCGCCTCGGTGGCGATCGGATTGGCGGTCGACACCGCGTAGGAGCTGGTGGAAACCGGGGTCATGCCGCTGCGGTAGCCGGAGGCGATCTCGGGGTTCAGGCTGAGATCACGCGGCGCGGAGGTGCGCTGTGGGTCCGGGGCGCCCGACGGTGTTCCGGTGAGTGCTGCGGCGTCGTCGGCCACCGCGCAGGCGTTCGCGGTGGGTCCCGCGTCGTCCCGTGTCGAGGTCGTACATCCGGTCACCGAACCGAGAGCGAGCAGTGCGGCCGCGGCCACCCCACTCCAGAGCCGTCCCCTGTGCGCCACCATCACAAGAAAGTAACCCCGATGGCGGCCGCGGAAACGCGAAACGGGCTGCCGCAGTGCGCGGCAGCCCGTTTCGGGTGTGTCGTCGGAGCGTCAGGAATTGACGGCGGCGAAACCGGTTTCGAGATCGGCGATGATGTCGTCGATGTGCTCGATGCCCACGGCGAGGCGCACCAGACCCGGCGTGACACCGGCGTTCAGCTGCTCCTCGGGGGTCAGCTGGGAGTGCGTCGTCGAGGCCGGGTGGATCACCAGCGAGCGCACGTCACCGATGTTGGCGACATGGCTGTGCAGGGTCAGCGCCTCCACGAAGCGCTTACCCGCGTCGACCCCGCCGGACAGTTCGAAGCCGATGACCGCGCCGGTGCCCTTGGGTGCCAGCTCGCGGCCGCGCTCGTGCCACGGCGAGGACTCCAGACCGGCGTAGAACACCGCGGTGACCTCCGGGCGCGCCGCCAGGAACTCCGCCACCGCCTGCGCGTTCTGTACGTGCCGCTCGATGCGCAGGCTCAGCGTCTCCAGGCCCTGGCTGATGAGGAAGGCGTTGAACGGCGAGAGCGCCGCGCCCAGATCGCGCAGCAGCTGTACCCGGGCCTTGAGCGCGAAGGCGGGCGCGCCCAGGTCGGCATACTTCACGCCGTGGTAGCTCGGGTCCGGCTCGGTGAAGCCGGGGAAACGGCCCTGGGTCCAGTCGAAGCCGCCGCCGTCGACGATCACGCCCGCGATGGCCGCGCCGTGGCCGCCGAGATACTTCGTCGCCGAGTGCACGATGACGTCGGCGCCGTGCTTCAACGGCTGGATCAGATACGGGGTGGCCACGGTGTTGTCCACGATGACCGGGATGCCCTCGGCGTGCGCCACCGCGGCGATGCCGGGGATGTCGAGGATGTGGTTCTGCGGGTTGGAGATGGTCTCGCCGTAGAACGCCTTGGTGTTCGGGCGGATCGCCGCGCGCCACTGTTCGAGGTCGTCGGGGTCCTCCACGAAGGAGACCTCGATACCCAGCTTGGGCAGGGTGTAGTGGAACAGGTTGTAGGTGCCGCCGTAGAGCCGCGGGCTGGAGACGATGTGGTCACCGGCGCCGGCGATGTTCAGGATCGCGAAGGTCTCCGCGGCCTGGCCGGAAGCCAGCAGCAGTGCGGCGACACCACCCTCGAGGGCCGCGATGCGCTGCTCGACGGCGTCCTGGGTGGGGTTCATGATGCGGGTGTAGATGTTGCCCGGCTCGGCCAGACCGAACAGCGCCGCCGCGTGCGCAGTGTCGCGGAAGGTGTAGGAGGTGGTCTGGTAGATCGGCAGCGCTCGCGCGTTGGTGGTGCCGTCGGGCACCTGACCGACATGGATCTGCTTGGTTTCGAAGCTCCACTCGCGGGCCTGCTCGGCCGGATCAACTGTCATGGGCACAGACGTTAGGCAACCCTCGCAGATAAGTCACAGAGTTTCGCTCGAGGTGAACCGAAATGTTGCCCGATCGTGTCGCGACACGCGGCGCCGCGTTGTGAACTCGATGATCGGTACGCTGGCCCGGTGGCGATCGAAGCGGTGTTGTTCGACTTCTCCGGCACGCTCTTCCGGTGGGAGGCTCTTCCGCCGTGGGGTGCGGATCTCGTCGGCGCGGACGGTCGCGCCTCGGCCGCCGAGCAGATCGATCCGGCGGGGTGGACGCCGTACCCGGACGTCGGCGCGGTCCTGGACTTCCTTGCCGCGCACGGCATCCCGGTGGGCGTGGTGAGCAATCTGGCCTTCGACCCTCGGCCCGCCTTCGCCAGGCAGGGCTGGGACTCCCGCGTCGCCGCGTTCGCGCTGTCCCACGAGGTCGGCGCGGGGAAGCCGGACCCGCGCATCTTCCAGGCAGCGCTGGCCGCGCTCGGTGTCGACCCGGGTGCGGCCCTCATGGTGGGCGACAGCGCCGTCACCGACGGCGGGGCCACCGAACTGGGCTGCCGGTTCGCGCTGGTCGACCCGCTGCCCACGGCTGAGCGCCCCGACGCGCTGATCGACGCACTGCGCGCGCACGGCCTGGCCGTCCCGCGCTGAGTGCCGGCGGAGGGTGTCGGAGCCGGTCGATAGGCTGACGATGTGGCAGATCCAGCGACGTACCGGCCCGCGCCGGGCACCATCCCCGTCGAACCGGGCGTCTACAAATTCCGGGATTCGCACCGCCGGGTGATCTACGTCGGCAAGGCCAAGAGCCTGCGTTCGCGACTGAACTCCTACTTCGCCGACGTCGCCTCGCTGCATCCGCGGACCAGGCAGATGGTGACCACCGCGGCGAGCGTGGAATGGACCGTCGTCTCCACCGAGGTGGAGGCGCTGCAGCTGGAATACAACTGGATCAAGGAATTCGATCCGCGCTTCAATGTGCGCTACCGCGACGACAAGTCCTATCCGGTGCTCGCGGTCACCATGAACGAGGAGTACCCCCGGCTGTTCGTGTACCGCGGCGCGCGCAAGAAGGGCGTGCGCTACTTCGGCCCGTACGCGCACGCCTGGGCCATCCGCGAGACCCTGGACCTGCTGCTGCGCGTCTTCCCCGCGCGCACCTGCTCGAACGGGGTCTTCAAGCGGCACAACCAGATCGGGCGCCCGTGCCTGCTCGGCTACATCGACAAGTGTTCGGCGCCGTGCGTCGGACGGGTCGACGCGGCCGAGCACCGCGCGATCGTGGAGGACTTCTGCGACTTCCTCGCCGGTCGCACCGACCGCATGGTGCGTGAGCTGGAACGTCGCATGCACACCGCCGCCGAGGAACTGGACTTCGAGAACGCCGCCCGGCTGCGCGACGATGTGCAGGCGCTGCGCCGGGCGTTGGAGAAGCAGGCGGTGGTACTCGGCGACGGCACCGACGCCGACGTGATCGCCTTCGCCACCGACGAATTGGAGGTGGCGGTCCAGATCTTCCACGTCCGCGACGGCCGGGTGCGCGGCCAGCGCGGCTGGGTGGTGGACAAATCCGGCGACGCGGTCGATCTCCCCGCCGCCGGCGCGGGCGCGGACCGCGCAGCCGAGGCGGGCACGGCATCCGGGGTGGACGAGACCGGCGCGCTGGTCGAACAGTTCCTCACCCAGTTCTACGGCGAGCAGGTCGCCTACGCCGATCAGAACCCCACCGAACAGCCCGCGACGGTGGTGCCGCGTGAGGTGCTGGTCCCCGCGTTGCCCGTCGACCACGAGCAGGTCCAGGAGTGGCTGAGTACCCTGCGCGGCTCGGCGGTGCGACTGCGGGTTCCCCAGCGTGGGGACAAGAAGGCGCTGGCCGAGACGGTCGAACGCAATGCGAAAGAGGCACTGGCCCAGCACAAGCTCAAGCGCGCGGGCGATCTCACCGCGCGCTCGGCGGCACTGCAGGACATCCAGGACGCGCTGGACCTGGACACCGCGCCGCTGCGCATCGAGTGCGTGGACATCAGCCATGTGCAGGGCACCGACGTGGTCGCCTCGCTGGTGGTTTTCGAAGACGGGCTGGCGCGTTCCTCGGAGTACCGCCACTACGCCATCAAGGAGGCCGCGGGCGAGGGCCGCTCCGACGATGTCGGCAGCATCGCCGAGGTCACTCGCCGCCGCTTCCATCGGCTGCGCAAGGAACGTGACGAGGCCGAGCGTGGGGAACTCGACGGCACCGCCCCGGGCCTGCCGTTGGTCGACGGCGAGGAGGAGCCGGCCACGCGCCCCGGGATCGATCCGCGCACCGGCCGCCCGCGCAAGTTCGCCTATCCGCCCAATCTCTACGTCGTCGACGGCGGCGCGCCGCAGGTGGCGGCCGCCGCGGAGGTACTCGACGAACTGGGGATCACCGATGTCGCGGTGATCGGCCTGGCCAAACGCCTGGAAGAAGTGTGGGTGCCCGGCGAACCCGATCCGGTGATCCTGCCGCGCAACAGCGAGGCGCTGTATCTCCTGCAGCGCATCCGCGACGAGGCGCACCGCTTCGCCATCAACTTCCACCGCAGCAAACGTTCACGCCGGATGACGGCCTCGGCGCTGGACTCGGTGCGCGGTCTCGGCGCGGCGCGGCGCACGGCGCTGGTGACCCACTTCGGTTCGGTCGCCAAGCTGAAAGAGGCGACAGTGGAGCAGATCACCGAGGTGCCCGGCATCGGAGTGGCAACGGCGAAGGCCGTGCTCGCGGCGCTGCACACGGAGTCGTAGCGGGCGGACCGCGGGGGAGAAGCCGTGAACTGCGTGGGAGCTCGAGTTCGGCGTCGCGTACGTTGAGTGTCGGCGCCCGATCCTCATTCCGGTGCGCGATGATCGAAAGAGGCACTCTGACACGAACCCGGTAGGACATGACACGCGTCGAATCGAACAACGTCGAATCGAACACCACTGCGAGCCCGGCCGGTCGGCCGAGCGGCGGCAGGGGCGAACAGCAGGCCGAGGTCGTCATCGTCACCGGGCTCTCCGGCGCGGGACGTGGCACCGCGGCCAGGGTCCTCGAGGATCTGGGCTGGTACGTCGCCGACAACCTGCCGCCCGAACTGATCGGGCGGATGGTCGAGCTCGGCGCCGCCGCCGACCCCCCGATCACCCGCCTCGCCCTGGTCATGGATGTGCGTTCCCGGTTCTTCACCGGCGAGCTCTCGGTGGTCACCGAACAACTGCGCGCCCTCGGCCTGCGCACCAGGGTACTGTTCCTCGAGGCGTCCGACGACGTGCTGATCAGGCGGTTCGGCTTCGCCCGGCGCAGGCATCCGCTGCAGAGCGAGACCGCGGACGGCACGCTGTCCTCGGGTATCGCGGCCGAAAGGGTGCGGTTGTCGGGAGTGAAGGCCGCGGCCGATCTGGTCATCGACACCACCGAGCTGTCGATCCACCAACTGCATCGCAAGCTGGAGGAGGCCTACGGCAACGGCGCGCCCGCGGCGTTGCAGCTGACGGTGCAGTCCTTCGGCTTCAAGTACGGGGTTCCGCTCGACGCCGACATGGTGTTGGATGTGCGTTTTCTACCCAATCCACATTGGATACCGGAACTGCGGGAACATTCGGGACAGGAGACCGTGGTCAGTGAGTACGTGCTGTCGCGCCCGGGCGCGATGGACTACCTGCACACCTGTCACCACCTGGTCGACCTGACCACCGGTGGCTACCGCCAAGAGGGGAAGCGATACATGACCGTGGCAGTGGGCTGCACGGGTGGCAGACATCGCAGCGTGGCGATCGCCGAGGCGCTGGGGGAGTTGATCAGCGCGGGCACAGCGGCGGGTTCGGCCGAGCAGGTGCGGATCGTGCATCGGGATCTGGGGCGCGAATGACGGAGTGGGAAACGAACCCGGCTGTCGTCGCGCTCGGCGGCGGGCACGGCCTCTACGCGACCCTGAGCGCGGTGCGCAGGCTGACCCGCCGGATCTGCGCGGTTGTCACCGTCGCCGACGACGGCGGTTCCTCGGGCCGGTTGCGTACCGAACTGGGGATGCTGCCACCGGGTGATCTGCGCATGGCGCTGGCCGCGCTCGCCGGCGACCCGGACGGTGTCTGGGCTCGCGCCCTGCAGCATCGCTTCGGCGGTTCGGGCGCGCTGGCAGGGCATTCGGTGGGCAATCTGATCCTGGCCGGCCTGACCGAGGTGCTCGGCAATCCGGTGGCGGCGCTGGACGAGGTCGCCGCGATGCTGGATTCGACCGGCCGGGTGCTGCCCATGTCGCCGATCGCGCTGGACATCGAGGCCGACGTCTCGGGCCTGGAATCCGATCCGCGGGTCAGCCGGTGCATCCGCGGCCAGGTCGCGGTGGCCACCACACCCGGCAAGGTGCGCCGGGTGCGGCTGATCCCGTCGGATCCGCCCGCCAGTCCGGAAGCCACCTCGGCGATCGAGCACGCCGACGTGGTGGTGCTCGGTCCAGGGTCGTGGTTCACCAGCGTGATTCCGCACGTGCTGGTCCCCGGACTGCGCGACGCGCTGGTCTACACCAGGGCGCACAAGATCCTGGTGCTGAATCTGGCGGCGCAGCCCGGCGAGACCGCCGGCTTCTCGGCCGAGCGGCATCTGCACGTATTGTCACAGCACGCACCGGAATTCACCGTAGACGAGGTTCTGGTGGACTCCGGCTCGGTTCCGCCGGGCCGGGAGCGCGAACATGTCGCAAGAGCCGCCGAACAACTGCGCGCGCGGGTAACGTTCTCCGATGTCGCCGAAACGGGGACCGATCGGCATCATCCCGGCAAGCTCGCCGCCGCCCTGGATCAGCTGATCCGGCAACCTCGGCCGCAGCCGGCAGGACTTCGAGTCGAGGGACGGCACATGGGCGCGGATGTGCGGTCCGGGTTGGGTGGAAAGGAGCGCGTCTCGTGGCGATGACAGCCGAGGTGAAGGACGAGCTGAGCAGGCTCTCGGTGTCGCAGGTCAGTTCCCGCAAGGCGGAGCTGTCGGCTCTGCTGCGTTTCGCGGGCGGCCTGCACATCGTGGGCGGGCGGGTGATCGTCGAGGCCGAGGTGGACATGGGTTCCATCGCCCGGCGGCTACGCCGGGAGATCTTCGAGCTGTACGGCTACGGGTCCGACGTGCACGTGCTCGGCGTCGGCGGGCTGCGCAAGACCTCGCGCTACGTGGTGCGGGTGTCCAAGGAGGGCGAGGCGCTCGCGCGTCAGACCGGCCTGCTCGACGTGCGCGGCCGTCCGGTGCGCGGGCTGCCCGCCCAGGTGGTCGGCGGCAGCATCGCCGACGCCGAGGCGGCGTGGCGCGGAGCGTTTCTCGCGCACGGCTCGCTCACCGAACCGGGCCGTTCCTCGGCCCTGGAGGTCAGTTGCCCCGGCCCCGAGGCGGCGCTGGCGCTGGTCGGCGCGGCGCGCAGGCTCGGTATCACCGCCAAGGCGCGCGAGGTGCGCGGCACCGACCGGGTGGTGGTGCGCGACGGCGAGGCCATCGGTGCCCTGCTGACCAGGATGGGCGCTCAGGACACCCGGCTGACCTGGGAGGAACGCCGGATGCGCCGCGAGGTGCGCGCGACGGCGAACCGGCTGGCCAACTTCGACGACGCCAACCTGCGTCGCTCGGCGCGCGCCGCGGTCGCGGCGGCGGCCAGGGTGGAGCGGGCGCTGGAAATCCTCGGCGACGAGGTGCCCGATCATCTGGCCGCGGCGGGCAAGCTGCGCGTGGAGCACCGGCAGTCCTCCCTCGAGGAACTCGGTCAGCTCGCCGATCCACCGATGACCAAGGACGCGGTGGCCGGACGCATCCGGCGGTTGCTGTCGATGGCCGATCGGCGCGCCAGGGAACTGGGCGTGCCCGACACCGAGTCGGCGGTCACCGCGGAACTGCTCGACGACGCCTGAACGGATCCGGTCCCGGCTCACGAATCCAAGGCGCGTGTCGGAGAGGTCCGGCGCTGCGATTAGGGTGGGTGGCGCATCGGAATTTATCCGCTTGAAAGCTGAGGAGCGATAACGTGACTGTCCGGGTAGGCATCAACGGCTTCGGTCGTATCGGACGCAACTTCTTCCGGGCGGTGGAGGCGCAGAAGGCGCTGGGCACCACCGACATCGAGATCGTCGCGGTCAACGACCTCACCGACAACGCGAGTCTGGCGACGCTGCTGAAGTACGACTCGATCCTGGGCCGGCTGCCCAAGGACGTCTCGCTCGACGGCGAGGACACCATCGTGGTCGGCGACCAGCGGATCAAGGCGCTGGCGATCAAGGAAGGCCCCGCCGCGCTGCCGTGGGGCGACCTGGGCGTCGACGTCGTGGTCGAGTCGACCGGCATCTTCACCGACGCCACCAAGGCCAAGGGTCACCTGGCCGCGGGCGCGAAGAAGGTCATCATCTCCGCCCCGGCCAAGGGCGAGGACATCACCATCGTGATGGGCGTCAACGACGACAAGTACGACGGCAGCCAGAACATCATCTCCAACGCCTCGTGCACCACGAACTGCCTGGGCCCGCTGGCCAAGGTCCTCAACGACGAGTTCGGCATCGTCAAGGGCCTGATGACCACGATCCACGCCTACACCCAGGACCAGAACCTGCAGGACGGCCCGCACAGCGACCTGCGTCGCGCCCGCGCCGCCGCGCTGAACATCGTGCCCACCGGCACCGGCGCCGCCAAGGCCATCGGCCTGGTGCTGCCCGAGCTGCAGGGCAAGCTCGACGGTTACGCGCTGCGCGTTCCGGTCCCGACCGGCTCGGTCACCGACCTGACCGCGAACCTGGCCAAGTCCGCCACCGTCGAGGAGATCAACGCCGCGATGAAGGCCGCCGCCGAGGGGCCGCTGAAGGGCATTCTGAAGTACAACACCGACCCGATCGTCTCCAGCGACATCGTCACCGACCCGCACTCGTCGATCTACGACGCGCCGCTGACCAAGGTCATCGACGACCAGGTGAAGGTCGTGTCCTGGTACGACAACGAGTGGGGCTACTCCAACCGTCTGGCCGACCTCATCGGTCTCGTCGCGAAGTCCCTCTGATCGCATGACTGTTCAGACACTCCAGGATCTGCTGAACGAGGGTGTCGAAGGTCGGGGCGTGCTCGTGCGCTCCGACCTGAACGTCCCTCTCGACGACAACGGGCAGATCACCGATCCCGGTCGCATCATCGCCTCGATCCCGACGCTGAAGGCGCTGGTCGAGGCGGGCGCCAAGGTCGTCGTCACGGCGCACCTGGGCCGTCCCAAGGGCGAGCCGGACGCGAAGTTCTCGCTCGCCCCGGTCGCGGTGAAGCTGGCCGAGCTGCTCGGGCGCAATGTCCAGCTGGCCGGCGACGTGGTGGGCTACGACGCGCTCTCGCGTTCGGAGGGCCTCACCGACGGCGACGTCCTGCTGCTGGAGAACGTGCGCTTCGATCCCCGCGAGACCAGCAAGGACGAGGGAGAGCGAGCCAAGCTGGCCGCGGCCCTGGTCGAGTTGGTCGGCGAAGACGGCGCGTTCGTCTCCGACGGCTTCGGCGTGGTGCACCGCGCGCAGGCCTCGGTGTACGACGTGGCCAAGCTGCTCCCGCACTACGCGGGCACGCTGGTCGCCGCCGAAGTCGATGTGCTGGCGAAACTGACCGAGAACACCGAGCGGCCCTACGCCGTGGTGCTCGGCGGCTCGAAGGTCTCCGACAAGCTGGCCGTCATCGAGGCGTTGGCCCCCAAGGTCGACACCCTGGTGATCGGCGGCGGCATGTGCTTCACCTTCCTTGCCGCACAGGGTCTTTCGGTGGGCGCTTCGCTGCTGCAGGAAGAGATGATCGACACCTGCAAGGAACTGCTCGAGCGCTACGGCGATGTCATCCATCTGCCGCGCGACGTGGTGGTCGCCGACAAGTTCGCCGCCGACGCGGAGTCGACGATCGTCGCCGCCGACGAGATCCCGGACGGCTGGCTCGGTTTGGACATCGGCCCGGAGTCGGTGAAGCGGTTCGCCGCGCTGCTGACCGAGGCGAAGACGGTGTTCTGGAACGGCCCGATGGGCGTGTTCGAGTTCGAGAAGTTCGCCGCGGGCACCCGCGGTGTCGCCGAGGCGATCGTGACCGCCACCGGCAAGGGCGCGTTCACCGTCGTCGGCGGTGGCGATTCCGCCGCCGCCGTGCGGGCGCTCGGACTTCCCGACGACGGTTTCTCGCACATCTCCACCGGCGGCG
Organism: Nocardia shimofusensis NBRC 100134; assembly: GCF_001613125.1. Taxonomy (GTDB): domain Bacteria; phylum Actinomycetota; class Actinomycetes; order Mycobacteriales; family Mycobacteriaceae; genus Nocardia; species Nocardia shimofusensis. The sequence continues at coordinate 49,170 of NZ_BDBT01000004.1, forward strand.
GCGCGTCGCTGGAATACCTGGAGGGCAAGGAACTGCCCGGCATCAGCATTCTGGAGGCCTGATCCATGGCACGTAAGCCGCTCATCGCGGGCAACTGGAAGATGAACCTCAACCACCTCGAGGCCATCGCCCTGGTGCAGAAGATCGCTTTCGCGCTGCCGGAGAAGTACTTCGACAAGGTCGACGTGGCGGTGATCCCGCCGTTCGTCGATCTGCGCAGCGTGCAGACACTGGTGGAGGGCGACAAGCTCCTGCTCACCTACGGTGCGCAGGACGTCTCGGTGCACGAATCGGGCGCCTACACCGGTGAGATCGCCGCGAGCATGCTCGCCAAGCTGGGCTGCACCTTCGTGGTCGTCGGACACTCCGAGCGTCGTCAGTACCACAACGAGGACGACGCCACGGTGCTCGGCAAGGCCAAGAAGGCCCTCGAGCACGGTCTCACCCCGATCGTCTGCATCGGTGAAGGGCTCGGAGTCCGCGAGGCGGGCACGCATGTCGAGTACAACCTCGAGCAGCTGCGTGGTTCGCTGAAAGGCTTGTCGGCCGAGCAGATCTCGAAGGTCGTCATCGCCTACGAACCGGTGTGGGCGATCGGCACCGGCAAGGTCGCAAGTGCGGCCGACGCGCAGGAAGTCTGCGGCGCGATCCGCGCCGAGCTGGCCGAACTGGCCTCGCCGGAGGTGGCCGCACAGGTGCGTGTCCTCTACGGCGGCTCGGTGAACGCCAAGAACGTCGGGGAACTGGTCGCCCAGACCGACGTCGACGGCGCGCTGGTCGGCGGCGCCTCGCTCAAGGGTGACGAGTTCGCCACCCTGTCGGCGATCGCCGCGGGCGGCCCGCTGCCCTGATCGGCCGAGCGACGAACATCGGTCCGGTATTCCGTGCGAACGGAGTACCGGACCGAGTCGTTTCGCGTTCGTTCGCGCCGCAGTGGCGGGTCGACGACCCGGGGGCGACATGCCGCGATGCCACGCCGATAAGCTCGGCCCGGTGAGCACCGTCGATGCCGCGCAACCACTGTCCACCTGGGCGCCGCTGCGCTCCCCGATCTATCGGGCGCTGTGGACAGCGCAGCTGGTCTCCAACCTGGGCACCTGGATGCAGACGGTGGGTGCGCAGTGGCTGCTGGTGGACGAGCCGAACGCGGCGACGCTGGTGTCGCTGGTGCAGACCGCGATCACGTTGCCGGTGATGCTGCTGTCGATCCCCTCGGGCGTGCTGGCCGATCTGATGGACCGGCGCAGGCTGCTGCTGGGCGCGCAGTCGACGATGGCCGCGCTGGCCACCGTGCTGGCGATCGCCACCGCGACCGGGCACACCACGCCGGGCGTGCTGCTGATCCTGTTGTTCCTGCTCGGCTGCGGCCAGGCGATCACCGCGCCGTCCTGGCAGGCGATCCAGCCGGAACTGGTGCCGCGCCGCCTGATCCCCTCGGCCGCCGCGCTGGGCAGCATGAACATCAATATCGGCCGCGCGGTGGGGCCCGCGATCGCGGGTGTGCTGGTGGCGGTGTCCGGGCCCACCCTGGTGTTCGGCCTGAACGCGCTGTCCTTCGTCGGCATCGTCGCTGTACTGCTGTTCTGGCGTCGCGTACCCGAGGATCGCCGGTTGCCCTCGGAACGCCCACTGGCCGCTCTGCAGGCGGGCACTCGGTTCATTCGCGCCGCGCCCGCGATCCGGCGGGTGCTCGTGCGCTGCCTGCTGTTCGTCGGTCCGGCGAGCGCGGTCTGGGCACTGCTGCCGGTGATCGCGCGCGACCGATTGGGGCTCGGCTCGTCCGGCTACGGCCTCATGTTGGGCGCTCTCGGGCTCGGCGCGGTCGCGGGGGCGCTGGCGCTGGCGCGCATCCGGGCGAAGCTCACCCCGACGCAGCGGCTCACCATCGCCTCGGTGGTGTTCGGACTGGCCGCCACGGGCGCCGCCTTGCTGCCCGGCGTCGTGGCGGTGCTGGTGCTGCTGATCGGCGCGGGCATGGCGTGGCTGCTCGCGCTGTCGACGATGAACGCGACGATGCAGTTGCTGCTGCCGGCATGGGTACGGGCGCGGGGGCTGTCGGTGTACATGCTGGTGTTCATGGGCGGCCAGGCCATGGGCTCGCTGCTGTGGGGACTGGTGGCCGGGCTCACCTCGCCGGCGACGGCGCTGCTGATCGCGGCCGGGCTGCTCGGCTGTGGTGCGGTGGTCGGTGTGTGGCTGCCGATCCGGCACGATGCCGAGGAACTCGATCTGACCCCGGCGGCGTTCTGGCCGGAGCCCGAACTCGTGATCGAGCCCGATCCCGACGACGGTCCGGTGCTGGTGTTGCGGTACTACGATGTGCCCGCCGAGCGGACCGAGGAGTTCTTCGCGGCGATGGTGTTCGTCGGCCGATCGACGCAACGCACCGGGGCGATGGAGTGGCGGCTCTATCGTGACGTGGGGGTGGTCGATCGTTTCGTGGAGGCGTTCGTGGTGCGCTCCTGGGCCGAGCACATGCATCAACACCAGGTGCGGCTCACCGCGCTGGATCGGATGCGGACGCAGGCGGTCAGCGAGTTCCAGGCGGGCCGGCCGCGCGTCAGCCACCTGGTCGCGTTCGATCCGCAGCGTCGCTGACCGGCCTCGCACGCGGCGTCCCGGCGCCCGATTGGGGTGGACGAGCCTCCACCCCATAGACTGACCGGCATGCGGATGTTCCTGGATATCCTCCTTATCGTCACCAGTGTGCTGCTGGTGCTGCTGGTGCTGCTGCATCGCGCCAAGGGTGGGGGTCTGTCCAGCCTTTTCGGCGGCGGCGTCCAGTCCAGCCTGTCGGGTTCCACCGTCGTCGAGAAGAACCTCGACCGCGTCACCATCTTCACCGGCCTCATCTGGCTCATCGCCATTCTCGGCATCGGCCTGGAGATCAAGTTCTCCTGATCGCACCAGCGCAGCCCGGCCCCCGCGCCCGCTATTCGGGTGGGACCGGCCGGGCTTCGAAGTGCGCGAGGTGATCGACGGTCCCGGTACGGACCATGCCCAGCCGTTCGCAGAGCTGGATCGAGGACTCGGCGTTCTCGTCCGCGGCCGCGACCACCCGGTCCAGGCCGAGCGTGCCGAACGCGTAGTCCAGCACGGCGCGGCAGGCTTCCAGCGCCAGGCCCTCGCCGCGATGGCCCTCTTCGACACTCGAGATCATCCGGATGCCGTCTCTGCTCCAGCGCAATCCGCAGACGCCGAGCAGTTCGCCGCCGTTGCGTGACGAGCGGGGCACGAGGGTCCAGAAACCGTAGCCGCGCATCGCGAAATCGAGGTCGCTGCGCTGGGTGAGCGCCACCACCATCGCCGCGATCACCGGTTCGTCGTCGAAGAGGTTGCGGCGGATGCCGGGATCGTTCCAGTGCTCGTGCAGGCGTTCGGCATCGGAAGCGCGCAGCGGGCGCATTCGGAGCCGTGGGGTGAGCAGGGTCGGGCCGACGGTGGTCATCGGTGCCGATCATCCCGGCCCCGGAACACCCTGTCCAGCGCCGATGATCAATCGTTGCGGGGGACGCGACCGTCGATGTCGGTGAATCCGTAGCGATCGGCGAGCTCGTGTACCCGCCTGGCCGCGCCGGTGTGCGCGCGCCGGTCCGGGGCTACGGCCAGCGCGACGACCGCCCGGCCCGCGAAGTGCGGGGATTCGGCGTCGCCGAGATCGAAGGTGCCCTCGCCGGGCAGGGTCACCAGCCGCCTGCCCTGGTCGTCCGCCGGAACCAGTTGCAGCAGTTCGGTGTTCACGATGCCCGGCCACAGCGAGACCACGGTGACACCGGTCTCCGCGAGGTCGTGCGCGAGGTCGGCGGTGAGCCGGTCCAGTGCGGCCTTGGCCACCCCGTAGACGGCGTTGTGCATGTAGCGGATCGCGCCGGGGGAGGAGATGTTGACCAGCAGACCGTCCGAGTTGATCAGCAGCGGCGCGGCGAACACCGCCGCGGCGTAGTGCGACCGCACACCGACATCGAAGGTCTGATCCCAGGCGTCGGGTGGCACCTGCCAGAACGGTTTGCCGAGCCAACGGGCCGCGGCGGGGGAGTTGTAGACGTTGTTGACCAGGATGTCGAGGCGGCCGTGTTCCTCGGCGATCCGCTCGAACAGTCGGGCCACCGCGTCGTCGTCGCGGTGGTCGCACACCATCGGCACGCCGACGCCGCCGAGTTCGGTGATGCGCGCGGCCGTCTCGTGCACCGTGCCCGGCAGTCTGCCCGGCGTGACCGAACGGCCGGTGACGTAGACGGTGGCGCCCGCCGCACCCAGCTCCAGGGCGATGCCCTTGCCGATGCCGCGGCTCGCGCCGGTGACGACCGCGACGCGATCACGTAGTTGCCCAGGTATTCCGCTCACGACTGTCGGACATTACCGTGAAACATAGAACGTGTTCTAAGTTTCGAGGTGGAGTTCGCGAAGATGCGTCTCCGTGACGACGAGGTGGCGATGAGGCGAGCACAGTGACGGCGACCGAACCCCCTGCGTCCTGGTTCGTGACCGGTGGCGGAATCCGCATGCACGTCACCGAGCGTGGCTCCGGCCGGCCGGTGATCTTCTGCCACGGCTTTCCGCACACCGGGTTGATCTGGCACCGGCAGCTCGCGGCGATCGCCACCGCGGGCTACCGGGCGCTGGCCCCCGACCTGCGCGGCGCGGGCCGCACCGACGCGCCCGCCGATCCCGCGGACTACACCAATCTCGCGGTCATCGGCGACCTGCTGGCGCTGCTCGACGACATCGACGCCGAGCAGGCGGTCTTCGTCGGTTTGGATTTCGGCGCCGCGCTGCTGTGGGAACTGGCCCAGCGCGCGCCGGAGCGGGTGCGCGGCATGATCGTGCTGAACAATCCGTACACGCCGCGTCCGCCGCGTCCGCCGTCGCAACTGTGGGCCAAGGCGGCGCAACGGCATTTCCTGCATCTGGACTACTTCCAGCGCCCCGGCATCGCCGACCGCGAACTCGACGCCGCTCCGCGCGAATTCCTCGCCCGGGTGTACTACGCGCTCAGCGGCGACTACCGCTACCTGGACACCTGGCGTCATCCGCCCGGGTGCGGATATCTCGACGTGCTTCCGCAGGCGCCCGCGCTGCCGTGGTCGTGGCTGTCGGTTGCCGAGTTCGACGCCCTGGTTGCCGAATTCGAGCGCACCGGCTTCACCGGCGGGCTCAACTGGTATCGCAATTTCGACCGGAACTGGGAACTGGGCGCCGACCTCGACCCCGTTGTGCGAGTGCCGACCTACTTCGTCTACGGCGAGAACGATCCGGACATGGCCGGATTCAGCGGACGTGACCCGCTCGCAGTGATGCGCGCGTCCGTGCCTGAACTACGGACGGTCACCGCGCTGCCCGGTGCGGGTCATCTGCTTCCGCTCGAACGGGCGGGCGAGGTGAACGCTCTGATCACGGCGCATCTGGCCGAACTGGGCTGAGCGAGCCCGTCGTGCCGCGCCGCCCGCCGTCGATCCGGGCGATCGCGCCGAGCCTGTCGCTCTGCGCGGTAGAGGCCGCGGCATCTGTGCACCGAGAGCACCCTCACGAGGCCGAGGACCGGCGCTCTCGCTCGCGTTCGGCGTCGCGGGCGGTGAGGAAGTCGTCGACGAGCCGGGCGCAGTCCTGCGGGGTGGTGGTCTCCAAACCGACGAGCTTGGCGAAGACGACGGGGCCCAGGAGTTGCGCCAGGGCTCGGGTGCGGTCGAAATCGCCCAATCTGGCCTGGGCTTCCGCGGTTTCGAGCACGCGGTCGAAGGGCGCGCGGTACTGCTCGATCAGCCGGGCGCGCAGTGAGTTGGCGGCGGCGCCGTCGGCGCCGGAGTCCCGGTCGGCGGTGGCGAGCCAGGCCAGAATGCTCATGTGCAGCGGCGCTTCGTCGATGATGGCGGCCTGGCGGACGAGCGAGGTGATCAGGCCCTCGCGCAACCCGGCGGGCGGCGCGGTCTCGATGGCCGGCGGCAGCAATCGCTCCAGTGTGGCGGCCCGCAACTGCCTCGCGCTGGCGAAGTGCCGGTACAGCGTGGTGCGCGCGACCTTGGACAGCCGGGTGACCGCCTCGATCGTGACCGCCTCCGGCCCGCCGGATTCGAGCAGGGTGGCGGCCGCGTCCAGCAATCGCCGGCGAGAGCGCGTGGTGCGCGGGTCGGCCTCGGTGTCGTCGGCGCCGGTGGTCATGGTCGGTGCTGTCCTTTCCGCTCCCCGGGCCTGTCGCGAACCGGCCCCCGTATGCTACTGCTGGTAGCGTAACGATACTCATAGTACTGTTTCTCGGGGAGGCGAAATGGATACCACCGCGGTTCGGTTGTCCGGCAGACAGTGGTGGCTGCTGACCGTCGCCTGTATGGGGGTGGCGCTGGTCGTCGCCGCGATGGCCGGTCTCTACACCGCCCTGCCCGAGATCGCCGCCGATACCGGCGCGACGCAGCAGCAGCTGACCTGGATCATCGACGGATACACGCTCATGCTGGCCTGCCTGGTGCTGCCGTGCGGCGCGCTCGGCGACCGCTACGGCCGCAGGCTGGTGCTCGTTCTGGGGCTGGTGGTGTTCTCGGTCGCCTCCGCGCTGCCGCTGGCGCTGGACTCGCCCACCTGGCTGATCATCGCCAGGGCGCTCGCGGGCGTCGGCGCGGCGCTGGTCATGCCCTCGACGTTGTCGCTGCTCACCGCCAACTTCCCCGAGTCCCGTCGTTCGGCTGCTATCGCGATCTGGGCCGGTGTCACCGGTGTGAGCGCGGTGGTCGGCTTCCTCGGCTCCGGTCTGCTGCTGGAGTTCTACTCCTGGCTCTCGATCTTCGCCGGTATGGCCGCGGCCGGCGCGGTGCTGGCGGTGGCAAGTTGCACGGTCATCGATTCCACCGACGACACCCGTCCGGCCATGGACCCGCTCGGCGCGGTGTGCTCGGCGGCCGCGGTGGGGCTGCTGGTGGTCGGCGCGATCGAGGGGCCGGTCCGGGGCTGGACCGACCCGCTCGTCCTGTTCGCGTTGGCGGGCGCCGTACTCGCCGGGCTCGGCTTCGTGTTCGTCGAACTGCGGGTGCGGCGTCCGTTGCTGGATGTGCGGTTGTTCGCGGTGCGCGGCTTCGGTAGCGGATCGGTGGCCGTGGGGATGCAGTTCCTGGCCGCGTTCGGCACCTTCCTGCTGATCATGCAGTTCATGCAGCTGTTCCTCGGCTACAGCGCGCTGAAATCGGCGGTGGCGCTGACGCCCATGGTCGTGCCGATGATCGCACTGGCGATGGTCGCCCCGTACCTGGCCGAGCGTTTCGGGCTGCGCCTGCCGACCCTGATCGGCGTCGGCATGATCGGCATCGCGCTGCTCGGCCTGTCCCGGCTCACGCCCGACAGCGGCTACACCGACCTGCTGTGGCCGCTGCTGGTGATGAGCAGCGGGCTCGGGTTGAGTTCGCCGCCCGCCACCGCGGCCATCATCGCCAACACCCCCGCCGCCAAACACGGTGTCGCCTCGGCGGTCAACGACGCCGCTCGCGAAGTGGGCGCTGCGGTCGGCATCGCCATCGCGGGCAGCGTGCTGGCCGCCGGCTACACCGACCGGATCGCCCCGATTCTGCCGCAGCTCCCCGAGCAGGCCCGCGAACCTGTCGGAGGATCGTTGGCCGCCGCCATGCAAGTGGCCGAGGAGGCCGGGCCGCAGGCCGATCCACTCGTCGACGCCGCCCAGTCCGCCTTCATGCACGGTGCGGGCAACGCCGCTCTCGCGCTCGGCGTCGTGACACTGACGGCCGCTGTCCTGCTCGGTGTCTGGGCGCCCGGCCGGAACGCTGTGACGGTCGGCATCCGGCCCGACGTAGTCGCGCCCGACAGCGAATCGCCCGCGGATGAGGCGAGTGCCGGTGAACGGGCAGCCGTGCGGCTGCGAACCGGGAACGACGACTCGGAGAAGGCCACGCTCGCTTGACGGGGCGGTCGGCCGGTCCGTCGCGGTGATGGTCGGTATCGGTGGGGCGGCTCCGGGCGAACCCGGAGCCGCCGCCGGCCCAACCAACCGATGCCCGCCTGATTTCTCGGACCCCGGCCTCGACGAGGATGCTGCCACAGCCGGACGGCGCAGGCATCCCGGCGCCCTCGCTGCTGCACTTGCGAGCGAACCATGCATCTGTCCGTACACGCGCCGAGCCCAGGACCTGTGACTACGGATGATGTGCCATCGCTATCGGATAACGAACAGGTTGCGAAGCGCCTGCCTCGTTGTCGAATCGTTATCCGCTCGGGTTTTCCGGCGGTCGCCGGGCCGCGGTGTGCCGGTCGATGTGTCGACCTGCAGAGACCGGTGGAGCTCAACGGCGGCGGATGCGGGCCGGCCATGCGGCGGTATCGATCAGCCCCTCGGTGGGCAGGTGGTAGCGCTCGGCCTCCCGCGCCACGAGATCGGTGACCCTGCCTCGATAGGTGGTGGTGCTCAGGTCCTCGAATTCCCAGCCGTCGACGAAGGAGTCGCGCAGGATCGACTCGCCGATGCGCGGGCCGAACCCCGGCTCGGCGTCGGAGAGCGCCAGGATGTGCACCCGCCCTCCGGGCGCGCACACCCGGTGCAGTCCGCGCACGTAGGCGGCCCTGGCCTCGGGCACGGTGCCGAAGACGTGGAACAACGCGCTGTCGACCACGGTGTCGAAGACACCGAGTCCTTCGGCGCCCGTGTCGGCGAGAGTGAGCACGTCTCCGGTGACCGTGTCATGGGTCCAGCCTGGACCCTCGACCACGGTTCAGGTCGATACGATGCCCGGCCCCGCGTCAGGGCGTGTCCGGCAGCGGCTCGTCGCCGCCGTCCACCCGGCGCAGCGCGATGGTCTGCTTCGGGACCCAGTAGATCCGGCCGTGCTCGAATTCCTGGTAGGCGCCCGCGTCGAAGGGGATCTCGTCGGATGCCGGCCAGCCGAGCGGCCCGTTCTCGAAGCCGCTGCGGTTCCAGCGTTCCCTGATCGCGCCGCGCAGGTGATACACCGGCCTTCCGGTGCGGTGGTAGAGCGCGCCGCGCTCGAAGCCCTGCACCTCACCCCATTCGGCGCCGCTCCCGTCGTAGAGCACCGTGTGATCGGTGATCGGGTAGCCCAGCGGCCCTGCCTCCCAGCCGGTTTCGGCGTACTTACCGAACAGCGATTCGGGAATCGCGTATGCGCCGGTGGACGGGTGCCAGTACACATGACCGTGCTCGTACCGGACGAAGCGGCCCACTCCGTCGGGGGTCGTCTGTTCACCCGGCGGTCCCAGCCGTCGGCCGAGCCACGGTGTCACCGCCGCCTTGGCATCGATCGCGCCCGGAACCTGCCCCGAACCCGTCCCGTCGGCGAACTCACGGACGTGCCGGGCGAAGACGTCCCAGGGGAAGTGGAAGCCCACGTCGGTGTGGGTGCCGATGCCGAGGCATTCGGTGACGTACTTGTGGTCGGAGATCCCGTCGCGCCTGGTGTAGGGCGGGGCGATGACATCGGTGGCGAAGCCGTACTTCTTCGCGTCCTGCACCGCCACCCACGCCGCGATCCGCAGATCGCCCTCGACGGCCAGCCACTGTTCGCGCGACCAGGCGGCGCGACTGCCCGCGAAGCAGAGGTTGATCGTGTGGCTGTTGGCGTCGAGCACCGACCACGAGGCGTAGTCGGTGTCCACCACGGCGCACAGGATCGCCTCGCGCAGCGTGTAGTGGTAGGAGACCCCGTTGGCCGGGTTGTTCAGGTAGCCGGCCAGCGATTCCGCCGTGCCGTTGCCCTCCTGGGTGTGCAGCAGGAAATTGGTGATGCGGGCGCCCCAGCGCTGCGAGCGGGAGTTGCCCATCCGATCGAGTTCGGTGAATACCGGAGGTGTCACGACGGGCGTCCGGCGATCGATGGACCACTGCCCGTAGTCGGCGGCGAGGATGTCGTCGATGTCGACCGAACTGCCGTCGATGAGCGGCCCCGGATTGCCCGGGGTGTCGATGACGCGTTGGTACAGAACGGCTTCGGGCGTGTCGAGCCGATTGTCCGACCATGCGCGGGTCTGCCAGGCCCAGCGTTTGCCCGCCGAGGTCGACCGGCCGACGACGTCGTCCTCGATGGCCCAGGCGCACACCCGTGACGAGCCGTAGACGCCGGTGCGCTCGCGTCCGATGGCCTCGTTCACGCCGCGGAAGAAGTGGACCGCCCCGGTGTTCCACTGGTGCAGGGAGATGTCCTCGTCCACCGCGAAGAAGATGGGACAGTGTTCGGGTCCGCCCGCTGCCTCGTGGATCTGCAGGGCCTGCAGCCCCATCCGGCGGCCGCCGTCGAAGCCGGTGGTCCAGTCCGAGGGCGAGCGGGCATCGCCCGGCTTGCCGAACTGCCAGATGGACACGACATCGAGCCCGGCGGCGCGCAGCCGGTCGGTGTACTCCCTGGTCACCGGTTTGGCGCCGAAGTTCGCGCCCGGTCTGCTGGGGGCCACGTAGACCAGTACGGCGCTGTGTCCGGCAGCCTTGATGGCGGCCGGATCTATCAGACGTGCGGCGAAATCGACTGCGGTCGGCATGGGGAACCTCCATCGGTCGGGCCTGCTGTCCCGGCCGGCTGCGGCAGGGGGGCGAGCAGATCGGGGCCCTCCGGGAGAACACCGTCGCCGGCGGATGTGCGTGCGATCGCTCCTCGAGTAGAACAGGACTCGGTACGCGAAGTCCTCATCCGAACCGATGAGGACGAAGGCTTCTCGTGGGCTGCCGAATGTGTGCCGGCGCATCGGCTTTCAACGTGAGCGGAACGGATCCGGCTGCGCCACCGACCGATCGCCCGCCGACCTCCCCCGAGATCCGAAGTCATAGGCAGGAGCTATAATTTCGGGCAGAGGCGCACTGGAGCGGCGCACCGTGGCGCGGGAGAGATCTTGGTCCTTCCGGGCCGGAGGAAGTCGAAGGTCATTCACATGACGATGACAGTCGAGAGGTTCTCCGAGATCGTGGCGCGAATCGAGCGCGCCGCGCTGTATCCCGCCGAGTGGTCGCGAGCGGTGGACGATGTCGTCGAGGCGCTGGGCGCCGATCGGGGCGGATTGGTCGTCACCGCAGCGAATTGCCGGACGATGACGGCATGTTCGGACGGAGCCGACGATCTGCGTCGTAGCTACAACGCCCGCTACTGGCGCATCGACCCGATCGCGACCGCGCTCGCCCGCGCACCGGCCGGCCTGATCACCACCTGCGAGGAACTGTTGGGGCCCGGTTATCTGCGCAGGCACCGGTTTTTCAGCGACTGGATGGCGCCGCACCGGCTGGGCGACGGCATGCTCACCGTGCTCGCCGACGGCGATCGGAGCGCTTGGCTCGGCGCCTATCCGTACCGCCATCGCGATCTCGATCGCGCGCATGCCACGGCGACGATGCGGCTGCTGCTTCCGCACCTGCGGCACGCACTCACAGTGCAGGCCCGGCTGGCCGAGGCGGATGCGGCGCACGGTGCCGTCGCGGCGGTGTTGGACCGCTACCGGCACGGTGTGGTCATCGTGACCGGCGGCGGGACGATCGGCTACGCGAATCCGGCGGCGGCGGCCATCTTCGCGGCCGGCGACGGCCTCGCGGTCGGTCGCCGCGGCCACCTCGAGTCGACCGACAGTGTCGCCGCCGCGGGACTGCGTGCGCTGATCACCGCCGCGACGCGCCCGGTCGGGCCCCGAGTCGGCGGTCGCCGCCTGGTACCTCGGCGCGGCGGTGAAGCCCCCTACGCCCTCTCGGTACTGCCGCTGGAACCCGCGTGCGTGCGCGACGGCGAGCGCGCGGCCCTCGTCGTCATCGTCGACCCGGAGCGGGAGGTCAGCGGCGGTTGCGAAGCACTGCGCCAGCTCTACGGCCTGACCGGCGCGGAGGCGCGGGTTGCCGCGGTGGCGCTGCGCGGCAAGGGGTTGCGCGCGATCGCCGAGGATCTGGCGGTGTCGGTGAACACCGCCCGCACGCATCTGCAGCACGTGTTCGACAAGTCCGGCACGCATCGCCAGGCCGAACTGGTGCGACTGCTCACCACGGTGCTCTCGGGAACCGGTCAGTTCGACCCGGTCGAGTAGGGCGCGCGGCGGTCATGCGCGGCCCAGCGCCCGCGCGGCATCCACGATCGTGTCCTCGTCGAGCAGAACCGTCGCCGCCGCCGGTCCGAGCGGGACGAAGCTGTCCTCGGAGGTGACCCGGGCGAGCGCGCCCCGGTGCCCGGCGTCGACGAGGGCGGTGCAGATCGCCTCGGAAACACCTCCGTTGCGACGTGTTTCGTCGGCGACGAGGACGCGGCCGGTCGCCGCGGCGTGATGTAGCAGATCGTCGACCGGCAGCGGGGCCAGCCAGCGCAGGTCCAGGATTCGGGCACGGATTCCGTCGTGGGCGAGTCGCGAGGCGGCACGCAGACTCATGGGCACGCCGTTGCCGAAGGTGACGATGGTCAGGTCGGTCCCTTCGCCGTAACAGCGGGCGCGGCCGATCTCGACGTGCTCGGGTGCGTTCGCGTGCGCGGCCCACGCGCCGTCGCCGGGGAACAGATCGCGGGTGTGATAGAGCGCGATCGGCTCGATCAGCACACACACCCTGCCGTCCACCCGTGCGGCCGACACACAGGTGCGCAGCAGACCGGCGGCGTCGTCGGCGCGGGCGGGTACCGCGAGCACCAGGCCGGGGATGTCGCGCAGGGCGGCGAGCGAATTGTCGTTGTGGAAGTGGCCGCCGAAGCCCTTCTGGTAGGCCAGTCCCGCGATGCGTACCACCATCGGGTTGCGGTAGCCGCCCGCGGAGAAGAACCCGAGAGTCGCCGCCTCCCCGCGTAATTGATCGGCGGCATTGTGCAGGTAGGCGAGGTACTGGATCTCCGGTATCGGCACGAATCCCGCCGGGCCCGCGCCCAGCGCTGTACCGAGGACGCTCTGCTCGTCGAGGATCGTGTCGAAGACCCGGCGCGGGCCGAACCGCGCCCGCAGCCCTTTGGTCACCCCGTACACGCCGCCCTTGCGGCCCACGTCCTCACCGAAGACGAGCACATCGCGGTCGCGTTCCATCAGAGACGCGAGCGTCGAATTGATCGCCTGTGCGAGGGTGACCGGGGGGTCGTCGTGCCCGCCGTGACTGTCGGCCATGCCGGCGCCGGCGGTGCGGCCGAGGCTGCCTGCGCTGCTACTCGGGGTGCTCGGCCGGTCCGAACTCAGGGGACCGTCGGAGAGGCCCGCCGGGTGGCCGCCGTGACCGGAACGACTCGGCGTGCCCGGCATGGTCGTGCTCCCGCGCAGGACGTCGGTGCGAACGGCGTCGGGGCGGGCAGCAGCGAGTGGTGCGATCACAGCCGAGGCGGAATCGAGTTTCGGTTCGGCGCATACGGATTCGGCAGTGCGAGTGACGCGGGCGGCGATCGTGTCGTAGCGGTCGAGCAGGGCGTGGGGATCGGCGGCGCCGGTGTCGGCGAGCAGGCGGGCGGTGGCGAGGAGCGGGTCGCGGCGCAGATCGGCGGCGATGTCGGCGGGACGGCGGTAGGCGGATTCCAGGTCCGAGCCGGCGTGGCCCAGCAAGCGAACGGTGCGCAGGTGCAGGAAGACCGGGGCGCGGTGGGCACGGACGTGGTCGACGGCGGCGGTGCAGGCGGCCAGGGCGGCGCGGAGGTCGCAGGCGTCGGCGGTGAGGTAGTGCAGGCCGGGACGGGAACCGTAGGCGTGCTGGATCCAGCCCGGGGGAGTGGGGACGCTGATGCCGAGGCCGTTGTCCTCGCAGACGAACAGGATCGGCATGGGTACGCCCTGGTAGGCGGTGTGCACGGCGGCATTGATCGCGCCGACGGCGGTGGAGTGGTTGGCGGAGGCGTCGCCGAAGGTGCACAGCACGACGGCGTCGGCGGGCCAGGGAATGTCGACTCCGGCGCGGTGGGCGCGGTCGAGGGCGAAGGCCGCGCCGACCGCGCGAGGTAGGTGTGAGGCGATGGTGGAGGTCTGCGGAATGACGTGGGCGGCCGCACTGCCGAACACTTTGTGTCTGCCGCCGGAGATCGGGTCGGCGGCGGCCGCGACGACGCCGAGCAGCACGTCGCGGATGGGGTCGGCGACTCCGGCCCGGCGGGCGCGGTGAGTGAAGAACGCACCGGATCGGTAGTGCAGCAATGCCGGATCGGTCGGTCGGGTCGCGGCGGCCAGCGCCACATTGCCCTCGTGGCCCGAGGAGCCGATGCTGTAGAAGCCGCGACGCGCCGCACCGAGCCTGCGGGCGGTCAGGTCGAGGTGCCTGCTGGCCACCTGCGCCTCGAACAGCTCCCACAGCTCACCCGCGGTGTATCCCGGCGGGAACGCCGCAGGTGCGGGCGTGAGCGCGGCGACGGCGGACCGGAACGCCTCGTCCAGCGCCGCCCCGGCCGAATCAGGGCTGCTCATCGGCCACACCTCCCGGATCGTCTGATACCCGAAGGGACCGGCGGCCGAACCGGTCTCGCTGTCGAGCCCGAACAGTGCCCGTCCTGGATCGCGCGAGCGACGAGTACTCCGGCAGTGCGACGGGGTCGGTTCCGCTCGGCGAGATCCCGGCCGCGAACATGCCGTCGCCGTGCGCCGGGATCAGCGCACCGCGGTCGCGGCCTCCTCGTCCAACAACCAGGTGGTGGATTCGGCGCCGCGCGCGCCCGCGGCCGGGATGTCGACCGGGTCCGCGCCGTTCAGCGCCGCCGCGACCGCCTCGGCCTTGGCCGCACCGCCGACCACCAGCACCACATGGCGAGCCTTGCGCACCGCGGGCAGCGTCAGCGTCACCCGCACCGCGGGCGGCTTGGGGGAATCGGTCACCGCGACGACGAGTTCGTGCTCTTCGCGCACCGCGTCGGTATGGGGGAACAGCGAGTTCACGTGACCCTCGCCGCCCATGCCCAGCAGGTGCAGATCGAAGGCCCCGTGCTCTGCGAGGTGGGCGTGCACCGCCGCCGAGTACTCCGCGGCGGCCTCGACCGGATCGGGATACTCGCCGTCGCTGGGCGCCACCGCGTGCACCCGGTGCGGATCGACGGGCACGTGATCGAGCAAAGCCTCGCGGGCTTGCCGCGCGTTGCGCTCCGGGTCGCCCGCGGGCACGAAACGCTCGTCACCCCAGAAGATTTCCAGCTTCGACCAGTCGATCTCGCCGGGCTCTCTGCGCACCTGCTCGAGCAAGCCGATGCCGGTGCCGCCGCCGGTCAGCACCACCGAGGCGGAGCCCCGTGCGGCCTGAGCGGCGACCACCACTTCCACGAAGCGGCGGGCCGCGGCGTTCACCAGCGCTTCGGTGCCGGGGTGCACCTGCACGGTGTCCGCGGGGAAACCTGCCGCGACGCGACGTTTCTGGTCGGCGTAACGGCCGGCGGGTGTCTCACTCATAGATCACCTTCTCCATTCCGGCGAGCGCCTCTCGATAGATCTCGTCCGCGTCGAGGCGGCGCAGATCCTCGGCGAGGCAGTCACGAGTTTCCCTGCGGGCCAGAGCGATCCGCTGATCGGGGTCGCCGGAGCGGGTCAGTGTGGCGGTACGCCCGGTCTGCGGGCGGGTGATGCCGATGGAGACGCTGGGGCGGTGCAGCCGCACCTCCAGCGCTCCGGTCCGCCGCCGGACGGGGCAGTCCAGGCGCGAGGCCAGCCAACCGGCCAGCATGTCCAGCGCCGGCTCCTCGCGCAGACCGGAGATGGTCACCGATTCGACCGGCTCGTAGGGCGGTTCGTCCAGCGACGCGGCCAGCAGCGCCCGCCAGTACGTGATCCGGCTCCAGGCCAGATCGGTGTCGCCGGGCGCGTAGGAGGCGCGCCTGCCGCGAATGCTGGCCTGCGGATCGGGGGAATAGGTGGCGTCGGTGATGCGGCGGATGGCCAGCCTGCCCACCGAATCCCGGGACGGGAACTCCGGCGCGCCGCGCGGCCACCACGCCACCACCGGGGTGTCGGGCAACAGGAACGGCACCACCACGCTGCTCTCGTGGCTGACCAGTTCGCCGGTCAGTCGCAGCACGATCACCTCGGCCGCGCCCGCGTCGCCGCCGACCCGGATCTGGGCGTCGAGCTTGGTCGCCGCGTCGCGGTCGCCGCGCGCGAGAACCACGACGCGACAGGGGTGTTCGCGGCTGGCGTCGTTGGCGGCGTCGATGGCGTCCTCGGCCTCGGAACTGTCCAGCGTGCACACCACCAGGGTGAGCACCCGGCCCATGGTGATGACGCCGTTGCTCTCCCGCAACTGCACCAGCCGCTTGGTGACCGCGCCGGTCGTGGTGTCGGGCATGTCGATGATCATGGACGCCGCCATTCCCGCCCGGTGCGCGCGAGCATCTCGTCGGCCGAGGCCGGACCCCAGGTGCCCGCCTCGTACGGCTCGGGCGCGCCGTCGGCGGCCCAGCGTTCGAGCACCGGATCCAGGATGCTCCAGGACAATTCGACCTCCGCGTTCACCGGGAACAGCGAAGGCACCCCGAGCAGCACGTCGAGGATCAGGCGTTCGTAGGCCTCGGGGGATGATTCGGTGAACGCCTCGCCGTAACTGAAATCCATATTGACGTCACGCACCTCCATGCTCGAGCCCGGCACCTTGGAGCCGAATCGCATGGTGATGCCCTCGTCCGGCTGCACCCGGATGACCAGTGCGTTCTGCCCCAGTTCCTCGGTCATGGTCTGGTCGAAGGGCAGATGCGGCGCGCGCTTGAACACCACCGCGATCTCGGTGACCCGGCGGCCCAGGCGTTTTCCGGTGCGCAGGTAGAACGGCACGCCCGCCCAGCGCCTGGTGTCGACCTCGAGGGTGATCGCGGCGTAGGTCTCGGTGGTCGAGTTCGGGTCGAAACCCTCCTCGTCGAGCAGGCCGATCACCTGCTCGCCGCCCTGCCAGCCCGCCGCGTACTGACCGCGCGCGGTCGTCTCGTCGAGCGGTTCCACCAGTTTGGTGGCGCTGAGCACCTTGATCTTCTCGGCCTGCAACTGCTTCGGCTCGAAGCTGATCGGCTCTTCCATCGCCGTCAGCGCCAGCAGTTGCAGCAGATGGTTCTGGATGACATCGCGCGCCGCGCCGATGCCGTCGTAGTAGCCCGCGCGCCCGCCGAGGCCGATGTCCTCGGCCATGGTGATCTGCACGTGGTCGACGTAGTTGGCGTTCCAGATCGGGTCGAACAACTGGTTGGCGAAGCGCAGCGCCAGGATGTTCTGCACCGTCTCCTTGCCGAGATAGTGGTCGATCCGGAACACGGTCTCCTCCGGGAACACCCGGTTGACCAGCGTGTTGAGCTCGACCGCGCTGTCGAGATCGTGGCCGAAGGGTTTCTCGATCACCACCCGGCGCCAGGGCTCGCGTCCGGTGGCATCGCGGCCGATCGGTCCCGCCAGCTGGTGCTCGGAGAGCTGATCGAGCACCAGCGGGAACATGTCCGGCGGAATCGACAGATAGAAGGCGTGATTGCCGCCGGTGCCGCGTTCCTTGTCCAGTTGCGCGAGCGTCTGGGCGAGGTTGGCGAAGGCGGCGTCGTCGTCGAACGAGCCCTGCACGAACCGGATCCCCTCCGAGAGGTGGTCCCAGACCTCCTGCCGGAAGGGGGTGCGGGCGTTCGCCTTGACGGCCTCGAGTACCACCTGCGCGAAGTCCTCGTCCGCGTAGTCGCGTCGCGCGAAACCGACCAGGGCGAAACCGGGGGGAAGCAACCCCCGGTTCGCCAGGTCGTAGATGGCGGGCATCAGTTTCCGGCGCGAGAGGTCACCCGTGACGCCGAAGATCACCAGGCCGCACGGGCCCGCGATCCGCGGCACCCGCTTGTCCCGTTCGTCACGCAGCGGATTGCGCCAGGCCTTGGCCCGCGCGGAAGCCGACCCCGCCACGCTCAGCTCTCGGTACCGGCCGCGCGCAGCTCCTGCGCGGTGGCGGACAGCAGTTCCTCCCAGGACTTCTCGAACTTCTCCACGCCTTCGCGCTCGAGCAGCGCGAACACGTCGTCGATGTCGATGCCGACCGCGCGCAACCGCTCGAACACCTCGGCGGCCTCGGCGGCGGTGCCGCTGACGGTGTCGCCGCGGATCTCGCCGTGATCGGCCACCGCTTCGAGGGTCTTCTCCGGCAAGGTGTTGACCGTGTT
This sequence comes from Nocardia shimofusensis NBRC 100134, assembly GCF_001613125.1. Lineage (GTDB taxonomy): Bacteria > Actinomycetota > Actinomycetes > Mycobacteriales > Mycobacteriaceae > Nocardia > Nocardia shimofusensis. Next base: position 67,181 of record NZ_BDBT01000004.1, read on the forward strand.
CGGCGCGACCAGCTCGGTGACGTAGAGGGTGTCCGAGTAATCCGGGTTCTTCACGCCGGTCGAGGCCCACAGCGGGCGCTGGCGCAATCCACCCGAGGACGCCAGGTGCTGGTAGGTGGAGGTGTGCGCGCCGCCGTCGAACACATCCTGGTACTCGGCGTAGGCGAGCCGGGCGTTGGCCACGCCCGCCTTGCCGCGCAGCGCCAGCGCCTCGTCGGTGCCGATCGCCTCGAGCCGCTTGTCGATCTCGGAATCCACTCGGGAGACGAAGAACGAGGCGACCGAGTGGATCTTGCCCAGGTCGTGTCCGGCGGTACGGGCCTTGCGCAGGCCGTCGAGGTAGGCGCCCATCACCGAGCGGTAGCGCCGCACCGAGAAGATCAGCGTGACGTTGACGCTGATGCCCTCCGCGATCACCGAGGTGATGGCGGGCAGGCCCTCCTCGGTGGCCGGGATCTTGATGAACAGGTTGGGCCGGTCGACGGTCTTCCACAGATCGATCGCCTGCGCGACGGTCTTGTCCGCGTCGAAGGCGAAGCGCGGGTCGACCTCGATGGAGACCCGCCCGTCCTTGCCGCCGGTCGCCTGGAAGACCCCGGCGAGCACGTCACAGGCCTCACGGACGTCGTCGGTGGTGATGGTGCGGATGGCCGCGTCGGCGTCCGCGCCCGCGGCGGCCAGTTCCCTCAGCTGCTCGTCGTAGGCGTGACCCTGGCTGAGCGCGCCCTGGAAGATCGTCGGGTTGGTGGTCACGCCGACCACGCCGCGGGTCTCGATCAGCTCGGCGAGATTGCCCGTCCGGATGCGATCGCGCGATAGATCGTCCAGCCAGACCGATACTCCGGCCGCGGCCAGGGCCGCGATGTTCTCGTTCTGTGCCATAGCGCTTGCTATCCCTTCACGTTCTCCAGCGTGCGCTGCGCGGCGGCAACGACGGCTTCCTCGGTCAGGCCGAACTCGCGGAACAGGGTCTGGTAGTCGGCCGAGGCGCCGAAGTGCTCGATCGAGACGATCTCACCCGCGTCACCGGCGAACCGGTGCCACGGCATCGCGATACCGGCTTCGACCACGACACGGGCGCGGACCGCGGGCGGCAGCACCTCGTCGCGGTAGGCCTTGTCCTGCGCGTCGAACCATTCCACGCACGGCATCGAGACCACGCGGGTACCGATGCCCTGCGCCTCCAGCGTAGTGCGCGCGGCCACGGCCATCTGCAGCTCCGAACCGGTGGCGATCAGGATCAGCTGCGGGGTGCCGGTCGAGGCCTCGGCCAGCACGTAACCGCCCTTGGCCACGCCCTCGTAGCTGGTGCCTTCCAGGATCGGCAGATCCTGGCGGGTCAGCGCCAGCGCCGACGGGCCGTCCTGGTGCGGCGGCTCGGAAACCGAGAAGTGCGAGGTGTGCTCGGCCGAGTCGCGCTCGAGGATGGTGCGCCAGGCGTAGGTGGTCTCGTTGGCGTCGCCGGGGCGCACCACGTTCAGACCGGGGATGGCGCGCAGCGCGGCCAGGTGCTCGATCGGCTGGTGCGTCGGGCCGTCCTCGCCCAGACCGATGGAATCGTGGGTCCAGACGTAGATCGCGGGCACCCGCATCAGCGCGGCCAGACGCACGGCCGGGCGCATGTAGTCGCTGAACACCAGGAAGGTGCCGCCGTACGGGCGGGTCGGGCCGTGCAGGGCGATGCCGTTGAGGATCGCGCCCATCGCGTGCTCGCGCACACCGAAGTGCAGGGTGCGGCCGAACGGCTCGGCCTTCCACATGCCGGTGGAGATGGCCTCGGGGCCGAAGCTCGGCTGGCCGGGCATGGTCGTGTTGTTGGACTCGGCCAGGTCGGCCGAGCCGCCCCACAGCTCGGGCAGCAGCGGCGCCAGCGCGGCCAGCACCTTGCCGGAGGCCTTGCGGGTGGCCATGCCCTTCGGGTCGGGATCGTGCACCGGCAGCGCGTCGGCCCAGCCCGCGGGCAGCTTGCGCTCGGCGAGCCGGTCGAACAGCGCCTTGTTCTCCGGGTTGGCCGCGGCCCACGCGTCGAACCGCTCCTGCCAGGCCTTGTGCGCCGCAGCGCCGCGCTCGATCGCCTTGCGGGTGTGCGCGATGACCGCCTCGTCGACCTCGAAGCTCTGCTCGGGGTCGAAGCCGAGCACCTTCTTGGTGGCGGCGACCTCGTCGGCGCCCAGCGCGGCGCCGTGCGAGGAACCGGTGTTCATCTTGTTCGGGGCCGGGTAGCCGATGATGGTGCGCAGCACGATGATCGACGGCTTGTCGGTGACGGCCTTGGCCGCATCCACCGCCGCCTCGATCGCGGCGACGTCCTCGCCGCCCATGACGGTCTGCACGTGCCAGCCGTAGGCCTCGTAGCGCGCGGCCACGTCCTCGGTGAAGGCGATGGTGGTGTCGTCCTCGATGGAGATCTTGTTGTCGTCGTAGAAGACGATCAGATTGCCCAGCTGCTGGGTGCCCGCCAGCGAGGACGCCTCGGCGGTCACGCCCTCCTGCAGGTCGCCGTCGGAGGCGATCACGTAGATGTGGTGGTCGAACGGGCTGGCGCCCGGCGCGGCGTGCGGATCGAACAGGCCGCGCTCGCGGCGCGCGCCCATCGCCATGCCGACCGCGGAGGCCAGGCCCTGGCCGAGCGGGCCGGTGGTGATCTCCACGCCGTCGGTGTGCCGGAACTCCGGGTGGCCCGGGGTCAGCGAGCCCCACTTGCGCAGGTTCTTCAGGTCGTCGAGCTCGAGACCGAAGCCGGCCAGGTACAGCTGGATGTACTGGGTGAGGCTGGAGTGACCGCAGGAGAGGACGAACCGGTCGCGGCCCACCCAGCTCGGATCGCTCGGGTCGTGGCGCAGCACCCGCTGGTAGAGGGTGTAGGCCAGCGGCGCGAGGCTCATCGCGGTGCCGGGGTGACCGTTACCCGCCTGCTGCACGGCGTCGGCGGCGAGGACGCGGACCGTGTCGACGGCCTTGGTGTCGAGGTCGGTCCAGTCGTCCGGGTGGTTCGGCTGAGTGAGGGCGCGGATGTCGTCTGTCACTGACACGACCGGGATTCTCCTGACATGTGGTCTCGGCACGGCGGGAAAAGGCGAATTACCACCACACCCTAACTGGTGGCGGCCTGTCCGAACGGGGCGGAGGCAGGGCTCGAGGCGGCCCGGACCCCGGCAGGGTCTACCATCCTCTGTAGTAGTAGCCGCGCCACACGGGTTGTGCGTCCGTGAACAGCGAGATACGAGCGGGCTGCTTGTTCATTGCCGGATGGAATGCAGCCGGATGGGATGCACAGCGTGCGAGGAGTGACAGTGCGGATCGGTCAACAGCCCGGTGGTGGCGGCGATGGTGCGCACGGCTCGTCCGCGACGGTGCTCGCCGACCGATTCACCGGCGACGGTCTCGGACCACGGGCGATCCGCCGGGTACTGGCCTACATCGCGCTGACCAAGCCGCGCGTCATCGAACTGCTGTTGGTCGCCACCATCCCGACGATGCTGCTCGCCGATCGCGGCGAGGTCGACATCCGGCTCATCCTGGTCACCCTGTTCGGCGGCTGGATGGGCGCGGCGAGCGCCAACACCCTCAACTGCGTGGCCGACGCCGACATCGACAAGGTCATGAAGCGCACCGCCAAGCGGCCGCTGGCCAGGGAAGCGGTGCCGACGCGCAACGCCTTCGTCTTCGGCCTGGTGCTCGGAGTCGCTTCCTTCGCGTGGCTGTGGTGGCAGGCGAACCTGCTCAGCGGCGCGTTGGTGGTCGTGACGATCCTGTTCTACGTCTTCGTCTACACCCTCGGCCTCAAGCGTCGTACCTCGCAGAACGTGGTGTGGGGCGGCGCGGCCGGGTGCATGCCCGCCCTCGTCGGCTGGTCGGCGGTCACCGGGACCATCGGCTGGCCCGCGGTCGCGCTGTTCGCGGTCATCTTCTTCTGGACGCCGCCGCACACCTGGGCACTGGCGATGCGCTACAAAGAGGACTACCGCGCGGCGGGCGTGCCGATGCTGCCGGTGGTGGCCTCCGAGCAGACGGTCACCAAGCAGATCGTGATCTACACCTGGGCCACCGTGCTCGCCACGCTCGTCCTGGTCCCCGCGACCGGCGTGATCTACACCGCGGTCGCCGTGGTGGCGGGCGCGTGGTTCCTGCTGATGGCTCACCAGCTGTACTCCGGTGTGCGCCGTGGCGAGTCGGTCAAGCCGTTGCGGCTGTTCCTGCAGTCGAACAACTACCTGGCCGTGGTGTTCTGCGGCTTGGCGGTCGACTCGGTGCTCGGCTGGGACACCATCGGCAGCCTCTTCTCCTGAGCCTGCCTCCTTCCGAACTCGACGGCCTCCCCGGCCCTGCGCTCGGGGAGGCCGTTCGCTGTCGGTGGGGTGCTCGCAGGGCTTCCGATCAGGGAATCAGCACGATGGATCCGGTGGTCTTGCGGCCTTCGAGGTCGCGGTGCGCGCGCTCGGCCTCGGCGAGGGGATAGGTCGCGCCGATGCGGATGTGCAGCGTGCCGTCGGCGATCGCGTCGAAGATCGCGCCTGCCCGCCACAGCAGTTCCGCGCGGTCGCGGGTGAAGTGCACCAGGCTCGGGCGGGTGAGGTACAGCGAGCCGCCCGCGTTGAGCCGCTGCGGATCCACCGGCGGCACCGGGCCGCTGGCCGCGCCGAACAGGGCGAGCGTGCCGCGAACCCGCAGCGAGTCCAGGCTGGCGTCGAAGGTGTCCTTACCGACGCCGTCGTACACCGCGGCCACCCCGACGCCCTGGGTCAGCTCGCGTACCCGCTCGGCCAGGTTCGGGCCGTAGCGCAGCACCTCCGCGGCCCCCGCGTCCCGCGAGAGCGTCTCCTTCTCGTCGGAGGAGACCGTGGTGATGACACGAACGCCGCGCGCGACCGCGAGCTGGGTGAGGAGGAGGCCGACCCCGCCGGCTCCGGCGTGTACCAGCACCGTCTCGCCCGGCTCCGGCTTGTAGACCGACTCGATCAGATAATGCGCCGTCATGCCTTGCAGCAGGGCCGAAGCCGCCACCGGCGCGGCGACGCCCTCGGGCACCGGAACGGCCACCGCCGCGGGCACCGCCACCTTCTCCGCGTAGCTGCCCGGTCCGGCCGACCAGGCGATCCGATCACCCACGGCGAGATCACGCACCTGTGAACCCACGGCGGTCACCACGCCGGTGGCCTCGGAGCCGGGTACATAGGGAACGTCCTGGGCGTAGATGCCGGTGCGGATGTAGGTGTCGATGAAGTTGATGCCGATCGCCTGTGTGTCGACCAGCACCTGATCCGGGCCGATCGCGGGTTCTGGCAGTTCGGTGGCGACGAGGACTTCGGGTCCGCCGTGTTCGGAAACCTGAATGGCGCGCATGGGTCCAGTTCTACTCCGGCGCGGACGCGGCGAACCGGACAGGTCGGCCGCCGGATGTGTCCTACCGATCGGTAAACTCCACCGCATGAGCGTTGATACCGCCCCTGCCCGCGTAGAAGTGCCCGGCTCCGTGGTGAAATCGGTCAAGGGCTTCGTCGCCGATCACGGTGGATCGGCCACGGCCGTGCTGCAGTACATCGGCCGAGCCGGCGTCCGGGTCACTCTCGTCGGCGCCGATGGCGTGCTCGGCGACCGGGTCGTCGCCGACGAGGCCACCGCCCACAAGCTCGTCGAGATCGTCGACGGCCTGACTCTCGGCGAGGGCTGGGACCGTGAGCTGACCTCGGTCGTGACGCCCCGGTCGGGACACTGGTCGCGGATGGCGGGCTGGGTGGCCAAGCAGAAGCGCTTCCCCAAGGCGCGCAACGAGAAATAACCCACCACGAGACCACCCACCACGAGACAGCCCACCGCGAGCGAGATAGCCACTGTTTCGCCTGTTCGCGGTGAGTCTTGCACGGCGAGTGTCGCATTCCTTGTCGGTCCGCCGCCCCTCGGGTTAGCGTGCTGCCTACGCGGCTGTACGGAGAAAACCGGTCGGCACGCGTCGAGATGATCGAGCGCGGGATGGCACGGCGAGTGAGCAGTGAATCGGTGGTGGCGGGCACGATCTGCGACCGATGCGGGGGCGTCATGCGCTGTGCGGTGCGTGAGGCCATCATCGAGGGGCGATTGCGCTCGGAGATCGAGAGCCGGTGCGCGACCTGCGGGAACGGTTGGGCCACCTGCTCGGACGGCCCCGACGACTACGTACGCTCGGCGCTGCTGGCCGCGCACGGCCCCAGCAGGTTACGGGTGGCGGGCGGTCCCTTCGACGACGACGCTCTCCTGCTCGGCCTGCTGCGCCGCTACGACGGCGGCGGGCTGTTCGAGGTGAAATCGAAGGTCACGGAGGTGCGCACGGTCGGCTGTATCGGCACCTCGGTGGAGATGGAACTGCTGGCCCGCGTGCTGCGCGCCGCGGGCTATTCGGTGGTGGTGGACGGTCCGTCGCCGGGCGGTCAGACCGGCGACACCGCCTGATCGCCCGCGACCGGCGCGTCCACCCGTTGGCGGGTGCGCAGCGAGGCCCACAGTGCGGCGGTGGCGGCGGTGCACGCGGCCGCGCCGCCGACGTGCATGATGACCAGCACTTCGGGCACATCGGTGAAGTACTGGACGACGCCGATGAGCGCTTGCGCGCAGACCAGGCCGAGCACCACGAACAGCCGGGTGCGGATCGCGCGGGTGATGCCGACCGCGAACAGGCCGAAGCTCAGGCCGATCAACAGCGCCAGATAGCCGACGAGCAGCTGGGAATGCAAGTGGACGAGGGTGACGATCTCTACCTCGAGCCGTTCCACGGGCTTGTCGATGCTCTTGTCGCCCGCGTGCGGCCCGGCCCCGGTCACGAAGGTGCCGGAGATCAACACCGCCGACAGCGCGACACCGCTGAGCGCGGTGAGCAGGCGCAGGGGGGCGGGCACGTGGGCCACCGGGTCGGCATCGTCGGGTTCGCCGATCTCGGCGTAGAGCACGACCGCCAGCCAGACCATCACCATCGAAGCCAGCAGGTGCACCGCGACGGTCCACCACAGCAGACCGCTGAGCACGGTGATGCCGCCGATGATCGCCTGCACGACGGTGCCGCCCGGCATCAGCCACGCGTACACCAGCACCGAGCGCCTGCGGCGAGCCCTGGTCACCGCGAGCACCACCAGCGCGGCGAAGAGGGTGACCAGGAAGGTCAGCAAACGGTTGCCGAACTCCACGGCTTGGTGGATGACGGCGACCTCGCCGACTCCGATCGGGGTGAACGACCCGGGGAAGCACTGCGGCCAGGTCGGGCAGCCCAGCCCGGAGGCGGTGACGCGCACAACCGCGCCGGTCACCGAGATTCCGGCCTGGCTGAGGATCACCGCGAGGGCGATCAGCCGTTGCGCTCGCAGCGAGGGCAACGGGAGCTTGTCGACGAGTCCCAGGAAGGCGCGATACAGCACTCGACGATGGTAGCCACCGGCGCGCACACGCTCGCACCCGGTCTACTACATCGCGTCGTTACGAAGGTGTGGCACGCACGCGGCCGGCGTCATTCGAAGCGGAACCAGCGCGCGGCCAGTGCGCCGGAGACCAGCCCCCAGACCAGCAGCACCGTGACGCCGAACAGATCCACCGCGCCGGCCAGCGCCTGCTCGAGCGTCTCGGCGAGCGCGCCCGAGGGCACCAGCCGCACCAGGATGTTCACCGCGGCGGGCAGGTCGTCGGCGGCGAAGACGATGCTGGCGATGCCGAGCATCACGAACCACAGGATATTGGCCAGGGCCAGCACGATTTCGGCCTTGAGGGTGCCGCCGAGCAGCAGTCCCATCGCCACGAACATCGCGGTGCCGAGCGCGATGATCACCGCGCCCAGCGCGAGTCCGCCGAGTTCGGGCCGCCAGCCCAAGGCGACCCCGATCAGACCCAGCAGGACCGCTTGCAGCACGACGACGATGAGCACCGCCGCGCATTTGCCCGCGATGATCCCCCAGCGCGGCAAGGCCGTGGCGCCGAGCCTTTTCAGCGCGCCGTAGCGGCGGTCGAAGCCGACGGCGATGGCCTGCCCGGTGAACGCGGTCGACATCACCGCGACCATCATCACCGCGGGCACGATCGTGTCGATCCTGGTGTCGGCCACCTCGCCGAAGGGCAGCAGCGCCATCCCGACCAGCAGGGTGATCGGGATGAGCATGGTCAGCAGCAGTTGCTCGCCGTTGCGCAGCAACAGCTTCAGTTCCAGGCGGGTCTGCGCGGTGAGCATGGCGGCGCGGGTGCTCGGCTGGGGATCGGGCGCGAAGGTGCCCGCGGCGAAGCGATTCGGGGTCGGCTCGTGCTGGGTCATCCGCGCAGGTCCCGTCCGGTCAGTTCCAGGAAGACGTCCTCGAGGCGGCGCTGGTCGATCCTGATGTCGGTGGCCAGGACGTTCATCCGGGCGCACCAGGAGGTCACCGTCGCGAGCACCTGCGGGTCGATCTCACCTTCGAGCAGATAGCAGCCCGGCGTGGTCTCACGCGGGGTGAAGCCTTCGGGCAGCGCGCTGCGCAACAGATCCAGATCCAGCTTGGGCGGCGCGGTGAAGCGCAGTTGCCCGGCGGCGCCGTGCGCGGTCACCTCGGCAGGCGTGCCGGAGGCGACGATGCGGCCGTGGTCGATGATGACCAGCTGATCGGCGAGTTGCTCGGCCTCGTCCATCATGTGCGTGGTCAGCACCACGCTGACCCCGTCGCGCCGGAGCGCGTCGATGAGTTCCCAGACGATCAGCCGCGCCTGGGCGTCCAGGCCCGCGGTGGGCTCGTCGAGGAAGACGATCTCCGGGCGGCCGACCAGCGCGCAAGCCAGGGCCAGGCGCTGCTGTTGACCGCCGGACAGCCGCCGGTAGGGGGTCTTGCGGTTGTCGCGCAGACCGAGCACACCAAGCAGCCAGTCCGGGTCGAGCGGGTTCGCGGAATAGGAGGCGACCAGATCGAGCATCTCCCCGGCCCGCGAGCCCGGATAGGCGCCGCCGCCCTGCAACATCACGCCTATTCGCGGCCGCAACCGCTCGGAATCGGCGATCGGATCCAGGCCGAGTACGCGCACCCGGCCCGCGTCGGGGCGCACGAAACCCTCGCACATCTCCACGGTGGTCGTCTTGCCCGCGCCGTTGGGGCCGAGCAACGCCAGCACCTGGGCCTGCTGGACCTCGAAACCGATCCCGTCGACGGCGGTCGTGTCGCCGTAACGCTTGACGACGTCCTCGACGCACACGGCGGGTCCGGTGGCTGCGTTCACGATGAGACACCGTAAGCCGTGCTCGGCTGTGACCGAGCCGACACCCCCGTGGGCGCTCGCCATGGCAGGGAATTGCGCGTGAGCACGATGAACAGCACGCACACCACCACGGTGGCGATCGCCGCGCCCACGATCTGGAACACCTCGAGATCGGCTCCGCGCGGCATCTGCAACACGCTGACCACCGCGGACAGCGCCACCGCGGGCAGGCGGAACACCGGCCGGGTGGCCCAGGCCGCCAGCGGCACGATGGCCCACAGCAGGTACCAGGGCTGCACCACCGGGAACAGCAGCACGATCGCGCCGAGCGAGACGCCGAGCGCGCCGACCGGGTGCAGGCGCCCGGTCCAGGTCGCCACCAGCATCCGCACCGTGATGAACGCCGCGACTGTGGCCGCGATCGGCCGGGTGATGCTCAGCAGGGCGGTTGTGTGGTCGCCGAGTCCGAGCAGGACGCCGCCGAATCCGGTGATCACGCCGATCGCGGTCGGCAACGACATCCAGCTGCGCACCGCGCTGGCCGTGTTGAGCGTGTGGACCCAACCGAAGCCCAGCCCGCTGACCGCGCTGACGAACAAGGTCGCCCCCAGCGCGATCGCCCCCAGCAGCGCCGCCGAGGTGAGCAGCGCGCGCAGACCTCCGCCCCAGCGTCTGGCCAGGGCCATACCGACGAATCCCATCGCGATGATCGAGGTGATCTTGATCGATGAGGAGAGCGCGATGGTCAGCGCGCCGCCGATCAACCACGCATAGGCACGCCCGTCGAAGGTGGCGCAATCCTCGATTCCGCGCAGCGCGAACTCGAGGCCGGCCAGCATCAGCCCGATCATCAACGCGTCGTTGTGCACGCCGCCGACCAGATGGAACAGCACCAGTGGATTGGCCGCGCCCAGCCACAGCGCGGCGACCGGGGCGACCCCGCAGCGCACCGACAGCCGCGGCAGCGCCCAGACGATCAGCGCCACGCCCGCCAGCGCCAGCACCCGATGCACCCACACGCCGAGGATGATGTTGTCGCCGGTCAGCTCGGCGATGCCGCGGCCCATCCACAGGAACAGCGGCCCGTACGGAGCCGGGGTGTCGCGCCAGATCGTGGGCACGTTGTTGGTCAGGACGTTGTCGATGCCCAGTCCCGCGACCGGGCCCTCCTTGTACGGGTCGATGCCGCGCGCCGCGATCTCGCTCTGCGCCAGGTACGAGTAGACGTCGTTGCTGAACAGCGGCGGGGCGACGCTGAGTGGGATGATCCACAGCAGCAGCGTGCGATCCATCTGCGAACGGGTCAGCCGATGCCGGGGCGTGCCGCCGAAATTTCCGATGGCGAAGCGACCGAGCAGCAGCCAGGCCAGCACCACGGCGACCGCGCCGATCATGCACATCGCCAGCGAGCCGGTGTGCGCACGGGCGAAGATCCCCAGCACCCGCATACCGGAGGTGGGATTCTGCTGCACCGGCTGCGCGCCGATGCCCAGGGCGCTGATCGCCATCAGGACGGTGCCTGTCGCGCCGAGCAGCCGGATCCGGTCGAGCTGGACGACCTCCTTGCGGTCGAGCTCGGGGACCTCGGATTCGTCGCGGTGCAGCACCGCGATGGTGTGATCGGCGGCGGGCGCATCGAGTCCGAGGGCCCGGCGCCCGAGAGTCCGAATCCTGCGCTGCGTGCTGCGCCGCGCGCCCTCCAGTACCGCCACCCGAGGGAGCCTAGTGCGCGGCCCGGGCGGGCCACGACTGTGGCGAAGGTCGCAGCCCGTCCAGGGCTCTTCTCAGGGCACCCTTATTAGATTTCGGGAAGGAATTCCGCCACACTGATGTTGTGAAAACCGTGGGTTTGCGGAATGACGACGCCGGAGCCGGTCGCGCGACGACCGGCGCCGAGTTGTCGGCTGCGCCTGTGGTGTCCTCAGCTGCGCCTGTGACTTCCCCGCCTGCGCCTGAGGGGCACACCCGCGCCGCCATCGTCCAGCTTCTGCTGGAGGAGGGGCCGATCACCGCGACCGCCATCGGCAACCGGCTCGGCCTCGCGCCCGCAGGCGTGCGCAGGCACTTGGACGCGCTCATCGAGTCCGGCCAGGCCAGGGCGGGGACGTCCGCGCCGTGGCAGCACAAGGGACGGCGGGGCCGCCCGGCCAAGCAATACCAGCTGACCGCCGCGGGACGCGGTCAGCTCGGTCACGCCTACGACGACCTCGCCGGCGCGGCGATCCGCCAGCTCGGCGAGATCGGCGGCGAGCAGGCCATCACCGATTTCGCGCGCAAACGGGCCCGCACGATCGTGGCGGGCATCGCCCCGGTGGACGAGCACACCCCGGAGCGGACCGAGGCGAAAGCAGAGGAACTCGCCGAGGCCTTCACCGGCTCCGGTTTCGCCGCCACCACCCGCAAGGTGGGCGCGGGCGTGCAGATCTGCCAGCATCACTGCCCGGTCGCGCATGTGGCCGAGGAGTTCCCGCAACTGTGCGATGCCGAGCTGGAGATCCTGCGCGAAGTCCTCGGTACCCACGTACAGCGGCTGGCGACGATCGCCAACGGCGACTGCGCCTGCACCACCCACGTACCGCTGCTTCCGGTGGCGGCCACGACATCCGCACCACCGAAGCAAGTTGCACCCTCAACCGCCGCACAGCCCGCGGCGGCAGCACCGATCGACTCCGGAAGGAGTGCCGAATGACGACGACCGCAGCGGCAGGCAGTAATTCCGTCGCCACCGAGGCCGGGACCATCTCCGCCGAGCCCATGACCCAGGAAGAGACCATCGCCTCGCTGGGCAATTACGGCTATGGCTGGTCGGATTCCGACGTGGCCGGCGCGAGTGCGACTCGCGGCCTGTCCGAGGCTGTCGTGCGCGACATCTCGGCGAAGAAGAGCGAACCGGAATGGATGCTCGAGCAGCGGCTCAAGGCGCTGCGCATCTTCGATCGCAAGCCCATGCCGAACTGGGGCTCCAACCTCGACGGCATCGACTTCGACAACATCAAGTACTTCGTGCGCTCGACCGAGAAGCAGGCCACGTCCTGGGAAGAGCTGCCCGAGGACATCAAGAACACCTACGACAAGCTGGGCATCCCCGAGGCGGAGAAGCAGCGTCTGGTCTCCGGTGTGGCCGCGCAGTACGAGTCCGAGGTCGTCTACCACCAGATCCGCGAGGACCTCGAGCAGCAGGGCGTGATCTTCCTCGACACCGACACCGCGCTCAAGGAGCACCCGGAGATCTTCCGGCAGTACTTCGGCACCGTCATCCCGGCGGGCGACAACAAGTTCTCCGCGCTGAACACCTCGGTGTGGTCGGGCGGCTCGTTCATCTACGTGCCGCCGGGCGTGCACGTCGACATCCCGTTGCAGGCCTACTTCCGGATCAACACCGAGAACATGGGCCAGTTCGAGCGCACCCTGATCATCGTCGACGAGGACGCCTATGTGCACTACGTCGAGGGTTGTACCGCGCCGATCTACAAGTCCGACTCGCTGCATTCGGCGGTCGTGGAGATCATCGTGAAGAAGGGCGGGCGCTGCCGCTACACCACGATCCAGAACTGGTCGAACAACGTCTACAACCTGGTCACCAAGCGGGCCAAGGCCGAGGCGGGCGCGACCATGGAATGGATCGACGGCAATATCGGCTCCAAGGTCACCATGAAGTACCCGGCCGTGTGGATGACCGGTGAGCACGCCAAGGGCGAGGTGCTCTCGATCGCCTTCGCCGGCGAGGGCCAGCACCAGGACACCGGCGCGAAGATGCTGCACCTGGCGCCGCACACCTCCTCGACCATCGTGTCGAAGTCGGTGGCGCGCGGTGGCGGCCGGGCCTCCTACCGCGGCCTGGTCCAGGTCAACAAGGGCGCCTACGGCTCCAGGTCGACGGTGAAGTGCGACGCGCTGCTGGTGGACACCATCAGCCGTTCCGACACCTACCCCTACGTAGACATCCGCGAGGACGACGTGACGATGGGCCACGAGGCCACCGTCTCCAAGGTGTCCGACGATCAGTTGTTCTACCTGATGAGCCGCGGCCTCACCGAGGACGAGGCGATGGCGATGGTGGTGCGCGGGTTCGTCGAGCCGATCGCCAAGGAACTCCCGATGGAGTACGCGCTCGAGCTCAACCGCCTGATCGAACTGCAGATGGAAGGAGCGGTCGGCTGATGGCTGCCGAGAACGTTGCCGTGGCGGCCGAGGCTCGTACTCCCGCGATCAACAAGGGCGAGGTGTTCACCTCGTTCGACGTCGATGCCTTCGAGGTGCCCTCGGGGCGTGACGAGGCGTGGCGGTTCACCCCGATCCGTCGCCTGCGCGGCCTCCACGACGGCACCGCCGTGCGCGACGGGCAGATCACCGTCGAGGTGACTCCCGCCGACGGCGTGACCACCGAGACCGTCGACCGCGCCGACGAGCGCCTCGGCGCGGCAGGCGTGCCCGCCGATCGCGTGGCGGCACAGGCGTACTCCGGTTTCGAGTCGGCGACCATCGTGTCGGTCGGCAAGGAGATCGAACTGGGTCAGCCGGTCACCGTCACCGTCACCGGCCCGGGTGAGGGCAGGACAGCATACGGCCACCTGCAGATCCGGCTCGGCGACTTCGCCGTCGCCACCGTGGTCGTCGACTACCGCGGCAGCGGAACCTACGCGGAGAACGTGGAATTCGTACTCGGCGACAGCGCCCGGCTCCACGTCGTCGCGATCCAGGACTGGGCCGACGACGCGGTGCACGCCACCGCCCATCACGCGCGACTGGGCCGTGACGCCACCCTGCGTCACGCCGCGGTCACCCTGGGCGGCGACCTGGTGCGCCTGACCGGCACCGTGAAGTACGCCGGCCCCGGCGGCGACGCCGAACTGATCGGCCTGTACTTCGCCGACGCGGGCCAGCACTTCGAACAGCGCCTGCTCGTCGACCACTCGGTGCCGCACTGCAAGTCCAACGTGCTGTACAAAGGTGCGCTGCAGGGTGATCCGGACTCGCCGAAGGGCGATGCCCGCACCGTCTGGGTCGGCGATGTGCTGATCCGCGCGGCCGCCGAGGGCACCGACACCTTCGAGCTGAACCGCAACCTGGTGCTCACCGACGGCGCCCGCGCCGACTCGGTGCCCAACCTCGAGATCGAGACCGGCGAGATCATCGGCGCCGGACACGCCTCGGCGACCGGCCGGTTCGACGACGAGCAGCTGTTCTACCTGCGCGCCCGCGGCATCTCCGAAGAGGCGGCTCGCCGCCTGGTGGTGCGCGGCTTCTTCCACGAGATCATCCAGAAGATCACGGTGCCCGAGGTCAGGGAGCGGCTCGAGGCGGCCATCGAGGCCGAGCTCGCCGCGATCGGCGTCTGACACCCACGAAACTTCTCTTCCCGCAAAGGAACTCCATGACCACCCTGGAAATCAAGGATCTGCACGCCGAGGTCGCCAACCCCGACGAGTCCGGCGAGCCGATCAAGATCCTCAACGGCGTGAATCTCACCATCCGTTCCGGCGAGACGCACGCCATCATGGGCCCCAACGGCTCGGGCAAGTCGACGCTGTCCTACGCCATCGCCGGCCACCCCAAGTACACCGTGACCTCCGGTTCGATCACCCTCGACGGTGAGGACGTCCTGGCGATGTCGGTGGACGAGCGGGCGCGCGCGGGCCTGTTCCTGGCCATGCAGTACCCGGTCGAGGTGCCCGGCGTCTCGATGTCGAATTTCCTGCGCACCGCCGTCACCGCCGTGCGCGGCGAGGCCCCGAAGCTGCGGCACTGGGTCAAGGAGGTGAAGGAGTCGATGAGTGAGCTGGAGATCGACCCCGCCTTCGCCGATCGCAGCGTCAACGAGGGCTTCTCCGGTGGTGAGAAGAAGCGCCACGAGATCCTGCAGCTGGGTCTGCTCGCGCCGAAGATCGCCATCCTCGACGAGACCGACTCCGGTCTCGACGTCGACGCGCTGCGCATCGTGTCCGAGGGCGTGAACCGCTACAAGGAGCGGGAGAACGGCGGCGTGCTGCTGATCACGCACTACACCCGCATCCTGCGCTACATCCAGCCGGAGTTCGTGCACGTCTTCGTCGGCGGTCGCATCGTCGCCGAGGGCGGCGCGGAGCTGGCCGAGGAACTCGACGCCAACGGCTACGTCCGCTTCACCCAGACCGCGACCGCGGGAGCCTGACATGACCGCTGCGCCTGTCACGGGCAGCCACACTCTCGACTTGGCCCGCATCCGGGCCGATTTCCCGATCCTGAGCCGCACGGTCCGGGACGGGAAGCCGTTGGTGTACCTGGACTCCGGCGCGACCTCGCAGCGGCCGCTGAGCGTGCTCGATGCCGAACGCGAGTTCCTGACCGAACGTAATTCCGCGGTGCACCGCGGTGCGCACCAGCTGGCCGAGGAGGCGACCGACGCCTACGAGGGCGCGCGCGCCGACATCGCCCGGTTCGTCGGCGTCGACGCGGGGGAGGTCGTGTTCACCAAGAACGCGACCGAGTCGCTGAACCTGGTGACCTACTCCTTCGCCGACGATCGGTTCCCTTACCACCTCGGCCCCGGCGACGAGATCGTGATCACCGAGCTCGAGCATCATGCCAATCTCGTGCCGTGGCAGGAGCTCGCGCGCCGGACCGGCGCGACGTTGAAGTGGTACGGCGTCACCGACGACGGGCGCATCGACCTCGCCTCGCTGGAACTGACCCCCGCCACCAAGGTCGTCGCGTTCACCCATCAGTCCAATGTGACCGGCGCGGTGAGCCCGGTCGAGGAACTGGTACGCCGGGCGAAGGCCGTCGGCGCGTTGACCGTGCTCGACGCCTGCCAGTCGGTGCCCCACATGCCGGTCGACTTCCGCGCGCTCGATGTCGATTTCGCGGCTTTCTCGGGCCACAAGATGCTCGGTCCGTCCGGCGTCGGCGTGCTCTACGGTCGTCGCGCGCTGCTCGAGCAGACCCCGCCGTTCATCACCGGCGGCTCGATGATCGAGACCGTCACCATGGAGTACAGCACCTACGCCCCGCCGCCGCAGCGGTTCGAGGCAGGCGTGCCGATGACCTCCCAGGTGGTCGGACTCGGCGCGGCCGTGCGCTATCTCGAGGCCATCGGCATGGACGCGGTCGCCGCGCACGAGCACGCGCTCACCGGCGCGGCGCTGGAAGGACTCGGCGCCGTGGAGGGGGTGCGGATCGTCGGTCCCACCGAGAACATCGAGCGCGGCGGCGCGGTGTCGTTCGTGGTGGACGGCATCCACGCCCACGACGTCGGCCAGATCCTCGACGACGAGGGCGTCGCGATCCGCGTCGGCCATCACTGCGCCTGGCCGCTGATGCGCAGGATGGGCGTGCCCGCCACCGCGCGCGCCTCCTTCGCGGTCTACAACACCCTCGACGAGATCGACCTGCTGGTGGCGGCGGTGCGCAAGGCGCAGAAGTTCTTCGGCGTGAGCGGAGCGGCATAGATCCATGCGTATGGAGCAGATGTACCAGGAAGTCATCCTGGACCACTACAAACACCCGCATCACCGCGGCCTGCGTGAGCCGTTCGGCGCGGAGGTGCACCACGTCAACCCGACCTGCGGTGACGAGGTGACCCTGCGGGTGCACCTGGTCGACGGCGATGTCGCCGACGTGTCCTACGACGGTCAGGGCTGCTCGATCAGCCAAGCCGCGACCTCGATCCTCACCGACCAGGTCATCGGCCTGCCGGTGCAGCAGGCGCTGAAGACCGTGGACGCGTTCAACGAGATGATCTCCAGCCGCGGCACCATCGAGGGCGACGAGGAGCTGCTCGGCGACGGCATCGCGCTGGCGGGGGTCTCCAAATACCCCGCGCGCGTGAAATGCGCGCTGCTGGGCTGGCTCGCGTTCAAGGACGCGGTGATCCGGATCGCCTCCGAGAGTCCCGCCTCTCCGGCCGCCCCCGCATCTTCTGAAGAAAACACGACCGACCTCCCGAGCGGAAACGGGGAACGCCCATGAGCGAGACACCGGCGGCCGAGCAGGCCGCTGCCACGGCAGACACCGGCGCGCAGGCCGAACTGTCGGCCGAGGAAGCCCAGTTGCTCGAAGACCTCGAGGAGGCGATGCGCGACGTCGTCGACCCCGAGCTCGGCATCAATGTCGTCGATCTCGGCCTGGTCTACGGACTGCGCGTCGAGAACGACATCGCCAAGCTGGATATGACGCTGACATCGGCCGCCTGCCCGCTGACCGACGTCATCGAGGATCAGTCCCGCAACGCCCTGGTGCGCAGCGGCCTGGTCGAGGACCTGGAGATCAACTGGGTCTGGATTCCGCCGTGGGGTCCGGACAAGATCACCGACGACGGCCGCGAGCAGTTGCGCGCCCTGGGCTTCACTGTCTGACCGGTTCCGTAGTCCGCGCGTGGAACTCTGCGCGGTTCTGGACAATTCGGATGTTCTCGGCGAAGATCTCCCCGTTTGTT
Organism: Nocardia shimofusensis NBRC 100134; assembly: GCF_001613125.1. Taxonomy (GTDB): domain Bacteria; phylum Actinomycetota; class Actinomycetes; order Mycobacteriales; family Mycobacteriaceae; genus Nocardia; species Nocardia shimofusensis. Next base: position 84,765 of record NZ_BDBT01000004.1, read on the forward strand.
TTCCTACAGACGGGGAGATCTCGTTGTCTTTGCTGCAGAAGACCGCACTCGTGGCGGTCGTGTCCGCCGGCGCCGTGACCGGCATGGTGGGCGCCGGTTCGTCGGCGGCAGCCGCGCCGTCCTACGGGACGCTGGCCCTGTCACCGAGCACCGGCAGGACGGTAGCCGCGGTGGGCCATTCCAGCCGCGTCGTCGCCGATGCTCACGCGATCCGCGAATGCGGCGTCTACGACTGTGATCTTGTCCTGCACATCGTCGACTCCTGCGGTGCGATCGCGCGGGGCGCGGACGGCCGATTCGGTTGGGCCGCAGGGGCTTCGCGCGCCGAGGCCGAGCAGGCGGCGATCGCCTCGCTGGGGGAGAGCGCACCCCCGTTCCCGGATCTCGGCAGTGCGCAACCGCGTCCGGCACAGGTGTCCGTTTCCGGGTGCACCGCCAATACGATCGGCTGAATCGGCGTGTCGGCGAGTTGATCGGGCGACCGCATTGCTGATCATGAAGGGGTGCACCTCTCGGACGGCATCATCGCCCTGCGTCCGGCCGCTCCCGGCCGGGCGCACCTGCTCGGGCCGGAGTCGGCCGCGCCTCCTGTGACGGTGGGCTCGCCGGAGTCGGATCAGCTGGATATCTACGAGATCGTGCTGCTCGCCGAGGACCAGGTCGTGGGCACCCTGGGGGTGCGCGCCGACGCGCCGTACCTGCGTGACGATCAGGCGGAGTTCAGTTACGCCGTCGATCAGCCCTGGCGCGGGCGCGGTCTGGCGACCCGCGCGGTGATCCTCGGCTGCCGATACCTGGCCGCCACCGGTCTCGCCGAGGAAGTGGTGCTGCGGACCGATCCGGGCAATTCGTCGTCGGTGGCGGTGGCGCGCCGGGCGAGGTTCAAATTCCTGCGCAGCATCGTCACCGACGATGCCGGACCACTGGACTGGTACGTCCAGGCGGTGTGATCGCCTGGCGGGTATTCGGTTACGCTGCTCGTGCGGTTGCTGTGTCAACCGGCGACGCGGTGAGGGAACCCGGTGTGAATCCGGGACTGGCGCGCAACGGTGACGCCCCACGGGGCGAAGTCCGATCGCTCACCACGTCGCGCTGATTCCGGCCTCGCGAACAGGCCCCGACACAAGGAGTCGACGCTCGATGCGCTCCCGTCCCGTGGCGGTTCTCACCGCCGCGCTAGCTCTCGTCCTGGCCGGTTGCTCCGGCGGCGACGCGGGCACCTCCGACCTCTCCGCCGGCGCGGGCAGCGGCTTTCCGCTGACCCTGATCAACTGCGGCGTCGAGGTCACCGTGCAAGCGCCCCCGCGGCGTGCGGTCGCGCTGAACCAGGGTTCGGCCGAGATCCTGCTGTCCCTCGGCCTGGCCGACCGGATGGTCGGCACCGCCACCTGGACCGACCCGGTGCGCGAGAACCTTGCCGAGGCCAACACCCGCGTGCCCAGGCTCGCCGACAACCAGCCTTCCTTCGAGGTGGTGCTCGGCACCGAACCGGATTTCGTCTCGGCGTCCTTCGGCGGCACCCTCGGCCCCGGTGGCGTGGCCGACCGCGACCAGTTCGCGAGCCTGAACGTGCCGACCTATCTCTCGCCGACCGACTGCGACGGCAAGGACGACAACAGCGTCAATTCCGACGGCAACCGCACCGCACCGCTGACGATGGAGTCGATCTACAGCGAGATCGCCGACCTGGCGACCATTTTCGACGTCCGTGAGCGCGGTGAGCAGTTGATCGCCGAACTGCGCGCCCGCCACGACAGCGCCGTCGATCGCATCGATGCCTCGGGCGCCGCACTGGCGTTCTGGTTCGCCGACACCTCCACGCCCTATGTGGCCGGTTGCTGTGGTTCGTCGGGGATCATCACCGCCGGGGTCGGCGCGAAGAACGTCTTCGACGACACCACCAACGAATGGCCCCAGGTGAGCTGGGAGGTCGTGCTCGATCGCGATCCCACCGCGCTGGTGCTGGCCGATCTCAGCAGGCGCAAGCTCACCGGTGACGCGCTGGAGTCGAAAATCGAGTTCCTGGAGACGAATCCGGTGACCTCCCGGTTGAGCGCAGTGCGTGACAAGCGCTACATCGTCGTCAACGGCGCGGACCTGAATCCCTCGATCCGGACCGTCGACGGCGTCGAGAAGGTCGCCGCCGCGCTCGAGCAGTGGGGTTATGGCGCCTGATCTCTCGACGAGCGAACGGGAACCGGCGCGAACGGTCACGGCGAGCAGGTTCGCGGGCGGTGCGCTCACCGCGGCGCTGGTCGCCGCCGGTCTTGCCGCGCTGAGCATCTCGATCGCCGTCACCGTCACCATCGGTCCCGCCGATCTGTCGGTCCGGGATGTGTACGCGGTGCTGTTCGACAAGCTCGGCCTGCGTGCTGCGGAACTCTCGCCGATCCGGGAGGGCATCGTCTGGCAGTTGCGGCTGCCGCGGACCCTGCTCGCCGCGGTGTGCGGGGCGGGTCTGGCGGTCTGCGGCGTGATCATGCAGTCGCTGCTGCGCAATCCGCTGGCCGACCCGTTCGTGCTCGGCATCTCCTCGGGCGCCTCCACCGGCGCGGTCGTCGTCGCGGTGCTCGGCGTCGGCGGGGGACTGGTGTCGCTGTCGAGCGGCGCGCTGATCGGCGCGCTGCTGTCGTTCGCGCTCGTGCTGGCCTTGGCGGCGGGCGCGGGCGGCGGCAATGCCCGCATCGTGCTGGCGGGCGTCGCGGCGACCCAGTTGTTCTCCTCGCTCACTTCGTTCATCGTGCTGTCCTCGGCCGACGCCGAACGCACCCGCGGCGTGCTGTTCTGGCTGCTCGGCTCGCTGGCAGGGGCGGACTGGGCCGATGTCGCCCTGGCCGCGGCCGTCTGCCTGACCGGCTCGGCGATCTGTCTCTGGCAGGCGGCGAGCCTCGACGCCTTCATCTTCGGCTCGTCGTCGGCGGCGACGCTGGGGATCTCGGTCGGCCGGGTGCGGCTGCTGCTGCTCGTGGTGACCGCGGCGATCACCGCGGTCCTGGTGAGCGTGGCCGGGGCGATCGGATTCGTGGGCCTCGTGCTGCCGCACGCGGCCCGATTCCTGGTCGGAGTCCGCCATTCCCGGCTGCTTCCGGTCAGCGCGGTGACCGGCGCGGTGTTCCTGGTGTGGGTGGACGCGCTGGCGCGCACTGTCTTCGCGCCGCAGGAGGTGCCGGTCGGCGTGCTCACCGCCCTCATCGGCGTGCCCGCCTTCGCCCTGTTGTTGTTCCGTACCAGGGACGAGGGATGATGACGCCCCGCTGCACGGTGAGCGTCGCCACGACCGTGGCCACCGGGTACCGGTCGTCGACGTCGAGTGCCCGGCTGACCACGGCCGTCGAGCACCCTTCGCGGACGAGGAGCAGCCGATGAGTGTGGCCGCTGAACATCTCTCGTGGACGCGCGGCGGCGCGCTGGTCGTGGACGGCGTCACCGTGCGCCCCGAGACCGGCGAGACCTTCGGCCTGCTCGGCCCCAACGGCTCGGGCAAGTCCTCGCTGCTGCGGCTGCTGGCGGGCATCGACCGCCCCGACAGTGGAACCGTGACCCTCGACGGAACCGACATCCGCCGCCTGGGCAGACGCCCGCTCGCCCGCCGGGTGGCCGTGGTCGGCCAGCACGCGCACACCGAAGTCGACATCACCGTCCGCGAGGTGGTCCGCCTCGGCCGTGTCCCGCACCGCGACGTATTCGGCCGTGACGACGACGAGGAGACGGCCATCGCGCACGCGCTGACCGCCACCGGCCTGACCGCCCATGCCGAGCGCCGCTGGCGCACCCTCTCCGGCGGCGAACGCCAACGCGCCCAGATCGCCCGCGCCCTCGCCCAGCAACCCGGCGAACTACTCCTCGACGAGCCGACCAACCACCTGGACATCGCCCATCAGCTCGACGTTCTCGATCTCGTCACCCGGTTGCCGGTGACCGGTGTCATCGCCCTGCACGACCTGAACCTGGCCGCCATGTTCTGCGACCGGGTCCTCGTCCTCGAACGCGGGCGGGTTGCCGCGCACGGCACACCTGCCGAGACGCTGACCGAGGAACTCGTGCACCGCGTCTACGGGGTGCACGCGTCGGTGATCATCGACGACGGCGTCCCCGTGATCCGCTATCGGCGTCAGTGCTCGTCGTAGTGCCCCTCGTGGGCCGCGTGCCTGCAGCCGTCGTGGATGTAGTCGACGTGGTCGCCGTGCGGCACCGCGACGTGGCCGCAGCCCTCGCCGTGGACGTGGTCGTGGCCCTCGTGCGGATGGTGCCCCTGCGGCGGCTGGCACTCGTCGAAGTGGCCGTCGTGGGCACGGTGGATGTGGCCGTCGTGGGCGTAGTCGGTGTGGTCGCCGTGCGGGACCGCGACATGCCCGCATCCTTCGCCGTGGACGTGGGTGTGTTCGGTGTGTTCCTGATGCGCCGCAGAAGTCATGGGGTCCTCCGTGGTCGTGGTCGTAGCCGAAGGAAGTCGTGGTCGTGGCCGAAGGAAACTGCCCTGTACGCCACGCTACGCCGGTGCGCTGCTGGATGTTAGCTGTGTTGCCGAGGTGGAATCGTTCACTCCGCGGGCGTCGCCTCGTGCCCGGGACGGCCGCGGGTCCGGCGCGCTTCCTTGAGTTCGGCCTCGTACAGATGGGTGCGGCCGTCGAGCAGTTCGTCGCGGACCTGCCGTTCGGTGTCGCGGAACAGGGCGTAGTAGCCCTCGTCGTAATCCTCGACGATCTGGAACGTCCAGCGGCCGGGCAGGACGTTGCGGCCGATCAGTTCGGTCGCGATGCGCTCGGCGATCTCGGGGTGCCCGGCTCGGCGGAAGAGATCGGTGGCTTCGTCGAGCAGGAAGTCCGCACCGCCGGTCAACTGGTGGAACGAGTACAGATGCCCGCGGGCCCGCTCGGTCGCCTCGAGGGCTTCGGAGAGCTTGCCCGCGGCTTCGACGGTGAGGTCGTCCACGCCTTCGGGGCGGCGGTGCCGGGGCGTGGGGCCGTCGTCGCCGGCGCGATCGGTTGCTCTGCCGTCGGTCGCCATGCCGTCGCCTCCTGTCCGTGCCGGGGCGGGCCGCGCGCCGGAGCCGGAGAATCGCCGTGCTCCGGCGGTGACGCAACGCCGCAGGTCGGAGGCGGAGTTCCCGGCGCGCGACGGTCGAAACCCGGCCGGAGCCCGCGTCCGGTCAGCCCTGGGCGCTGAAGCGCACTCGCACCGACACCCCGCCGCGGTCATCGCGAGTGGTCACTGCGTGGCCACGCCGGTCGATGCCGTTGATGCGCACCGTGATCGGCGCGCCGTCGTCGAGGAAGTTGCGCCACCAGTTCTTCTTGTCCGGCATGGCGACGCCGATGACGATGTCGTCGCCGACACGGCGGTAACCGACGGGGGTGCTGAAGGTCTTCCCGGAGCGGCGACCGACGTAGGTGATGGTCGCCAGTCCCTTGCTCAGCAGCGGGCCGACGAGCGGGGTGTCGAGCAGGAAGCCCAGCCCGGTGTTGAATCCGTGCAACGCGGCTCCCGCAGCCTTCTTCGCTTCCACGATTTCCTCCTCCTCGCCGCGGACCACCCCCGACGACGATCACCCTAGTCGGCGGGGGAGCAGGCCGGGTATCGCGCCGAGATCTGATACGACCGTGCCGCTTATGCTCGGTCCGACCGTTTCGACCGCTTCCGAGGATGTTCCATGAACCTGCCCAGCGTCCTGCGCGACCGACTCCGCCTGCCGGTGATCGCCTCGCCGATGTTCATCGTGTCCACTCCCGATCTGGTGATCGCGCAGTGTTCGGCCGGGGTGATCGGCTCGTTCCCGTCCCTCAACGCCCGCCCGCAATCGGAACTGCGGGTCTGGCTGACCCGGATCACCGAGGCGCTGGCCGCCCACGACGCCGCGCACCCGGAGTCGCCGAGCGCGCCGTACGCGGTGAACCTGATCGTGCACAAGAGCAACGAGCGACTGGAAGAGGACCTGCGGGTCGTCGAGGAGTTCCGGGTTCCGGTGGTGATCACCTCGCTGGGCGCGCGGACCGATGTGAACGAGCGCATCCACGCCTACGGCGGTGTGGTGCTGCACGATGTGATCCACAACGCGTTCGCGTGCAAGGCGATCGACAAGGGCGCCGACGGGCTCATCGCGGTCGCCGCGGGCGCGGGCGGGCACGCGGGCACCCAGTCGCCGTTCGCCTTGGTCCAGGAGATCCGTTCCTGGTTCGACGGGCCGCTGGCGCTGTCGGGCTCGATCGCCCACGGCCGGTCGGTGCTCGCCGCACAGGCCGCGGGCGCCGACTTCGCCTACATCGGTTCGATGTTCATCGCCACCGACGAGGCCAACGCGGCGACGGAGTACAAGCAGATGATCGTCGACTCCTCGGCCGCCGACATCGTCTACACCGACCGCTTCACCGGCGTGCACGGCAACTACCTGCGGCCGAGCATCGTCGCCGCCGGCATCGATCCCGAGGCGCTCGCCGCCACCGAAGCCGCGACGATGGACTTCGGCGACGGAGAGGTCGTCGGCGCGAAGGCGTGGCGCGACATCTGGGGCGCGGGTCACGGGGTCGGCGGCGTCGCCGAGATCCGGCCCACCGCGCAGGTGGTCGACCAGCTCGCCGCCGAGTACGCGGCCGCGCGCGAGCGTCTGCTGGTCGGCTAGCCGATCGGCTCGGAAGGTCCCTTCGGAGGGCGACTCGCCGACCGGCGTGGTCCGAGGCGGGGCCGCACCGCACAGTGGTGCGGCCCCGTGCGTCACCGTCGAGGGATCAGGCGGACTTGTCCATCGCGGGCGCGGACTCGCCGATCGTGGCGGCATCCTCACCGGTGAGCAGACGCACGAACGCTTCCTGTGCCTCGCGGCCCCGCACGGCCGCGCGGTCACGCTGACCGGGCACCACGGCATTGGCGAGGCTGTTGGCGAGGTTGATCGGAATCCGCAGCGCCGGGTACCACGGCGGCATGTAGGCGGGCAGACCGAGCACGCGCATGGCCCTGGGGCCGAGGAAGGTGCTCGCCACCGACAGGTGCTGGGCCCGCGCGATCCGCCCGCGCAGGCCGGGCAGGTTGCGGTAGTGCCAGTTCAGCGGGTCGTCGGCCATCGGGAGGGCCAGTTGCCTGCTGGTGTCGTCGGGATTGGTGATGGCCGTCATGCAGTGGTTGAGAATGCGCACGCCGTCGCGGAAACCGTGCGGCAGCCATTCGTCCTCGACACCGATCAGCCAACCGACGTAGCGGGTCAGATGCGCGGCGGCGACGATGTCCGAACGCGAGGGCACGATACCCATGGCCATGCCGCCGACGAACGGAGCGAGCAGAGCGCCGACCAGCGTCGCGGCCATATCGGTCTGATTGATGGGCAGACCCCACTCGTCGGTGCGCCAGTCCGGCATCGCCTCGACGTGGCGGCGCACCATCGAATGGATGAAGCGCACATGCAGCGTGGAACGGTATCCGCGCCCGTGCAGCGCCATGCCGTTCACCGAGGAGACGTCCATCGCCCAGGTCAGGGTCTCGGCGAAGCGCTTGCCGGGGCCCTTCTCCAGCGCGCCGGTGCGCAGCAGGGTCTTGTTGAAACCGGAGGCGAGGTAGCCGCCGACGAAGGAGACGTCGCGGGCGAAGTACAGCGCGTCGTTGCCACCGGAGCGGTACACCCGCTCGCCCCGGCGCAGCAGGTCCTGATCCACCCAGTCCGGCGTGGCCTCGACCACGGCGAAGAAGCGCCGCATCGGTTCCGGCGCGCCGGGCACATTGTCGATGCCGACCTCGAGGGCCCTGTCGAACATCGGGCGCATCGTGCTCATGCCCTCGGCGTACATCCATTCGACGAGGTCGTCCATGGGCTTGTCGCCGACGAGCAGCGATTCGCCCAGCCTTCGCCACTGCTGCTCGTCGGGATTGCCGATGCCGAGCAGCTTCGCGAACGGGCCGAGGCCGGGAACCTTGCGCGGGCTGTCAGGATGCCGGGTGGGAATCGGTCGTATGGTGGCGGTCATCGGTGGGTTCCTTTGCTGCGGTGGCGATTCCGTGCTTCATCAACGGCACGACGGTCGTGCGGACGAACTGGCGGGCGGCGGCCGGATCGGTGAAGTCGACGACGCCGCCGTGCGGTGTGAGCATGAGTGAATGAGCAAGCCGGGCAACGAGTTCTGCGACCGGTTCGATGTCGTAGTTGTCGATGAGCCCGAGTTCGCGGGCGTGGGCGAGCATGTCGACGATGTAGTCGATGCCCATGCGCACCTGCCGCTCGCCCTGCACGGTGTAGAAGCCGAGCACTTCCTCGGGGGCGACGCGCAGCAGTTCGGTGACCATGCGGTGCATCCGGGTCTGCAGCAGGACGTAGAGGATGGTCTCCTCGATCTGGGCGTCGACGCCGGAGGCAGTGGTCGCGATGGTGGTGACCTCGGCGAGCATGCGCCGGGTCTCGCGGCCGAGTACCGCCTCGACCAGATGATCCTTGCCGCCGAACCGTCGATGGATCGTGACGCGGCTGACCCCGGCGCGGCGCGCGACGTCCTCGAGGCTGCTGCGCCGGATGCCGACCTGCAGGATGCGTTCGAGTGCCGCATCCAGGATCGCCTCATCCACATCGTCGTGGGGCTCGGACATGAAACAAATGTACAAACTTTGTTTCATTGAGTCAACGGTGCGGGGTCAACGCCATTCCCGCAGTTCCAGATCGATGATCACCGGGTGCATGAGGGTGGAGATCGGTGCGCCGGGATCGCGGCGATCGGGGGCGAACACCGAGGCCGCCCGCAGGCTCTCGGCGTCGATCGAACGCGGCGGGTTGGGCGGGTCCAGGCGCAGTACCGGTTCGACGTCGCGGGTGGCGAGCACGAAACCCCAGTCGCCGAAACTGGGCACGTCCACGTGGTACGGCAGGATGCGCAACCCGCCCGCGCGAATCGTCGCCGCGATGCACCAGAACGAGCGCGGCGCGAAGAACGGCGACCCGGACTGCACCGACATGGTGCCGCCCGGCGCGAGCGCATCGGCCGCCATCGCGTAGAACTCCTTGGTGTAGAGCTTGGCGATGGATGTCTGATCCGGGTCGGGGAGGTCGATGAGCACCGCGTCGAACTGCCGGGCACTCTCGCGCAACCAGCCGAACGCGTCGGCGTTGACCACATCGACCCGGGGGTCGGCGAAAGCATTGTCGTTCAACGCGAGCAGCCGGGGCTCGGTGCGGGCCAGCCGGATCATGTCGGGATCGAGTTCCACCAGCGTCACCGACTCCACATCGGGGTAGCGCAGGATCTCCCGCAACGCCAGCCCGTCGCCGCCGCCGAGGACCAGCACGGTCCGGCGTGGGCCCGCGAGCGTCGGATGCACCAGCGCCTCGTGGTAGCGGTACTCGTCGACGGAGGAGAATTGCAGGTCGCCGTTCAGGTAGAGCCGCACGTCCGAGGTGGCGAAGGGCGAGAGCGATTCGGTCAGCACGATGCTCTGATACCTGGTCTGTTCGTGCCGGACGATCGGATGCGCGAACAACGCCTGCTGGGCGGTCGCCTCGAAACGGTCGGCGTAGAGGTAACTCCCGCCGAGCACGAGCGTCACCGATACGGTCAGCGCGGTGAGCGCCCAGCGCGCAGGTCGGCCGATCTGGTCGCGGAAGAGGACGAACACCAGCGCCGCGCCGGCCGCGGCGTTGACGACCCCGACGATCAGGCTGCCCCTGATCTGCCCGAAGACGGGCAGCAGCAGGAAGGGGAAGGCCAGCCCGCCGAGCAGCGCGCCGACGTAGTCCGCGGCGAAGAGATCGGCGACCGCGCTGCCCGGCTCCTGCCTGCGAATGCGCTGCAGCAACTCCATCAGGAGGGGGATCTCCGCGCCCACCAGGATGCCGAGGACGGTCGCCGCGACGATCAGCGCGGCGGTATAGATATTGAGCCACGCGTAGGCGGCGTAGAGCATCAGTACCGACAGTCCGCCCAGCAGGGCCAGCGCCAGCTCGACGCAGAGGAATGCGGTGGCGGCGCGGCGGCGCAGCGGCTTGGCGGCCAACGCGCCGATACCCATGGCGAAGACCATGACGCTCAGGGTGATCGACGCCTGCGCGGCGGTGTCGCCGAGCAGGTAACTGCCCAGCGTCACCAGCGACAGTTCGTAGACCAGGCCGCAGGCCGCGCATACGAATGCCACGAGCAGCAGTGCGACCCGAGCGGTCCGTGATCGGCCCGGCCGCGCGGCGATGCCGGGGGTTGCTCCTGCCTCGCCGACGGTGTCGGCTGCCCCGGTGGCGGCGGGCGGCCCGCCTGCCTGTTCCGGCGCGGCGGTTCCCGAACGCACTAGGACAGCGCAGCGGCCACCACGAGGGCCACCGCGATGTGCAGAGAAGCCGTCACCCACACCGCCGGGTGGATCGTCTGATCGTCGACCACATCGCGGAACTTGCCGGGAGTGAGCAGATCGAGCAGCAGGAACGACACCGCCATGGCGAACAGTCCGATTACGCCGTACACGGCGGCCGAGAGCACCCCTTCGCCGATCGCCCCGTGTGAGGTCCAGATCGCCGTCGCCACGATCACGCCGACCCCGAACAGGTTCGAGGCGACCAGGATCGAGGCGTTGCGATTGCGCTCGACCCAGATCTGCGTGCGCAGACTGCCCGGCGTCAGGATATCGACGACCACGAACCCGAGCACCATCAGCGCCAGGCCCACCCCGGTGTACGCGAGCGCGGCCGCCGCCTCGGTCGCGATGTCTTCGAGCATGTCCTTCTCCCTTTGCTCCGCTGTTCGCCGCTGCCGCTATTTACCGCTGCTGCTGCGGTATTCGCTGCCCGCGGGCTCGCTCTGCCAGCCGAAACTCGACGCGGCCGACTGGTGGCGCCGGTATCCGTTGCGGTACTGGTCGACCAGGATCAGCGCGCCGGCACCGTGCGCGGCCACGGTGAGGATGTCGTCTCGGTACTGCAGGTAGACGCGCTCGTTCAGAGTCCGGTTGTCCAGTGGCCGTTCAGCTTTGGTGATGGCCTCGACCACGGCCGCGGGCGCGATCGTCGCCGTGTAGGCCCGCCCGTCGTTGACCTGGTCGAGCGCCGTGGCCCTGGTGTACTTCGCCGCCACGAACTCCCTGGCGGTCTGTGCGTCTTCGCCACAGGCGACCGAGGCGAACAGCAGCAGGAACGTCCCGGCGACGGCCAGGACCGACCGGCATAGGCGGTGCATACATCCCCCATAGCGACCCGGGACGACCCGGTGAGCGAAATCCGTGAGTTCCCTCCTGAACTCGTCCCGCACTGTAGCAGGCGGTCAGGCCCCTTTTCGCGTCGGCGCCTTCTGTGCGGTCTTCTTGGCAGGGGCCTTCTTCGCGGTGCTCTTGGCCGCCGTGCTCTTGGCCGCGGCGCTTTTGCTCGCCGTGCTCTTGTGCGCCGTCTTGCCCGACGATCCGCCCGAACTCTTCTTCGCCGCGGCCCGGCCGCTCTTCTTCGCGGGCGTCCCGGCCTTCTTCTCGGCCGTGCCTGCCGACCCTGCAGCGCGCCTGCCGCTGGCCTCCAGGCTTCGCTGCAACGCGGCCACCAGATCGACCACCTCGGCGTCGGTCGCGGCCGGGGCGGGTTCGGCGCGTTCGGGCACCGCTCCGCCGCTCTCGATGGCTTCGTCGAGCATTTTCTGCAACTCGACCTGGTACTCGTCGGTGAACTGCGAGGGATCGAAATCGTCGGACATGCTCTCCACGAGCGTCTCGGCCATCGTGATCTCCTGGGGCCGCGGTTCGGCGGCGTCCTGGAGTGACTCGAACTCGATCGCGCGCACCTCGTCGGGCCACAGCAGCGTCTGCACCACCAACATGCCCTCGCGCACCCGCAGTGCGGCCAGTCGCGTCTTCTGGCGCAGCGTGAAATGCACCAGCGCCGTGCGGTCGATGCGCTCGAGGGTCTTGGCCAGCAGCAGGTAGGCCTTGGGGGTGTTGGAGTCGGGCTCGAGGTAGTAGCTCTTGTCGTAGAAGATCGGATCGATCTGTTCCGACGGCACGAACTGCAGCACCGGGATCTCGTGCTTCTCGGCCGAGGGCAGCCGGGCGAAATCCTCGTCGGAGAGGATGACCGTCTCGCCCTCCGGTGACTCGTAGGCCTTGGCGATGTCGACGTAGTCCACGGGTTCGCCGTCGACGGTGCACACGCGCTGGTACTTGATGCGCCCGCCGTCCTTCGCGTGCACCTGGTGGAACCTGATGTCGTGGTCCTCGGTGGCGGTGTACGCCTTCACCGGGACGTTGACCAGCCCGAACGCAATCGAGCCTTTCCAGATAGCCCGTGCCATCACTCCATCTTCGACGATCCGGTCGGCATCCGGGACCGAAACGTGAAACCGCAGGTAGCGGCGGCGATTCGGGCGCGCAACCGGGGCGGAATGACGGGAAACAGGGACCACATGGCCTCGGCGACGCCGTACGGGTCGTCCCGGCCGGACAAATACGCGCGTTGCAGATGCGTGGGCAGGGTGAAGAAGGCGTCGAAGAACAGCGGCATATCGGCGGGCGGCAGGGCCAGCAGCGCTCGTAGCCCGGCGGCCCGGAGCGCGTGCACCGCGCGCACCCGGCCGAGCCGGGCGGGACCGCCGTCGGCGAACTCGTCGGCGGCGCTCAACGAGGCCGCGACGCTGTAACCGGTGGCCGGATGCAGGAAGCCGCCTGCCGCGCCGAACCGATGCGCGCCCGGCCTGCCGCCCTCCACCGGAAAACGGACCCGCTCGACGGATTCGCTGCCGTCGAGCGGGATGCCACGCGCGGCCAGCCGGTGCTCGAGTCGCGCACGCAAATCGCGGAGCCCGAGGGCCGGACGCCCGGCCAGGCAGGTCTCCTCGAACAGGGTTGCGCCCGCGCCCAACGGCACGACGTACAGGAACGAACGCGGGGCTGCGGACTCGGCCCCGTTGTCGGCACGCCAGTCCATGAACAGTGTCGCGTCGTCCCGGTCGAACGCTTTCGTCACGACGACGCCGTAGGCGGTCTGCTCCGCCCGTCGCGGCGCGCGCGTCAGTCCGCGCGCGTCGATCACCCGGTCGGCGCGTAACTGCCTGCCGCTCGCGGTGGCCAGGGTGTGGCCGGTCAGGTGGGTCGCGCGCTCGGCGACGACTTCGGCTCCCTCGATGCTCAGCGAGTCCTGCAACACGCCGGTGTCGAGGACGGAGTACGTCCTGTCGAGCACATGCCGCTCATACCCCCACGCCACCGGATGCTCGATCCGCGCCGCCACCACGCCCTCGTCGAGCCAGCCGGGCAGTTCGTCGGCCCACACCGCGTAGGTCGCCCGCCAGCGCCGGTGCGGGGCGGGATCGACCACGGTCACCCGCAGGCCGCGCGCCAGGCAGCGGTGCGCCAGAGCCCGGCCGGCCGGGCCGAGCCCGCAGACGACGACGTCGGCGCTGTTCACCGGCGCCGTGCCCACGGGTGCCGCATGTCTCAGAGCCCGCCGGTGGCCAGCAGGCCGCCGTCGACGCGGACCGTCTCGCCGGTGATCCAGGCGGCCTCCTCGGAGGCCAGGAAGGCGATCAGGCGCGCGACGTCCTCGGGGGTGCCCAGCCGCTTCATCGGATAGGCGCTCGCGGCGCGCTCCTCGTCGGCGGAGTACAGCGCGTCGGCGAACTTGGTCTTGACCACGCCGGGCGCGACCGCGTTGACGCGGATCTTCGGGCCGAGCTGCCAGGCCAGTTCCTCGGTCAGGCGGATCAGCGCCGCCTTGGACGCGCCGTAGGCGGCGATGACCCCGGTCGAGCGCAGACCCGCGACACTGGCGACATTGACGATCGCCCCGCCGTGCTCACCCATCCATGCCTTGTAGGCCTGCTGGGCGTAGCCGAGTGCGGCGACCACGTTGACGTCGAAGATCTTGCGCACGGCGTCGAGGTCGGCGTCCATCAGCGGCCCGAAGACCGGGTTGATGCCGGTGTTGTTGATCAGGATGTCCAGCGAGCCGAACTCGGTGACCGCGCGGGAGACCGCCTCGGCCCGTGCCTGCTCGTCACCGGAGTTGCCCGCGATGACGGCCACCTCACCCTGATGCCCGAGGGCCCGCAGCTCCTCGGCGGCCTGTTCGAGCGGCTCGAGTTTGCGAGCGGTGATCAGCACGTTCGCGCCGCGTCGCAGCAGTTCGGCGGCGGCCGCCTTGCCGATACCCCGGCTCGCGCCGGTGACCAGCGCGCTCTTGCCCAACAGATCGGTACTCATGACACCGCACGCTACCGAAGCGCCCTTCCTACCGGTTATCACGGTCACACCGGGCTCCTCGGCGGCGGCGTGGCGCGCGGGTACAGGTAAAATCGGTGGTTGGCGTGTCGGCCGAGTACTTACACTGCGGCCTGCAGGACACCTTCACCGTCGCCACCCCGCACTTTCCCAGAGGAGCACATCTGTGATCACCGCGACCGATCTCGAGGTCCGGGCCGGCGTCCGTACCCTGCTCTCGGCGCCGGGTCCGGCGTTGCGCGTGCAGGCGGGCGACCGGATCGGCCTGGTCGGGCGCAACGGCGCGGGCAAGACCACCACTCTGCGCATCCTCGCGGGCGAGGGCGAGCCCTACGCCGGAAAGATCCTGCGCTCCACCGAGATCGGCTACCTGCCGCAGGACCCCCGCGAAGGCAATCTCGACGTGCTCGCCCGCGATCGGGTGCTGTCCGCGCGCGGACTCGACACGCTGATCCGCGACATGGAGAAGCAGCAGGCGCTGATGGCCGAGGTGGCCGACGAGAACGAGCGTGAGAAGGCGGTTCGCAAGTACGGCAGGCTCGAGGACCGGTTCTCGGCGCTGGGCGGTTACGTCGCCGAAAGCGAAGCCGCGCGTATCTGCCACAGCCTCGGCCTGCCCGACCGGGTGCTCGGCCAGCCGCTGCGCACCCTCTCCGGCGGTCAGCGCCGCCGCATCGAGCTCGCCCGCATCCTGTTCTCGGCCTCGGACGGCAGCGGCGGGCGCTCGGACCGCATCCTGCTGCTCGACGAGCCCACCAACCACCTCGACGCCGACTCGATCACCTGGCTGCGCGGCTTCCTGCAGAGCCACGACGGCGGCCTGATCGTCATCAGCCACGACGTCGAATTGCTCGAGGCCGTGGTCAACAAGGTGTGGTTCCTCGACGCCGTGCGCGGCGAGGCCGATGTCTACAACATGGGCTGGAAGAAGTACCTCGACGCCCGTGCCACCGACGAGCAGCGCCGCCGCCGGGAGCGTGCCAATGCCGAGAAGAAGGCCTCGGCACTGAAGGCCCAGGCTGCCAAACTCGGCGCGAAAGCCACGAAAGCCGTTGCCGCGCAGAACATGGTCAAGCGGGCTGAACGACTTCTCGGCGAGCTCGACGACGTGCGCGTGGCCGACAAGGTGGCGCGGATCAAGTTCCCTGAACCCGCGACGTGCGGCAAGACGCCGCTGATGGCCGAGAACCTCACCAAGATGTACGGCTCGCTGGAAATCTTCACCGGTGTCGACCTGGCCATCGACCGCGGCAGCCGGGTCGTGGTGCTCGGCCTCAACGGTGCGGGCAAGACGACGCTGCTGCGCCTGCTGGCCGGTGTGGAGCAGCCGAGCGCGGGCGGACTGGTGCCCGGCCACGGCCTCAAGATCGGCTATTTCGCCCAGGAGCACGACACCCTCGACGACAACGCGACGGTCTGGGAGAACATCCGCCACGCCGCTCCGGATGCCGGTGAGCAGGAACTTCGCGGCTTGCTGGGTGCGTTCATGTTCACCGGTCCGCAGCTGGACCAGCCGGCGGGCACACTGTCCGGCGGTGAGAAGACCCGTCTGGCGCTGGCCGGTCTGGTTTCCTCGGCGGCCAATGTGCTGCTGCTCGACGAGCCCACCAACAACCTGGACCCGGTCTCGCGTGAACAGGTGCTCGACGCGCTGCGCACCTACGCGGGCGCGGTCGTTCTGGTCACCCACGATCCGGGCGCGGCGGAGGCGCTGTCGCCGGAGCGGGTCATCCTGCTTCCCGACGGCACCGAGGACCACTGGTCGGCCGAGTATCTGGAATTGATTCAGCTCGCGTGAGTTCGGTCACAACATTTCGTTGATCGTTTCCTGATGAGTGCTTAGCCTGGAATGACGCGCTGCTCGGCGACTCGGAGGAAGCCATGAGCGACAGGCCCACACAGAACAGATCCACCGCCGGCCAGAACAAGGGCGGGACGGTCACGAAAACCGGATTGAGCAAGGGCACCCGCGTCACGGGAAAATCTCGTGACCGTCTGCAGAACCAGTTGAAGAAGCAATACGAAGCGGGGGCGAGCATTCGCTCCCTGGCGCGGTCCACCGGGCGTTCCTACGGGTTCATCCACAATGTGCTGGTGGAATCGCACGTGCAGTTGCGCAGCCGAGGCGGTGCGAACCGCCGCAAGAGCGCCGACAAGTAGCCGGCGGCGCCGGCAGGCGTCAGCGGCCGGTCACCATCTCGTCGTCGGCCAGCAGGTCGGCCATGCTGCGGAAGATCGGCAGCCCGGTCGCGGCGGCGAGGTGGTCGAATCGGCCGCGCGGGTCGACCTCCAGGAAGTAGTACTCGCCGTCGAGGCCGATGCGCAGGTCCAGCACGCCGAAGCCCAGTCCCAGCGCGCCCATCAGGGTGGACATCGACTTGCTGACCGAGGCGGGCAGGGTGGCCACCCCGAAGGTCACCGAATCGCGGGGCCGATCCACCAGTCGCTCGACGCCCGGCGCCGCATCGATGCGCACGGTCCATTCGACGCCGTCCACCCACACCACGCGCAGTTCGCATTCGGCCTGCACGTAGTCCTGGAACGCGGCGGGCGCACGACGGATGTCCGACATCCGCACGAGGCTGTCGCGCCCGACGATCCTGGCCTGCGCGCAAGCCTGCCGGTGAGTGCCGTCGCGCTTGAAAACCACAGGGCCGGGACGTGATTCGGTGAAACTGTGGGCTTCGTCCGGATCGTTGGTCACCAGCGTCTCCGGCACCCGAAGCCCGGCGCGCACCGCGGTCTCCCACTGCACGATCCGCCTGCTCGCCGTGCGGTCGGCGCCGGGGTCGTTGACCCAGTGCGCCGGGATCGACCACAGCATGCCCTCGAGGAAGCTGTCGCAGGCGTCGGGCTCGAAGTCGCTGTCGACGCCGGGCACCTGTGCGGAACGGCTCGGCGCGGGCGGCCGCCACCACACCGAGCGGACCTGGTCCAAGCCGATGGTCTGGGTCAACGCGCGCGCCGTGCCGAGCCGGTCGACCCGGAAGCTGCCGTAGGTGCGCGGATAGTCGCTCGGGTCGAACCGGATCACGTCGAGTCCGTGCACTTCTCGCACCATCTCGGCCACGGCGGCCGCGTGCGGATCGGCGGAGTCGCAGACGATGAGCACCGAATCGCGGCGAGCGGGCATGCGCCCGGACCCGTTCATTCCACGCCGCCGCGAATGCTGCCGCGGTCCGTGGGACGGACGGTTGCGGGGCCCATGGGTGGCTTGCTCTCCGATCGTGTCGCGTCTGCTCGTGTCGCGTCTGCTCATGTCGCGTCTGCTCGTGATTTGCCACGGCGTGGCGAATGCGCTTCGAATGATACCGTCGCGGCCCGGCGTGGCGGCCCGGTTCAGCGTAATTACGCCCGGTCGGCAAACCGATCACGGTGCGGGAACCAGCTCGGACCGAGCGAATTTCGGTGTCCAGCGTACCGATGGTCAGCGACTGTTCAGCTACTTCCGGCGGGGCCGGTCCCGGCGGGTTGCCGGGGGATGCCCGGTGCGGTCCGGACCGGTGGGTGCCTCGGCTCGCGACGCGGACGCACCCACCGGCGGCTGCGCGCTCAGTCCTTGCGGCGGACCGACGCCTCGACGAGATCGAGTACCGCGGAAAGGTTCTCGTTGGTGTGCCCGGAGGCGATCCGCGCGATCAGCCCGTCGAGCACGAGATCGAGGTACCCGAGCAGCACGTCGGTGGGCACGTCGTCGCGCAGCGCCCCGGCCGCCTTGCGGCGTTCCAGGCGGGCCAGGGTGGCCGCGGTCAGTTCCGCCGAACGCTGGGTCCAGCCGGCCCGGAACTCGGGGTCGGTGCGCAGCCTGCGCGCGATCTCGAGCCGCGTGCCCAGCCAGTTGAACTGCTCGGGATCGGCGAGCATGTCGCGCATGACCTGCACGATGCCCTGATTGGCGGCCACATCGGCCATCCGCTCGGCGTCCTCCTGGGCCAAGGCCAGGAACAGCGCGTCCTTGTCGCGGAAATGATGGAAGATCGCGCCGCGCGAGAGTCCGATCCGCTCTTCGAGGCGACGCACGGTCGCACCGTCGTAGCCGTATTCGGCGAAGCAGCGTCGCGCTCCGTCGAGGATCTGGCTGCGCCGCGCGGCGAGGTGGTCATCGCTGACCTTGGGCATGGGGCGGGCTCCTCCTCGGCGGTACACGAAAGCGGCAGAACACGACGCCGCGGATAGCTGGATACGTGGAAGTGGCGAGGTCCGCGCACCGGCTCGCGATGAGCCGGTGCGCGGACCCGCCTGTCCTCCGGTGATGTCACCTATGGCGCGGCCACGGGTGACATCGTCGTCGATACGCGCACTCAGCCGCGAATCATGTTGCGCAGCACGTACTGCAGGATGCCGCCGTTGCGGTAGTAGTCCGCCTCGCCGGGGGTGTCGATGCGGACCACGGCGTCGAAGGTGATCTTCTCGCCGCTCTCCTTGGTGGCGGTGACCTTCAGTGTCTTCGGGGTGACACCCTCGTTCAGCTTGGTGATGCCCTCGATGTCGAAGATCTCGGTGCCGTCCAGGCCGAGCGACTTGGCCGACTCGCCCGCCGGGAACTGCAGCGGGACGACGCCCATGCCGATGAGGTTCGAGCGATGGATGCGCTCGAAGGACTCGGTGATCACGGCCTTCACGCCCAGCAGGCGGGTGCCCTTGGCGGCCCAGTCGCGCGAGGAGCCCGAACCGTATTCCTTGCCGCCCAGCACGACCAGCGGGATGCCCGCGGCCTGGTAGTTCTGCGAGGCGTCGTAGATGAACGCCTGCGGGCCGCCCTCCTGGGTGAAGTCGCGGGTGTAACCACCCGAGACGTCGTCGAGCAGCTGGTTGCGCAGCCGGATGTTGGCGAAGGTGCCGCGGATCATCACCTCGTGGTTGCCGCGACGCGAACCCAGGGAGTTGTAGTCCTTGCGCTCGACGCCGTGCGAGTCCAGGTACTGCGCGGCCGGGGTGCCCGGCTTGATCGGACCGGCCGGGCTGATGTGGTCGGTGGTGACCGAGTCACCCAGCAGCGCCAGCACGCGCGCGCCCTTGATGTCCTCGACCGGAGTAGTCTCCATCGTCATGCCGTCGAAGTACGGCGCCTTGCGGACGTAGGTGGAGTTCGGATCCCAGGCGAAGGTGTCGCCCTCCGGGGTCTCCAGGTTCTGCCAGCGGTGGTCGCCCTTGAAGACCTCGGCGTAGGACTTGCGGAACATGTCCTGGCTGATGGTCGCCTTGATGGTGTCGTCGATCTCCTGCGCCGAGGGCCAGATGTCCTTAAGGAAGACGTCGTTGCCGTCGGTGTCCTGGCCCAGCGGGTCGGTCTCGAAATCGAAGTCCATGGTGCCCGCGAGCGCGTAGGCGATGACCAGCGGCGGGGAGGCCAGGTAGTTCATCTTCACGTCGGGGGAGATGCGACCCTCGAAGTTGCGGTTGCCCGAGAGCACCGCGGTGACCGACAGGTCGTTGTCGTTGATCGCCGCGGAGATCTCCTCCGGCAGCGGACCGGTGTTGCCGATGCAGGTGGTGCAGCCGAAACCGCCCAGGTAGAAGCCCAGCTTCTCCAGGTACGGCCACAGGCCGGCCTTCTCGTAGTAGTCGGCGACGACCTGCGAGCCGGGCGCCATGTTGGTCTTCACCCACGGCTTGGAGGTCAGGCCCTTCTCCACCGCGTTGCGAGCCAGCAGCGCCGCGCCGATCATGACCGACGGGTTGGAGGTGTTGGTGCAGGAGGTGATGCCCGCGACCACGACCGCGCCGTGGTCGAGCACGAACTCGCCGCGCTCCGCGGAGACCACCTTGACCGGCTTGCTCGGACGGCCCTCGGCGCCGTTGGCGGCGGAGAAGCTGACCGCGTCGTCGTCGGCGAAGGACAGCACCGCCGGATCGCTGGCCGGGAAGGACTCCTCGACGGCCTCGTCCAGCTTCGAGTGCGGGGTCGCGGCCTCGGGGTAGCCGACCGTGTCGCTGACGTAGTTGCAGATGTCCTTGCGGAAAGCGGTCTTCGACTCGCTGAGCAGGATCCGGTCCTGCGGGCGCTTGGGGCCGGCGATCGAGGGCACCACGGTGCTCAGATCGAGTTCGAGGTACTCGGAGTACTCCGGCTCGTGATCGGCGTCGTGCCACATGCCCTGTTCCTTGGCGTACGCCTCGACGAGCGCGAGCTGCTCATCGCTGCGGCCGGTCAGGCGCAGGTAGTTGATGGTCTCGGCGTCGATCGGGAAGATCGCGGCGGTCGAGCCGAACTCGGGGCTCATGTTGCCCAGGGTGGCGCGGTTGGCCAGCGGGACCTCGGCGACGCCGGCGCCGTAGAACTCGACGAACTTGCCGACCACGCCGTGCTTGCGCAGCATGTCGGTGACGGTGAGCACGACGTCGGTCGCGGTCACGCCCGGGTTGATCTCACCGGTGAGCTTGAAGCCGACCACGCGCGGGATCAGCATGGAGACCGGCTGGCCCAGCATGGCGGCCTCGGCCTCGATGCCGCCGACGCCCCAGCCCAGCACGCCCAGGCCGTTGACCATGGTGGTGTGCGAGTCGGTGCCGACGCAGGTGTCCGGGTAGGCCTGGCCGTTGCGGACCATGACGGTCGGGGCCAGGTACTCGATGTTGACCTGGTGCACGATGCCCATGCCCGGGGGGACGACCTTGAAGTCGTCGAAGGCGCCCTGGCCCCAGCGCAGGAATTGGTAGCGCTCACCGTTGCGCTGGTACTCGAGGTCGACATTGCGCTCGAGGGCGTCGGCGCGGCCGAAGACGTCCAGGATGACCGAGTGGTCGATGACCATGTCGGCGGGGGAGAGCGGGTTGACCTTGTTCGGGTCGCCGCCGAGGGCGGTGACGGCCTCACGCATGGTGGCGAGGTCGACCACACAGGGCACGCCGGTGAAGTCCTGCATGATCACGCGCGCCGGGGTGAACTGGATCTCGGTGTCCGGTTCCGCGGACGGATCCCAGTTGGCGATGGCTCGGATGTGGTCGGCGGTGATGTTCGCGCCGTCCTCGGTACGGAGCAGGTTCTCCGCGAGGACCTTCAGTGCGTAGGGGAGTTTCTCGGTGCCGGGCACGGCGGAGAGGCGGAAGATCTCGTAGGAGTTGCTTCCGACCTCGAGGGTGCCCTTGGCGCCGAAAGTATCGATACTTGTCGTCACTTCAGCTCCGCTCGTCGGTGAGGGTGGGGCACCGGCGGGGCTGTGCCGGTGACCCGAGTCTGTGGAGGTTCCCCGGCCGCTGGGAGCGCCGGTTCCTCGCGACACAACTCTAACAGTACGCTTGTCCTGTGAAATGTCCGGGGTCGGCTCGGCGTGGCACGAGCGAACAGCTCGCGACCGGGTGGCGTACTGTGCTCTCGAGTTGATGACAGCTCGCCTTGCAGTGTTGGATGCCCGCCGTCGCGCCCGTCGGCGTGGCTGCACAGACCGGATGGAAGATGGCTCCCTCGCACACCTCGGTTTTCTTCCCGCTCACCGCGGGCCTGCCGCCCACCATCGACGAGGATGCGCTGCGGGCGATCAAGGCCGATGTCGCCGACAATCACGTGGCGACGCCGGAGGGCCGTGACCAGTCCGAGCTCGAGGCGATCGTGGCCGAAGCGCGAGCCGATGGCATCCCGCTGAGCATCGTGGTCATTCCCGGGAATCCAGGCCACGACTCCAATCTACGGGACCTGGCCACCGAGGTGGCCGGGTCTGAGCACGGAACCGTGGTCGTCTTCAGTGACGACTGGGTGGGCACCTACAGCGACACCATCAGCCGCGTGCGCCTGGAGTGGGCCGAGGACGCGGCAAAGAGCAAGCAGGGCGATTCGGTGACCGCCGCCGGTATCTTCGTCGACCGGATCTCCGAGCCCGAGGCGGTCTCCTGGACCGCGGTCACCGGCGTACTGCTCGGTGGCACCGTCGTCGCCGTCGCGGGCCTGGCATACATCAAATCGCGCCGCGCGGCGGCCGAAGCCGCCGAGCGCCAACGCGCCACCTCGGCCTGACGCACTCGCCGACCGAGTTCTCCACCGACCTCCGGGCCGCGCCACATGGCGCGGCCCGTTGTCGTTGCGTGCAGGGGGGCTCTCGTGGGTCCGGCAGCGCGCCACCTCCGTCCCGGCGATACCGCCGGGCGACCGCGGTTGCTTCCATGTGGAGTTTCCATGACGTCCGGTCTGTTTATTTCCAGCAAATCCGACCGGATGTACAGCGAATCTATGGCAATCGACGAATTACGCGGCTGTAGTTCTGTGACTGGAGTTTCGCGGGGGCCATAAAGTGTCGTACGGTTCGAATGGTCCCCGATGGGGAACACGAGGTAACAGAGTTATCCGCCGACGGATGAGCAGTGTGTTCCCCGGTGGGGCTCGTGTGGCGATGCCCGACTCGAGTCCTTGGAGGTGCGATGCGCAGGAGCCATGGGGCCGGTCAGCGATCGAGATGGTTGATCGCTCTCGGGTTGCTGGTGTGCGCGGCGTTGGTGCTGACGGCCGGCGCCGGCGTGGCTGTGCCGCCTCCGCCACCGAATCCCAGCGACGGTCAGATCGCGCAAGCGGGCGCACAGGTGGATGCCGGGGTCGGCGCGGTCGGCACCCTCATCAACGAAGTGGCGGCGGTCGACCAGCAATTGCGTCAGCTCGACGACGAGGTCGCCACCCGCCGCGAAGAGGTCAACAAGGCGCTCGTGGACCTGCACCTGGCGCGCGAGGCGGCCGATGCCGCCGCCGCGCACGTGGCGGCCACTCAGGCCGACCTGTCCGTCGCGGGTGCGGAGGTCGCCCGCGCCCGCCACGGCTTCGACGACTTCGCCACCGCCGCCTACACCCGTCCGACCTCGGGTTCGCTGATTACTCACCTGACCGCCGCCACCCCGACCGGCGCGATCGACCGCGCCGAGGTGATCGGCCTGGTGTCGAAGAATCAGCAGCAGGTGCTCGACACCCTGCGCCGCGCCCAGATCGAACTCGGCAATCGCAATTCCGAAGCCCGCGAGGCGAAATCACAGGCCGACACGGCCGCCGCGGAAGCCGAACACCTGAAGGTCGCCGCCGAGAACGCGGTGGCCGCTGCCACGTCCGCGCTCGCCGGCGAGACCGCCCGCCGCGATGGCCTGCTCCGCGAACGAGACGCGGCCCAGGCCAGACTCGACGCGGCCCGCGCCACCGTGCAGGGGCTGCACACCCAGCGCGAGGTCTACCAGGACTGGAACCGGCAACGCCTGGCCGAGGAGGCCCAAGCCTTGCTCACCGCGGCCGCCGAAGCCGCGGCCCGCGCCGCCGCCGACCTGGCCGCCAGGGAACGCGCCGCGCAACTGGGCGAGGGGAAACGCCCGCACACCGAACTGGAGAACACCCCGGCGCCGAAGAAGAAGGCGAAGCCCTCCCCGAGCAGCCCGTCGGTGCGCGGTTCGCAGGCGGTGGAGATCGTGGTCGACCGCGCCATGTCGCAGCTGGGCGTCACCTACGCCTGGGGCGGCGGCGACGAGGACGGCCCGACTCTGGGCATCCGCGACGGCGGCGTGGCCGACAGCTACGGCGACTACAACAAGGTCGGTTTCGACTGCTCGGGCCTGATGCTCTACGCCTTCGCCGGTATCGGCGTCTCGCTGCCGCACTACAGCGGCTATCAGTACAACGCGGGCACCCGCGTCCCGCTCTCCGAAAAAGCGCGCGGCGACATGCTGTTCTGGGGTCCGGGCGGCAGTCAGCACGTCGCCCTGTATCTGGGCAACGGGAAAATGGTGGAGGCACCGCAATCCGGCGACGTCGTGAAGGTGTCGCCGGTGCGCGAGGACGGCATCATGCCCTACGCGGTCCGCATCATCTCCTGAAACCTTGTCCACCTGCCCTTTTCCGGTATCCCGCCGGTAGTCCTCGCGAGGTTTTCGTACGCTTCCCGCAGCCGTCCGCCCCAGGGGGGAGCGGCGAATTCGGGCCTTGGCGCCAGCCGGTTGCGGCACAGAGGGCGATTACCTGGAATAGTTGGTGCCGCACGCACTAGACCGAGGCGAAAGCGGGGATGTTGGTGACTTCGACGGACAGCGTGAGTGGGGCGAATCTGGCAAAGGAGAAGCCGGAGGCTGTGTCCAGTTCGACGGGGTCGAACGCCGACGGCGCCCTGGAGCGTGACGTCCAGCTTCTCGAGAAGGCGATCTACGAGGTCAAAAGGGTCATCGTGGGCCAGGACCGGCTCGTGGAGCGGCTGCTCGTCGGCGTGCTCGCCCGTGGCCACGTTCTCCTCGAAGGCGTGCCGGGTATCGCCAAGACGCTGGCGGTGGAGACCTTCGCCACGGTCGTCGGCGGCTCGTTCTCCCGCGTGCAGTTCACCCCCGACCTGGTGCCCACCGACCTCATCGGTACCCGCATCTACCGCCAGGGCCGCGAGGAGTTCGACACCGAGCTCGGCCCGGTGGTCGCGAACTTCGTGCTCGCCGACGAGATCAACCGCGCGCCCGCCAAGGTGCAGTCCGCGCTGCTCGAGGTGATGGCCGAGCGACACGTCTCCATCGGTGGCACGACCTACCCGATGCCCGATCCGTTCCTGGTCATGGCGACCCAGAACCCGATCGAGAGCGAAGGCGTGTACCCGCTGCCCGAGGCGCAGCGCGACCGCTTCCTGTTCAAGGTCGTCGTGGACTACCCCTCGGTGGAGGAGGAGCGCGAGATCATCTACCGGATGGGCGTCACCCCGCCGGAGGCCAGGCGGATCCTCGATCCCGAAGAGCTGATCCGCCTGCAGAAGGTCGCCGCGAACACCTTCGTGCACCACGCCCTCGTCGACTATGTGGTCCGCGTGATCGCCGCGACCCGCAAGCCGCAGGACTTCGGCATGACCGATGTCGCCAACTGGATCGCCTACGGCGCCTCGCCGCGCGCCAGCCTCGGCATCATCGCCGCGGCCCGCGCGGTCGCGCTGATCCGGGGTCGCGATTACGTGGTGCCCCAGGACGTGGTCGAAGTGATCCCGGACGTGCTGCGGCACCGCCTGGTGCTGTCCTACGACGCGCTGGCCGACGAGATCAGCCCGGAGGACGTGATCAAGCGGGTCCTGCAGACCGTCGGCATGCCGCAGGTCGCGCCGCAGGCGGTCCCCGGCCCGCAGCAACAGCAGCAGATCCCGCAGCCGCCCGCGCAGCAGGCGCAGCAGGGTCCGGCCCAGGGTGCACAGGCGCAGGCCGCGCCCGCCCCGGCCGCGAACAACCCGGCCGCGAACACCCCGTCCAAGTGATCGCGGCGTGACCATGTCATCGCATGCGCCGCCCTCTTTCCGCGCGGGCGAGCTCACCGACGCGCGCCTGGCCGCGGCACTGAAGACCCTGGAGCTGACCGTGCGCCGCCGTCTCGACGGCGTACTGCACGGCGACCATCTCGGCCTCATCCCCGGCCCCGGTTCCGAGCCGGGGGAGTCCCGGCTCTACCAGCCGGGCGACGATGTGCGCCAGATGGATTGGTCGGTCACCGCGCGCACCACCCATCCGCACGTGCGGCAGATGATCGCCGACCGCGAGCTGGAGACGTGGATGGTGATCGACCTGTCGGCCAGCCTCGACTTCGGCACCGCCGCCTGTCAGAAGCGCGACCTGGCGATCGCCGCCGCGGCCGCCGTCACACATCTGACCAGCGGCGGTGGCAACCGGATCGGCGCTGTCGTGGCCACCGGCGAGCAACTGGTGCGCATACCGGCGCGCAGCGGGCGCGTCCACGCCCAGACGCTGCTGCGCTCGATCGCCACCACCCCGCACGCCCGCGACGGCGTGCGCGGCGACCTGCGCGGCGCCATCGAATCGCTGCGCCGTCCGCAGCGCAAACGCGGGCTCGCGGTCGTCATCAGCGACTTCCTCGGCGAGATCGATTGGCAGCGGTCGCTGCGCGCGATCTCCGCTCGCCACGACCTGCTCGCGGTGGAGGTACTCGACCCGCGCGACATGGATCTGCCCGACGTGGGCGATGTGGTGCTGCACGATCCCGAGACCGGCCGCACCCGCGAATTCAGCGTCACCCCCACCCTGCGCGCCGACTTCCATGCCGCCGCGATGCGCCACCGCGAACAGGTGGCGCAGGCGTTGCGCAGTTGCGGCGCGCCGGTGATGAGCTTGCAGACCGATCGCGACTGGATCGCCGACGTGGTCCGGTTCGTGTCCACCCGGCGCCACAGCTTGGGCGCCTCGACCGGGCGGGTGCCTCGTCAGTGAGTATTTCGCATTTCACCGCGCTGATCTGGCTCGGTTTCCTGGTCGTCGTCGCGCTCATCGCGCTCGGCTACGTCCTGGTGCAGCGGTCCAGGCACCGCCAGATGCTGCGCTTCAGCAATATGGAGCTGCTGGAGAAGGTCGCGCCCGCACGGCCATCGCCGATGCGGCACGTGCCGATCGCGCTCATGCTGGTCGGCCTGATCTTCCTGACCATCGCCGCGGCCGGACCGACCTCGGTGCAGAAGGTGCCGCGCAATCGCGCGACAGTCGTTCTGGTGATGGACGTTTCGCTGTCCATGGAGGCCACCGACGTACCGCCGAACCGGCTCTCGGTGGCCCAGCAGGCGGGCAAGGAGTTCGTCGACGGCCTCACCCAGGGCATCAACCTGGGTTTCGTGACCTTCGCGGGCACCGCCTCGGTGATGCAGTCGCCGACCACCAACCGGGAAGCCGCCAAGGCCGCCATCGGCAACATCAAGCTGGCCGAGCGCACCGCCACCGGTGAGGGCATCCTGACCGCGCTGCAGTCGATCGAGACGCTGGCCACCGTGCTCGGCGGCGCGGAGACCCCCCCGCCCGCGCGCATCGTGCTGATGTCGGACGGCAAGCAGACCGTGCCCGACGACAAGGACGTCGACAACCCCAGGCACGCCTTCACCGCGGCCCGCCTGGCCAAGAACAAGGGCATCCCGGTTTCGACCATCTCCTTCGGCACCGACTGGGGGGCGGTGGAGATCCCCGATCAGGACGGGCAGGGTTCGCAGCGGGTCAAGGTCCCGGTCGACAACGACTCGCTGCGCGAGATCGCCAAGCTGTCGGGCGGGGAGTTCTACACCGCCTCCAGCCTCGAGGAACTGACCGCCGTCTACGACACCCTCGAGGAGCAGATCGGCTACGAGACCACCCGCGGCGACGCCAGCCGGCCGTGGTTGCTGCTGGGCATGCTGCTGGTCGCCGCGGGCATCGTCACCGGTCTGCTCTATCGCCAACGCCTGCCGTAGCGCCGTCTGATTGTCGGTTTCCACAAGGTCGCCCGCCCGGGCGCCGACACCGGAACCCGAGCAGATAGGTTTACCTCCATGACCAACCTCACACCTCGATCGGTTCTGGTGACCGGCGGCAATCGGGGCATCGGCCTCGCGGTCGCCCGGCGGCTCTCGGCCGACGGTCACAAGGTGGCCGTCACCCATCGCGGTTCGGGTGCGCCGGAAGGGCTCTTCGGCGTCAAGTGCGACGTCACCGACACCGCCTCCGTCGACCGGGCGTTCAGCGAGGTCGAGGAGCGCCAGGGCCCGGTGGAGGTGCTGGTGGCCAACGCCGGCATCACCGACAACATGCTGCTCATGCGGCTGTCGGAGGAGCAGTTCACCTCGGTGCTCGACGCCAACCTGACCGGCGCGTTCCGTTGCGCCAAGCGCGCCACCAAGGACATGCAGCGCGCCAAGTTCGGCCGGATGATCTTCCTCGGTTCGGTGGTGGCCATGTCGGGCGTGCCCGGCCAGGTGAACTACGCGGCGTCCAAGGCGGGCCTGATCGGCATGGCCCGCTCGATCGCCAGGGAGATCGGCACCCGCAACATCACCGCCAACGTCGTGGCCCCCGGTTTCATCGACACCGACATGACCGCGGAGATGGACGACAAGTACATCGAGATGGCCAAGCAGGCCATTCCGCTCGGCCGCACCGGAAAGCCGGAAGAAGTGGCCGCGGCCATCAGCTTCCTCGCCTCCGACGACGCCACCTACATCAGTGGCGCGATCATCCCGGTCGACGGCGGAATGGGTATGGGGCACTAAGATTTCGCTGGCCCGCGGCAACGCACACTAGACATCAGGGAGAACCAGGAACTCATGGGCGGACTGCTCGAAGGCAAGACCATCCTCGTCACCGGCATCATCACCGATGCCTCGATCGCGTTCCGCGCGGCCGCGATCGCACAGGAACAGGGTGCGAAGGTGCTCATCACCGGTATCCCGGAGCGGCTGCGGCTCATCGACCGCATCGCCAAGCGGCTGCCCCAGGAGGTCCCGCCCGCCATCGGCCTCGACATCACCAACGAAGAGGATCTGGCCGGTCTGGCCGACAAGATCCGCGAGCTGGCGCCCGAGGGCCTCGACGGCGCGCTGCACTCGATCGCGTTCGCGCCGCGCACCCTGATGGGCCCGGACGCGCTGCCCTTCCTGGACGGCCCCGGCCCCGACGCCGCCAAGGCGTTCGAGATCTCCGCGTGGAGCTACGCCTCGCTGGCCCGCGCGGTGCTGCCGGTGATGAACGAGGGCGGTTCGCTGGTCGGCATGGACTTCGACCCGCGCACCTCGATGCCGTACTACAACTGGATGGGCGTGGCCAAGGCGGCGCTGGAGTCGGTCAACCGCTACGTCGCCCGCGAGGTCGGCGAGGCCAAGAAGATCCGGTCCAACCTGGTCGCCGCGGGCCCCATCAAGACCCTGGCCGCCAAGGCCATCGCCGGCACCGCCACCGACGACGCCGCCAAGCTCAACCAGCTCAACACCTACTGGGACGGCGCCTCGCCGATCGGCTGGAACGTCGACGACGCGACCGCCGTCGGCAAGTCCATCGTCGCGCTGCTGTCGGACTGGCTGCCCGCCACCACCGGCTCGATCGTCTACGTCGACGGCGGCGCCAGCCACAACACCTGGTTCCCGGAAGGCTTCGCGACCAACTGAGCTCGAAGAGAGGATCGATCGTGGCCGCCGACGCTCGTCCGTTCGCCTGTGGCGCACTGCTGCTGCTGTCCTTCGGCGGCCCCGAACGTCCCGAAGACGTGATGCCCTTCCTGGAGAACGTCACCCGGGGCCGCGGGGTGCCGCGCGAACGTCTGGAAGAGGTCGCGCAGCACTACCTGCACTTCGGCGGGGTGTCTCCCATCAACGCGCTCAACCGCGACATCATCGCCGCGGTCGAACGCGAACTCGCCGCCGCGGGCATCGCCCTGCCGGTGTACTTCGGCAACCGCAACTGGCACCCGATGGCGGAGGACACGGTCGCCCGCATGGCCGAGGACGACGTGCGCTCGGCGCTGGTGTTCCCGACCTCGGCATGGGGCGGATACTCCGGCTGCCTGCAGTACCACGAGGACATCAGCAGGGCCAGGGCGGCGGTCGGCGAGGGCGCGCCGCACCTGCGCAAACTCCGCCAGTACTTCGACCACCCGCTGCTGATCGAGTCGTTCGCCGACGCGATCCGGGCCGCGCTGGCCGAACTGCCCGCCGATCGTCGCGACCGGGCGCGGCTGGTGTTCACCGCCCATTCGGTGCCGACGAGCGCCGACGCCGCCGCGGGCCCACCCGCCGACGGCGGCCACCTCTACACCCGCCAGGTCGGCGAGGCTGCCCGATTGTCCGCCGCCGCAGCGGGTTTCGGTGAGTACGACCTGGTCTGGCAGTCCCGCTCCGGCCCGCCGCAGGTGCCCTGGCTCGAGCCCGACATCTGCGACCACCTCGACGACCTGTCCGCCAAGGGCGTGGACGCGGTCGTGGTCTGCCCGGTCGGCTTCGTCTCCGACCACCTCGAGGTGATCTGGGACCTCGACAACGAGGCGAAGGACAAAGCCGCCGAACTCGGCATGGCCTTCACCCGCGCGGCCACCCCCGGCACCGATCCGCGCTTCGCGCAGCTGGTCGTGGAACTGGTCCGCGAACAGCTCGACGGGCTGGCCCCGCGTCGGCT
The DNA here is from genome assembly GCF_001613125.1 of Nocardia shimofusensis NBRC 100134. Lineage (GTDB taxonomy): Bacteria > Actinomycetota > Actinomycetes > Mycobacteriales > Mycobacteriaceae > Nocardia > Nocardia shimofusensis. Next base: position 114,738 of record NZ_BDBT01000004.1, read on the forward strand.
GGGCGACGTCCCCGGATACGGCAGCACCGACGACGGAACCCCATGTGCGGTGAAATGTTGTGCGCCGCAACGGCCTCCAGCGACCGCACGGCACTGATCCAGCGGGCCGCCACGGTGCTGCCTCCGGGTGGGCGCCGCTTCGACCCGTGCGCGTCCGACGAAACCACGGCCACCCATCCCGCGAGATCGAGACGGGGCTCGGCTTAGGCGGGATGCGCCGCCGCTCTCCGGGAGCTGGGGCAGTGTCTTCCCGAACCGGCTGGGGCAGTGTCTTCCCGAACCGGCGCACGACCGGCACACGCGCGAGGGGACCGTGCCCGCCCTCGTACTCGGCACGTAGGCCGAGGCTCGCGCTATCTCGCGCCGGCCGCTGCATGTGGCCGGCGCGCCACTCGGTCGTTCGGCGCGAGCCGGGGGTTCACGCGAGCCGTGTGTTCAGCCGCGCGCCGAGGCGTGCACCGCGACGAGCCGGGCGGCGCGGATGGCGTCCCAGAGCGGGCGCAGCAGGTTCTCGTGCTCGTTCATGGCGCTGGCCGAGGTGGGGGAGGCGGCCGGTTCGCGCTGGGCGACGGTGAGGATGGCCGCGACATGGTCGGCGGTGTCGAGAATCCGCCTGGCGCGCAAGGGAATCGACTCCGGGTAGTCGTGGCGCGAGTAGTCGGCGAGTTCGGCCTCGATGAGTTCACGGGGGTCCGCGTCGGAGAGCCCGGCGCCGGTGGTGTGCAGTTTCATCAGCGCGTCGGCGGCGTCCCGAACCGCCTCGCGCATGGTGTATTCGGCCTCCCCGAGCGACAGATCCGAGCCGGGCGCCGACGGGACGGGGACGCTGTAGACCGTCCACTGCAGGGTGTCGTCGTCGACCCGGATCGGGATCAGGCCGGTGCCCTCGCTTCCGGGCGTGCCCGCCAGAATGCCCTCGCCCGCCTCCAGCGCATCGGCGGCGAACACCGTGCCGGTCGGCAGCCCGCGCACATCGCCCGGCACCGGAAGCACCAGGCGCACCTGGGCGCGCTCGCCCGCCATCGCCTCGCGAATCACCTTGAGCAGCGGCATGACCGCGCTGCCGGTGGGCTCGCCGCGATAGGACCAGGGCAGGTCGGAGCGCCCGCCGGTCAGCGGGTCGCCTGCGGCGATGGTGTGTCTCGGCGCCCACGCGTGCAACGCCCCGAGGATGTCGTCGGGCGCACTGTTGCCGGCCAGCCAGGAGCCGGCCCACACCGTCAGCGTGGCACTTGGAGAGCACATAATCATCGAGCATAAAGCCGTTCGCGCTCGCGCACCGGCAGAGTGTGGCTACTGCGTGGTATCTGTCGGCTCGGTGACGAAATCGATGAGTCGTTCCACCGCGCCGATGAGCGGCGATTCCAGATCGCGGAACGAGTCGACCGAGGAGTAGACGCGCCGCCACCCCTCCTGCGGGGTGCCCCAGCCCAGCCTGCGGCACACGCCGGTCTTCCAGTCCTCGCCGCGCGGCACCTGCGGCCATTCCTCGATACCCAGCGCCGCGGGCCGCACCGCCTGCCACACGTCGATATAGGGGTGGCCGGTGACCAGCACATTCGGTCCGAGCCCGGTGGTTAGGTGGGTCTCCTTGGAACCGGTCACCAGATGATCCACCAGCACCCCGACCCGCCTGCCCGGTCCAGGGGCGAACTCGACCAGCCGCTCGGCCAGGTTGTCCAAGCCCTCGAGATGCTCGACGACCACGCCTTCCACCCGCAGGTCGTGCCCCCACACCCGCTCGACCAGCGCGGCGTCGTGCACGCCCTCCACCCAGATGCGGCTGGCCTTGGCGACCTGCGCGCGCAGCCCGTCGACCCGAGTCGAGCCAGAGGCCGATCGAGTGGGCTTCGCGGGCGCGGCGGGTTTCGGGCGGACCAACGTGACCGGGCTGCCGTCGATGAGGAAGGCCGCCTCCCGCATCGCGAACAGCCGCACCGTGCCGCGCGCGTCCTCGAGTTTCACGAACTCACCGTCGTAGCTGCGGTCGAATCCGACGACGGCGCCGCAGAATCCGGTGGCCGCGTCCTCGACGACCAGATCGCGTTCCGCCTCGACCGTCGGAACAGCCCGCTTCTTCTTCCTGGCGTGCCCGGCGAAGATGTCGCCGCCGTAGCGATGGGTGTCGCGCGTACTCACCCGATCGAAACTACCCGCCGGGGGCCCGCTTTCGGCGCTGCGACGCGGTTGGCGCCGAACCGGGCATTCCGGTCGGACCCGCGATCGGCGGGCGCGGTCTAGAGTGGAAGTCGTGGCAGCGATTGCTTGGCTGGTGGCGGGGTTGTTGCTCGCTGCCGCGGAAGTGCTGGTCGGGGAACTCACACTGCTGATGCTCGGCGTCGCGGCCCTGGGCACGGCCGGATTCAGCGCTCTCACCGATTTTCCCGTGGTGGTCGACGCGCTGGTCTTCGGGGTGATCACGCTGGTGCTGTTCGCCGGCGTGCGGCCGGTGTTGCGCCGGAAGTTCGACAACGCGCCGCCCACCCTGACCAACGTGCACGCGCTGCCCGGCAAGACCGCGACAGTGCTGGAGGAAGTGTCGGACTCCGCGGGCCTGGTGAAACTGGGCGGCGAGGTGTGGACGGCGCGACCGATGAATGTGGGGGACGTCTTCGAACCGGGGGCGACCGTGTCCGTGATGATGATCGACGGCGCGACGGCCGTCGTATGGAAGGGACCGTAGACGATGGAATTCCTGGTGGTCGCGCTCGTCATCGTGATCTTGATCGCGGTGGTGGTGCTCAAATCGGTCGCGCTCGTGCCGCAGGCCGAGGCCGCGGTCATCGAACGCCTCGGCCGATATTCGCGGACAGCGTCCGGTCAGCTGACCTTCCTGATTCCCTTCGCCGACCGCATCCGCGCCAAGGTCGATCTGCGTGAGCGCGTGGTCTCCTTCCCGCCGCAGCCGGTGATCACCCAGGACAACCTGACCCTGCAGATCGATTCGGTGGTCTACTTCCAGGTCACCAACCCGCAGGCCGCGGTCTACGAGATCAGCAACTACATCGCCGCGGTCGAGCAGTTGACCGTCACCACGCTGCGCAACGTGGTCGGCGGCATGACGCTCGAGGAGACCCTGACCTCCCGCGACCAGATCAACAGCCAGCTGCGCGGGGTACTCGACGAGGCCACCGGCCGCTGGGGCCTGCGGGTCGCCCGAGTCGAGCTCAAGGCCATCGATCCGCCGCCGTCGATCCAGGAATCGATGGAAAAGCAGATGAAGGCCGACCGCGAGAAGCGCGCGATGATCCTCACCGCCGAGGGCACCCGCGAATCGCAGATCAAGACCGCCGAGGGCGCCAAGCAAGCGCAGATCCTGGCGGCCGAGGGTTCCAAGCAGTCGGCCATCCTCTCCGCCGAGGGCGAGCGTCAGGGCCGCATCCTGCGTGCCCAAGGCGAGCGCGCCGCCGCCTACCTGCAGGCGCAGGGCCAGGCCAAGGCCATCGAGAAGGTCTTCGCCGCGATCAAGGCGGGCAAGCCGACCCCCGAGCTGCTGGCCTACCAGTACATGCAGACGCTGCCGATGGTCGCGCGCGGCGATGCCAACAAGGTGTGGATGGTACCCAGCGATTTCGGTAAGGCGCTGGAAGGCTTCGCCCGCAATTTCGGCACCAAGGGCGAGGACGGCGTGTTCCGCTACGAACCGCCCGCCGAGCAGGTCGCCCCGCCGAAGGTGGAGGACGACTCCGACGTGGCCGACTGGTTCGACATGACCAGCGACCCCACCATCCAACGCGCCGTGCGTGCCGCGGAGGAGACCGCGCGCAAGCCCGTCGACGATCCGCTGCCGACTCCGCGTGCCCAGGCCGCGCAGCCGCCCGCGCCCGCACCGCAGCAGTCCGCTCCCCAGCAACCTGCCCCGCCGCAGCTCGAGCAGCAATCGTGGCAGCCCGGTCAGGGCATGGTGAAGCCGCCGGAGCAGCACGCCCAGCAGCCGCAGCCACCGCACGGCGGACAGGCGCAGGGACCCACCCCGCCGCAGGGCCGCCCACCGGAGGGCTACGGTCGTCCGCCGCAGGGTTACGGCCCGCCGCCGGAGGGGTACGGCCGGCAGTGAGCCGCTGCGATGTGGGCCGCCGGTGATGCGCCCCACATCCGGAAGATTGCTGAGCAATCGCCAGGTCTCGGAGTTCGGGCAGCGGTGGCCGGTGGCCCCGATCAACCGGTGAATGAGCCGTCGTTGCCCGAATCCGGAGAGAGCCTGATATCGCGCATCCGGTGCAATTCCCCAGAATGGTAATTCCTCGACAGCGCCGTGATCGGCGCAAGCGCGTCGGCGGAACTGTCCGCTCCCGCGCGATAGCCGGGAGTCCGCTCGCTTTCGTTGTGTCCCATCGCTATTCGATTCCATCGATACGATGGGTGAACGGACGCCGAATACTCTCGTCCTCGATTGACTGGGGTTCGGCGCCGCCGTTCTAATGAACAACGGCGCGAGTTCGCGCGCCGTCTTCCGACGAACCGAAGTGGGGTGAGCAGCTGATGCCCGCGCCGTCCATGGCCGCTTGTCCGTCCGCCGCCCCGGCGGGCGGCAGATCCTCGATCATCGCCGCGGAGGTGTTCGGCGACAACCTCGACACCGAAACGCTTGGCATGCACTGGATTCCGCTGCACGCGGGCGACGATCACATCGCCGCCGTGCTGCGCGAGCGGCTCGGTGTCGACTTCACTCCGTGGCGTGACGGAGACGCCGGTCTCGCGATTCCCGGCGACTACACCTATCTCCCCGTACCGGTGAACTATTGCCGAGGCGAGACCATCGAACGCGAGACCATCGTGTTCGCCCTCGGCGCGGAATTCCTGATCACTCTGCAACCGGCCGAGCCGTTCACGCCGTTCGAGACCGCGATCTCGGCCATGCGTGGCGACGCCACCCTCACCGCGTCCTCCTACGGTGTCGCCTTCGCCTTGCTCGGTGCGCTCAACGCCGCCTCCGAACGCGTCCTCGACCGCACCGCCCGGCAGCTGAACGCCCAGCGCGACGTGATCGCCGAGGCCGGTGCCGAGCACGGTCACGGCATGGGCGCGGCAGCCGTGCGCACGGTGATCCACCGGCTCGGCGAGATCGAACGGATCGTGTCGCGCGTCCGCGAAACCCAATCCCAGCTGGCCGTCGCCGCCCGCCGTCTCGACAACGACCTGGCGACTCGAACCAGCGGACTCGGCGGCCGCGTCGGTGTCCTGGTCGCCGACGTCGACCGGGTGGCCCGCCGCGCCGAACGCGACCACGACGCGCTGCGTTTCCTCGCCCAGTCCGCGACAGCCTGCCTAGGCGCGCGCCACAGCGCCATGTTGCGCCTGCTCACCGCCGTCGTCGCGGTGTTCGCACCACCCACCATGCTCGCCGCCGTCTACGCCGCCGATTTCACCTGGCTGCCCGATCTCGACCCGATCCCCGCCCTGTTCGTCTTCGTCGTCGTGACCGCGCTCGCCGCAGCCCTCCCGCTGCGCAAGCTCGGCCGGAACTGACCGGCCGCGCCATCGCCACCGACTGGGGGACGCGCATCCCCGCGGCGGGATCATCGACGGAGTGACCGGCCGGTGGGCGGGTGGACTCAGCGCCGGGACGTCCCGGTGGCGGCATCGATCGCCGCGTCGCCCACCGTCGGTTCGGCGGCCGGCTCCCACCGGGCGTCGATCACCAGACCGAGGAGTCCGATGGACAGGCAGATCGCCGAGACCGCGAGCATGGCCGGGTGGGTGCCGCCGGTGAGCGCGTCGGCGAGGATCACCGTGGCGATCGTCCCGGGGGCCGAACCGACGATGGTGGCCAGCAGGTAGGGCTTGACCCGGATGGAGGTCAGCGCGCAGCAGTAGTTGACCACCGAGAACGGGGCGAAGGAGATCAGCCGCAGCGAGCCGACCGCGAGCCAGCCGCGCCTGCGCAGCCGGTCGTCGATCGCGCGGACCTTCGGATGGGTGAGGTGAGCGGCGACCCGGTCCCGATCCATCGCCCGCACGAGACGCAATGCCAGCACCGCGGCGATGGCGGTCGCGGTCATGGCGACGGGGATGCCGACCCCCACGCCGAAGAGCACGCCGCAACTGACGGTGAGGACGGTGCGGGGAATCGGCGCGACCGCGACGACGGCGTAGATCAGCAGGAACAACGGCGGGAACCACGCGCCGAGCGACCCGGCCCAGTCCTGGATCTGCTGCGGGGTGGGCAGTGGGACCAGTAGCGCGGCGACGAACAGCCCGCCGAGAACGGCGAACAGCGCGACGATACGCGGATTCCTGAGCAAGGCCCTCACTCACCAGAGGTTACCGGTTGGTAGTGGCACTCCAGGTCAGCCGCCGGTCTCGCTGCCGCTAGCATCAATGGAAACGGGACGAATGCTCGTTAACCTACGTGCTCGCTGAGCTGGGCGAACAACGCAGGTTCCGGGTGCACAGGGGTGTGCGCGCCCCGTGGTCGAGTGGAAGAGGGAAGAAGCTATGCCGATCGCTTCAGATCCGTCTCCGGGTGCGGAGGCAGTGCCGCAGTACGGTGCGTGGCGCAAGGGTGTGGCGGGCGTGCTCGCCAAGGCGCGCAGGGTCGACGTGGCCGATCTGCCCGACGAGCCCGAGCAACTGCTCGCGCAGACGACCTACGACGGCCTGACCGTCAACCCGCTCTACACGCGCCGTGACGAGCGCCCCGAACCGCCGCTGCCCGGCGCGTTCCCGTTCGTGCGCGGCCGCGACGCCGAGCGCGACGCGCACCGCGGCTGGAACGTCAGCGCCGACTTCACCGGCGCCGACGCCGAAGCGGTCAACCGGGAGATCCTCGCCGGGCTGGAGAACGGCCTGAGCGCCATCCGCCTCGGCGTGGGCGCGAACGGCGTGCCCGTGGCCGACCTGCCCACCGCTGTGCGCGGCCTGCTCTTCGAGCTCGCCCCGCTGGCACTGAGTGCCGGTGTCGACATCACCGAAGCGGCCGCTCAGCTGTTAGGCGCGCTCGACGCCTACCAGGTCGAGGATCGCGCCGGAATCGAAATCGGCCTCGGCGCAGGCCCGCTCACGAGTGCCTTCGCCGGTGCCTCCGACACCGACCTCGCCCAGACCGTCGAACTGGCGAAGCAGGCCGTCGCCCGCGCCGAGACGGTGCGCGCGATCACCGTGGACGGCACCGCCTTTCACAACGCCGGCGCCTCCGATGCCCAGGAACTCGGCGCCTCCGTGGCCGCCGGCCTGGCCTACCTGCGTGCGCTCACCGCCGCCGGTGTCGAGATCGCCGACGCGCTCGGCCAGCTCGAGTTCCGCTTCGCCGCCACCGACGACCAATTCGCCACCATCGCGAAATTCCGTGCCGCACGCACCCTCTGGGCCCGCGTCGCCCAGGTCTCCGGCGCCCCGGAAGCCGGCGGCGCCCCGCAGCACGCCGTCACCTCCGCCGCCATGATGAGCAAGCGCGACCCCTGGGTGAACCTGCTGCGCACCACGCTCGCCTCCTTCGGCGCGGGCGTCGGTGGCGCCGACACCCTCACCGTGCTGCCCTTCGATTCCGCGCTGCCCACCGGCGAGCTCGGCGTCTCGAAGTCGTTCTCCGACCGCATGGCCCGCAACACCCAGCTCCTGCTGCTCGAGGAATCCCACCTCGGTCACGTGCAGGATCCGGCCGCGGGCTCCTGGTACGTCGAGTCCTACACCTCCGAACTCGCCGCCAAGGCATGGGAATTCATGCAGGAACTCGAGCGCGACGGCGGCTACGAGGCCGCGTTGGAGTCCGGCAAGCTCGCCGAGACCATCGCCGCGACCAAGGCCGCTCGCGACAGCGACGTGGCCCACCGCAAGTTCGCGGTCACCGGCGTCAACGAGTTCCCGAATCTGGCCGAGAAGCCGCTGTCCGAGCGGGCCCGCACCCCCGAAACGATCGCCCGCTACGGCGCGGCCTTCGAGGCGCTGCGCGACCGTTCCGACGCGTACCTCGCCGCCAACGGCACCCGCCCCCAGGCGCTGCTGGTGCCGCTGGGCACGGTCGCCGAACACAACGTGCGCGTCACGTTCATCGCGAACCTGCTCGCCTCCGGCGGCATCGAATCGGTGAACCCGGGACCGCTGGCAGGCGAGGGCATCACCGCCGCCGCCAAGGAAGCGCAAGCTCCGATCGCGGTGCTCTGCGGTTCGGACGCGCGCTACGGCACGGACGCGGGCGCGGCGGTCGAAGCGCTGCGCGCCGCCGGAGTGGAGACAGTGCTGCTGGCAGGCGCGGCGAAGGCCGTGGCCGAGCTCGACGGAGAGCAGCGCCCGGACGGATTCCTCGCCGCGAAGATCGACGCGGTCGCGGCACTGTCCGACCTGCTGGAGAAGGTGGGAGCCTGATGACCCTCAGTCATGTCGAAGAGCCGGGCGGCCTGGCGAGCCCGGTGGGCAGCTTCGCCGAGGTGCCGCTGACCGACCACGAACCCGAAGCCGCCGCGGTCGACGCCGCCCAGGTCGAGGAATTCGTGCGCGGCGCCGCCGAGGCCAACAACTACGCGCCCGAGCAGCTGACCTGGTCGACCCCGGAAGGCATCGATGTGCCGCCGGTGTTCACCAAGGCCGACCGCGACGCCGTCGTCGAAGCGGGCTACCCGCTCGACAGCGTGCCCGGCGTGGCGCCGTTCGTGCGCGGCCCGTACCCGACCATGTACGTCAACCAGCCGTGGACCATCCGCCAGTACGCGGGCTTCTCCACCGCCGCCGACTCCAACGCCTTCTACCGCCGCAACCTGCAGGCCGGTCAGAAGGGCCTGTCGGTCGCCTTCGACCTGGCCACGCACCGTGGCTACGACTCCGACCACCCCCGCGTGCAGGGTGACGTCGGCATGGCGGGCGTGGCGATCGACTCCATCCTGGACATGCGCCAGCTGTTCGATCACATCCCGCTGGACCAGGTCTCGGTGTCGATGACCATGAACGGCGCGGTGCTGCCGATCCTGGCCCTCTACGTCGTCGCCGCCGAGGAGCAGGGCGTCAAGCCCGAGCAGCTGGCCGGAACCATTCAGAACGACATTCTGAAAGAGTTCATGGTCCGCAACACCTACATCTACCCGCCCAAGCCCTCGATGCGGATCATCTCCGACATCTTCGCCTTCACCAGCTCGAAGATGCCGAAGTTCAACTCGATCTCCATCTCCGGCTACCACATCCAGGAAGCAGGCGCGACCGCCGACCTGGAGCTCGCCTACACCCTCGCCGACGGCGTGGAGTACATCAAGGCGGGCATCGAAGCGGGCATGGAGGTCGACAAGTTCGCCCCCCGCCTGTCGTTCTTCTGGGCCATCGGCATGAACTTCTTCATGGAGGTCGCCAAGCTGCGCGCCGGCCGCCTGCTGTGGAGCGAACTGGTCTCCAAGTTCGAGCCCAAGAACACCAAATCCCTCGCCCTGCGCACCCATTCGCAGACCTCCGGCTGGTCCCTGACCGCCCAGGACGTCTACAACAATGTCGCGCGCACCTGCATCGAGGCGATGGCCGCCACCCAGGGCCACACCCAGTCCCTGCACACCAACGCCCTCGACGAGGCGCTGGCCCTGCCCACGGACTTCTCCGCCCGCATCGCCCGCAACACCCAGCTGCTCATCCAGCAGGAGTCCAACACCACCCGCCCGGCCGACCCCTGGGGCGGCTCGTACTACGTCGAGTGGCTGACCCACCAGCTGGCCGAACGGGCGAGGGCGCACATCGCCGAGATCGAGGCGCACGGCGGTATGGCGCAGGCGATTTCGGAGGGCATCCCGAAGCTGCGCATCGAGGAAGCCGCCGCCCGCACCCAGGCCCGCATCGACACCGGCCAGCAGCCGGTGATCGGCGTGAACAAGTACCAGGTCGAAGAGGACCAGGCCGTCGAGGTCCTCAAGGTCGAGAACTCCCGCGTCCGCGCCGAGCAGCTCGAGAAGCTCCAGCGCCTGCGCGCCGAGCGCGACCAGGACGCCGTCGACCGCGCCCTGGCCGAACTCACCCGCGCCGCCGCCTCCACCGAGGGCGGCATGGAGAACAACCTGCTCGCCCTGGCCATCGACGCCGCCCGCGCCAAGGCCACCGTCGGCGAGATCTCCGACGCCCTGGAGAAGGTCTACGGCCGCCACCAGGCCGAGATCCGTACCCTGTCGGGTGTGTACCGCGACGAGGCCGGAAAGGTCACCAACATCACCGCCGCGAGCAAGCTCGTCGAGGAGTTCGCCGAGGCCGAAGGCCGACGCCCCCGCATCCTCGTCGCCAAGATGGGCCAGGACGGTCACGACCGAGGCCAGAAGGTGATCGCCACCGCCTTCGCCGACCTCGGCTTCGACGTCGACGTGGGCCCGCTGTTCCAGACCCCCGAAGAGGTGGCGCAGCAGGCAGCAGACAACGACGTCCACATCGTCGGTGTCTCCTCCCTCGCCGCGGGCCACCTCACGCTGGTGCCGGCCCTGCGCCAGGCACTGGCCGATGTCGGACGCCCCGACATCATGGTCGTGGTCGGCGGCGTGATCCCGCCCGGCGACTTCGACGAACTGTATGAGGCGGGCGCGGCGGCGATCTTCCCGCCGGGCACCGTCATCGCCGACGCCGCGATCGACCTGCTCGGCAAGTTGGCTGCCGAGCTGGGTCATGAGGTGGGGTCCTCGGCGGAATGAGCGAACCGGGTTCCGCCGCGCCTGCTGTGCGGGCGCAGCGGAAGATCGACGTAGACGAACTCGCCGCTGCCGTCCGGCGGAATGACCGGGCGGCATTGGCACGGGCGATCACGCTGGTCGAGTCGACCAGGTCCGATCACCGGGCGCTGGCGCAGCAACTCTTGTTGCGTCTCACCCCTGAGGACACCGACTCGAACACGACCGTAGTGTCGAATCGCGTTGGTATCACGGGCGTTCCTGGCGTTGGCAAGTCGACCTTTATCGACTCTCTCGGCATGTACCTGATTGGCGAGGGCCACCGAGTTGCCGTGTTGGCGGTCGATCCGTCGTCCACTCGGACCGGTGGCTCCATTCTCGGCGACAAGACGCGCATGGCGCGGTTGTCCGTCGAGCCCGATGCGTTCATTCGGCCTTCGCCGACCGCGGGCACGCTCGGCGGTGTCGCCAAGGCGACCCGCGAGACCATCGTTCTGCTCGAAGCCGCTGGCTACGACGTGATTTTGGTGGAGACCGTCGGTGTCGGGCAGTCCGAGGTGACGGTCGCGAACATGGTCGACGTGTTCTGCTTCTTGACTCTGGCCCGCACCGGTGATCAGTTGCAGGGCATCAAGAAGGGCGTGCTCGAGCTGGCCGAAATCGTCGCGGTCAACAAAGCCGACGGCAAGCATGAGCTGGAGGCGAAGTCGGCGGCGCGCGAGCTGGCGGGCGCTTTGCGCCTGATCCACCCGCGCGACGCGCTGTGGCGTCCACCGGTGCTCACCATGAGCGGGCTGGAAGGCCGCGGCTTAGAAGAGTTCTGGCAGACGGTGCTGCAACACCGCCGCGTGCTCACCGATGCGGGTGAATTCGACGAGAAACGCCGCCGTCAGTTGATCGACTGGACCTGGACGATGGTTCACGACCAGTTGCTGCGTCGACTGGCTGACGCCCCCGAGGTCAAGGCCATACGCTCGGATGTGGAGCGTGAAGTGCGCGAGGGGACTCTCACCGCTGCCCTCGCGGCGGAACGACTGCTCGACGCATTCGATTCCTCAACCGCACAACGCTGATCGCACAGACGGCCGCCATCTGCAGTCGCGGGCGGCGGCTGCCTGTGTTCTGGTGCATGAGCCACGACGCTGTTGGCTCGACATGGGCAACGCGTCGGTGGAGACCTACCTTTTCCATCCATTCCTGATATGTAGGGTCTCGAATTGACAGTATCGCCGAACTGCTGTCGGACCATCAGCACATCGACCGTACTCGCCTTGCCGGGTGACACCCACGCCCGACTTGCAGCTGGTCACGGTGCTCGATAACCATGCACGAGGTCGTTTGGTCATCCCGGACGACTCTCGCGTCTAACCCAAGAAAGAGGTAGAAGCCACGATCATGCTGAGATACAACATGATTGGAGGCATACATCGCTTACTGTTGTCGTGACCGTGGCGCAGGGCAAAGGCGTAACGGCACACCCTCAGTAGCTTCCTATCGGTGAGGTGTCAAGGCGAGATCTGGGTCAAGGAAGGGAAAGAGAGGATGCAATGACACGGGCGTCTAGTGCTCTCGTGCCTGCTGTTACGGCAGACAAAGTGGCGTCTGCGCGTGGGTATGCCCTGTCCCGGTTCATGTCCCGGAATGATCAAGCAGCGAACTCGGCCTGTCCGTGGCAATTGATTCGTATAGTAGACACCTACCCGCTAACGCGAGCTGCCGTTGCATGGATCGTCGCTGATGCTGTGATGAGAGGCCGAGCAGGACATACACGGGCATACGACCTGTGGAAGAATGCCGTGCTTTCAGCCTCTCCACTCGTTGGGGAAGAAGCCAAGCTGGTGGAGTTTTTTGTGCAACCGGTCTTTGGCCTTCCGCCAAAGGGATCGGCGGCTACTGACCATGTACCAGGGCATGTCGGAGAATGGCTTTGGTATTTACTCGCGAGGGAAGAGGAAATTGTTGACCATGACCTTGCCTTGCTTGAGTCTCCTAGCTGGAATGTGACTGAGAGCGGAGGCGACGGGTTTGCCGTATACCGCATTCCGGCCGGCTCTGGCACTGCGCTGATATTTAGACTTTGGGAGATTAAGAAGTTCACAGGTGGCGGCTCGATTAGCCCTACCATTTCTACCGCTGCGTCGCAGCTCGCCAAACGGGGCGGCGAGTATGTTTCTAAGATTTCGTGGGCGAATGCGACAAAATCCGGCGATATTGGACGACTTATGTCGGAGTTGACCGAACTATGGATGAATGCGGACCCGCGTGGTGGCGCGGGTGTCAGTGTATCGACGAACCCGGCTGCAGCGCCTAAGCGCAAGGCCTTCACTCAACTGCCAACCCATCTTTCGCGAATGGTCCATCCTGGGCAATTGCGGGGAATCGTCATCGCAGTTCAAGACTTCGAGGATTTCGCGTCCGAGGTGAGGGAGTACCTATGGAGCGCACTCTAGACATCAATCTGCTTCGGGAAGCTCTCGGTTCGCCGCAGCCGGACGTCCTGCCTAGCCCGGAAGAACTAATAAGCCTCATAGCCGAGATCGAAGTCGCAGCGATCATGAACCGATTTGATATCGATGACAGGATCGTTCGTACTGCTTGGTATCTGCACGGTGTATGCGCTTCACCCCAGGCTGCGGATCTTTACAGCCCTTCGAGGCAACGTCAAGCCTTTGCAGTGAGTGCGCATATCTTTGATCTAGCGCTTAATACTCGTAATCGGTCGCCTGAGAGTCTGCTTTCGCTAGCTTTCGCGGCGCAGATCGGGTACCGCCGTGCCGGGCAGGAGCCTAATGCCACTGCTGTGTTTCGCCGAGTCAGCCACTTATGTCATGGCCCGGCAAGCGCGGATTACCGCGATGGTCACCCTGATCCGGAAATTATAGTACAAGAGCACATCGAAACCCTCGCTCTAGAGGCGGGGGCAGTGTTTCTTGGTCTGCAAACTGCCGTGGTAAGAACGATGGTTAGGCATTGGCGGAGACAACTGTCCGAGCTGGCTTACCAGTTGGAATCGGACGACCTTAACGGCACGTTATTTGGTCCAGCGGCCGCTGTAATTGATGCCGTGGCGGCAATGACTAATTTTCTCACCTTTGGGGCGCAGCGACAGCTAGATCGTGCTAGAGCGCTCCTTCTTACCGTACTGAACGGTGAGGCGGGAGAGGGGGATCTCAATGCTAGGTGGGTTGCAGCCCACCTACTTGATCTCGGAGATGAACTAGCTCGCGCAAGTATATACAGCGTTCTTCCCTTTGATACTCCACGGGCTGTAGCGCAGGCGTTTACATTGACCGATCCTCCGGTCCTGACCTTATGGGAACCTCAAAGAGATCTACTCACGCGTCCCGCTGCCAACCCTCTTGATCCTGCGACCAGCCGACTTCTGATTAGCGTGCCTACCAGCGCTGGCAAGAGTCTCGTGGCCCAAATGATCATGTGCACACACCTAGCAACTGTCCCAGGGCGTGTCATTTACGTATCGCCGCTGAGAAGCCTGAGTCGAGAAATGCGACGCTCGCTCAGCGAGCGGCTGCGGATCTTGGATCGAGAATTGGGGTCGGACGTGCCAGATATTGATATTGGCATCACTGTGCCCGGTTTGCATAGTGACGACGTCGATATTGATGTGGTCACCCCTGAGCGCTTTATGCACGCTTTGCGACACGATCCTCAGAACGCTCTCAATGACGTAACATTAATTGTAGTCGATGAGGCTCATCATATCTCTCAAGGTCAGCGAGGATTCCTCCTCGAAGGGTTGCTCGCTTTCTGTCAGACGCATCCCGCAAGGCCTCGGATTGTTCTCCTGTCGGCAGCAATCGGCAACGGTGCACTTCTCGCTAGTTGGTTGGATGAAGACTCCCCTGAGGTGCTATTTTCATCCAACTGGCGTGGGCCGCGGCGTCTCCATGGGCTACTCACCACAAATGCATTGTGGGGTAAGAGGACTACGACCAGGCGCAAGTCCAGGGACCGCCCGTTGACAACACGGGTGCCTTTAAGTGTTCGAATCAGCATCCGTCCTGCGGAGGCTGTCAGGATAGCTGAACTGACTACTGACGAGAATCGACCTTTGGGGGAGATTGTTTTCGGTCAGCGAGATCCGGAAGACTGGTCGTACCGTGATTCAGGCAAGAGTACGGCAGCGTACAAAATGTTCGCTGAGGCTGCAACGTATTTCCTTCCGGCTGGTCCTATGCTGGTGGTAACAAGCACTCATCGCCTAGCTCAGGATACGGCTCGGGCAATGGCAGATCACCTCGAAATGTACGAACCAGCGCACCGCCTTGCAGAGCAGTTCAGCGCGCAACTCGGCGAAGAACATCCTCTTGTGAGATGCACGCGCCATGGTATCGCCTTCCATCATGCTGCGCTGCCTACCGACGTGCTCGAAGCGATTGAAGATGCGCTCCGCAAGGATTGCCTCCGCGCCGTAGTTAGTACCAGCACGCTTACTGATGGAGTCAATCTGCCGGTGCGAACGGTCGTCATTACTGCGGCGCTGAGCAATGACCAGGGCAGCCGTCCCGGAGGTGTTCCAGGCCTCGACGCCGCCAAACTCTTAAATGCGGTAGGCCGCGCTGGCCGTGCCGGTCGTGAAACTGAGGGATGGATCCTTCTTGCTCTCAATCGCAAGGTAAAGGCTGAAGACCATGATGTGTTTGCGCCCACTGATGAAGATCTACAAGTGGCCTCTGTGCTTGCTAGCGAGGAAGCGCTCAGAGATTTGGCTAACGCCGAGCAGTTGATCGCGGAGTCTGCGGACGGCCTACTGGCGGTGGGCCAGTCGTTGGCATGCGACTTCATCACATACGTCTGGTTCGTGCTCGATGCGCACGATCATCTCAATGTCGAGGCTGACCCACTAGAATCCGTGGACAAGCTACTAGCTATGCGACAACTATCCAGTGAAAATAGGGATCGGTGGCGACGCCTTGCTTCGCTCACCCAGGTGCAGTATCTGAGAACTGCGCCAGCGGTGCGTCGGAGATGGGCTGCGACGGGTACGAGTCTTAGGAGTGCTGAGATCTTGGACCGCACAGCCGCCAGAGTGGCGGATCGTGTTGTGCGTGAAAATTCGATTTATGATCCTTTTTCTATTATTTCTCCTGATTATTTGTCCCTTAGTGAAACGCTTCGACTGCTGGATGAGGAGGAAGCACTTGAGGTTCTTCTCCAATTATCCGAGCGTGGATCGGCATGGTCGTTCTTTGACAGGCGTGCAGGCAAGAGAAATGGCATTGAGGTCGAGTTAAAATCGGCGCTTCGGGCGTGGATTGATGGTGATTCTATTCCAAACCTGGCGCGCCGCTGGCTACCCACACTTCCTGCAGATTGGTCACTCGAACAATCTGTTGCAAACATCAGCAGGACCTTTGAGCACTATCTGTCATGGACAGTCGGAGCGCTTATCCGGATGATCAACGATCGACTTATGGTGGCGAATTCTCCACTGCTGTTGAAGGCCGAGACTGCGTGGCTTATCAGATATGGAGTCGACACCGAGCAGGCCATCCATCTGCTTACGTCTGGTGTTCGTTCTCGTACTATTGCCCATTCTATTGGTCGGAGAGCGGCCGGTGAGGGGGTCGAGCTTGACCAATTGCGAGGATGGCTTGCAGGTCAACATATTGACATATGGCGCTCCAGTTATCATGCGAGCGATCTCGAAATTGAAGATCTGATCGAGTATGTACGAGTTCGGAGGCGAAGTTTGCTGCGCACGCTACTCGAAGAGCGGGTGCTTGAGATTGAGGTCGAGGCCTATTCGGTTAGGGGAGAGTGTGACGTTGCGCTGATTTCGGTAGAGGGTTCATTTACTCACCCGGTGGAGGCTATCGATAATGATGGAAATGCAGTCGCGCGAATTATCGCGGAAGATCACGCTGACATTGCTTCGATTCTTAAGAGTGGTGTACCCGTGTCATCTAAGCTAGATGGACGTCGATTGGTCATATCGCTAGTCGAGTTTTAAGTGGCTCGTGCTGTTGTGTGCGGAAGTCTTGGTATTTCTTGGCCGGTCCCCGATAACGTGACCACCCGGGAGTGGAGCCCGGGACTGCTGCACGAAGTGGTAACAGGTCACGATGTCACCTATCAGCGCAGCAGCCCCCTTTGCTGCGGGCACAGACTCGTGGGATCCGGTTCACGTCGGTAACGTGAATGTCTTCAGATAGGCTCGGTTGCCTGGTTTGTCGCGGTAGAGGCCGAATCCGTCGGTTCGGGTGTATCCGCAATTTTCGTATAGATTATGGGCCGCATGCTGTTTGCTACCCGTGTCAAGAATGACAGCGTGATATCCGTCTGAACGCGCGTCTGCCTCAAGTCGAGCTAGAATGGTTCGGGCAAGTCCCTGCCGGCGTGCGTCGGGTTCGACGTACATCCGTTTGATCTCGGCTGTGCTGCCGCTGGCGTCATCGTGATGTGCGCGGTAGCCGCCGCACCCGATGGGGGTGCCGTTGAAGTAGGCCACGATGAACCGACCACGCCGGTGCGGCAAGAATTCCTCACTGTCCAGCGGGGACTGGTCAGCGTGCCCATAGAGCGCGGTGTTGGTGCGGTTGGCACCCTCAATCATCGCCGTGGCTCCAGGCGAGTCGAAGGGCTCGACGCGCAGGATGAGCGTCGGTGCTGTCGGCAAGCGATCTTCCATGATTCGTGATTAGCAGACTTGTGGTTGGGATAGTGCCGCAGACTTGTCGAGCAGCTCCCGCACCGCTGCGGTTCGGTGTGGGCGTAGCTCGGCAAGGACCGTCTGAAGCAGATCTTGGCAGCGTGCCGATCCGACTTTGGGAACCAGTGGCAGAACTTGGTCGACCAAGTGACAAGCCATCGCGACGTCACCATTTCCGTCGCGGTGGTTACGTACCTGAGCAAGGGCGCGGGATAGGCCGTAGAGAACTTGGTCGCGGGTCGAGTCGGCACTGAGTCCGGTCAGGCTGTCGGACAGAAGTATCTCGGCTTGGCGGAGATCGCCCAGTCGGAGGTGGCATCGGCCCGCTTCGCCGGTGATGATGGCGGGGGTGATCCAGTAGGACCACTGTGGCTCAGCCTCGTGGGGAACTGCTTCCAGGGCGGCGCGGGCGTCGTCCAATGCTGCTGCCGTGTCCACTGCTCTGCCCACATCGGCGAAGGCGCGTGCACGGCGGATTGCCATCACTGCCTGCGCTCGTGGCGGCAACGGCTGTCGCAATCCGTGCTCCACGGCCCTCATGATCGCGGCTGCATCTTGGCCTCGGCCACGCCAAGACTGCTGCAGTGCGATGCAGCTGAGGATCAGCGCGCCGAGCATTCGGTTCCCTGCGGCTGCTGCTGCCCGGAGCCCGAGGAGGTACATGCGCTGGGCGAGCCCGTGCTCTCCGTGGTCGAAGGCGATCCAGCCGGCCATCTGCGCCATCTGACCGGCCACTGAGAGCAGGCGGCGTGCTCGATCGGTCGTGTAGGTGCAGTCGCGGAGGATTTCCGCGATCTGAGCCAAACGGATCTCGACAGTCCGCATGAGTATCCGGCCGCCGTACCCGTCATCGAGCCTGCGCAGGTGGGTGAGGTCGGCTTCGAGATAGTCGACGTACTCCGATGCCAGGAGCATGGTTCCGCCCGATGTCGCCTTGGCCAGTATCGGCTGGTTGCCGAATGCCCAGGACTGCGCGAACGCGTTCAGTTCGATACCCGATACCGCAAAATAGGTCCGGCTACTGCCGTCGCCGATGCGGCTGGACCGAGTCAGCAGGGCAATGGTGGCCTCCGGTGCCCACCGCTCGGCCTCCATATCGGCCACAGCCGGTTGCCACACAACCGTTGGTGTGGAGTGCTTCGGCCAGAGCTGGTCGACTGCGATGGTCATTCCGTACGCCTCGGTGAGCACTCCAGCGATCACAGCCGGCAGTGGTGGTCGTGGAAGTGTTCCCCGGTCTCTCCAAGCGAAGGCAGTTGTCGGGTGGACTTGGCGGTCCTTGGGGAGGTGACGGTTGACCTGGCGGGCCAACTCGTAAGGGGACCATCCAAGTTCGTTGAGGATTTGCCGAAGCACACTGTTCGATTTCCCCGCCATGCCCCAAGACTCTATCCGGATGTGGCTGGTTGCAGAGCAGTTCCGGCACATTTCGAATTCAGTGAAATTCAGCAGTGGGACACACCAATTCGGCAGATTGCAGTGTCTCCGACCGTGGCTCGCGGGCCAGATCTCGCCTGGACTGATTACACGGCTCCGGACGCACCTGCTTCCTGAAGCGCCACCGGTAGGCCCACATCCATCGGCCCCGCGAGCGTGGAGCGACTCAGCAGAAAGGCACTCGATGCTTGCACTGGACACCTCTTGCGGGCACCTCGAACGGCTCTGTTCCAAGTAGACGCCGGCAACTCCGGCGCCGCACATCGTCCACAATTCGTTCTATTCGGGAGTTGCTCTTTGCCTGGAATGCAGCTCGGCACTTCGCCAACCAATTCTTCCTTTCGTTGTCCTGCTGGCCGTGGTTCGCCACTGAATACCGGTGGTGAGTCACGCGTCCCGCTCTACACCGAGCAGTTCGCGGCGGACCCGCACGCTGCCTACGCGCAGATGCGCGACCGGTGCGGTCCGCTCGTACCGGTCTGGCTCGCCCCCGGCGTTCCGGCGACTCTGGTGGTCGGCTACCGAACGGCCCTGGAAATCCTCCACGACCCCGACCACTTCCCAGCCGACCCACGCGCCTGGCAACGCGACATCCCCTCGACCTGCCCGGTACTCCCGATGATGCAGTGGCGCCCGAACGCCCTGCGCAGCAAAGGCTTCGATCACGCCCGCTACCGTGCCGCCACCGTCGATGCCCTCGCCGGAGTGGACCTCCACGGCACCCATGCGGTGGTCGAACGCAACGCCTTGACGCTGGTCAACGGATTCTGCGACCGCGGCCGGGCCGACCTCCTCACCGACTTCGCATTCCCGTTGGTGTCCAACGTGATCAGCGAACTCCTGGGCTGTGACCCCGACGTCAGCACACAAGCGGGCACCGGCATGGCGATGGTCTTCGACACCATCGACGCCGCCGAGGGCAACGAGCTGATGGTGTCGGCCCTGGCCGAACTCGTCCGCCGCAAGCGAGCGCGGCCGGGGGAGGACATCACCACCCGCTTGCTCACCCACTCCGCCGGTCTCGACGACGAAGAGGTCGTCCACCAGCTGGTGACGATCTACGCGGCCACGAGCGAGCCCTTGACCAACCTGATCGTCAATACGTTGCTGCTGTTGATGACTCGCCCGGACTTCGGCGGCGAGGTCGCCGGTGGCGTGGTGTCGACTCGTGACGCGCTCGAGCATGTGCTGTTCCGTGATCCGCCGATCGCGAATTTCTGCATGAGCTATCCGCGCCGGCCACAGCTGGTCGGCGGCACGTTCTGGGTGCCTGCCCATCAGCCGGTGGTGATCAGTCTGGCTGCCTGCAACAACGATCCGGCCGTTGTGGGCGGCAACATCCGGCACAACGGGTCGCATCTCGCGCTCGGCGCGGGCCCGCACATGTGCCCCGCGTCGCGGCTGACGCATCTGATCGCCGGGGAGGCGATCGATCAGTTTCTCGATGCGCTGCCGGAGATCGCGCCTGCCGTCCCGGTGGACGAGCTGAGGTGGCGGCCGGGTCCGTTCCATCGGGCGTTGGCGGCGCTTCCGGTCGTCTTCGCTCCCGTCCGGCCGCTGGCCGTTCCCCACCGTCGAATGTGAGGTTTCGATGACCGATCTTCATCCCGCCCCTGCTCCGATCGTCCTCGACGTCACCGGCGCCGACATCCCGGGGGAAGCCGCGCGGCTGCGCGCCGCCGGCCCGCTGGTCCGGGTGGTACTGCCCGGCGGTGTTCGCGCCTGGGCGGTCACGAATCCCGATGTGCTGAAGGACCTGTTCGTCGACTGGCGGGTCTCCAAGGACGCCGCCCAGCACTGGCCGCCGTTCATCGCGGGGGAGATCCCGCCGGATTGGCCGCTGATCTCGTGGGTGTCGGTGCGCAACATGTTCACCGCTTACGGCATGGATCATCAGCGGCTGCGCAAGCTCGTCGGGCCCGCGTTCACCGCTCGTCGGGTCGCGGCGTTGCGTCCGCGGATCAGGCAGATCACCACCGGGCTGCTCGACGGGCTGGCCGCCTTGCCTGACGGGGCGGTGGTGGATCTGCGGGAGGAGTTCGCGGCGCAGGTGCCGTTGCGGGTGATCACCGCGTTGATGGGTGTTCCGGCCGATCTGCGGGACGGGCTGCGGGCGTGTGTCGGGGAGATCTTCTCCACCGCGCCGGAGCGCGATCCGCAGGTCACCTTCGCCGAGATGGTGAGCATTTTGACCACGCTCGTCGCTCGCCGTCGTGCGGAGCCCGGCGGGGACATGACCAGTCTGCTCATCGGTCACCGTGACGGCGGGGATCGGCTCACCGAGCAGGAACTCGTCCACACTCTGCTGTTGATGATCAGTGCCGGGTACGAGACCACGGTCGACCTGCTCGACCAGGCTGTCGTCCAGGTGTTGACCCGGCCCGGACTGCTCGCTCGGCTCCGCGCCGGGGCGTTCGGCTGGTCGCATCTCATCGAGGAGACGTTGCGCTATGCGCCGCCGGTCGCGAATCTGCCGCTGCGCTATGCGGTTACCAGTATCGACATCGGTGGTCAGCGTATCGAAGCGGGTGAAGCCATCCTCGCCGCCTTCGCCGCGGCCAATCGCGACCCGGACCTGTATGGGGCCGACGCGGACGAGTTCGATCCGGCTCGGTCGACGAAGGAGCATCTGGCCTTCGGGTACGGGCCGCACTTCTGCCTCGGTGCGCCGCTGGCACGGTTGGAGGCCGAGATCGCGTTGCCCGCACTGTTCAACCGGTTTCCCGAGATGGGCCTGGCTGTCCCGGCGGACACGCTGAAACCGTTGGGCAGCTTCATCTCTCACGGCCATCGATACTTGCCGGTTTGCCTGAGCGGACGGATCGCGGCCGATCGGGTCACCGAGGGGGCAGTTGGTGACGGCACGAGCGCGCGGGTTACACCGACGTGCTCGCATGGGGGAGGAGAGCACCACCATGGCGGCTGAAACCTCGTGCTCGAGCGTGCCGGAGCCGATCGGCGCCGTCATCCCGATCGGCCGAGCCCCCAGCGTTCGCGGTCTCGCGGCCACCGCCGACCAACTCCGCCACGACAACCCGCACTGGCCGGTGCGATCGCCCGACGATGCCGCGCACGCGCTGTCCATTCATGGCGACTGCCCATGGCATTGCTCGACCAAGGTGGCCGCGATCCGCGTCAGCGCGGAGGACTACCGCTATTTCCATGACCGCACGGGAGGGGAGCCATGGACATCGCGCTCGGAATTCTGAATATCAGTGTCAGCGAGTCTCGAACCGACGATCGGCGGGTGCTCACCGAACTCGCACGATCGCGCGGCTACCACCTCGCTGAGGTGCTCATCATCGATGACGAGACCTACATGCCGACTGCCTGTATCGCGGAGCGTGCTCGCACCGCGCGGGCCGGCGCGATCCTGGCACCGAGTCTCGAACACTTCGGGGTGGCGGCTCGTGCGCTGCCTTACGTTTGCACGCTGGTGGTGCCCGAGCCCGCCGTACCCACTGAGGAGATCGATCGGAGTCCGACAGCCGTGGGTACGCGGGCGGTAGGCCGCCATCGGCTGGGGCGGCAGATCCTCGGTGCGGCTGCGCTGATTGTGTTCCTTGCGGTCATCTGGGCACTGTGGCCTGCACCGGATTCGGCACCGAGGCCCGCAGTCATCGTGACTTCGGAGCCTGCTGCTCCGAGCGGTGGCGATCAGTTTCCGGGACTCCACCGGGAGCCGGGCTCTCTAGACGCCGCGGAATTCGACATGGATGATCCGGGTCGTGTCGTCCCGCACGTCGACAGTGACGTCCCGGATCATCACTTCGCCGGCTGACGAGGTGTACCAAGCCTGCTGGCCTCGCTCCACTCGTGGCGAGGAGGCGAGCGGTGGCCCAGCGATCGTTCCCAGCGAGCTGGGCGGATTACGTTCGCTGATCACATCGGGGAATCGGGATTGCTCCAGCATCAGGGCGAGGTCGGCGGGGGAAGCCTGCACTGCGAGCTGATAGATCCGGTCTCGAATGATCTCGCGCCGGACCAGCAGTACCTCGGCGCCCGCGGGCACGATCCAGTCGCCGTATTCGGTTGCCTCCCTCATCAATTCCGGACTTGTCGATTCTTCGACGTCGGGCACCATCATGCGATCGACAGCGTGGTCGACCGCCCGATCACACCCGTATGCTCCGACGAATATCAGCAGGCACAGCCCCAGGGCCCACGCTGCCCACACGCGCAACCGACCTCGTCCGGGGCGAGCCTCATCGTTCGGATTCGCTCCCGACGATGCCGCGCACGCGATGTTCATCCATCCAGTCTGCCTGGTATGCAACAAGATTGATGTAGAGTACGGCCCCGGGAGGACCTGGTCGCGTTGGGCGGCTGGGGTGGGAATGACGGAGGACCCGGTGGATTCGGGACGGAACGACGGCGCGCACGTCGAGGCATATCCGGTCGGCCCGGGCGGTGCGCCCGAAGGGTATGTGGCCGCTGCGCCGGGCGGATATTACGCGAATGACTGGGGACCGACGCACCCCACCACCATGCCCGGTCCGGTGCGAGCGGCGCAGATCATCTCCTGGGTGTTCGGCGGCGTCGGCCTCGTGCTGTCGGTGGTCGCCGGCGTTATCGGGAACATCGAGTTGGTCGGCGCGCTGCTCGCGGGCTTCCTACCCGCCTTCTTTCTGGCCTTGTTCGCCTTCGGCTTCACCGTGAACGGCAACGGTCTGCGCATCGCCTCGATCGTGTTCGCGAGCTTCGGAATCCTGTGGGGACTCAGCGGCACGGTGCAGGGGCTCCCTCCGGGGTTGCTCGGTTTCGGTGCGAGCCTGGCGATTGTCATCCTGCTGTCGCAGCGCCGTGCGGGAGAATGGTTCAAGCGACCGCACTGAGCGGCGGTGCTCCGCCGGATCGGTGAGCATTGTGGAGTCGCGACGCGATTCCGGCGCCGAGTCTCGAACACTTCGGGATGGCGGCCCGTGTGGTGATCGCGGAACGAATTCCGGACCGCCACAACGCATGGCGCGGACGTGGCACCATGGATCGCATGACGACGACCCGAAAGGTCCATGCCGCGTAGACGGCCAGGAAATCTGCGGACGGGCATCTCGAGCCGCCGGAGATCGGGTGAGAGGCCGGTGATCGACGGCTTGTCCTCGCGGGCACTGTCCGAGATCCGCCGCCTCGAGCACTCTCGCAACTATCTTCGGCCTGGAGACGTCGACGCGGCCCTGTGCTTGTGGCAGGACTACGTCCACCGTCCCGAGCGGGAACTGTGGCACGACTACGAATGGGGCAACGTGCACTGGTACTGCTGCGGCAACCCTCTCGAAGCCCGCGCTCTCCTCGACATGGTGATGCGAGCGCTCTCGCCCCGAAGCGCCCGCGAACTTCGTAAGGTCATCGGTCGGTACGACGCCGTCTGGAGCCGATCATCACCACCGTATCCCCCGGGGAGCGACTGCAAATGGTAGTGGGCCCACCTGTGGTTGATGCTGTTGCGCGCGTACGGGACCTGAGCCAGATAGTCGGCGGAGTTGGCGGTGCTGGACGACAGCAGCTTGTCGACGACTCCGATTTCGAGGTCGGTCAGTGTGCGGGTGGGGTAGGCATGGTGCTCATCGTCTCCTCTGCCGGCCGCTGCAAGCCCTCGAATGAAGGGGCCCTTACATCGGTAATGACCTGCGGCATAAGCCGATAGAGCAGGCATCGGAACGGCACGATGTGAGGCGGAGCGATGCGAAGCGGACGATACCTACGGACCGCGCTGACTGTCTGCGCGGTGGCAGCGCTCGCCGCTTGTGGCGACGGGGAGGCGAATGCACCCGGACCCGATGCCTCGGTGTCGCAGACCGGTTCGTCGGCGTCGGTGCCGCGGTCGACCGACGCCCGGCCGCCGGTCGACCCGACCGCATCCCAGCCTCCGGCTGCGACGAACAGCCCAATTCCGCCCGGAACATCAACTGCCCCAGTCGAACACGGGCTCGGCACGCTCGTGCTGCACACCGTCACCTTGCAAGGTGTCGCGGTGCCGAACGTGCCTGTGTACGTCGCTCGCCACGCCCCGTGCGATCCCGCGTCCGGCGACCTGCCGGAGGACGCGGCGGAGGTCGAACGGTGGGCCGACACCACCGACGTCAACGGTGAGATTATGCTGACGGTGCCGGTGGGCTGCTACCGATTCGGCATGGAGCCGCCGCCCGGCACCGTCCCGGTGCCGGAGGGGATGCACACCTTGTTCCTGACGGCCGGCGGCCGTGTCGTCACCGGTTTGCTGCGTTTCCAGGACCCGGATGCGGCTCCGAGCTGCACCACCGAGACCATCGTCCGTGATCTGGACGTCGGTGGAGATCTCGGTGGCGCGCTCGCGACGGTGAGCGAGTGCCACGATTCCTGGGCGGTCATCTCGTGGGACGTGCCCGGTGACAGCCAGCGCGTCGTGCGGCTGGTGGACTCCCGCTGGACCACCTACGTGGTCTTCCCGCACGATCGGTGCTGGAGCCAAGCACGGACCGACGGCGCGCCGAGTGCGTTGGAGGTGTACTTCTCCGTGTGCTGAGCGCGTCCGTCGGTCACGACTGCGGCAGAGGGGATTTCACCGGTCGGCGGCAGCCTCGGGCTGGGCGCTCATAAACACCGGCAGACTCTGGTGGCCCTGGGAAATGAAGCTGCTCAACGGCTTCAGCTCCTCCGGCGCGACGGCGAGCGCCAGGTCGGGGAACCGCTCGAACAGCGCGGGCAGTGCGATCTCGGCCTCCAACCGGGCCAAGGGGGCGCCGAGGCAGTAGTGCGTGCCGTAGCCGAAGGACCGGTGCTCCTTGGTCGTCCTGCTCGGGTCGAACTCGTCCGCGTCGGGGCCGTGCAGTGCGAGGCTGCGGTTGGCTGCGGCGATGCTGGTGATGATCGCTTCTCCCGCTTCGATCCGCTGGTCGTCGACATCGATGTCGGTGATCGCGTAGCGCAGCGGCAGGTTCGCGACCGGGGGCGCGTAGCGCAGGGTCTCCTCGATCAGGTGTGACCAGCTCAGGGTGCCCGCGCGGAGCTGGGGCAGCAGTTCGGGGCGGGTGAGCAGTTGGTAGATCGCCTGGCCGAGAAGGTTGACCGTGGTCTCGAAGCCCGCACTGATCACCAGGAGCAGGGTGTGGACGAGTTCTTCTTCGGTGAGCCGGTCTTCGTTCTCGTCGCGGTGGCCGATGAGCAGGCTGGTCATGTCCTCGCCGGGCTCGGCGCGGCGGCGGGCGACGAGCGTGCCCAGGATGCCGACCATGTCGGCGAAGGTTTCCTGCGGATCGCGCTGCGGGGAGGTGGAGAAGATCTCGTCGATGCACTGCCGGAGCCCGGGCTGCAGATCGGCCGGGACGCCCATCAGCGCGCTGATCACCTGCAGCGGAACCTGCGCCGCGTATTCCTCCCGCAGGTCGATCACCGCGTCGGCGGGCCGGGCGGCCAGGTCGTCGAGCAACTCGGTGCTGATCCGCTCGACCTGTGGACGCAACGCGGTGACGCGGCGAGCGGTGAACGCCGGTCCGATGAGCCTGCGCAGTCGTTGATGGTCTTCGCCGTAGGCGGTGAGCATATTGCGCACCGACACCCACGCGATCAGTGGCCAGTCCGCCGAGATCTCGCCGGCGATGAAGGCGGGCCAGTGCTGTGCGGCGTCCTTGGACACCCGCGAGTCGACGAACAACTCCTCGAGCAGCGCGGGATCGGTGACGGCCCAGGCTTGCACTCCGGCGGGCAGTTCCACTCGAACCAGGCGTCCGCGCTCACGCAGGCGGATGGCCTCTCCGGGGATGTCGGTGCCGGTGGGATCGAGCACGATGGGCGTGCTCGCGACGGGGGAAGGGGGAAGAGCAGTCATCGTAGAGCCTTACGTTCAGCGGGTGGGCAGAGGCGGGGAGGCAATGGGGTGGAAGACGACGGGCAGTGATTCGAGTGCTCGGTGGAACGGTCCCGGTCGCCACCGCAGCTGGTCGGCGGGGATCGCCAGTGCCATCTCGGGCAGCGAGTCGAGGATCTGATCGATGGCCTCCCCGGCGATGAGATGCGCGGGAGTCTGCGCGGGGCACCGGTGTGGTCCGGCGCCCAGTCCGAGATGGGACTCGTTGTGGCGGATATTGCCGCCGAGGACGGCCGGGTCGTTGTTGCAGGCGGCCAGACTGATCACGACCGGCTGATGCGCCGGCACCCAGACGGTTTCGTCGATGAGCTGGGGCTGCGGCGGATAGGACATGCAGAAGTTCGCGATCGGCGGATCGCGGAAGAGCACGTGGGTGAGCGCGTCCCGGGTGGACAACGACCCGCCGGCGACATCGCCCCCGAAATCCCGGTGGGTCATCATCCAGGACAGGGCGTTGGCGATGAGGTTGGTCAGCGGCTCGCTCGCCGCACCGTAGAGGGTGACCAACTGCTGAATGATCTCCTCGTCGGTCAGACCGATGGGGTGGGCCGACAGCGAGGACGTGATGTCGTTGCCCGGCCTGGCGCGTTTGCGGCGGACGAGTTCGCCCAGCGCCGTCACGATCAGTCGGTTTCCCTCGGCGGCATCGGCGGTCGCGTCGAACATCATCGCCATGCCGGCGGCGGTCTGCGCGCTGACGTCGGGGTCGCACCCGATCAACTCGCTGATCACCTCGAACACCAACGGGACCGCGTAGTCGCCGAGCAGATCGGCCCGGCCACGGTCGGCGAACGTGTCGACGAGCGTCGCCGCGATCCGCGCGACCGATGTGTGCAGGGCGGCCAGATCCACCCGGCCGAGAGCGGCCACCGTGGTCGACCGATACCGCTCGTGTTCGAGCCCTGCGCTGCGCAAGGCGTTCGGTCGCCATTGCATCATCGGCAGCACCGGGCATTCCGGTGGGATGTCGCGCTCCCACATCCGCGGATCGGCGGGGAAATGCTCGGGGTCGTTCATGATCCTCAGCGCGGTCCAATAGCCGATCACCAAGGTCGCCGGAACTCCTGGAGCGAGCCATACCGGCGCCAGAGACCCGAACTGCTCACGCAGCTGCCCGTATACGGCGTGCGGGTCGGCCGCGAACTGCTCGGTGTAGAGGGGCACCCGGGACTCGGCGTCGTTGTCCAGAGGCGAGCCGTATACCGCGGGGTGCTGACTGGCGAAGACGGTGGTGGGTAGGCCGGATCGATCTGAGGACAAACGGGACTCCCGGTTCGAGTGAGATGCGGACGGTGCGCGCCGGGCGCCGGTCGGTCATTAGAGGCTGTCTGGAGTTCGGCGAAAATGCCAGCCCCAGAGGAAGTTACGTGTCCATCGGCGTTCAACGGGGGGAACGGTCGGTGAAGTCGGGGGGTCGGCGGTGCTCGTTCGCCGAAATCGACGTGTCCACGTAGCCTTTCGCTGTCAGATCTTGACAAGAGCTTCGGGGGCGGAGGGGTTCGAGAGCGATGAGACGACGCCAGCGCGTGTTCAACAGCAAGCTGCAACAGCTCATCCGGCAGGCGGGATTGACCCAGGATGGGGTGGCCCGGCGGGTCAATGCGCGGATCGGCGAGGTCACGGGCACCCCGGGGCGCTACACCGACGAGACGATTCGCCGCTATCTGTGTGGAGAGCGGACCTGGCCGGACCCGAAGTACCGGGAAGCGTTCCGGCATGTGTTCGGTGTGGATTCCGACCATCAGCTCGGTTTCGTCAATCAGCGGGCGTCGCACGCGCTGTCACGTGCCGGCGAGGATCCCCTGCGCCTGTCCGACTCGCTGCGAGCAGCCGGGGATGTGACCGCGCCGGTCACTCTCGCGGATCTGGTGGAGATCACCGAGCCGACGCCCATCCCGGCGCGTGTCGGAAAGATCGAGATCGCGCAGATATTCGACACCGCCCGGATGTTCGACACCTGGGACAATACCTACGGCGGTGTCCTGGTTCGCGAGGCCGTCGCCGCCCAGTTGCGCTACGCCGTCGCCCTGCTCGACGCCCGATGTTCGGAATCGAACCGTATCGAATTGTTCAGCGCTGTCGGCTTTCTCGCCAATACCTCGGCATGGATGGCCTTCGACTCGCACGCTCACAACGACGCTCGTCGGATGCAGCGCCTGGCCTTGCGTTGTGCCGAGGAGGCAGGCGATGTTCACCTGCGAGCCGAAGTGCTGTCCTGCATGGCCCGGCAGGAGATCTGGTGCGGTGACCCGGATGCCGCACTGACCCTCACCGAACTCGGACTGGTGCGGGCCGATCGCCTCACCCCTACCGAGCGCGCCAGCCTGCGGGTCATCCGGGCGCGTGCCCTTGCCCAACTGCACCGCGTCGAGGAAGCGGTGCGCGCGGTGGGCGAGGCCGACGAGAGCTTCCGCAGCCGCAGCCCCGGTGACGACGCGTTCTTCATGACCTACTACGACGATGCCCAGCTCGGCGGCGACACCGGGCACGCGCTCTACGACATGGCGTTGCACGGGCGCTTCGTCGGCGAGGCGCGGGCACGCCTGCAGACCGCCGTCAGCGGCTACGGTGACATGTATGTCCGGTCCAGGGCGCTGGCGCACCTCAAATTGGCCTCGCTCGTCATGGCCACCGGCGACCCCGGCGAGGCCATCGTCATCGGTCACGCCGCCGTCGACGAAGCCGCCCGGGTCCGCTCCCGTCGCATGGGTGTCTACCTGCGTGAACTCGACTCGCTGGCGGCCACCCGAGGATCGCTCGACGGGGTCACCCGGCTCCGTCGTCGTCTCACGGGTGCGGCGATGTGAGTGATGCCTCCGGCTCTTGCGCTGGAACATCTCGTCGTTCGGCACACTCCAGCCGAGGTCGTCGCCGGGCGCGGCGATGTAGCCGTCCACGCTCAGGTTCATGCCGAACGTCAGTTTCCGCATAGTGTTGTCAGCCTCCCGTGAGTCGGTACTCGATGTGCAGACCAGCACGGCGCGGAGTAATCATCGGTCAGGCCACATCGAGGGCCGGTTCACCAGTCAGTAGAGCTCGTCACGAGATGGCAGTAAAGACCTGGTCAAGCACCAATTTTGAGGTCAGGTGGCCAAGCCGGCCTCGAAACTCTGTCCGGGTTGCATCCTGTACCGGGGTACAGGCTTACCGTCGAAGCATGACGATTTCACCAGCTCAGAACGATTGGGTGCCTACGTCGTGCACTCTACCCACCGTGGAGCAGCCGATCCGGGTCGCCGAGTTCGCCCAGTTCTTCACCACCTCCGCGCGCACCACCCGGCGCCCCGATCGGACGCGGCTCGAGGTGGTGGTGGATCCGGGCGCCGAGGCGATGGCGCGGGAGCTGGCTGGGCGTGAGAGCAGCTGCTGCTCGTTCTTCACCTTCGACTTCACCAGCACCGACAAGGATGTGGTGATGGGTATCGGTGTTCCGGCCGCCGACACCGACGTGCTCGATGCGTTCGCCGCCCGCGCCGATACCGCGATCGGAGACCATCGATGACAGCACTGCGCACCAGCGAACTAGCCGCAGCGGCGGGGGTGAACACGCAGACCCTGCGCTACTACGAGCGCCGCGGCCTGCTCACCGAACCCGCTCGCACCCAGGGCGGACACCGGCTCTACCCGGAGAACGCGATCACCGTGCTGCGGGTGATCAAAGCCGCCCAGCGGCTCGGGTTCACCCTCGACGAGGTCGCAGACCTGCTCACCGGTACCCGCGTCGGTGGTCGCCGTCGCGCTGACGCCGGGCTGCGGGCCCGCGTCACCACCAAGCTCACCGAAGTCGACGCCAAGCTGGCCGAGCTCACCGAAGTCCGCGACACCCTGCGTTCGGCACTGGCCGCCGGTTGCGAGGATCTCCTGGCCTGTAGCGAATCACCTTCCTGCCCAGTGCCGTTCGGCAACGAGAACCACACCCCGGCGAACCTCGAAGGCGGCCGCTGTGGCTGCTGAGAAGAATTCCACGGCACGGCGCTGGTGGGCGCCGATCGGTGCAGGCGCTCTGCTGTGCCTCGGATGCTGCCTCGCCCCGCTGCTGATCGCGGCCGGAATACTCGGCGGCGGCACCGTGCTGGTCAGCTTGTCGTGGCTGGAACCGCTCGGCTTCGCCCTGATCGGTCTCGGTGTTGCCGGTCTGATCTGGTCACGCACCCGCACCCGCCGCAACGGCTGCGCCGACACCGACAGCGCAGGATCGACCAGCTCGTGTGCGGGCTCGGGATGCGGGTGCGCCACCGTCACGACCTCTTGAAACCGGGCATTTAGGATCGGCGGATGACTGTGGTGCGCTCGATCCTGCTGTTCGTCCTGGCCGCCGTCGCCGAGATCGGTGGGGCCTGGCTGGTCTGGCAGGGCGTGCGTGAACACAAGGGCTGGGCGTGGATCGGTGCCGGTGTCATCGCTTTGGGCCTGTACGGGTTCGTCGCCACACTGCAACCGGACGCGAACTTCGGACGCATCCTGGCCGCCTACGGCGGAGTGTTCGTCGCCGGATCCCTGCTGTGGGGGATGGCATTGGACGGTTTCCGGCCCGACCGCTGGGACGTGATCGGCGCGATCATCTGCCTGGTCGGGGTCGCGATCATCATGTACGCGCCCCGCACCGTCTGAGATACCGGCCGCTTCGCGCTGGCCGGTCATCGTGCTGGTCGAGGATCGCCAACCGGTCTACGGCGGCTTGCCGCAGCGCACGCTTCGCAGCATCGGCCACCGCCCACGCCTTCCGAACCTGTTGGCTCGCAACAGATCCGCGCAAGCGCGCCCTGCAAAGTGTTCGACCACGGACCATCTGATCAGCGGTCGGTTCTACTGACATTCTCGTGACGAATCGCTACGACATTCCGATGGCGAGTCTCACCTGGCGACGTAGGGCATCTCGTGCCGAGAAATCTCGGCCCGGTCGCAGAAGGCATCGACGACCAGATCACGCGGACTTTCGAGCCCGAACACTGTCTGGAAGGTCTCGACTGCGCGGCTCTTTCAGCAGCGCCCCTGAGAGGCAAGTCGCTGATTGACGAGTTGATTGAGCGAGACCTTCATCTCTGCGGCCTCCCGAGCGAGTCGGGCATGTAGTTCGGAGCCGACTCGAACCATGAAGTTGCCGCTGTAGGACTTCTCCGAGAGCGGGCACGGCACCATCTCGCCGTTCACCGCCATGTCTTTGATGACCTCGTGCACCAGTTTGCGGATGCCTTGCAATGCCTCGTCCTGGGTAGGAGCGAGCCACGACAGCGAGGGGAACTCGGCGCACAGGCCGACGAACTCGTCGTCTTCGGGCGACCACAACACCCGATACGCGTAGTGCGTGTAGTCCGGCAGGTTGTGCAGATCGGTCATTATCGGTCACCCTCCTCTGTTTGCATCTTCTGCAGCTTGTCTATCGCTGCGATCACTTGTTTGACCCGGTATGTCTTGCAGCCACCGTCTCGACCTTCCTGGATATTCACTCGCGGATCGCCTGGCCAGGGAACCTGGAAGACCGCATGGCTCGAGCCTCGCGTCCGCGGTAGCCCGAAGAGCTCGACGCAGATTCCGTAGAGCTCCTCGTACCGCAAATTCGACGGTGACTCCCGCATCTTGGCGAGGAGCTTCTCGGCCTTTGCCATGTCGACAATGGTACCGCCAGTAGTATCATATGGAAAGCGCAATCTCGGCGAACCGCCCTTGCTGGTGCACTTCGTGGTGGCCGCGGTCTGGACCAACTCCGCTGGCACCGAGGCGGCACCAAGGTGGTGATGTCGTCTCCGCAGCAGGCAGGAAATCGTCCGGATGATCTCGGTTCGGATAGCCTTGCATTGCTGGTAGACCTGGCCCGGTCGCAATAGTCTTTCGGTCGTGACCTCGAGTAAGGATTTGACCGATTCGCCGATCAGCAACGGCGCCCACGCCGCGGAACCACACACCGGCGGGATGTCGTCGCGGCTGAACTGGCTGCGAGCCGGGGTGCTCGGCGCCAATGACGGCATCGTCTCGGTCGCCGGTCTGGTCGTCGGTGTCGCGGCGGCCACCACCGATCGCGGCCCGATCGTGACCGCCGGATTGGCCGGTCTCGCCGCAGGCGCCGTCTCCATGGCCTTGGGCGAGTACGTCTCGGTCAGCACCCAGCGCGACACCGAACGCGCTCTGCTGGCCAAGGAGCGCCACGAGCTGTCGACCATGCCCGAATACGAGCTCGACGAGTTGACCGCGATCTACGAGGCGAAAGGCCTGTCTGCGGAGACTGCCCGCACGGTCGCCGAGGAATTGACCGCGCACGACGCGTTCGCCGCGCACGCGGAGGCCGAATTGGGGATCGACCCGGATGAGCTGACCAACCCCTGGCATGCGGCGTTCGCCTCTGCCGCGGCGTTCACCTTCGGTGCGATCCTGCCGTTGCTGGCGATCCTGTTGCCGCCGGCCGAGTTGCGCGTCCCGGTCACGTT
Source organism: Nocardia shimofusensis NBRC 100134 (assembly GCF_001613125.1). Lineage (GTDB taxonomy): Bacteria > Actinomycetota > Actinomycetes > Mycobacteriales > Mycobacteriaceae > Nocardia > Nocardia shimofusensis. The sequence continues at coordinate 147,672 of NZ_BDBT01000004.1, forward strand.
CGTGGCGATGCTGGTGGCGTTGGCTCTCACCGGCAGCCTCAGCGCCCGCCTCGGCGGCGCCGGCCGCGGCCGGGCCGTCGTGCGGGTCGTCGGTGGTGGTGCGCTCGCGATGGCCGTCACCTACGGGATCGGGCAGCTCCTCGGCGTCGCCGGGGTCTGACGGCGGCGCCGAGGTATCCCGGCGCGCTATGTGGTGCGGGCGTCGTGCTCCGCGCGGTGGGCGAGGACTTCGTCCATGTGTGTCTCGGCCCAGTCCTTGAGCCCGCGCATCAGGTGGTGCAGTGACAGGCCGAGGTCGGTGAGTTCGTAGGAGACCGTGACCGGGACGGTGGGGGTCACGGTGCGGGTGAGGAGACCGTCGCGCTCCAGGGAGCGCAGGGTTTGGGTGAGCATCTTCTGGCTGACGCCGGTGAGCTGACGGGACAGCTCCGAGAAGCGCATCGCGCGAGGTTCCGCCGGCCCCGGGGGCCCGCCGCCACTGAGTGCGCACAGGATCAGGCCGACCCATTTGTCGGAGATCCGATCCAGCAGTTGCCGGCTCGGGCACATGGCCAGGAAGGCGTCGTACTCGATCTTGGCCTGGGCTCTCTTGGCCGCGGCGGTGGTCGTGCTCATCGTCTGCTCCCGTTACCCGTGGGTGACCGAGGCACTTCGAAGTGCCTACTTCCCGTCGAGAAGTTACCTCTCCAGTATGGAGTTGCTCGCCATGAGATACCGCTCGCTGAGCACGACAGGAGAGAGAAGCATGAGCACACTTTCCCCCTCACTTCCCGGCGGCACCTGGACGCTGGGCGACCTGACCGTCTCCCGGTTCGGTTACGGCGCGATGCAACTCGCGGGACCGTGGGTCATGGGGCCGCCCGCCGATCGGGACGGTGCGCTCGCCGTTCTGCGCGAGGCCGTCGACTCCGGGATCACCCACATCGACACCAGCGACGCCTACGGGCCTCGCCTCACCAATCAGCTGATCCGCGAAGCATTGCACCCCTACCCGGAGTCGTTGCACATCGTGACGAAGGTCGGCGCGGAACGGGACGAGCGGGGCGGATGGCCGACGGCCAGGCGGCCGGACCAGTTGCGGCGTCAGGTCGAGGAGAACCTGGAATCCCTCGGGCTCGAGACGTTGGATGTGGTGAATCTCCGGCTCGGCGACGCCTCGGGACCGCAGGCTGGGTCGATCGCCGAAGCGTTCGAGACGCTCGTCGAACTCCGGAGTCAGGGGGTCATCCGGCATCTCGGCGTGAGCAACGCTACCGCCGAGCAGGTCGCCGAAGCGCAGGGCATCGCGCCGATCGTGTGCGTCCAGAACATGTACAACCTCGCTCACCGCCACGACGACGAGCTGATCGACCGGCTCGCCGCCGAGCACATCGCCTACGTGCCGTTCTTCCCCCTCGGCGGGTTCAGTCCGCTGCAGTCGGCCACGCTGTCCGGGGTCGCCGCCCGGCTGGACGCCACGCCCATGTCGGTTGCCCTGGCATGGCTGCTGCACCGGTCGCCGAACATTCTGCTGATTCCTGGCACGTCGTCGGTGGCGCACCTGCGGGAGAACATCGCCGGTGCCCGGCTCTCGCTGTCCGAGGCAGACCTCGCCGAGTTGGACGGGATCGGAAGCGAAGTGACGTCCGGTCGACGGTAGCCCGGCGTCGAGCGTGGGCATCCTGTCATCGAGCGGCGAAGCTCCGGTGGTCAGCTGTCGAGCTGCCCCAACCGCTGGGCGAACTGCTCGTCCACCTGCGGCAGTACCGTCGCGACGGTGGCGAGCAGTGTGCGTAGTTCCTCCGTTTCGGTCAGGTACTCACCCAGCGCGGAGTGGGCGTCGCCGGGGCCACCGGCGGCCTTCTCGCGGAAGATGTTCACCAGCGCATGTGCCGTGCGTAGCGCCGGATCGCTTTCTCCGAGTCCCCAGGTGGTGAGCTCGCCCAGCGCGGCGGCTCGATCCTGCGCCTGGATGAGTGCGGCGGCCAATTCGCCGCAGGCGCGGTCGAGCTCGGCCAGGGCGCGGGGGTCCACGTGTAGTTCAGGTGCGCCCGTCCCGGTGCCGCTGGGTGACCCGCCGATCTGATTCGGTTCGCTCACGGCGCCTGTCCTCCTCGTAGTAGTCCTGCTTGATCAGACGCAAGGACGAGCCGATCGGTTCCGGGAGCGTGTGCCCTCCCTGTACAGGTCGCCACCGGCTCGCTGCGTTTCCAGCGCCGCTCGCTGCCCCGATGACTGCGGCGGCAACCGCACGAAGACCAAGTGCGGCTGGGGTGCCGAATGTCGAGCTCAGGGATGGTCGACGTCGGGGATGATGGTCTCGGGCTTGAAGATCACCTTGTAGTGGTAGGGACTCACGTCGGCTCCTTCGATTTGTTCCACGAAGTAGCTCACGTTGTCCGAGAGACCGAGGAAGTGCTTCTTGTATTCGTCGTCACCGGTCTTGCACGTGACCTCGAGCTGGTTGTTCTCGTCCTTGATCGAGCACTTGCCCTCGATGGTCAGCAGGTACTTGTCGGTGATCCCGTTGAAGAACACCACGCGACGGTCGATCTTGAACTGGTCCGATTCCTTGGACAGGTTCTTGGACACCACGTCGGCGTCACTCGAACACCCGACCACTGCGATGACTCCCGCGGACAGAGCCGCAGCAGCGGCGATGAGCTTCTTCTTCATTCCCTACCCCTACCGACCTCCGCCGATGCGGAATCAGAATCCTATGTCCATATTCGGTTTCTCGGAAGACGCTCACACCTCCCGGCTCTGCCTGTCTTTGATCCAGAACATATCTCGGCCCGATTCCGCGGGCGCGCGGACCTCGCGGGGCTCGACTCGATCGAGGCGGTATCCGAGTCGGCGGGGGACTGCGGCGCTGCGAATGTTGGCTTCGTCGCAGTGGATTTCGACATGATCGATGCCAGGAAGCTCCAACGCGATTCGGGTCAGCGCGTCGGCCGCGCGGGTGATCACTCCTCGACCGGTATGCGCCACATGGCACCAGTAGCCGATTTCGAGCGCGCGCGGGCCGACGCGGTCGTGGAGCCCGATCGCGCCGAGTACGGTTCCCTCGGCGTCGAAGATGCCGTAGTGGCAGCTGCCGTCGGGGCTCGGCCAGCTCGTCGCAACCGCCTTGCCGAAGTCGCGTTGCCGCTCGAGTGTCATGGGCTCGGCGAGCCAGTCCATCCATGGATGGAGGTGGTCGAAGGAGGCCACTATCGCTTCGAATCGTGGGAGCAGGTCGTCAGGCTGCCAACGGCGCAGTAGAAGGTCGCCCAGGTCGATCCGCTGAGGCGGCGCGATTCCCGGTGCGAGCGCTGCTGGTTGCTCCGTGTTCATCTTGGGATGTTGGCAGCTCGTCCCGACAGGGGCAATGCAATTACGCAGAGACGGGTTATCAGTCACCTACCGGGGTGGCGCGCGAAGCGGGAAGATCACCGCCGCGCCGGATAGGGTGGTGGGACCAACCGATGTGGAGGTCTGTCGTGCTGCATACCGATATTCCGACCCGGGGCGAGATGAAGGCACTCGCGGCTGTCACCGACCCATGGTGCGTGTCGATTTACACCCCGACAGAACCCGGAACCGCGAATCCGGACGAGGGTCGCATCGAATTCTCGAACCAGGTTCGGCGGGCGCTGGATCTCGTGACCGCTCCCGATGCTCGCGCCGCGCTGCAGGAGGAGTTCGATGCCCTCCTCGAGGATGTCATGTTCTGGCGCTATCAGTCGCGCACGCTGGTCGTGCTGGCGACGCCGACACGGATTCGCACCTACCGGGTGCCGAACAGGCTGGGTGCGGCCGAGACCGTCGCCGACCGCTTCTATCTGAAACGCCTCCTTCGGGCGGTGACGTTCCCACAGTCGGCATTCGTGCTCGCGTTCGCGGAGGGCTCGGTGCGTTTGGTTCAGGTCAGCGCCGATCAGCCGGCGCAGACGGTCCCGGTGCCGGGGCTGCCGACCGGCGCCGCCGACTACGCGGGCAAGGCCAATCTGAGTGATCGCGCGCCGAAAGGCCGGGTTCAGGGCGATGAAGGACACAAAATGCGCGTGCGTCAGTACGCTCGCGCCGTCGACTCCGAGATTCGCGAGGTACTCGCCGGTCGTGATGTCCCGCTGATCCTCGCGGCCGCCGAGCCGAGTGGTTCGCTGTATCGATCGGTGAACCGCTACGACGGACTGCTCGACGAGACGATCCCGGGCAACCCGGAGAACACTTCGGACCAAGAACTCGCCGAACGCTCGCGCGAGTTTCTGGACAGGCACTACGCGCGGCAACTGGCGGAGCTGGTCGAGACACTGGACAAACGGCGCGGTGAAGGCCGGGCGAGCACCGACATCTCGGATCTGGCCAGAGCGGCGACCAACGGTGCTGTCGAGACACTTCTCGTGGACCTCGACGCATCGGTCCCGGGCAGCATATCCGCCGATGGCGCAGTCGCTTTCGACGAGTCGGCGGCGACCGACCGCCCGGGTGTGCTCGACGAGATCAGCCGCCGGGTCCTCCTCGCGGGCGGTGAGGTACTGGTCGTCCGTGCCGACGACCTGCCCGACGGCGCGCAAGCCGCGGCCACCTTGCGATACGCGCCATAGCGTCGGGCGCTGCGAACGCGTCTCCCGTCCGCCTGACGGCTCATCCGGGCGTGAGTCGCTCGGGTGGTCGTGCAGCAGAATCGTCGGTGTGAGCATCCAACAGCACCGCCTCGTATTGCTCCGGCACGGCGAGACCGAGTGGTCGGTCGGGCACCGGCATACCAGCCGGACCGAACTCGATCTCACCGAGGCCGGCCGCCGACAGGCCGAGTCGGCCGCGGTGGCGCTCGCCGAACTGAAGTTGCGTGACCCGCTGATCGTCAGCAGTCCGCGGCGGCGAGCGATGGTGACCGCTGAGCTGGCGGGGCTGAGCGTCGACGAGGAGCTGTCCCTGTTGAGGGAGTGGGATTACGGCGACTACGAGGGCCTCACCACCGCGCAGATCCGCGAGACCGTGCCGGACTGGCTGGTCTGGACGCACGGCTGTCCGGGCGGTGAGAGCGTGAGCGCGGTCAGCGCTCGCGCCGACCGCGCCGTGGTGCTGGCTCTGGAATGCCTGGAAAGTCGCGATGTGGTGTTCGTCGGACACGGCCACTTCTCCCGCGTGCTGCTGGCGCGATGGATGGAACTGCCGGTGGCCCACGGTATTCGGATCTCGATGGTGCCTGCCTCGATCGCCGTGTGCGGTTTCGAGCACGGCGTGCGACAGATCGTCGCGCTCGGTCTCACCGGCCACGCCAACCCCTGTCTCCCCCGGTGAAGTCGTGGGCATTGCCACCCGCTTCGCCTGCGGCGGACACTGGAGGGATGGTCGACAAGGAGCAGTACACGCCCTTCTACGGGGTGGTGATGATTCTCGCGGCTCTCGGTGCATCGCTGGCGGTCAGCTACTACGGGCCGACCTGGTTGCGCGTCACGGTATACCTCCTCACGGTGGCGGTTGTCATGGTCGGGGGCGTCATGACGTTCCGGGACTACTCGCGCTGACATCGCGAACGTAGCTGGGCGTCGTCCCGACCTCGGGGGCGACGTCGCACCGGTGCGTCCACGGCCGAGCGGCGAAACAGGCGGTTTCTCACGCGCCGAGCAGGCGGATCTTGTCGTCGAGCAGTGCGGCCTCGGTGGTCAGTTCGGGCTCGTCCGGCCGATCTCCCAGGTGGTCGGTCAGCTCGGCGCGCGTGACGACGACCAAGCCGCCGTCAACGTCCGGGGGGCCGTTGTGGACGTGCACCCGGCCCTCGGACAGCACGAGGCAGCTGCCGGGCACGGCATCGAGCAGCCGGCGGAGGTCGCTCGAGTCGACGTGTATCGGGGATCGGCGGTCGCTGTGCTCGGAAGAGTTGTCGGTAGCCATGCTCAGCGGGTGCCCCGAGCGCTCGACGAGAAACGCTCGTGCCCGGCAGGCGTGTCGGGCTAAGGCCCTTCGGGCGCCGGGGCGAGGACGTCGGAGGACCGCACCGTCGCGATGCTGGTGAGTACCCGCACCGCATGCTGGTCGAACCGTTCGCGGGGTACCTCGAATGTGCCGTCCAGCCAGGGGCGATACAGATACGCCAGCGCGCCGAAGATGGCGTTCGCGTTGAGCGCGGCGTCCATGTGATCGGGTAGCGGTTCGCGGTAGTCACCGCTGCCGATGGTGAACGCGATCGGCGCGGTGAACAGCGCGATCAACTCGTCGCCGCGTGCGCTGAGCACCGGGTTGGCCTGCGATTCGATGAACATGATCGGCCCGCGCCTGCGGTCCTCGAGCAGGAAATCGGTGAACGCGGAGACCACGTGGTGGAACATCGCCTCGCGCTCGGCGGGCGCCTCGGTGAGGGCTTCCAGCAGCCGGTCGCGGGCGGAGATGACCACGGTTTCGAGCACCGTGACCATCAGGGCGTCGAGGTTGGGGAAGTTCTCGTAGAAGTAGCGCTCGGTGAGCCCGGCCTTCCTGCACACCCCGCGCATCGACAGCTCCGAAGAGCCGGAGGTCGCCATCATGTCGGTGGCCGTCTCGATGAGCTGGGCGCGGCGGGCGGCGATGCGGTCGGCGGGGGCGAGACCCCGCCAGTTGCGCATACCGGCGAGTGCGTCGGATTCGGCCACCATGCTCCTCATCCTCTCACATCGAGATGTTGACATCACGTGCTGTTGACATTGCCTGATGTCAACAAATATCGTCAAGGTCTCCCGTTCAACGTCGAGCCGTGAGGATCATTCGATGGGTACTGCCTCCTATACCGAGCAGGCGCACGCGATTCACGCCCGGGACGTCGCCTTCGACTTCTCCTCGGTGCCGTTGCACTACATTCCCGGCGAGGTGATGGCCACCCACATCATCAACGTCATGCACCTGCTGCTGCCCGAGGGCGAGCGCGCGATGGCCCAGGCGCTGTCGGAGGCGCTGCCGCTGATCGACGACGAGCGGCTCGCCGAAGAGGTGCGCGGGTTCATCGGCCAAGAGGCCATGCACGCCACCTCGCACGAGCAGGCGCGCATCCAGCTGGAGAAGCTCGGCCTCGAGGTCGGGCCGCTGGTCGAGCTGGTCGGCTGGCTGGTGGACCGGATGCTGGGCGATCACGGGCTCACCGGCCGGGCGAAGCACGAATGGTTGTGTGAGCGGCTGGCGCTGTTCGCGGGCATGGAGCACTACACCGCCGTGATCGGCGAGTGGCTGCTGACCAACGACGTCCTCGAGGAGAAGGGCATGCACCCGGCCATGCTCGATCTGATCCGCTGGCACGGTGCCGAGGAAGTCGAGCACCGCAGCGTGGTCTACGACGCCTACATGCACGTCGACGGCAGCTACGCGCGCAAGGCCAGGCACGCGGTGCTCTCCAGCATGGGGCTGCTCGTGCTCTTCGCCGCCACCGGCGGCTACCTGTTCGCGAAGGATCCCTCGCCGAGCAAGGGCAGGTGGTGGCCGGTGCAGCTGGCGAGCGCCACCATGCGCGGTGTGGTGCCGAGCTTCACCACCTTCTTCACCGAGATCCCGCGCTACCTCAAGCCCGGGTTCCATCCCTCGCAGCTCGGCCCGATGGACAACGCGCTGCGCTACCTGGCGAGTTCGCCCGCGGCCCGGGGTGGTCAGGCATGAGCGGATCCGAGCGTGATCACACCAGCGCCCTCGTCCTCGACGGGCAGGGCGTGGGAACCGCCGCCGCGCGTCCGCACTACGACGCCGGGCCGGCGCTGCGGCTGCTGGTCGGCGCGTTCGACGCCTACAAAGAGCTGTTCACCAACAGCCCCGCCGCCCCGCTGCTCTCGCGTCCGCAGCCGGTCCGGCGCACCGGCTTCGATCTGCCGATGCTGGTCGATCGCATCGACGACGAAGCCGAGGGCGTGCGCAGCCTGACGTTGCGTCACCCCAACGGCAGCGAGCTGCCAGCCTGGGTGCCCGGCGCGCATCTGGACCTGTTCCTGCCGTCGGGCAGGCAGCGCCAGTACTCGCTCAACGGTGATCCGGCCGACCGCCGCCACTATCGGATCTCGGTGCGCCGCATCGCCGAGGGCGGCGGGGGATCGGTCGAGGTGCACGAGCTGAAGGTCGGCGATCGCGTGCGAATCCGCGGTCCCCGCAACGCGTTCGACTATGTGGCCGCGCCCAGGTACCTGTTCGTCGCGGGCGGCATCGGCATCACGCCGATCCTGCCGATGCTGCGCGCCGCTCGCGCCGATCACCGCTTCGCGCGTCTGGTCTACACCGGCCGGTCTCGCGCCTCCATGCCGTTCCTGGATGAGCTGGCGGCGATCGAGGGCGCGGATGTCGAGATCCGCCCCGACGACGAATTCGGTGCGCCCGACGTGGCATCCATTGTGGCCTCGGCCCCCGCCGGCACCGCGATCTATGTCTGCGGCCCGCCGCCGATGCTGGCCGCCGCGATCCGTGCCGTCGGCGACGACCTGCGGGTCTCGCTGCACACCGAACGTTTCTCGCCGCCACCGGTGCTCGGCGGCTCGGAGTTCACCGTCACGCTGGCCCGCAGCGGCACCTCGGTGCGGGTGGGCGCCGAGGAGTCCGCGCTGGCCGCGATCCGGCGGGTGCAGCCCGGTGTCGCCTACTCCTGCCAGCAGGGTTTCTGCGGCAGCTGCAAGGTGGGCGTGCTGTCCGGCCGGGTGGAGCACCGGGACCGGACCCTGTCGCCGGTCGAACGCGACAAGGCCATGCTGACCTGCGTCTCACGGGCCGACGAGGGTGACCTCGTGCTGGATCTGTGAACCGACCCGACCTTTCTCGGAAAGGAGTCGCCGATATGGCGACCAAGAAGACCCCCGCCGCGGAGACCCCCGCCCCGGAGACCTCCGCCCCGGAGACCTCCGCCCCGGAGAACGCCGCCCCGGCGAACGCTGCCGCGGAGAACGCCGCCTCGGGCAACACGCCCCAGCATTTCCCGGTCGTCGTCATCGGCGCGGGCTTCGCGGGCATCGCGCTGGGCGTGGAATTGCGCGCCAAGGGGATCACCGACTTCGTGATCCTGGAACGCTCGTCGGGCCTGGGCGGCACCTGGCGCGCCAACACCTACCCCGGCTGCGCCTGTGACGTGCCCTCGCAGCTGTATTCGTACTCCTTCGCGCCCAACCCCGACTGGTCGCGCACCTACGGCACCCAGCCGGAGATCCTGGCCTACCTGGAGAAGGTCGCCGCCGACTTCGAGATCGTGCCGCACATGCGCTTCGACGTCGAGGTCGCCGACGCGCGCTTCGACGAGGACGCCCAGCAGTGGCGGATCGCGACGAGCAAGGGCGACTACACCGCCGACGTCCTGATCTCGGCGGTCGGCCCGTTCAGCGAGGCCAATATCCCGAACCTGCCCGGCAGGGAGAAGTTCGCCGGCACCCAGTTCCATTCGCTGCACTGGGATCACGACCACGACTTGACCGGCGAGCGGGTCGCGGTGATCGGCACGGGCGCCTCCGCCGTGCAGTTCATCCCCGAGATCCAGCCGAAGGTGGGCAAGCTGACCGTGTTCCAGCGGTCCGCGCCGTGGATCGTCTCTCGGCTCGACCGCCGCACCACCGGCGTGGAGCGCGCGTTGCTGCGCAAACTGCCGGTGCTCGGCAAGGCGGTGCGCGGCGCATTCTACACCGGCATCGAGAGCTTCGGGCTGGTCGGGTTCGTGGACAAGCGTTTCCGTCACCCGTACGAGGCGCTGGGCAAGCTGCAGTTGCTGCGGCAGGTCCGCGACCCGAAGCTGCGCAAGATCCTGACTCCCGACTATGTGATCGGCTGCAAGCGGGCGATCTTCTCCGACGCCTACTTCCCGGCGCTGACCCAGCCCAATGTCGAGGTCGTCACCGCGGGCATCGCGGAGATCAGGGAGCATTCCATCGTCACCGCCGACGGTGTGGAGCATCCGGTCGACACCCTGATCTGGGGCACCGGCTTCGGCATGCCCGCCGGGGTGTTCGAGCGCATCCACGGCGCGGACGGCCGCTCGATCGCCGACCGCTACCGCGAGGCGCCCAGCAGCTACCTCGGTACCTCGATCGCAGGGTTCCCGAACTTCTTCACCACCCTCGGCCCGTTCGGCGTGGTGGGCAACCAGTCGGCGGTCTTCATGATCGAGTCGCAGGCCCGCTACATCGTCGACGCGCTGAAAATGATGCGGGACAAGGGGATCGCGCGAGTCGTGGTCCGGCCGGAGGTGCAGGAGGCCTTCCTCGCCGACGTCAACGCGCGCAGCACCGACACCGCTTGGCTGACCGGCGGCTGCAACAGCTACTACACCACCGCCGACGGCGCCAACTCCGGCCTGTACCCGAGCTGGAGCTTCGAATACGCTCGCCGCACACGACGTTTCGACGCGGAATCGTATGAGATGAGGACCCGATGAAAATGCCGGATCTGCGCGGATTGCTCGCCTCGGTGCCGTTCACCGGTGTCTCCGATCAGCCGTTGTTCGACCTGCAGGACCGGGTGGCCGTGGTCACCGGCGCGGGCACCGGTATCGGCCGGGAACTGGCCAGGCTGTTGGCCGCGCGCGGGGCGCGGGTCGCGGTGATCGACATAGATTCCGCCGCCGCCGAATCCGTCGCCCGCGACCTGCGCGTGCGTGGCTTCGGGCTGACCGCCGACGTGACCGACCGGGCGGGCATGAAGGCGGCCATCGCGCGGGTGCGCGAGGAGTTCGGCCGGATCGACGTGGTGGTCGCGAACGCGGGCATCGTGCCCCCGCCCGCCACCATCCGGCTGATGGACCCGGCCGATTTCGACCGGGTGATCGCGGTGAACCTGACCGGTGTGTTCAACACCGTGCAGCCCGCCCTCGACAGCGTCATCGAGACCGGCGGTCACGTCGTGGTCGTCTCCTCGGCGGCGGCCTTCGCCCCGGGCATGGCGGGTTCGCCCTATATGACCAGCAAGGCCGCCGTCGAGCAGTTCGGCCGTGCGCTGCGGGTGGAGCTGTCCGCGCACGGCGCGACCGCCGGTGTGGCCTACCTGGGCGTGGTCGAGACCGCCATGACCCGGCACACCCTGGATGACGACGAGTTGGGCCGCGAGGTAGGGGAGATGCTGCCCTGGCCGCTGAATCAGCGCATCACCGCCCGGGAGGCCGCCGTCTCCATCGCCGACGGCATCATCCGCCGTTCCCCGCGCACGATGGCGCCCAAGCAGTGGGAGGCCTACGCCCTGCTGCGCGGCACCATCAATGTCGTCCTCGACGACCGCCTCACCCGCGACGCGAAGCTGCACTCGCTGCTCGACCGGCTCGAGCAGCGCCTGGCCCCGGTGCGTGACACGGTGGTGCGCCCGCTGGTCCGCGAGACCAACAGGCGCTGACCGCTATTTGCGCGGCAACCCCATCACCAGGGCGGCGATCGTGTTGAGCTGGATCTCCAAGGTCCCGCCGCCGATCACCCAGGTGGGGATGTCGAGCTCGTGATGCACGACCTCGGAGACGGTTTCGCGCAACGCGGCTGCCGGGCCGACCAATTCGAGCGCGGCCGCCGCGGCGTCGGTGTGCAGCATCGCCGCCGCGGCCTTGGCGATACTCGTGCCCGGGCCGACCGGCTGCCCGTCGAGCCTGCGGATCGTCTCGCGCAGGTTCATCGCCGAGATCGCCGCGCCGCGCGCGCTGATCCGGCCCAGCGTGCGCAGCGCCTCGTCGCGGCTGCCCGCGAACTCCTCGCGCTCGATGATGCCCACGATGCGCTGGTTGTGGCCGGGGTCGCGGACGCCGCCGATGAAAAGCCGTTCCTGGGCAAGGGTTTCCAGCGTGAGCGCCCAGCCCTGACCCGGTTCGCCGAGCACCATCTCGTCGGGGACGAAGGCGTCATCGAAGAACACCTCGTTGAATTCGGCGTCGCCGCTGGACTGGGTGATCGGCCGGACGGTGACGCCTTCGCCGTGCATGTCCACCAGGAACACCGTCAGTCCGCGATGGCGCTCGGCCTCCGGATCGGTGCGGGCCAGCAGCAGACCCCAGTGCGAGCGATGCGCCAGCGTGGTCCAGATCTTCTGGCCGTTGAGCCGCCAGCCGCCGTCGGCCCTGGTGGCGCGCAGGCTCAATGACGCCACGTCCGAGCCCGCCTCCGGCTCGCTGAACAGCTGGCACCAGATCTCCTCGCCGCGCAGCGCGGGCGCGGCCAGGCGGGCGAGCTGTTCAGGGGTGCCGCGCTGCAACACGATCGGCACCACCCATTGCCCGATGCCCATCGACGGCTGGGCGATGCCGTGCTTGTCGAACTCGTCCTGCAGGATCAGCTGCTCGAGCGGCCCGGCCTCGATGCCGTAGGGCTTGGGCATGGGCGGGGAGACCAGACCGTGGTCGGCGAGCAGGGTGCGGCGCGGGCCGATGGCGACCATGTCCATGTCGCCGAGCGTGCTCGGGGTCGGATTGTCCAGCGCGGCAGCTTGATCCAGGATGCCGGACACCCAGTCGCGGAACGTGGGATCGGTCTCCGGCAGCGGCACGGTGAAGTTGCGCGGGCCGCCCATCGCGACTTCGCCGAGCCTGCGCTCCCAGATCTCACCCGGCCCGGCCAGTCCGGCCAGCGTCATGGCCCGCCGCCAGTACAGGTGCAGGTCGTGCTCCCAGGTGAAGCCGATGGCGCCGTGCAGGGCGAGGCATTCCACCGCGGCGTGGACCGCGTTGCCCAGCGTGGTCAGCGCGGCCGCCGCGACGGCGTGCGCACGCTGATCGGCCTCGTCGTCGAGGCCGCGCACGGCGTCCCAGGCGGCGGCGGTCGCCAGCTCGCTGGTGATCAGCAGCTGCGCGGCCCGGTGCTGGACGGCTTGGAACGCGCCGACCGGACGGCCGAACTGCTTGCGCGCCTTGATGTATTCGGTGGCGGTGTCCGAGCACCAGCGGATCACGCCGGCCGCCTCGACCGCCAGGAAGGCGACCACGAGATCGGCCGCGCGGTCGCTGTCGACGCCGGTCAGTTCGGCGCTGGGCGTCACGTTCTCGAAGGTGACCCGGCCCAGATCACGGCCGAGGTCCGCGCCGCTCTCGGCGCTCACCGTCACGCCCGCGGTGTCGGAGTCGACCAGGAACCAGCGTCGGTTCGCCGCGACGACGAAGACCTGCGCCGCGACCGCGCCGAGCACCAGGCCGCTCGTCCCGGTGAGGCTCGTCGAATCCTCGGTGAGAGCGATCCCGTGCTCCGGAGTGACGACGGCGCCGGTGCCGCCCTCGGCGAAGCGACGCAGCGCGGCCTCGGTGTGCGAGTCGGCGTTCGCCGCCGACACGACGGTGCTGGCGATCACGCTGGGCAGCAGGGCCCCCGGCAGCAGTGCCTTTCCGAACTCGGCGATCACCACCGCGATCTCCTCGAGCGAACCGCCCTGCCCGCCGACGTCCTCCGGCAGATGCACGCCGGTCAGTCCGGTCGCGACGAGCTCCGCCCAGAAGGTGGGCAGCTCGCCGCGTCGTAGCTGCTCGGTGTTCTTCCGGGTGTACTCGCGGGTGGCGTGGCGCGCGGCGAATCCGCCGACGCTCTCCGCCAACGCCACTTGATCGGCGGTCAGGGCAACAGGCACGTTCACTCACTCCCGGTCGGGGGACCGGTTTCGGTCCCGGCTCACTCCACACTCAGATTAGAACAGGTTCTAGAACTGTGGTGCCGTGTTGAGCCGGGCCGTGGGGTCAGTGCCCCATGCCGATGCCACCGTCGACATTGATGACGGTGCCGGTGATGTAGGCCGCGCCGGGCGTGAGCAGGAACGCCGTGGTCGCGGCGACCTCTTCCGGCTTGCCGAAACGGCCGAGCGGAATGGCCTGCAGAGCGATCTCGGCGACGCGCTCGTTCACCCCCGCCGCCATATCGGTCTCGGTGAAGCCGGGTGCGATGACATTGGCGGTGATGTTGCGCGAGCCGAGCTCACGGGCCAGCGATCGCGCGATGCCGACGACACCGGCCTTGGCGGCGGTGTAGTTCACCTGACCGGGCATGCCGGCCAGACCGGAGGCCGAGCCGATGATGACGATGCGGCCGAGCCGGTTGCGCACCATATTGCGGGTCGCGCGCTTGACCACCCGGAACACGCCGGTGAGGTTGGTGTCGATCACGCGGGTGAACTGGTCGGTGTTCATCCGCATGATCAGGGTGTCGTCGGTGATGCCCGCGTTGGCGATCACGGCCTCGACCGGTCCGTCGGTCTTCTCGATGTGGGTGAACGCGGCGTCGACCGAGGCATCGTCGGTGACGTCGCACTCCACGCCGTGCACCCCGTCGGGCACCGTCGACCCCCGGTGCGTACCCCAGACGGTATGCCCTTCGGTGACGAGGTGGGCGGCGATCGCGGCTCCGATTCCGCGATTGGCGCCGGTGACGAGGACGCGCATCAGGTTGCCTCCGAAAATATGTCGTACGAGTAGGGGAGCGTATCGGCGGTTCGGGCGCATTGCGCCGTCGACCGCCGCGGACAGCATAGGGGTGCGGGTCACACGCCTGCCCGGCGGCGCAGATCAGCACCCCGGGCCGACATCGCCCCGGCGCGGGTGGACGTCCTCGGCAGCTGCCGAGCGCAGCGCGTCCTGCCCGGCGTCGTTCAGTCCTGTTCCGGGAAGATGCCGGGCAGGCCGAGCGCGAACTCGAGATCGGCGCGGGTGCCGAGGACGGGGAGCAGGAAGCGGATCATGGTGAGCCGGGCGGGGGTGACGACCCGTGGGTCGGGTTCCCCGTCGGCCGCGGTGGAGATGCGGAAGACCACGTATTCGCACAGATGCAGCGCGGCGTCCAGATCGAGTGGCGTGGGGGCCTGCCTGCCGAGTTCGGTGAACTTCGCTCGCACGGCGGCGCGGATGTCGTCGAGGGCGCGTTCTCGGTAGGCGGAGACCGGGGAGGCCGGGTCGTGGAGCTCGGCGAACAGCGGGCCCAGCATCCGGCCGTGCCCGCGCGCCCAGTCCAGATAGGCGTCGATGAGGCCGATGCCCAGTGGGACCGGATCCGCCGAGGCGCTCAAGGCCGCGCGGATGCCGCCGGTGAGCCGGTCGTTGGATTCGGTGAGCAGGACGTGCAACGGCTCCTCGGCATTGCCGAAGTAGCGGTAGAAGGTCGGCCTGGCCAGCTCGGCCTGCGCCAGGATGCGCGCGACCGTGGTGCCACGGGAACCGTTGCGGCTGAACACCTCCGCTGTCGCGCGCACGATGCGGGCGCGCACCTGCTCGGCCTGTTCCCTGCTCTGCGGCGGCCGCCCCCGCCGTGCCGGGGCGCCCTCCGCCGCGGATGCTCCCGCCGCTGCCTCGGTCGCCCCGATCGCGTCCACGGTGCGCGGGGTGATCCCGGACATGGATGCCGCAGCCTCGGCCGCGTCGGGCGAACTGGTCTCGGACGGCATGGTGCAACCTCACAGGTCGACGGCGGCGGCCACGGTGCACCGCCACGAGAAGCTTGACACGGGGCTGTGCTGTGTCATTAATCTAACACCTGTGTTCAGGTAAAAGCTGAGCTGATCCCGCCCCACCCCTCACGCCGGAGAGAGCGCCGATGACGACCGTCCCCCCGCCTGCCGCACTGTCCGCCGAACTGGTGAAACCGCTGCTGGACCGCGCCGTCGCGGGCGGCGCCGGCACCGTCGAGACCTTCGCCCCGGCCACCGGCGCCAAGATCGCCGACCTGCCGCAGTCCAGTACCGCCGATATCGACCGCGCCTTCACCGCCGCCCGTGCGGCGCAGCGGGAATGGGCGCGGCGTCCGGTGCGTGAGCGGGTGGCCGTGCTGCGGCGCCTGCACAAGATCGTGCTCGCCGAACAGAACACCATCCTCGACATCGTGCAGACCGAGACCGGCAAGTCCCGTGCGCACGCCTTCGACGAGGTCGCCGATGTCGCGGTGAACGCCAGATACTATGCGGCGCAGGCGGCTCGGCTGCTCGGCCCGCGGAAACCGCGCGGCGTGCTGCCGGTGCTCACCAAGGTCGACGTCCTGCATCGCCCCAAGGGCGTGGTCGCGGTGATCTCGCCGTGGAACTATCCGCTGGCGCTCGCGGTCTCCGACGCGTTGCCCGCCCTGGCCGCGGGTAATGCCGTGGTCGCGCGCCCGGACAACCAGACCGCGCTCACCGCGCTGTGGGCGATCGACGCCGCCGAGCGCGCCGGATTGCCGAAGGGGCTGTGGCAAGCGGTGCTCGGCCGCGGCTCGGTGATCGGCGGCGAGGTGATCGATCGCGCCGACTACGTCGACTACACCGGCTCCAGCGCGACCGGCCGCACCATCGCCCAGCAGGCCGGTCAGCGCCTCATCGGCTACTCGCTGGAACTCGGTGGCAAGAACCCGCTGCTGGTGCTCGACGACGCCGACGTCGGCCGCGCGGCCAGGATCGCGGTGCGCGCCTGCTTCGCCTCGGCCGGTCAGCTGTGTGAATCCATCGAACGCATCTACGTCCACGAGGCCGTCCACGATCGGTTCGTGCGCGAATTCGTCGCGGCTGTGCAGGACATCGAACTCGGCGCCGGTCTGGACTATCGCGCCGACATGGGCTCGCTGACCTTCCAGCGCCAGCTCGACAGCGTGCGCGCCCACATCGACGACGCTGTCGCGAAGGGGGCGACCGTGCTCGCAGGCGGCCGCCACCGTCCCGACCTCGGCCCGTTCTTCCACGAACCCACCGTGCTGACCGGCGTGACACCCGAGATGGCCGTGTACGGCGAGGAGACCTTCGGTCCGGTCGTCTCGATCTACAAGGTGGCGAGCGAGGACGAGGCCGTGGCGGCCGCCAACGACACCCCCTACGGTCTGAACGCGTCGGTCTGGACGAAGGACGCCGAACGCGGCAGGCGGGTGGCCGCCCGCATCCAGGCCGGGTCGGTCAATGTCAACGAAGGCTTCATCGCGGCGTGGGGCAGCGCGGACGCGCCGTCGGGCGGTCTGGGCATCTCCGGCAGCGGCCGCAGGCACGGCCCGGAAGGTCTGCTCAAGTACGTCGACACCCAGACCATCGCGACCCAGCGGGTGCTGCCGATCGCCCCGCTGCCGGGCATGTCCGAGCAGCTGTGGGCCAAGACCATGACGCTCTTCCTGGGCGTCATGAACACGTTGCGCCAGAAGTGAAGCACTGGCGGGCGGGGAAATTCGAGGACGGGACGGTGCGGGAATGAAGCTGGACACGGTCGCGGGCAAGACGGTGCTGGTCACCGGCGCCGCGCGGGGAATGGGCAAACTGTTCGCCGAACGCGCGGTGCTCGAGCGCGCCGTTGCGGTGGTGCTGTGGGACATCGACGAGCCGACGTTGAAGGAGACCGCCGACGAACTGTCCGGTCGCGGCGTGCGCATCCACACCCGCGTGGTCGACATCGCCGATCGCGACGCCATCGCCGCGGCGGCGGCCGACACCCGTCGACTCGTCGGCGACATCGACATCCTGATCAACAACGCGGGCATCGTGCGCGGCAACACCTACTTCTGGGAGACCGAGGACCTCGCCGACATCGAGACGACGATGGCCATCAATTCCCTTGCCCCCATGTACATCACGCGCGAGTTCCTGCCCGCTATGGTGCGCCGCGGCGGCCTCGCCCGGGTGATGACCATCGCTTCCTCGGCGGGGCTGGTCTCCAATCCGCGGATGAGCGTCTACGCGGCCTCCAAATGGGCCGCGCTCGGCTGGTCGGACTCGGTGCGCCTGGAACTCGAGCAGGCCGGGCACGACCACGTGAAGGTGACCACCGTCTGCCCGACCTACATCGACACCGGAATGTTCGACGGCGCCAAGGGTTTCTGGCTCACCCCCATCCTGAAACAGCAGGACGTCGTCGACACCTCCTGGCGGCGGATGAAGGCCGGCGAGCCCCTGGTGGTGCTGCCGTGGACCTCACGGCTGAACAAGGCCATCTCCGGGTTGCTCCCGGTGAAGCTGCGTGACCTGTTCCTCGATACCGTGGGCGTCTACCGCTCGATGGACCGATTCACCGGCCGCGCGGGCTAGCGAACCCCGGCCACGGCCGTGGCGAACAACGGCTCGGAGTCGACGCGCCGAGCCGACAGCCCCCGGTCGGCGAACGCCGCCACCGCGTCCGCCGCCTGATCCCGGCTGGTCTCGCACAGCACGGAACCGCCCCGCGCGAGCCAGGACGGCGCGGCCTCGGCGACCCGGCGCAGTACCGCCAGACCGTCGGGTCCGCCGTCGAGCGCGACGTGCGGTTCGTGGTCGCGGGCCTCGCTCGGCATGTCGGCGATGGCCCCGGTGGGCACATAGGGGACATTGGCCAGCAGGATGTCGATCCGCCCACGCCACGCCTGCGGCAGCGCCTCGAACAGGTCGCCCTCGACCACAGTGCCGTACTCGGCGAGATTGCCTCGCGCGCACCGCACCGCCGTCGCATCGACATCGGCGGCCACCAGTTCGATCTGCCGGCCCAGCGCGCGCATACGGATGGCGAACGCCAGTCCCAGCGCCCCGCAGCCGCAACACAGATCGACCACCCGCAACACGCCAGGCCGGTCCGCTGCGGCGGTCACCGCCGTCTCGACCAGCAGGGCGGTGCGCCGGCGCGGGACGAACACCCCGGGCTCGACCGCGATCCGCAGCCCGTCGAACTCGACCCAGCCGAGCACATGCTCCAGCGGCGAGCCGGCCACCCGTCGCTCGACCAGTTCGTCCAGCGACACACCGGAGGCCGCCGCTGCCCGGGCGAGCAGGGCGGCCTCCTCCTCGGCGAAGACACAGCCGGCCGCACGCAGCCGCATCGTCAGGTCGGCGAGAACTCGGTGCATCCGTCCATATTCGACGTACCACCGGCGCCGAGGCCAGCGAATTCCACGACCGCGGGCGCGGTCGGCCCGCGTGCGGGCGAGCGGTTGTTCGTTCGCAGCCACGGAGCCCCCGGCGGCACGATCAGCGCGACGTGCTCAGCTGGAACGTGCGGGTGGCGTCGAGGTAGATCCCGCGCTGGGAGGATCGTGCCGGCGGCGGCAATTGCGAGACCAGTTGCTCCAGCGAGGTCATCGCGCCGACCACATGGGTGCCCGCCACGATGAAATCGGCGACCGCCCGGCGGATGTGATTGGGCGAGGTGACCACGACCGCGCTGTGCGCGCCGACATTCCGCAGCAGTTGGGTGCTGAACAGGGCGTTCTGCACGGTCGAACCGGCGCGGTTCTCCACGTGGATACGGGATGCCGGGATACCGCGGCCGACCAGCCAGTGCCGCATGGCCTCGGCCTCGGTGATGCCGTTCTGCGGATTGCCGCCGGTCAGCACGATGGGGGAGAAGGGCGCGGCGACGGCCTGGATCCAGGCGGCGGTCAGCCGGTTGACCAACTCGGGGCGCAGCGCGCCGTCGGGCAGCAGGCCGTAGCCGAGGACCACGATGCCGGTCTGCGGTCCGATCAGGGCGGGCAACGGATTCGGCAGGGTGCCCACCGCGGCGCCGATCGCGCGGAACACATTGTCGGTGCCCGCGGCCAGCTCGGGATCGACGGCCCGGAGTCGGTGCATCGCGTCGTGCATCGCGAGGAGGTCGTTGTCGAAGTGCGACCAGATGGCCTGCAGGGCGAGCGCTTCGGCATCGGTGGGGTCCATGCCGATCAGTGCCCGCAGGTCGGCCCGGCCCGCGGCGGGGTCACCGGAGGTGAAATGGTGCTGGGCGGAGTTGTAGAGGGCATCGGTCTCGGGGGACGCCTGGGCGGGAGCTCCCGCCAGACCGGACAGCGCGACGGCGACGCAACCGGCCGCCAGGAGGGTCTTTGCTTGCCGGGGGAATCTCACTTCGGTCGACACCTTTCCACGAGTGAACGGGTCCACGGTTCGATCGATCGGCCTCGGGCGCAGGAGAGAGGCCCATTCACCATACGGCCGGTTGTGCCGATTCCCGGGTAATTTGTGACCCTTCACGGCGACACGCCGGTCGCGCCGAAACCCCGTGCGGGGCGGCTCCGGGGGCGGTGCGCGCGACGATGATTAGGCTGTCCCGACGTGGATACCGTTTCGCTGACCGGCAAGGAACTCGCCGCCGCCATCAATGCCGACACCAAGCAGCGCGCGCAGGCGCTGACCGCCGCGGGCGCCGGACCACGGCTGGCCCTGATCGTCGCCAACGACGACCCGGCCAGCGCCTGGTACGTCAACTCGCTGCGCAAGGCCGCCGAGCGTCTCGGAATCGACTGCGACCGGATCGATCTCGGCGCCGACGCGACCGCCGAGCGCATCCGCGCCGAACTCACCGAGCGCAGTGCCGACCCCGCCTTCGACGCCATCATGTTGCAGACTCCGCTGCCCGCGGGCGTCACCCTCGACGACGTGAGCCCCGCCATCGCCGCGGACAAGGACGTCGACGGTGTCAGCCCGCTGTCGCTGGGCCTGCTCGCCGCTGGCCTCGACGGTTTCGTCCCCGCGACCGCGCAGGCCGTGGTGGAACTGCTGAAGCATCACGAGATCGCGCTGTCGGGACGGCATGTCGCGGTGGTCGGCCGATCCAATGTCGTCGGCAAGCCGCTGGCCCAGCTGCTGCTCGCCGAGAACGCCACGGTCACCGTCTGCCATTCCCGCACCACCGACCTGCCGTCGGTCACCTCGGCCGCCGACATCGTGGTCGCCGCGGTGGGCCGGGCGGGGCTGATCACCGGTGAACACGTCCGCGCGGGCGCGGTCGTCGTCGACGTCGGCACCAACGAGGCCCCGGACGGCGGCATCGTCGGCGACGTCGACGCGGCGTCGGTGCAGGGCAAGGCCGCGAGCCTGAGCCCCGTTCCCGGCGGTGTCGGCCCGGTCACCACCGCCCTGCTCATGCGTCACGTCGTCGAAGCGGCCGAAAAGCACCGCGGCTGAGCACCGATCGGTTCAGGCGGCCGAGATGCTCGTGATGAGCGTGCGGCCGCCCGAATCGGCGACGCTGACGAGTTGCGGGTTGTAGCTGACCGGCGCCTGGCCCGGCCGGTGCTCGGTCACCACGACCCGGTACTGACCGGCGAACGCACCGGGATTGATCGCCACACAGTGCGTCGTCCCCACCGGCACCGAGTCGATGCCCTGCTGGATCTCCTCGTCGGTGGGCACCGAGGCGTCCGGCGCGACCATGGCGCGCGCGAGGTCGGCCGAACGCTGGACGTAGTAGGCGTACTGGAACGCGAAGATCACCGCGGGCCCGGAGTCGGTGCCGCCCACACCGTTGCCCTGGATCCGATTGCCCACGCGTTCGGCCGGGCACTGGGCGGCGGGGGCACTGTCACCCGACCCGGTCGGCACGGCCTCGGTGGTGGATGCCTGCCTCGGGGCGCCGTCGTCGCGCAGGAAGATCGTCGCCGCCGCGACCAGCGCCACCGCGGCCAGGCAACCGAGCACCACCGGGGCCCAGCGCAGCAGCGGCCCGCGCTTGGGGGAGCGGTCGATCATCCGCGCGAAGACATCCTCTTCGGGGAACAGGTCGGTGGTCCCTCCGGCCCCCGTCCGGTCGACTATCTCCGGAGTCTTCCGGCGCGGAGTGCCCGGTAGCCAGTCCTGCCCGTCGAAGCGGTCGCCCCCCGGCGATTGCGCGTCCGGCGATACGGACTCCGGTGCGTGCGGCCGCGCGCCCGGATCCCATCGATTCATGTCCCCGCCCTTCATCCGATGCGCCACCACGGCACGCCTCGAAACAAACTCCCCGGGCACGATACCGCCGCGTGCGACGGATCAGCCAAATACGGGCCTTGACGCGCGGATCGGCGGGAGGGCCCGGCACTCGCGTCGGTGCGACCCGCGAGCGCCTCGGACCCAGGGCAGGGAGCGAGTCACCAGTGGATATAGACGGGGTCGCCGATGCCGACGGTGTGGTAGTACCAGGCGGCGTCCTCGGGGGAGAGGTTGATGCAGCCGTGGCTGACATTGGCGTAGCCCTGGGAATCCACCGACCACGGCGCGGAGTGCACGAAAACACCGCCCCAGGTGAGCCTTTCGGCGTACTCGCCGTCGATGAGATACCCCTCGGACGAATCGAGCGGGATGCCGATGGTGCGCGAGTCGAACACGATCGAGCGGAACTTCTCGAGTACCGGGTAGGTACCGGTCGGCGTCTCCCAGCCGGGTTTGCCCATCGAGGCGGGCATGGTGCGCACCACCTGGCCGCCGATGCTCACCGTGAACGTGTGCGCCGACATGTCGGCCTCGGCGTAGACGCCCGCGTTGGTGCGGAATTCGGTGCGCACGTCACCCGCGCGCACACTGATCACCGAGTCGGCGGGCAGCAACCCGGTGGGTGTCCACGTGAGTACGCGGTCGCCCGTCCAGGAGAACGTGCCCGGCAGCGGCCCCTCGGCGGTGACGTGGACGGAACGCTCGGCGCGCGCCCGATCGGTGACCGCTTCGGCGAACTCGACGGTCACGGGCTGGGCTATGCCGACCATCCGGCCGTCGGAGGGGGAGATCGCGGCGCGCACGCCGCTGGATGTGGTGCCTGTGGATATCGCGGACGCGCCGCCGGAACCGAAAACTGCCAACGCGATGACCATGACCGCGAGTAGGACAGACCGGATGCTCCGCATGAGCGGCCACCCCTTTCGAACCTGGTGGACCGGGGATAGCCCAGTCTACGCGCGCATGATCAACTGGGCCGGACGTGTCCGAAACCCGCCGATCGCCGCCGGGCCGACGGCGGTCAGGTCGGCATCCCCGGTTCGCGGCTGATCCGGCCGCCCACCCGCTCCTGCACGGTGAACCCATGTCTGCGCAACCAGGCCGCCAGCGCCGGGACGGCGGAGTCGTCGTGGTAGGTGGGCACCAACCGGCCGACGATGCGCATCCTGTGCTCGTCGGCGGTCCGGCACAGGTGCAGCAGCTCGGCACTGCCCAGTCCCATGCCACGCAGGCCCGGCGTGACCGTGATCGTCTCGAGTTCGATGGTGCTCGTGCGCACCTCGAAGGCGACGGTCACCCGCTCTCCCGAGCGTCGCAGTGCCGTGACCTCCGCGGGTATCGGCCGCAGTTCGCCAGGAAGATGGCGCAGCAGCGACTCCCCGGCCGCCTCGCCGGGGGCCAGCCGTACTGCGGTCAGCAGCCGCTGTATCAGGGCGTGCACCTGCGCGCGGTCCCCGTCGGCCGCGGCCTCCCGGATCTGCGGACCCGATCGCGCGATCGCCGCGAGCTCCGCGGCCCAGGCCGGTGCGCTCGCGCGGTAGCGGCGGACGAGCCCGGTGATGGTCGACTCCAGAGTCACCACACCTTGCGTGCCCGGCAACTCCCCGCCGGACAACGGCCCCCAGCGTCGTTCCTCGGCGCCGACGCCGTGCCGGGACAACCTCCCGCGAAGCCTGATGAGCCTGCGCTCGGCACGTTCGAGCGTGCCGCCGGGCAGCATGTGCACCCAGGTCGGCCAGCCGTCGAGATTGGTGCGGATGCGCAGCTCGGTCAGTTCGATCCGAGCGGCACGGTAGTTGCTCCAGGCTTGCTCTCGGCCTTGACGGACATGTAGCGCAGGATCGTCGCTGTCCCCCTGCGAGGCACTGATCTCCTCACTCATGTCCATCAACGGTAGCTGGCGCGCTCCGGCCTCGCCGAAACTTGCTGTTACCGTCGGTGTCGATACTCGCCGCGAGCGACCGCTGACCTCGCGTGCCGAAGAGTTGCCGGAGGCGAGCCTCGGGCGTGTCGGATCAGCAGCGCGTGCTGGACCACTTGCTCGTATCAGGAGCCCGCGAGGGCGCCCGGCCGGGTCGGAATCAGCGCAGGCGCACGGCGTGCAGAACCTCGGCGTGCAGGCCGTCGGCGCGCGCGGAGATCTCCTCGATGCGCAGCAGCACCGGCGCGAACGCATCACCCTCGGCGGCGGGCAGCGAGGCGACATTGATCTCGATATTGAGCTGCGAGCTGGTCGCCGCGGCGCGGGCGGAGTCCGCGGCGGCGCCGATGTCGGTCACCACGTTCGGGTTGCCGATCGGCAGCAGTTCTGCGGCCAGCGAGAGCACCTCGTCGGCTTCGTCCACGACCGCGGCGGGCACCCGGGCCGCCTCGACCAACGCGGCGTCGATGGCCGCCTTGCGGGCCGCGACCTCCTCCTCGGTGCCCTTGGGCAGCTTGTAGGCGTCGCCGACGGCGGTGAACGCGGCGGCATCGGCGTCGGCCAGCGCCAGCGCCCGGCCGCGCGCGGCATCGGCGGCCTCGATGATCCGGTCGATCACCGGACGGTGCTCGGCGTCCTTGGCGCGGGTGGTGTAGCGCGCCACCATGGCGACCAGCGCCGCACCCTGGGCGGCGTGCAGCGCGGCGACGGCGCCGCCGCCGGGGGCGGGCACCTTCGCGGCCAGATCGGACAGATAGCCGGCGAGCGTGGCCGTGCCGAAAGACCCGGCCGATGCGGGCGAGGTGCTGTCCGGGGACGAGGTGGTCGGCTGCGACACGGAGTTTCGGCCTTTCGGTGACGGCGAATGACTACGGCCTCACGCTACTCGGCGCGGCGACCTCCGTTGTACGCAACACCGTGCGTCTGTCACACCCGCCCCGCGCGCACAGCCGGTGCGTGGCTCATCGGTTGCCGGGGTTATGTTGGGCACTATGCGGATCGGATTGGGCATCAACTACTCGGGCGGCTTCAAGGAAGTCGCGGCCGAAGTGGCCGACCTGGAGAAGGCCGGCCTCGACATCGTCTTCGTGCCCGAGGCGTACTCCTTCGACGCGGTCAGCGCGCTGGGCTATCTCGCGGCCAAGACCGAGCGGGTCGAGCTGGCCTCCGGCATCATGCAGATCTACACCCGGACCCCGAGCCTCACCGCGATGACCGCCGCGGGCCTGGACTTCGTCTCCGACGGCCGTTTCCTGCTGGGGCTCGGCGCCTCCGGCCCGCAGGTCGTCGAGGGCTTCCACGGCGTGCCCTACGACGCGCCCATCGGTCGCACCAGGGAACTGGTGGAGATCTGCCGCAAGGTGTGGCGGCGTGAGCGGCTGGAATATCAGGGCAAGTACTACCAGATCCCGCTGCCCCCCGAGCGGGGCACCGGACTGGGCAAACCGCTCAAGCTGATCAATCACCCGGTTCGCGAGAACATTCCGATTCTGCTGGCCGCGCTCGGCCCGAAGAACGTGGAACTCGCCGCCGAGGTCGCCGAGGGCTGGCAGCCGATCTTCTTCCTGCCGGAGAAGGCGAAGGAGGTCTGGGGCGACGCGCTGGCCGCGGGTATGGCCAAGCGCGACCCCGCGCGCGGTGATCTCGAGGTGTTCGCCGGGCCCGCGCTGGCCATCGGCGAGAACGTGACCCCGCTGCTGGAGTTCGTCAAGCCGCATCTGGCGCTCTACATCGGCGGCATGGGCGCCAAGGGCAAGAACTTCTACCACACCCTGGCCACCAACTACGGCTACGGCGCCGAGGCCGACCGCATCCAGGAGCTGTATCTCGCGGGCAAGAAGGAGGAGGCCACCAAGGTCGTCCCCGACGCTCTGGTTCGCGATATCTCTCTGATCGGCCCCGCCGGCTTCGTCAAGGAGCGCGTCGCGGCGTTCAAGGAAGCGGGCGCGACCGTGCTCAACGTCGTCCCCTTGGCCGCCACCCCCGCCGAGCGCGTCGGCCTCATCGAGCAGCTGCGCGAGCTGGTCTGACCCACTGCGAACACGACGACGGCGTCCCGGCTCGGTGCCGGGGCGCCGTCGGTGCGTGGGAGGTCAGTTCCCGCCGATCGCGGCCAGCGCCGCGTCCAACGTCGCGTACAGCGCGAAGACCTGGTCCAGGCTGGTCATCTTCAACTGTCTGCTGGTGGCAGGACCGTCGGCCACGACGGCGATGGCGGTGGTCTCACCGGCTCGCTGGTGCGCCCCGACCAGCGCGGCCATTCCGGCCGACGCCAGGAAGCTGACCTGCGTGAGGTCGATGACGAGGTGCGCGGGCTTGTCCGCGAGCGCCCCGTCGATCGCGCTCTCCAATGCGGGGGCGGTCGCCAGGTCCACCTCACCGTCCACCGTCAACACGGTCGCCGCGTCGTGCAGCGCGACAGAGGTGGTCATCGTGTCGGCCAGGGGGTACGCGTCTCCGGAAGTGTTGGTCACCTATCAACAACACACAAAAAGTGCGAGTTTTGCAAGGCGACTGTGTTCATACGCCGACACAATACATCGGGCCGGAACCGACATCGGGTGCCCGAAGGGTTGGTGCGACGGGCTGTCAGGGTTGCCGGTGCGTCCGCGCCACCTCCGTCGGGGCCTGCCGGGAGGGCCGGGCCAGGCGCGCCAGAGGGTGGGGTTCTCCGGTCAGGACAGAGACCGCTTCCGCGAGTTCGGCGACTGAGGCGCCCACACAGGTGAAGGTCGACACACCTCGGGCGGGGCGGTCGCTGTGGCCGGCGAACGCGCGGGCGACCGCCCATCCCGAACTCGCGTTCGACCCAGGTCAAGATGGTGTGGCGAATCCAGTGCGTGCTGACTCCGAGCGCTGCCGCCCACGACAGATGCTCGCGGATCCGCTCGGTGAGGGTGTCGTAGCGGCGCCGCCCGAGTGAGCGGCCGGTGCGATAGCGCAGGACCCGATCGGTGGCGCCGACCCACCCTGCTGGGCGGCGTGCTCGACCAACCGACGCATCAGCGTGGCGGAGATGGGGTGCCAGCGCACCACCGTGCCCTTTTCCCAGCCTGATCAGGCAGTCCGAGACGTTCGGATCGGACAGTGCCAGCTTCGGTACCGCTTGGCGGCGGCACGCGGTCTCGATGTGCAGCCGGATGATCAGTGCGTCCAGTCCCGGGTCGTTGCCGGTGGTCGCGGCGACATGCGCGAATTCGAGGATCTGCTCGGCGCTCAGGGCGTGGCGCAGGCCGGGCAGGGGTCTCGGCCGGGGTACGGCCGCCGCTGGGTTGTCGCGCGGGTCGATGAGCCGGTCGCGTTCGGCGTAGGAGTAGAGGCGTCTGAAGGCGGAGACGAAGTGGGAGACCGCGCCGTGTCCGTCGCGGGCGTTCGATCGCACCACGGCGTTCTCGCGGTGGCTGTGGACGAGCCGGCCGATGTCGGTGGCGGTGGGTTCATCCAGGCGCCGAGCAGGCCAGTCGCGTTCGATGATGCGCGAGTACGTGCCGGTCAGGGTGTGGCGGCGGCCGGCCACCATGTGCCGCGCGAGTTCGGCCCGGGTGGAATCGACCAGGGCGGTGAAGATTTCCCCCTCGGCGGCGAGACGGTGCAGACGCCCCGCGCGGGGATCGCTTCCTCCTTACCGGCGAGATAGTTGTGGAACGTGCGGGTGGAGACATCGGCGCGCGCCGCGATCGCGTCGGCGGTGACGGTGTGTAGTCCGTGCTCGCGGGCGAGTGCGGCGGCCGGATCGATGTCATCCCGGCATGACCTGGACAGGGGGATCCGACGGGATGTCATCGCCTTCGGATTCGGAAAACTGTTGGTACAGTGCAGGATATGCATGCGGCTTGATCCGCTCGGCCAGGCAGGTTGCGGCAGGTTCGGACAATTCGCTCGACCACTCACGTGAGGGGAGTCACGATGTGTTCGAAGGCGGGCGAGGATGCGCGGGCCGTAGGTTCCCGGCCGTGGGCCGAGGCCATCGCCAGGGTGACGGGCCGCCGCAGGTGGGTCGTCATGGTCGTATGGCTGCTGCTGCTCCTCATCTCGGCACTGGGCGCCGCATCGCTTGCCGGTCGGTTGAGCAACGGGTCGGGTCCGCCGCCCGACGCGGGCAGTGTTCACGCGGATGCACTGTTGGCCGAGGGATTTCAGGGCCGTAGTGCGACCACGATGGTGCTCGTCGTGCGGGACGAGCGAAATGTCGCCGACAACCCCGCCTTCGACGGCCGGGTCGGCGGCGCCATCGACGCCGTCCTGACCGATTCCCGGCTCGGCGGGACGAGCAGCTTCGGTTGGGATACCGCGGCCCCCGAGCGGCGCGCCGAGTTCGTGGGCGCGGACAACCGGACGGTGGTCACCTCCGTCGGCCTCGCGCTCGACGACGCGGCGGCAACCACGGTGCTGCCCTCCATGCAGCAGGAGTTCGACACCAGGTTCCGGCCGCAGGGCCTGCAGGTGGCGCTGGTCAACATCCAGGCGTTCCAAGGGGAACTGACGGAAGCCAGTGCCGCCTCGCTGGCCGAGGCGGAGGCTCTCGCGTTGCCCCTGATCGTCGTCGTGCTGCTGCTGTTGTTCCGCAGTGTGACGGCGACGGTGGTGGCGCTGGCGACGACCATGACCGGGATCGTGTACACCCTCGGGGTGCTCGACCTGATCGCGCGGTACGTGCCGATGAACATCTTCGCTCAGAACATCGTCGTGATGCTCGGTCTGGGCGTGGGCGTGGACTACGCCCTGGTCATGCTCAAACGTTTCAAACAGGAGCTGGCGGACGGCGTGCCGGTGCCGTCCGCCGTCGCGCGCACGATCGCCACCGCGGGGCACACCGTGATCGCGTCGGCGCTGACGATCGTCGTCGCGGTGGCAGCGCTGTTCGTCACACCGCTGAACACTGTGGTGTCGCTCGCGATCGGCGCCGCGCTCGCGGTCGCGATCGCCATGCTCGTGGCGGTACTGCTGTTGCCCGCGCTGCTGCATCTGCTCGGCGAGCGGATCAACGCGGGCCGGGTGTGGGTGCCCGCTGTGATGCGTCGCGACGAATCCGATCCGGAGTCCGCCCGCTGGTATCGGGTGACCCTGTGGGTGATGGCGCGGCCGGTGCTGTGCTCGGTCGCGGTCGTCGCATCGCTGTTGCTGCTGTCGGTGCCTGTCCTCGGGATGAAGCTTTTCACCCCCGACGCGCGCATCCTGCCCGCGAACTCGGCCGTCGGCGCCGGCGCCGATCTCGTCGCGGAGCAATTCGGTCCCGGCGCCGCGAGCCCGATCGTTGTGGTGCTCGAGCCCCGGGAGGGTGCGCCTGCAAGTGCTGCTGCTCTCGCGGAGATGGCGCAATTCGTCGACGATCTGCGGGCGATGCCCGACGTCGCCTCCGTCGACTCGGCGTTGCCCATCCTCCAGCGCATCTCGCCGTCGGATCCGGGGGCGGCGTTGGCTCCCTCCACGCTCGACCGGATCCCGGCCGATCTGGCGGCGGGCGTGCGTCATTTCGTTTCTGACGACGGCGGCAAACTCGTCGTGCAGGTGGTGTCCACTCAGCGCAGTTCCGAGGACGCGACCGTGCGGCTGCTCGACGGCGTGCGTGACCGGGCCGCCGATCTGCGGTTGCTGACGTCCGTGGTCGGCGGCGAGACCGCGCGCGGTGACGATTCGAATGCCGAGATCGCCCGGGCGATTCCGCTGGTGCTGGTGCTGATGCTTGTCGCGGTGTACCTCGTGCTGCTCGGGACGTTCCGCTCGGTGTTGCTGCCACTCAAGGCGATCGCGGCGAACCTGCTCACAGTCGGCGCCACCTTCGGCGTGATGGTGATGGTCTTCCAGTTCGGCTGGGCACCCGGCTGGCTCGGGCTCGGCGACGCGGGGGCTCTCTTCTTCATCGACCCACTGGTGGTGCTGGCGCTGATCGTAGGCCTCGGTACCGACTACGAGGTCTTCCTGCTCAGCAGGGTTCGCGAGGAGTATCTGGCCTCAGGGGACAATCGGGCGGCCGTGGCCCGTGGCATGGCACGTACGGCTCCGATGATCACGGGTGCCGCTGTGTTGATGATCGTCGTTTTCGGCGCTTTCGGATTCGCCGGCTTGATGCCGATCCAGCAGCTCGGGATCGGGCTGGCGGTGGCGGTGGCGATCGATGCGACCGTGGTCCGCGTCGTGCTGGTCCCGGCGGCTATGCAGCTCATGGGGCGCTGGAACTGGTGGAACCCGTGGGAGCGCAAGCCCGATCGGGAGGCGAAGGTCCTCGAGCCCTCCTCGGTCTCCGGCTGACACGTCGCGGACGGACCGGCGGACGACCGGTGCCCATATCGTGGCCTGGCACGCGGTGACGAGGTCGGGTGGACAGGGGGCGCTCTGCCCGGCTCCACCGTGGCCACGCGGCGTCTTCACTGCTGCCCTCGCGAGGTCGAGGTACCCCGCCCGGCGTGCGGCGCGTCCTGCGCACTACGCGCTCCGGATCACAGGAAGCGAATGTTAAAGGTCTGTTATCTCGCTGATCGGGTAGTCAGATCAAGCCGGATCGAGTAGCGTGATCAGAGGCACCAGCATGAACGAAAATGGCTGTGCAGCAATAGTATTCGTCGATCCAAATGAACCCGTGACAGCTCGCGCGGTGCGGGCGGAATCCTCACCTGTCGGCAGCGTCCGATTCCGTTTCTTCATACAGCGGTTTCGGTTGCCCTGTCGAATATTGTGAGGCCGATCCGCGCTCGTATCCGGCGGCAACGGTCGTGGGCTGCCGACATCGGATCGGCGGGTAATCTCCAGAGATCCCTAGGGGGCCCAGTGGTGAACAATCCTTCACAGCAGGCGATACGCGGAGAACTCGTCCGGAACAATAGCACTCGGGTTTCGGTGAGTGCGGTGGCGTGGGAGCCGGTCGCCGCAATCAAATGTGAAGAGTGGCTTCGCCACGGCGGCCGCCTGGGAACGATCGGCCGGGCGGCGGCATGGTGGATCGGTGACTGGGTGAACTACGGCAATATCAAGTTCGGTGAAAAATATTCCCGGGCAGCTCGCATCACGGGCTATGACGTGCAGAGTCTGATGAATATGGCGTACGTGGCGTCACGCTTCTCGATAGAGCGCCGCCATGAGCGCCTGTCGTGGAGCCATCACGCGGAGGTGGCGGCGCTGGACCCGGACGATCAGGACCGGTGGCTGCTGCACGCCGAGGAATCGAAGCTGTCCGTGCGTGGTCTGCGGGAGGAACTCCGTGCGGCCCGACGCAAGGAGGCTGCGGCCTCGGGGGAGTGTGTACCACAGGATACGCAGTCGATGGAACCGGTCGAGTCCGTTCCCGCGGAGGCGCCGGTGTGTCCCCAGTGCGGATTCCATCTCGAGGACGGCGTGGCGACCGCCGTGGAAGCCGCCCGGAAGACCGAATTGAGGTCGGCTTAGCGCGCTCTGCCTGCCTGCCGTCGCCGGTCGTGACACAGTCGAGTTCGCGGAGACATCTACCGACGTCGGTAGATTCGTTGCGCCGGCCTGGCGGGCGCAACGGATCCCGGGCGCGCAAGCAGGCATCCGATGGCGTCATTTCGTGAAGAATCCCGCACTTTGTAGCGGAGGAACACGCTCCGCTAAATTGGGAATTCAATGCCGAACGGCGCAACTCGGGTGCGGAGCGGGTCGATGTAGGACCGCGCAACCGCGGAACCTCGGCGTCTCGAAATGTGGGGTGGGTGAATGCGCCGGCACTCGTATTCCATCGACAGTGATTCGGGGTGTGTGGTCCATGACGGACGACCAGAAATTGCTCGACTACCTCAAGCGAGTCACCGTCGAGTTGCAGGCGGCGCGGCGCAGGATCCAGGAAAGCGAGGAGAAGGCACACGAACCCATTGCGGTGGTAGGAATGTCGTGTCGTTATCCCGGCGGCGCCGATTCTCCCGATAAATTGTGGGAACTCGTCGCCGACGGAACGGATGCCATTTCCGATTTCCCGCGCGACCGCGGCTGGGACGTGGATGGGCTCTACGACCCCGATCCCGACCATCCCGGAACGACATACACCCGTCAGGGTGGATTTCTCTCGGACGCAACGGAATTCGATGCGGAGTTCTTCGGTGTGGCGCCGCGTGAAGCGCTGGCGACCGATCCTCAGCAGCGGCTGCTGCTGGAGGGCACCTGGGCGGCGTTCGAGAACGCGGGTATCGACCCGCTGTCGTTGCGCGGTAGCGATACCGGGGTGTTCATCGGCGGCTCCACCTCGGACTACGCGCATCTGGCGCGCTCCAGTGATGTAGACCTCGGCGGATACTGGGGCATCGGTACGGCGAGCAGCGTGCTGTCCGGGCGGCTCGCGTACTCCTTCGGTCTGGTCGGCCCCGCGGTCACCGTCGATACCGCCTGTTCCTCCTCGCTCGTTGCCGCGCATCTGGCGATGCAATCGCTGCGGCGTGGCGAATGTGATCTGGCGATCGCCGCGGGGGTCGCGGTGAACGCGACCCCGGGTGTCTTCGTGGAGTTCTCGCGCCAGCGCGGGCTGGCTCCGGACGGCCGGTGCAAGTCGTTCGCCGCCGGAGCGGATGGGACCGGCTGGTCGGAGGGGCTGGGCGTGCTGGTGCTGCAGCGACTGTCGGACGCGCGGCGTGCCGGTCTTCCTGTGCTGGCGGTGTTGCGTGGATCGGCGGTGAATCAGGACGGTGCTTCCAACGGTCTGACCGCACCGAACGGCCCATCCCAGGAACGGGTGATCCGGGCGGCCCTCGCCGACGCCCGGCTGGGGCCCGGCGACGTCGACGTCGTGGAGGCACACGGCACCGGTACGGTGCTCGGTGATCCGATCGAAGCGCACGCGCTGGCGGAGACCTACGGGCACCGGCGCGCCGGTGATCCCTTGTGGCTCGGGTCCGTCAAATCCAACCTCGGGCACACGCAGGCCGCCGCGGGCGTCGCCGGGGTGATCAAGATGATCATGGCGATGCGTCATGGGGTGCTTCCCCGCACCTTGCACGTGGACGCCCCCACACCGAAGGTGGAGTGGAGCACTGCGGGCGTGCGGCTGCTCACGGAGCGGCAGGAATGGCCGGAGTCCGGGCGGCCCCGGCGCGCCGGAGTGTCTTCTTTCGGCGTCTCCGGGACCAACGCCCACGTCATCGTCGAACAGGCACCGCCGGAACCCGTCGCCGGGTCCGCTGTTGTGCACCCGCTACGGCCCGCCGACAGCCCGCCGCGGGTGTTCGAGGACGGACCCGTGGTCTGGGTGCTCTCGGCCCGCTCGGCCGGCGCCCTGGCCGAACAGGCGCGCCGGTTGGGTGACCGGGTCCGCGCCGCCCCGGATCCGGACGTGATCGACATCGCCTACTCGCTGGCCGTCGGAAGAGCACGGCTGCCCCATCGCGCGGTGGTCGTGGGCACGGACCGGGAGGATCTGCTCGCGGGCCTGGGGGCCCTCGCCGACGGCCGCACCGAGGTCACCGAACGTCCCGGCGTCCGGGTGGTGGCGGGCCGTGCCGATCGCGCGGGCAGAGTGGGATTCGTGTTCCCCGGGCAGGGCACGCAGTGGGACCGGATGGCAGTCGAATTGCTCGACAGCTCACCAATTTTCGCGGAGCGCATGGCGGAATGCGCGGAGGCGTTGGCGCCGCATATCCAGTGGTCGCTGTTCGACGTGCTGCGTGGCGCGCCCGGCGCGCCGACGCTGGAACGAGTGGATGTCGTCCAGCCGGTGCTGTTCTCGATGATGGTCTCGCTTGCAGCGGTGTGGGAGTCCTTCGGCGTGCGGCCCGAGGGGGTGGTCGGGCATTCCCAGGGGGAGATCGCCGCCGCCTGTGCGGCAGGGGTGCTGTCGCTGACGGATGCGGCCAGGATCGTCGCCGTGCGCAGCCAGCTCATCCAGCAGGAGGTGGACGGCGCGGGCGCGATGCTGTCCATCGTGGAATCCGAGGCCACCGTACGGGCGTTGCTGGACGGGGCCGCCGACCGGATCTCGATCACCGCGATCAACGGTCCGCAATCGGTGGTGGTGGCCGGTGATCCGGAGTCACTGGCGCGGTTCGAACGTGTCCTCGCCCGCGCCGGGATCATGCGCTGGCTGGTGCCCGGGGTGGATTTCGCCGCTCACTCGCCCGCGGTGGCCGCGCTGGAGAACCGGCTGATCCGTGAGCTCGCCTCGATATGGCCCCGGGAAGTCGAGGTGGCCTTCCACTCCACCGTGGTCGGGTCCGCGGTGCGGGCCGAGATGCTCGACGGTGCCTACTGGTACCGGAATCTGCGCGAGCCGGTGCGCTACGAGGCCGCGACCCGAGCGATGCTGGCCGGCGGGCACGACGTGCTCATCGAGGTCAGCGCGCATCCGATTCTCACCCTCGGTACCGAGGAGACCATCGCGGACGCGGGCGCGCGCGCCGCGGTGATCGGCTCGCTGCACCGCCACGACGGCGGCGCGCACCGGATGCTGACCGCGTTGGCCGAGGCTTTCGTGTCCGGCGCGGAGGTGCGCTGGCCGGTGCTGTTCGAGGGGCGGCCGGTCCGGCGGGTCGACCTGCCGACCTACGCCTTCGAGCGCGAGCGCTTCTGGGTGTCGCCCGGTGCGAACGGGGATGTGCGCGCGCTCGGCTTGCGCCGGGCGGAGCACCCGTTGCTGGCCGGCTCGGTGCGGCTGGCGAACGGCTCCGGATGGCTGTGGACGGGATGTTGGTCGGTGGACCGGTTTCCGTGGCTGGCCGATCATTCGGTCTTCGGTGAGGTCGTGGTCTCGGGGACCACGCTCGTGGAGCTCGCTGTCGCGGTGGGGGAACACCTCGGATGTCCGGTGCTGACCGAACTCGTGCTGGAGGCGCCGCTGATCGTTCCGGTCGGCGCGACGATCGCGGTGCAGGTGTCGGTCGGCGAACCCGGGGCGGACGGCCGCGCGAACTTCAGCGTTCACTCGGCCGCCGACAACGACCTGGGGGATATCGGTCCTGGCGAGAACGCTTGGGTCCGGCATGCCACCGGCACCCTGACCGCTGCGGTGCCCTCCGCCGATCCGGTTGCCGGCGACGGCTCGGGCTGGGGCGTGTGGCCGCCCGTCGGTGCGCGCAGCGTCGAGCTCGACGGCTGGTACGACGCGCTCGCAGGACGAGGAATCGGGTACGGGTCGGCATTCCGTGGATTGCGGGCAGTCTGGCGGGCGGGCGAGGAGGTTTGTGCCGAGATCGAAACCGCCGCGGATACGGAGGGTTTTCTGGTTCATCCGACGGCCTTGGACAGCGCGTTGCACGCGGCGCTGCTCGATGCCGGGGACGCCGATCCGGTCGGCGCGCGCGAGGTCGCGCTACCCTTCGCGTGGTCGGGCGTGCGACTGCATCAGAGCCATGAAGCCGGGCCGCTGCGGGTGCGGTTGGTCCGTGCGGGGCGGGATGCCGTGAGCATGGTGGCCACGGATGTGCGAGGCCAGGTGGTGGTCTCGGTGGAATCGGTGTCCTCGCGCCGGGTCTCAGCGGCACAGTTGTCGGCGTCGCGTCCGCGTCGCGCCGAATCGCTGTATGTCCTGGATTGGGTCCCCGGTGCCGCACCGCGGCCGTCGATCGAGCCGCCGGTCGTTATCGCCGATCCGGGCGACGTCGATCCGGGCCACGCCGATCCGTCCGGCGCCCGGGTGCGGTGGTACCCCGACATCGCGTCGGTGGCCCGTGCGGAGTGCCCGCCGGAGAGCGTGGTGGCCGTGCTGAGGTCACCGGCCGGTGTCTCGGTGCCCGAAGGCGTGCGGATCACGGTCCGCCGGGCGCTGAGGCTGGTCCAGCAGTGGCTCGGTACACCGGAGCTGTCCGCATCCCGGCTGGTGGTGGCGACCCGCGGTGCGGTGGCCGTGGAGTCCGGCGCGGCGCAATCGCCCGCGCCGGCTGCGGTGTGGGGGCTGGTGCGCAGCGCGCAGGCCGAGAACCCGGGCCGCTTCGTGCTCGCCGACATCGACGCGGATCCCGTCGACGAGCCCGAGGCCTGGCTGCGGTCCGTCCGGATCGCCGTCGGAGCGGGCGCGGAGCAGGTCGCGGTGCGGGACGGCGGAATTCACGTGCCGAAACTGCGGGTGGCTCCCGCGGCCTCACGGACCGAGGACATGTTCGACAGCTCGTCCACAGTCCTGATCACCGGCGGCACGAGCGGATTGGGCGCGGTGCTCGCTCGGCACCTGGTGGTGGAGCGCGGCGTGCGGCATCTGGTGCTGGCGAGCCGTCGTGGCCCGGACAGCGACGGCATCGGCGCGCTCACCGACGAACTGACCGCGCTCGGCGCGCGTGTGCGGGTCGCCGCCTGCGATGTCGCGGACCGCGCCGCGATCACCGAACTCATCGATTCGATCGAACAGCGGGCCCCGCTGCGGGTCGTCGTCCATACCGCAGGTGTGCTGGCGGACGCGACGGTCGGATCACTGACCGACGCGCATCTGGATCGGGTCATGGCGCCGAAGGTGGACGCCGCGTGGAATCTGCACGAGGCCACCGAGGGGCACGATCTTGCGGGCTTCCTGCTCTACTCCTCGGTCTCCGGTCTCCTCGGCGGCCCGGGACAGGCGAACTACGCGGCCGCGAACGCCTTCCTGGACGCGCTGGCACAATCCCGCCGGGCCGCCGGATTGGCGGGCACCTCGATCGCCTGGGGGCATTGGGCGCTCGATACGGGTATGACGCGGGATCTTCGGGAGGTGGACGTGGTGCGGCTGGCCGCGCTCGGCGTACTCCCGCTCCCGGTCGACGCCGGGCTGGCACTGTTCGACGCGGCGGCGGATTCGCCCGCCGCGGTCGTGAGCCCGGTCCGCCTCGACGTCGGGGCCCTCCGTGCGATGGGGCGCGCCGGGACATTGCCCGCCGTCCTCGACACCCTGATACCGGTCGCCGCCGCGGGGCGGGACCGGGCC
Organism: Nocardia shimofusensis NBRC 100134; assembly: GCF_001613125.1. Classification (GTDB taxonomy): domain Bacteria; phylum Actinomycetota; class Actinomycetes; order Mycobacteriales; family Mycobacteriaceae; genus Nocardia; species Nocardia shimofusensis. The sequence goes on from NZ_BDBT01000004.1 coordinate 183,899, forward strand.
GAGCCGGGGGCGAAGCTGCGTGCTCGCTTGGCGGAAATGCCTGCGGCTGAACGCGAGCAGTACATACAGCAGGTCGTCACCGACGATATCGCCGCCGTGCTGCACCACCGCGATGCCGGGGCGATCGACCCCGAGCGCGCACTCAAGGAACTCGGATTCGACTCGCTCGGCGCGGTCCAGCTACGCAATCGGCTCGGCGCCACGACCGGCCTGACCCTGCCTCCGACGCTCGTCTTCGACTACCCGAATGCCCGCGCCGTCACCACCCGCCTACTGGAATTGCTGGAGCCCGCCCGCATCGAGCGGCCGCAGGTGCCCGCCGCCCCCGCAACGGTCGCCGACGAGCCGATCGCGGTGGTGGGGATCTCGTGCCGGTACCCCGGCGGAGTGAGCTCCGGGCAAGCGCTGTGGGATCTCGTCGCCAACGGCAGCGATGCGGTCACCGAGTTCCCCGACGACCGCGGCTGGGACGTCGAACACCTCTACGACCCGGACCCCGACCATCCGGGTACCACCTATTCCCGATCCGGTGGATTCGTCTCAGGCGTCGCGGATTTCGATGCCGCCTTCTTCGGTATCGGCCGCCGTGAGGCGTTGGCGATGGATCCGCAGCAGCGGCTGTTGCTGGAGGGCGTGTGGGAGGCGTTCGAGGATGCGGGGATCGATCCGTCATCGGTGCGCGGCGACGCCATCGGCGTCTTCGCCGGGGTGATGCACCAGGACTACGAGCTGTTGGCACGTACCCGCCCGGATCTCGGCGGATATTGGGGCGTGGGCTCGGCGGGCAGTGTGGTGTCGGGCCGGGTCGCGTACAGCTTCGGTCTGGTGGGCCCCGCGGTGACGGTGGATACCGCGTGTTCGTCATCGCTGGTGGCGACGCATCTGGCGATGCAGTCGCTGCGCCGGGGTGAATGCACCATGGCCATCGCCTCCGGCGTCACGGTGAACTCCACTCCGACGGTCTTCGTCGAGTTCTCGCGCCAGCGGGCGATGTCGGCCGACGGCCGGTGCAAGTCGTTCGCGGAAGGCGCCGACGGGGCGGGCTGGTCGGAGGGGATGGGGGTGCTGGTGTTGGAGCGGCTTTCCGACGCCCGCCGCAACGGGCACCCCGTCGTCGCGGTGCTGCGCGGTTCCGCGGTGAACCAGGACGGTGCGTCCAATGGTCTGACGGCCCCCAACGGCCCGTCCCAGGAACGGGTGATCCGTGCCGCGCTGGCTGACGCGGGATTGGCGCCTGGGGATGTCGACGTCGTGGAGGCGCACGGGACCGGCACGGGTCTGGGTGATCCGATCGAGGCACAGGCCCTGATGTCGACCTACGGCGAGGGCCGCGCCGGTGCACCGCTGTGGCTGGGTTCGATCAAGTCGAACATCGGTCACAGTCAGGCGGCGGCGGGCGCGGCGGGGATGATCAAGATGATCATGGCCATGCGGCACGGGGTGCTCCCCAAGACGCTGCACGTGGAGACCCCGACGAGCCAGGTCGACTGGCGGGGCTCGGGTGTCGAACTGCTCACCGAGGCGCGGGCCTGGCCCGACACGGGGCGCCCGCGGCGCGCGGCTGTCTCCGCTTTCGGCGTCTCCGGCACGAATGCACATGTGATCATCGAGCAAGCACCCGCGCGAGGCACCGAGATCGAGGTCGAGTCACCGGCCGGGCCCGTGACCTCGCCACCGCCGGTATCCGGTCCTGTCGTGTGGGTGCTGTCGGGACGATCGGCCAGGGCGCTGACCGGGCAGGCGCGTCGGCTGCGTGACAGGATTCTCGGCGATCCCGCGCTGGACCCGGTGGATGTGGGTCACTCGCTGCTGACGACGCGCGCGATCCACCCGCACCGTGCGGTCGTGATCGGCAACGATCGAGCGGACCTGCTGGCCGGTGTGGACGCGGTGATCGAGGGACGTGCGGTGGCCGAGAACAGGCCGGGCGCCCGTGTGGTGTCGGGCCGCGCGATCCGCGCCGGTCGAGTGGGATTCGTCTTCCCCGGTCAGGGGGCGCAGTGGCCGGGTATGGCGGTGGAATTGCTGGATTCCTCGCCTGTCTTCGCGGCGCGGATGGCCGAGTGTGAGCAGGCGCTGGCGCCGTATGTCGAGTGGTCGTTGTCGGCGGTGCTGCGTGGTGAGCTCGGTGCGCCTTCGCTGGATCGGGTGGATGTGGTTCAGCCGGTGTTGTTTTCGGTGATGGTGTCGTTGGCGGCGTTGTGGGAGGCGTTGGGTGTGCGGCCGGATGGGGTGGTGGGGCATTCGCAGGGGGAGGTTGCGGCGGCGTGTGTGGCTGGGCGGATTTCGTTGGCCGATGGTGCTCGTGTGGTGGCGGTGCGTAGTCGTCTGGTGCGGGATCTGGTTGTCGCGGTGGGGGGTGGTGGGCGGATGATGTCGGTGGCCGAGCCGGTGGAGCGGGTGCGGGAGCGGCTGCGGCGGTGGCCGGCCGGCATATCGATCGCCGCGGTGAACGGCCCGGGGACGGTGACACTGGCCGGAGACCGCGATCTTCTGGGCGAGGTGTACGACAGCTGTGTGGCCGACGGTGTGTGGGTGCGCTGGGTGCCGGTCGATTACGCCTCGCATTCCCCGGAGGTCGACGTGGTGCGCGAACCACTGCTGGCGGCCCTGGCCGACGTGATGTCGATCCCGGAGGGCGGCGCGCGCCTGCATTCCACGGTGGTCGCCGACGGGGCCGAGAACCTGCTGGACGCGGAGTACTGGTTCCGGAACCTGCGGGACCCGGTGCTCTTCGGCACGGCGGTGCGGAATATGGCCGAATCGGGATATCGGACCTTCATCGAGGCGAGCCCGCACGCGGTGCTGACACTTCCGGTGGAGCAGTCGGTCGAGTCGGCGGGGCTCGAGCCGGGGGAGGCGCAGGTGCTCGGGTCGCTGCGGCACGACGACGGAGGGCCGGATCGTTTCCTGCAGTCGGTGGCGGAGGCGTTCGTCGCGGGCGTGGAGGTGGATTGGCAAGCGCTGTACGCCGACCGGGGCGCCCGGCGGGTGACGCTGCCGACCTATGCCTTCGATCGGGAACGGTTCTGGATCGATGCGACCGTCGACACCGGCTTCGCGGCAGACGGTCCGGAGCGCGCGTTGTGGGAATCGGTGGATCGCGGCGACGTCGCCGCCCTCGCCCGTGTCCTGGACGCCGACACCGACGAGCACTCCGCGGCGCTCGGCACCGCCATGTCGTTGCTGTCGGAATGGCGCAGCGGCCATCGCGCCGGTGGGACCGAATCCTGGCGGTACCGGGTCGATTGGACCCCCGCCACATTCACCGGCCCGGACCTGCCGACCGGCGAATGGCTCGTTCTCGCGCCGGGCGGGCCCGTGGACGAGCGGGCGCGGGCCTGCGTGCGTGCGTTCGAGGACAGCGGTGTGCCCATGACCGTGGTGGAGATCGACGCGGCCGGCCTGGAGCGCGGGAATCTCACACGCACGCTCGAGGCCGCGGGTACCGGCCATGTCGTCGGTGTGGTCTCCCTGCTCGGCCTCGATGCGCGGCCCTACGGTACATACCCCTGGCTCCCGACCGGCCTCGTGGCCACTGTCCTGCTCACCCAGGCGTTCGGTGATGCCGGTTCGAACGCGCCACTGTGGTTGCTGACCCGTGGCGCGACGGTCGTCACCCCCGACGACCCACCGGCCGATCCGGCACAGGCGGCGCTGTGGGGTTTCGGCCGCATCGCCTGCCTGGAACTTCCCGACCGATGGGGCGGGCTGCTCGACCTGCCGGAGAACTCGGACGCCTCGAGCGCCCGGGCAGTACTCTGCGCGCTCGGCAACCGCGACGGCGAGGATCAGATCGCGATCCGCCGAGACGGTCCGCACGTCCGTCGCCTGCGTCGTGACCGATCGCACGGCCCCGGCGCCGCCGGATGGAAACCCCGCGGAACCGCACTGGTCACCGGTGGCACCGGCGCGCTCGGCGGGCATGTGGCCCGCTGGTTCGCCGCCGAGGGCGCCGAGCATCTCGTCCTCGTCAGCCGTGGCGGCATGGCGCCACAGGACGCCGCGGCGCTGTCCGCCGAGCTCGCCGGTACCGGCGCCACCCTGGCCGTCGAAACATGCGACGTCGTCGACTTCGATGCGATGACAGACCTTTTCGCCCGGATTCGCGCCGAGGGCCGGACGGTGCGCACCGTCGTCCACTGCGCCGGGATCGCCTCGCCGGTGGCCGTCGACGCCATGACACCGGCGACCTTGGCCCAAGACATGGCAGCCAAGGCGGTCGGTGCGGACAACCTCGCCCGGCTGGTCGACCCGGAGCAGCTGGACGCCTTGGTGTTGTTCAGCTCCGGCGCCGGAGTGTGGGGCAGCGGAATGCTCGCCGGATACGGCGCGGCCAACGCCTACCTCGACGCCTTCGCCGGCCTGCTGCGAGCACGCGGAATCCCGGCGACCGCTGTCGCGTGGGGTGCGTGGGCCGGTGCGGGCATGGGCGCTGACGACGTGGGCCGGGAGCTGCGTCGTCGCGGCGTCGTGGGAATGGCTCCGGAGCGGGCCGTGCGCGAGCTCCACCGCGCCGTGGGCAATGCCGAGACCGCGCCGGTGATCGCGCATATCGACTGGCCCGCATTCGGTGAGGCGTTCACGGCTCGGCGGGCCAGCCGATTCCTCGACGAGATGACCGGCGCCTCGGCCGCGACCTCAGGGGTGCGGCCCGACGTCGAAGTGCTCGCCGGCCTCGTCGACATGTCGGCGCGTCAACGGCGGAAAGTGCTGCGCCGTACCGTGCTTCAGCACGCGGCCACGGCGCTGGGTTACGACGACCCGACGCAGCTGTCCGCCGATGCCACCTTCCAGGAACTCGGTATGGATTCGATCGCGCTGGTGCAGACGGTGCGCAGGCTCTCGGAGGCCACCGGCGTACGCCTGCCGACAACGGCGATCTTCGATCACCCGACTCCCCAGCGGCTCGCCGACCACCTCGATACCGAGATCGGCGGCCGCCGGTCGGACGCGGGCGATGTGGACCGCCTCGGAGATCTCGAACAGTGGTTCCGCGGCCTGGACCCCGGCAGTCCCGAATACGCCGCGGCACTGGAACGTTTGACCGGTCTCGTCGGCGGCATCGCCGGGCCGACCGAGCAGAACCTCACCGCTACGGATTTCGCCGACCTCTCCGACGACGAACTCTTCGACTATGTCGACGACGAACTCGGCCTGTCCTGACGCCTCGGCCGACCCGTTGTGCCCACCGCGGGCGCTGCGGGCAGTCGAGGGGGCAGAACAGGAATCGGTCGGGAACACCGGCGAGGTTCGGGGAGGGCACACCGGATGAGAGATGAGGCTCGAGTGGACGAGAACACGCAGAAGCTCCGGGAATACCTCCGGAAGGTCACCGCCGAACTGCAATCCTGCCGCTCCCAGCTACGCGAGGCCAGGGACACGATGCGCGAGCCGATAGCGGTGGTGGGTATCGGATGCCGCTATCCGGGCGGCATCGAATCGCCGGAGGACCTCTGGCGCGTGGTGTCCAGCGGTGAGGACGTCATCTCGGAGCCGCCGCCGGACCGCGGCTGGTTCCCGGAACCCGCCGCCGCTGAGCTTCTGCGGCAGGCCGCGGGCGGATTCCTCTACAACGCCGGAGATTTCGATGCCGAGTTCTTCGGGATGACGCAGGCGGAGGCCCGCGCGACCGATCCGCAGCAGCGCCTGCTGCTGGAGACAGCCTGGGAGGCGATCGAGCGGGCGGGCATCGATCCGCGGTCGCTGCGCGGCAGCCGGACCGGTGTCTATATCGGCGCGTTCTATCGCCTGTACGCTGCCACCGCGTCGGTCTTCGACGACCCGGATGATCACCTGGTCACCGGTGTCGCGGGCAGTGTCATGTCGGGCCGTGTCGGCTACGCGCTGGGACTGGAGGGCCCGGCTGTCACCGTGGACACCGCGTGTTCGGCCTCGCTGGTGGCCGTCCATCTGGCCTGCCAGTCGCTGCGGCTGGGCGAGAGCGAGCTCGCGCTGGCCGGCGGTGTCGCGGTGAATGCGACACCGCACATGTACACCGAGTTCGCCCGGTCGATAGGGCAGGCGCCGGACGGCCGGTGCCGCTCCTTCGCGGCGGGCGCCGAAGGCACCGGGTGGAGCGAGGGCGCCGGATTGCTGCTGCTGGAACGTGTTTCGCGCGCACGTACGCACGGACACCCGATTCTCGCATTGATCCGCGGCTCGGCGGTCAACCGTGTCGGGGCTTCCAACGGGCTGGCGGCGCCGAACGGGCAGACTCAGCAGCGGGTGATCCGGCAGGCGCTCGCGGATGCCGGTGTGGCGCCGGACGAGGTCGACGTCGTGGATGCGCACGGTTCGGGGACGCGGCTGGGCGATTCGATCGAAGCACACGCCCTGTTGGCCACCTACGGCCGCGACCGCCCGGTCGATCGCCCGCTGCTGCTCGGCTCGGTCAAATCCAATATCGGTCACGCGCAGTCCTCGAGCGGCATCGCGAGCATCGTCAAACTCATCGAGGCGATGCGGCACGGGATCGTGCCGAAGACACTGCACGTCGACGAGCCGTCGCCGGACATCGACTGGTCCAGTGGCGCACTGGAACTGGTGACCGAGAACATGCCCTGGCCGGCGCACGACGGTCCGCGCCGGGCGGCGGTGTCGTCCTTCGGGATCTCGGGCACCAACGCCCACATCGTTCTGGAGTCCGCACCCGAGGCTGCGGTCGAATCGGCCGCGCTCGATTCGGACCGCGCGACACCGGGCCTCGTTCCCTGGCCGATCTCCGCGGCGAGCCCGGAGGCCCTGGCCGCGCAGGCCCGACGGCTGCTGGCGCATCTGCGGGCACACCCCGGAGCGAATGTGCTCGACATCGGGTATTCGCTCGCGACCACCCGCGCGCATCTGCCGTGGCGGGCGGTGGTCCTCGCCGTCGACCTACCGCGAACGCTCACCGATGTGGCCACGCTGTCCGAAGGTGGGGAGGCGGAAGCGATTCGCGGTACTTCCGGCACGAAACAGGGCATGGCATCGTGGTTTCCGGAGCGGGCCGAGCCGGACGCGGATCTGCGTGCCTTTCCCCTCTACGCCCGGACCTTCGACGAGATCCGAGAGCAGATCACACGACTGGCCGACGGTGTGGACGCGGAATGCCTGACCTTCGCCCATGAGCTGGCGGTGTCGGCGCTCTTCGACTCCTGGAACCTGCGTCCCGAAGTCGTGACGGGCCGGGGCGTCGGGGAGATCGCGGCAGCCCACGTCGCGGGGATTCTGTCCTTGCCCGATGCCTGCCGTCTGGCCGTGGCGCGCTCGGGGGACAGCCGGGAATTCACTGCTCTGGCGCGCGCAGTGGAGTTCGGTGAGCCGCACCTGCCGATGGTGGCGAGTGTCGCGGCGGACCCGGCCGAACTGCGCACGCCGGCCTACTGGACCCGGCAGCTCACGGAGTCGGCACGCACCGCAGCCGTCGCCGCGGCCGTGCGAGTGGAGGGCGGGATCCACGCGATCGAGACGAGCATCTCGGACATCCGGGCCGCCCTGGAGGGAGCGGCCCGGATGTACTGCGCGGGAGCGGACATCGATTGGCCCGCGGTATTCGACGGTTTCGGCGCGCGCCGCGTGGCGCTGCCGACGTATCCGTTTCAGCGTGCGAGCTACTGGTGGACGGCGCCGGTGGCGGTGCGCTGAGGAGTACCGAGGTCGGGGGAGACGAGCCGCAGCGTGTCCGGCGGCTCGTGTGCCGCCGGAACCAGGTGCAGGCGGCTCAGCTCCTCCGGCACGGGCGCCAGCTCGTCTCGGCACGCGCAGGGTTCGTCGGTGTAGCCGGCGAAGCGGTAGGTCACGTCCATGATCCGATTGCGCTCTGTCGCCCGGAAGTCGGCGATCAGATGGACCTCGCTGCGCGCGGCCTCGGTCGACAGCCAGTTGAGGATCGCCGAACCGGCGCCGAGGGAGACCACCCGGCACGAGGTAGCCAGCAGTTCCAGATGCCACACGGAGTCGAACTTCTCGAACAGCACGATGCCGATCGCGCCATACGGCCCGAACCGATCCGACATCGACGCCACCAACAGTTCATGGCGCGGATCGTCGACGAGGGCGCGCAATGTGTCCTCCGGGTAGTAGACGCCGGTGGTGTTCATCTGCGTCGTACGCACCGTGAGTTCCTCTACCCGGGCGAGATCGGCGTCGGTGGCCCGGTCGATCCGCAGTTCCAAACCGAGGGTCTGCAGAAAGGCATGGTCGGGACCCTCGAAGCCCTCCCGCTCGGCATCGCGGCGGAAGTTCGCCTGGTACATCGCGCGGCGCCGCCGTGAATCGACGGTGACCATGGCCGGGGTGAACTCCGTCAGGGTGCTCAGAGTGACGAGTTGTTCGGCGGCATAGCAGCGGACCTCGGGCAGATGGAACGCCACCTCGGCCCGCTCGGTGGGCTGGTCGTCGATGAACGCGATGGCCGAGGGCGCGAAGTTCAACTCCTTCGCGATCTGCTCGACCGCGCGCGATTTCGGACCCCAACCGATCCTCGGCAGCACGAAATATTCCGCGATGCCGAGTTCTTCGAGGCGCTGCCAGGCCAGGTCGTGATCGTTCTTGCTCGCGATCGAATGCAGAATGCCGCGCTGATCGAGGGTTTCGAGGATGTCACGCACGCTGTCGAACAGCTCATCGGCGCCGCCTTCGAGCAGCGTGCCCCGCCACAGCGTGTTGTCGAGATCCCAGACCAGGCATTTGATGGTGGAGGTTTCCGCGGTCATGAGGCCAGCCCTTCGGCGGTGTCGCTTCCAGATGTCGAAATCGCGTGTTCGGCGAGCATCAACTGACAGATTTCGTTACTGCCCTCGATGATCTCCATGAGTTTGGCGTCGCGGAAGGCGCGCGCCACCACGCCGTGGTCGTCCGCACCCGCCGAGGCGAGCACCTGCATGGCGTTCGCCGCACCCGCCGCCGCGTGCCGCGCGCTGGTGTATTTGGCCAGTACGGTGGCCGCGACGACCTCGGGGGAGTTCGCGTCCCAGCAGCGGCTGGCATGCTCGCAGGCACGCGTGGCGGCACGCTCGGACACGTAGAGTTCGGCGAGGTGCCGGGCCACGAGTTGATGGCGGTCGATCGTGACGCCGAACTGCTCGCGGCCACCGGCGTGCCCGGTCGCCGCGGACAGGCAGGCGCGCAGTATGCCGACGCACCCCCACGCGACCGAGAACCGCCCGTAGGCGAGGGCCGCTGTCACCAGAAATGACAGTGGGGCGCCACCGCCGCCGAGCACGTTCGCCGCGGGTACGCGCACGCCGTCGAGATCGATGTGCGCGTGCCCCGCCGCCCGGCAACCCACCGGGGACTCGACCGGACGCAGCCGGACTCCCGGCGTATCGGTGGGTACCAGCACGGCTGCGCCGCCGTCACCGTATCGGCCGAAAACCACCAGCACATCGGAGGTCGTCGCGGCGGTTGTCCACCGCTTGCGGCCGTCGATCACCACAGCGTCGCCGTCCGGTCGGATCTCTGTCCGCATCGCCGTCAGATCGCTGCCCGCCGCCGGCTCGGACATGGCCACGGCGGCCAGCCGACCGGAGACCAGCTCGGTCAGATGCTCGCGGCGCTGCTCGCGGTCGCCGAGTCGTCGAATCGACCAGGCGGCCATTCCCTGCGAGGTCATCACGCTGCGGGTCGAGCTGCACAGCGCGCCGGTGAAGGCGGTGAGTTCGCCGTTGTCGATACTTGTCGCGCCCAGGCCGCCGTAGGCCGAATCCACCTGTGCGCACAGCACGCCCGCCTTGCCCAGTCCGCGTAGAACCTCGACGGGTATGGCGCCTTCGGCATCCCAGGTGCCGGGGTGATCGGCGACTGTCGCGCGCACCAGGGCGCGTTGTTCGGCCAGCCGATCAGGCATCGAGACTCTGCTCCTCGTCGGCGCGCAGGCGCAGAACCAGCTCCGACATCCGGCCCACCGAGCGGAAGTTCTCCAGCTTGAGGTCGAGGCCGACGATGGCGACATCGAAGCGGCCTTCCAGAAACACCACCAATTCCATCGCCAGCATCGAAGAGGACAGACCGCTGTCGACGAGGTCCTGGTCGACGGTGACGACGGTCTTGGTCTTCGCCTGCAGATATTCGATCAGAGCCCGCTGCACATCGCCGGCGGTCGGTGAGGTGGAGGCGGTCGGTGAGGTGGAGGCGGTCGGTACATCGCTGGTCATGGTGCAATCCCGTCGTAGGTGTAGTAGCCGGCACCGGTCTTCTGGCCGAGTTCGCCCGCGCGCACCTTCTCCAGCAGCGCCTCGCAGGGGCGCAGACTGTCGTCGCCGAGCCGAGCGGCCAGTACGTTGAGCGAATCGGCGAGGTTGTCCAGCCCGATCAGGTCGGCGGTGCGCAACGGGCCGGTCGGGTGGCCGAGGCAGCCCTGCATGAGCGCGTCGATGTCCGCCGCGGCGGCCACCCCCTCGCCCACCAGCCGCGCGGCGGCGTTGATCATCGGATGCAACAGCCGGCTGGTGACGAAGCCGGGTGAGTCACGCACCACCACACTCCTTCGGCCGAGACGGGCCAGCAGTGCGGTGACCGCGGTCATCGCGGCCTCGCCGGTGCGAGGCCCGCGGATCACCTCGAAGGTCTCGATCAGGTAGGGCGGATTCATGAAATGAATGCCGACGAGCTGTTCGGGCCGGGCCACGGCGGTCGCCAGCTCGTCGATGGGGATGCTGGAGGTGTTGGAGATGAGCAGGGTGTCCGCGGCGCAGACAGCCGAGACCTCCGCCAGCAGTTTGCGTTTCAGATCGGCGTCCTCGGTGATCGCCTCGACGGCCGCTGCCGAGGCGATCTGTCCTCCGGTGGACAAGGCGGTCGTCAGAGTGCCGAATTCCGCGTCGGCCGGCAGCGCGCCGAGCAGTTGCGCGTGCCGCAATTGCCTGTCGACCATCGTCACGGCACGCTGCAATGCGGCAGCATCGATATCGACCAGATGCACCGGGATGCCGTGCCCGACGGCCAGGGTGGTGATGCCGGATCCCATCACGCCTGCGCCGAATACCGTAATTCCCTCGGTCATCGAATCTCCATCCGTCGCTATCGCTTGCGCGCCAATGTGATGCCGTCCGCCATGACCAGCAGTGCGATATCGACCCGGCTGTCGCCGGAAATACGTTTGTTGAGCGCGCGGATCGCTGCGGACTCCGGGTCCGAAGCTTCCGGGTCGATGACACGTCCGCGCAACAACGTATTGTCGATGACGATGAGGCCGCCGGGGCGCAGCAGGGCGAGTGCGGACTCGTAATAGTCCGGATAGCCGATCTTGTCGGCGTCGATGAAGATCAAGTCGAAGGAGTCCGGCCCGAATTCTGCGGCCAGCTCGCCCAGAGTTTTCGCCCCGTCACCGATCCGCGCCTCGATCCGGTCGGCAACACCCGCGCGCTGCCAGTAATGCTCGGCGATTCCGAGCCAGCGGGCGGAGTTGTCGCAGGTGATCAGCCGGCCACCGGGGCGGAGTGCTCTGGCCATGGCCAGAGCGCTGTAGCCGGTGAATGTGCCGAGGTCGATCACCCTCTCCGCGGCGCACAACTTGACGAAAAGCGCGAGGAGCTGTCCTTCCTCCGGCATCAATTGCATTGCCGTCCCCAAGGGCAGCCCCGCTGTCGTCTCCCTGAGTTCGCGCAGCACCGGATCCTCGCGCAGGGAAACGTCGCGGACGTAAGTCAGCAACGCATCGGACACTTCTACCTGATCAGCCATGGATTCCCTTTGACGGGTGAGCATCAGTGACTCGCCGTCGCAGCAGCGCACGGACCAGCCGTGATTCGACGGTAAGTGGTGCCGGCGGCGCCCTTCAAATCTCCCGACGCCGGGAGGCTCGCGCCGCCATGGGGCCGATTCGCAGCTGTGCTGGAAGCCGTCGCCGGAAGTTTACGGAGCAGAGGAGGCGACGGTAGATTGCTCCTGTCGGGACGTGGATGTACGGCGAATTCCGAACGAGCTCGTCTCCGTCGCCGAACTCTCCCCTGTCGCCGAAATCGCCTTTGTCAATCGGATTCCGCAGTTGCTCGAGCTATTCGGCGATGCCGATTCGTATCGGCTGGATGATGGTGCGGATGAGTAACGAGTCCCGATCACGCGACTCGATTCAGGAGGTAATTGCATTGATCACCATCGGCGAAGTCGAAGTGCTCATCCGTCGACAGATGCGCGGCAAGCAATCCAAGGACATCGTCCTCGACGAGAACACCGAGCTCCGCGACATGGGGCTGTCCAGCCTGCAGATCGCGGAAGTGGTGTTCAGCCTGGAGGAGGAACACGAGGTCGAGTTCGATCCGGCGCGTTCGGCCGACGCGAAGACCTTGGGAGATCTGATCCGGGTGGGGAACGAGGCCATAGCGGGTCGCGGGGCTGTGACGGAGGGACAGGCCGGTGGATGGGCGTGACCATTACGGGTTCATCCTGGCCTCTTCGATACTTCCGCTCGTCGGCGTGGTCGTCGCGATCGTGCTGCTGTGGAACAAGTATGTGGGCCCGGCGGACCTGATCGCCCTGGCGATCATGTATTCGATCGCCATCCTCGGTATCTCGGCCGGCTACCATCGGCTGCTGACTCATCGATCGTTCAAGACCTCGCGGCCGATGAAGATCTTCCTCGCGGTGGCGGGCACGATCGCCGGACAGGGCCCGGCGCTGATCTGGTGTTCGCATCACCGGCGCCACCACCGTGTGGCCGACAAACCCGGCGATCCACACAGCCCGTATCTGGACCATGTACCGGGCATTCGGGGTGTGCTGCAGGGGCTGTGGCACTCACACCTGGGCTGGTTGTTCGACAAGAACCTGACCTCGGACCCGATCCGATATTGTCCGGATCTGGCCCGAGACAGGGACATTCGGTTCATCTCTCTACATTTCGTGGAGATAGTCATCGCGGGGATCGTGGCGCCCGGCCTGATCGTGCTCGCCCTGACGCAATCCTGGCAGGGCTTCCTGACCGGCATGTTGTGGGGCGGTCTGGTCCGCATCTTCCTGGCCAATCACGTGACCTACGCGGTGAATTCGATCGGGCACTACTACGGTAGAAGGCGGTTCGACACTCCCGACGAGTCCCGCAACGTCGCCTGGCTGTCGATCCCGTCCTTCGGCGAGGCATGGCACAATAACCACCACGCCTTTCCCAAGGCAGCCTCGCACGGAATGCGCTGGTGGGAAATCGATCTCACGGCGATCTTCATCCGTGCCCTCGAGATCACCGGGCTGGCCTGGGATGTCGTGCGCATTCCGGAGGAGCGGATCCGGGCCCGCGCCGCTGGGCTGGCCCGCACGGGCGGAGGCAGGCTTGCGCCGGCGTCGCCGGCGAAGCCGTTGGCCGAGCGGCCCAACCGCGACGGAGCCGCCGATGTCGAGTGAACGACGGTCCGGGCCGGGTCTGTGGGACCGCCTGACCGGCGAGGGCCGGTCGTTCCGGAACTCGCTGCACTGCTGGGTCGGCGACCGCTACCGGGAATCGAGCTGGGACGAGGTGATCCGCGACGCCGAGGCGACCACCGCTGGTCTCCGCAAGGTCGGCGTGGGCCCCGGCGCCCGGGTGGCGGCCGTGTTCACCAACAACCCGCACGTGGTGCGCGGGCTCCTCGGCGTGTGGTTCGCAGGCGGCTCGGTGGCGTCGTTGCCCGTGCCGGCCCGCGGCATGACCTTCGAGGAGTACGCCCAACAGCTGAGGGTCATCGCAGACCAGCTGGAACCTGTGATCTTCTTGATCGAGGCCGATCTGCTCGCGCTGCTACCGGATTCGCTGACCGGGCGATTCCGATTCCGGACCTGGGAGTCGTTCGCCGACACCGGACGGGTGGCGGCGTCCCCGCCGGGTGATGACGAGCTGGCGTTCATCCAGTACTCGTCGGGCAGCACGAGCAGCCCGAAAGGGTGCGCGCTGACGCCGCGTGCCATCGCGGCACAGCTGGACATCATCGCCGATCTCATCGACGCGCGGCCACACCGCGATGTCTTCGTTTCCTGGTTGCCGTTGTCCCACGACATGGGCCTGTTCGGTGGGTTGCTCTCGTCGTGGGCGAACGACTTCTCGCTGTATCTGTCGACGCCCGAACGATTCACCTTCTCGCCGGGCACCTGGTTCTCGGACATGGCGCAGTTCGGCGGCCGGTCCAGCGCGGGCACCAACACCGCCCTGTATCTGGCGGCGCGGTCGGCCAAGCGTGGCAGGAACATGCCGGGCGGAGGCTTGAGCACCGTAGAGAACTGCATCATCGGTGCCGAGCGGGTGGAATGGGAGACCCTTCGTTTCGCCGCGGAGTCCCTGGCACCGTTCGGTCTGCGACCCGAGGGAATAGTGCCCGCCTACGGGCTCGCCGAGGCCACTCTCGCCGTCACCTCCATGCCCAAGGGCGACCAGCCGTGGCGGAGGGTGGTGGTGGATGCCACCGCCCTGGCCGATTCGGAACTGATCGAGGTCGAACCCGACGACCCGCTCGGCGCGGCCGTGGTCAGCGCGGGTACGCCCTGCCGGGATGTCGAGCTGATCGATTCGGGGACAGGGCGTCTGGAGGAGATCGTCGTGCGCTCGCCGAGTCTGGCCACCGGGTACTGGGCCGACACGACGCGCACCGCGGAGACCTTTCGCGACGGCGCGCTGCACACCTCCGATCTGGGCTTCGTCAAGGACGGTCACCTGTATCCGGTCGGGCGTACCGACGACCTCATCTCGATCGCCGGCCGCAAGGTGTACGCGCGCGAGGTGGAGAGTGTCGTGGACGGCATCGACGGGGTGCGCAGGGGGTGCTCGACCCTGGTCGCGCACCGGTCCGGCTCGATGCAGCGGCTGACGTTGTTCATCGAGGTGAGCGGCAGGGACACCGACTACCGCGATGTGGCCGCGGTCGCCGCGTCGGCCGCGATGTCCAAAGCTGCTGTGTCGCTGGACGAATGCGTCTTCCTCGACCGCGACAGTCTGCCCAAGACCCCGACCGGCAAGATCCAGCGCCATCGGTGCCGAAACATGTTCGAAGCAGGACGGTTCGATCCCTTGGCCGTGGTCGATCTGACGAGGATGTGACGCTATGTTGCGCACCGTATTGCTCACCGGTGTCTCCGGAGTGGTCGGCCGGGCGGTCGCCGCGGAACTGCGCGGCTTCCACGTCGTCGGGCTCGCGCATTCCGACACCGAGGTGCCCGAAGCCGACGAGGTGCTGTGGGCCGATCTCCGGCAGCCACTGCTGGGGCTGCCGCAGGCGCAGTGGCACGAACTGGCCGAACGTGTCGACGTCGTGGTCCACTCCGGCGCGCTGACGAACTGGGGCCAGACCAGGGAGATCTACCAGGGCATCAATATCGACGGGACGGCGCGGATCATCGAGTTCGCGCGGGCCGCCGGCGCGCCGATCCACCTGATCAGCTCGTGCTTCGTCCACGCACTCGAGCGAGGCGGGATCGACGATCTGCGGCCAGGCAACGTCGTGACCCCTTACATCTGGTCCAAGCTGGAATCGGAGCGGCTCGTCGCGCGCAGTGGCCTGCCCTATTCGATTCATCGGCCCACCAACGTCATCGGGGATTCGGTGACCGGCGCCAGCAGCCGGCCGCAGATCGTCCAGCAGGTATCGGAGTGGTTCTGCCGAGGCAAGGCGCCCTACTTTCCGCTGCACCCGGGCAATCTGATGGATTTCGTGCCGCTGGACGTCACGGCGCACGCCATCGCGCGAGCGGTCGAGGCGGACGCACTGGGCAGAGTGCTGTGGCAGACCTACGGCGGCGAAGCCATGACCGCCGACGAAGCGCAGGAGATCATGGTCGAACACGCGGCCTCGCGGGGCCGATCGATCACGCCGGTGCCGGTGGTGGATCCGACGCTGCCGCTGCCTGTCCCGCTGGAGCGGATCGCGCCGATGTCGCGGACGTTCCTTCAAGTGCTCATCGATACGAGCGAGGTGACCAACGCCTGCGGCGGCGTGCTGCCGAGCTCGTTGCCCGAACTGCGTGAGGAGTTCGACGTGCCGGCCGTCAGCGACCGGGACGCGTACCGGCGCACCCTCGAGTACTGGGCTCACCCGGAACTCGGCTCCGATCGGAAGGAATCAGCGTGACCGAACTCGAAAATGGCTGGCAGCCACCAGTGTTGAGCTCGAAGGTCGCGGTCGTGACCGGCGCGAGCCGAGGCGTCGGCCGCGGCATAGCCCTCGCGCTCGGCGAGGCGGGCGCGAAAGTGTATGTGACCGGACGCAGCGTGCGCGGTGAGCCGACGACCGAGGGCCTGCCCGGCACCATCGACGACACTGCCGACGAGGTGACCGCTCGCGGTGGGCTCGGGGTGGCGGTGCGCTGCGATCACACCGATGACGCCGACACCGAGAGGCTGTTCGCCCAGATCGCCGAAACCGACGGCAAGCTCGACATTTTGGTGAACAATGCCTGGTCGGGCTATGAGCGGTGGCCCGAGGCGAAGTTCGACGCGCCGTTCTGGAAGCAGCCTGCCTGGCGCTGGGAACTGTTCGCGGGTTCGCTGCGCGGTCAGTTCGTCGCCTCCAGACTCGCCGCGCCGCTGATGATCGCAGGCCGGAGCGGGCTGATCGTCAACGTGTCGTTCACCGACGGTGAGGTCTACCTCGGCCAGACCGCCTACGACGTGTGCAAGACGGCGTCGGACCGGATGGTCGTCGGGATGGGATACGAGCTGCGCAAACACGGAGTGGGCGCTGTCGCTGTGCATCCGGGGTTCGTGCGAACCGAGCGGGTAGAGGCGGCGTGGGATCTGCTGGGGGAGGGGCCGGCCCAGGTCGTGCATTCTCCCGAATATGTCGGGCGCGCGATCGCTCACCTGGCCGCGGACCCCGATGTCATCGAGCACTCCGGCAAGCGGCTCGCGGTCGGCGATCTCGCTGTCCAGTACGGCTTCGCCGATACCGACGGCAGGCAGCCCCCGCCGTTCCGCCTGGAGGGGCGGATCACGCTGGCGGCCCGGATGGAGCGGCTGAACCGCGTTGTCGCCGCCGGTCGTGAGGCGGCCGCGAAATGACGGCGGAGACGGATTACCTGGGCGCGTCGGCGGACGCCATTCGCAGCCACTACGACATCGGCAACGAGTTCTATGCCCTGTGGCTGGATTCCTCGCTGACCTACTCGTGCGGACTGTGGCTGGATCCGCACGGCAGCGCGGCCGAGGACACCTTGGAGGCAGCTCAGGACCGCAAACACGACCTGCTGATCCGGGAATCCCACGCCGTCGGAGCCCGGCGGGTGCTCGACGTCGGCAGCGGCTGGGGAGCGCTGCTGCGACGGCTGGTGCAGACTCACGAGGTCGAACAGGTCGTCGGCCTGACCCTGAGCCAGGCCCAGGTGGATTCGGTCGCGGGCTGGGCGGACGAGCGCTACGACGTGCGGGTGGAGAACTGGGCCGAGCATCGGCCGGACGAGCAGTACGACGCCGTCATCTCGATCGGCGCCTTCGAGCATTTCGCCGACATGGGCCTGCGCCGCCCGCAGCGAGTGGCGGCCTACCGCGACTTCTTCCTGCGCTGCCGTGACTGGTTGCCGCCGGGCGGACGCCTCGCCCTGCAGACCATGACCAAGGGGAACAACACCCGGATGGATCGGCAGACCGTCCGAGACCTGCTGTTCATGATCGACACGATCTTCCCGGAATCGGAACTGCCGTGGATGTCGGAGATCTTCGAGGCCGCCGAACGGCTGATGGATGTGGTCTGGGTGCGCAACGACGCCGACCATTACGCGCGCACCTGCCGGGAATGGAACCACCGCATGCTCGCCAACCGCGCCCTCGCCGAACGAATGGTCGGGCAGGAAGTGGTCGACAACTACGAGAGATACCTGAACGCGGCCGCCGATGCCTTCCAGAAGAGGCATTTCGGGCTCGGCCGCTTGATTTTCGAGCGTGTGTGAGGAGCAGCGATGGTGGGTACGCAGTCGATCGGGGCCGCGGGCGGTACGCGGGGTGACGAGCCGAAACATGAGATCTACTGGCGGGAGACCGAACCGGTCGTGCCCGGACCGCCGCTGAGCGGAGACGTCGACTGTGATCTGGTGATCGTCGGCGGTGGATACACCGCGATGTGGACTGCCTTCTTCCTCAAGCAGGCCGATCCGTCGATGGATATCCACATCCTCGAGGCCGAGTACGCCGGCGCCGGCGCCTCCGGGCACAACGACGGCTTCGTCACTCCGACGATCGGGCACAGTCTCGGCGCGCTGGTGCACCGCTTCGGCGCGCAGCGAGCCAAGCTCGCCTACGCGGTGGTCGGCAAGTCGATGCTCGAACTCGAGCGGTTCTGCCGCAAGTACTCCGTGGACGCGGAATACGAACGCAACGGCTACTACCAAGTGGCCACCAATGACGCCCAACGCAAGCTGCTCGAGCGCGATATCGAACTGAGCGGGGAGTTCGGCGGGCAGTCGTCGATAGAACTGCTCGACACGGCCGCGGCGCGCGAGCGTATCGGTTCGCCCGCGATCACGGCCGCGTTCAAGGTCGGCGGAGCGCTGATCAACCCACACAAGCTCTCGCGTGGGCTGTATCGAGTGGTGACCGAGATGGGCGTTCACATCCACGAGTCGACCAGGGTGACCGACGTGACGCGCACCGCCCGCGGGCATGTCGCGTCCACCCCGCGAGGGCGGGTGACCGCGCCCAACGTGCTGTACGCCACGAACGCCTACCAGTTCCAGTTCCCTCAGTTCAAACGCAAGGTCGCGCCGGTGTGGAGCTATGCCGCGGTGACCGAGCCCCTGACCGACCGGCAGTTGGACCAGGTGCACTGGCCCGAACGCGAAGGATTCGTCGAGGCGGGCAACTTCATCGTGTTCGGCCGGCTGACCGCGGGCAACCGGCTGCTGTTCGGCGGCGGCAAGGTCGACTACCACTTCGGCCGGGACATGGACGAGAGCAAGTACATGGACAACCCGCCTGCCACCGCGGCGTTGCGCGCGGTGCTCACACGTTATTTTCCGCAGTGGCGGGATGTGCGGTTCAGCCACACCTACGGCGGCGCGGTGGCCATGACCCGCGAGATCGTTCCGCACGTCGGCACGCTGGGCGACGGGGTCTTCTACGGTCACGGCTACTGCGGGAACGGCATCGCGGTCACGCATTCGACCGGCAAGGTGTTGCGCGATCTCATCCTTCGCCGTGACACCACCTACACCAACCTGCTGTTCGTCAACGGCAAGGAGAAGCCGTATCCGCCGGAGCCGTTCTGTTATCTCGGTTCGAAGGGCCTGACGGCGCTGCTCGCCGCCCAGGATCGCTACCCGCGCCTCGTGCCCGCACAACTGGTCTGAGAGATCGAGGGATCGACATGTCCGATCACGCCTTGCCGGCGTCGCTGTTGTCCCGGCGTCTGGCGGGCGTGCCCGCCGGCGAACGCTATGCCGTCGTGCTGGAGATCGTCCGCGGGGAGACCGCGGACCTGATCGGCAAGGGGATCGAGAACGTCGATCCGGATCGGGCGTATCAGGACTACGGATACAACTCGCTCGCGGCGGTCGAGCTCACCAGGATGCTCTCGGAGGTGAGCGGTTTCGAGCTGCCGTTGACTCTCCTGTTCGACTACCCGACCCCCGCGGCGGTGGCCGGGCACCTGCTCGCGAGGTTCGATCCGTCGAGCGTGGCCGACGATGCGGGCGCGCCGCCGAGAGCGCGGGCCGAGCACGACGATCCGATCGTGGTGGTCGGAATGGCCTGCCGGTATCCGGGCGGCGCGCATTCGGCCGAGCAGTTGTGGCAGCTGGTGCACGCGGGCGTGGACGCGGTCACGGGGTTCCCGGCGGACCGCGGCTGGGATGTCGAGGCGATATACCATCCGGATCAGGACCATCCCGGCACCTCGTATGCGCGCTCAGGAGGGTTCCTGCAGGGCGCGGCGGAATTCGATGCCGGGTTCTTCGGCATCGGTCCGCGCGAAGCGCTCGCCATGGACCCGCAGCAGCGGCAGTTGCTGGAAGGCGTGTGGGAGGCGTTCGAGGACGCGGGCATCGACCCGGTGTCGCTGCGCGGCAGCGACACCGGAGTCTTCGTGGGCGCGTGCGACTCCGACTACCGCCACCTCGCGCGCTCCAGTCGAGACGAGCTGGAGGGCTATTGGGCCGTCGGTTCGGCGGGCAGTGTGCTCTCGGGGCGGGTGGCGTACACGTTCGGTCTCGTCGGTCCGGCGGTGACGGTGGATACGGCGTGTTCGTCGTCGCTGGTGGCGACGCATCTGGCGATGCAGTCGCTGCGGCGCGGAGAATCCTCGCTCGCCCTCGCGGCCGGCGTCACGGTGTACGCGACACCCGCACTGTTCGTCGAATTCTCGCGGCAGCGGGCCATGTCGCCGGACGGCCGGTGCAGATCGTTCGCCGAGGACGCCGACGGTGCGGGGTGGTCCGAAGGCGTCGGAGTGCTCGTGCTGGAACGGTTGTCGGACGCTCGGCGCAACCACCATCGCGTTCTCGCCGTCCTGCGTGGTTCGGCGGTGAATCAGGACGGCGCGTCGAACGGCTTGACAGCGCCGAACGGGCCGTCCCAGGAGCGGGTGATTCGCGCGGCGCTGACGGATGCGGGTCTGTCGGGGACCGACGTGGACGCAGTGGAAGCGCACGGCACCGGGACCACCCTGGGTGATCCGATCGAGGCGCAGGCGTTGATGGCGACCTATGGCCGCGGCCGCGCCGAAACGCCGTTGTGGCTGGGGTCGATCAAGTCGAACATCGGTCACAGTCAGGCGGCCGCCGGCGCCGCGGGCCTGATCAAGATGATCATGTCGATCCGACACGGGATCCTGCCCAGGACACTGCACGCGGATGCCCCCACGGCCGAAGTGGACTGGGCGGAGTCCGGAGTACGGCTGCTCACCGAGGCGAGGGCCTGGCCCGACAACGGCAGGCCCCGCCGCGGCGGTGTGTCGGCTTTCGGCATCGGCGGTACCAATGCGCATGTCATCGTCGAGCAGGCGCCCGCAGGCGAGGATGCCACAGAACCTGTGCCTGATCCGGCCGCGCCGTCTCTGTTCGTATCCGGGCCGGTGGTATGGGTGCTGTCGGCGAAATCGCGCGCGGCGCTGACCGGGCAGGCGCGGCGGCTGCGCGCATGGATACTCGCCGATCCCGAGCGGGATCCGGTGGACATCGCGTACTCACTGATCGCTACGCGGGCGCGGTGGGAGTATCGGGCCGTCGTCGTCGGTCGAACTCGTGAGTCGCTGCTCGCCGGTCTGGACGCTGTCATCGACGGAAGTCACGAGGACAGAGCCGATCTGCGGATCGCCTCCGGCCGCGCCGGACGCATCGAACGGGTCGCGTACGCGTTCCCGGGCCAGGGGCCTCAGTGGCCGGGTATGGCGGTGGAATTGCTGGATTCCTCACCTGTCTTCGCGGCACGGATGGCCGAGTGTGAGCAGGCGCTGGCGCCACATCTGGACTGGTCGCTGACCGATGTCCTGCGCGACAACGAGGGTGCGCCTTCGCTGGATCGGGTGGATGTGGTTCAGCCGGTGTTGTTTTCGGTGATGGTGTCGTTGGCGGCGTTGTGGGAGGCGTTGGGTGTGCGGCCGGATGGGGTGGTGGGGCATTCGCAGGGGGAGGTTGCGGCGGCGTGTGTGGCTGGGCGGATTTCGTTGGCCGATGGTGCTCGTGTGGTGGCGGTGCGTAGTCGTCTGGTGCGGGATCTGGTTGTCGCGGTGGGGGGTGGTGGGCGGATGATGTCGGTGGCCGAGCCGGTGGAGCGGGTGCGGGAGCGGCTGCGGCGGTGGCCGGGGCAGGCCTGGGTCGCGGCGGTGAACGGCCCGGCCATGGTCACCCTGTCGGGCGCCGGGCAGACGCTCACCGAGGTGTACGACAGCTGTGTGGCCGACGGTGTGTGGGTGCGCTGGGTGCCGGTCGATTACGCCTCGCATTCGCCGCAGGTCGACCCGGTGCGTGAACCGCTGCTCGCGGAACTCGGTGAACTGCGCATCGAGGACGGACCGGTGCGTTTCCACTCCACTGTGCCGGGCGCGCCCGCCGAATCGACGAGCGACTACTGGTTCCGGAACATGCGGGAGCCGGTGCTGTTCGACCCCGCGGTACGCGGCATGCTCGCCGAGGGCTACCGGGCCTTCGTGGAGATGAGTCCGCACACGGCGCTGACGGTCCCGCTGGAACAGTCCGTCGGGGCGGCCGGTGTGGATCCCGGGGAGGTGTGCGCGGTGGGTTCGCTGCGCCACGACGACGGAAGTCCGGACCGTTTCCTGCTGTCGGTGGCGGAGGCGTTCGTCGCGGGCGTGGATGTGGACTGGCGGGCTCTGTTCGCCGGCCGTGACGCGCGGCCCGTCGCGCTGCCGTCCTATGCCTTCGAACACGAGCGCTTCTGGGCCGTCGCCGAACGGCACGTTCGGTCGGCGGGGCTGTCCTCGGCGGAGCACCCTCTGCTGTCCGGCGTGGTCCACATGGCAGACGGATCCGGCTGGCTGTTCACCGGCAGCTGGTCGGCCGAGCGACATCCGTGGCTGCTCGACCACCTCGTCTTCGGCCGGGTGGTGGTATCGGGCACCACGCTGGTGGAGGCGGCCGCCGCGGCAGGGGCACGCGCGGGCTGTCCCGTCGTCGCCGAACTCGTGCTGGAGTCGCCGCTGATCGTGCCCGACGGCGCCGAGGTCGCGATCCAGGTGCGCGTCGGTGAGCCCGACGACGAGGGCAGATCTCGTTGCACCGTGTACTCCGACACTGCCGTCGACGCGGGCGGTGCCTGGGTATGCCACGCCTCGGGCACTCTGGTCGCCGAGAGCGACGCAGTAGCACCGTATTCGGTGAGTTCCCCGCCGGCGGATGCCCGCGAGGTGGATGTCGCCGACGCCTATGCGGCACTGGAGGAGCGCGGCTTCGGTTACGGCCTTGCCTTCCGGGGGATGTGCGCGGTCCAGCGGCGCGGCGAGGAGATCTACGCCGAGGTCCGGATGCCGCAGTCCGGATCGGGCTTTCTGCTGCATCCAGGCGCACTCGACGCCGCCTTTCACGCGGCACTGCTCGGCGACGGGGCATCCGCGCCACAGGGTGTCGTCCTCCCGTTCGTGTGGTCGGGAGTCCGGTTCGTGCGGCGTCCCGGTACCGGCGTGTTGCGGGTACACCTGACCCCGACGGGGCCGGACGCGGTGGGCATGGTGGGGATCGACGAGGCCGGAGACGTTGTCGTCTCGGTGGACTCGGTGGTCTCCCGGCCCGTCTCCCCGGACCACCTGGGTCCGGCCCGCTCCCGGAACGATGCGCTGTTCACACTGGGCTGGCCGGAGATCGCCGCGTCACCGATGGGCACGCCGAGACGCCTCGTTCTCCTGGGGCCGGAGATCGAAGCAGACCCGCGAGATCGGGATGTTCGGCGTTTCCGGGACGTGCCGGATCTGGTTGCCGCGCTCGACGGTGGGGCCGTGGCCCCCGATGTGGCCCTGGTGCGGATCACGGCACCGCAGGACACGGATGTTGCCGGGGCCGCGCACGCGACGACTCGACGGGCACTGGACCTGGTACAGCGGTGGCTGTCGGCGCCGGGACTGGCCACGACTCGGCTCGTGGTGGTGACCGAACACGCGGTGGCGGTGGATGCCGATGCCGCCGTAGCGCTGCCGGTAGCCCCGGTCTGGGGACTGCTGCGCAGCGCACAGACCGAGCACCCCGACCGGATCGTGATCGCCGACCTGGACACCGAGCACCGGGCCGACCCCGGCCGCTGGTGGCATGAGCTGGATCTGGCGATCGGCGCGGGCGCGCCGCAGATCGCGGTGCGAGACGGGCGACTCCGCGTTCCCCGGCTCGAGCCGGTCTCGCGCACCGGCCGCTCGGCCGGACTCGATCTCCGGGCGGACTGCTTCGATGCCGAGGCGACCGTGCTCGTCACCGGCGGAACGAGCGGTCTCGGCGCGTTGACGGCCCGCCACCTGGTGACCGAGCACGGTGTCCGGCACCTGGTCCTGGCGAGCCGGAGCGGTCCGGCTGCGGAGGGCATCGACGAATTGGTGCGAGAGCTGACGGAATCCGGCGCCGGGGTACGTGTCACTGCCTGCGATGTGACCGATCCGGCCGCGGTCTCCACCCTGATCGCCGGCATCGGGCCCGAACATCCGTTGCGTGTGGTCGTGCACAGCGCCGGCGTGCTCGCCGACGGGGTGATCGAGGCCATGCTGCCGGAGCAACTGGACCGGGTGCTGGCGGCGAAGGTGGACGCGGCATGGAATCTGCACCGGGCCACCCGCCATCTCGAGCTGTCCGGATTCGTCCTGTTCTCGTCGGCCTCGGGCCTTCTCGGCGGCGCGGGCCAGGCGAACTACGCTGCCGCGAACGTCTTCCTGGATGCTCTCGCGCACTTCCGTCGCGCCGCCGGACTGCCGGGTATATCCCTGGCCTGGGGGTATTGGGCCCCCACCACCTCACTCACCCGGGAACTGCGGGAACTGGACGTCGCCCGGCTGGGAGAGTCCGGGGTGGTCGCGATGTCGGCAGAGGAGGGCCTGGCACTGTTCGACGCCGCGCTCGCCGGCCGGGATCCGGTGGTGTTCCCGGTTCGCCTCGACAGGGCGGCACTGCGCAGCCAGGCGCGGGCGGGACGCCTCGACCCGGTCCTGGACGGTCTCGTCACCTCCGGCCGGGATGCCGCGACCGCAGACCCCGCGGCGGAACTTCGAAAGACACTGGCCGCACTCGGGGCGCAGGAGCGCGAGCATCACCTGCTGCAGGTGGTCCGGGAAGCGGTCGCGACCGTGCTGCATCACCGTACTCCGCAGGCCGTGGCCCCGGACCGGGCCTTCAAAGAACTCGGCTTCGATTCGCTGGCCGCGGTACAACTTCGGAACCGTCTGAGCCGCGCCACCGGCCTGACCCTGGCGCCCACCATCGTCTTCGACCATCCCACGCCCCATGCGATCACCGCCTGCCTGCTCGACCGGTTGTTCCCCGCGCGGGCCGAGTCCGGGCCCGTCGCCGCACCCGTGATGCCCGCCGAGCACGCCGAGGAACTGGCGGGGATCGACGGCATGGATGCCGAAGCCCTTGTCCAGCTCGCCCTGCGCGGGGATCGGCAGTAGGAGGACCGGCCCGATGTCGATGTCGATGAACGAGGTCGTCGAGGCGCTGCGCGCGTCGATCAAGGACAACGCGCGCTTGCGCAGAGACCATCAGCGACTGCTCGAGGCGGCGCACGAGCCGATCGCGGTGGTC
Organism: Nocardia shimofusensis NBRC 100134; assembly: GCF_001613125.1. Classification (GTDB taxonomy): domain Bacteria; phylum Actinomycetota; class Actinomycetes; order Mycobacteriales; family Mycobacteriaceae; genus Nocardia; species Nocardia shimofusensis. The sequence goes on from NZ_BDBT01000004.1 coordinate 208,994, forward strand.
GGCATGGCCTGCCGATATCCCGGAGGTGTGGGCTCACCGGCGCAACTGTGGCAGCTGGTGTCCGACGGCGTCGACGCGGTCTCGGACTTTCCCGTCGACCGGGACTGGAATGTCACGGCCCTCTATGACCCCGATCCGGGAAATCCGGGAACCACCTACTGCCGTTCGGGTGGATTCCTGGCCGGTGCAGGTGATTTCGATGCCGCCTTCTTCGGTATCGGCCGCCGTGAGGCGTTGGCGATGGATCCGCAGCAGCGGCTGTTGCTGGAGGGCGTGTGGGAGGCGTTCGAGGATGCGGGGATCGATCCGGCTTCGGTCCGGGGCAGCGATACCGGTGTATTCGCCGGTTCCATGTATCGCGACTACGAGCTGATCACCCGGACGGTCGATGAACTGAGTGGCTATTGGGGCGTCGGTTCGGCGGGCAGTGTGGTGTCGGGCCGGGTCGCGTACACCTTCGGTTTGGTGGGCCCCGCGGTGACGGTGGATACCGCGTGTTCGTCGTCGTTGGTGGCGACGCATCTGGCGATGCAGTCGCTGCGGCGCGGTGAGTGCGCTATGGCCGTCGCCGCGGGCGTGACGGTCCTCGCGACACCGGGCTTGTTCGTGGAGTTCTCGCAACAGCGGGTCATGTCGCCGGACGGCCGGTGCCGCGCGTTCTCGCAGAGCGCCGACGGGTCGGGGTGGTCGGAGGGGATGGGAGTGCTTCTGCTGGAACGACTTTCCGACGCCATACGCAACGATCGCGATATCGTCGCCGTACTGCGCGGTTCGGCGGTGAATCAGGACGGGGCCTCGAACGGTTTGACCGCCCCGAATGGTCCGTCGCAGGAAAGGGTGATCCGCGCGGCACTGGCCGACGCGCGCCTGAGGGCGGACGAGGTGGACGCGGTGGAGGCGCACGGCACCGGGACTCCGCTGGGTGACCCGATCGAGGCACAGGCGCTGATGTCGACCTACGGCGAGGGCCGCGCCGGTGCACCGCTGTGGCTGGGTTCGATCAAGTCGAACATCGGTCACAGCCAGGCGGCTGCCGGTGTGGCGGGGTTGATCAAGATGATCATGGCCATGCGGCACGGGGTGCTCCCGAAGACGCTGCACGCGCAGACACCCACGGAGAAGGTCGATTGGTCCGGCGGGGTGTCGTTGCTGACCGCGGCACGGCCGTGGCCGGAGAACGGGCATCCGCGGCGGGCGGGCGTGTCCTCGTTCGGGGTGTCCGGTACCAACGCGCACGTGATCGTGGAGCAGCCACCCGAGCCGACCGACGGCGCCGACCCGGCGCCGGGCGTGGCGGCGTTCGGCGCGGGGCCCATCGTCTGGGTGCTCTCCGCGAAGTCCGCCACGGCGCTGCCGGAGCAGGCCGGGCGGCTGCGCGAACGGGTGCTCGCCGATCCCGGCCTGGACCCGGTCGACGTCGGGTATTCGCTGGTGGCGACCCGGGCGCGGTTGGAGCATCGCGCGGTCGTGGTCGGGACCACCCGAGCGGAACTGCTGGAAGGACTCGAGGCTGTCATCGACGGACGCACGGCCCCCGGCGTCGTCGTCGGACGGGCGGATCGGTCCGGGCGGGTGGGCTTCGTCTTCCCCGGGCAGGGCGGGCAATGGGCGCAGATGGCAGTCGAACTGCTCGACACCGCGCCGGTATTCGCCGAGCGAATCGCCGAATGCGCGGCCGCGCTCGACCCCCATGTCGAGTGGTCGCTGCTCGACGTGCTGCGCGGTCGTCCGGACGCGCCCGCCCTGGATCGGGTCGATGTCGTGCAGCCGGTGCTGTTCTCGGTCATGGTGTCGCTGGCGGCGCTGTGGGAATCCTTCGGGGTGCGACCACACGCGGTGATCGGCCACTCACAGGGGGAGATCGCCGCGGCGCATGTGGCCGGTGCGCTCGAGCTCGCGGATGCGGCGCGGCTGGTCGCCGTGCGTAGCAGGCTGATCGGCGAACTCGGGAGCAAAGGGGGTGCGCTGCTGTCGATCGTGGACTCGGCGGACTCCGTTCGTGCGCTGCTGAGTGAATTCGACGATCTCACGATCTCCGCGGTCAACGGGCCGCGTGCGGTCGTCGTCGCCGGGCCCCGCGAACCGCTGGCGCGATTGGAACGCGTGCTGGCGCGCGCCGGAACGATGCGCTGGCTGGTGGACGGCGTCGATTTCGTCGCGCATTCCGCGGCGATGGACGGATTGCGCAAGCCGTTGGCGCCCGCGCTCGCGGCGCTACACCCGGTCACCTCCCGCGTTCCCTTCTACTCCACGGTGACCGGAAGAGTCCTCCCGACAACCGAACTCGACGGCTCCTACTGGTATCGCAACCTTCGCGAGCCGGTTCTCTTCGAGCCCGCACTGCGTGAACTGCTGGCGGCGGGCAACGACGTGGTGATCGAGGTGGGCCCGCATCCGCTGCTGACCCTCGGTTCCGAGGAGACGGTTTCCGACAGCGGAATTCGCGCCGCCGTCGTAGGCACGCTGCGGCGCGGCGACGGTGGGCCCCGGCGCATGCTGCACGCGCTGGCCGAGGCGTTCGTCGCCGGTGCCGACATCGACTGGCGGGCCGTGTTCGCCGGTCGCGGCGCCCGTCGCGTCGCCCTGCCGACCTACGCCTTCGACCACGAGCGCTTCTGGGCCGTCGCCGAAACCCTGGGCGACGCGGAGGAACTCGGTCTGGCCCCCAGCGTCCACCCGCTGCTCGCCGGCGCCGTCCGCCCGGGCGGGGGCCCGGGATGGCTGTGGACCGGTGGCTGGTCGTCGGCCCGCCATCCGTGGCTGGCCGACCACGCCGTATTCGGTGAGGTGGTCGTCTCGGGTACCACGATCCTGGAATTGGCGGCGGCGGCCGGAACCCGGGCTGGGTGCCCGGCGGTCGCCGAGTTGATGCTCGAGGCCCCGCTGATCATTCCCGCGGACACCACCGTCGGCGTCCAGCTGACCGTGGGCGACCCGGATGAGCACGGCAGACGCGAATTCGCCTTCCACACCACCCTCGACCACAGCGAATGGACCCGGCACGCCGCCGGTGTCCTGAGCCCGGAGGTCGCTGCCCCACCGGACGAACACTGGGACACCTGGCCGCCGCCCGGCGCGACCACGATCCCCATCGAGCGATGGTATGAATCGCTCGCCTCCCGCGGCTTCGGTTACGGCCCGGCCTTCCGTGGCCTGCGGGCGGTGTGGCGGCACGGCCGCGACATCTACGCCGACGTCGTCTCCCCGGCGCCGGGCCGAGGCTATTCGATCCACCCGGCCCTGCTCGATGCGGCCTTCCACGCGGCCCTGTGTGTTTCCGAGCCCGACGGCACGGTCGGCGGTCCGGCGGCCGAGGACGGTGTCGTGCTGCCGTTCGTGTGGTCGCAGGTCTGGTTGCGGGCCGACTCCGGGGCCCCGCAGGCATTGCGGGTGCGGCTGCGTCCGACCGGGGTGGATTCGGTGTCGATGGTCGGTGTGGACGGCGCCGGTCGCGTGGTGGTTTCGGTGGGGGAGGTGGTCTCGCGGCCATTGTCGGTGGCGCAGCTGGCCGCGGGCCGGCGCTCGGCGCAGGGGGCGCTGTACGAGGTGCGGTGGGAGCCCGCGACGGCGGCGGAGCGTACGGCTCCCGAGGTCGCGGTGGTGGAGACGGGATTCGACCCCGGCGGCCTGACCGGGCTGCCGCGGTATCCGGATCTGGCGGCGCTCGAGGCCGAGGCAGAAGCGGGTGCGCCGCTGCCGGAGGCGGTGGTGGTGGCGATTCCGCCGGTGCGGGGGCCGGTGCCGGACGCGGCACGGCAGTCGGTCCTCGACACTCTCGCGATGGTCCACAGATGGCTCGCCTCGCCGTGGTTCTCGAAATCCAGGCTGGTCGTGGTCACCTCAGGTGCGATCGCCGTCGCGAAGGACGAGACGCCGGAACTGTCGACCGCGCCGGTATGGGGTCTGCTGCGCAGCGCCCGGGCCGAACACCCGAACCGTTTCGTACTCGTCGACACCGACACCGACGACGCCGCCGACACCGGCACCCGTTCGAACGGTGAGGTGGGATGGTCGGGCGTGGCGGCGGCGCTGTCGATCGGCGAGCCGCAGGTCGCGATCCGCTCGGGCCGCGTTCACGTTCCGCGCCTGACCAGATGCACCACACCGGCTCCCGCCACCACCGTCTTCGACGCCGAGTCGACGGTGTTGATCACCGGCGGTGCGAGCGGTTTGGCGGCGCTGCTGGCCCGCCACCTGGTGGTCGCGCACGGCGTGCGCTTTCTCGTGCTGGCGAGCCGCAGCGGCGCGGCGGGGGCGGGGGCCGACGTCCTGGCGGCGGAGCTGACCGAGCTCGGCGCGCGGGTACGGATCGAGGCTTGTGACGTGGCCGATCCGGCCGCGGTGACGGATCTGATCGCTTCGATCGACCCGGCCCATCCGTTGCGTGTCGTCGTTCATGCGGCGGGCGTACTGGCCGATACCACAATCGAATCGATGACCCCCGACCATGTCGATCGGGTACTGGCGGCCAAGGTGTACGGCGCGTGGAATCTGCACCGGGCCACCCGAGATCTCGACTTGTCCGGCTTCGTGCTGTTCTCCTCCGCCTCGGGCCTGCTGGGTGGCCCGGGCCAGGCGAACTACGCCGCCGCCAACGTGTTTCTCGACGCGCTGGCCCACTGGCGTCGAGTCCGCGGTCTACCTGCCGTCTCGATGGCATGGGGCCTGTGGGCGCAATCGACGTCGATGACCGGCGAGCTCACCGATCTGGACGTCTCCCGACTGGCCGGAACGGGTCTCGCCGCCATGCCTGCCGATGTGGGCACGGCATTGTTCGACGCGGCACTGTCGTCGCCGAACCCCGTCATCTCGCCGATGCGGCTGGACATCGCCGCACTGCGGGCGCGCGGCCGGACCGCGGAGCTGCCGGCTCTGCTGCGCGGCCTGGTGCCCGCCACGGCCGGGAAGCCGGACAGCGGGGCGGCGCAGGCCCTGCGGAACCGGCTGGCGTCGCTGACGCCCCGGGAACGCGAACGCCACCTGCTGCGGCTGGTCTCGGCCGAGGCCGCGGAGGTTCTGCACGCCGACGTGGCGACGATCGACCCGGAAAAGGCATTCAAGGATGTCGGATTCGACTCCTTGGCCGCCGTCGAACTGCGCAACCGCCTCGCCCACGCCACGGGGCTCACCCTGCCGGCCACCCTGGTCTTCGACCATCCGACTCCGAGCGCCGTGACCAGGCGCCTGCTCCAGCAGCTCACACCCGGCGCAGCGTCCGGATCGACCGCGCATCCCCTCGACCTCGCACTGGACCGGCTGGCGGAGCTGATCCGCTCGGCCACCACCGAGGATCGTGCGCGTGTGGCCGAACGCCTGCGCGCGACCCAGCGCATGCTCGAGGACGAGGCGCGCGAGGAGGGGAGCGAGCGCATCAAGTCGGCAACGGCCTCGGAAATCTTCGATCTGATCGACAACGATCTGGGGGTGCGCTGAGTCATGTCCACCGATGCCTCTCCCGACCCTCTGCTCGCCGGAAGACCGGTGGGTGCGGCGAGTCTGACGGCCGTGCTGCGTCGAGCGCACGAGGCGGGCGCCCTGGCGGAGGCGATCCCGGTCCTGCGGGCGGCGGCGGCCACGCGCAGCACCTTCACCTCGGCGGCCGATCTCCCCCGCCCGTCGAAGCCTTTGCTGGTCAGTGAAGGCGCACCTCCGGTACTCGTCTGCGTGCCGTCGTTCCTCGCCGGGTCGGGCCCGCACCAGTTCGCGCGGCTGGCCGCCTCCTTCGAGCGGCGCTCGCGTGCGAAGGCGCTGGTCCTTCCCGGATTCGAGCGAGCCGGTGCGGTACCCGCGGACTGGTTCGCGGCGATCGATGCCCTGACGAACGCTGCCCTGTCCGCCGCGGACGGTGAGCCCCCGGTTCTGGTCGGCTACTCGATCGGCGGAGTGGTCGCACACGCGATGGCGCAGCGCTTGGAAGAGACGGGGCGCCCGGTGGCAGGCATCGTCATGATCGACACGGTCGATCCCGATGCCGCGGCACGCGCGGCGAGTTTCGCCTGGGCGCTGGGCAGCGTTCTCGATCGGGATGCCGACGGCCGGTTGGTCACCGACGACAATCTCACCGCCATGGGCGCCTACCTCGGATTACTGGAGCAGTGGCACCCCGGTCCGGTCGCCGCGCCCGTGCTGATGCTGCGCGCACAGCGACGTCCCGGCGATGCGGATCGGCCGCTCTGGGACATCGCGCAGACCACCGTCTCGGTGCCCGCCGACCATTTCTCCGTCATGGAGGAGGATGCCGTGCACGCCGCGCGCGCCATCGAAGGATGGCTACACCGGTAGCGTGACTCAGTTGTGCCAACGCATCGCCGCCGCGGCGGCGAAATCACCGGCGTGCGCGAATCCCGCCATCACCACCAGCGAACCGTCGGCGATCCTGCCCTCTCGGATCGCGGTGTCGAGCGTCACCGGAACCGCCGCGCCGTAGAGGTTTCCGCAGCGGTCGAAGGTGTCGAGATGCTGCTCGGGTTCCAGCCCCAGTGCCCGGCGCCAATTGCGCAGGAACAGCCGATTGGGTTGATTCGTGACCAGGTAGTCGATGGCGCCGAGATCGATGTCGATCTGTTTGCACAGCTCGCCGACCACCTCCGGGACCAGTCGATTCCCCCGATCGATGATCTCCTTGGACTTCTGTTGATCGAACACGATCTCCAGCTCGCCGCTGCCCGCCGCCCAGTACTTGCGGCCGTCGCCGGTCGCGGGCGACATATCCGGTGCGAAGGCGGGCGTATTCCGGACGTGGACGCCCAGCACGGGGGAACGGCCGTCGCCGGTGACATAGGCGACGCCACAACCGTCTCCGGCTATGGCCGCACTCTGCTTTCCGCTCAGCTCCGGCTGGGCGAACAACTGGCCCGCAGTATTCTGAATATTCGCCAGCAGAACGGTTCTCGCCTCACCGCTGCTGATCATCGCGCGAGCGATCTTGAGCATGTACGGAAAGGCGCCGCACCCGCCGTTGTGCAGATCGAGCACCAGCGCCGGATCGCACCCCAGCCGGTAGGCGGCCTCCGCCCCGCATCCGGTGATGCATTCGTCGGGTAACAGGGTGTTCGTGATCAGCAGATCGATATTGCCGGCCGGCTCGAGGCCGAGGCGCTCGAACATCGGCCGCGCGGCTTCGACGACCATGTCCGCCGCCCGCTGGGTGGGCGCGATCCGGTGCCGCTGGTCGGGCAGACGAAAAAGTGGGCTCTGGGCCATCGGATCGGCCGCCGCGACCGCAGGGTCGACCGTGAGCACCTCCGGCGGGAGGTAGCTGCCGAATGCCGCGATACTCATCGGATGCACGTGGACTTCCTCTCCTGCCGAAATCTCGTATTCAACTATCTCTCAATACCTTTGAGGCGCACCAGTTTGCCTGCGTCAGGCGCGCGACCGTATCTTTCCGGAGTATGGATGTGGTCGTGCGCCAGCTTATGAAATGTTCCCCCGACGAATATCTCGATTTCGTCATGGACGTCGAGCGCTATGCCGAGGTCGATGACAAGATCACGTCGCTTTCCTGGATACGGCGCGAAGGCGATGTCGTTCGGTTCCGATTCCGGCCCGCGCTTCCCGGATTGCCGCGGCCGATGCCGAAAATGGTGCTTCAGCTGACGCTGGTGGCCGGCGAGCGCATCGATCTCCGACTGGCGCCGCTACCGATGAACAAGTTCGGCAACCGCGTCATGACCTATACGGGCAGTTTCGTCTGCACGCCCGCCGACGGCGGCACCCTCGTCACGAGTTCCACGACGCTGGAGGTGATTCCAGCGCTGCGATGGCTCGTCGAACCGATCCTGCGACGGACTCTGCCCGCGAACTTCCAGGCGGAGATCGAACACGCCAAGTCCTATATCGAGGCCCGTAGCGCCTACAACAGCTGAGCCGTGACGGGTGTCGCGCCGCTCCCACGAAAGGTCAGGCGCCGGCGCAGGGCGGCGAACAGTGCGCGGGCCACGAACACCGGATGCAGGGCGGTGAACATGGAGGAATTGCGGGTCACCGCTTTGGTGACGCGTGCTCCCACCCACGAGTCGTGCACCGCGGCGGACAGCAGCACTCGCATCAGGATCGACAACTCGGGACGCTTGCTCAGATCGACGATTTGCAGCTGATGCGGCCACAATCGGAAGCGGTGTGTGCGCTGGTACTTTCGCGCCGCCGCGTCGATTCCGTCGGCGGCGCCCTCGAGCAGTGGCCGCGCCACCGCGTCGCTGAGCCACTCGGCCGTCTGTAGCGCCCAGCCCAGACCCGCGCCCTCCGCCGGATCGGCCGACATCGCGGCATCGCCGATCAGCGCGACACCGGGCGCGGTGATCCGCGGGCGCGTGATACTCGGGTAGTCGCGGTAACCGATGACCTCGGAAACACGTTCGGCGCTGCTGAGATCCGGGACACCGGGCAGGCCCGAGTACGCGGCCAGCAGTGCTGCCTCCTTGTCCGCGGCGGCGGCGTACTGCTTCTTGTCGAGCAGGCCGGCGAGCACCACCTGCCCGTCGTCCATGGCGCCGATCGAGACGATCTCGGGCATCTTCAGCCAGATGCTCAGCGTCCGGTCCTCGGGGACCTCCACATTGCGGTAGTAGGCGAAGACGCATGAGCGGCAGTTCTCGGATCGATGACCCCGCAGCCCGGCGAACTCGGCGATCTTCGAATGGCGCCCGTCCGCGCCGATCACCAGCCTCGCTCGCAGTCGCCGATTCTCGCCGTGCACGGCGGCCTCGACACCGTCGACGCGTCCGCGCGCGTCCCTGGTCAGATTGCGAACCCTGGCGCCCAGCAGCAGATCGACCTGCGGCACCTCGGCGGCGGCGTTGCGGGCCAGCGGATCCAGGGTTTCGCGGCGGATGTTGTAACCGTGTGGCGGACGGTCGTTCGTGCGGGGCGCGCGCAGCCAACCGTAGGGAGTCAGATAGGCGTCGTGAGAGGGGACGCCGCCGGCATCCTCGATGAGTTTGTCCAGTCCTGCGCGCCTCATGGTCGGCAACGCGCTCGACCGGATGGACGAGGTGCACAGCCGTTTGTAGGTTTCCGGATTCCGATGCGCCTCCAGCAGCGCGATCCGCAAGCCCGCGCGGCCCAGCAGAATTGCCGCGGTACATCCTGCGAGACCGGCGCCCACGATTACCACGTCATAGTCGTCGTTCATAGGAACTCTCTTCGAGTGTGGTGGACGGAATGCCTTGTACGGCAGCTGATCCCATCCTCGCACCAGTAGGAGTTCGGCGACAAAGTTCACCGGCGAGGCGAGCAGGCGGGTCAATGCCGGCTGCTGCGCCTTTCGATATATGCCTTGGCCTGCCGAATCTCGGTCTCGATATTTCCCGGGAGATTGCGGCGCAGAATGGGATCGACCAGCCAGCGGAGCGCCGGTGTGATTTCGGCTGCCATCGTCCTGGTGACCAGGGTGCCGTTCTCGCCGGGTTCGCAGACGAAACTCGCATCGAACTTCATCAGCCGATGCCACAGCTTGCTGTCCGGCAGCGGCGCGAGTCCGACATCGACTCGTTTGCCCGGTGTGAGAATTCCCTGCGCGATCATCTTCGGCGCCGGGCCGGGAAGTCCGGGCATCGCCGGGCGGAATTTGAATTCGACGCGATTCCCATCGCGGCGAACCCAATCGAAGCGTCCGATCTTGTCGTCCACTTCCGCATATCGTTCGACGTCCATCGCGAATTCGAGGAATTCTTCGGGAGAGCAAGCCATGGTCTGTTGTGCCCGTGCTTCCACCATGGTGGCGAGTCTATCGCGGATCTTTCCGGGGTCCTACTACTTCGACGGTGGTTCACGCAGGTTCCCCGTACCGCACCCGTGCGGGAACGGCCCGGCCGTGGGTCGGCGAATCAGCCCGAAACCACGAGATTCCCGATGGCCATCACAATCGCCCCCGCCCAGGCCAGACGGCGACCGAGCAATCGGCCCAGCAAGGGATTACGCTCGAGTGCGCCGAGACGGAACTGGGCCAGCCGGGCGGCGAACACCGGGCACAGGAGCGCTGCGAGCAGCGGCGGCAGTATCCCCGTCACCACGAGCACTCCCACCACGAGGATGTCCGCGACGGCGAGTGCGCCGAGCAGTCTGATGTAGTTGCGCTCCCCGGCGATGGTCGCGATGTTGAGCCTGCCTGCGCCGCGGTCGGTCTCCAGGTCACGTAGGTTGGAGTACATCGACACCATCATCAGCCAGAAGGCGAACAGCGCACCCTCGACCAGGATGCGCCCGGTGAGCCCGCCGGTCAGCGCCCAATACGGAATCAGCACCAGCTCCAGCGTCCACAGCAGGAGCACCATTTCCTGGAAGCCGATGTGGCTGAACTTGATTCCGTAGGAATACTGCAGCGAGACGCACACGCCGGCAACGGCGAGTGCGATCAGCGCAAGCGGGTGATGCGGCGTCATGAGCAGGCCTGTCAAGAGCAGCAGCAGACCGACTGCCACGCATGTCCACGCGAACCGCACCGCCTGTCCGAGCCGCAGCTCCCCGGTGACCAGCGGTTTCCACTTGGCGCGCCGCAGCGCGCTGGGATTGTCCTGATAGTTCTTCGCGTCGGTGCCGTCCCGGTAGCCGGTGATGTCGTCGAAGGCGATCACCGCGCTGTGGAGCAGGAAGTACCCCACAATGATCAGGGCCAGAGCCACCCAGGTGCTCGCCTCGCGCGCGACAGCCGTGGGCAGCAGTGTCGCCACCAACAGATAGCCCAGGTTGTAGTCGAGAAAATAGACATTGGCGAGGTGTCCGTAGGCTCGCACGGACCTCGTCGCGGGGGTCAGCAGATCGACCAATGCAGCATTCCAATCGTTTCGCCCGTCATCCGCTGTCGCGATGGGCACCGGCCGTCGGGTCAGAGGATCTGGATGCGCTGCATGTGCCGCTCGGTGGATCCGGTGAAGCGGTTGCGCCCGTGCAGCAGGGCATGGTTCTCGGCGACGACGATGTCACCGGTCCGCCAGGCGTGCTCATAGCAGTAGCGAGGGTCGTGCAGGCGCGAGCTGAGCTCCCCCATCAGGTGCGTCGCCATCTCCGGGGGGTGCCCTTCGACGTTGAGGAGCAAAGGGTTTCGGTACCGCGCCGGGTCCAGTGGCTCGGCGTACCGGATCGTTGTCTCGCCTGTCACCGGATGGATTGTCAGGACCGGATGGGTCATCGTGCCGCCGTAGTGTGCCAGCCGATCGGTGCGGTAGGTGATCGAGGTGTGGGCCCACAGGTCGCGCAGTTCCTCGGGCGCGTCTCGGTACACCCTGGTCGCGTCCGAGAACACCGTCTCGCCACCCGCGCCCGGCGAACACCCACGCAGGCACTGGAACAGGAAGTACCGCGGCGCCCGATCCTGCCACGCCCCGTCCCAGTGGAACGGCACGTCCCCGGAGTCGAACAGGTAGTTCTTCGGATCCTCTTGTACGACCAGGTCCAGAATCGTGCCGAACTCCCACTGCACGAGTTCACCCGCGGCCCGGCAGTATGCCTCGAGGGCGAGCGCGTCGAGCAACTCGTATCCGCGCAGGACCAGCACCTTGGCCGACAGAGTCGTGGCCAGCAGGCAATCGATGGGTACATCGGCGAGGGTCTGCCCGGCGGCAGGCGCAGTCACCAGCCGCCCGAACGGTGCCAGATCGACGCCCTCGAGCAGGACTTGCTGCCGTTGATCGGTCACGATTGTCCTTTCGACGTGGCGGGCGCGGGGGCGAGCGAACTCGACCCGATCGGCTCCGCGAGAACGAAATGGCTGGGCCTGTTGTTGCGCCACACCAGGCGGGCGCCGAGCTTCTCGGCCTGTGCGCGCTTGACCAGCACGTGACGCAGTCCGTCGTCGAGCACCACGCCGTGCCACGGGGTGAGCCAGCTGTCGGTGGTGCCCAGCAGGTGAAATCCGATCTTGGTGTCGTGGTTCGCCTGGGGGTGGATGGACAGCCGCACTGCGTCGGGGAAGGCTCCCGCGACGACCCGGCTCCACGCCTGGCTGCGTTGGACCACTTGGTAGGCGGTCAGTTTCGCGTGATTACGGATCTGGGTGGCACTGAGCTCCGGCATCAGAGCCGCACTGTCCTCGGTGACGAACCGGTGGATGCCGTTGAACATCCGACGGGCCGCGGGCGCGGAACGCACCGCGTCGCGGATCTTCTCGATCGGATCGGCGTGCTCGTCGAGCAGCCGGCCGCGACGCTGCTCCCAGCTCAGTCCAGGCATGACGTCGGCCAGCGCGTAAAGCCCGATCGCTCCGCCGCCGATCGAGCGGATGATCCTGAGCAGTTCGGCGCCGTAGTCGTCGACGTGCTCGTCCCGGATACCCAGGACGTCGCTGAACACGTGCCCGTCGGAGCAGACGGTGACTACCGCGCCCGGTGCGTACACCGCCGAGATCCGCTCGCAGAAAGCCTGGATCGACTCGAGGGCCAGCTGCTCTCCCAGGTCCGGCAACCGCCCGACGGTCTTACGCCGGTTACGTGACTTCGCCGGGAACGCCGGGATGACGAAGTGCACCGGCTCACCGGCCGCGACATGCCGGCAGATCCTGTCGAGGTGGGGAGCGAAGCATTCCGGGCACGGCTCGGCCGAGCACGGATCCGACGGGTCGGTGGTGCGGCGACGCCGGAACACGATGCGCAGAATCGCCTCGGCCAGTCGGACATGCTCCATAGCATCCTCGCATCGTGATTCGGCGACTCGAGCCGCCGCCGGGACGGCTCAGTTCTGGATTGCTCGTCGGATGTACTGCTTTTCGAATTCGCCCATCATCATCGAGACGAGGTCGACGATCGGCTGGGTCGCTTTGCGCGGAGTGCCCGACTCGAACGGTGGCCGGGGATCGTATTCGAGGGCGAGTTGAATGCATTGTGCGAGTTCGGGAGCCGCGAAATCGGCTACCAGGGTCAGCGCCAGATCGATTCCCGCCGAGGACCCCGCGCCGGTGGCGATGCGCTCGCCCATGACGATGCGCTGGTCTGTGGGGTGCGCGCCGTACTCGGCGAGTTCGTCGTAGAAGTTCCAGTGCGTGGCAGCCGGCTGATTGTCCAGAACGCCCGCGGCGGCGAGGATGTGCGCTCCGGTGCACACCGAGGTGGTCCACCTGGTGTGTGGATGTGCCCCGCGCACCCAGTCGACGATCGGCCCGCTCTCCCTGGCGATTGTGAGCGAGCCCGCGCCGCCGGGGATCAGGAGAATGTCGGGGCGCGGGACGTCTGCGAAAGTGGTGTCGATCGGCAACTGCAGCAGACCGTGATCGTCGGCAAGCGTGCCCTTCTCCGCGGCGCACAGCACCACGTCGGCGTTCGGCACGGTCGTGAAGACCTGATACGGGCCGATGGCGTCCAGTGCGGTGAAACCCGGATACAGGCCGAGGGCGATGATCACGAAATTCTCCTGGTAAGACGATCGCGACAGCATGAGGGATGCCGCGTTTTCAGCGGTGGAGCACGAGTGGAAGGGCACTCGGCCCGCGAAGCACGAGTGACGGCTTGTAGTGGACTTCCTCCCGCGGCATGCCCAATGACAGCTGGGAGCAGCGCGAGAGCAGATGTTCGAGCAGGATCCGGCTCTCCAGTCGGGCGAGTGCGGCGCCGAGACAGCGATGCAGTCCGTGCCCGAACGCCAGATGCCGCTTGTTCGCCCGGCCGAGGTCGAAGCTGTCCGGATCTGGGTACTGCCGTTCGTCCCGATGGGCGGCACCGACGAGCAGCAGCACCGGCTCGTGCGCCGGGACCGCGGTGCCTGCGATATTCAGATCCTCGGTCGCGAATCGCCATAGGGAACTGGGTTGGGGACCGTCGTAGCGCAGCGTTTCCTCGATCGCGTCCGCCACGGTGAATCTGCCGTCGCGCACGCCGGCAAGCTGGTCGGGGTGGTCGAGCAGCGCGAGCAGCACGTCGCCGATCAGCCGGATGGAGCTCTCGTAGCCGGCCACCACCAGCCCCACTGCAGTGGCGATGAGCTCGTCCGAACTGAGGCCGCCGGAGTCGTCGCCTGCCGCGATCAACTCGGACAGCAGGTCGTCGCCGGGATGCTTGCGCTTGTGCGCCACAAGCTCCTCGGCGTACTTCATCAGCCCGGCGGTGGCCTCGGGGACCTGCGCCAGCTCCGCGGGATCCGCGGTGAACACCAGATCGCCCCACCGCCGCAGGTCGGCCTCGTCGCCCGGCTCCGCGCCGATAACCGCGCAGATCGCCCGGACCGACAGCGGCGCCGCGATCCGCGCTATCACATCGACCGGTTCGCCCATCGGCAGCGGGTCGAGTAGGGCGTCGACCTCCTCGCGAATGGTCTGTTCCCACTGCGTGATTCGGCCTGCTGTGAAGGTGCCCGCAGCCAGGCGACGGACACGCGTGTGGTCCGGTGGATCGAGGTTGACCATCGTGCGCTCGGCGACCGTGCCCGCCCCGAAGGCCAGGCCCGCCGCGTGGAAATCCGCTGACGCGGAACGGTAGTCGCTGCTCAGTCGCCGGTCGGCGAAGCCGTGCCGGACGTCGGCGAATCGGCTGACCAGCCACACCCTGATATCGACGAACGGGATGGTGACCGGATATACGGGCGCGTTGTCCCGTAGCCATGCGTAGAAAGGATAGGGATTCTGGAAGAACTCTGGTGTGAACATCGCCGGAACGGCTGGATCGGGCATCGCCGGAACGGCTGGATCGGGTACGGACGGAACGGCTGGATCGGGTACGGACGGAACGGCTGGAGTCGGTGGGACGTCATCGGGCATCTGACGAACTCCCCTCGCTGAATACAAAGCTGCGCAACGGTAACCAGGTCCGAAAACCACCGTCAAAGGACGTCTCGGCAGGCTGCGTCACATCGCCCACGACTACGGAGGTGGCTGTTGCCGCCCGAGCCGGAGCGTTCGCCCGGCACCCATCGCCGGTCGTCGCAACGATCGTGATCGCGGACCTACCGGCGTCGGGAGATCCGCGGGCGCTCTGTGACATGCGCGGCCGGACGGGACGGCCAGGTTTCGGTCATCGCGGAAGTCCACCAAAGTCTCACATTATTCTGCTTGCCGTGCTGTTTCTGGCCGCCGGCCCGATGAAGCTCGCTCAGCCGAGGGAGAAGCTGGCCGAAGCCGGGGGAAGGCGGGGTGAGTCGAATGGTGCGACGACTCCGGTACGTCGCCGGCCCCGTGGCTTCGCACGGGTCCGGTGCGCTGATGGCGCCCCCGACGAGCCGCATGGTTGATTGAATATTCAAAGTGACCATACAATCAAAACTCTGTTGAGTGACAGAACGTCGGGGTCGGCTCCTATCGGGGAGTGTCGAGAGCTTCCCGAGCATCATGTGTACTGTTTCGTGTGCGGGGGCGCCGACGGCTAGCGAGGGCTCCGGGTTCGTCGATTCATCTGCGAGAACCGCGCGGTAGTGCATTTCCTGCCCGAGCCATGGCATTCGGGCGCACCAGGCCAGGTGCATGGAGGAGTGTAGCGAATTGGCCGTGCCCGTCCCGTTGCAGTCGGGTACATAAGCTGCGGCCGATCTCGGTGCGCCCTGATTCTCGCCCGGTCGGTGATAGGGCTTGAGCATGATCAGATCTCGACGGCGGGCCGTGGGGATCCTGGATAGCAGCCACCCGAGATGGTGGGCACGACGTCACCGTCGATCGCTCCGGTGCTGCGCGGAAGTCGATGGCTTCCTAGCGACAAGCAACCCTGTGTACAGCGTTCTTCGTAGATCCAGCGGCATTGCCCGTGATGTTTTCGAGCCGGCGTGGGCTGTAACTCCGGTTGGTCGCGGCTAGGGCGTATTGAACGCGATTATCGTTGTGTTGCAATTACTTTGGCTGTCCAGGTCATCATGTCGGCGTCATGGGCAGGTTCGAGCGTGTGGTTCGGGTTCCACTTGTGTCCTGTGCGGTCTCTGCGCGCATCCGACAGGGAGCGGTATGTGACTCGTGACATATCCCTTTCGGGAGGGGGATATACCCCTTGTGGGGTCTGATCTTTATTGTTCGGCGGTGATTTGATGGCTTCTGTCAACAAAACAAGCCATCATCCAGAGGCCGGGCACGGGAGTCGAAATATGGGTTTCTTCAAAGATGCGGACGAACTCGACGAGTACATCGGAGGAGTGTTTCGCGATGCGGGCGATCACCCCGAATCCGGACCGAAATTGCGGGCTGCCGGCATCGTGATGCGTGTTCTCTACACCGATCCGGACTGCGAGGTCACGATCGCGTTCCGCGACGACTACCAGGTTTTCGTCGGCCCCACCGAAGTGAAGCCGGATATCACCCTGCTGATGCGTGCCGATACCGCCGATCAATTCTGGCGCGGTGACTACAACCTCGCTGTCGGCCTCGCCAAGGGGCAGGTCAAGGCGAAGGGGCCGGTCAACAAGATCCTCAAACTGGTGCCGCTGACCAAGCCGCTGTTCCCGATGTACCGCGAGAAGATCGCCCGCAAAGACGCCGAGGTCGCCTGACATGCCCAGCACCATGAAGGCCGCGGTGCTGAAGGCGCCGCACCGGGTCGAGGTCGAGGACGTCCCGGTTCCCAGCATCGGTGAGCCGACCGACCTGCTGCTCAGAGTGGAGCAGACCGCGATCTGCGGCACCGATCTGCACCCGTACGAGGGTCGGCTCGAACTCGAGTCCGATATCATTCTCGGCCACGAATTCCTCGGCACGGTCGAGGCGGTCGGCAGCGCGGTCACCCAGTTCTCCGAGGGCGACCGAGTGGTGTCCTCGTGTGTGGTCAGCTGCGGCTCGTGCTATCAATGCCGTCGCCACCAGCCCGGAAACTGCGCGGGCAGTAGAATTTTCGGCCTCGGGCTCGCACTCGGCGATCTCGACGGCGGCCAAGCGGAATACGTGGTGGTGCCGTCCGCGGACCTGACCGCGCGTGCGGTGCCGACCGGTGGGTCGGCCAACGATGAGGACATCCTGTTCGCCGGCGACATCATGACGACCGGCTACGAAGCCGTCGCGCGGGCGATGCGCCCCGGAGACAGCGTCGCCGTCGTGGGCGGCGGGCCGGTGGGGCTGTGCGCGGCCATGGCCGCGGTGGCGCTCGGCGCCGGGCAGGTCATCGTGATCGACCGTGTGAAGGCTCGTCTGAAGGAAGCCGAACGCTACGGGGCGATCGGGGTCGACGCCTCCGAGAACGACCCTGCCGACGCGGTGTTGGATCTGACCGACTGGCGCGGTGCGGACGTCGTCGTGGACGCGGTCGGACACGAGTCCGCGCTGATCTCGGCCATCGCCTTGGTTCGGGCCGGCGGCACCCTGTCGATCCCCGGTGTCTACACCGAGGAGAGCCTGACGATTCCGTTCTCGGACTTGTACCTCAAAGGCGTGAAGGTCGAAATGGGCGTTTCCCACATCACAGAATACATGGACGAGGTGATCGCCCTGATGGGAGCCGGAAAGCTCCGCCCCAGCGACATGATCTCCCACCGGATGGGCCTGAGCGAGGCAGCCGAGGCATACCGCATGTTCGAAGCCCGCGAAGCGACCAAGATCATCCTCGATCCCAGGAACTGAGAAGCGATGACTGCTGTAGACGTACGCCATTATCCGATGCGCATCGGTGGCCGGGATGTCGAAACCGGGCGCGTGCGCGCCATCATCGATCCCAGCGACGAATCCACCGTCGCGACGGTCGCGATGGGCGGCGCCGAACATATCGACGACGCGGTCGGCGCGGCGAAAGCCGCGTTCGAAGCCGGAGTGTGGGCGCGCAAGACACCGAGTGAACGAGCGGCGGTGATGCGCAGGATCGCCGCCGCGGCCAACGACGTGATCGAGGAACTCGTCGAACTCGAGATGTCGGCCAACGGCGCCACCGTTCGGCAGGCGACCGGATTCCATGTCGGTTATGCCTTGGCGCACTTCACCTACTTCGCCGACCTCATCGAGACCTACAACTGGAAACGGCCCGCGCCGATCGTGACCTTCCCGACGCTTGCGCAGTCGGTGGTGCACCGTGAGCCGATCGGTGTCGTCGGTGCGATCGCTCCGTGGAATTTCCCGCTGCTGCTGACTCTGTGGAAGGTCGGCCCGGCGCTGGCGGCGGGCAACAGCGTGGTCGTCAAACCCGACGAGCACACCCCGCTGTCGATCCTGGCCTTCGCCCGGATCGCCGAGGAGAACGGGTTGCCGCCCGGGGTGCTCAACGTCGTACCGGGCGAGGGCCGTGAAGCCGGGGCGCGGTTGGCCTCGCATCCGGATGTCGGCAAGATCGCGTTCACCGGATCCACCGAAATCGGGCGTGAGATCATGCGTTTGGCGTCGGGGACGGTCAAGAACATCACCCTCGAACTCGGCGGTAAAGGTCCCTCGATCGTGCTCGACGACGCCGATCTCGATCTGGCGGTGGACGGGGTTCTCTACGGGTGCTTCGTCTATTCCGGACAGGTGTGCGAGTCGGGCACACGCGCGATCGTGCCCCACGCGATCTACGACGAGTTCGTTGAACGATTGCTCGAACGGGCCGCGACGATCCGCATCGGAGCCACCCGTGACTGGGATACCGACATGGGACCGGTGATCAACGCCAAACAGAAGGCCCGGATCCTCGACTACATCGAAGGCGCTCGCAGTGACGGGGCGACCGTGGCGCTGGGCGGCAGAACCGTCGAAGGCCACGGGTTCGACAAGGGATTCTGGATCGAGCCGACCATCATCACCGGCGTGCGCAACGATATGCGCATCGCACAAGAGGAGGTGTTCGGCCCGGTGCTGTGCGTGATCGCCTACGACGGCGACGACGAAGCGGTCGCGATCGCCAACGACAGCCAGTATGGACTGGCCGCGAGTGTGTGGAGCGGTGACAATGAGCGCGCCCTCGCCGTCTCCGAACGAGTCCAGGCGGGCAGCGTCTGGATCAACGACGCGCATCAGATCAATGCCCAGGTGCCTTTCGGCGGCTACAAGCAGAGCGGAATCGGGCGCGAACTGGGCCCGGATGCCCTCGATGAGTACACCGAGGCCAAGACGATCCACCTTGATCTGTCGGGGGGGCGTGAACGCAAACCCTTCGACATCTTGCTCAGCCACGCCGACGACTGACCGGCACACTATTCTCAGGAGATCAGAGCATGACCACCTCGTTCGACGACGCCGAACTGAGTTTCGACGACGACACCGACGCCGACGTCGCACCCACCAATGAGGTCGCCGCGACCAGGACATACGACGAACTGAATGTTTCCAGCGACGAGTTCTGGGCTCTCGACGCGCCGCAACGGGAGTTGGTGTTCCAGCAATTGCGTCGCGAGCGGCCGATCAGCTGGCAACGCCCGATCGAGTCCGCGGTGGTCCCCGACCCCGACGACACCGGATTCTGGGCGGTGGTCAAGCACCGCGACATCATCGAGGTGAGCCAGCGTAACGATGTGTTCGTCTCCGGTTACGGGGTCATGTTCGATCTGTTGCCGCCGATGTTCCTCGAGATGGCGATGTCGTTCCTTGCCATGGACAACCCGAAACACGACAAGTTGCGCAAGCTTGTCAGTGCCGCGTTCACCCCGCGTCAGATCCGCAAGATCGACGCCGACATCGCCTCGCGTGCCGAACGGATCGTCGCGGCCGCGGCACAGAAGCCCGAGATCGACTTCGTCGCCGACATCGCCCGTCATCTGCCGATCGAGATGTTCGGTGACATGTTCGGGGTTCCGCAGGAACTGCGTGCCACCGTCGCCCACGCCGCCGACGAGATCGTCGCCTGGGCCGACCCGGTACTGCTCGCCGGACGCGACGCGGCCGAAGTCCAGGTCGAAGCCTCCCTGGTCATCCACGACATCGCCGAGCAGTTGATCGCGGAACGGCGGGCCGAACCGCAGAACGACCTGCTCACCAATCTGGTACAGGCCGAAGTCGACGGAGAACGCCTGAGCGACTTCGAGATCGGCGCGGTGATGGTGCTGATGGCGGTGGCGGGCACCGACACCACCCGCCACACCTCGAGTTTCACCGTCAAGAATCTCACCGACCACCCCGAGCAGCGAGCCTGGTTGTGGGAGGACTTCGAAGGCCGGATCGGTCTCGCGATCGAGGAGTTCCTGCGGCATGCGTCGGTGGTGCTGAACTTCCGGCGCACCGCGATCGCGGAGTACGAGCTGGCCGGGCAGCAGATCCTGCCCGGCGACAAGGTCGTGATGATGTACGGATCGGGCAACCGCGACGAGGACGTCTTCGACGATCCCGAGGCGTTCGACCTCACGCGCAGCCCGAACCCGCACATCGCCTTCGGCGGCGGCGGTGTGCACTTCTGCCTCGGCAACCAGCTCGCCAAATCGATGCTGCGATCACTGTTCCGGGAATTGCACCGGCAGATGCCAGACTTCGAAGCGGGTGAACCGACGCTGATGAAGACCAACTTCATGCGCGGCGTGGTAAGCCTGCCGTTCCGCACCAATGTCGGGAGCAGGTGATGTCGGTGACGGCGGGTCGATGCACGGTGGTCGTGGACATGGGCAAGTGCTCGGGCCTGGGTCTGTGCGAAGCGGTGGCGCCGGAGGTATTCGAAATCGGTGACGACGGGGCACTTCTAGTACACCACAACTCGTTCGACCTCGCCGATCGCGCGCTGCTCGAGGAAGCGGCGGCCTCGTGCCCCACGCAGGCTATCGAAATCCGCGTCGAGGACTCGTGATGGGTCGCGACCAGACCCTGGTGGTGGTCGGCGCCGGGCTGGCAGGTATCCGCGCCTGTGAGTCCGCGCGCCGCGCAAGCCACGAAGGACCGATCGTGCTGGTCGGCGATGAACCGCATCTGCCCTACGACCGCCCGCCACTGTCGAAAGCCATGCTCGTCGCCCCCGACGACGCGCAGGTGGACGTGCAGTTGCGCCCGGCCTCGGTGCTCGAGGACGAACTCGGCGTGCGGGTGCTGACCTCCACCACCGCGCTCGCGCTGGACACCGAACGCCGAAACCTGCACACCACTGGGGGAGACCTCGGCTACGACGAACTGATCATCGCCAGCGGCGCAACGGCGCGTCGACTGCCCGAAGACCGGAAATACTCGGGAATCCTCGCGCTACGCACGCTCGACGACGCGCGCCGCGTACGCAAGGCCCTGAGCAACCGAGCACGTGTCGTCGTAATCGGTGCAGGCTTCATCGGTTCCGAAATCGCCTCCGCGGCAAGAAAACTGGGTGCGGCGGTGACGATCGTGGAAAGCGCCCCGGCACCGTTGATCCGCTCGCTCGGGACACAGATCGGAGCGTTGTGCGCGGATCTGCACCGAGACCACGGAACGGATCTACGGCTGGATACGACCATCACCGCCATCCATCCTCGCGACGACGCCGAACCGGATGCCGATGGCCGCTATCCGGTCGGTGCCGTCGAACTCTCTGATGGCACCACCCTGCACGCCGACGTCGTCGTCGCGGGAATCGGCGCGAGTCCTTCCACGGCATGGCTGAAGAACTCGGGAGTCCAGCTGCATCACCGCGACGGCGGCGTGATGTGCGACGAGCACTTGGCGGCCGTGGACGAGACCGGGGCGGCGATCGCGCACGTGTGGGCGGCCGGAGACGTCGCGCACTGGCCGAACCCGCTGTTCGACCGCACGATGCGACTCGAACACTGGACCAGTGCGGCCGATCAGGGCGCGCTCGCGGCCCGCAACGCGCTCGCGGCCCCCGAAGATCGCAGACCCTACTCGACAGTGCCGTACTTCTGGTCGGACTGGTACGAGACCCGAATCCAGTTCGTCGGCGTACCGCAGGCCGAGGAGGTCCTCGTGCAACACCGGCGAGACGAACGAGGCGGGACCGTCGCGCTCTACCGAGCCGGTCAGCGGCTGATCGGGGTCCTCACAATCGGACGGCCCGACCTGATCATGAAATACCGCCGACTCGTCGCTGGGAGCGCGACGTTTCAGGAGGGAGTGGATTTCGGTGCGGCGAGCTGAGCGGGCTCGGCTCGGCCTCGTACAACCGCGACACGGCCTCAGCTCGGTTAGCCGCACCGAGCTTGCGCAAGATGTGCTTGACGTGCTGTTTGACCGTCCCCTCGGCGATAACGAGTTCCCTGGCGATCGAGAAGTTGGTCCGGCCCTGAGCCAACAACTCCAAAATCTCCACCTCGCGGTTGGTCAACCGCTCTCTCAGCGACGCCGACGCCCGCGGATGACGGGACACAGGCGCCCCGGCTCCGACCGCACCACCACCACCACCATCGTCGGTGGCGGCGAGTTCGAAACTGACCTCGTGGGCGTCGTCGAGAGAGGCGGCCGCCTCGGTGGCCGCCTGCCGCAACATCGATCCGGCCCGGTCGAGTCGCTCGGCCAGCTGGGCGCGGGTCAACGCCAGACGAAATCCTTCGGCGAACGCCCGCAGTACTTCACGATCGAGCAGATCGGTGTCGACACCCTGCAAGTACCGGTCCCCGTGGACGAGTCCGACCACCCGGCCGTTGGACATGATCGGTGCGGCCACATACGAGCGCGACAGCGATTCGTCGGCGATGCGGCGATGAACCCGAGACTCGTGCTGCACGTCGTAGACGAGGATTGCCTGTCTGCGCCGGACCATCTCGGTCTCGAACAGTCCCGGCACCAGAGCCTGGGGGTCATCCTGACCGGCGCGATTGATCGTGTCCGCCCACTCGGGATTATCGGCGATGAACACCCCCTGGGAGATCCACAGCCCGTCGCTGATACGCGAGACGATGGCCCGGTCGAATCCGAGGTCACCGATCAGGCGAGGCGCGACGGTGATCAGCTCCCGCACAGAGCACGGGGTGGCTTCCAAGCGGGTGAGCGTCTCGCCCAGACGTCGACTGACCTCGGCGTGCGGGTTGCGCTGGGTACGCAGCAGCAGCTGGTCTATCCTGCGCAGCTGGCGCAGCGCCCCCAACACATCCGGCGAGGCCTGCCCACTGTTGTCGCCCATCGCCGCGGCGAGCGCCTCCCAGGCGTCATCGATCACCGCGCGGGCGTCGGGGGTGCTCAACCTCGCCAGCGGATCCTCGCTTTCGAGAACCTCCCGCAGGTTCGCCAGGACGTTGCGCACCCGTTCCTCGGCGTCGTTCGTTTCCTGCATCACCTCACCATACGAGATGTGAGCTCAAACACAACGTCGATGTAGTGAGCTCCTCTTGCCTCTGCTCATCCCGCTCTATCGAAGGAATACCGATGTATCCCGCCGTCCACGCAGCCACCGCTCCGGACAAGATCGCCGTCCTGGTCGCCGAGACCGACGAAGCTCTCACCTACGGTGCGCTCGAGGAACGCTCCACCCGGCTGGCGAACGCGTTGCACGCCGCGGGTCTGCGCCGCGGCGACGTCGTCGGACTGCTCAGCACCAATGGAGTCCGCGTTTTCGAAGTCTACTGGGCATGCTTGCGATCGGGGCTCTACCTCACGCCGGTCAACTTCCATCTGGCCGCCTCCGAGGTCGCCTACATCGTCGACGACTGCGAAGCCCGCGCTCTGGTCGTCTCCGCCGATCTGGGGGAGCTCGCCGCCGCTGTGGTCGTCGATACCCCGGAGGTCGAACTCCGACTCTCCTACGGCGGCGCGGTCGAGGGCTTCGACGACTACGACGAGTTCGTGGCGTCGGGAGCGGCACAAGCGCCGTCCGACCAGCCGCGTGGCGCCGATATGCTGTACAGCTCCGGAACCACAGGCCGCCCCAAAGGCGTCAAACCACCATTGCCCGACCGGCAGGTCGGTGACCCCGGCGATCCTTACGTCGCGGTCTTCGGCGGTGGCTACCGAATGAGCACCGACACCATTTACTTCTCGCCCGCGCCGCTGTACCATGCCGCGCCGCTGCGGTTCGGCATGGTCACCCAGGCGCTGGGCGGAACGGTCATCACCACCAAGGGATTCGACGCCGAACAGTGCCTGCGCGTCATCGACCACCACAGGGTGACCCATTCCCAATGGGTCCCCACCCATTTCGTACGCATGCTCAGACTGTTGCCCGAGGTACGCGCCGCCTACGACGTGTCATCGCAGGAATACGCCGTGCACGCCGCCGCGCCGTGCCCGGTCGAGGTGAAACGCCAGATGATCGAATGGTTCGGACCCATCCTGCACGAGTACTACGCCTCCACGGAGGCCAACGGCATCACGATGATCGACGCGCGGGAATGGGAAGCCAAACCCGGCTCGGTCGGCACCGCCAAACTCGGCGTCATCCACATCTGCGACGACGCCGGCAACGAAGTGCCCATCGAGAACTCCGGAGTCGTCTACTTCGAACGCGACGTGATGCCTTTCGCCTACCACCGCGACCCCAACAAGACCGCCGCGGCACAGCACCCCCGCCACGACACCTGGTCCACCTGCGGAGACATCGGCTACCTCGACCCCGACGGCTACCTGTTCCTCCAGGACCGCAAAGCGTTCACCATCATCTCCGGCGGGGTCAACATCTACCCGCAGGAGATCGAGGACTGTCTGGTGCTGCACCCAGCCGTCCACGACGTCGCGGTGATCGGCATCCCCGACGACGAATACGGCGAAAAGGTGCTGGCAGCAGTGCAACTCGTGCACGGAGTCACCGCGAGCGAGGACGTCGAACGCGAACTCAGTGACCACGTTCGCGCCCAGATCGCCGGATATAAGGTGCCGCGCCGCATCGAGTTCGTCGACGACCTGCCGCGCACCCCCACCGGAAAACTCCTCAAACGCCGACTGCGAGAACAGTTCTCCGGCAATTGACCCCAAGCTCGCACCACCGCGGGCGGCGCTGCCCGCGCACCACCGACCACAGGAGACCACGATCGTGACAACAACCGACGCCGGCCCCGTCCTCGGTCCGCCGCGGACCTCGAACCGGCTGGTCAACGACCTGCTCCTGCCGCAGGAAACCATCGATGTCAGAGACCAGGCACGCCACTTCGCCGAGACCGTGCTCGCTCCGCGCGCCGGTGAACTCAACAGCGCGGAGGAATCAGCCGAGGCATTCCCCGCCGACCTGGTCCGCGCGATCGCCGACGCCGGGCTGTACGCGGTCGGCTACCGCGCCGATGTCGGCGGGCTCGGCCTCCAGTACCCGATGCTGGCCGCCGCCACCGTGCTCGAAGAACTTGGCTACTACAGCCCCGGGGTGGCCTCGGCGCTCTACGACGGACAAGCCCTGCTGGTCGGACGCACCCTCGACGCGGCACCGGCCCCCATTCGACAGGAATACCTGCCGCTACTGATCCGCGGCGACATCGTCGGATCCTTCGCCACGAGCGAACCCGAAGCCAGCACCGACCTGTCCGCCGAGGCCATGCGCACCACCGCGGTGAAAGTACCCGGCGGATACCGGCTGACCGGGCACAAGCGATGGATCACCAACTCCTGTGCCGCCGACATCATGACGGTGCTGTGTGTCGTCGACGGACAGCACACGATGCTGCTTGTCGACATGCACGACGAAGGCATCACCGTCGGTGCACCGGACAAGAAACTCGGCAACCGCCTCCAGCTCACCTCCGACGTGCACTTAACCGACGTCTTCGTCCCCGACCACCATGTGATCGCACCACCGGGACGTGGTCTGGCAGCGGCATTGAACAGCCTGTCGGCCGGCCGGATCGGCATCGGCGCCCTCGGCGTCGGCATGGCCCAAGCCGCGTTCGACCACGCCGCCGACTACATGGGCCGACGGTCGGCCTTCGGATCGAAGATCGGTCAGTTCCAGCACTGGCAGTTCCGCTTCGCCGAACACGCCATCGCCCTGGAGTCCGCCCGCAGCCTCTACCAGAAAGCCGCACGGATCTCCGACTCCGGCGTGACATCCGCCGCCGAAGCCGCGATGGCCAAAGTCACCGGCAGTCGGGTGGCGGTCGAGGTCGCCCGGGACGCCATCCAGGTCCACGGCGGATACGGCTACATCCGGTCGCTGAGCGCCGACGGCCGCACCAATCCCCTGGAATCGATATGGCGCGACAGCAAGATCGGCGAAATCTACGAAGGCGCCAATGAAGTACAGCTGTGGAGTATCGCCCGAGTCGCCCTCGGACGAGACCTGACCGGATAAGGCGGACAGTAAGCGGCGTCGTGACAGGGCGGTCGGCGGCCGGATATCATTGCCGCACCACCGATTCCGCCATCGGCGGCTGGCTCGTCGATTTTGTGGCAGTCGACCGAACTGGCATCCCGGCGACGGTGGTCTCGAGCATTTCGGGCGCGCGAAAACTATCAACAACACACAAAACGCGCGAAAATCGCAACCTCAACAGCGCACTGCGGCGATTTCGGTGCCGTGTCGCGGCGGTGTGCCACCCCCCCGCGGCCGGGACGCGGCCGGCCCCGCAGGTAGAGGCATGGGGTGGAGAACGATTGCGGTCAAGGATTGTGTCGCTCGGCGCCCTCCACGACCCAGGCCGCGATCTGGACGCGGGAAGTGAATCCGAGCTTGGTGAGGATGTGCTCCACGTGTCCCTGGGCCGTGCGTTGCGAGATCACGAGTTTCGCCGCGATCTGCTTGTTGGTGAGCCCTTGGGCGATGAGATCGGCGACCTGCCGCTCACGCTTGGTCAGCTCCACGAACGAACCCGACGTGGGCGTTGTGCCGGTGGGCTGCTCACCGAGGGCGTAGTTCACCGCGGCGTCCATGTCCATATCCTGACCGCGCCGCGACGCTGCCGAGAACCTCCGGCGGCCGACAGCGGCACGCGTCCTCCGGTCGCATTCGTCGTGATAGTGCTCCAGTCCCGGCATACCGTGGGTGACGCTGCCTCCGTACGGCCACAGGGCCTGCGCGGCTCCCATCATCACTGCGGCCCGCTCAGCTGCACCGTCGGCCTCCGCGATCCAGGCCATCGCCTCGAGAGCGGACGCGACGATCAATGGACTGTTCACCTTCTGGTTGACCCGCAGCGCCTCCTCGAGCAGTTGTTGTGCCCGGTGCCGATCGTCCTGCCGCCACGCCGCGATGGCGATGCCCCATAGCGCGGATGACCGGAAGAGCCAGTCGCCGCGTGCTTCGGTGATGTCGAGTACCTGCTCGTGATACTCGATCGCCCGTCGCGCGTCGCCGTGCAGGGCATCAGTCCATCCGAGCATCATCAACGTGGCAGCGTGCCATGATTCCTCTCGATCGGCGGCGAACAGCTCGAGGGCATGTGTGAAACAGGAGTTGGCCTCGGCACGGTCAGCGCGGTAGAACGCCAGCATGCCGTCGGCGTAGGCGACCAGTGCCTCGAGCATCGGGGTGGCGTCCCGTTCGGCGAGTGTGTGCGCTTCCGCGACCAGCACGGCGACCGACTCGGGGGCATCACCGAGATACAAGGCCATCAGGGTCGCGGCATGCAGGGCCTTGACCCGGTCGGGGATCGAGTGGGCGCGCGGATGGGCGAGTGCGCGGTCGAGCCAGCGTCGACCTTCACTGGTCACACCCCGGAAGGTCCAGAAGAACACGAGGGCGCTGGCGATGCGCAATCCGGTTTCGGCCGCCTCGTCGGTGTCCTCGGCCAGACTGCATTCGAGCGCGGCACGCAGATTGGGCAGTTCGCGCTCGAGTCGGGCGAACCAGTCGAGCTGCTGGTCACTGATCCACGCGGCTTCCGCGTCGAGCGCCAGACGTTGGTACCAGTCGCGGTGCCGCAGGCGGACCGCCTGGGCCTCGCCGGAGGCCTGGAGTTTCTGCCAGCCGTAGTCCCGGAGTGTCTCGAGCATCCGGAACCGCACCACGGCATCCGTGTCGTCCGGAAGCAGGATCGACTTGTCCACCAACGAGGACAGCACGTCCAGCACGCTGCCGGTCGCCGTATCGCCTCCGCACACCTGTTCGGCGGCGTCGAGTTCGAAGCCGCCGGCGAACACCGACAACCGGGCCCACATCCGCTGTTCGGCCGGGGTGCACAACTCGTAGCTCCAGTCGATGCACCACCGCAGTGTCTGCTGCCGCGTCGGCGCGGTGCGACTGGCGCGGGTGAGTAGCGCGTACCGATCGGTGAGCCGGTCCAGGATCTGCTCGGGCGACATCATCCGCATCCGGGCCGCCGCGAGCTCGATCGCCAGCGGCAGTCCGTCCAGCCGAGCGCAGATGCGGGCAACGGTGTCCATGTTGTCCTCGTCGAGTTCGAAGCCCGGCACCGCCGCGGCGGCACGGTCGGCGAACAACGTGACCGCATCGTATTTGGGCAGTCCGCGTAACGACGGCTGCCTGCTCACATCGGGGACCGTCAGTGGCGACACCCGCAGCACCGCCTCACCCGGGATGTTCAACGGTTCGCGGGTAGTGACGAGGATCCGAAGGTCCGGACATGCCCGGAGCCACGCTTCGACCAGTCCTGCCGCGGCCTCCACCACCTGCTCGCAGTTGTCCACGACGACCAGCGACTTCCGTCCGGACAGGAATTCGAGCACGATCTCGTGCAATGGCCGCGTCGGCTCGTCGCGCAGGCCGAGGGCGTCCGCCGCGACCTCGACCAGCAGCGACGGGTCCGAGACGTCGGCCAGCTCGATCAACCACACCCCGTCGACGAAATCGCGTTGCATATTCGACGCGGCCCGCAGCGCCAGTCTCGTCTTGCCGACGCCCCCGGTCCCGGTCAAGGTCACCAGCCGCGAGGAGGTCAGCAGATTCTTCACCTCCGCCACTTCCGTGCGGCGGTCGACGAAACTGGTCAATTCCAGCGGCAGCGCACCGGTGCCCGCGCGTCCCACCGTCGTCGGCGGCGGGCGCCAGCCCTGCGCAGGTGGTTGTCCGTTCCGGTGCTCCGGGACCGGTTCGGCCGACAACGCCATCTCGTCGACCGGGAGTCCCTGCCGGCGTTGTGTCTGACGGATCGCCTCCCCGAGCGCACTCGCCGAAGGCCGTTCGCGGGGGTCCCGGTTCATCGCCATCGCCACCACGGCCGACACATCGGCGGAGATACCGCTGTCCCGAAGATCAGGAACCGGCTGGGTGGTGATCCGCGAGAACTGGGCCACCACGTTCTCGCCACTGCGCCGCTCGAACGCCGCATGCCCGGTCAACGCGCAGAACATGCCGGCGCCCAGGCCGTAGACGTCCGCGGCCGGACCGGGATCCTCGCCTTCGAGCACCTCCGGAGCGGTGAACGCGGGAGAGCCGGTGAGGGTTCCGCTCGCCGTCTGGAAGCCCCCGACGACGCGCGCGATACCGAAATCGGTCAACACGGGCTCGCCGTAATCGGTGAGCAGGATGTTCGCCGGCTTCACGTCCCGATGCACGATCCCCAGCCGATGCGCGCTCTCCAATGCCCCCGCGATCTTCACTCCGATCCGCAACACCGTGTCCACCGGCAGCGGGCCTTGTTCCCGGATGCGAGCGTCCAGGGAGCCCCACGGGTGATACGGCATCACAAGAAACGGTCGCTCGCTCGCGGTGGCACCCACCTGCAATACGGTCACGATGTTCGGGTGCCCGGTCAGCCGGCCCATCGCCTGTTGCTCCCGGAAGAAACGCGCCCGATTCTCCTCGTCGAGCTCGGCGGTCAGGACCTTTACCGCCACGGTCCGGTTCAGCGCGGGCTGGAGGCAGCGATACACCACACCGAAACCACCCCGCCCGATCTCTTCGGCGTCCTCGAAGCCGGCCGCGCTCAGCTCCTCGGCAATCGGCACGGACACCGCACGCATTGTCCGAAACGCATCGTCCTCGCTCATCAGCGCACACCATCCGCCGGCATGTCCCCGGCAGCCAGGAACATGCGTTCACTGTTGGACAACCGCCAGCGTATCGCACGAGGTACCGACCCCAGGTGATCATGAACGGCCGTCGGGTCGGCGGTCCGATCCGAGCGTCGACAGGAAATCGCTTTCGCGGCGATGTCGCGCGAACGGACCCATCAGGGCTGCGCTCTCGCCGGAGATTCCGGGGTTCACGGACTCGGAATGATGCCGAAAACCGGAAATCCGTCTGTCCAGGGGCGCGGCTGGAGTCGCACACGCACCGGCCGATCCGGGGGCGATGGGAGGGAGCCCTCGATGGATGTGTAGACCCACGGGCCCTCGTCGAGTTCGACGATCGCGATCGTCAACGGCATCGGCTCGCGGTCTCCGTCCTTCCCCAGGCGCTCTACCGTCCGCCAGGACATGACCGAACCCACGCCGGACGACGCCACCGTCTCGAGATGTGACGATCCGCAGGATGAGCAGGCAGTGGTCGGCGGCGCGAACAGGGCGCCGCAGGCCGCGCAACGCCGAATGCTCAGAGTGTTCTTCGTGGATCCTGCGTGGGCATCGCCGATGATGTCGGGGTGGTGCGGATCGTGCAGGTACATGGAAACCTCGCGGAATCGGTGCTCACAGGTTTCCTACCAACCTCGTCGTCCCGGGTCCATTCCACCAGGGTCGGATAACCGCGGACATACCTGTTTTCGTCCGCTCTCGCTCGCACCCGTTCGAACAACCACGCGCCGACGACCTGCACGGGTTTCTCGACCGTGAGGCAGAAGTACAGAAATAGGTATACCCCCGGCAACCCGACCCTCGCGGCAACGCCCGAGGTGAAGCACGATTCTCGGGAGACAGAGCAAGGCAATCCGGCGGCCCTTCGAACCATAGCCACACCACAGAATCCGCAAATGATCAGCAATCTCGCTGAGCGGGAACTGTGATACCCCAAAGGTGATATGTGAGGTAACCGACAAGTGCGAGAATCGCTTTCCGCTCGACCCGGCCATCCCGGCCTGCCCGATGTCGCCGTGCACGGCGCTTGGGAGCCGGACTATGACGACGCGATCACCGCCTTCGGGCGTCTGTTCGCCACCGGACGTGGTGGCGGGGCGCTCGCTGTCTATCACCGGGGCCGCCCGGTCGTCGACGTCTGGACCGGCACCGCCGACCCCCACCGGGGCCTCGCCTGGCAACGCGACACCGCCGCCCTGTCGTATTCGACCTCCAAGGGCATCACCGCGACCGTGCTGCACCGACTCGCCGAGCAGGGATTGATCGACTACCACGCGCCCGTCGCGGAGTACTGGCCCGAATTCGGCGCCAAGGGCAAGAAGAGCATCACCGTTGCCGACGTACTCACCCACCGCGCGGGGCTGTCGCATATCACCCCACTCGCACGCAACCTCGACGAACTGGTCGACCACCACCTGATGGAAGAACGAATCGCCGCCGCCGCACCCGACCGGTGGCGCGGGATACCGGCCTATCACGCTCTCTCCTTCGGCTGGCTCGCCGCCGGAATCGCCCGCGCGGTGACCGGCAAGGGCATGGGCGAGTTGTACCGCACGGAACTCGCCGAGCCGCTGGGAATCGACGGTCTGCACCTCGGCGCGCCACCGCGATCGGCGAAGATCACCCTCGCCGCCTCGCAGGGATCGCCGGTCCCGTTCGGCATCCCCAACACCGCGAACGTCCTGCGGGTCGCCAGACGCATCCCGGCTCCGGGTGCCGGGTTCATCCGCGCCATCTACACCCACGGCATCGAGGGACTCACCTCCGGAGCCGAGCCGGCCATCCTCCTGGGCGAAAGCCCGGCTGCCAACGGCGTGTTCACCGCCCGCGCGGTTGCCGCGGTGTACGACGCCATCGCCACCGAGAACGCGCTGCTGTCACGGTCACGGGTGCGGCACATCTCGCGTGTGCGAACCTGGCTACCGGACCGGAACCTGCTGCTTCCGATGGGCTGGCGGCTCGGCTACCACGCCATTCCCGCCCCTGGCGCCCCGCGCGGCTTCGGGCACATCGGACTCGCCGGATCGGGCGGCTGGACCGATCCCGACACCGGTCTCGCCGTCGGACTCGTCCACAACTGGCTCCCGGAAGCAGGCCGCCTGCCCCGTGACCAGTTCGTCCTGCCACGCCTGCTCGCTCCGATCGTCCGGGCGGCCACCGGTGCCGCGCACCCAGATCTGCCGGACCTCCGGAAGATCTCCTGAACCGACCCCGGAGACTTCGCCGCACCCGCGCTCGGTGGAAAGGCCGACGCGGGCACGTCATGACGACCCCATGACGTCGCCATTGCCGGTGGGGAGCCGACACCTGCCGAGGTGACCGGCTGGGGCGCGTCAGGCCAGTCCGGCCAGCAGCTCGCGGCACGCTCGCACACAGCGGTGACATGCCTCGGCGCAGATCCGGCAGTGCTCGTGGTGCCCGGCGTGCCGGTCGCATTCGCGTCCGCACTTGTCGCAGGCCACGGCGCAGGCCTCCAGCAGTGCCCGGGTGGTGGCCGCGCCCCCGCCACGGCGGGAGAGCACCGCGGCGGTGGCGGCGCAGATATCGGCGCAGTTCAGGTCCGCGCGGATGCACGCCCGCAGGTCGGCGACTGTCTTCTCGCTCAGGCAGGCGTCGGCGCAGAGAGTGCACGTCTGCGCGCAGTCCCGGCAGGCCTCGAGGCAGGCGACCAGTTCTTCCGGTGCCGCCTGCTCGGTGGTAGCGGGGTGGCTGTCCATCATCGCGGCAAGAGTGCTCATACGATCATCGCCCTTCTCCCGCGTCGCGTGCCCCGCGTCGCGGTGCTCGAGGTGGAGACGGCGGGCGCGTCGTGTCGCTCCACAGCCGCCGGCTGTCTGGATACGCGCTACCCGGACTCGGGACTCTCACACCTGGTTCGGTCGGGTCTGCCGGCCCCGCGGCGTGGTCAGCGGGCACTGCCGGATGAGCGCTGTCAGGGAGTCGCCACGCCGCGCCGCGCCAGGATCGAGGCCATCGCGGCCGCTGCCGCCCGCACCGACACGGCATGAGCCTCGGGCCGGAAGCGGGTGGTCGGACCGGTCATCGAGATCGCCGCCAGCGGATGGTCCTCGGCATCGAGAACCGCCGCCGCGACACAGACGATGCCCGTCGTGGACTCCTCGTATTCGTAGGCGACGCCCTGTTCGACGATTCTGTCGAGCTGGGCGCGCAGCAGTCCCGGCCCGGTGACCGTGCGGGGAGTGAGCCGTGGCAGCGGCCCCGCGAGGACCCGTTCGATGGTCCGGGGCTCGGCATGGGCCAGCAGCGCCTTGCCGATAGCGGTGCAGTACAACGGCATACGACCGCCGACCCGGGACGGGGCGCGCGCCTGACGGTGTCCGCCGATCTTGCTGATGTAGACGACCTCGTCCCCGTCGAGCACGCCCAGGTGCACGGTCTCCTGAGTTCGGGTGTACAGGTCCTGCATGAAGGGGACCGCGACCTCGAGCAGGGTCCGCTCGGCGGCGGCGCGCATACCCAGCTCGAACAGGCCGCGCCCCAGGCGGTAGCCCTGCGGTGAGGCGGTGAGCCAGCGTGCCGTCACGAGGTCTCGGCAGACCCGGTGCACCGTGGTCTTGGGAAGACCGGTCCGGCGGGCGAGCTCCGACAGTCCGACCGCTCTGTCGTCCGGTGCGAAGGCTTCGAGAATGTGCACGACCCGGCCCAGGACGGATCGGTCGTCCAGCTGCGATGTGCTCATGGTGGCGATGTCCTCGATTCGGTCCACTCAGTGGAACACAGTAGTGGGCCGTCGGGCCGCGGCGTAGTGGACTGATGGGCATTCAGATGTTTGTAGTGAGAGGAAGGCCCGGATGCCCACCAGTGCCGATATGGTCGGTGCCGCGCGTGTCGACGATTCCGTCGTCGCCACCGCCGCGGACCGATTGATCGCGGCGGCCACGACGGGACGGTCGTGCGCCCCCCTGCGGGAACTGATCGGCCCCGACGACGTCGCGACCGCCTACCGCATCCAGGAACGCTTCAACGCGGCCCGGCTCGCCCGAGGCGTGACGATCGTCGGCCGCAAGATCGGCGCGACCTCGGCGGCCGTGCAGCAGCAACTGGGCGTGGACCAGCCGGACTTCGGCGTGCTGTTCTCCGACATGGCCTACGACGACGGCGACGAGATCGACATCGCGCGGCTGCTGCAGCCGAAGGCCGAGGCCGAGGTCGCGTTCTTCCTCGCCGAGGATCTCGCCGAAGGCCCGCTCGATGTCGCGCAGTGCCGGGCGGCGGTCGGCTGGGCCACCGCGGCGCTGGAGATCGTCGACAGCCGGATCACCGACTGGGACATCTCCTTCGCCGACACCGTGGCCGACAACGCCTCCAGCGGCGTGTACGTCCTCGGCGCCGCGCGCGTGCGGCTCGACGAGTTCGAGCCGGTCGAGGTCACCATGAGCATGAGCATCGACGGCGAGGTCGTCTCCACCGGCGACGGGGCAGCCTGCCTGGGCGATCCGTTGAACGCGCTGGCCTGGCTGGCGCGCAAGGCGCGGGAGTTCGGCGAACCGTTGCGCAAGGGGCAGGTGATCCTGTCCGGGGCGCTCGGCCCGATGCGTCCGCTGCACCCGGGGGCGAGGGTCACCGCCACCATCGACGGCGTCGGCACGGTGTCGGCGTCCTTCTCCACCACACCGGAGGTTCCCAGTGAGTGAGCAGGCCGATCGCACCAAGGTCGCGATCATCGGATCGGGCAATATCGGCACCGACCTGATGATCAAGGTCATCCGTCATTCCCGCTTCCTGGAGATGGGCGCCATGGTCGGCATCGACCCCGAGTCCGACGGCCTGGCCAGGGCGGCTCGGCTGGGCGTGCCCGTCACCCACGAAGGCGTGCAGGGTCTGATCGCCATGCCGGGGTTCGACGACATCGAGATCGTGTTCGACGCGACCTCGGCCAAGGCGCACCAGGTCAATCACGACCTGCTGGCGCCGCTGGGCAAGCGGCTGGTCGATCTGACACCTGCCGCGATCGGCCCGTTCGTGGTCCCCGCGGTCAACCTCGAGGACCATCTCGACGCGGTGAACGTGAACATGGTGACCTGCGGCGGTCAGGCCACCATCCCGATCGTGGCCGCCGTGTCGCGGGTGGCGCCCGTCGCCTACGCCGAGATCGTGGCCTCGATCGCCTCCAAGTCCGCCGGACCGGGCACCCGCGCCAACATCGACGAGTTCACCGAGACCACCTCGCACGCCATCGAGGCCGTCGGCGGCGCCGAGCGCGGCAAGGCGGTGATCATCCTCAACCCGGCCGAACCGCCGCTGATCATGCGCGACACGGTGTTCTGCCTGGTGAGCGTCCCCGACTCGGATTCCCACGACCGCATCCGCGCCTCGGTGACGAAGATGGTCGGCGAGGTGGCCGCGTATGTGCCCGGCTACCGACTCAAGCAGGAAGTGCAGATCGATCCGATCCCGTCCGATCAGCCGGTGCACACGCTGCTGGCCGACGGCTCGGCAACGGTGCCGACCCATCGGGTGTCGGTGTTCCTGGAAGTCGAGGGCGCCGCACACTACCTGCCCGCCTACGCGGGCAATCTCGACATCATGACCTCGGCCGGCCTGCAGGTCGCCGAGCGGATCGCGCAGAACACCCAGCAGAAGGAGACCCTCCGATGACCCCGACGGTGTTTGTCCAGGACGTCACCCTGCGCGACGGCATGCACGCGGTCCGCCACCGGATCACGCCCGAGAACGTGGGCAAGATCGTCGCGGCGCTGGACGCCGCCGGTGTCGACGCCATCGAGGTCGCCCACGGCGACGGTCTGGCGGGCGGCTCGGTCAACTACGGTCCCGGCTCGCACAGCGATTGGGCCTGGATCGAAGCCGCCGCCGCCAATCTGAGCCGCGCCCGGCTGACCACCCTGCTGCTGCCGGGCGTCGGGACGGTCGAAGACCTCCGGCGCGCCTACGATCTGGGCGTGCGCTCGGTGCGGATCGCGACGCACTGCACCGAAGCCGATGTCTCCGCCCAGCACATCGCGACCGCCCGCGAGATCGGCATGGATGTCTCCGGCTTCCTGATGATGAGCCACATGGCGCCGCCCGCGGAACTCGCCGCCCAGGCCAAGCTGATGGAAAGCTATGGCGCGCACTGCGTCTACGTCACCGACTCCGGCGGACGGCTCACCATGGACGGCGTGCGCGACCGGGTCCGCGCCTACCGGGACATCCTCGACGAGGGCACCGAAATCGGCATCCACGCCCACGAGAACCTTTCGCTGTCGGTGGCGAACTCGGTCGTGGCCGTCGAGAACGGTGTGTACCGGGTCGACGCGTCGCTGGCCGGTCACGGCGCGGGCGCGGGCAACACCCCGATCGAGGCGTTCATCGCGGTCGCCGATG
Source organism: Nocardia shimofusensis NBRC 100134 (assembly GCF_001613125.1). Classification (GTDB taxonomy): domain Bacteria; phylum Actinomycetota; class Actinomycetes; order Mycobacteriales; family Mycobacteriaceae; genus Nocardia; species Nocardia shimofusensis. Next base: position 244,857 of record NZ_BDBT01000004.1, read on the forward strand.
TGCTGGAGTGGAAGCACGGCTGCGATGTGTTCGCCCTGCAGGACGCCGCCGACGACCTGGTCCGTCCCCTGCAGGACCGGCCGGTGCGCGTCGATCGCGAGACCCTCACGCTCGGCTACGCCGGGGTCTACTCGAGCTTCCTGCGCCACGCCGAAGCCGCCAGCGAGCGCTACGGCATCGATGTGCGGACGCTGCTCATGGAAGCGGGTCGGCGTCGTCTCGTCGGCGGCCAGGAGGACATGATCGTCGACATCGCGCTGACGATGGTCGCCGAGCGGCAGTCCGCCTGAACCCGCACGGACTGCACGGTCAGGCTTCGCGCGCCCGGTCGTCGAGGGCGCTCTGAAGTGCGGTGTTCGTCCGGTGCGCGTCGGCGAGCTGGTCTTCGAGGGTGACGATGCGGCAGGCCGCCTCGAGAGTGTTGCCGTTGTCGACCAGCTCGCGGACGCGGGCGGCGATGCGCAGCTGATGGCGGGAGTAGCGGCGGTGCCCGCCCGGCGAGCGTTGCGGTGTGAGCAGCTCGCCTGCGTCGAGGCCACGCAGAAACGCTGGGGTGACTCCGAGTATCTCCGCGGCGCGACCCATGCTGTAGGCGGGGTAGTGGTCGTCGTCCAGCCGATCGGTAGCGCCGTCGCCGGGGCGGGTCAGGCCGTCGCTGGGGTGGGTGTTCGATTGCTGCACAGCGCCTCTCGGAATCAACGCCCGCAGGCCCCGGCGCGCTGAGCGCCGGGGCCTGGGATATACGGATGGGAAATCAATCTTGCTCACCGGCCGAGGGGGCCGGTGTCCAGTGCCGTTCGAAGCACTGGCTGGAACACGAAACTGGTAGGCGACTACTCAGTGACCACCACCTCCTGCACTGCCGGACTTTCTCGGACGACTTGCTCCCGCTGCCCCTCCGGCGGTCCGGCCGACTGCACCGGATTCTTGCCTCCGCCGGAGGGGTGGGGACTTCGTTGCTCCGGGCAGCTCGCCTGCCCGGCCACTGGACTTCTCATTCGGACGAGAGCGACTGTAGTACGACTGATCGAGAATGTCTACATCCGCCACGACAGATTTTTTCCCCTGTCGGAAACAGAGCCTCGGGGCGCATCCGGGAGGCCGAACGCGGTTTCGCCTGCTCCGCCGGTGTTCGTGCTGGTCTGCTACCTTGAACGCCGTTCAAGTTCGTAGTACGGAAGGTCATCGATGGACGGCGTCGAGAACTCGCGGCGGGTCGGGTTCACCGGCCGGGACATGGCGCAGGTCGCCGTCTTCGCGGCATTGATCGCCGCGCTCGGCCTGCCGGGCGCGATCACGGTGGGATTCAGCGGCGTCCCGATCACGCTGCAAACCCTCGGCGTCCTGCTGGCCGGGGCGGTGCTCGGCGCCCGCAAGGGGACCGCGGCGGTGGTGGTGTTCATCGCGCTGACCATCATCGGCCTGCCGTTGTTGTCGGGCGGGCGCACCGGCCTGACCGCGCTGGCCGGTCCCAGCGCGGGGTATCTGATCGGCTGGATTCCGGCCGCGCTGGTGATCGGCGTGCTCACCGAGCGGATCCTGCCGAGGTACCCCGTGGCGCTCGGCCTGCTGATCAATGCCTTCGGTGGGCTCGTGGTGATCTACCTGCTCGGCACGGCCGGACTGTTGCTGCGCACGGATCTGGGCGTGCGCGAGGCGATCACCGCCAACGGCGCGTTCATCCCGGGCGATCTGGCGAAGGTCGTGGTGGCGACGGTGGTGGCAAAAGGCGTGCACCGGGCGTATCCCGGTGTGGCCGGTGCTTGACCCACTGCGGGGCCGGGTCGACGACCGGGCCGCCCTCGATCTCGACGGCCGGGCGCTCACGTACCGGGAACTCGCTCGGGCGATCGAGGAATACAACCGCGCCCACTCCGGCGTGCGGGTCTACGACGCGTCTGCGCTGTCGACGGCGGAGGCGCTGATCTGTGTCTGCGCAGCCGCCCGGCGCGGCATTCCCGTCCATGTCGAGAATCCCGAGGTGCGCCCCGCGCGCGAGAGCATCCCCGCCGAGGCGCTGCTGTTGGTGGCGACCTCCGGTTCGACGGGTGCGCCGCGCCCGCTGGCTCGGACCGCGCGGTCCTGGTACGACAGCTTTCCCGCGTTCTCCGTGATCAGCGGGGTGCGCGCCACCGACCGGGTGCTGCTGACCGGCCCGCTGCACGCGACGATGCACCTGTTCGGCGCATTGCACGCGCTGTGGAGCGGAGCCTGCGTGACCGACGACGCCGGCACCGCGACGGTCGTGCACGCGGTGCCCGCCGTGCTGCGGGAGGTCCTCGCGCGCGCCCCGCGCCTGCGCACGGCGATCGTCGCGGGGATCGCCCTGGACGCCGGAGCCGTCGCCGCGGCCGGGGAACTCGAGATCGTCGAGTACTACGGTTCCGCGGAGGTCTCACTGGTGGCCGCGCGCCGGGTGCCCGAGCCGCTGCGGGTGATCGACGGTGTGCACGTCGAGGTCAGGGACGGGCTGCTGTATGTCCGCTCGCCCTACACCGTCCTCGGCGCGCCGGACTGGTTCCCGGTGGGCGACCTGGCCGAATTGCGCGCCGGCGGCGAGCTGGTCGTGCGCGGACGCGGCGACGGCGTGGTCAATGTCGGCGGCGCCACGGTGGTGGCCGAGGACGTGGAGCGGATTCTGGGCGGGGTGGACGGGGTGAGCGCGGTTGCCGTGATCGGTGCTCCGCACGAGGTCTTCGGCGAAATCGTCACCGCTGTCCTGGAACTCGACGCATCCGCGACGCTGCCCGCGGTGCGCTCGCGGGCCCGCGCCCTGTTGAGTAAAGAGGCTGTGCCACGTCGCTGGATCACTCTGCCCGCGCTGCCGAGGACGGCCTCCGGCAAGGTGGCGCGCGGTGATCTGAAGAATATGGTCCTATGAGCCGCACCCCCGTCCTGATCGCCGCGCGCCGCACCCCCATCGGCACCGCGGGCCACGGCTTCGCCGACCTGACCGTGACGGATCTGGCCGCTCCGGTGCTGCGCTCGGTGCACGAGACGGTGCGCGAATCCGGCATCGACGCCGACGTCGACGATGTCGTGCTCGGCAATTGCCTCGGCCCCGGCGGCGACCCCGCCCGGGTGGCGGCCCTGCGCGCCGGGCTCGGCGTCGAGGTGCCCGGCGTGACCGTGGACCGGCAGTGCGGTTCCGGCCTGGACGCGGTGATGCAGGCGGTGACCAGAGTGCGCGCGGGCGACGACGATCTGCTGCTCGCCGGCGGCGTGGAGTCGGCGAGCACCGCGCCGTGGCGTTTCTGGCCGCCGGTCGGCGACGCCGAGCCGGTGCGCTACACCCGCGCGCCGTTCGCGCCGCCGGAATTCCCCGACCCGGACATGGGGGTGGCCGCCGACGACCTCGCCAGGAAGCTCGGCATCGGCCGCGAACGCCAGGATGCCTACGCGGCCCGCTCCCACGCTCTGGCCGCGGCGAGCGACTTCTCCGCCGAGATCGTCCCGATCGGCGGGATCGAGCGCGATCAGCGCATCCGCGCCGGGATGACGGCCGAACGGCTGGCCCGCCTGCGCCCGAGCTTCACCGCCGACGGGACCTCGACGGCGGGCAATTCGTGCGGCATCTCCGACGGCGCGGCGGCCCTGGCGGTCACTACCGAGGAACGGGCGGCGGGCGTGCCCGCGGTGCGAGTGCTCGGCTGCGCGGTCGCGGGGGCGGACCCGGCGCTGCCCGGACTCGCCCCGGCTCCCGCGATCGCGAAACTGCTGCGCCGCACCGGTTTCGCGATCTCCGACCTGGGAATCGTGGAGATCACCGAGGCCTTCGCCGCCGTGGTGCTCGCGGTCGCCGACGAACTCGGCATCGACGAATCGCGGATCTGCCCGCAGGGCGGCGCTATCGCCATGGGCCATCCCTGGGGCGCGTCGGGCGCGATTCTGCTCGTGCGCCTGGCGAGCCAGATGCTGGCCCACGACGGCCCGGAGCTGGGACTCGCGGCTTGCGCCATCGGTGGGGGACAGGGGATCGCGATGCTGGTGGAGAAGGTGGCGTGAGCGAGATCGTCTTCGACGGGGTGGGTCACCGCTACGGCGAGCGGCATGTGCTGCGCGCGATCGACCTGCGCTTGACCGAACGCCGCGTCGGCATCATCGGCGCCAACGGCTCGGGCAAATCGACGCTCGCCAGAATGATCAACGGCCTGCTCAAACCGACCTCCGGCACGGTCACCGTCGACGGGGTCGACGCCGCGCGCAAGGGCGCGCAGGTGCGCCGCAAGGTCGGATTCGTCTTCACCGACCCCGACACCCAGATCGTCATGCCGACCGTCGCCGAGGACCTGGCCTTCTCCCTGCGCCGAAGCGGGCTGGACAAGGCGCAGATCGCCGCGCGGGTCCAGGAGATGCTGGCGCGGTTCGGCCTCGAGCACCATGCCGATCATCCCGCGCACCTGCTCTCCGGCGGGCAGAAGCAGTTGCTCGCCATCGGCGCGGTACTCATCCGCAGGCCGTCGGTGATCGTCGCCGACGAACCGACCACCCTGCTCGATCTGCGCAACGCCCGCACCGTCGCGGCGGCGCTGGACGCGGTGGATCAGCAGGTCATCGTGGTGACCCACCAGCTCACCCTGCTCGACACCTTCGACCGGGTCGTCGTGATCGACGACGGCGCGGTCGCCTTCGACGGCGCCCCCGCCGATGCCGTGCCCGCCTACCGTGAGCTGGTCGGATGATCGGTCTCTACCAGCCGGGGGATTCTCTGGTGCACCGGTTGCCCGCCGGGGTGAAACTGCTGTTGCTGTTCGCCTCCATCGCCGCGGTGACCGTCGCGGTGCGCGAACCTCTCGCCGTCGCGATCGCCGGGGGAGTGGTCGCCGCACTGTTCGCGCTCGCCGGGATCGGCTGGCGGTTGGCGCTGGCCCAATTGCGTCCGATCGTGTGGATGCTGGCCGTGATCGCGATCTTCCAAGTGCTGCTGACCTCGCCGCAGCGGGCGGTGGTGGTGTGCGGGGTGCTGTTGCTGTCGGTGGCGCTGGCCGCGCTGGTCACCTTGACCACGAGGATCGGCGACATGCTCGACGCGGTGACCCGCGCGCTGGGTCCCCTCCGCCGCTTCGGCGTCGATCCCGATCGCATCGGCTTGCTGCTGGCGCTGGCGATCCGCTGCGTGCCGCTGCTGACCGACATCGTGCGGGAGGTCGCCGAAGCCCGGCGTGCGCGCGGACTGGATTGGTCGATGACCGCCCTGGTCACCCCCACACTGGTGCGCGCACTGCGCACGGCGGACGCGATGGGTGAGGCGCTGGCCGCCCGCGGAGCCGACGATGACTGATCTGTTGACCGACCGCATCGCGCTCCGCGCGGCACACCATCCGGACGCGCAGGCGGTGATCACCGCTCACGACCAGATCGGCTACGGAGAATTCTGGTCGAGGGTGCTGCGCACCGCGTCGGGACTGCGGGGGATGCACCGGGTGGCGGTCCTGCCCACCTCCGATATCGAGTCGCTGGTCGCGGTGACCGCGGCCATGCGGGCGGGCGTGAGCGTGGTGCTGCTGCACCGTCACCTGACCGCGGCGCACCTGCGTCGAGTGCTCGACCTGGCCCGGCCGGGCGCCGTGGTGGCCGCCTCCCGGCAGCACCACAGGCTCCAGCGGCTGGGGTGCGCATCGGTCCGCACCGCACGAGAACTCGAGGACGAGGGCTCGTATCGTCCGGCCGTGCCCACCGACGAACTCCTGATCGGCATCACCTCGGGCACCACCGGTGAGCCGAAGCTCTTCGTCCGCGACCAGCGGTCCTGGGCCGCGACCCTGGACCGCTCCGACCGCACCTTCGACATCGACGCGGGCGATCGAGTCGCGGTGCCCGGCGTCCTCGACCACACCCACTTCCTGTACGGCGCGCTGCACACCCTGACCCGCGGCGCGACAGTGGATCTGCGCCCGGTCGGCCGGGCGCTGGACGAGCACACGACCCACCTGTATTCCGTGCCCGCCATCGCCTGGGACGTAGCGCGGTCCGGTCTCGGCCCGCTTCCCGGCGTGCGTGAGGTGCTCTCCTCGGCGGCACGGTGGCCGAGGCCGGGCCGCGAAGCACTGCGGCGGGTGTTGCCCGCCGCCGCGCTCGTGCACTTCTACGGCGCCTCCGAACTCAGCTTCGTCTCCTACGACCGCGGCCTCGGTGACGGCGACGAACGCAGCGCGGGCGAACTGTTCGACGGCGTCGAAGCCGAGATCCGCGACGGACTGGTCCACGTGCGCAGCGACATGCTCTTCGACGGCTACCTCACCGAACACGGCATCACCGGCGGCCCGGTCGACGGCTGGATGAGCGTCGGCGACCGTGGGCGGCTCGACGGCAGACGCCTCACGCTGCTCGGCCGCGACAGCGACATGCTCATCCGGGGTGGCCTGAACGTCGAACCGGCCGCGGTGGAATCCGCTCTGACCGCTCTACCGGGCATCAGCGAGGCCGCGTGCATCGGTATTCCCGATCCGCGTATGGGACAGATCCCGGTAGCGGCAGTGGTGGCAGGTCACGGCGCACCGACCGCCGCGGAGATCAGAAACCGCCTGCGCGAGGTGCTGCCGAGCCCGAGCATGCCGGTGCGGATAGTGCGTCTCGACAGCCTGCCACGCACCCCACGCGGCAAGCTCGACCAGCGTGTGCTCGCGAAATTGTTTGTCGAACACAATGATTCGGACACCGCGCCATCCGGATAGTCCGCCGGGACGCAGTTCTGTGGACGTGCGGCGGTCAGCTGCCGCGGTTCACGCCGAGTTCCTGCACGATCGGGTTCGCCGGCACCGGCCGTTCCCGCTCGGTCACCCTCGGATGCGTCTTCTCGCGGTGCTGGGCTGCGCGTTCGGCGGCGGAACGGCCGTCGTCGAGGGACACCGACTGCACCACTTCGGCGAAATTGGCGTACTCGGCCGGAGGGATCGCGCGCAGTGCGCGAATGGTGTCCCGATCGGACCCCGCATCGATCGCGTGCTGCACCAGGTCTGCCTTGTCCACCGGAAAGTGGATGTTGTTCAGTGCTCGGTGCAACCGGTCGGCGTCTGTCGTCGCCATCGTGTTCCTTCCCGAACCGTCGTAACGGCCCTTGTCCATCCCGTGCCTGCGATCCGGCGGTACCCGGTGCGGAGGTGCGGAAACAGCAGGTCCACCGGCGGCCCGCCGCGTGAGACGGTTCGGGTGGCGATCGGAATCTATTCGGGCTCTGTCGCCTCGCGGAGCTTTCGGAACTCGTCGGCCAGGGCGTCGAGTGTGTAGTGGGCGTTGAGGCCGCTCGGATTGGGAAGCACCCAGACCTCCGTGTCGCCGAGCGTCTCGGATCGGCGTCCGACGGTGGTCTTCGGGCGGCCGAACGCGGTGCGGTAGGCGCCGAGGCCGAGCACGGCCAGCACCTTCGGGCGATTCCGCGCCACCCTGTCGACGAGCGCGCGGCCGCCCTCGCGCAATTCCCGCGAGGTGAGCTGATCGGCCTTCGCCGTGGTGCGCGCGGCGACATTCGTGATGCCCAGCCCGAGCGTCAGAAGTTCCTCCTGCTCGTCGGGGCGGAACAGTCGCGGGGTGAATCCCGACCGGAACAGGGCGGGCCAGAAGCGGTTTCCCGGCCGGGCGAAGTGATGGCCGGTCGCTCCCGACCACAATCCCGGGTTGATGCCGCAGAACAGCACCCGCAGATCCGGGGCCAGCAGATCGGGGATGGTCTTGCCCTCCGCGGCGGCCAGATCGGCCGGTGTGGGGCGATGCGCAGTGGAACGTCTCACCCGCCCAGTCTGCGCTCGTCCCGGCGGGCCCGCGATGCCGGTCAGCGAAGGGCGTCGGTGTCGATCCGATCCGCGCCGATCCTGGCGATGCGTTCCCTTCCCCAGTCGCCCAGCGGGCCGAGCGCTTCGTTCAGGCTGCGGCCGTATTCGGTGAGCGAGTACTCCACCCGGGGCGGAACCTCCCGGTAGACCTCGCGATGCACCAGGCCGTCCTCTTCCATCTCCCGTAAGTGCTGGACAAGCATCTTCTCGCTGACCCCCGGCAGTCCGCGCCGGAGCTCGCCGAACCGGCGCGTGCCGTTGTCGAGCTCCCACAGGATCAACGCTTTCCACTTGCCGGAGATCACGTCCATGGCGGCGTCGATTCCGCAGATGTACGGGCCTGTTCTCGGTGTTGCGGTCATCGCATGCTCCTCGATACTTACCGAAAGGTGGGTATCGAAGAAAATAGTGGGTACTTGTCGCATCCGCAGCACATGGGCAGCATGGGACTCGTCGATCGGCACCGAAATCACCTGATCAGTCGAGTAGTGAGGACACCACCCACCATGAATTCCCCTGCCACCGTGAGCATGCTCGGACTGGGCGAGATGGGACGAGCCCTGGCCGCCGCGCTGCTGCGGAGCGATACCCGGGTGACGGTCTGGAACCGCACGCCGGGCAGAGCCGGCGCGTTGGTCGATGCCGGTGCCGTCGAGGTCTCCGCCGTCGGTGCCGCGGTCGAGGCCGCCGAGTTGATCGTCGTCTGCCTGTTCGATCACGCGTCGGTACACCAGACCCTGGACCCGGTCGCCGAGCGGCTGCGCGGCCGCACGCTGATCAACCTGACCACCACGTCCCCGGAAGAGGCCAGGGAGCTCGACCGCTGGGCCGCCGCTCACGGGATCGCCTGTGTCGACGGCGGAATCATGGCGGTTCCGTCCATGATCGCCGGTCCGGGCTCGGAGATCCTCTACAGCGGGGACGCGACGGCGTTCCACCGCTACCGGCAGATTCTGGATGTCTGGGGGACCAGCACCTATCTCGGCAGCGATCCCGGACTGGCGTCGTTGTACGACCTCGCGCTGTTGTCGGCGATGTACGTGATGTTCGCCGGGTACGTGCAGGGGGCGGCGCTGGTCCGCACCGCGGGTGTCACCGCTACCGACTTCGCGGACCGCGCGGCCGCGTGGATCTCGGCGATGACCGGGGGGCTCGCGGATTTCGGCCGGGTGATCGACGGCGGCGACTACACCGTCGCCGGCCAGCAGAGCCTCGACTTCTCCGACCTGTCCACGATCCTCGCCGCGGCGAACGACGCGGGCGTGGGGAGCGGTCCGATCGCGATGGTGCAGCAGTTGATCGACGTCCAGCGCGCCGCGGGCCACGGAAGCGACGGCTTCGCTCGCATCTTCGAGTCGGTCGCCCGGCCGGTCCCGGCCGGGCGGTCCTAGCTCATCGGTTCCCACCCGCCGCGCCGATCCCACGGCATCGGACCGGTTCAGCCTCGAGTCGCCTTCGCCGGTTCTCGGTGAGGGTGGTCCGAGCCCTCGGGCGTGCGGCGGGTGGTTGTCGTCTCCAGGTGCGATCGGTCGAGTCGATGCAGTGCGAAGGCCGACAGTGCTCCGATGAGACAGAGTCCGGCCCACACCGCCCAGTCCGCGTCGGCGGCTCGTGCGGCGCCTACGACGGCGCCGGTGGCGAGGTTGCCCACCAGGATGCCGACGCCGACGATCGTGTTGTAGAAGCCGTAGTGGGTGGCCACGAGTTTCCCGTCCGCCAGGGAGACGACGGTGTCCATCTCGAAGGGGAACACCGCCGCGGTGCCCACCGCGAGCAGGGCGGTGGTGATGAGCAAGGCGGCGACCGCGGTGGCGACGCCGAACCGCCCGGGCCCGGGCACGGCGAGCAGCGGGAGGAACGCCGCGGCGAGTATCCCCATGCCCACCGCGAGACTGCGCCCGGTGCCCCAGCGTGCACGGAACCATCCGGTGATCCGCAGTTGTCCGGCGACGGCGACGAGACCGGAGACCACGAACAGCGCCGAGACAAGCACCTGTGAGTGCTCGCCCGCGAGGTACTCGGCCTGTAGCGGCAGGGCCAGATACACCTGGAACGACAGCACGTACGAGCCGATCATCGTCAGCGAGAACCACAGGAATCGGCGGTTGGCCGCCACCGTGCGCCAGTCGTGCAGCACCGAGGTCTGTGCGGCGGCCCGCTGCTCACGGCGGGCGGGGAGGGCGACCAGTTGTGCGACGGTCAGGACGGCGAACACGACCGCCGCGGCGGCCGCGGTGACGCGGAAGTCCAGGAACATCAAGGCCAGGCCAACCAGCGGCCCGGCCAGGATGCCGGCCTGATAGAAGATGTTGAACACCGCGAACGCTTCGACACGGCGTTCGCCGGTGTCAGCAGCCAGATAGGCGCGCACGGCCGGGTTGAACAGCGCCCCGGCGAATCCCGTGGCGGCGGAGGCGATCAACAGCCCGGGCAGGGAGGTGGCGAACACCAGCAACACGAAGCCGCCGGTGCGCAGCAGACAGCCCGCGACGATCAGCGGCTTGTAGCCGAGCCGGTCGGCGAGCGTGCCGCCGATGAGGAACATGCCCTGCTGGGAGAAGTTGCGGACGCCGAGTACCAGCCCGACAGCCCAGGCCGCCAGCCCGAGCGGTCCGGCGAGGTAGCCGGCCAGGTACGGCATCAGCATGTAGAACCCGAGGTTGATGCCGAACTGGTTGACCATCAGCAGCCGCGCGGCGAGGTCGAAGCTTCGGAAGCTCCTCAGTACGGTCATGATTCGCCTTCTCCTGCCCGGTCGGTGGTGTGCGGGTCGACGATCGTGGTGCAGCGGGTCCACGAGTGCACCACGCGCTGCGCGGGATGGGCGATGACGTCCGGTTCGATCGGCGGGTCGGTGTCGAGCAGGCCGTGCGCACGGCAGTACTCGTCGTTGTAGACGGTGTCGAAATAGCGTTGCGGCCCGTCGGGGAACACCGCCGCGATCCGGGTGTCGGCCGGGAAAGTGCGCGCGACCCACCCGGCGACCAGCGCCACGGCTCCCACGCTCCAGCCACCGGTCGCGTAATGGGTACCCGCCAGCGCGCGGCACGCCCAGACGGCTTCGGCCGGTGCCACCCAGTGCACTTCGTGGAAGGCCGGGTAATCGACGTTGCGGGGGAAGATGCTCGAACCGAGCCCGCGCATGACCCGCGGGCCGGCGGGCTGGCCGAAGATCGTGGAGGCGACCGTGTCCACGCCGACCAGTTGCAGATCGGGGTTGAATCGGCGCAGCACCCGGGCCACACCGGCCGAGTGACCGCCGGTGCCGACGGCACACACCAGAACGTCGACCCCGCCCAACTGTTGCCTCAGCTCGAGTCCCAGGGATTCGTATCCGTCGACGTTGTCGGGGTTGCTGTACTGGTCGGGGCACCACGCACTCGGCTCGGCCGCCAGGAGTTCGGTGACACGCTCGCGGCGGGCCTGCTGCCAGCCGCCGCTGGGGTGGGGCTCGGCGACCAGTTCGACGCGCGCGCCGTAGGAGGCGAGCATGCGTTCCACGATCGGTTCCAGCCCCGGATCGGTGACCACGGTGACCGGATGGTGGAACACCGCGCCCGCCAGCGCCAATCCCAGTCCGAGGGTGCCGCTGGTGGATTCGATGATGCGCGCCCCGGGCGCCAGCTCACCGCGCTGTTTCGCGCGCCGGACCATGTGCAGGGCGGGTCGATCCTTCATCCCGCCGGGATTGAACCCCTCCAATTTCGCCCAGAAGCCACGGCCGGCGGGCGCCAGCGGCGCGCCGACCCACAGCACCGGGGTATTGCCGACCAGCGAACTCGATTCCCGTACCGGAGCGGGCGGGGTGAGCACAGCCCCCGCAGCCTCGGTGGACTTGCCGGACACGACCTTGTTCATCAGTTGTCGCTTTCTGTATCCGAACCGCCACACAGGGCGGTGACGACAGTGAGCAGGCAGCGAACACCGGCCGAGGGCACAACGGCCCGGCCTGGCGCTGACCGATCAGCGTCGGGAGATACAGAAGTCGATGAGAATGGTCTGCCCGCTCGACACGGGTGAGCGGGCGCCCGGCGGGCCTCGGATCCCGCGGGCGCCGGTGACGACGAGGGCGACAGCGGCCACGGTGGCCGTGCCGATCAGTGCCATCCACAGCGACGACGGCATCGCCGCTCCCCGGGAGGGCAGTACCGACTTCTCGACGCAGCGGGTCATGTGCTGATCGCAGTGATCGCCCGGATGATCGCCGGCCCCTTGCGGGTGGACAGTGTGCGAACCACCGGTGATCGGCACGGTCATCGCACTGGCGGAGTGGGTGTGCTCGTCGGCAGGGTGCAGCGTGCAGTCGAGGAGCGGGGCTACGAGCAGCACCGCCATCAGCAGTGCCATCGGTAGGTGTCGCAGACGAGCGACACGCTCGAACGATCGGCTCACCCGCACCTCCTCCTTCGCTGCACACAAACTACTCGTCCGCACCCGTCCCATCGCCATCCGGGGACGCGGTCTTCGGCAGGGGCGCGAACCGGCTGGTCGACGCACGGATCGGCCCGGTTCGGGAGGCAGGGCGGCCCGGTTCGGGAGGCAGGCGCGCTTCGAGCGTGCCGAAGGACCTCCATGGAACACCATTCGTCCCTACCGATGGGGGAACCGGTGTGGCAGCCTCGACAATGTCGCACGACCGAGATCCGCGGGCCGACCCCGGCCGCCGGTTCGCTCGATGACAAGGGATTCGCCATGAACCACATGCACATGTTGTGTCACTGGATATGCGACATGATGGGGGGCTGCCCGATGATGGGCCGGCCGATGTGAGGCACGGCGCCACCGGACTCGCTCGCCGAGAATAGGAGCCCCTGATGATGTTCTGGTATGGCGATCACGGCATGAGCGGGTGGGGCTATGGGCTCATGGCCGTCGGCATGGCTTTGTTCTGGGCACTGCTGATCGTCGGCGTGATCCTCACCGTCCGATATCTGGCTCAGTCGCCCACGCCGGGCGGCGGCACGACCATCGTCCGGCCCACCGCCGAGCAAGTGCTGGCCGAGCGATTCGCTCGCGGCGAGATCGACGCCGACGAGTACCACCATCGCCTGGCCACGCTACGCGGCGCCGGGGGCCCGGGGGCGAAGAGCGCTGGTGACGTCTAGCGAGTGGCGCTCGCGGAGCGCCGGGCGACGATCAGCTCACCAGTTCCATCACGCCGCGCGGATCCCATGGCATCGGTCCGGTCGGGAAGCCCAACCGGACCATGCGGTGTGGGGCGGCCGCCTCGATGTGCGCGACGGCGGGGGGAAGAAGCCCGCCGAGCATCTTCTCGAGCATGGAGTTCAGCCCGGTGAGCCGGGGCCGCAGCCGGACCTGCCAGCAGTCGATCGCGCCCGCCGGGACCTCGACCACCGTGCACTGCTCGACCTTCGCGCTGATGGGAACGTGCACCGAGAATGCCAGCCACAGGGGGATGTTCTCTTCGACGCCCTCGGCGAAGTCCAGGCCGCGCAGCAGCGTCAGACCGCCCGCCAGTGGCATGAGGTCTTCGGGGAAGGCGGCGATCCCGTCGCCGATCTGCAGATGGGTGGTGCCCAGGAAGTCGGCTTCCTCGCGGCTGACCACCGTTGCGCCGGAGCGGGTTTCGGCGCGGTAGGTGGCGGCGCGGAGGCGATCGTCGACGCGCTGGAACCGTTGCTCCACCGTGAGAGCGAAGTGGCCGTCGCCCGAGCCGGCTTGGAGGATCGAGCGATAGCTGTCGCCGTCGTGGCCGATCACGCTGGTCAGATCGAGCGCAGGGGGTCCGTCGGCGACGCTGACGGCGTAGACGCATTTCTCCCCGTCGGGAATGCCCGGATCGCGAAAGATGGTGTCGATCAACGGTCTTCCTCTCGGGCCGCCGCGTCGAAGACCGCTGCGAGTCGCGTGACATAGCGTTCGACGGAGTTGTGCGCCACGGGGGTGTCGGGATAGATGACGCTGAGCGTGGTCTCGGTCGCCAGCCGGTTGATCCAGATCAGGACCTGTTCGGAGGCGGCGCGATTGGCGTAGAGACCGCACCCGGCCATGTCGAAGAACTCGTTGCCGAGCAGTTCCCTGGCATCGACGTAGGAGATCATCGGGCAGGACCAGCCGGGTCGCAGGTCCAGGTCGGAGTCGGCGGGCAGCAGTTCGACCACCCGTTGGAACGAGGTGGGGGCCAGGCGGAGGCCGTTCTCGTAGGCGTGCTGGGCGAGCTTCACGACGCGGTCGAAGGAGGTCGCGCCGAGCGGGAACGCCACCGGCAGCAGCGTCACGTACCAGCCGACCGAGGCGCGCTCGGCGGCGGAGCTGCGGGTGCTCACCGGTGTCATGCCGAAGTAGTAGTCGCTGTCGGCGAGTTCGCGTTCGACCAGCGCCGCCGCGGCGAAGATGCCGCCGACGAACTCCGCGCCGCCGGCTCGGCAGCGTCGTTCGAAGCGGGCGGCGGCGGCTTCGTCGAACAGGGTCACCGTGCGGTGGGCGCTGCGGTTGTAGACATCGGTGCGTTTGCCGAGATCCAGGGGGAACGTCGGGAGCCTGCCCTCGTTCCCCCGGATCAGTTCCAGCCATTTCCGCACGCCGGGGGAGGCGAGGGTCATCTGTGCGGTGTAGGCCCGCTCGGCCGTGCAGTAGTCGAGATAGCCGGCCGCGGGGGAGAGCATGTCGGGGGCTTCGCCCCACACCTCGCGGGTGTAGAGCAGGGCGAGGTCGAGGCCGGACAGGTATTGCCCGAAGCCGTCGGTGTGCAGGTGGTCGACCGCGAGGTAGACCGTGGTGGACTCCTCGCGTTCGATCGTTCCGAAGGTGAAGCAGTCCCAGTCGAACGGGCCCGGCGTGGTCTTCTGCACGTGCTCGCGGACGGTGCGCGGATCGTCGACCCGCCCGCAGTCGATCGGCACGAACTCGACATCCGCCTCGGGCACCAGGTGACGTTCGATCGCGCCGCCGTCACCGATTCGGAACCAGGTGCGGAAGGTGTCGTGCCGCACCAGGAACGCGTTGATCGCGCGGGTCATGGCCTCCCGGTTCAGATTGCCTGCCGGGATCTCGGCGGTCACCAGGCACAGGCCGGAGTAGCGGAAGTCGGCCGCACTGTGCTGGTCGGCCAGCCGCAGGTACTGCTCCTGCTGATGGGAGGGCGGGGCCGGATGGACAGGCGCCAGCCGGGCGCGCGCCACCGATTCCGGTGACGCCACCCAGCTGGTCAGCCGGCCCGGCGCCGGTTCCCATTCGTCGATCAGGCCGAAATCGACCACGGTGCAACCTCGTTTCGACTCGCGCCGATCATGACGCGCCTACCGGGACCGGTTCGGCCACGCCGTTCGCGGCGGGCTCCGGTGCGGACGGCCCGGAGGCGGCCTCCCCGGCCAGGATCAGCTCGGCCACCTTCGGGCCGGCCTGCTCCAGGCTGAACGACCGGCCCATCTGCAACGACATCAGGTCGATGCCGAGGGTCTTGGTGACGCGGGCGCCGAGTTCCACCGCCATCAGCGAGTCCAGGCCCAGTTCGGGCACCGGGACCGTCATGTCGATGGCGTCGACCGGCACGCCCATGACCACGGCGAGTTCCTCGGCCATCTTGCGGGCCACGAAGGCGCCCCGCTTGCCCTCGTCGATCGCGGCGACCTCGGCGCGCAGCTGGGCCAGCTCGGAGGTGTCCTTGGCGGAGACCTGGGCGAGCGCCATGGTACGGCCGGTGCGGGTGAGCTGCGGGAAGGTGCCGGTCAGCTTGGCCCAGTCGGTCGGGATGATCGCCGCCCGCGAAACGCCCAGTCGCAGCGCCTGTTCGAGGTAGGCGGTGGCGTCGGCCATGTCGATCGGGTCGAAGCCGACCAGATCGAGGTACTTCACCGCCGTCTCGTCGGCGGCCATGCCGCCGCCCGCGCCGGAGAGGTGGCCCCAGCCGATGCACAGCGCCCGCTCGCCCGCCTTCGCCCATTCCTGGGCCAGGGTCTCCACCGCGACATTGGCGGCGCAGTAGTTGTACTGGCCGTAGATGCCGTACATGGAGCCGCCGGAGGAACAGAGCACGAACATGTCGAGCCGGATTCCGGCGTCGGACACGGTCTGGTGCAGCACTCTGGCGCCGTGCACCTTGGGGCGGTACACGATGTCGAGTTCCTCGAATGTCATCGCCGCCAGGCGATTGTCGGCCACCGAGCCCGCCGCGTGGAACACGCCGCGCAGCGGATGTTCGGCGGTGTGCGCGCGGGCCACGATCGCGGCGATCGCCTCCGGATCGGTGACGTCGGCCTTCTCCTCGAGCACCTCGACGCCCGCGGTGTGCCACGCCTCGAGCTGCCTGCGCGCTTCCTCGGTGTTCGCGCCGCTGCGGCCGACCAGCACGAGTCGCCGCGCGCCACGAAGGGCGAGCCAGCGCCCGATGGCCATGCCGAAGCCTCCGAAGCCGCCGGTGACCAGATAGGTTCCGGCCGAGTCGATCTCGACCTCCGGCAGATACGGACGCACCGAGGGCAGCGCCGAATCCATCCGCAGCGCGATCCGGTGCAGGCCGGTCGAGCGGATGGTCTCCTCGAAAGCGGTCGCCACGTCGTCGGTCTCGAACAGCCGGTAGGACAGCGGCTTGTAGGTGCCCGTGATGACCTTCTCGTAGACCCGCCCCAGCAGTGAGATCAGCCGCTGGGCGTCGACCGCGACCAAGCGGTCCAGGTCCATCGAGTAGTAGGCGACGTTCTTGTCGAAGTTGGACAGCTCCAACAGGCCGCCGGTGTAGATGTCGGCCTTGCCGACCTCGACGATGCGGCCGAATTCGGCGACGGCGTTGAAGTTCTGGCGCAGGATCTCCCCCGGGGCGCTGCTGAGCACCACCTCGACGCCTTTGCCTCCGGTCAGGGCCAGCACGTCGTCGACGAAGTTCAGCGAACGGGAGTCGAGTGCGTGGTCGGCCCCGAGCGCCAGGACGTGTGCCCGGCGTTCGTCGGTGCTCGCGGTGCCGATGATGCGCGCGCCCCGGTCCTTGGCGACCTGGATGGCGGCGGTGCCGACGCCGCCGGCGGCGCCGTGGATCAGCACGGTTTCGCCCGGCTCCAGGCGGGCCAGATCGCGCAGCGCGTATTCGGCGGTGCCGAAGGCGATGGTGCTCGTGCAGTACGCGGGATCGGTGTCCGGTGGCAGCGGGATGGCGCGCGCCCGCTCGACCACCACATAGCGCTGCATCATGCCCTTGGCGGCGATCGCGACCAGGTCGCCCGCCGCGAGGTCGGTGACCTCGGGGCCGACCCGCACCACCTCGCCGACGCCCTCCATGCCGGGGACGGTGCCGAAGTAGGTTGGGGACAATTCGCGTTCGCCGAGCAGGCCGACGACTTTCAGTGGGTCCTTGTAGTTCAGGCCGATGACCTTCATCCGGACCTCGAGCTGTCCCGCTCCGGGCTCGGGGCGCGGGCACTGCCGCCAGGCCAGCGCGGACAGCACCCGGGTGCGGGGCATCTCCAGGGCGAAATTGGCCTCCGGGTCGGTGAGCGGCTCGGCGGTGTCCAGCGCCTCCAGGCGAGCAGGCAGCGGCTTGGTCACCACCGGGGACCAGCGGGTGCCCGAGCGCAGGGCGACCTCGTCGGTGTTGTCGCTCCAGAACGCGCCGGGGACGGCGAGTTCGGTGACCAGGTCGGCGGTCTCGGTGCCGAGCTCCACGTCGATCAACCGCCATCGCAGCGCGGTCTGCTCGTTCAGCAGCACGCGGTGCGCGCCGGCGAGCGCGGCGTGCTTCGAATTCGGCGGGGCGGGGTCACCGGGCACGGCGAATGCGTGCTCGGTGACGAGGGTGACGTGGCACTGGCCGTCACCGAACACGATCTCCGGTCCCTGCTCGGCGTTCTCCGGATGGGCGAACGCGTCGATGGCGACCGCCACCTGCTCCAGGGTCCACAGGTCGGCGACGTCGTCGACGGACTCACCGCGATGATCGTCGCCGGGAGTGCCCGCGACGACGACCACGTGCAGTCGCTCGGTGGCCTCGGCCCGGGCGGCCTCCAGCGTCGCGGCCAGCCCGGAGGCCGACTCCAGGCCGGGCAGCCCGGCGAGGTGCAGGCGCGCGCCCGGAATCGCCTCGGCCAGCGCCCGCGCGCGGGCGTTCGCGCCGCCGAGCGCGACGATCACCGTGCTCGCCGAATCCTCGGGCAACGCAGTGGGGTCGAGGGGGTCGCGCTGCTCCATGGTCTCGGTGTAGAAGAAGTCGGCCATCCGGCGCAACGGGTCCTGGCCGGGGGCGAGCGCGCCGATCTGCAGGCCGCTCAAGCGCATGACGAGGTTGTTGTTCTCGTCGAGCAGGTCGACATCGGCGCGCAGCCGGGCGTGCGGATCGCGCCGGGCGACCACGGTGATGCGCTCGGGCAGCGGCGCGACCAGCCGCGCGGCCGCCACGCCGACCGGCACGAGGGTGCCCTCGTCGACCCGCGCGTCGGCGAACAGCAGGGCGGCGGTCTGCATGGCGGCGTCGACCACGGCGGGGTGGGCGAGGTGGCCGGAGTTCGCGGCGATACTGCCGTCCACGGTCGCCACGACCGTGTCCCGGCCGACCCGCGCGGAGATCACCCGCTGGAAGGACGGTCCGTAGTGCAGACCGGCGGCGGCCAGGCCGGTGTAGAACAGCTTCGGGTCGACCTCCACGCCGACTTCGATCTCCGAGACCTCCACCTCGATCTGCCGGTGGCTGCCGGTCAGCGTGCGGCCGGTCGCGTGCAGGGTCCAGGCGGTGCCGGTGGCCGAGCGGGAGCGGATCGTGAACCGGCCGCTGGCCTCCTCCAGAGTCAGCGCGACCAGGGGGACGTCCGGTGCGCCCATGATCAACGGCGCCACGAACCGGACCTGCTCCAGCGCGACGCGTTCGACGCCGAGCCGGGTGGCGGTGGCGCTCAGCGCGGCGTCCAGATAGGCCGCGCCCGGCATGATCGTGATCCCGTTCACCACGTGATCGGCCAGCCAGGGCAGCAGTTCGGCGCCGACCTGGAGCAGCCAGTCCGGTCGGCCCTCGATGTCCGGGTCCCCGAGCATGGCGTAGCCGCCGGGGGTGCCGAGCCTGGCCTGCTCGAACAGGGGCAGCGGCGAGTGCAGCCGGGTCCGCTGCCACGGATATCGCGGCAGCGGCACGTGCGCGGCGGGGGGCCGATCGGCCGGGAACAGTGTGTCGAGATCGAGCACGCCCGCGGCGTACAGGCCGATGAGGGCGCGCCGGACGCTGTCGGAGTCGGGCCGGGTGCGATCCAGCGTGGGCACCGTCGTGCCGTTCACCTCGGCGCCCAGCAGGATCTCGCGGATATTGCCGGACAGCACCGGGTGCGGCCCGACCTCGAGGAAGACGCGACGTTCGGCGATCAGCGTGCCGACGGCGTCGGCGAAGCGCACCGGCTCACGCACATTGGCGCACCAGTACTCGGCGTCCCAGTCCGGGCCGGTGACCTGCTCACCGGTGACCGAGGAGAACAGCGGAACACTCGGCGCCTGCGGCTCCAGCTTCGCCAGCGCGGCACGGAGTTCGTCCAGGATCGGGTCCATGAGCCTGCTGTGATACGGCACCTCGACCCGCAGGCGGCGCGCGAAAATGCCGTCCTCGGTCAGCTTTTCGGCGATCTCGTCGAGCCGGTCGACATCGCCGGAGAGGGTCGACGAGCTCGCGCTGTTGATCGCGGCGATGTCCACCCGGGGATCGCCCGCGACGAGTTCACGGGCCTGATCGGGGGCCATGCCGACAGCCAGCATGCCGCCGGAACCGGCGGTCCGCGCCTGCAACCGGGCACGGTGGTAGGCCACCGACACCGCGTCACGCAGCGACAGCATGCCGCTGACGTAGGCGGCGGAGACCTCGCCGACGCTGTGTCCGACGATGGCCGCGGGTTCCACGCCGTACTGTGCGAGTTCGCGCACCAGTGCCACCTGCACCAGGAAGTTGGCCGGCTGGGCGACCTCGGTGCTGGTGACCCGCGACTGCTCCTGCGGCTTGCACAGTTCCTCGATGATCGACCAGCCCGCGATCGCGCGGAACTCCTCGTCGATCTCCCGCGCGGCGTCGGCGAAGGCGCCCTCGGCGGTGAGCAGGCCGCGCGCCATGCCCCACCACTGCGGGCCCATGCCGGAGAAGACGAACACCGGCTCGGTGGTTCGGGCCATGATGGTGCGCACCGCGTCCCTGCCCTCGCCGCCCGCGAAGGCGCGCAGGTCGTGGACCAGGTCGTCGGTCTCGCCGAGCAGCATGCCGGTGCGGAACTGGTGGTGCGCCATCCGGGTCCAGGCGGCCTCCGCCAAGCGCTCGGGCCGTGCCCCCGCGGTGATCAGGTCGGCGAACCGGCCGGCCAGCGCACGGGCCGCGCCGGTGCTGCGCGCCGAGATGGGCAGAATTCCGTAGTGCTTCGGCTCGGTCGCGGGCTCGACGGTGGCGGGACGGTGCTCCTGCAGGATGGCGTGGGCGTTGGTGCCGCCATAGCCGAAGCCGTTCACCGCGATCGTCATCGGCGGGGCGTCGGCGGCCAGCGGCTCGGCCTCGGTCTGGACGTGCAGGCCCAGCTCGTCGAACGGGATGTCCGGGTTGGGTTTGTCGATCCAGCCCTGCGGGGGGATGGTGCGGTGCCGGATGGCCAACGCCGCCTTGATCACACTGGCGACACCGGCCGCGGCCTCGGTGTGGCCGAGGGTGGACTTCACCGAACCGACGCCCAGCGATCCCTTCCGCCCGGCCGGTGCGCCGAAAACTCTTCCGAGCGCACGCAGTTCGACCGGGTCGCCGACCAGGGTGCCGGTGCCGTGCGCCTCGACGTAGGTGATCGAGTCCGGCGCCAGCCCGGCACGGGCGCACACCGAGCGTGCCAGCGACTCCTGCGAATCGGCATTGGGCACGGTGATGGCGGTGGTGCGGCCGTCCTGATTGGCGCCGGTCGCCTTGACCACCGCGTAGATGCGGTCGCCGTCGCGCACCGCGTCGTCGAGCTTCTTCAGCGCCACCATGCCCGCGCCCTCGCCGCGGCCGTAGCCGTCGGCGGAGGCGTCGAAGGACTTGCAGCGCCCGTCCTCGGCGAGAAAGCCGCCCTTGCACATGAGCACGAAGGTCTCCGGCTGCAGCATCACATTGACGCCACCGGCCAGCGCCACCTCGCAGTCGCCGTTGGTCAGCGCCTGGCAGGCCAGGTGGAACGCGACCAGCGACGACGAGCACGCGGTGTCGACGGTGACGGCGGGCCCGACGAGGTCGAGCGCGTAGGCGATGCGGTTGGACAGCATGGTGTAGGAGGCGCTGGCCGGGGTGTGCATATCGGTGTGGAACAGGGCCGGGCCGACGACACCGATCACGGACTGGTCCACCACGAACCCGCCCACGTAGACGCCGACCGGCCCGCCCGCCGCCCGCCGCGCGATCCCGGCGTCGTCGAGCGCCTCCCAGGTGACCTCGAGCATCAGGCGCTGCTGCGGGTCGAGCACGGTGGCCTCACGCGGCGAGATGCCGAAGAAGTCCGGATCGAATTCCCACGGATCGATCGTCATGAAGGCGCCGCGCTTGGTGTAACTGCGGCCCGGGGTGCGGCGGTCCGCGTCGTAGAAGCGGCGGTGATCCCAGCGGTCGGCCGGCATTTCCACAACGCCGTCACGTTTGTCCAGAACGAATTCCCAGAATGTGTCGGGTGATTCGATTCCCCCGGCGAATCGGCACCCGATGCCGACGATTGCGATATCCGACATGTACGTCCTCCAGGGCCGGATCAGGTTGAGCGCCAACAGCTTCCGACCGATCGTGAACAAGCCTGTACAGCTGGCGATGGGCTCAGCGTAACGGCCGCCACGAAAGGTGATGTGCGGATCAGGGACAGCTCACAACTCTGCCGGGATTCGATTGTGGCCCTCGCGAATCGATGGCACGAGAGGCTGTGGAAATTACTGCGGGAGCCTATGTTCCATAGTGTCGGGCGACCGTGCCGGATCAGTATTTCTCGGTGGGAGGCGGCATTGTTCGGCGAGTTCACCCGCTGGATCGATCTGATCGTGCGCCGGCGGTTCACCGTCATCGTCCTCGTGGTCGGCGGCTTGCTGGCACTCGGCGGCTACGGTGTCGGGCTGCACGATCACCTCAGCGTCAGCGGCTGGGACGACCCCGGTTCGGAATCGGCGCGGGCCGCCCGGCTCATGGACCAGGCGTTCGGCCACGACCACGTCACCGACGTGATCCTGCTGTTCCACGCGCCCGCGGGAAAGACCGTCGACGACCCGGACTTCGCCGCGACCGTGGTCGACCACCTGAACAGCCTGCCGGAACGCTTTCCGGATCGGATCGCCGGGATCAACGGCGCGTACTGGGAAACCGAGACCGGGGTGGCCGCGAGCGACATCTTCGGCACCGAGCAGCGCGACCACGCCTTCGCCTCTGTCGCCATCCGCGGCGACGACGACACCACGGCGCTGAACAACTACCGCGCGGTCGCCGAGGAGTTCCTCATTCCCGGGATCGACATGGAGATCGCGGGTAGCCAACCGGTCGCGTCGGCGCTGAACGACACCATGGCGCACGATCAGCGACGCATGGAGCTGATCGCGATCCCGGCGGTGGCGGTGCTGCTGTTCTTCCTGTTCGGCGGAGTGGTCGCCGCCGCGCTGCCGCTGATCGTGGGCGGGCTGACCGTGCTCGGAGCATGGGGGATCGTCCGGCTGCTGACCACCGTCATGGAGGTGAATTCCTTCGTCTCCCCGGTGGTTTCGATGATCGGCCTCGGTCTGGCCATCGACTACGGGTTGTTCATCGTGAGCCGGTTCCGGGAGGAGCTGGCCGCGGGGCTCGAGGTCCCCGACGCGGTGCGGCGCTCGGTGGCGACCGCGGGCCGCACGGTGGTGTTCTCCGCGACCGTCGTGGTGGCGGCCGCGGGCGCGATCCTGCTGTTCCCGCACGGATTCCTGCGCTCGTTCGCCCTCGGCGCGATGGTGACGGTGGCACTGGCGGCGGCGGTCTCGGTCACCGTCCTGCCCGCCGTTCTGGCCGTGCTCGGCCGGCGGGTGGACCGGCTGGGGTTCAACCGGTTCCACTCCCGCCGGGCCGGCTCCGCCCAGCGTGACAATCCATGGGGGCGCATCGCCGGGTGGGTGATGCGCAGGCCGATCGTGGTGGCCGTCCCGGTGGTGGCGATCCTGCTGGTGCTCATCGCCCCGGTGCGCGATGTCGCCTTCGGCGGCATCTCCGAACGCTTTCTGCCACCGCACCATCCGGTGCGCACGGCGCAGCAGCACTTCGACGAGATCTTCCCGCTGCGCCAGATCAAGCCCGTCGACCTCCTCGTGATCACCCGCGGCTCCGCCGACATCGCCGCGGTCGTGGAGACGGCGAGCCGGGCGCCGGGCCTGAAGGCGCCGTTCCCGGATGCCGTGCATGCGGCCTCGCAGCTGGGCGTGTTCACCACCTCGACCGTCGTCGCGGACGCGCACGACGCCGACGAGACCATCGACTACCTGCGCGCCATGCCGCTGCCGAAGGGCACGATCGTGCTGGTCGGCGGCGCGCCCGCGGAGGAACACGACAGCGTGGCCGCGCTGCTGGACCGGATGCCGTGGATGGTCGCACTGGTCTTCCTGATCACCACCGTGCTCATGGCGCTCGCCTTCGGCTCCCTCGTGCTGCCGTTGCAGGCCGGGCTGCTGAATCTGCTCGGCCTCGGCTCGACGCTGGGCATTCTCACCTGGATCTTCGTCGCCGGCCACGGCGCCGGGCTGCTGACCTTCACCCCGCAGCCGATCATGGCGCTCGTGCTGGTGTTGATCATCTCGGTGATCTACGGCCTGTCCACCGACTACCAGGTGTTCCTGCTGGCCCGCATCGTGGAGGCGCGGGAGAAGGGAGAGCCGACCACCGAGGCGGTGCGGGTCGGCATCGCCCGCACCGGGTGGATCATCACCGCCGCCGCGGCCGTCCTGCTCGTGGTGTGCGGCGCGTTCGCGCTGTCGGAGCTGGTGATGATGCAGTACATCGCGATCGGCATGGTCACGGCGTTGTTCATCGACGCTGTCGTCCTGCGCATGCTGTTGGTGCCCGCGATGATGAGGCTGCTCGGCGAGGTGTCCTGGTGGGCTCCCGCTCCGCTGCGCCGCCTGGTTCGGCGCGGTGCGCCCGCCGGCGCCGCCACCGAGGCCGTCGAGCGGTCCGAGGTCGGATCACGCTGACCCGCTTCGAGGTCGGGGGTGTGCCGGCTCGGTCCGAGGTCGGGTCGCGGTCGCGGTGCGAGGTCAGGTGGTGGTAGCTCGGGTCCACGGCGTCGCACCCAGCGTGGCGCGCCGATCGGGCAGTGCCAGCGTGAGTGCGCCGAGGCCGACGGCCGCGACCGCGATGGCGGAGAGCATGATCATGCTGCCGGTGAGCGTGTGCGCGCGGAAGAACAGGGCGCTGAGCACGGCGAGCCCGACCGAGTTGCCGATCTGCTCCACGGTGGGCAGCAGGCCGGACGCCTCGCCCATGTCCCGGTCGTGCAGGCCCGCCAGCATGATCGGCTGCAACGGGACGCCGAAGACGCCGATCCCGAAGCCCGAGAGGAAGACCGGGCCGGTGACCAACGCCAGGTTCACCGCACCGTCGCCCACGAAGAGGTAGCCGACGCCCACCGCGACCCAGAAACCGAAGAAGGCGACGCCCGCGGCCAGCGTGCGAATGCCCCAGCGGTTCACCAGGATCGGGGAGAGGACCGCCCCCACGCCCGCGCCGATGGCGAACGGGGTCATGGCGATCCCGGTGCGCAGGGTGGAGAAATGCAGGACGTCCTGCAGCAGGATCGAGACGGTGAAGACGAAGGCGGTGAACAGGCCGAAGAAGATCGTCACCAGCACCGAGCCGATCGCGAAACCTCTGTCGCCGAACAGATCCAGCCGGACCAGCGCGATCCCGCCGCGTCGCCGGGTCGCCCGTTCGTAGGCCACGAACAGCCCGCCCAGTGTCAGGGCGACGACGACGCAGAGCGCGTGTACCGGTCGCCAGCCCGCCTGCTGGCTGTCCGCCAGGGCGAACAGCAGCAGGAACAGCCCCGCTGTGGCGATCACCGCGCCGCGCAGGTCCAGCGGCGGGCGTTCGGGCGCCTGCCCGAGTTCCAGGTACTTCCACGCCAGCGCGATGGCGATCACGCCCAGCGGCAGGTTCATCAGGAAGATGACGTGCCAGCCGAGACCGAAGGGATCGAGGGTGATCAGCACGCCGCCGAGAATCGGACCGAGCATGCCCGCGAAACCGGCCGTCGCGCCATAGGCGGCGAAGGCGTACGGCTGGTGGTCGCGGTGGAAGGTGGCGGTGATGACCGCGATGGTCTGCGCCGCCATGCCCGCGCCCGCCACGCCCTGGACGATCCGGGCGAGCACCAATTCCATGGCATCGGTGGATATTCCGCACCAGACCGAGGCGGCGGTGAACGCCGCCGCCGACCACAGGAACATCCGGCGGCGGCCGAGGATCGCGCCGAGGCGAGCGGCCGTGAGCAGCGCGCAGGCGAAAGCCAGCGAGTAGCCGGCCACCACCCACAACTGCTGGGCCCGAGACGCCCCCAGCTGCGAGGTGATCACCGGAAGCGCGGTATTGACGATCGTCACATCGATCATCTGCATGAACACCGAGATCAGGCAGGCGCCGAAGGCGCCGAGGGCCGCGGTGGCCTCTCTGCGAGTCACTTCAGAGCCTCCTCGAACACCGGCCAGGAGTGGTGCAGATCGTCTTGCCAGTAGGACCAGGCGTGGGTGCCGGTGGGCCGCAGATCGACGGTCGCGGGGATGCCCGCGGCGCGGAGCCGGTCGCGCAACTGGCGCGTGCACGTCCCCGCGACCAGCTCCAGCGGCGCGCCGAACATGAACTGGTAGAGCAGCTGGACGGGGTCGCCACGCACGCTGTCGAGATTCTCGTTCGGTCCGGGCAGGCCGGTTCCGGCGGAGACGTAGACGGCGGTGTCGCGCAGCTTGTCCGCCTGCAGATACGGGTCGTTCGCCGCCCAGGCCGGATCCTCCGGCGGTCCCCACATATTGGCGAGGGTGCCGCCCTGGGACGCGACCACCGCCAGCACGACCGCTCGTCCCGCGGGATCACTGGTGCGCACGCACCCGCTGTAGGAGCCGATCGCCCGGTAGAACCCCGGTGCGGCCAGCGCCAGCTGGAACACCGAAGTCCCCGACATCGACACCCCGGCGACGGCGTTCGCGCCGGAACCGCCGAATTCGGCGTCGACGATAGGGGGCAACTCTTCGAGCAGGAACGTGGTCCAGCGCTGCTTTCCCAGCACCGGATCCACGGCGCGCCAGTCGGTGTAATAGCTGCCCGCCCCGTCCATCAGCACCACGACGTTCACCTGCTTGCCGGCGAAGAAATCGACGAGATCGGTGCGATCGACCCAATTCCCGTCCACCCCGCCGCTGGAACCGTTGAGCAGATACAGCGTCGGCGCGGGAGCATCCGGATCGGCCGCGCGCAGCAGCGTC
This sequence comes from Nocardia shimofusensis NBRC 100134, assembly GCF_001613125.1. Classification (GTDB taxonomy): domain Bacteria; phylum Actinomycetota; class Actinomycetes; order Mycobacteriales; family Mycobacteriaceae; genus Nocardia; species Nocardia shimofusensis. The sequence continues at coordinate 271,016 of NZ_BDBT01000004.1, forward strand.
ATGCGCACGGTTCGCTCCATCGCCGCCGAATACACCTCGAGCTGCGACTGTCTGCCCGGCCCCGGCTGGATACGGGTGATCCGCGAGGTGTTCTCCGGTGGGGGATCGGCCTGTGCGCTCGGCCCCGCACAGACGAGAAGAAGCGACGCGGCGAGCAGAACCGCGCCCGTCCTCCACAGTTGTTCCGGCATATCGACTCCTGGGTCCCGATGGGACGGCTCCGGTTCGCAGTGAAGAACATCCGCGCGCCGAAGTGGCCGGTATTCGGACGATGCTGTGGCCGTTACCAATGGGTCCGGGTGCCGGGTCGATCCGGTTACCAATCGGACCGGAGCTGCGGGCGGGCGGTCCGCCGGCTATCCGGAACAGCGATCGGTGTCGACGAGAATCATTCTGCGGTAGCTGAATTCGGGGCTCAGGCGAACCCGGACTCCTCGGGGTGGGTGACCGGGGCGGTGAGCATGCCCGCGCAGGCGTCGGTGAGGAAGTGCCCCAGGGCCGTCCACTGCGGAACCTCGGTTCCCGCTTGAACTTTGGCCTCGTACTCGGCGCAGACATCGATGATCATGCGGCCCAGCAGTGCCGTCCGTCCGGTCAGGACGTCCGGCGGCAGCGTGCCGAGCCGGGTGAGCAGCAGTTCGATGAGCTGGGCGGCGAGCGGGTCGGAGCCGACGATGTCGGTGGTGAGAGCGGCTGTCGAGGGCGTGGTGCGCAGCTGCCTGATGAGACGGGCCCACCAGGTGGGCGCCGGCCGGGTCGCCAGGTGTTCGGTGACCGGCAGCACGAGGCAGCGCAGCAGATCGGTGACGGCGGGCTCGGCGGGCAGCCGGGCGGCCAGATCGGCGCGCAGTCGCCGGACCGATTCGTTGTGTCGGTCGAAGATCGCGCGGATCAGTTCATCGCGGCCGCCGAAATGGTAGGCCACCGCCGAATGGTTGGCCTGACCGGCGTATTCGGCGATGCGCCGGTTGGACACCGAGTCGATGCCGAGGGTCGCGAAGAGCTCCTCGGCGGCGTCGAGGAGAGCTTGCCGTGACTGGTCGCCGTGCCGTGCCATCGTTCTCCCGTTCTCGCGCGAACACCCGCCCACGATGATCGCAGCCGACCATGTGCGGTGAGCGTCACAGGGTCGCCGGGTGGGGAATTTTAAGACACGTGGCGTAGATTTGTGTTCTGCCCATTCGTCCGGGCGACCACCCGAAAAACGCCGAGGAGCATGTTCGTGACCTCTACCCTGTCCGCGTCCGAGGAGCGATCCGACGACTCCGAACAGAACGGAACCGGTGTGGACCAGGTCGAGCCGGACCGGTCCGACCTCGAGCGAGCCGACCTCGCGAAGGCCGAACTGGTGAAGGCTGAAAAGCGAGCGAAAGCCGAGCGGATCGGCCGCATCGTCGCGATGTTCCTGTTTCCGTTCTTGCTGGTCACCATGATGATCACCGGATACCTGGCGGCCATGCACCACACTGCGCCGCACAATCTGCCGATCGCCGTCGCCGGTCCGGCCGCCGAAGCAGTGCGCTTCGCCGAGACGCTGGAGGCCGCCGACCCCGACGCGGTCGACGTGCGAGTGGTCGCCACCGGCGCCGACGCCGAGCGGTTGGTGCTCGACCGGGAGGTCTCGGGTGCGGTCGCGCTGCCGCAGCAGGGTGAGGCCGCCCCGGCGAAGCTCTACACCGCGGGTGCGGCGGGGGCTTCCCAGTCCGGGACCGTCACCCAGTTGCTCGCGCCGCAGCTGCTCGGGCTGGGGATCGAGTTCAGCGCCGAGGATCTGGCGCCGCTGCCCGGCAACGACAGCGCGGGCCTGGCGCCGATGTTCATGACCACCGCGCTCATGCTGGCCGGATACATGCCGTTGAGCCTGATGCTCTCCTCGGCTCCGCATCTGCTGCGGCTGCGGCGGTTCCTGCCGCTGATGGTCGGCTGGTCCGCGTCGACCGCGTTCCTGGTGTGGTTGGTGGCGGGGCCGTTGCTGGGCGCTGTGCACGGCCACACGCTCGACATCCTCGGCCTCGGATTCCTGACGGTCACCGCCGTCGGGCTGGTGCAGCTGTTCTTCACCCGCGTCTTCGGGCCGATGGCGGTCCTGGTGGGCATGTTGTTCGTCATGGTGCTGGGCGTGCCCGCTTCGAACATGGGCATGTCGATCTACACCCTGCCCTCGCTGTACCCGTGGCTGCACAATTTCCTGCCCGCGCCGGCGATCGGCGAGTCGCTGCGCTCGGTGATCTACTTCGGCGGCAACGGCGTGGGCGAGTACGTGGTCGTGCTCCTCATCGGCGCCGCCGCGGGCCTCGGCCTGACCGCACTGCTCGACCTCGTCAAGCGCCGCCGCGACCCGGACGCCACCGGCCCCGAGCCGACCATGTTCTCACTGACCGGCGGCAAGCCGGCCCGCAAGCCGGTTCTCTACACCACACTGGCCTTCTTCCCGCTGGCGATGCTGGTGCTCATGCTGTCGACGATGCTCGGCGCCATGTACCAGCCCGCGCCCAAGGACATGCCGGTCGCCATCGTCGGCGGTACCGCCGAGCAGGCCAGGATGATGGTCACCGGTCTGGAACAGAACATGACCGGGCTGTTCGACCTGCGCGCTCTCGACGATGCCGAGGCCGCGCGCGAACAGGTGCGCGATCGTGACATCGTCGCCGCCTACGTGCTGCCCTCGGCCGCCACTCCGGAGGCCACGCTGATCACCAACGGCGCGGCGGGCATGAGCCAGCAGCAGGTGGTCGCGCGAGTGTTCGCCCAGGTCGCCGCGGGTTCACAGCTGACGCTGGGAACCGAGGACTTGGCCCCGCTCGGCGTCGAGGACACCACCGGCACCGTCTCGCTGTATGTGGCGATGGGCTGGATCATGTCCGGCTTCATGATCATCGTGGTCGCCGCCAACGCCTTCCCGCCCGCAATGCGGCCGCGCAACCTGTTGCCGGTCGTGGCCGGTTGGTCGGTCGTCATGTCGGTGGTTCTGTGGCTCATCGCCGACCCGCTCGTCGGCGCGGTCGACGGCCACTTCCCGGAGTTGGTGGGCACCGGAATCGTGGCGATCTTCTGCACGGCGATGTTCACCACCGTGTTCGTCCGCCTGATCGGACTGCTCGCGGTCGTTCCGGTGATCGCCGTGCTGATGTTCCTCGGCGTACCCGCGTCCGGCGGTGCCATGTCCATCTATATGGAGCCGGAGATCTTCCGCTTCCTGCACGAGGTCCTGCCCATGCCCGCCGCGGTCGAATCCGCGCGCTCCATCCTGTACTTCGGCGGCGACACCGTCGGCGGACATCTGGTCACCTTCCTGATCTGGGGCGCCATCTCTCTGGTGTTCGTCTTCATCGTCGACCGCCTGCGCCCGATGCCGGATCTCGAGGAAGCCGGGACGGCCGAAGAGCCTGCGGGGGCATCGGTCTGATCCGCCTCGCCGGACACAATTGCACAACGGCCTGGCGCCCCTGTCGGTACCGACAGGGGCGCCAGGCCGTTCGCGCGCGTTTCCCGGACTCCGCCGTTCGGAAGTAACTTATCGGTGCGTCCGCTACCGAAGGAATTGCGGCACGTTCACCTTGCCGGGACCTTTTTGTATCGAAATGGTGTCGGATTCCGATTCCGGCGTGGGGAAGGGCCATTGCGGAGCGTGTCGGCCGTGGATACGATGGCGATTCCAACCAGTCGTCGAGAACAGAACACGACTCGGCGGCAGCCGGTCCGTAGTGACTTACCGTAGACCGGCACCAAACGGATCCTCCCAATAGTCGGGGTTGCGGAGCGAATCCACAGCACACGTTCGGCGACAGCGTCGTCGCCGGGCTGGTGCGGAACCGACCGATACCCAGTCACGCAACGTCCAGAAGGCGATCGGTGCCACCGATGAACTCCAACGACGTCCGATTCGAGCACGTCGCGCCCGACCCTGGTCCTCCCCATGCCGGGGGCCTGTGCGCACGATGTCCGGCGGGCGACTCCTTTCCGGGCCGTAGCCGTCACGCTGACCGCGGCTTTCACCGGGAACCACACCTGCGGTGATATTCCGTGACAGCTCGCGCCTGCGATCGGGCCGAGCCGAGCGACGGGGGTCGCGCCCGCGGTGGTGATCGAGCGCCGGAAAATGACATCAACGTAATTCGAGCCGCATTCACCGCGGTCGCCGGACGATGGTGTCCGCAACCATGCAGCAGCCCTGAAAGCTTGGTTCGACAGCTATTCGGCACCTACATCCCCGTATTTCCGGGGCGCATTCCTGGCGAACGGTGGCCGGACTTTCGGGAGCAGTCGGTCGGGAGGAACCCACTGCTTTCGGACAACGAAATCAACGGGAGGTCCAGTGAGCCAGCTCGAGCGCAATCCCGGCGGTAATCGGAAGCGGTCCGTCTCCTCGGCATTCGGAACGTCGAATCGCCTCGCAGAGGATAACGATCCAGGGGTGGGTAACAATTCGGGTGCGGAATTCGCCGGTGCGGAGACAGCGGCATCGACCGAGCCCGAGCCGTTCCGGCTGACCGCCGCGCAACGCGGGATCTGGTTCGCTCAGCACCTCACCGGGTCGTCGCCGATCTCGGTGGCGCAGTACGTCGAGATCACCGGCGAGCTGTTCCCGGAGTTGCTCATCGAGGCCTGCCGCATCGCCGGCCGCGAGTTCGGGTCCGGGCACCTGCGGTTGGTCGAGATCGACGGGGAGCCGCTGCAGTGGGTCGACTACGATTTCGACTCGCCGGTGACCGAGGTGGATCTGCGCGGGCACGCCGACCCGGTCGCGACCGCGCATCGCCTGATGGTGCAGGACTATTCGTCCCCGCTGGACCTGCGCAACGACCGCCTGATGACCAGCGTCATCTATCAGGTCGGCGCCGACCACTATCTGTGGTACCAGCGCGCCCACCACATCGCGCTGGACGGCTACGCGGCGGTCACCATGCTGCGCCGGATCACCCAGCTCTACAACGCATGGGTGCGCGGCGAGGACGCACCGCCCGCGACGGCCCAGGATCTGCGCGAGATCACCGCGCAGGATCTGGCGTACCGGGAATCGGAGCGCTTCGCCAACGACCGCCGGTACTGGACCGAACATCTGGCCGGTGCGCCACCGGTGGTGAGTCTGGCCGGTCGAGTGGGCAAGCCGACGATCCATCCGGTACTGATCAGCCGGGCGTTGCCGGAACAGACAGCGCGCCTGGTGGACGAGGTGGTGCTCGCCCGCGGCGGCAGTGTGACCCCGGTGGTGGTCGCGGCCTTCGCGGCCTACCTGGGCCGGATGACCGGCAGTGACGAGGTTTTGCTGAGTTTGCCGGTGTCGGGTAGGCATTCGGCGGTGCTGCGCCGCTCCGGCGGCATGGTCGCCAATGTGGTGCCGTTGCGGCTGCGGGTCACCCCGCGCACTGTCGGCGAACTGATCGATACCACCCAGAGCGAACTGACCAGCGCCCTGCGCAGGCAGCGCTACCGCCAGGAGGACATCTTCCACGATATGGGCATCGCCCGTGACGAGGCGGCGTCCTTCGGCCCGGCCGTGAACCTCATGATGATCGAGAACGAGGTGGTCTTCGGCAAGACGACCGCCCGCCTGAACGTGCTGACATCGGGTCCGACCGCCGATCTGTTCATCAATCTCTATCCCGGCGCGGGCCGGGAGAACACCCACATCGACTTCCAGGGCAACCCGGAGGTCTACAGCGCCGAGGACCTGGCCGCTCACCATCACCGGTTCCTGATGTTCCTGCACGAGTTCCTCGCGGGCGGGACCGAATACCAGGTCGGCCGGCTGCCGCTGCTCGAAGACCAGGAGCGGGCCGAACTGCTTCCGGTGCGCGGACGCGAGGGCGTCGAACCCCGGCTGTTGCCCGACATCCTGACCGAGGGTGCGCGCCGCGACCCGTCGGCCACCGCGATCGTCTCCGCGGGCCACGCGGTCACCTACGCCGAACTCGACGCGCGCTCGTCCCGGCTGGCCCGGCACCTGATCGCGCTGGGCTGCGGCCCGGACGACGCGGTGGCGATCCTGATCCGGCGATCGATGGAGTCGATCACCGCGGCGTGGGCCATCGCCAAGTGCGGCGCCGCCATCGTGCACGTGGACCCGGAGTATCCGCCGAAGCGGATCGAGCACATGATGACCGACAGCGGTGCGCGGGTGGCCTTCACCCTCGAGGAATACCTGCCCCGGCTGCCGGAGCGGGTACGGGCGGTGGTGCTCGACGATCCGGCGACATCGCGTGCCTGCGTGACCCTCTCGGGCGAGCCGGTCACCGACGCCGAGCGCGTCCGTCCGCTGCGCCCGGCGAACCTCGCCTACCTGACCTACACCTCGGGCTCCACGGGTGTCCCGAAGGGCGTGTACCTCAGTCACGCCGGTCTGGCGAACCTCATCGCCGACCGCACCGAGACCTACCGAATCGAGCCGAATTCGCGCATCTCCTACGCACTTTCGCCGAGCTTCGACGCGTCGATGGAACAGTTCCTCACCTGCTTCGCCAATGGGGCGGCGCTGGTGGTCGTGCCGCCGGAGGTGATCGGCGGGGAGGCACTCACCGGCCTGCTCGCCGCGACGAAGGTGACTCATCTGACCCTGACGCCGGCGATGCTGGCGACGGTGGATCCGGAACCACTGACCGCACTGCGCGTCGTCGTGGTCGGGGGCGACGTGTGCCCGCCGCACGTGGTGGACCGGTGGTCGCGCGCGGTGACGATGTTCAACGAATACGGACCGACGGAGACCACGGTGACCGCGGTGGGTGCGCACATCCGCCCGGACCGTGGCCTCACCGTCGGTGGTCCGATCCGCGGGGTGGCGGCCATGGTGCTGGGACGGACCCTGCAGCCCGTGCCGAAAGGCACGGCGGGTGAGTTGTACCTCGCGGGTCCGGGGATGGCCCGCGGGTACAGCCACTTGCTCGCCGAGTCGGCGGCCAGGTTCGTCGCCGACCCCTACGGCGCGCCGGGGGAGCGGATGTATCGCACCGGCGATCTCGCGCGCTGGGTCGGCGAAGGGGCGGACCTGGCGCTGGAACTGATGGGACGCAGCGATTTCCAGGTCAAGATCCGCGGCTACCGGATCGAGCCGAGCGAGATCGACGCCGCGTTGACCGGGCACGAGGACGTCGACATGTCGGTCACGGTCCCCGCGCACAATCAGGCGGACGTCACCGTGCTGGTGTCCTATGTGGTGCCGGTGCGCGACCGGCAGCTCGATGTGGTCGAGCTCCAGCGGTACGCGCGCGAATCCCTTCCGCCGCACATGGTCCCGGCGGTGATCATGCCCATGGAGAGCATGCCGACCAACGCCTTCGGCAAGGTGGATCGCGCCGCGTTGCCCGAACCCGAGTTCAGCAGCGCCCCGGCGGGCCGCCCCCCGGCCACGCCGAAGGAGAATCTGATCGCGGGGCTGTTCTGCGAGGTGCTCGGTGCGCGCCAGGTCAGCGCCGACGACAGCTTCTTCGCTCTCGGCGGTGACAGCATCCTGTCGATCCAGTTGGTGGCGCGGGCCAAGGCCGTGGGCGTGAACTTCTCCACTCAGGACGTGTTCGACCAGAAGACCGTGGCCGCGCTGGCCGCGACCGCCACCGAGTCCGGCAGCGGCCCAGGGCTGCCCGAACTGCCCGGCGGCGGTGTCGGGGCGATGCCGTTGTCGCCGATCATGCACGCGATGCTCGAGCGCGGTCATTTCGACCGCTTCGCCCAGGCCGCGCTGGTGACGCTGCCCGACGGGGTGCGGCGCGGCGATCTGGTGCGGGCATTGCAGGCGGTGCTGGATCACCACGACATGCTGCGCGCGGTGCTGCGCGGCGCGAAGTCGGTGGACCGGTTCGTCGATGTGCTCGAGCCGGGATCGGTTGCCGCCGAGACTCTTCTGACCGACGTCCGGCTCGAGCGCCGCGACGCCGCCGAGGTGGACGCGCACCTGCAGGCCGCGGCCGATCGGCTCGATCCCGCCCGTGGCGTGCTGGTGCAGGCGGTCCGGCTCCGCAGCACGGAGTCGACCTCGGCCAGGTCCTCGGCCGACCACGAGCACGGACCCGACCTGCTGTGGCTGGTGGTCCACCATCTGGCCGTCGACGCGGTGTCGTGGCGGAACCTGCTCGCCGATCTCGGACACGCCTGGTGCCAGGTCGAGGAAGGCGGTGAACCGCTGGTGGGCGCACCCGCCACGTCGATGCGCCGCTGGCTGCACGGTCTGGTCGAGCAGGCCCCGCGCCGGCGCGCGGCCGAGCTCGAGTGGTGGAAGGACGTGCTGGCGCCGGGTGATCGGCTGCTCGGTTCGCGTCGGCTCGATCCGCGCCGCGACGTCGGGGCCACCGCGGGCACGGTGCGTACCCGGGTGCCGGCCGACGTCACAGAGGCGGTGCTGACCACCGTCGCGGCCCGGTACCACGGCGGCGCCAACGATCCGCTGCTGACGGCGCTGGTGCTGGCACTGAGCGAGTGGCGGCGAGAACGCGGCACGGCGGTGGCCGGTGAGCTGATCTCGCTGGAAGGCCACGGTCGTGAGGAACAGGCCGTGCCCGGCGCCGACCTCGGCGCGACGGTGGGTTGGTTCACCACGCGCTTCCCGATCCGCCTCGACCTGCGCGGGATCGATCTCGACGAGGCGTTCGCCGGTGGCCCGGCGGCGGGGCTGGCCATCAAGCGGGTGAAGGAACAGCTGCGCGCGGTGCCGGACAACGGCATCGGATTCGGCATGGTGCGCAGGCTCGATCCCCGGGGAGCCGCCGAACTCGCGGGGGCACCGGAACCCCAGATCAGTTTCAACTATCTGGGCCGGGTGGGTGTCCGCGACCGGTCGGGGGCGTGGGCACCCACTCCGGAGTTCGACGCGTTGACCTCGACCACCGACCCACGGATGGCCTTGCCCGCCGTGGTGGACGTGAACGCGATCGCCGAAGACGGCCCCGACGGTCTCGAACTCGAGGCGACCTGGGAGTTCGCCGCGCAGATCCTGAGCGCCGCCGAAGTCGAGGAACTCGCGGACCTGTGGGTGCAGGCCCTGCGCGCGCTGGCCCGGCATGTGCGTTCGGAATCCGCGGGCGGTTACACCCCGTCGGACTTCGCGCTGGTCGAGGTGACCGCCGAGGACATCGACGCGTGGCAGCGCGAGTACCCGTCGATGACCGATGTGTGGCCGCTGACGGCCCTGCAGTCCGGGCTGCTGTTCCACGCCGTCTACGACGTCGACGGCGCGGACGGCTACACCGTGCAGGCCGCGCTGAGCTTCGCGGGCGAGGTGGACACCGATCGGATGCGTCGCGCGGCGCAACTGGTCGTCGACCGGCACGACAGCCTGCGCGCCGCTTTCGTCGAAAGTCCCTCGGGACCACGCCAGATCGTGTTGCGCGATGTCGAGGTGGACTGGAGCTCCTACGACATCACCGGCATCGACGACCCCCGTGCTCGCGAAGCGGAGCTGCGCAGGCTGGCCGCTGTGGCGGCCGCGCCGTTCGATCCCGCGCACCCGCCGCTGCTGCGGTTCCATCTGGTGCGCACCGGCTCCGAGGAATACCAGCTGCTGGTGACCAACCATCACATCGTGCTCGACGGCTGGTCCATGCCGCTGCTGATCCACGAGTTGCTGACTGCCTACCGCACCGGCGGCGATCCGGCCGAACTCGGACCCGCCCGCTCCTACCGGGACTATCTCCAGTGGCTGTCGGCGCAGGACGACGCCGCCGCGACGGCGGCGTGGCGCCGGATGCTCGACGGCATCGAGAGCCCGACCCGGGTCACCGGCCGCACGGATCGCGTCGTCACCGCGCACAACGGCGACGTGGGGCTGCGCCTGGATCCCGCCACCAGCGCAGCGGTGCTCGCGCTCGGCCGTTCCCACGGCGTCACGGCGAACACCGCGATCCAGACCGCCTGGGCTCTGCTGCTCACCGTGCTGACCGGTCGCTCGGATGTGGTGTTCGGCAACACGGTCTCCCATCGCCCGCCGCAGCTGGCCGGGGTGGAGCGCATGGTCGGCCTGTTCATCAACACCCTGCCGGTGCGGGTCCGCCTTGATCCCGGCGAGACGATCGGCGACCTGCTGACCCGTGTGCAGTCCGAGCAGGCCGCCATGCTCGACCACCGCCATGTCGGTCTGGCCGAACTCCAGCGCGAAACCGGTGTCGCCGACATGTTCGACACGGTGACGGTGCTCGAGTCCTATCCGCTCGATCAACGGGAACTGGCCGGGGATCTCAGCGGCGCGGGGCTGCGCCTGGTCGACGTCGACGCCCACGACGCGACACCGTATCCACTGAGCCTGCAGGTCACCCCGCCGCGGCCGATGCGCGCGGGCGCCGAGGCGCTCGGCGAGCCCGACAGCCACACGGTGACGCTGCGCTTCTCCATCGATCGGTTCGATGTCGACGAGGCCCGCACGCTGCTGGAACGCTTCGAGCTGATCCTGACCCAGCTGGTCACCGATCCCGCCGCCAAGGTCGCCGAACTGCGCACCTGCTGGGACGGCGAACGCGCGGCGCTGCTTTCGGTGGGGGCCGAGCCGCAGGTCACCGAACGCACCCTGCGCGACATCCTCGCCGACAGCGTGCGCGCCCACCCCGACGACGAGGCCGTCCGCTTCGGCGAGACCTCGCTGACCTACCGCGAACTCGATCAGCGCGCGTCCCGCCTGGCCGGGGTGCTGGCGGCGCGCGGCGCACGCCCGGAATCGTTCGTCGCCCTCGCCCTTCCGCGTTCGCCCGAGCTGATCATCGCGATGTGGGCGGTGGCCGAGACCGGTGCGGCCTTCGTCCCGATCGACCCCACCCACCCGGCCGAACGCATCGACGGACTACTGAAGGACTCCCGCAGTTCGCTGGGCATCACGCTCACGACGACGGCGCGCGGACTCCTGGACACGGTCGAATGGGTCGTCCTCGACGACGGCATCGAAACGGATGCGGTCGAAGCGGATGCGGCGCCCGAGTCGCGCGCACCCGATCTCCGTACCGACCACACGGCCTATGTGATCTACACCTCCGGTTCGACCGGCAAGCCGAAGGCCGTGCAGGTGACGCATCGCGGCCTGGCCGGTCTGGTCGCCGCGCAGGCCGAGTCCTTCGCGGTGAACCGGGAGGCGACGGTATTGAACGTGGCCTCACCGGGGTTCGACGCCTGCGTCTCGGAGCTGCTGCTCGCGCACAGCGTGGGCGCCTGCCTGGTGGTGGCACCGCCGGAGGCCTACGCGGGCCCCGACCTCGAGGTTCTGCTGATCGAGCAGCGCGTCTCGCACGCCATCATCACCCCGTCGGTGCTGAACACCCTCGACCCGGCGCGGGTACCCGATCTCACAACAATCGCCGTCGTCGGCGAAGCCACCGGCTCGGACACGGTCGACCGCTGGGCGCCCGGCCGCCGGTTGATGAACCACTACGGCCCGACCGAGGCCACCATCTGGGCCACCGGCTCGGACGCGCTGCGGCCGGGAGAGCCGGTGACCATCGGCGCCCCGATCCCCGGGGTGTCGGTGGCCGTGCTCGACCACTGGCTGCGCCCGGTCCCGGTCGGCGTGACCGGTGAGCTCTACCTCGGCGGGCCAGGGCTGGCGCGCGGCTACTTCGGTCGCCCCGGCCAGACCGCCTCCCGATTCGTTGCCGACCCCGCCACGGGCGACGGCGCACGCCTGTACCGCACCGGTGACGCGGTGCGCTGGGTGCGCGGTCCCGCCGGACCGGAGCTGGAATACCTCGGCCGCAACGACCAACAGGTCAAGATCCACGGCCTGCGGATCGAGCCGGAGGAGATCGACGCGCACCTGACCCGCCATGAATGCGTCGCGAGCGCCGCGACCATCGTGCGCCCAGGACCGGCGGGCGAGCCCGTCCTGGTGTCCTATGTCGTTCCGGTTCCCGGTGCGGCACTGGATATCCGGGCCCTGCACGACGATCTCGCGGCCGCGCTGCCGCACTACATGAACCCGGCCGCCATCGTGGCGCTGGACTCCATGCCGCTGTCCACCTCGGGCAAGATCGCCCGCAATGTGCTGCGGCAGCGTGACTTCCAGGTCGACATGACGCCGGGCCGCGCGCCCGCCACCCCCGCCGAGCAGATCATGGCCCGGCTGTTCGCCGAGGTCCTGCAACTCGACCGCGACAGCGTGAGCGCCGAGAGCAACTTCTTCACCCTCGGCGGCGACAGCATCGTCTCCATGCGCCTGGTGGCCCTGGCCAAGGCCGCCGGACTGATCATCACGCCGCACGACGTGTTCGACGCGAAGACGGTCGCGGGCTTGGCGGCGAAGGCTCGGATCGCGTCGGATTCCCCGGCCGTCGAGCCGCAGGCCCGTCCGTCCGGACCACGGCGCGACGGACACGCGCGTCCCGCGGACTTCCCGCTGGTGCCGCTGACCGAGACCGATATCGCCCGTCTCGAGCACCGCTACGGCGCGGTGGCCGACGTGTGGCCGCTCTCGCCCATGCAGTCCGGCATCCATTTCCACTCCGTGTACGACCCGGACGCGGGCGACACCTACACCGTGCAGACGGTCATCGCCTTCGCCGGCGACATCGATCCCGGCCGATTGCGCCGCGCCGCGCAGGCACTCGTCGACCGGCACGACATCCTGCGCGCCGCCTACGCCGAGACCGCCTCCGGCCCGTGCCAGATCGTGCTCGCGCACGCGGAGGTCGCCTTCCGCGAGGTCCGCCTCGATGGCACAGACGCGGCGGTGCACGCCGAGGCCGAGGCGCTGGCGGCGGCCGACGCGGCCGAAGGTTTCGATCTGTCCCGGCCGCCGTTGATCCGCTTCACGGTGATCCGCGTCGGCGCGGGGCAGTGGCGGCTGCTCATCACCAATCACCATGTGATCCTGGACGGCTGGTCGATGCCGCTGCTGCTGGGCGAACTGCTCGAGTACTACGGCTCGCCCGCCCTGATCGGCGTGGCCGGTTCCGCCCCCTCCTACCGCGACTACCTGGTCTGGCTCACCGGCCGGGACCGGGCCGCCGCCGAGGTCGCGTGGGCCCACGAGTTCGCGCAGGTGGATTCGCCGACCCGAGTCGCCCGCGCGACCGGTCGGCCCGCCGCCGCCGCGGCGGCCGAGGTCGAGGCCGAACTGAGCGCGAGCCACTACGAACGCCTGCGCCGGGTTGCCGCCGAGGCCGCTGTCACGGTCAACGTGGCCATCGCCGCGGCCTGGGCCCTGAACCTGCGGGTGCTGACCGGGGACACCGAAGTGATCTTCGGCTCCGCGGTCTCCGGCAGGCCACCGGAACTGCCGATGGTCGACCAGGCGCTCGGCATGTATCTCAACACCATCCCGATGCGTGTCCGGCTCGAGCCGACCGCCTCGCTGCGGGAACTGCTGACCGACATCCAGGCCACGCAGGCCCGCATGCTGGATCACCACTTCATCGGCCTGCCCGACATCCTGCGCAGCGCCGGAGTGTCCGAGCTGTTCGACACCGCGATCGCCTTCCAGTCCTTCCCGGTCGATCGCCCCGCGCTGCAGCAACTCGTCGACTCGGCGGGGCTGCGCGTCGAGGAGATCACCGGCGTGGACGCCACGCCGTTCCCGCTGAGCTTGGTCATCACGCCGACCTACGCCGAGGACGGCACCCCGGCACTGCACACGACCCTGCGCTTTCTCGAACACGACTTCGACACCGCCCAGGCGCGCCTGATCCTGGAGCGCTTCGTCGAACTGCTGCGCAGGATCGCCGACACCCCGGACGACCGGCTCGGTGATCTGCCGATCACCGAGGAGCCGGGCGTGACCTGGCCCGAACTCGACGCCGAGCGGATCACACCGCGCACGCTGCCCGCACTCCTCGCTGCCTCCGCGTCGTCGGCGCCCGACGCCCCCGCGGTCGTCTACGGTGAGCGACCGGCGACCGGCGACGAGCAGGCGGCGACCGGTGACGAGCAGGTCGGGCAGGTCATGACCTACCGGCAGCTGGACGAACGATCCGACCGGCTCGCCCGGGTCCTGCTCGGCCGCGGTGTCCGGCCGGGAACCGTTGTCGCCTGCGCGCTTCCGCGATCGACGGCGGCCACGCTCACGCTGTGGGCGGTCGCCAAGACCGGCGCGACCTTCCTGTCCGTCGACCCCGGACTGCCCGCCGACCGCATCAGGTTCCTGGTCACCGACTCCGGCGCGCGGGCGGGCGTGAGCGACACCGCCTCGGCCGATCGGCTGCCCACGGCCATCGACTGGCTGCTCGTCGACGACGAGCGGACCCTGCGGGCGATCGAGGCGATGCCCTCCGGCCCGATCACCGATGCCGAACGCGGCGGCCCCGTCCCGATCGAGGCCATCGCGTATCTGATCTACACCTCCGGCTCCACGGGTATCCCGAAGGGCGTGCTGGTCGGTCATCGTGGTCTGGCCGATCTGGTGGCCGCCCAGCGTCGCTACCTCGGCGTCGGACCGGATTCGGCGGTGCTGCAGGTCGCTTCGCCGAGCTTCGACGCCTCGGTGTTCGAACTGCTGATGGCCCACGGCTCCGGCGGCAGGCTGGTGATCTCGCCCGCGGACGTCTACGGCGGCCCCGAACTGGCGCGACTGATGCGCCGCGAACACGTCTCGCACGCGGTGCTCACCCCGTCCGCCCTGGCCACGGTGCCCGACGACGGGACGGCGGGCATGGACGAGCTGCGGGTGCTGGCGACGGCCGGCGAGCCGGTCGGCCCGGAACTGGTCGAGCGGTGGGCGCCGAACCGCACCATGATCAACCTCTACGGCCCCAGCGAGTCGACTATCTGGGCGACCGCGAGCGGGCCGCTGCACCCCGGCCTGCCGATCACCATCGGCCGCCCGGTCGGCCCGGTCGCGACAACGGTGCTCGACACCTGGCTGCGCCCGGTGCCCGACGGTGTCGCCGGTGAACTGTATCTGTTCGGCGTCGGGCTGGCCGACGGGTATATCGGTAAACCCGGGATGAGCGCGGCCCGCTTCGTGGCCTGTCCGTTCGGCGAACCGGGACGCCGGATGTACCGCACCGGCGATATGGTGCGCCGCACCGCGTCGGGCGAGCTGGAGTTCCTCGGCCGCAACGACTTCCAGGTGAAGGTCCGCGGTACTCGGATCGAGCTGGGCGAGATCGACGCGGCCCTGGGCGCGCGGCCGGAGGTCGCCTGGGTGGTCACGGTGCCGCGCTCGGGCAAGGGGCGTCCGGTGTTGCTGGTGTCCTACGTGGTGGCGGTCGAGGGGACCAGTGTGTCCGGCGACGAGTTGCGCGAGGCGCTGACCAGGACGCTGCCCGCCTATATGGTGCCGCACGCGGTGATCGTGCTCGACGAGGTGCCGATGACCGCCACCGGCAAGCTCGATCGCGATCGGCTGCCCGAGCCCGAGTTCGCCGCGCGCGAGTTCCGCGCGCCGAGTTCGTGGCTGGAGGGCGTGGTCGCCGCCGCCTTCGCGGATGTGCTCGAGGTGAAACGGGTCGGCGTGGACGACGACTTCTTCGCCCTCGGCGGCGATTCGCTGAGCGCCTCGCTGGTGGCGGCGCGAATCGGCGCGGCGCTGGACGCTCGGGTGCCCGTACGCGCGGTGTTCGAGGCGCCCACCGTCGGCGCGCTGGCCGAGCTCGCGCGCACCTTCGGCGGTCGTGGCCGGGTGGCGCTCACCGCGGGTGTCCGCCCGGAGGTCGTGCCGTTGTCGCTGGCCCAGCAGCGGATGTGGTTCCTCAACCGCTTCGAGCCCGACTCGGCGGCCTACAACATCCCGGTCGTGCTGCGGCTGTCGGGCCGGCTGAACATCGCCGCGCTCGAGGCGGCGCTACGCGACGTGGTCGACCGGCACGAGGTGCTGCGCACCATCTACCCGGAGACCGCGGGCGAACCCCACCAGCTGATACTCGACGATCCGGAACCGGTCCTGACCCGGGTTCCGCCCGCGCGGGAGGAGGCGGTCGCCGCCGCCGTCGGCGAGTTCATGCGCGCGGGTTTCGACGTGACCACGCGAGTGCCCATGCGCGTCGGCCTCTTCGAGGTCGCAGGTCGTGGCCGCGCCGCGGGGGAAGGGGAGTACCTGCTGGTCATGGTCGTGCACCACATCGCGGGAGACGGCCAGTCGATGGGACCGCTGGCCCGCGACGTGATGGTCGCCTACACCGCGCGGGCCGCGGGTCACGCCCCGGTGTGGGAGCCGCTGCCGGTCCAGTACGCGGACTACGCGCTGTGGCAGCGGCAGGTGCTCGGCTCGGCCGACGATCCCGAGTCGCTGCTGGCCGAGCAGCTGGAGTTCTGGCGCTCGACCCTGGAGGGCGCCCCGGACCAGCTGCACCTGCCCACGGACCGGCCCAGGCCCGCGACGTCCTCGCTGGCGGGTGGCCGGGTGCCGTTCCGGATCGCACCGGAGGTCCACCGCAAGCTGCTGGAGCTGGCGCATGAGCAGGGCGCGTCGCTGTTCATGGTCGTGCACGCGGCCCTGGCCGTCCTGCTCGGGCGGTTGAGCGACACCGACGACGTGGTGATCGGCACCCCGATCGCCGGTCGCGGCGAGCAGGGACTCGACGATCTGGTCGGCATGTTCGTCAACACGCTGGTGCTGCGGACCCCGGTCGAGGCGGGGGAGCCGTTCACCGGCCTGCTGCACCGCACCAGGGACACCGATCTGCGTGCCTTCGAACACGCCGACGTGCCGTTCGAGCGCGTCGTGGAGGAACTCAATCCCGACCGCTCGGGCTCGCACCATCCGCTGTTCCAGGTGGCGCTGGCGTTCCAGAATCTGTCGAACGTGGAGGTCGCGCTGCCGGAGGTCGTCGTCTCGCGCGCCGATGTGGACACCGGCGTCAGCCAGTTCGACCTGCAACTGGTGCTCTCCGACGAGTACGGCGAATCCGGGGACGCCCAGGGCGTCTCGGGCCAGATGATGTTCGCCCGCGACCTTTTCGACGAGGACACGGTGGCGGGCTTCGCCGACCGGCTGACTCGTCTGCTGACCGGGATCGCCGCCGACCCCGCCGCACCGGTCGGCGACATCGAGTGGCTGGCCGAAGGCGAATACGACGACCTGGTCGCGCGCGTCGGCGAACGTCCCGAGACGGACTCGCCCGCCACGCTGCCCGAGCTGTTCGCGGCAGCCGTTCGCCAGAACCGCAGCGGCACAGCGATTATCGCCGGTGACATCGACCTGACCTATGCCGAACTCGACGAACGCTCCAACCGGCTGGCCCGGCTGCTGATCGCCGAGGGCGCGGGGCCGGAGATCCCGGTGCTGGTCGCGATGGCGCGGTCGGTGGAATCGGTCGTCGCCTGGTGGGCGGTGGTGAAGTCCGGCGCGGTCTACGTCCCGGTCGACCCCGCCTACCCGGCCGCCCGCATCGAGCAGATGGTCACCGAATCCGGCGCCGCCCTGGGGATCACGGTGACCGGCGCCCGTGCCGAGCTGCCCGGTGCGGCGGACTGGATCGTCGTCGACGAGCCCGGCGTCCTCGCCCGGCTCGAGGCGGTGTCGGCCGCGCCGATCGCCGACGACGAGCGGACGCGCCCGCTGCGTGCGGAGAACGTGGCCTACGTGGTTTTCACCTCCGGTTCCACCGGTGTGCCCAAGGGCGTGGCCGTCAGCCATACCGGCATCGCCGACTTCCACGCGGGCCAACGCGCGGACACCGAGCTCACCCCCGCCGCCCGTGTCCTGCATTTCGCCTCCCCGTCCTTCGACGCGTCGCTGCTCGAGATCCTGACCGCGGTCAGTGCCTCGGCCACCCTGGTGATCGCCCCGACCGGGACCTACGGCGGTGGCGAACTGGCCGACCTGTTGCGCACCCGGCGCGTCACCCACGCGTTCGTGACTCCGGCCGCCCTGGCCTCGGTCGACCCGGACGGCTTGGACGATCTGCGGTTGGTCATGTCCGGCGGCGAGCAGGTCCCCGAGGATCTGGTGCGGCGCTGGGCGGGCACCGACCGGGCCCGCAGGCGCGAGTTCCGGGTGCTATACGGGCCCACCGAGGCCACCATCATCGCCACGGCCGCGCGCCGGGTGCGGCCGGGCGACCGGCCCACCATCGGCATTCCGCTGCCGGGCATCCGGGCGCTCGTGCTCGACGGACGGCTGCGGCCCGTGCCCGCCGGCGTGGCCGGTGAGCTGTACCTGGCCGGCCCGGCATCGGCGCGCGGCTACCTGAACAAGCCCGCCGTCAGCGCGGCCCGCTTCGTGCCGTGCCCGTTCGGTGCACCGGGCGAGCGCATGTACCGCACCGGTGACATGGTGCGCTGGACCACCGACGGCCGCCTGGCCTTCGTCGGACGCAACGACTTCCAGGTCAAGATTCGTGGCTTCCGGGTCGAACTGGGCGAGATCGACGCGGTGCTCGACGCGCGCGAGGACATCTCCTTCGCCGCGACGGTGCCGCGTCGCGAGGGCGCGGGACCGACGATGCTCGTGTCCTACGTCGTCCCCGCCGCCGGGGCCGAGGTCACCGGCGCGGAACTGAGCGCCGCCCTGGCCGAGGTGCTGCCGTCCTACATGGTGCCCGCGGCGGTGATGGTGCTCGACGAGGTCCCGTTGTCGCCCAACGGCAAACTCGACCGCCGCGCCCTGCCCGCTCCGGTGTTGCAGGCCAGGCGGTTCCGCGCGCCGGAGTCGCCGGTGGAAGAGATCGTGGCCGCCGTGTTCGGCGACGTGCTCGGCATCGACCGAGCGGTGGGCGCCGACGACGACTTCTTCGAACTGGGCGGCAACAGCCTGATCGCGACCAGGGTGGCTGCCCGGGTCGGCGCCGCGCTGGACACGACCGTCCCGGTGCAGATGATCTTCGAGGCCCCGACCGTGGCGCGGCTGGCCGCGCGCGTGGAATCGCACGCCGATGTGGGCCGGGTCGCGCTGACCGAACAGCCCCGCCCGCCGCGCATTCCGCTGTCCTACGCCCAGCAGCGGATGTGGTTCCTCAACCGCTTCGAGCCGGACTCGCCCGCCTACAGCATCCCGATCGTGATGCGCCTGCGCGGCCACCTCGATCTGGACGCGCTACGGGCCGCCGTCGGCGACGTGGTGAGCCGTCACGAGGTGCTGCGCACCGTCTACCCGCACGCGGGCGGGGAACCCGCTCAGGTGGTGCTGCCCGCCGCGGAGTCGGCGCCGTCGATCCCGGTCGTCGCCATCGCGGAATCCGACGTCCCCGAGGCGGTCTCGGCCTTCGTGTCACAGGTGTTCGACGTGACCTCCGAGGTGCCCTTCCGGCTGCGGTTGTTCGATCTCGGCGGCGACGAATGGGTGCTGGCCGCGGTCATGCACCACATCACCGGCGACGGCTCGTCGCTGCGCCCGCTGGCTCGCGACGTGATGATGGCCTACGCCGCCCGTATGCAGGGGCAGGCCCCGGCGTGGACGCCGCTTCCGGTCCAGTACGCGGACTACGCCATCTGGCAGCACACGGTGCTCGGCACCGAAGACGATCCCGCCTCGCTGCTGCGGGCCCAGATCGATTTCTGGAAGGCGGAACTGGCCGATCTGCCCGCGGTACTGGAACTGCCGACCGACCGGCCCCGGCCGCCGGTGCAGTCCTATGCGGGGGCGACCGTGCCGTTCACCGTCGACGCCGCACTGCACGCCGATCTGCAACGCGTCGCCCGGGCGCACAACGCCACGCTGTTCATGGTCTTCCACACCGCGCTGGCCGCGGTGCTGGCCCGGCTGGCGGCCACCGACGACGTCGCGGTCGGCACGCCCTACGCGGGCCGCGGCGAGCCCGAACTCGACGACCTGATCGGCATGTTCGTCAACACCCTCGTGCTGCGGACCCGGGTGCGGGCGGGCATGTCGTTCACCGAGCTGCTCGAGCACGTGCGCGGCGCCGACCTGGCGGCGTTCGGGCACGCGGATGTGCCGTTCGAACGGCTGGTGCAGGAACTGAACCCGGTGCGTTCGCACGCCCACCATCCGCTGTTCCAGGTGATGTTGGCCTTCCAGAACCTGGCCTCGGCGGACTTCGAACTGCCCGAGCTGTCGGTGTCGGCCGTCGAAGCCGACACCGGTACCTCGCTGTTCGACCTGCAGGTCACGGTGTCGGACACCTACGACGACACCGGCGCCCCCGCCGGTCTCGACGGTGGGATCAGCTACGCGACCGACCTGTTCGATCCCGGCACGGTGACCGCCATCGTCGCCCGCCTGCAGCGCCTGCTGCGCGCGCTGACCGCCGATCCCGGCCGGCCGCTGCACGATATCGACCTGCTCGACACCGACGAGCGGGAAGCCGTTCTCACACGGTGGAACTCCACCGGTCACCCGCTCGATCCCGACGCCACCCTCGTCTCGGTCTTCGCTGCGGCCGCCCGCTCGCACGCCGGCCGCACCGCCGTGCTCTTCGACGAGCGGTCGGTGACCTACGCCGAACTCGCCTCGCGGGTGAACCGGCTGGCCCGCTGGCTGATCGCCCGCGGGGTCGGGCCGGAATCGCTGGTGGCGCTGCAGATGCGCCGCAGCCTGGACCAGGTCGTCGCCATGTACGCGGTGCTCACCGCGGGCGGCGGGTACGTCCCGGTCGATCCGGACTATCCGGCCGACCGCATCGACTACATCCTCGCGACCGCCGAACCGGTGGTGGTGCTGACGAGTCTGGACGGGCTGGATCTGTCCGGGTTCGACGACGCCCCCCTCACCGACGCCGACCGGACCGCGGCGTTGCGGCCGGACAATGTCGCCTACGTGCTCTTCACCTCCGGCTCGACCGGGCGGCCGAAGGGTGTGGCCGTGGCGCACCGGGCGGTGCTCAATCAGCTGAGCTGGATCATCGGAACCTATGCCCTGTCGCCCGAGGACACGGTGCTGTACAAGACGCCCGCGACGTTCGACGTGTCGGTGTGGGAACTGTTCGGCACCCTCGCGGCGGGCGCCCGGATGGTGATCGCCAGGTCCGATGGTCACGCCGATCCGGCCTACCTCGCCGAAATCATCACCGCGCAACGGATCACGATGACCTCCTTCGTGCCCTCGATGCTGGCGGCGTTCGCCGACGCGGTCCCGGCCGAGTCGCTGCATTCGCTGCGCGCGTTGCTGGTGGGCGGCGAGGCATTCGGCGGCGATGTGGTCGCCGCTGCCCGGCGTGTGCTGCCCGACGCGGACCTGCACAATCTCTACGGTCCGACCGAGTTCACCCTGCACGCGACGGCGCGCCCGGTGCGGGCGGACGACGAGGGCAGCATCCCGATGGGCCGTCCGGTGTGGAACGTGCGCGCGTACGTGCTCGACCCCCGGCTGCGGCCGGTGCCGCCCGGTGTGGCGGGCGAGCTGTACCTCGCGGGCGAGCAGGCGGCGCGCGGCTACCAGTCGCGCCCCGGCCTGACCGCCGAGCGTTTCGTACCCGACCCCTTCGCCGCGGGCAAACGCCTGTACCGCACCGGCGACCTGGCCAAGTGGCGGCGCACGGGGGAGCTGGAGTACCTGGGCCGCACCGACTTCCAGGTGAAGCTGCGCGGCTTGCGGATCGAACTCGGCGAGGTCGAAGCCGTCCTCGGCGAACACCCCACCGTCGCCAGGGCGATCGCCGCGGTGTACGGCGAAGGACTCGCGGCCCGCCTCGTCGGCTACCTCGTGCCCGCCGCCGGCGCCACCGTCGACGTCGACGCCGTGCTCGCCCACGCTGCCACCGAGCTGCCCGACTACATGGTGCCCGGCACCGTGCTGGTGCTCGACACCGTGCCGTTCACCGCCTCGGGCAAGCTGGATCGCAAGGCGCTGCCGGAGCCGCAGTTCACGACCAAGGAGTTCCGCGAGCCCGCCACCTGGCTGGAGGGCGAAGTCGCCCGCGCCTTCGAGAATGTCCTCGGGGTGGAGCGGGTCGGCGCCGACGACGATTTCTACGCCCTCGGCGGGAACTCGCTGCGCTCGGTGCAGGTGGTGAGCGAGCTGAAGAAGGGCCTGCACTACGAAGTGCCGGTGAGCTGGATGCTCTCCGATCCCCGCCCCGCCGACCTGGCCAGGCGCATCGAATCGGGGATGCGCTCGGGCGCCGACGCACCGATCGACCACGGGCTCGGATTCGACGTGCTGCTGCCGATCCGGACCCGCGGCAGCCTGGCGCCGCTGTTCTGCGTGCACCCGGCGTCCGGTCTGGCCTGGTGCTACCGCCCCCTCGACGAGTACCTGGGCGCCGATCGGCCGATCTACGGCCTGCAGGCGCCGCAGCTCGGCGGCGAACTGCCCGGCCCGACCGGCATCGAGGAGATCGCCCGCCGCTACTACGCCGAGATCAAGACCGTCCAGCCCCACGGTCCGTACCACCTGCTCGGCTGGTCACTGGGCGGTCAGATCGCGCACGCGATCGCCGCCGAGATGCGTGAGGCAGGCGAACAGGTCGCGCTGCTGGCGCTGCTCGACGCCGAGGCCGACGGATTCGACCCGTCCATGGTCAGGACCGTCACCACCGGCGACCTGATCAGCAACCTCGGCCCGGTCCTCGGCGTCGACTTCGTGGACGCCGAGGCCACCGCCGAGGAGGCGGCCGCGTCGATCCGCGAGCACTTCGGTGACGGGATCGGCGTGGACGCCGCCATGCTCGAGCGCATGACCGACGCCTACAACATGTCGATCCGCGCGGCATCCGACTGGCAGCCCCGCGTCGTGGACGCCGACATGCTGTACTTCACCGCGACCGAGGATCGCCGGACGGATGCGCAGGGGCACAAGGGCTGGGCGCCGGTCGTGCGCGGGCAGATCGCGAACGTGGACGTCGACGCGCCGCATCTGGGCATGACCGATCCGGCCGTGCTCGCCCGCATCGCCGGAATCATCGACGAGTGGATCGGCTGGTGATCGCCGACCCGGCAACGGGTTGCAGCCGGCCGTTCCTCGCCGTCGTCATGCGGCCGGGAACTGCTTGATCCGCGTGTTCTGGAAACTGGTGAACAGCCACGTATCAGCGTGCCGCACAGCGACTCGAGTCTGAACGGACAGATCCTCGGGGCGGCACTCGGCGGCGTCTCCCCGCAGGACACACACGCCCTCGGTGACCACCACCGCGACATCCGGGGCGGCGAAGCGCACCGATACCGTGCGCGGCCGCGAGAGCCGGGTGCCCTTCATGAAACCATCGAAGCCCTCCTGCATGACCTCGGCGAGCGGTGCCCGTCCCTGAATGAATTCGCCGATGACGGAGACGAAATCGGCATCCGCGGTGAAGGTGGCCGCGAACGCCGCGCCGTCACCTGCCGCCCAGGCCGCGGCCTGCTGCTCGACGAGTTGGAGCAGTACGGCGCGTGCTGCCTCGTTTTCCAAGGTGTTCACCGGTCCGCGCGGCGCAGGCCGATGAGTTCGAGGCCGGCGAACACCGCCACCACCGCGGCGCCGATCAGCATGAACGCGGTGCCCCACCCGGTCAATGGCACGGCCCCGACGAGCACCAGCGCGAGCATCGCCACGGCCGACAGCGCATTCGCCGCCACCACGGTGATCGCCAGGTTCCGCGGGATATCCGGATACCCGGCGATGAGCAGCAGAGCAGCCGCGCCACCGAGCATCGCGACGCCGAACGGAATCGACCACGCCGTGGGCAATCCGAGCGGGTCGCGCAACACAGGGCCCGCCGCGAGCAGCACCACACCGAAACCGCCGGTGCCCCATCCGTCCACCCGGAGCATGGTGCGCAAGAAGGTGGTACCGGCGCTCATGGTGACCGGCGCGGGCAGGGTAGTCGTCATATCCGTCTCCGATCCGGAGGGCCGAAACCGATCGGACCTCCCGAGACGACCGTGCCAGCCGGAGATCGTGGTCTCAATGACCTCGGAGGTCATGGAGGTCGCGATGTCGCCTGGCTATGCTGCCCCGATGACCTCGATCGCGCCGCCCCCACAGGTGGGCAGCCTGCTGCGGGAATGGCGGCAGCGGCGGCGACTGAGCCAGTTGGATCTGGCGCTGGCGGCCGATACCTCGGCGCGGCACGTGTCGTATGTCGAGACGGGCCGCTCCAGGCCGAGCCGTGCGATGGTCATCAGATTGTGTGAGGCGCTGGATGTGCCGCTGCGCGAACGCAATACGTTCCTGCTGGCCGGCGGCTACGCACCCGGGTACCGGGAGAGCAGCCTCGAGGACGCGAACCTGGCATCGGTGCGAGCCGCGCTGGACACCATGCTCAGCGCACACGAGCCGTACCCGGCCGTCGTCGTCGACCGATACTGGAATCTGGTCACCGGCAACCGTGCGATGGGGGTGCTGATGACCGGAATCCCGGAGCATCTGCTCGCCCCGGAGCCCAACGTATACCGGCTGGTGTTGCATCCCGAAGGGCTGTCCGGCCGCCTCGCCAACGCCCACCAGGTACGAAGTCTCCTCCTGGACAGGCTGACCCGTCAGGTCAACGCGACCGGCGACGCCCGCCTGCAAGCGCTCCACGACGAGATCGCCCGCTACCCCGCACCGGCCGGAGACCCGGAACCCGAAGAGGTGCAACCGAGTCCGTTCCAGGTACCGATCCGCGTCCGCACACCGATGGGCGAGCTGTCGATGTTCAGCACCATGGCCACCTTCGGCGCCCCCGCCGACGTGACTCTCTCCGAGCTGGCCATCGAACTGTTCTACCCGCTCGACGAATTCACCACCGCCGCCCTGCGATCAGCGGCCGGTACCTGAACAAGTTGTTTTCCTCTGTTCGTCCGACACCGATATCTTCTGCGCGTGACCATGATCCGGCGTGCGGTACCGGATCGCGCGCCGCCCGCCCGTCGTCGGGCCCGGCGGCGAGCAGCCGCGGCCGGGCCCGACGACGGGCGGGCGTCCGGCGACGAGACCGGACGCGAATCAGCCCGCGTGCGACTCGGAGTGCCCGGGGCACCACTGCTCGGCGGGCACGTTCGCCTGCACCTCGTCGATGTGCTGACCGCATCCGGCCCAGGTGGTCTTACCGCAGGTCGAGCAGGGTGTGGGCTGGCACATGGTGGATTCTCCGTCCGGTGGGGTCGTGGCGGGTCAGGCGGTGGCTCCCGGCCGGGGGCGCACCACGATGATCGGGCTGTCGGTTCCGTGCAGCACAGCCTGGCTCACCGAACCGAGGGTCATGCCGGGGAACCCGCCACGGCCGTGGCTACCCACCACGACCAGACGCGCCGATTCCGCGGCCTTCAACATGAGCTTGGCCGGGCGCTCCTCTTCGACGAGACGCTCGACCACGACGTCAGGGTAGCGCTCGCCGTAGCCGGCCAGGTTCTCCGCCACCAGCGCCTCGGCCTCACCCTGCATCTCGTCACGGGAGACGTAGCGGTACAGCTCCGACCACCCGTGCACGGCGACCAGCGTCGCGCCACGCGTGTCCGCCTCTTCGAAGGCCAGCGCGATGGCGGCGCTGCTCAGCGGCGAGCCGTCCACACCGACCACGATCGGGCCCTCGGGCGCGGGCTCGGTCTCCGGGATGACCGCGACCGGGGACTCGGCGTGCCGCACCAGCGCGGTGCTGACCGAGCCGAGCAGCGCCCGGCGGATCGCGCCGAGACCGCGGCTGCCGACCACGACCAGATGCGCCTCCTCGGACCGGCGCAGCAGTTCGGGGATGGGCGCGGACACCACCACCGAGGACTTCACGGTGAGTTCGCCGATGGCGGCGGCGGCCTTGCGCGCGGTCTCGGCGGCCTCGGCGACGGTCGGCTTCGCGGCCTCGATGCTCGTCTCGTTGTCGACCGGACCGGCGAATCCGGGGTCGAAGCTGACCGGCATGCCGATCGCGTACACCAGGTGCAGGGGCCGATGGTGCCGGGCGGCGTATTCGGCCGCCCAGATCAGGGCGGGGCGGGCGGATTCGGAGCCGTCCACTCCGACGACGACGGGCGCTTGCGAATTCTCGGACATCGGCAGCCTTTCGGGCGAGCTTGCTGGCGGTTATTCGGAGCGACCGACCGGACTGGTGTGGAAATCGGCCGGATTCTCGGAGCTTAAGAGAATCCGGCCGCGTCCCGCAGGGGTCTTTGGTCCTGACGCTCGCGCCGGATACATCCTGCCGCACCCGGGTTCGACCGGCCCGCGGCGGGCACCGCTCACTTCGTCGGGTGGACCACCATCACCGGGCACTGCGCGTTCTGCACCAGATCGTTGCTGGTGGACCCGAGCAGCAGGCCGCGGAATCCGCCGCGCCCCCTGCTGCCGGTCACGACCAGCTGCGCCCGCTCGGACCACTCGCGCAGGTGCTTGCGCGGCCCGGACAGGTAGGCCCGGGTGGAGACGTCGAGATCGGGGAACTTGTCCCGCCAGCCCGCGAGCTGCTCGGCGAGCAACTGCTGCGCGGCCTCCTGCACATCCTGATCCTCGATGCCCGGCGGCAGGCCGAAGAACCCCTCGGCGGGCAGGTCGGTCCAGGAGTGCACGGCGATCAGCGGCGCGTTGCGCTCGGCGGCTTCGGTGAACGCCACCTGCACCGCGGCGCGGCTCAGTTCGCTGCCGTCCACGCCGACCACCACCGGAAGCGTCTGCCCGTCCGCGTCCTGGGTAGCGGTGGGGTTCGCGCCGCGCACCACGGCGACGGTCCCGGAGGCGTGCGCGGTGACCGCGAGCAGGGTCGACCCGAGATGCGCGAGCGCGCCGCCGGTGCCGGTGGCGCCGATGACGGTCATGTGCGCGGTGGCCGACCGGTCGATCAGTACCTTGCCCGCACTGCCGTCGGCGGATTCGGTGTCGATCTCGATGTCTCCGGCGACGGACGCCGCCAGCTCGCGGGCACGGGCCAGCAGTTCGGCGCTGGTGTCTCGCATCGCGGTCGTCACCGGCGGGACGAAAAGATCGTAGGGGCCCAAAACCGCGCTGGCCGCGGCCACGTTCACCGCGTTCACCAGCAACAGGCGCCGTCGGCGGCGGGCGGCGGTCTCGGCGGCCCACCGCACCGCGGTGTCACCGGCGGAACCGTCGACGCCGACGACGATCGGCGCGGAGACGAGGATGTGCGGGTCTTCACTGATCATGTGCACGGCCCTTTCGGAGTCGGCTGTCGTGCCCTCATGCTAGGCCGAATTCGATCACGCCCGCCGGAGGCGGATGGTCCCTCCTCGAGGGTCCATTGCGGACAGCGTGTTCGTCCGGCGGACAAGCGCGTCGCGGCGGCAGTAGGAGAACTGCCGCCGCGACGCGCCATTCGTTTCGTGTGAACGCTCAGCCGATCAGCTGCTCAGGCCCATGCCCTCGGCGAGCAGCGGCCAGGAATCCTTCAGCGCCTCTTCCCAGTACGGCCAGTAGTGCGTGCCGACCGGGTTGAAGTTGTAGGTGGCCGGGATGTCCAGCGAGTCGAGCTTGTTCTTCAAGTTGGCAGTGCAACCGTTGACGGCCGCCTCGATGATCACACCGAGGCTCAGGTTGACCGCGCCCATCGGACCGGGCGCGCTGTCGAGGTAGTACTGCACGTCCTCGAGCACGGGGATGCCGCTGCCGGTGGAGATGTAGAGCTTGGTGTCGCGCAGCTTCTCGGCGTTGATCACCGGGTCGTTCTCGGCCCACAGGGGACTGTCGGCGGGGCCGTACATGTTCTCGGTGTCACCGCCGCCCCAGGTCTCGACGGCCAGCTCGAGGAACCGCCGACCGACCGGATCGGCGATCTGCGCGCAGCCGCTGTAGGCGGCGACGGACTTCCACAGGCCGGGCTTCGCCTCCGCCAGCTGCAGCACGGAGGTACCCGAGGTGGACAGACCGGCCAGCGAGTTCAGGCCGGTCGACCCGAGTTCCGCGTCCAGCAGCGGCGGCAGTTCCTCGGTGAAGAACGTCTTCCACTTGTTGACGCCGAGCCGCGGGTCGGGCTGCTGCCAGTCGGTGTAGTAGCTGCCGCGACCGCCGATCGGCTGGATGACGTTGACCGGCTTGTCGGCCAGCCACTCCAGCGCGTGCGTGGCGGCCTTCCAGCTCGCCGTGCCGTAGCCGCCGTCCAGGCCGTTGAGCATGTACAGGTTCGGCGCGGGCGCGGACTCGTCTGCCGGGCGCTGCACATCGACGGTGATCTCGGAATCCATCGCCGCCGAGTAGACCTTCAGATGCCACGTCCGGCCGTCCTTCTCGACGGAGGTGATCGCCGGGGCCTTGCCCGGTTCGGCCGACGTCGCCCCCGCGAATACCGACATGGACATCGCGGCGGTGAGCGCGACGGCAGCGGTGCGCAGCACCCGCTTCCGTCTCCCCACCCCGGCTTGCGCCCGGATCACCGACTTCCGCGTCCGAGAACGCATGAATGCACCACCTGCCTAGCCTCGCCGCGCCTACGCGCGCGCTATTGGTCCTGTGACCGGCTACATACCCGATCGAGGACTAACTGTTACACGCGGGCGGCCCAGGACACGAACTGTCACCTCGTACGCCACCTGGAGCTGCCGCGTGGTGCACTCCGCGGCGTCCGTGGTACGGCCACGAGATCGCCGTCCGCGACCGGTGCGGCTCGAGGCAAGATCGAATGATGAGCACCACATCCGACCTGCGGCCCCCGGACGACTCGGACGCCGCGCGCGCAGCGGAGCCGACCGCACCGGGTGGCTCGGCGCCGCAGCAGCCCCCGGCCGCCGGCGGCGTGCCGACGGCCGGGCTCGATATCGCGAGCTTCCGCGCGCTCGCCCACAGCCGCCTCGAGCGGTTCCCCCGGATCGAGGTCCCCGACGCCCCCGGCATGCGGCGAGCGGCGGTCGTGCTGTGTGTCGTGCCCGCCGACGCCGGTGAACTCTCGGTGCTCGTGATCAAGCGGGCCTACCGCGGCCGCAATGCCGGGCAGTGGGGACTGCCGGGCGGACGGATGGAAGGGGGCGAGACCGCCGAGCAGGCGGCCTTGCGCGAACTGCACGAGGAACTCGCCCTGCCCGCCGATCCGGGCGACATCCTCGGCGTGCTCGACGACTTCCCGGCCACGTCCGGCTTCGCGATCACTCCGGTGGTGGTGACCATGCCCGACACCGCGGGGCTTCGCCCCGACCCCGGCGAGGTCCACTCGGTCCACTATGTGCCGCTGACCCGGCTCGGCGCCGAGGACGTGCCGCACTGGCTGCGCCGCGAGGACGCCCCCGACGGACCGGACCTGTTGCAGATGCGGCTCGGCCCCGCGATGACCATCCACGCACCGACCGGCGCGATGCTCTGGCAGTTCCGCGAGGTCGTCCTGCTCGGCAGCGCTCCCGCCGAGGCCAGGGTCGCGCACTTCGCCCAACCCGACTGGACCCGCCGGTGAATCGGCGATAGTTTCGCCGCGCCGAGGTTCGCCCGGAATGCTCGCGGCCGACCCCTGGACATAGCAGGATCGAAGCAT
This sequence comes from Nocardia shimofusensis NBRC 100134, assembly GCF_001613125.1. GTDB lineage: Bacteria > Actinomycetota > Actinomycetes > Mycobacteriales > Mycobacteriaceae > Nocardia > Nocardia shimofusensis. The sequence goes on from NZ_BDBT01000004.1 coordinate 300,109, forward strand.
CGCATCGGAATTCGGGATCGTCCCCGGCGGAAGGAATGGAGCGCCATGAGTGACGTTCTGGTCGTGATCGGCATCGGCGGCATGGGAGTGGCGATCGCCCGCAGGCTGGGCCCGGGCCGCCCGGTGCTGCTGGCCGACTTCGACGACGCGGCACTCCACAACGTGGCCGAAAGCCTGCGCGGCGACGGCTACGACGTCCACACCCAGCAGGTCGATGTCTCCGATCCCGCGGCGGTGGCGGCGCTGGCCGCCCGCGCGGCCGACCTCGGCGCGGTCACCGCGATGGCCCACACCGCGGGCCTCTCGCCCACCCAGGCCTCGGCCGCCGCGATCCTCGGCGTGGACCTGGCTGGCGTCGCCTACGTGCTCGACGAATTCGGCAAGGTCGTCGCACCCGGCGGCGCGGGCGTGGTGATCGCCAGCATGGCGGGCAGCCTGACGGCCGGGGCGCTGCCCGCCGAGATGGAGACCGCGCTCGCCCGCACTCCCTCGGGTGAACTGCTCGCCCTGCCCTTCCTGCAGGAGAGCGCCGTGCCCGACGCCGGCGCCGCCTACGCATTCGCCAAGCGCGGCAACCAGCTTCGCGTTCAGGCCGCAAGCCTCGCCTGGGGCGCCCGTGGCGCGCGCGTCAACAGCATCAGCCCCGGCGTGATCTCCACTCCCATGGGCCGCGAGGAACTGGCCGGTGACTCCGGCGCCGGCATGCGCGCGATGATCGCGGGCTCGGGCACCGGCCGGGTCGGGACCCCCGCCGACATCGCCGCGGCTGTCGCCTTCCTGCTCGGCCCCGAGTCGACCTTCGTCACCGGCACCGACCTGCTCGTCGACGGCGGTGTGGTCGCGGCGGTACGCAGCGGCGCGGTCCAGCTCGGCGCGAGCTGAGCGCTGCCGGCGACTAGACCGGCTCGAACTGGGAGATCCGCCAGGAATCGTCGACCTTCGTGAGGCTGACCCGCACGCTGCTCGCCGTCATCGCCGGATCGGGTTTCTCGGCGCTGGTGGTGGTCTGGTTGATGAACACCAGCACCACGGCGCGGTCCGGGGTGAGTTCGGCGACGGCGGCGCGGACGACGGCGGCATCGGTGGCGACCGATTTCTCCTTGGCCGCCGGGGCGACGATCTGCTGGGTGAACTGGCTGTAGTAGGCGAGGAAGTCGCCGGTGAGATGTGTTTTGGCCGAAGCGAAGTCGGCGTCGATGGTGTCGGGGGCGTAGGAGAGCAGCGCGACCGTTCCGGTGGTCGCGGCGTCGACGACCGACCGTTCTGCCGCGTCGTCGACGTGGCTGTCGGTGCGGTACTGGGTCGCCCACAGGGTGACCGTGAGCGCGGCCGCGGCGATCGCGAGGATCGACAGCACGGTGATGCCGCGTTCGGTGCGGAGCAGGTGGAGTACCCGGCGTGGGCCGCTCACGAGGTGGCGTGTCGTTGTCCCGGCGCGAACTGTCATGGCACGAACTCGACTTTCGACATCTTGATCGTGTCTCCTTCCCTGGTCACTGTCACACTCAACCGCCAGGCGCGCGGTTCCTCCTGCGCCCCGGCGGAATTGGTGACCTGCGAGGTGGCTGCGACGAGGACGACCGCGGAGTCCTCGGTCATCGACTCGACGGCGGCGGAATTCACCGTGCCCGCGGTGGCGACCTGTGACTGCTGGATGACCGAGGTGAAGTCCTGGGACCGGCTCTCGAAGTCGTCACGGAAGGCCCCGGTCGAATGCTCGAGCACCCGCCGCACATCCTGTTCGGCCCGGCTGAAATCCAGCGAGGTCAGCGCGACCACTCCCGCTCGCGCCGCCTCGGTGAACTCCACCTTGCGCTGATTCGCCTGCACCGTCTGCTGGTGGTGGTGGACCATCAGCCCGCTCACCGTGCCGGATACCGCGATCAGCGCGATCGCGATCGCGCCGATGAGCGCCCGCGCATTCGGCGCGCGCCACGAGCGACCCGGCGAGGCGACGGTGACCTCGGTCGCGGAGCGTTCGTCCGCGGAGTCGTCGTCCCCGGACTGTTCGCCTGTGCGGTCGGCGCTTGTCGAGCTGCCCTCTGCCGCGGCCGTCGGCGAGTCGGTCCCGTGATCGACACCGGGGTCCTTCGCCTCCGGCTCTTCCTCCGCCGCGACCGAATTCGCCGCCGTGGTCGCGCGCCTGCGTAATCGGGTGGCCCGCGCGCGTGCCCGGGCCGCGGCGGCGACCGCTTCCGCCGCGGCTGCTTCGGCCTCGGCTTCCTCGGCCGCCAGCCGAAGCTCGTCGAGGGTGGGTAGCGCGCCGATCCGGTCTACGGCGCCATCCGGACCAGGGGACGCGGCCGGGCCATCCGGTGGCGCGACGGCCGCACGGTCGGCGGTGGTGTCGAGCGAACGGCCCGGGGGAGTGTCGGGAATGTCGACGGGACCGCCGGGGTCTGCGCGGTTGTCGCTGTCGGTGAGCTGGGTCATCGCCGAATCCTCGGTGTGGGAACGGATCACGGGTCGATCCGCGATCGTTCGACGGCTCTCAGTTGTGCCACGGTATCGGGCCTGCCCTGCCACGTGGGACGGCTTGGATTATCCCGATATGAGAATGACATTATCACGAATCGCCGCGCGGAGATCGGCTGTTTACCGTGGTCACCAAAGGGGTGTGGCGACCGAATCGCACCCTGATGCCGCTTCGAGGAGTGCCTGGCGTCACGTGGTGAGTATGTTATTCTCGCATTGAGAGAATGCCAATATCGTCAGCGGGCGGACAGTGGGGTTTGCCGACCCACGTGCTGCGGCTCCCGTGGCGAGGCTCGCGGAGAGGGTGCGGGATGAGCGTGTCATTGCTGCTCGATATGGCGGCTTCGAGCGACCCGGATCGGACAGCGGTCGTCTGCGACGATGTGCGCTGGACGGCCGTCCGGCTCGCCGAACTCGCCGACGGTGGCGGCGCGCGGATCGCGGGCTCGGGATGCCGGAGCGTGGCCTATATCGGCACCGGCGGGCCGATGCTCCCGTTGCTGATCTTCGCCTCGGCGCGCGCCGGCGTGCCGTTCACGCCGTTGAACTACCGGCTCAGCGGCGCCGCGCTGCTCGAACTGCTCGCCCGTCTGGACTCACCGCTACTGGTGTGCGATGTCGAATACATCGACGCCGTAGCCGATTTCGGCGGCACCACGATCACCTCGGACGACTTCGTCGGACAGTCCGCCGAGGGCGGCGCCCTCGCGGCGCCGGGCGAGGACGAGATCGCGGTGGTCCTGTTCACCTCCGGCACCACCTCGGCGCCCAAGGCCGTCGAACTGACCCATGCCAACTTGGTCAGCTACATCACCGGCACCGTCGAATTCGCCTCCGCCGCACCGGGGGACGCCGCGCTGATCAGCGTGCCGCCCTATCACATCGCCGGCGTCAGCGCGGTGCTGTCCAACCTCTACGCGGGCCGGAAACTGGTCTATCTGCGCCAGTTCGATCCCGTACGCTGGCTGAGCCTGGTCGCCGAGGAACGCATCACCAGCGCGACGGTGGTGCCGACCATGCTGGACCGGATCGTCACCGCACTCGAACACACCGGCGCGGACCTGACGAGCCTGCGAACCCTCGCCTACGGCGGAGCCAAGGTCGCGCTCCCGCTGGTGCGCAAGGCACTCGAACTCATGCCCGAGGTCGGTTTCGTCAACGCCTACGGCCTGACCGAGACCAGTTCGACCATCGCCGTTCTCGGCCCCGACGACCACCGCGAGGCGCATGCCGCCACCGACCCGGAGGTCGCGAGGAGGCTGTCCTCGGTGGGGAAGCCGGTGCCCGGCATCGAACTGCAGATCCGCGACGAACTCGGGGCGGTGTTGCCCGCAGGCGAGACGGGGGAACTGTTCGTGCGCGGCCCGCAGGTCTCCGGCCGCTATACCGGCATCGGCTCGGTCCTCGACGCCGACGGCTGGTTCCCGACCCGCGACATCGCGAGTCTGGACGCCGACGGCTACCTGTTCATCGGCGGCCGCTCCGACGACACCATCATCCGCGGCGGCGAGAACATCGCGCCCGCCGAGATCGAGGACGTCCTGGTCGAACACGACGCGGTGCGCGAGGTCGCGGTGGTCGGCCTGGAGGACGCCCAGTGGGGCCAGATCATCGTCGCGGTCGTGGTGCCCGCCGGACCCACCGACCCCGATCCCGCAGAGCTGCGTGAGTTCGTCCGCGCCCGCCTGCGCGGCTCGCGGACTCCCGACCGCGTCGTCTTCCGCGACGAACTGCCCACCACTCCCACCGGGAAGGTGGTTCGTCGCACTCTCGTCGGCGACCTCCAGGACGACGGGCTGCCCGATGTCGACCCCGAGGCTGCCGGCGCGCAGCGGGCAGACAGCGCACCCCGGCCTTCCTGATGCCCTCCGACGAGCCCGGCGCGGCACCACCCTGATCCAGACCTCGACCCGACCACGGCACGTCCGTCGAACCAGTCAACACACCGATTTCCGCGAGTGGGGAAGCATGTCAACCGAAACCACCACCCCCGCGCCCACGGCGCCCTCGAATCTCGAACGCCACCTGCTCATCGACGGTCGGTTGGTGAGCCGTGAGGTCACCTTCCCGACCCTGAACCCCGCCACCGGCGAGGTCCTCGGCCATGCCCCGGACGCGAGTGTGGCCGACGTGAACGCCGCGGTCGCCGCGGCCCGCCGCGCTTTCGACGAGACCACCTGGGCCACCGACCGCGAGTTCCGCATCCACTGTCTCGACCAGCTCCACAACGCCCTGGTCGAGCACCGGGAAGAGCTGCGGGAACTGACCATCGCCGAAGTCGGCGCGACCCGTCTGCTCACCACCGCCCAGGTCGATTCGCCCATCGAGATCGTGCGGTACTACGCCGACCTGCTGCGGACCTACCCGTTCACCGAGGAACTCGGCGAGGCGGAGGTCAGGGGGTCCAAGCACCGGCGGTGGGTGGAGAAGGAAGGCGCGGGCGTGGTCAGCGCCATCGTGGCCTACAACTACCCCAACCAGCTCGCCCTCGCCAAGCTCGCGCCCGCGCTGGCCGCCGGATGCACCGTGGTGCTCAAGGGCGCGCCGGACACCCCGCTGGTCACCCTCGCGATCGGCGAGATCATCGCCCGCCACACCGATATCCCGGCCGGCGTGGTGAACGTGCTGACCTCCTCGGACCCGGCGATCGGCGTGGTGATGACCACCCACGACGACGTCGACATGATCACCTTCACCGGATCGACGGCCACCGGCAAGCGCATCATGGCGGCCGCGAGTGAGACCGTGAAGAAGGTCTTTCTCGAGCTCGGCGGCAAATCGGCGATGATCGTGCTCGACGACCTCGACACCGCCGGCCTCGGGCTCCCCGCCATGTTCGCCGCGTTCAGCCAGTGCTCGCACGCCGGCCAGGGCTGCGCGCTGACCTCCCGGTTGCTGGTGCCCCGGGAACGTCACGACGAACTCGTCGCCATGCTGGCCACGAACTTCTCGAACATCACCTACGGCGACCCGGCCCACCCGCACACCTATATGGGCCCGCTCATCAGCGAACGCCAGCGCGACAAGGTCGACGGCATGGTCCGCCGCGCGGTCGCCGACGGCGCGACGCTGGTCACCGGTGGCGAACGCGTCGATCCCGGCTTCTTCTACACCCCGACGCTGCTGACGAATGTGGACCCCGACAGCGAGATCGCCCAGGAAGAAGTCTTCGGGCCGGTCCTGGTGGTGATCCCGTTCGACACCGACGACGACGCGGTCCGCATCGCCAACAATTCGAAATACGGTCTGGCAGGAGCGGTCTACAGCGCCGACGAGGCCAGAGCCGTCGCCGTCGCCCGCCGCATCCGGGCCGGAGCGTTCAGCATCAACGGCGGTCACTACTTCGGCCCGGAGACGCCTTTCGGCGGCTTCAAGCAGTCGGGCATCGGCCGGGAGATGGGCGCGGCCGGGCTCGAGGAGTTCCTGGAAAGCAAGACCTTCGCGACCATCGTCGGGTGAGGCGCGGCGATGACACGGACACGGCGCGCGTGGACGCCGGCGGCGGTGGATCGGGCGGCTCGGCCGTTCGAACTCGTCGGCGGCCTGTTCGCCATGTCCGCCGACGCGGTGCGCTTCGCCTTCCGTAGACCGTTTCAGGCCAGAGAGTTCTTCGAACAGTCCTGGTTCATCGTGCGGGTCTCGCTGGTGCCGACTCTGCTGGTGGCCATCCCGTTCACGGTGCTGGTCAGTTTCACCCTCAACATTCTGTTGCGCGAGCTGGGCGCCGCCGATCTCAGCGGCGCGGGCGCGGCGTTCGGCGCGGTCACCCAGGTGGGTCCGATGGTGACCGTGCTGATCGTGGCCGGCTCCGGCGCGACCGCCATGTGCGCGGACCTCGGCTCGCGCACCATCCGGGAGGAGATCGACGCCATGCAGGTGCTCGGCATCGACCCGGTGCAACGGCTGGTCACCCCGCGCATGCTCGCCTCCGGCCTGGTGGCGTTCCTGCTCAACAACCTGGTATGCGTGATCGGCATCCTCGGCGGCTACATGTTCTCGGTCTATGTGCAGGATGTGAATCCGGGCGCGTTCGCCGCGGGCATCACTCTGCTGACCGGGATCGACGAGGTGCTCATCTCCTCGGTGAAGGCGTTGCTGTTCGGGCTGGTCGCCGGGCTGGTCGCCTGTTATCGCGGGCTGATCGTCACCGGCGGCGCGAAGGCGGTGGGCAACGCGGTCAACGAGACCGTGGTCTACGCCTTCATGTCGCTGTTCGTGATCAATGTGGTCGTCACGGCCATCGGAATCCAGATGACGGTGCGCTGATGACGGAACAACCCGTGACCGCCGAAATCGCGACCTTCGCCACCCGCTACCCGCTGTTCGTGCGGCGGGTCCGCAAGCCGATCGCCGTCGCCGGTCAGGTCGGCGACCACGCCATCTTCTACGTCAAAGCCCTGGCTGTCGCCCCGTTCGCGGCCTGGCATCACCGCCGCGAGACCGTCCGCCTGATCGCCGAGATCAGCATGGGCACAGGCGCTCTGGCGGTCTTCGGCGGCACGGTGGTGATCGTCGGCTTCCTCACCCTGGCCACCGGCGGCACGCTCGCCGTGCAGGGCTACAGCTCGCTGGGCGATATCGGCATCGAGGCGCTCACCGGCTTCCTCGCCGCCTTCATCAATGTGCGTATCTCCGCGCCCGTGGTCGCGGGCATAGGCCTGGCGGCGACCTTCGGCGCGGGCACCACGGCCCAGCTGGGCGCGATGCGTATCAACGAGGAGATCGACGCCTTGGAGTCGCTGGCGATCGAGCCGATCGCCTACCTGGTCGGCACCCGTCTGGTCGCCGGGATGATCGCCATCACCCCGCTCTACGCGCTGGCCGTGGTGGCCTCCTTCATCGCCAGCCGGTTCACCACGGTGGTCCTGCTCGGGCAGTCCTCGGGCCTCTACAACCACTACTTCTCGACATTCCTGAATCCGATCGACCTGCTGTGGTCGTTCGTGCAGGCGCTGGCGATGGCCTTGACGGTGCTGCTGATCCACACCTTCTTCGGCTTCTTCGCCGCGGGCGGTCCGGCCGGGGTGGGGATCGCGGTGGGCAATGCCGTGCGCACCTCGCTGATCGCCATCGTCTCGGTCACCCTGCTGGTCTCGTTGGCGGTCTACGGCGCCGACGGCAACTTCGATCTGTCCGGGTAGGTGAGTGACTTTGGTGCACAACGTGATCCGCCCGCTGGCCGGGACAGTCGCGATGGCGCTGTGCGCGCTGCTGGTGGCAGGCGCGGTGCAGAGCTTCCGCGGCGCGTTCGCCGACACCGTCGCGGTGCAGGTGCTCTCCCAACGCGCGGGTCTGGTCATGAATCCGGATGCCGATGTGAAGATGCGCGGCGTCACCGTCGGCAAGGTCTCCTCGATCCGGGAACGCCCCGACGGTACGGCCACCCTCGAACTGGCCATCGACACCGACAAGCTGGCCCGGATCCCCGGCAACGTCTCGGTCGCCATCGCCTCCACCACCGTGTTCGGGGCGAAGTACGTCCAGCTCATCCCACCCGAGCGCCCTGCCGATCAGCTGCGCGCCGGACAGGTGCTCACCGCCGACCGCGTCACCGTCGAGATCAACACCGTCTTCGAGCAATTGACCGCCGTGCTCGCCGCACTCGAGCCGGAGAAGCTGAACGCCACGCTGGGCTCCCTCGCCGCGGCCACCCGCGGCCGGGGCACCCAGGTGGGGGAGATGCTCAGCGACCTCGAGACCTTCCTCGCCGAACTCGAACCGGCCCTCCCGGACCTGCGCACCGACATCGGGCTCGCCGCACCGGTCCTGAACACCTACGCCGATGCCGCCCAGCCCCTGCTCGACACCGCGGGCAACCTCACCTCCACCGGCGGCACGCTGCTCGAGGAACAACAGAACCTCGACGCCATGCTGCTCGGCCTGATCGGCCTGTCCGACACCGGAAACCGCGTCCTGTCCGCCAACGCCTCCGCCCTCGCCACCACCCTGGACGTACTGGTCCCCACGACGGCCCTCACCGCCGAATATCGAGAGGCCCTGTACTGCTCGCTGGACGGCTTCGCCGACCTCTCGCAGATGGCCCCGGTCGACGTCCCCGGCCTCGGCCTGTCGGCGAACTTCCTGTGGGGCATCGACCCCTACCGCTACCCGGAGAACCTGCCGAAACTGCGGGCCTCCGGCGGCTCCCAGTGCTCGGTCCTGCCGGTCGGCTACGAACAGCGCCCGCCGTTCGTCGTCGCCGATGTCGGTGCCGACCCGTTCGCCCGCGGCAACCAGGGCATCGTGGTCAACCCCGACTCCCTGCCGAACGCCCTGTTCGGACCGTCGATCGGAGGGCCGCGATGAGCCCACGCAACGCGCCGCTGCTGAAGTTCGGCGCCTTCGCCGTCGTCATGGTGGTGCTCTCGGCTCTGCTGATCCTGGTGTTCGGCCAGTATCGCAGCGGCAGCGCCACCGAATACTCGGCGGTGTTCGCCGACGCCTCCGGCCTGAATCGTGGCGACACCGTGCGCATCGCCGGCGTGCCCATCGGGACGGTCCGCGGCGTGGAGTTGCGCGACGACCACTCCGTCCTGGTCGAATTCGACGCCGCCGACACCGTCACCCTGACCACCGGCACCGAGGTCGCCGTGCGCTACCTCAACCTCGTCGGCGACCGCTACCTGGAACTCACCGACCCGCCAGGGGTCTCCGAACCACTGGCCCCCGGCGCCCGCATTCCGGTCGAGAAGACCGCGGGCGCACTCGATCTCGACCTGCTCATCGGTGGTCTGAAACCCGTGATCCAGGGCCTGAACGCCCACGAGGTCAACGCGCTGACCTGGTCGCTGCTCGAGATCGTGCAGGGCAGGGAGAACACCATCGACTCGCTCATGGCCGGAACCGCCTCGTTCACCACCGCGCTCGCCGAGAAGAACGACGTCGTCCACCGCCTGCTCGACCATCTCCGCACCGTGATGGACACCCTCAGCGCCGAGGGCGATCAGTTCACCGGCACCGTCGATCGCCTGCAACGCCTCATCGGTGAACTGTCCGCCCAGCGCGACCCGATCGGCGCCGCCATCGAGGCCATCGACCAGGGCACCGCGAGCGTCGCCGACCTGCTCACCGACGCCCGCCCGCCACTGGCAGGCACCGTCGACGAACTGGCCCGTCTCGCACCGCTTCTCGACAGCGACAAACAGATCCTCGACGACGCCCTCGGCCGCGCCCCCGAGAACTTCCGCAAGCTGGTACGCACCGGCGCCTACGGCAATTTCATCCAGTACTACATCTGCGCCATCACCGTCCGGATCAACGATCCCAGCGGTCAGGTGCTGGTCCTGCCCGCCATCGAGCAGACGACGGGACGGTGCAGCCCATGAGCCTGACGCACTATCGCGGCGCGCACCTGGCCCGCCACGGCGTGGTCGGCGTGGTCCTGATCGTCTGCGTGATCGCCATCGGCCTGCAATCGCAGAAGTTCATCGCCTGGGGCACCACCGTCCGCTACACCGCCGTCTTCGCCGAGGCAGGCGGACTCGCGGTCGGCGACGAGGTGGTCCTCTCCGGGGTCACGGTCGGCACTGTCGCCCGCCTGAGCCTGGACAACGGCGACGCGAAGGTCGACTTCACCGTCCGCGATCGGATCACCCTCGGTGGCGGCACCTCCGCCCACATCAAAACCGGCTCCCTGCTGGGCAAACGAGTGCTCACCCTGGTCTCGGCCGGACCGGGCGTGCTGCGTCCCGGCGACCTCGTCCCGATCGACCGCACTTCCTCGCCGTACTCGCTCACCGACGCCGTGGGCGAGCTGACCACCAATGTCGGCGAGACCGATGCCGCTGCCCTGGACGCCTCGCTCGACACCCTGGCCGTCACCCTGGATCGGATCGCCCCGCAGCTGGGTCCCACCTTCGACGGCCTCACCGCACTGTCGCGCACCATCAACAGCCGCGACGAAACCCTGCGCGCCTTGCTGACCGCCACCGCCGACGTCACCGGCATCCTCGCCGACCGCGGCGCGCAACTGAACACCATGATCCTGGACTCGAACGCGCTGCTGCAGACCCTGGTCGCCCGCCGCCAGGCCATCGTCGACCTGCTGGCCGGAACCGCCGCCGTCGCCGAGCAACTGCGCGGCCTGGTCGCCGACAACGAAGCCGATCTCGCCCCGACCCTGGACCGACTGAACTCGGTGGTCGCCATGCTGGAAAAGAACCGCGACAATATCGCCGCCGCCCTGCCCGGTCTGGCGAAAGTCTCCATGACGCAGGGCGAAGCGGTCTCCGGCGGCCCGTTCTACAACGCCTTCGTCGCCAACCTGATCCCCGGCGACCTCATCCAGCCGTTCATCGACCAGGCCTTCGGCGCGCCACAACTCACCCCGGAGCCACCGCGATGACCCGAACGACGATCCTCCGCATCGCAGGAGTTCTCACCCTGGCCGCCGCGCTGATCGCGGCAGGCACGACCGGATGGCGAGCCGCTCTCGGCCCGAACATCTTTCGTGCCGTGTTCAGCACCGCCACCGCCATCTACCCCGGTGACGACGTGCGGGTCTCCGGCGTGAAGGTCGGCGTCATCACCGCCATCGCACCGCGCGGCACCACGGTCGAAGTGACTCTCGAGGTCGACCGGAGCGTTTCGATCCCCGCCGACGCGCGGGCGATCATCGTCGCCCAGAGTCTCGTCGACTCCCGCTTCGTGCAACTGACCCCCGCCTATCGCGGCGTGGGGCCGACCATGGCCGAGGGCGCGACGATCCCGCTCGAGCGCACCGCCGTTCCGGTCGAATGGGACGAGGTCAAGACCCAATTGACCAAGCTGTCGGACCAATTGGGCCCCGACGGCGACCTCTCCTCGAGCTCCCTGGGCCGGTTCGTCGACAGCGCCGCCACCGCCATGGACGGCAACGGCGACCAGCTGCGCGACACCCTGCACCAGCTCAGCGGCGTCGGCCGCATCCTCGCCGACGGCAGCGGCGACATCGTGACCACCGTGGCGAACCTGCAGCAGTTCGTCACCGCCCTGCGCGAGAGCAATGTGCAGATCGTCGAATTCCAGGACCGCCTGGCCACCCTCACCAGCGTCATCGACGGCAGCCGCTCCGACCTCGACGCCGCCCTGCACCAGCTCTCCCTCGCGGTGACCGAAGTCCAGCGCTTCGTCGCCGACAACCGCGATCGCGCGAGCGAGCAGGTCGGCCGTCTGGTGAACGTCACCCAGAACCTCGTCGACAACCGCGACGACCTCGAACAGCTCCTGCACGTCTTCCCGACGAGCATGGCCAACTTCTACAACATCTACAACCCCGAATCCGGCACCGAGGCAGGGGTGTTCGTGCTGAACAACTTCTCCAACCCGGTGCAGTTCATCTGCTCGGCCATCGAGGCCGTCGGCAAACAGTCCTCGGCGCAATCGGCCCAGACCTGCCGCGACTACCTCGGGCCGGTCCTGCCACTGCTGAGCTTCAACTACCTGCCCTTCTCGATCAACCCGATCCTCGGTCCCACCCCGCGCCCGGAGAAGGTGCTCTACACCGAGCCCCACCTTGTCCCGCAGGTGGTGGCCCCCGTCGAGCAGGCCCCACCGCCTCCGCTCGACTTGGCCGCCATCCTGTTCGGCGGAAGGCGTTGACCATGAGACACTTCCTGCCCTCCCGTGCGCGCCGAGTCGCCTCCGCGGCCTGCCTACTGCTGACCGTCACCGGCTGCGGCGCGCACGGCGTCAACTCGGTGCCGCTGCCCGGCGCCGAGTCCAACAGCTCGCGGGCGACGCTCGTCTCCATCGAGATCGCGAATGTCGGCACCTTGACGCCGAACTCACCGGTCATGATCGACGACGTGGTGGCCGGCAGCGTCCGCACCATCTCCCTGGACGGCTGGCACGCCGTGGTCGAGGCGGCGGTGCGCCCCGAGACCGAGATCCCGGCCAACGTCGTCGCCACCGTCGGCCAGACCAGCCTGCTCGGCTCCACCCACCTGGCACTGAACACCCCCGACGGCGAACACTCCACCGGCCGCCTGGAATCGGGCGCGCGCTTGCCGCTGAACCGCGCCTCCACCTACCCGTCCACCGAGCAGACCCTGGCTTCCCTGTCGGTCGTCGTCAACGGCGGCGGTCTGGGCCAGTTGGGCGACATCGTCGCCGAACTGAACAATGCCCTCGACGGCCGTCAGGACCAGGTCGTCGACCTGCTCACCCGCCTGGACGGCTTCATGACCGTCCTCGCCGAACAGCGCGCCGACATCGTCGCCTCCATCGAAGCGCTGGCCAGGCTGGGGGAGACCTTCGCGGGCCAGACCGAGACTCTCACCCGGGCACTGGACATGCTCCCGCCCGCCCTCGACCTCCTGCTCGCCGAACGCCCCGCCCTCACCGACGCCCTCGACCGCCTGCGTGTCTTCAGCGACACCGCCACCGGCGTGGTCACCGAGATCAGTGCCGACCTGATCGCCGACCTGCGCAATCTCGAGCCGACTCTGAAAGCCGTCGCCGATGTCGGTCCGCTGCTCGACGCCGGCCTCGCCTACGCCACCGTCTACCCCTACGGCCAGTCGGTGATCGACCGCGCCGTCCGCGGCGACTACATCAACCTGCACGCCACCGTCGACCTCACCATCCCGCGCCTGCAACGCGAACTGCTGCAAGGCACCCCGTGGGCCGATCCCGACGCCGTCATCCAAGCCGCCGTCGGCGATCCCGGTTACGCCCAGCAGACCTCGAACCCGCTCGGTGTGGGCATCACCCCGCCGGGAACCGGAGGCCGCTGATGCTGATCACCCGCTTCGTCAGAGCCCAGCTCGTCATCTTCGCCGTCCTGTCGGTGATCGGCCTGACCGTCATGGGCACCGTCTACATGAAACTGCCGCAACTGCTCGGCGTCGGCTCGATCACCGTCTACCTGGACCTGCCCGAGACCGGCGGCCTCTACCGCTTCGGCAATGTCACCTACCGCGGCGTCGAGGTCGGCAAAGTCACCGCCGTCGACCTCACCGACGACGGCGTGCGCGCCACCCTCACCCTCGACACCGGCCATCCGATTCCCGCCGACCTGGAAGCCCTGGTCCGCAGTGTCTCCGCGGTCGGCGAACAGTACGTCGAACTGCGCCCCCGCACCGACGAAGCCCCCTACCTGCGTGAGGGCGCGGTGATCCCGCTCTCGGCGACCGAGGTCCCGCAAGCGGTGGGCCCCATGCTCGACAGCCTCAGTGCCATGGTCGGCACCGTTCCGACAGAGCGCATGTACGACCTGCTCGGTGAACTGTCCACCGGCCTGGGATCGTCGAGCCGCGAACTGGATTCGCTGCTGGCCTCCACCCGGACCCTCGCCGGTGAACTGGAGGGCTCCGGCGAGACCGCCCGCACCTTCGTCCAGGACACCGTCCCGCTGCTCGACGCTCAGGCCCGCAGCCTCGATGCCGTCCAGGTGTGGACCCGCAGCCTCGCCGGTGTCACCGGCCAACTCGTGACCAACGACCCGCAGCTCCGCGCGATCCTGCGCGACGGCCCGGGTTTCGCCACCGAGGCGACCCGCCTGTTCGAATCCGTCGAACTGACATTGCCGGTCCTGCTGGCCAACCTCACCAGTGTCGGCCGGCTCGCGGTCACCTACAACGCCGGTCTCGAACAACTGCTCGTCCTGCTCCCGCCGTCGATCTCGATGATCCAGACCGTGCAGCCGTCCAAGAATGCCTCCGGCCTGGGCCTGGGCACCTTCCGCTTCGGCAATATGTCCGAACCCGCCGCCTGCACCGTCGGCTTCCTCCCGCCGACCGAGTGGCGCTCCCCGCACGAGACCGACACCCTCGACACCCCCGACGGCCTGTACTGCAAACTCCCGCAGGACTCCGACATAGCCGTGCGCGGCGTGCGCAACACCCCCTGTGCGGGACAACCCGGCAAATACGCACCGACCGCCGAACTCTGCCGCAGCCCGGAAGGATTCGTCCCGCTCGCCCCCGAGCAACCCCTGATCGGTCCCTACCCTCGCGACCCCGGACTCGAGGATCAGGGCATCGCTCCCGACACCCGCCCGATCTCCGCGCAGAACAGCCCGCCCGGCAACGCCCCCGCCAGCGCTCCGGCGAGCAGTACCTCGGACGCCCCGGCGATCGGTGCCGCGCGCTACGACCCCGCAACCGGCGATTACCTCGCCTCCGACGGCCGCGTCTACCAGCAGGGCGACCTCGCCACCGAACCGAACCGCCCCTGGACCGCCATGCTCCCGCACTGACCAGCGGGACAGCCCACCGAGAGAAGGACACCACCATGACCGACGCCAAGATGCTCGTCTTCACCAATGCCGTCGAAGGCCGCGACGAGGAATTCAACACGTGGTACGACACCGACCATCTCGCCGACGTCCTCGCCGTTCCCGGCATCGAATCGTGCACCCGCTACGAAATCCAGCCCGTCCCCGGCCGTGGCGAGCCCACCCACCGCTACCTCGCCATCTACGAACTCAGCGCGGACCCCGATGTCGTCCTGCGCGGTTTCGGGGAACGTTCCGCGAGCGGAAAGCTGCCGCTGAGCCCGACCCTGGACCTCGGGTCGATGTCCATGCAGGTGTGGCGAGCGCGCTGAACCGCGGTCACGGATAAGGAGGTCGATCGGATGCTGTTGGAGTTCGACTCCGATCAGCGGTTCTGGCAGAGCACCGTACGCGAGATGCTCGCCCGGCACTGCCCGCCGACGTTGATCAGGGAGGTCGCCGATCACGGCGCCGACACGGGCCCGTTGTGGAAATCGCTCATCGATCAGGGCTGGACGGCGATGACCGAGCCCGGTGAGGCCGTCGAGCTGACCATCGCCCACGAAGAACTCGGGCGCGCCTGCGATCCGACCCCCTTCCTGGCCACCACCAGTCAGTTCGCCCCGCTCGTCACGCAGGCCCCCGCCGAGGTCGCGGGCGCGGCCGTCTACGAGGGCGTCACCGCCGCCCGCGAAGGCGGCGACTGGGTCCTCACCGGCTCGGCCCGCGTCCTCGACGGCGACCGCGCCGACCAGTTCGCCGTGGTCACCGGCGCGGGCGTCTTCCTGGTCCCCGCCGGAGTGGTGAGCATCCGCCGAGCCGCCGTCTTCGATCCGGTCCTGCACATCGCCGACGTCGTCTTCGACCGCGTCCGAGTCGCCCCGGAAGCCCGCAGCTCGGCCGACGTCCGCCACGCCCGCGCCGTCGCCCTCACCGGCATGGCCGCCACCATGGTCGGCGCCTGCCAACGCGTCCTCGACCTCGTGGTCGAGCACGTCCGCGAGCGCCGCCAGTTCGGCGTCCCGATCGGCTCCTTCCAGGCCGTCGGCCACAAGGCCGCCGACATACACGTGGCGATCGAACGAGCCCGCGCCCTCACCTATTTCGCGGCCCTCACCATCGCCGAAGCCGACGACCGCAAGCACCTCGCCGCCGTCATGGCCAAGGCGGCCGCGGGCGAATGCCAATCCCTGGTCTTCCGCAACGGCCTGCAACTGTTCGGCGCCATGGGCTACACCTGGGAAAACGATGTCCAGTTCGCTCTGAAGCGCGCCAAGGCGGGAGAGTTGCTGCTCGGCGGCACCGACGAACATCGAGCGACGATTGCGAGGCACCACCGTGCGACTGGCCTTCGATAGCGGCGTCGAGGCGTTCCGCGCCGAATTCATCGCCTTCCTCGACGAGCACCTGCCCGACGCCGAGGGCCTCGAACGCCCTCGCTCCAGCTCCCATACCCCCGACTGGGCCCGCCGCTGGCAACGTACCCAGTTCGACCACGGCTGGCTCGTGCCCGGCAACCCGCCCGAATACGGCGGGCGCGACGCGGGCATCCTCGAGCAGTACGTGCACCGCGAGACCCTCGCCGAACGAGGAATCCACGAGCACTTCAACCCGCAAGGTGTCGGCATCATCGCTGCCTCCCTGCTCACCTTCGGCACCGAAGAACAGAAGCGGCGGTGGGCGGTCCCCATTCTCCGCGGCGACCTCACCGCCTCCCTCGGCATGAGCGAACCCGGCGCCGGCTCCGACCTCGCCGGCCTCAGCACCCGAGCCCGCCTCGAGGACGACCACTTCATCGTCGACGGACAGAAGGTGTGGACGTCCGGAGCTCATGACGCCGACGTCGTGCTCACCTTCGTCCGCACCGACCCGGATGCCCCCAAACACCGCGGCATCTCCGCCCTGCTCATCCCCACCGATCTGCCCGGCGTGCACCGTCGCCCGTTCGCCTCGGTAGCCCGCCCCGACGATCTGGATTTCAACGAGGTCTTCTTCGACAGCGTTCGAGTCCCCGCCGACAATCTGCTCGGCGATCTCAACGCAGGCTGGCGGGTGGCGAGCGGCTCCCTCGGCCACGAACGAAACCTGTTGTGGACCAACTTCGCCAGCCGCCTCGACGGCCTGCTCGCCGACTTCCATCCCGTTACCCCGTTGGAAGAAAGCCGCTACGCCACCCTCACCATGGATGCCCACGCCCTCCGCCTGCTCGGCTCGCAGGCCCTGGCCAAGGCCGCCCGCGGCGAGGAAGCAGGCCCCGGCTTGTCGGTTCTGAAGCTCCTCGGCTCCGAAGCCGTGCAGGCGGGAGCCGAACACGCCCTCGCCGCCGCGGGCACCGGCGGCCTCGACCACCCCGGCGTCACCGCCCGCTACAGCCCGCTCAGCCTCGAGGACACCGCCCCCGGCTGGTTCGAACGCTTCGTCCGGACGTTCGCGGGCACCATCGCCGGCGGCACCTCCGAAATCCAGCGCACCATCATCGCCGAGCGCGTGCTCGGCCTTCCCCGACCGTGAAGGCGACATCCGTGTACATCGACTACCGCACCGAAGGCCGCGTAGCCACCATCACCCTCAACCGCCCCGAGGCGGCGAACGCCCAGAACATGGCCCTGCTCGACGAACTCGACGCCGCCTGGACCCGCGCCGCCACCGACGACGAGGTCGTGGTGATAGTCCTGGCCGCCGCGGGCAAACACTTCTCCGCGGGTCACGACCTCAAAGACCGGCCCGCCGACGCCCCCGAGAAGATCACCCTCGACTTCGTCTACGCCGCCGAATCCCGCCGTTACCTCGAATACAGCCTCCGCTGGCGCAATATCCCCAAACCCACCATCGCCGCCGTCCAAGGCCGCTGCATAGCCGGCGCCCTGCTCCTGTGCTGGCCTTGCGACCTCATCATCGCCGCCGACAACGCCCGATTCTCCGACCCCGTAGTCCTGATGGGCATCGGTGGCGTCGAATACCACGGCCACACCTGGGAACTCGGCCCTCGCAAGGCGAAGGAGATCCTCTTCACCGGCCGCTCGATCACCGCCGAGGAAGCTCTGCACACCGGCATGGTCAACCGCGTGGTTCCGTTGAACAGCCTCGCCACCGAGACCGCCGAACTGGCCGCCCAGATCGCCCGGATGCCGCCCTTCGGCCTCCGCCAGGCCAAGCGCGCCGTCAACCAGACCCTCGACATCCAAGGCTTCTACGCCGCCATCCAATCGGTTTTCGACACCCATCAGACCGGCCATGGAAACGCGTTGAGCCACACCGGATATCCCATCCTCACCGACATGAGCAGCGTGAAGAGCCACCACAGCGAGAAGTAGTCGCGCGGCGGGAGAGCGCACGGACGGGCGCGGGATGTCGAGCCAACCGGTTGTCGGCACCCGGCGCTCCCTGCTGGTTCATCCTTTTCTGAATACAGAGAAATCTGTACAGTGGCGGCATGGAGACCTTGCCGGTGCCGCACACCGATGCCCTGGCGCGGTTCGGGCACGCGCTGTCCGACCCGACCCGCACCCGGATCCTGCTCAACCTGCGCAGCGCGCCGTCCTATCCCTCGGAGTTGGCCGATCGCATCGGCGTCTCGCGTCAGATCCTGTCCAACCATCTGGCCTGTCTGCGCGGGTGTGGGCTGGTCGTCACGGCGCCGGAAGGTCGGCGCACCCGCTACGAACTGGCCGATGCCAGGATCGGGCGGGCGCTCGACGACCTGCTCGGGCTGGTGCTCTCCGTGGATCCGGCCTGCTGCCCGGACGCCGAACCGGATGGGTGTTGCTGATGGCCTCGCCCGGCCTGCCCCGGAAGAGTCGCGCCGACCCCGACCCGGCCCGCAAGGCGCTGCTGGCGCGGCGGATTCGCCTGCTCGTCGCCGCGACCATCTCCTACAACGTGCTCGAGGCGATCATCGCCCTGACCGAGGGCGCACGGGTGTCTTCCTCCGCGCTGATCGGTTTCGGCCTGGACTCGGTGATCGAGGTTTCCTCCGCCGCCGCGGTCGCCTGGCAGTTCGCCGGGCGCGATCCGGAGAAGCGGGAGAAGATCGCCCTGCGCATCATCGCCTTCTCATTCTTCGCCCTCGCGCTCTATGTCACCGTCGACTCGGTCCGAGCCCTGCTCGGAATCGGCGAAGCCCGACACTCCGCGATCGGCATCGCGCTCGCCGCCGCCAGCCTGGTCGTCATGCCCATCCTGTCCGCGGCTCAGCGCCGCGCCGGACGCGAACTCGGATCAGCATCGGCGGTGGCCGATTCCAAGCAGACGCTGCTGTGCGCGTACTTGTCCGGCGTGCTGCTCGCCGGGCTGCTGCTCAACAGCCTGTTCGGCTGGTCGTGGGCCGACCCGATCGCCGCGCTGGTGATCGCGGCGTTCGCGGTCAGGGAAGGTCGCGAAGCATGGAAGGGCGAGACCTGCTGCGCCACGTCGCCGATCGTGCGCACCAACCAGGTCGAGGCCCGCGCGACCGATGGCTGCCGTGATACGAGGAAGGACCACTGATGTCCCGCATCCCTGCCCCCGCACGCGCCGGCTACCACCAGGAAATGCGTCCTCCGGAACCGTGCGCCCGTCGATCACGCCGATCGCGTCCCGCCGACCAGGACGGTCCCACGGCTGGGCGCTCCCGCTGCGATTCGAGCGAGGGCGCTCGACTGTAGGCGCGGTGCGCGCGTCGGGCATGCAGTCGCTCTGACCCCAGGGAATGGCTTTGTATAGGTACAGTTATAAAAACTGTACCTATACAAATCGATGGAGCCGCATGGATAAGCCTCTGGACATGTTCGACCGGGACTACGAGTGGGCGGCCCTGTCGCGATTCGTTTCCGACAGCCAAGTCGGTGCCACCCTGGGTGTCGTGTCCGGTCGGCGCCGGCAGGGCAAGACGTTTCTGCTCGAGGCAGTATGCCGGGCAGCGGGAGGCTTCTACTTCGGCGCGACCGAGGCGACCGATGTCGAGTCGTTGCGCCGGATCAGTGCTGCGTTGACCGACCATATCCGTCCGGCGAGTCCGTTCCACTTCGCGCACTGGTCGGAGGTCATCGACACGCTGCTCGGATTGGGCAGCGCCGGGCCCGTCCCGGTGGTGATAGACGAGTTCCCGTATCTGGCCAAGGCCAACCCGGAGCTGCCCTCCATCATTCAGGAAGCCTTCCGTCCGCTTCGCGAACAGCGGGCGACGTCCCGGACCCGATTGTTGTTGTGCGGGTCCGCGTTGTCGTTCATGAGCAGACTGCTGTCGGGCAGCGCGCCCTTGCGGGGCCGGGCAGGGTTGGAACTACTGGTGCGACCGCTCGACTTCCGTCTGGCCGCCGAGTTCTGGGGTATCGCCGATCCGCAGCTGGCAGTCCAAGTGAATGCGATCGTCGGTGGTACTCCGGCATACCGCCGGGAGTTTGCCCGGGGTGACGTTCCTGCCGATGCGGCCGACTTCGACTCATGGGTCGAACGCACGGTGTTGAATCCGGAGACCCCGCTGTTTCGCGAGCCGCGCTATCTGCTGGCCGAAGAACCGGACCTCCGAGACACGGCCCTGTATCTATCGGTACTCGCCGCGGTTGCGGACGGTAACGCGACGCGCGGTGGCATTGCAGGCTACCTCGAACGCAAGGCCACCGATCTCGCCCATCCCATCACCGTGCTCGAAGACGTGGGACTGCTGCACCGGGACGCCGATGTGTTCCGGCAGAACCGTTCGGCATATCGCATCGCCGAGCCGCTGATCGGCTTCTACCACGCGATCATGCGACCGGTGTGGGATCAGCTGGAGCGCCCCGGCAGTGCGCATCGGGTGTGGCAGGCCAGCAGGCGCAGGTTCGCCAGCAATGTGCTCGGCCCGCACTTCGAGCAGATCTGCCGCGAATGGTCGCTGCACCACGCCGACCCGGATATCTTCGGTGGACTGCCGGCGCGAGTCGGACACGGCGTCGTCCACGACACCACTGCCCGGGTCGCTCACGAAATCGATGTCGCGGTCGTCGGTCTCGCCGATGCGGGCAAACCTCCACTGCTGGCCATCGGCGAAGCGAAATGGAACGACACCATCGGCCGAGCCCACATCGACCGACTTCGGCACCTCCGAAGCCTCATCGCCCGCGCCGGCCGCTACGACACCAGTGGTACTCGGCTGATTCTGTTCAGTAGTGCCGGATTCAACGACAACGCACGCAATGCCGCCGCGTCGTCATCCGACATCACACTGATCGGACTGTCGGACCTGTACGGGTAGTCCGCCGGAATGGCCGACTCTTTGCTCGAAGTGAGCGTTTCATGCGGACTGGGATCTGGGAAATCTCATCGACGCGCGGGGTGAACCACCGTCCCGTCTCGAACGACTTCTCCGGAAGAGGTTTGAGAAACGTGTGCTACGTCTGCGGGGAAGCTCATGTCGAGCCGAATGCTGTGGTTCAGCCGGCGGACGCACTTCGCGGACTGCCACTGATTCCGGCAGTGTGCCGGAGTTGAGCCAGGAAGTCGGCTCGGTCGTCGCCGCCGACCAGGTAATGCGCGACCGCCAACCGTACGATCGCGCCGGCGATGATTCGCCTGTCATCCTGCGGCACAAGCGGCTCGATCACTTCACGCATGACGGGCACGACGCGCGCGATCTCCTGGAGTACATAATCCGGCTCGACCTCGACGACGCGACTCAACGAGTACGAGTCCTGGAAGTCGACGATGAACCGCAGGACCGCGTCGAGCCGTTCCGCGCCATCGAGGCCTTCGATCGCGGCCCGCACGCGCTTTTCGATATTGCGTTGCTCGTATTCGCCGAACGCGGCCAGCAGGTCCTGCTTGGAGGAGAACAGCCGATACAGCGTCGGGCGGGAAACTTTCGCCGCCGCCGCGACATCGGAGAGGTTCAGCTTCCCGTAGCCCCTGCGTCCGAGCACCTCGAAGGTCGCCCGCAGGATCCGCGTGCGCGTGTCGTTGCCGTCCCGCTCGGAAATCGAGTCCACTTGACAACCTTTACATAGAGTGTAAGAAGTGTAACGCTTTGAGGGGTTGGGCGTTTCCCGTCTCGTCAGCAGGCGGACCTCGGATTCCGCGCGCGGGCAACGGTCGGCCGATCGAGAAAGAGGCACTTCATGACCGACTCCCTCGTCTCCCACGACGCCATCGATTTCGACCCGTTCGCCGCGGCCTTCCACGACGATCCGCAACGGATATACCGTAGGCTCCGCGACTCCGCACCCGTCTATCACAACCCCCGCTACGGATTCTGGGCTTTGTCGCGGCACGCAGACGTGGTGCCGGCGATGAAGGACTTCGAGACCTACTCCTCCGGGCGCGGAGTCACCCTCGAGCAGGTGCTCGCGCCGGAACCGCCCGAACAGCAGATCCCGATGATCATCATGATGGACCCGCCCGAGCACACCCGGATGCGGAAGCTGGTCAGCGCGGTGTTCACCCCGCGCGCCATCGCCGCTCTCGAGCCGATGATCCGGGAGGCCATCGCAGGTTTCGTCGAGCGGCTGGACCCGGAGCGTTTCGACGTGGTCGCCGACTTCTCCTCGCTGTTCCCGATCGAGGTGATCACCACCATGCTCGGTGTGCCGAAGGAAGACCGGCAGCAGCTGCGGGAATGGCTCTCGATCCCGCTGCAACGCGCCGAAGGGCAGGTGGGAATCGACGAGGACGCGCGCCGCGCGGTCCAATCCTCCACCGCGTACTACACGCGGCTGGTCGCCGAACGTCGCGTCCGTCCGCGCGAGGACATGATCAGCCGGCTGCTCGCGGTCGAAGTCGATCGCGCGGACGGCAGCATCACCCGGCTCACCGAGAAGGAAGTGCTCGGCTTCGCCGCGCTGCTGGCAGGCGCGGGCGCGGAAACCGTCGCCAAACTCCTCGGCACGGCAGCGGTGATCTTCGCCGACCACCCCCAGCAGTGGCGGGCACTGCGCGCGGACCGCTCACTCATCCCCGGCGCGGTCGAGGAACTGCTGCGTTACGAGGGTCCGGTGCAGTACGACGTGCGCTACACCCGGCGTGAGGTCACCCTGCGCGGCCGCACGATCCCGGTCCACAGTCCTGTTCTCATGCTGCTCGCCTCGGCGACCCGTGACCCCGACGCCTTCCCCGACGCCGACCGCTTCGACATCACCCGTCCGTTCACCGGCAACAATCTCGGTCTCGGCTATGGCATCCATCGATGCCTGGGCGCCGCCCTGGCGCGTCTGGAAAGCCACATCGCCCTCGATGCCATGCTCGACTTCATGCCCGAATACGAACTGGATCGGCAGGGTCTGCGCCGTGCCCGCGAGACCAGCGTCGCGGGCTGGACCGAGGTGCCTGTGCGGGTCACTCGCTAGGTTGCCGACCAGGCGCGGTCGGCCTGGTCGATCGCGGAAACCCTTCCATCGCCACTGAGCGCGGCGTGCGGCCCGAGCGAATCATCCTTCTGGACCGACGCCTTCCCCGGCGGCCCGGCCGCGCCGCAGCGCGCGGGGAAGCGTCACGGCCACCGCGACGGTGGCGACGAGCCCGCCCACGCCCGCGATGACGAGGGTGACGGGCGCCGAGGTGACGTCGAGCAGCAGCCCGCCGCCCACATAGGACAGTCCGGCGGCCACACCGACCGCACCGTACAGATTGCCGAAGACCCGGCCCAGCATCCGGGCCGGGACAGTGCGTTGGAGCAGCGTGTTGGTCGCCACGTCCATCGCCGCGATCCCGATGCCGCGTACCGCCTGCAGGGTGAAGGCTGCGGCGACCGCCCATGCCAGGCCGGTCAGCAAGTTGCCCAGGCTGCTCACCGCGAACCCGAGGAGCAGCAGGACTACCGTCGAACCGCGCATGCCGTAGCGCGCGAGCAGCGCGTAGCCGACCAGCAGTCCGATTCCGACCGCACTCAACAACAGCCCGACGGCCGAGTCACCCGCGTCGAAGGTGTTCTTGGCCAGCAGCACCAGCGCCACGTCGTCGATTCCGTTGAAAGCCACCACGACGCAAAACCCCATCGCAATCACCCGGACCGCCGAGACCGACCAGATGTAGCCCATGCCCTCCTTGGCGTCGGTCAGCAGAGAGGTGGACTCGCGCTCCTCGCGGACCGAGGGCAACGGCCGCAGTCCGAGCAGAATGAGCGCGGAAAACCCGTAGGCCGCCGCCGCACCGAAGAGTACGCCCTGGAGCCCGAGGAACGGCAACAGCGCGGCGGCCAGCAACGGGCCGACAGCCTCGGCTCCGTTGGCGCCGAACCCGATGCTGGAATTCGCCGACTCCAGGTCACGTCCGCGCACCAGGGCGGGCACAGCCGCCCGCGAGGTCGGCATGAACACCTGGCCGCCGGTCGCCCGTGCTGCCACCAAGACCAGCAGCAGGGGGAGTTGCGGCATCGACAGGGTGATCGTCAGCAGCGTGGCGCCCTGAACGAGTTCGCAGACGATCATCACCCGCCTGAGGTCGAAGCGGTCACTGATCGCCCCGGTGATCGGCCCGAGCAGGGCCGGGATGAAGTCCCCGACCAGCAGCAGGACCGCGACCGCTATCGCCTGACCGGTGGAGTCGGCGACGAACAGCATCAGCGCGACCAGGCTGACTGCCTCGCCCGTGTAGGACACGGTCCGCGAGAGGAAAAGCGCGCGGAAAGGCGCGTTCGTCGCGAGGAGGCGCAATCCTCCCGTTGGCTTCTCTTCCGACTGTGAACCGACATCCGAGGTCGCCATGTGCTCTTCTCTATTGCCTGGATTCGTCGTGAGCGTGTGCGATCGTTGCACAGGCGAAAGCCGGTTTCGACACCTTTTCCGGCGACGGCCGCGGTCGCCGAGTCGAGGAGGGGCGCTCGCCAGGTTGCCGACCAGACCGTCGCGGCGAGGGCCGGTGTAACGAATGATGCCCATTCCCAACGCATTGCTTTGCCTGGCTGTCCGACGCCACAACAGGTGTTGATCCGTCGGTCGGTGCCGAAGTCATTTCCAATCCTCGACCGTGGAAATCGGTGATCGGTCACAATTCTCGCCGGGCTGGTGAATTTCCTGTGTCCCGTCATCGGACCGCCGCTCGATTCATCGTGATCAGCACGGCCTGAACGCTTTCGGGCGAATCGTCGATCAATCGGATTTAGCGTCATCGGCGGTTCTCAGGTGCGGATGGATTCCCCACTACGGGGAACCGAAACACCTGTTTGCGGGAAGGAAACCGATGAAGCGAAAAGCTATCCGCGGGTCGATGCGGGCCGTTGTCGTGGCGAGCGCGGCCGTCCTCACAGTCGGCGTGGTGGGGGCGGGGGTCAATGCCGAGCCGGCCGCGGTGCCGACCGAGCAGCAACTGGCCGACGTCATCGACGAGGGGCTCTCGGAACCGTCCGCGACGCCGATCGTCGACAGTGGCTCCGGCTCCGGCTCGGCGTGTGACTCGGGCAGCGGCGCGGGATCGGGCAACGGCTCCGGTGACTGCTACGGCGGCTCCGGCTCTAGCTCCGGATTGCGCGGCGGCCACGCCACGGACACCGTCGGATTCGGTCCGCCCGCCACCGCGTTCCTCGCCGCCTTCGGCCACGGTCTGCTCAACCCCGATGTGGCGCCCCCGGGTTCCAACGACTGGACGTGCAAGCCGACCGCCGAACATCCCGAACCGGTGGTGCTGCTGCACGGCACCTGGGAGAACGCCTACGACAACTTCGCCTACGTCTCCCAGCCCATCCACGACGCCGGTCACTGCGTCTTCACCTTCAACTACGGCAAGTCCGGCCTGATCCAGGGCGGTGGCCTCGGCCCGGTCCTGCCCGGCCGCAACGGCACCGGCTACATGGAGGATTCGGCGAAGCAGATCGACGTCTTCGTCGACCGGGTCCTGCAGGCGACCGGGGCGGAGAAGGTGAACATTGTCGCCCACTCGCAGGGCGGTACGGTGGCGCGGCAATACCTCCGGTTCGAAGGGGGCGCGGACAAGGTCGACCAGTTGATGACCTTCGGAGCCACCCATCACGGCACCACGCTGATCGGCATCGGCGCGCTGGGCCGGGCGATCAACAACCTCGGCATCGACGTCCTCGGTCTGGTGGAGATCTTCGTGGGTCACGCGGGCATTCAGCAGACGGTCGGCTCGAACTTCATCAACAACCTGAACGCCGGGGGCGACACGGAGCCGGGAGTGGAATACACGGTGGTCGGCAGCCGATACGACGAGATCACCACGCCTTACGACTCGACGTTCCTGCAGGCCGGGCCGGGCGCCACCGTCCGCAACATCACGCTGCAGGACGGGTGCGAACAGGATCTGTCCGACCATTTGACGTTGATGTATTCGCCGCGCGCGCTGTCGATCATCCTCAACACCCTGGATCCGTCGCAGCCGCTGGTGTGCACCTCTAACCCGTGGCTGATCGGTGGGGGAGGGTCGCTGTGAATGTCACCGTGTGAGCGCCGGTAACGGCTGAGCGAAGACCCCGGTGGGGTGCGGGCGAGTGCTGCGCATCGACCACTCGGGGTATTTCGTGCGTCCTCCGTCGCATTCCTGCCTGAAGTGAGCGGTCCTGCAGGATGTTTCGGAAAACCCCCGCAGCACGAGTTGCCTATCCCGTTATCTGCGCTGGTGGTGGATGTGCGGGCGGGCGCACGCAGCCGTGCGGAAAGAGAAGTGGAAAGTGAGTTGTCGGACAACTTAGAGTTCATGCTCCACCGATCGGACGCAGCCGGGCATGTCGGGTGCCGGGGCTCGAAATGCGCGGGCGCATCCACGGTGGGGCCGGAAACGGCCGTAGCTCTCGGGCGGAAGGAAGTCGACGATGACAGCCAACGGCACGCTTCGGACGGATTTGAAATTGTCCGGGCAACCGATGTCCACACCATTGAAGGATGTTCACACGATCTCGCGGAAAATGGTCGGTCACTTCGTGCAGAACGTGACTCCGTGTGGGACTCTCCCCGGCGACGCGATGTCCGGCGAGATCATGTCGATCACCGGGACGTGCCTGGAGATAGCCGTCGGCATGCTCGACGGCGGGCAGATTCCCGAAGACACCGACAGGCTCGCCGAGGCCGCCGCGGGGTGGGCGCGTGAAGGGGTGCCGATCGACACGATCCTGCACGCGATCCACGAGGGCTTCAAACTCGGCACCGACCTCATCTTGGCTTCGGCCACCGCGGGTGATCTCGACAGTGTGCGCAGCGCGGTGGAGCGGATGGTCGAGTTGCTCGACGTCATGAACACGATCGTCGCCCGGTCCTATATCCGCGAGCACAAAGCAGTGGTCGGCGAACACCATTCGGCCGTTCACACGCTCACCTGCGCGCTCCTGAGCGGGCACCCGACCTCGCGGATCGCCCGGGAATCGGGGCTGGACGTGGCGGGGGAGTATCACGTCCTCGCGCTCGGCATCCCGAAGCATCCCGACGAATCCCACCCGCGACTCAGCGGCCAGGTGGTGGCGCGCCGCAAACTGCGCCGCGTTCAGTCCGAACTCGCCCGCAGCGGCACCGACGCCCTGTCCCTGCTCGGCGTGGACGGCGGAACAGTCCTGCTGCCCGAGCCCTCGGCCTCCCGTGACCAGATCGAAGCGTTGATCGGCAGGCTCTCCGCCGCCGCCGGCGTGCCGGTCACGGGGACCCTCACCCTCGCGCCGACGGCGCAGATCCCGGAACAGGTCGCGCGCGCACACGAACTGCTCGATCTAGTGCAGCGGCTGCAGTGCGAGCCCCGTCTCTACGAGTTGAGCGACGTGGCACTGGAATACCAGCTGAGCAGGCCGGGCCCCGGCCGCACGAGCTTGGCCGCACTGCTGGACCCGCTCGACGACCACCCCGAATTGCTGGAGACCCTGCAGCGGCATATCGCCAACGAGTTCAACCGCAGGCGCACGGCCCGCGCGCTGCACATTCACACCAACACCGTCGACTACCGCCTCAAGCGCATCGCCGCGCTCACCGGCATCGACCCGAACGGACGGCGCGGCCTGTGGCAGCTGCGGTCGGCGCTCGTCGCGAAGGCATTCGCCGATCACGCCGAGCCGAAGCCCCGGACCCCCGCGCCCGGGCACCCGGTCTGAGCTGCCGTCAGGCCAGATCCATCTCGGCTTCGAGCCACGCCCCCATCATCCGGCCCGTCATGGCGATGGCAGCTTCCCGTTCCTCGGGCGTGACCTCCACAGCCGATGTCCGCAGTACCGCCGAGAATCCGGTGTTGATCAACACGAAGGTCATCGTGTCGTACTTGCGGTCGTCGCCGGGGCCGAGGATCTGGATCAGCAGCACCTTGATCAGCAGGCGCAGCCGCGGCTCGAACTCGGGAAGGCCGCTGCTGTAGAACTGGACGCCGTCGATCAACGCCCGGACCAGCTTCGCGTTGTCGGCCAACTCGTCGGTGAAGCTCTCCAGGAACTTGGTGAACAGCTCCGACGCCGACGCGCGCGTGAGCTCGCGCGACAGCTGAGTGGTCTCCGATATCCACGCGGTGCAACGCTGTTCGGCTCGGACCAATAGTCGTTCGAGCAGTTCGTCGACCATGACGCTGCGGTCGGCGAAGTAGCGGTAGACGGTCCCGATGCTGACATCGGCTTCGGCCGCGATCCGGTTCGTCGAGGTGTCGGCGATCCCGCGTTCGCCGAACAGCCGTGCCGCGGTGTCGAGGATGTGTTCCCTGGTGGCCTTCGCCCGCTCCTGAGTCGGACGTCGCCCCTGCCGGGCGGGTTTCGTCCTCATCGCACTCCTCTCCGCGCATCGAAAACCTGAGCTTTGCTCACTTCGCGGTACGAGCAGGCTGGAATGGCGGTATTTCGTCTCGATGACAGCATTCGGGCGGTGACCATTGGCGTCGCACACTATTGCCGGTCCCGCTGCGTGGGACTACACAAGGTAGGTGACCGAACATCCGGTGCCGAGAAGTCGATTGACCCGTGGCGGCCGCCTCGGGCGCTTGGCCGCCGGCCAGGCGGTCCGCGGTGTCGGTACTCGCCTGTCGATGATCGGCCGCCCCGAGCAGGCGCGGCGAATCCTTGCCCAGCGCTCGGCCCTGCAGACCGCGCAACAAGCCGTGACCGTGCTCGGCGGGATGAAGGGCGCCGCCATGAAGCTGGGGCAGATGCTCTCGGTTCTCGATGTCGACCTCGTCCCCGAGTCGCATCGCGAGCTCTTCCGCGCGAAACTGGCCGAACTACGCGACCGCGCACCGGAGATTCCCTTCGCCCGGATGAGGACGGTGATCGAGGGCGATCTCGGCCCGATGGCGCGGGTCTTCGCCGACTTCGACGAGACGGCCATCGCCGCGGCCTCCATCGGCCAGGTGTATCGAGCGACCTTGCGCGACGGGCGCTCGGTGGCGGTGAAAGTGAAGTACCCCGGCGTGGACGCCGCCGTCGACGCGGATATGCGCAATCTGGCGTGGTTCGCGAAACTGTGGAAATCGGTGCTGCCCACCGCCGCCGACACCGCCGTCCTCGACGAGATCGCTCGGAACATCACCGCCGAACTCGACTATCCGCGCGAGGCCCGAACCCAGCATCGGATCGCCCAGCGCTACCGGGGCCATCCGTTGATCGTCGTTCCCGACGTGGTGGGGGAGTACTGCGGTCGGCATGTGCTCGTCTCGGAATTCGTTCGAGGCGTTCCATTCCAGCAGATCCAGCAGCTACCCGATTCCGATCGTAACGACGTCGGTGAGCTGATCTATCGCTTCTACATCAGTTCGCTGTTCTCCGACCACGAGTTCTGCGGCGACCCCCATCCCGGCAACGTTCTCCTCGCGACGGACGGGCGGGTGTGCTTCGTCGATTTCGGCCTGTTCCACACGATGGACCCGGTGCACGTCGAGGTCGAGCGCACCTGCCTCCGCGCGGCCTGCGAGTACCGAGCCGACGACCTGTATCGGGAATGGGTCGGCCGTGGCATCGTCGACCCCGGCGCGGGAGTCACGCCGCGGGAATGCCTGGAATACGTGTGGGCCGCGGCCGGCTGGCACCTGCTCGACGAGGAATTGGCGATCACGCCCGAACTCGCCACCAGCGCAGTCGTTCTCGCCGTCGACCCGAGGCAGTCCGACTTCCGTGGTCTGAGACGCCAATTGCTGCCGCCCGAACACGTCTTCTCCCGTCGCGCGGATCTGTTCACCTTCGCGGCCTTGGGACAACTGCGGACCAGCAACAACTGGCATCGGATCGCGCGGGAGTGGATGTACGGCGAGCCCGCGCACACGGAGATCGGCACGACGATCGCGCAGTGGCGGGCGCGGCTCGGCCGCTGAGCGGCAACACGAGAGTCACGCCGAGCAGGGCTGATCAGCGCGCGCTGTCCACCGTGTAGAGACGATGGCATCCGGTGAAGCCTTTCAGTTCGACCTCCTGTGCGGGAGTGAGAACGATGTCCGGCTCGGTGCTCACGGCGGTCCGCACGTCCTCGCTGACGAGGATTTCCCCGCCGCTCGCCTGCCCGGCCACCCGTGCCGCCATGGCCACGTTCCGGCCGAAGAGGTCGTCGCCGCGGCGGACCGACTTGCCCGTATGGATGCCGATGCGCACGCGGACGTTCTCGCGGTTGCCGGCTTTCATGGCGCGGCTGCCGAGGGCGCGTTGGATCTCGATGCTGCAGCGCACGGCCTGGGCGGCTTCGGCGAAGGCGATCATGAAGCCGTCGCCCTGGTTCTTCACCACGTGCCCGCCGTGCGCGGCGACCAGTTTGCGGATCAGCTTCTCGTGGCGGTCGAGGAGCTTGACCCACGCCTGATCGCCGAGCCGCTCGTTGAGGGCGGTGGAGCCTTCGATATCGGAGAACACGATCGCGACGCGACCGTCGGGCACCAACCGAGCCAGATCCGGTCGCTCGACCTGCGCCCACCCGGCCAGTTCTTCGATCGAGCTGAGCATCGCTCTGCGGAGGCCCTTCGCGCGGACGAGATTCGCCGTCTCCCATACGGTCTTGACCGCCTCCCGGCCACTCGTCATCAGCTGACGACGCGTCTCGAGCCTGCGCTCGAGTTCGGCGAGCTCGCGGCGACTGCGACTCAGCGATGCCTCGGTCCGGGTCAGCTGTCCGCGGGTACGAGTCAGCAGCGTCCACAGCCAGAGCAGGCCCATCGCCTCCGCTACGGCGACTACCGCAAGTCCGATCTCGATCATCGCTGGGATCCGCCGAAGGGTCGCTGCCGATAGAACAGTCAGACCTTAGCCGATGGTCGGAGCCGCGCGGCAGGGCCGGGCGTCACACGCCGTAGTGAGTCCATGTCGCTGTGCGCACGGGGCGGCCGGTCTACGACCTGCTTTTGATGCTGCGCCGGATTATCCGGGTCAGTCGGGCGGGGGTACCTGCGGCGATGTCGGTGAGTCCCGTGGTGCGGCGTGGTCGCGGCGCGAGTTCGCCTGCGCAGTTGGGGCATTCGGTGAGATCGGTGTGGCATCGCGGGCAGTAGGTGCATTCGTAAGAACAGATCCACGCCGCGGCGTCGGGGGTCAGTGTGGTCGCGCAGAGTTCGCACCTGGTTTTCATGCGGAGCATCGGATCAGCCCACCTTGTAGGAGGCCATGGCTTTGGCGACTCCGGTGCCGGAGGGGGTTTCGATGTCGGCCTCGAGGGCGGTGAGGGTCGCGCCGCGTCGGAGTGGGCGGCCGCGGCCGATGAGGTCGGTGGCGTGGGCGGGTTCGAGGAATTGCAGGGACAACGAGGTGGTGACGCCCCGCAGTTGGCCGGGCAGGGCGCGGCCGCACCAAGCCGCGGCCATCACGGTGATGTCGGCCAGCGCTGAGATCGCGCCGCCGTGGACCATGTCGCCGACGGTGGCGAGTTCGGGGCGCCACGGGAGGCGGAGGACCGCTTCGTCGTCGGTGAGTTCTTCGATCCGAACGCCGAGAAGTGAGACGAACGGGGATTGGGGGACGAAGAGGCGCATCAGGTCGGTGCCGTTGGTGGGCTGCTGCTGTTCGATCCGGGAGAGGTTCACATACAGATTGAATGTGACATGCAGAGTGTATGTCAATGGGTAGGATGCCGGTATGGCCACATCGAGACAGTCGCAGGCATTGGCGACTCGGCAGCGGCTCCTCGACGTCGCGGCGCAGTTGTTCGCGAGCGAGGGGTTCGCCGCCGTCACCACGACGGGGCTGAGCGAGGCGGCCGGCGTGACCCGGGGTGCGCTCTACCACCACTTCGCGAATATGACCGAGGTGATGGAGGCAGTGTTCGCGCGGTCCGAGGGTCAACTGGTCTCGCGTGTCTCCGAGGCGCTGGCCGAGCATGCCGATGCCCGTGCACGGCTGCTCGCGCTGGGGCCGGTGGTTCTGAAGACGCTTGCCGACGACATGCCGATGCAGCGGATCGTGTTCGTCGAGGCGCCCGCGGCATTGGGCTGGTCGCGCTGGCGGGCGCTCGACGGCGGCCGGTCGCTGCGACTCGTCGCGGAACTGCTCGAATCGCTCGCGGAGGAAGGCCGGCTCGTTGTCGGCGTCGAGCCGAGCCTGGCCGCCCAACTGCTGCTCGGAGCCGTCAACGAGGCCGGGATGCGGGTCGCCGCGACCGAGGGGCGAGATCTGGCGGCGGTCTCGGCGCAGCTCACGCTGCTGTGCCGCGGCGTGCTCGCCGACCGACACTGAATCATCGGGACCGGCACATGCGACAGCCCGCCCTCGAAAGATCCAGGGGCGGGCTGTAGTCGTGCGGGATACGGAAGGATCAGTAGGCGATCATCAGGATCTGATCGCGGGTGTATTCGTGGCCGGGGTGGTTCGCGGCGAGGTGCGCGTTGACCTTCTCGACCAGGTCGTCTTCGTCGGTTCCGGTGATCTGTTCACCGCAGGGGCAGGACAGGTTGGTCTTCACGGGGTGGTCCCTTCTTGCCGTTCGAGCGTCGTCGATGGATCGGATTCAGGCATTGCGATGATCGCATGCGCGGGGCAGTCGAGTAGAGCGCGCAGGACGCCGGGTTGATCCTCGGGGGCGATTCTGCCGTCTCCGGCGAGGACGGCGTAGCCCCAATCGTCGAGGGGGAAGTGGTCGGGGGCATGGCGGGCGCAGATGCCGAAGCCGTCGCACAGGGTCTTGTCGAAGCGAATTCTCATGCGAGCACCGCCGTTTCGGCGTGGAAGGGGCGCAGGGGCAGCGGGGCGGGGTCGGCGCAGGTGGGGCAGCGGCCGGTGAGGTGGGCACGCACCTCGGCGGGGAAGGCGGTGAGCAGGCTTTCGGCGATGTTCGCCGCGGCGTCGAGGGTGGCGCAGGCTCCGCGCCCGCGCAGGACCGTCGACCAGCGGTGCAGGTTGGCGAGGTCGGTGTCGGTGGCGCGGTGCTCGTGCAGGGCGGTGGCGGCGGCGGCCATGGCGGCGGTGCCGTTGAAGCAGGAGCCGCACTGGCCCGCGTTCTCGCGGTCGAAGTAGGCGAGGACGGCGGCTGCGATGGTGACGGGGCATTCATCGGTGAGCAGGGCGACGGCGCCGCAGCCCAGGGCGCTGCCCAATGCGCGCAGGGACTCGTGGTCGAGGGTCGCGTCGAGAATCGGCTCGCCGAGCAGGCCGGAGAAGTAGCCGCCCATCAGTGCGCCGCGGACCTCGGAGGCGGGCACACCGTGCAGATCCAGCAGCGTCGCGAAGGGCGTGCCGTGGGCGAGTTCGTAGAGGCCGGGACCGCGTCCGCCGCCGGTGACGGTCGCCAGGAACGTTCCGGGGGAACCGGGGGTACCGACCGCGCGGAACGCCTCGCCGCCGTGGGCCTGGATGAAGGGCAGGTGCGCCAGTGTCTCGACATTGTTGATCAAGGTCGGCAGGCCGTCGACGCCGCTCTCGAACGGGCGGGGCGGTTTGTCGGTCGGCTTGGCGGGTCCGCCGTTGACGGCGCGCACCGCGGCGGTTTCCTCGCCGGCGACGTAGCCGGGCTCGACGACCACCAGCTCGATGGGCACCTCGGTGATCGCCGCGGCGTCGAGTTCGGTCAGCGCGTGGTCGACGGCGCGGGCGGATTCGCCGTCGGAGAGGTACACGACAGCGCGGTGTGCGCCGACGACGGCGGCGGCCAGGCGCAGACCGTCGAGGACCAGGTGCGGGCGGTGGCGCATCAGCCACTTGTCCTTGATCGAGGCGGGTTCGCCTTCCTCGCCGTTGGCGACGGCCACCGTACGGGAGCCGCGCAACGCCGCCGCACGGACGCCGGACAGCTTCACCGCGAGCGGAAAGCCGGCCCCGCCGCGCCCGCGCAACCCGGACGTGCTGATCTGGTCGAGCAGTTCCGCGGTCGCGCCGACTACGCGGTAGCCGCCCTCGGCGCGGTAGCGCGCGAGATCCTCGACATCGTCGATGTCGCGCAGCAATCTGGGGGCGACGCCGGGCGCGACCGCGACCGTCAGCGCTCGGGGCGGATCGGAATCATGATGCATGGCAACCTCTTCGGTGGTCGCGGCGAGACGTGCCCGGCGTGCGAACGGGCTCGGGCACGGGTGGCCGATTCGGCCGGTGGGACGCGGACGGCCGGATAGTCTTTCCGGCATGAGAACCGCGGTGCTGCGTATCGACGTCGATCCGGGGCGTGAGCTGACCGCCGGGCAACGGGCGGACGGTCTGGCCGCGTTGCAGGCGGAACTCGCCGACCAGGGCGCCGAACTCCTCGGCCTCCGCGTGTCGAGCGCCGATCAGGGCCTCGCGGGGACGGCCGCCGTGAGCTCGGCCGAGAAGGACGCGCCACCCAGGGAGCTGCAATTCCTGCTCGACACCGCCGACGCCGAGGCTTCGCTGAGCACGCTGGTCACCCTGTGCGCGAGGGCCTTCCACACCGCTCCGCAACCGGGCGTGGTGACCTACCTCAGCCGGGGCACCGACGACGATGCCCACGGCGTCCTGGCCGGCTTCGGGCTGCGCGGCGCAGTCACCCGCTCCCTCGACGACGACGGTTTCGACATCGTCCACGTCCGCCTGCGCGAGGATGACCTGCGCCGGGTGCCGGAGAGCCGCATCCACACCGCCCTGGAGGCGTCGCTGAACTGCGAGGTCCGGATCGACATCGACTGAGCGGGTCCACGACCTCGGCCGGACATCGTTCATCGGCCGAGGAATTCCAGGATCGGGGGCGCGGCCTGCACCCACGTGTCGAACATGTTGAATCGCTTCACCCGCCCCATCGCGCGATCCTGCATCGCCCGCTCCCACGCATCCTCCGGCCACGGCGGGTCGATCAGCGTGGAGCCGGCGATCAGGCAGGAGATCTCCAGCGAGGTCCGCTTCGGATGGTCGATATCGTGCTCGCCACCCCGAATGATCAGGGTGGGCACCTGGATTCGATCGAATTCGTCGTCGTCGACGCCGGGAATGGTCTGGCCCGGCTTCTGCACATAGGCGTTGAGCCAGCGCAGCGAGAGTTTCACGAACTCGTCGGCGTCGAGAGCGAGCAGCCGCTTCTCGTTGGCGGGATTGGCCTCGACGCGCTCGCGCCACTCTTTGAGCCGGAGCAGTCCGGCCACGCCCGCCCCGCGCACCACCTGCAGGCTGGGCAGGATGTAGTGGGCGCCGAGATTGAACGTGCCGTAGGTGCCGCCGACGATATTCCACAACACCAGCTTGTCGACCAGTTCCGGGTAGCGGATGGCGGTCAGGATCGAGTCCCGCGCCCCGCCGGAACCACCCGCGAGCACGCACGGCGCGAGGTCGAGCCCGGTGAGCAGTCCGGCCAGGGTCTCGGCGCGCATATGGGATTCGGTCCGGCCGTAGAACTGCACGTCGGAGGCCCCGCAGTTGGGCCGGTCCCACAGCAGCACCCGATACCCGCCGGCGACGAGAGCTTCGGCGAGGGGACGCAGGCCGGGGATGTCCATTCCGTAGCGTCCGCCGGGAGTCAGCACGATGAGATCGCCGCTCTCGCCGAGGATCTCGTAGACGACGTCACCGCCGTTGATCGCCAGTGCGGGCATGCGCGCTCCTCACGCTTGCACGACGACCGAGTCACCGACGATCCGCACCGGGTAGGTGCGAATGCTCCACTCCGGCTTGACGGTGGTCGTCCCGGTCGCCAGTTCGAAGCCCCACTGGTGCCAGGGGCAGTAGATGAACTCCTTGTCGCGCAACATCACCGCGTCGCCGGGGACGTTCTCGTCCACCACCGTGCGGCCCCTGGTGCGGCCCGCGCACAGCGGTCCGCCCTCGTGCGGGCAGTAGTTCGCGATGGCGTGGAAGGTGCCGCCGACGTTGTAGACGCCGACGCCGTGCCTGCCGATCGGCACGACCTTGTGCTCGCCCGGCGCGATCTCGTCGACCCGGGCGACCACGTGCTCGCGCCCTTGCGCCAGCCGAACCGGCCGCTCGCCGGTTCTGTCGGCCGTCTTCGCGGCCTCGGGCGGCTCGGCCATCGCCGACTCACTCATTCAGAACACCCGCCGTCGACCGGTGATCGCCGGTACGGTCTCCGGCAGGTGATAGGTCTGAATCCCGTTGAGATACATGACCTTGTCGCGCGCCGCGACCGGCAGATGCTTCACCAGCCAGCGCGGATCGTCGAAGGTCCAGTGCGGATAGTCCGAGGAGTACAGCAGGATCTTGTCCGCCTCCATCCACTCGAACGCCCGGGTCAGTTCGGTCTTGTCCTCCGGGTAGTCCAGCGGCTGGGTGGTGAACTTGATGTGCTCCTTGACGTACTCCGAGGGCTTGCGCTTGATCGTCATCCACTGCTTGCGCGCGGCGTAGATGGCGTCCATCCGCCACATCAGCGGCAGGATCCAGGTGAAGGCGTGCTCGACGAACACGATCCGCAGGGTGGGGAAGCGGTCGAAGACGCCGTCGAAGATCAGGCTCATGATCTGGTTCGCGGCGAGCAGCGAGTAGGTGACCATGAAATCGTGGTTGTAGCTGGGGAATCCGACCGGCGGCATGGGCATGGTCTCGAAGGCGCCGCGGCCGAGATGGCAGCTGACCACGATGTCGTGGCGGGTCGCGGCCTCCCAGATCGGGTAGTACTTGGGGTCGCCCCAGGCCGGGCGCGGCTCGGCCTTGATCAGGATCTGCGACATGAACGGGTGGCCTGCCCAGTGCTCGATCTCGCGGACCGCGCCCGCCGGGTCGTCGACGGCGGCGCAGATGGAGCCGCGCCAGCGCTGATGCCAGTTGTTCTTCGGGTCCAGCCAGTGGTTGGCGAGCCAGTGGTTGATACCGGTGGCCATCGCCTGGGTCGCCTCCGGGATCCTGGCCGCTTTGACGGTCGGTTCCAGGATGGCGATATCCGAGCCCGCCTCCACGATGAGCTGCTGGAACGCCAGTTCCGGTGAGCTGCCGGGGAATTCGCCGTCCTCGGGGAACGAGTCGACCCGCATGGCGTAGGAGTGGGCGTAGTCGGGGGCGTCGTAGATGATGATGTCGCCGACCTTGTGACTACGGAAGTAGGCGCTGCGATACGGCTCGGGGATGTAGTCGACGAGTTCCCCGCGCCGGGGCACGGGGTGCACGTCGGAGTCGACCACCCGTACGGCGATCTGCTGGGGTGCGGGGGCGCGGTGCTGTTCGTGGGTCAGCATGGCCGTCCTTCCTTCGCGGCGGGGATCTCGATCCCGTAGAGGCTCGCGGCGTTGGCCCAGCAGAGCTTGTCGCGTTGCTCGGCAGTCAGTGCCGCGGGCAGTGCTGTGTCGACATCGGCGCAGTGCCAGTGCGGGTAGCTCGAGCCGAACATCACCATGTCTTGTTTGCCGGTGAAGTCCAGCCATTCCGAGGCGAATTCGGCATCGCCGGGACCGTCGATGCTGTTGTGTACGAAGTACACGTGCCCGGGCAGGTAGTCGCCGGGCATCTTCGGCGCCCACGGGGTCTGCTCGAGGTGCGGGCGGCCGAAAGTGTCCATCCGCCAGGTGAACGGGGTCAGCAGATCCGCGCCGCCGTCGGCCCAGACGAACTTCAGGTCGCCGAAGCGCTCGAAGACACCCTCGGCCACCATGTTCATCAGGTGATAGATGTAGTTCAGCGACATGAAGCCGTAGTACTGCTCGTAGCCTCGGGTGTGACCCGACGGCGTCGGCGGGAAGGCGATGGACTCGCCGGTCTCGATGTGCGCGGCGACCGGCAGGCCTGCCTCGGCGGCGGCTTCCCACAGCGGCCAGAACTGCGGTTTGCCGTAGAGCTCACGCGACTGCAGCGGGACGCCGACCTGGACGACCCGGGGATGATCGCCCCAGCGCCGGATCTCGCGCAGCGCGCCGGGGATGTCCTCCGGATTGACGCGGATGGTGCCGCGATAACGCTCGCTGTACTCGCCGGAATCCAGCCAGCGGGTCACCATCATCTCGTTGTGCGCGGCCAGGACCGCCGAGGTGAGGTGCCGGTCGGGCAGCACGCCCCGGGTCATCGGATGCAGGATCGCCACATCCACGCCGCGCTCGCCGAACAACTGCGCACCGGCGAACGCAGGATCACTGCCCGGATAGCGCTTGTCCGGACCGCGCGTCCCGGCGGCGTATTCCCCGCCGGGCGCGCCGTACCAGTCCATCTCGGCGTCGGGGACGCCCCTGCTCTTGAACGGCTCCCGCAGGAACGAGCGCATGTCCCGGTTGGAGGAGAAGAAGATGTGCACGCTGGCGTCGATGACCGGTGTCCGCGTGCCGTCGGGATGGGTCCTCATCAGTCGACGCGGGCGATGTCGGGCCGTTCGGTCACCGGCGCGGCCAAACCCTGTTCGTCGCAGATGCGCTGCAGTTTCTCCAGCGTCTCCTCCAGGCCGGCACCCAATCGCGGACCCGGTGTGAAAGTGGCGGGCAGATGGCGCATGCCCTGGATGACGCCGATCGTGTCGTAGTGCACGGTGCCCTCGGGATCGCAGCGGTAGTCGGGCATGCGATCGAGCACGGCGGTCACCATCGACTTGAACACGGTGCGCGCGACATTCGACCCGATGCAACGGTGCACGCCGAGACCGAAACTGAAGTGCCGGTTGCCCTTGCGGTCCAGCACGACCTCGTTCGGGTCGGGGAAGACCTCCGGGTCGCGGTTGGCCATCGCCCACGACAGCCACAGCCGCTCGCCCTCCTCGAGCACGGTCCCGTTGACCGGACACTCGGCGGCGATGGTGCGACCGTCGCCGGGCGCGGGGGTGAAGTAGCGCAGGAACTCCTCGGTCGCCTGATCGAGCAGGGACTCGCGCTCGCGGCTGAGCACCTCGCGCTGATCGGGGTGCTGGGACAACCATTCCAGCGAATGCGCGGTCAGCGCGGTGGTGGTGTCGAAGCCGCCGCCGATGATGAGACCGAGCATGCCCAGCATCTCCAGGTCGGGGGCGGGCTCGCCGTCGATGCGCAGATCGACCAGCGCCTTGACCAGGCCGGGGCGCGGATTCTCCTTGATCTCCACGAGGCTGGTCAGCAGATCCAGTCCCATCTGGCGGTGCATCTCGGCGACCCGGACGGCGTCGGGAGAGTCCTCCGGGGTGTAGACCGCCGCGTGCACGGGCTCGCTGTAGAGCGACCACTTCTTCAGCGGGATGCCGAGCATGGCCAGGGTCAGCACGGCCGGGACGACATTGGCCAGGTCGTCGACGAAATCGATGCGGCCGGTCTCGATCTTCTCGTCGATGGCGGCGCGGGTGATCTCGTCGATCAGCGGCACCCAGCGGCGCACGGCCGCGGGGGAGAGATAGGGGTTGAGCACCGAGCGGTACTGGCGATGCTCGGGGTCGTCCATCTCCAGCATGCCGCCGCGCACGAGGGCGGCTCGCCGCGCGGTCGGGATGGAGATGCCCTTGTAGCCCTTACGAACTCCGTTGACATCGTGGTCGTTGGAGACGTGCGGGCTGCGGGCGAGTTCGAAGACCACATTGGCGCCCGCGGCGACCCAGTGACCGTCGTAGGTGTCGGTCCACGCGAGGGGGCACTTGGTGTGCATCTCCTCGGTGATCTCCTCGAACCGGTGCCGGTACTCGGGGGTGTGCCGGTCGAAGTGGTAGGCGTGCTGTTGTTTGCGGCCCCGGTCGGCGACCGCATCGTCGATGGTCACGGCTTCAATTCCTCTGGCTATCGGGGGGATACGGTTCGCGACGCATGTGCCGGCGGGCGGCTCATTGCCGTTCGAGCAGGATGATCGCCCGGAGATGCGGTGCGCGACGCATGTGCCGGCGGAAGGGTCATCCCTGGTCGAGCAGGGTGATCGCGCGTTCGGGGCAGGAGCGCGCGGCTTCGCGCACCTTGTCCTCCTGCCCGGGAGCGACATCCTCCGACGCCGGTGTGGCGTGCCCGTCGATGTCGCTGAGTTCGAAGGCATCGGGCGCGCTGATGGCGCAGAGGGTGTGACCCTGACAGCGTTCCGAATCGACTCTGACCTTCACGGAGATTCCTTCGCTCAGATGTGGTAGTCGTACCACTTCAGGTAGCCGCCGCCGTCGACGCGCACCTGCAGGCCGGTGACATAGCGGGCCTCGTCGGAGGCCAGGAAGACGATCGCGTTGCTGATGTCCTCGGGCTCGACGTAGCGGATCGGCATGGCCTGCTGCACGGCGAAGACCGGCTCGGCGTCGGCGCGCGTCGGGTGCTCGAGATCGGGCCGGAACGACCGGTACATCGGCTCGCTCTGCAACATCGGGGTGTTGCAGTTGGTGGGATGTACGACATTGGCGCGCATCCCCCGCGGCGCGAGCTGGCGGCCGAGTTCGTAGACGTAGGCGGTGAGCGCGCGCTTGGAGTGCACGTAGGCCATGCCGCCGGGGTCCTTGCCGGGCTGATCCACCTTGTTGATGTCGATCAACGAGGCGGTCGAGCCGGTGGCGATGATGGACGCGCCCTCGGACAGATGCGGCAGCGCCACCTGGATCGCGTTGATGGTGCCGATGAGATTGGTGTTGATGACGTCGGTCCACGCCTGCATCTGCGGCTCGCCCTTCATCCCGGCGATACCGGCCTGGGCGACGACGATGTCCAGTCGGCCGAGTTCGGCGATGCCGGCCTCCAGCGCGGTCTTCAGCTGTCCGGCATCGCGCACGTCGGCCTTCGCGGTGTAGGCGCGCCTGCCGGTCTTGGCAACCAGATCGGCCGTCTCCTGCAGGTCTTCCGGTGTCGCCAGCGCGTAGCCGACGGTGTCGATGTTCTCGCACAGGTCGACCGCGATGATGTCGGCGCCCTCCTCGGCGAGACGCACTGCGTGACTGCGGCCCTGACCGCGCGCCGCGCCGGTGATGAACGCGACCTTGCCCTCCACACGTCCCACAGCTGCTCCTTCCCTCTGAAATCCTTGCAAGAACAATCCTTGCGATAAATGAGAACGGTACTCTTCGCGCAATGAGCCCGCAAGGATTCCGACACGGCTACTCGCCTGAAATGTCTGGTTCTACCGCGTGCGCACGCTTGAGAATGATGTTTCCGTTAGGTGCTACCGGAAGTGACGGCCGACCATGCGAGTGATTCCGAACGAGTTGCGTGACCGCTATGAGCGCGAGGGGTGGTGGCGCCGCGAAACCCTCGGCGAACTCCTCGCCGGAAGGCTGGCCGAGAACGGCGATCTGGCGTTCCATGTGCACTCGGCCGCGCGACCGTGGGTGGGCACCTTCGCCGAGGTCGAGCTGTCCGCACGGAGGCTGGCCGCCGGTCTGCGCGAGCGTGGCGTGGGCCCGGGCGATGTGATCGCCTTCCGGTTGCCGAATTGGCGGGAAGCGGCGGTGACGTTCTGGGCATCGGCCTTTCTCGGTGCTGTCGTCGTGCCGGTCGTGCACTTCTACGGCCCGAAGGAACTCGCGCACATCCTCGGCGCGGCCCGGCCGAAGGTCTTCGTCACCACCGAGGGGTTGAGCCCCGAGCTGTGCGCGCAGGTGCCGATCGTCGGCACCGTCGACGGCGCCGACGCGAATTTCGAGGAACTGTCGGCCGATCCGCCCATGGCCGGTGTGCTGCCCGCCGATCCGGCCGCCCCCGCGCTCATCGCGTTCACCTCCGGGACGACCAGTGCGCCGAAAGGCGTCGTGCACAGCCACCAGACGCTCGGTTGCGAGGTCAGGCAGCTCGCCGAGCAGAATGCGCTCGACGACGCGGTGCAGCTGACAGCCACACCGGTCGGTCACTTCATCGGCATGGTCGGCGCGTTTCTCATCCCGGTGCTGCACGGCAAGGCGGTGCATCTGATGGACGGGTGGGAGCCCGGACGTGCGCTGGCGTTGATGCGCGAGCACGGTCTCGCCGTCGGCGGCGGTCCGCCGTACTTCGTGACCGGTCTGCTCGAGCATGCCGATTTCACGCCCGACCATCTCGCGAGCGTGAAGTACGTGGGCCTGGGCGGCTCGGCGGTCTCGGTCTCGGTCACCCGCAGGCTCGCCGACCTGGGGCTGGTGCCGTTCCGCGCCTACGGCAGCACCGAACATCCCTCGATCACCGCCTCGCGCTACACCGCCCCGGAGTTCGAGCGGTTGTGCACCGACGGCAGGCCGATGCCCGGTGTGGAGATACGGCTGGCCGAAGACGGCGAAATCCTCAGTCGCGGGCCGGATCTGTGTCTGGGGTACCTCGACGACGAGCAGAACGCGAAGGTCTTCGACGGGCAGGGCTGGTACCGGACCGGCGACATCGGCGTGCTGCACGAGGACGGGCATCTGACGGTCACCGACCGCAAGTCCGATGTGATCATCCGCGGCGGCGAGAACATCGGCGCGCTGGAGGTCGAGGAAGTGCTCACGCTGCTGCCCGCCGTCGCCGAGGCAGTGGTCGTCGCGGTCCCTGATGCGCGCTTCGGCGAGATCGTCGGCGCGGTACTGCGATTGCGGCCCGGTGCGCGCATGCCGACCCGCGGAGAAGTGCGCGAGCACTTCGCGGCGACAGGCGTGGCGCGACAGAAGTGGCCGGAACGGCTGTTCCGGGCGGCGGACTTCCCGCGCACGGCCGGCGGGAAGGTGCGCAAGCATCTGATCCGCAGGGCGATTGCCGCGCAACCATTGCGACATCCGAATTTGGAGAATATCATTCTCCAAACAGGGGAATGAAAATCTCGCAGGTGAGGCCGCTGATCGGCGGGTCCGAAGCCGGTGCGGGGACGGCGGTAAGGGAGCGTGGAGTGCCTTCGCAGTGGGATACCGAAGTCGATGTCGTGGTCCTCGGCAGCGGGGCGGCGGGCCTGACCGCGGCGCTCACCGCAGCCGTGCGCGG
The DNA here is from genome assembly GCF_001613125.1 of Nocardia shimofusensis NBRC 100134. Taxonomy (GTDB): domain Bacteria; phylum Actinomycetota; class Actinomycetes; order Mycobacteriales; family Mycobacteriaceae; genus Nocardia; species Nocardia shimofusensis. The sequence goes on from NZ_BDBT01000004.1 coordinate 342,749, forward strand.
GGCCACCGTCGCGGTGTACGAGAAGGCGGCCACGGTGGGTGGGACGAGCGCGGTCTCCGGCGGCATCGCCTGGATTCCGGCGCACGACCGGGCCGACGAGCCGCTGCCGGTCGACGACGCGATGGATTACCTGCGGGCGCAGTCGCACGGGGCCATGGACGAGGCGCTGGTACGCACGTTCGTGGAAACCGGTCCGGCCATGCTCGATTTCGTGGAGGCGCACAGTGGTGTGCGCTTCGCGGTCGCCGACGGCTTCCCCGACTACAAGCCCGAACTGCCCGGCGGCAGGCCGCGCGGCGGTCGCTCGCTCGGCCCGGCCGCGGTCGATCTCGCGACGCTGGGGCCGTGGCGCGACCGGATCACCGCGTTCCCGGCGGACTGGAGCAATGTCGGTTTCGACGCCGAGACGCGCGCCCGGCTGAAGGCGACCATCGGTGACGAGGCCGTGGAACCCTGTGTGGCGGGCGCCGCGCTGATCGCCGGCCTGCTGCGCGGTGTGCTCGATCGAGGCGTGACCCCCGCGACGGGGGCGCGCGCGGTGGAACTGCTCGCCGAGCCCTCCAAGAGTTCCGAGCCCTCCGGGAGTTCCGGGGCCCGCGCGATCACCGGTGTCCGGATCAGCACGGCGGCAGGCGAATTCCGGGTCAGGGCGCGCAACGGCGTGGTGCTGGCGACCGGCGGCTTCGAGTGGGACGAGGGCCTGGTGCAGACCTACCTGCGCGGGCCCATGCGCGGCGCGGTCTCCCCGCCCGGCAATACCGGCGACGGCCTGCGGATGGCGATGGCGCACGGCGCGGAGCTCGGCACGATGAGCGAGGCGTGGTGGGTGCCGGTGGTCCGGATTCCCGGCGACACCATCGACGGGAAGCCGCGCAGCCGCAGTGTGCGCCTGGAACGCACCCGGCCGCGCTCCATCATGGTCAACCGGGCGGGCAAGCGCTTCGCCAACGAGGCCGGTGAGTACAACTCGATGGCCGGGGCCTTCCACTACCTGCACCCCGCACACGGCTATGTCAACGATCCGGCCTGGATGGTGTTCGACTCGGTTCATCTGCAGCGCTACGGATTTCTGGGCGTCGAGCCCGGCGGCGCGGTCCCGGACTGGTTCAACGAATCCGCGAGCCCGGCGGCTCTGGCCGCGAAGACCGGCATCGATCCGGACGGCCTGACCGCCACGGTCGCGCAGTGGAACGGTTACGTCGCCGCGGGCGCCGACCCCGACTTCGGGCGCGGCTCGAGTGCCTATGACGGCTACTGGGGCGATCAGGACGCCGACACCCTCGCGGGCAAGACGCTGGGCCCGCTCACCACCGCGCCGTACTACGCGGTGCCGGTGACGGTGGGCGCGATGGGTACCAAGGGCGGGCCGCGCACCGATCACGACGGCCGGGTCCGCCACGTCGACGGCTCGGTGATTCCGGGGCTGTTCGCGGCGGGCAACGCGATGGCCGGGGTCACCGGCCGCGCCTACGGCGGGGCGGGCGGCACCATCGGGCCCGCGATGGTGTGGGGCTTCCGGGCCGGGCACACCGCCGCCACCGGCAAGTCACCGGATTGCTGACGGCGCGAAATACCCGAGGGCAGAGGGAGAACGAAACGGTGGCGGGAGACGACACGGTGGCCGAGCACGAGAGCATATGGAGCGACCTGCAGGGCGTGGCCTTCGAGCAGGGATACCTGGACGCCGGCGGGGTGCGTACCAGATACCTGCACGCGGGTGCCGCGGACCTGCCGACGCTGGTGCTGCTGCACGGGTCGGGCGGGCACGCCGAGGCGTACGTGCGCAATCTGGCCGCGCACGCCGAGCATTTCTCGACCTGGTCGATCGACATGCTCGGCCACGGATACACCGGCAAACCCGGTCACCTGCTCGAGGTCGCGCACTACGTCGACCATCTCGTCGCCGTCTTCGACGCCATCGGCGCCGAGAGAGTCTGCCTGAGCGGTGAATCGCTGGGCGGCTGGGTCGCGGCGCGCGCGGCCGTCGATCATCCGGACCGCATCGAGCGGCTGGTGCTCAACACCGCGGGCGGCTCGCAGGCCGACCCGGAGGTCATGCAGCGCATCATCACCCTGTCGATGGCCGCGGCCACCGAGCCGACCTGGGCGACCGTGCAGGCCAGGATCAAGTGGCTGATGGCGGACAAGTCCAAGGGCTACGACGACATCGTCGCCAGCAGGCAGCGCATCTACCGGCAGCCGGACTTCGCCGATGCCATGCGCGACATCATGGCCTTGCAGGACCCGCAGATCCGAGCCCGCAACATTCTCGGCCCCGAGGACTACGGCCGCATCACCGCGCCCACGCTGGTGCTGTGGACCAGCGACGACCCGACCGCCGATGTCACCGAGGGCAGGCGCATCGCCTCGATGATCCCGGGCGCGCGCTTCGAGCTGATGACCGGCTGCGGGCACTGGCCGCAGTACGAGGACGCCGAGACCTTCGACGCGCTGCACCTGGACTTCCTGCTGGGCGGTCGCGATGTCTGACCGACACGGCAACGGCAGTCGGCCGGCCGAGCGGGGCGGTGCCGAAGTGGCCGGTGTCCCGGTGGACAGCGCTACCTCCGGCGGCGCCGGAGCGGCCACCGCGGAGCCGGGCGAGGTCGAGGTTGACGTCGTTCTGGTCGGCGCCGGACCGGTGGGTCTGACCCTGGCGAACACCCTCGGCCTGCACGGGATTCGCACGCTCGTGGTCGAGGAGCGTGCGACCCTGATCGACTACCCGCGCGGCGTCGGCCTCGACGACGAATCGCTGCGGACCTTCCAGTCCATCGGCGTGATCGACCGCGTCCTGCCGCACACCACGCCGAACCAGATCATGCGGTTCGTCGACGCCGACCGCCGCCTGCTCGTCGAGATCGCCCCCACCGACACCTCGTTCGGCTGGCCCAAGCGCAACGGCTTCGTCCAGCCGCTCGTGGACGCCGAATTGCTCAGCGCTCTCGAGCGATTCGACAGCGTTCGGGTGCGCTGGGGCGCGACCATGACGGCCTGCCACGACACCGGCGACCACGTCGACGTCGACATCAGCACTGCCGGTGGCGTCGAGACGGTGCGCGCGAAATACGTGGTCGGCTGCGACGGCGGCCGCAGCGTCACCCGCAAGCAGATGGGCGTGAGCTTCGACGGCACCACCTCCTCGACCCGCTGGCTGGTGGTGGACCTGGCAGCCGACCCGCTGGGTCACCCGAATATCGAGGTCGGCGCCGACCCGGCGCGCCCGAACGTCTCGGTGTCGATCGCGCACGGCATCCGCCGCTTCGAGTTCATGATCCACGACGACGAATCCGACGAACTCGCCGAATCCCCGGAGTTCGTGGCGACACTCGTCGCCCCGTTCGTACCGCACCCCGATCGCCTCGAGGTCATCCGCAAGCGCGTCTACACCCACCACTCGCGCATCGCGAGCGCGTTCCGCAAGGGCAGGCTGCTGCTGGCAGGCGACGCGGCACACCTCATGCCGGTCTGGCAGGGCCAGGGCTACAACAGCGGGATCAGGGACGCGGCCAATCTCGGCTGGAAGCTCGCCGCCGTCGCCTCGGGTCGCGCCGGTGACGCGCTGCTGGACTCCTACGACCAGGAGCGCCGCAAGCACGCCCGCGCCATGATCGACCTGTCCACCATGGTCGGCAAGGTCATCTCGCCCACCGACCGCAAGGTGGTGGCGGTGCGTGACGTGCTGGTCCGCGCGGCCGCCGCCATCCCGCCGGTGAAGCGCTATGTGCTCGGCATGCGGTTCAAGCCGATGCCGAAATACGACCGGGGCGCGGTGGTGCACGAATGGTCGCGTTCACCGGTCTCCCCGGTCGGCACGCTGTTCGTCCAGCCGAAGGTCGACACCCGCGACCGCGCCGATGTGCTGCTCGACGACGTGCTCGGCCCGTGGTTCGCGGTGCTGTGCTGGAACAACGATCCGCGCGCCGTCCTCGGTGACGAGAGCTTCGCGCGGTGGAAGGCCGTGGGCGCGCGGTTCGTCGCCGTGCGCCCGTCGTGCCAGTTGCACTGGACCGGCCAGGACCACGAAGACGTGCTCGTCGTCGGCGACCGCACCGGCGCGCTCAAAGCCTGGTTCGACGCCCAGCGCGACTCGGTGTTGTTCCTGCGTCCCGACCGCGCCGTCGCCGGTTCGACCATCGCCCAGCTCGCCCCGGCCCTGAGCGCCGATCTACTGCGCGCGCTCTCGCTGACCACTGGAGGAACCGATGCCGCTGGCCCTGTGCTGCGTCTCGCACAGCCCTCTGCTTGATCTGCCCGGTCCCGAACCGGAGCTGATCACCGACATCGAGGCCGCGCTGACCCGGGCGGCCGATTTCGTGCGCGACTTCGACCCCGACCTGGTCGTCACCTTCGCCCCCGACCACTACAACGGCTTCTTCTACCGCACCATGCCCGCGTTCTGCGTGGGCACCGCCGCGTCCGGCGTCGGCGACTACGGCACGCACGCCGGTCCGCTGGACGTGCCCGCTCGGGTCGCGGGTGAGCTCGCCGAGGCGCTCCTGGAAGCGGGTGTGGACGTGGCGGTCTCGGTCGCGATGGACGTCGACCACGGCACGGTCCAGCCCTTGCAGCGTCTGCTCGGCTCGGCCACCGCGCTGCCGGTCGTGCCGATCTTCGTCAATTCCGTTGCGACGCCGCTGGGTCCGCTGCGCCGGGCCAGGGCGCTCGGGGCGGCGGTGGGCGCGCATCTGTCCTCGCTGGGCAAGCGAGTGCTGGTGATCGGATCGGGCGGACTGTCCCACGACCCGCCGGTCCCGAGACTGGCGACCGCCACCGGCCCGGTCCGCGAACGCATCGTGCACGGCGGGGTCATGTCGCCGGAGCAGCGCACCGCCCGGCAGACGGCGGTCATGCAGGCTGCCTACGAATTCGCCGCGGGCAGAGGCGATCTGCGCGCCCTGAACCCGGCGTGGGACGAGCGCTTCCTCGACCTGCTCGACAGCGGTGACCTGGACGCCTTCGACGACTGGGACAACGCCCGCATCACCGAGGAAGCCGGCAATTCCGCGCACGAGGTGCGCACCTGGATCGCGGCCTTCGCGGCCTTGGCCCAGCAGGGGCCGTATCGCACGACGGTGCGCTACTACCGCGCCGCTCCCGCTCTGATCGCCGGCTTCGCGGTGCGCACCGCGCTGGCTGAGCCGGACGGTGGCGCGGCGGCTACGAGGAGGACACAGTGACATCCGGCCAGAACTCGCGTCCCGAGCCGACAACCCCGCCCGACGCCTCCCGGCCCGAGCTCGCCGCGGCGGCGGCCGGCGACAGGCCCACCGAGATCGAGGTCGACGTCCTGATCGCCGGCTCCGGCGGCGGCGGGCTCACCGCCGCGCTGAAGGCCGAGGCCGAGGGAATGTCGGTGCTGATCATCGAGAAGGGGCCGAGCTACGGCGGGTCCACCGCACTGTCCGGCGGCGGCATCTGGGTGCCGAACGCCCCCGCCCAGCGTCGTGACGGATTCTCCCTCGATCCCGACCAGGTCGTGGAATACCTGAAGACCATCACCGAGGGACTTGTCGGCGAGGAGCGCCTGCGCGCCTATGTCGACAAATCCCCGGAGATGATGGAGTTCCTCGAACAGCGCAGCCGCTGGATGGAATTCGTCTGGAAGCCCGGCTACGCCGACTACTACCCGGAACTGCCCGGCGGCTCCGAACAGGGCAGCACCATCAATGTCCCGCCCATCGACCTGCGCGAACTGGGCGAGGACGAGGAGACTCTGCTCGCACCACTCGCTCTGGCTCCCAGAGGAATCTGGCTGGGCCCCAAGGACCTGCGGCTGTTCTACCAGGTCAGGCAGAACTGGCGTGGCAAAGCGGTGATGCTGAAGCTGATCTGGCGGATGGTGCGCGCACACGTCTTCGGCGATCGCATCGTCACCATCGGCCAGTCCCTGGTGGCTCGGCTGCGCCTGGCGTTGCGCGAACGGGAGGTCCCGCTGTGGCTGAACGCCCCGGTCACCGCCCTGCACGCCGAGGACGGCCGCGTCACCGGCGCGACCGTCGAGCGTGACGGCGAGCCCGTGCTGGTCAGAGCCCGGCGCGGGGTCGTCCTGGCGACCGGCGGTTTCGACCACGACATGGCCTGGCGCAAGGCCGAACAGCCCGTCGTCGACCAGGACTGGAGCTTCGGCAATCCGCTCTCGCTCGGCGACGGCATCCGCCTCGGCCGTGAGGTCGGCGCCGCCACCGATCTGATGGACGAGGCCTGGTGGTTCCCGGCGATCCAATGGCCGGACGGGCGAATGCAATTCATGCTCAACGAGCGTATGATGCCCGCTCAGTTCATGGTCAACGGCGCGGGCGAGCGTTTCATCAACGAGGCCGCCCCGTACATGGACTTCGGGCACGCCATGATCGAGGGCCAGAAGTCCGGCGTCACCCACATCCCGTGCTGGCTGATCACCGACCACCGCTCGTGGAAGCGCTACGTCATCGGCGGCCACCTGCCGCTCCCCAAGATTCCGTTCTCGCCCGTCCCGACCGGTTTCACCGTGCCCGCCGCCTGGCTGGAGTCCGGCGTGGTGAAAGCCGCGAACAGCTGGGACGAACTCGCCGCGCAGATCGAGGTCCCGGCCGACGCGCTGAAGGCCACCGCCGCCCGCTTCAACGAGCTGGCCGAGGCCGGTCACGACGACGACTTCCAGCGCGGCGACAGTGTCTACGACAACTACTACGGCGACCCGACCCTGCCCAATCCGAATCTGTCTCCGATCGGCGCACCGCCCTACTACGCCTTCCGCGTCATCCTCGGCGATCTCGGCACCTCGGGCGGTCTGCGCACCGACGAGCACGCCAGAGTGCTGCGCGCCGACGGCACGGTCATCGAGGGGCTGTACGCCGTCGGCAACACCTCGGCCGCGGTGATGGGCCGCAGTTACGCGGGCGCGGGCGCGACCATCGGCCCCGCCATGACCTTCGGCTACATCGCGGCCGAACACCTGGCGCTCTGCCCACCGGCGGACGCCGACACCGACAGCGCGCGGCCGAGCACCGCGGCGAACCCGGCCACGGCCGATACCCATGGAGGTACCCGATGAAAATTTCCCTCTTCTACGAATTCGCTCTGCCGCGACCGTGGACCGACGACGACGAGTACCAGATGTTCCAGGACGGTCTGGACGAGGTGGAACTCGCCGACAAGGCGGGCTTCTCCACGGTCTGGCTGACCGAGCACCACTTCCTCGAGGAGTACTGTCACTCCACCGCGCCGGAGATGTTCCTGGCCGCGGCCAGCCAGCGCACCGAGAACATCCGGCTCGGCTTCGGCATCATGCACCTGCCGCCGGCGATCAACCATCCCGCGCGCGCCGCCGAACGGGTCGCCACCCTCGACCACCTGTCCAACGGGCGCGTCGAATTCGGCACCGGCGAATCCTCCTCGGTCGGTGAGCTCGGCGGCTTCAACATCGACCCCGCCGACAAGCGCGCGCAGTGGGAAGAGGCGCTGCAGGTCACCGTGCGCTGCATGACCGAGGCGCCGTTCACCGGCTTCAAGGGCAACCACATCGAGATGCCCGCGCGCAACGTCATCCCGAAGCCGCGCCAGACCCCACACCCGCCGCTGTGGGTGGCCTGCACCCGGCCCTCCTCGGTGCAGATGGCGGCTCAGATGGGCATCGGCGCGCTGAGTTTCGCCTACACCGGCCCCGAGGCGCTGGGCGATCGGGTGCGCGGCTACTACCAGGAGTTCGAGGACAAGGCCGCGCCGATGGTGCCGCAGATGAACCCGAACATCCTCGCCATCGGCGGCGACCTGTCGATGATGGTGGCGCCCACCGACGAGCAGGCCATCGAGCGTCTCGGCGTCGGCGGCGGCTTCTTCTCGTTCGGCATCATGCACTACTACATGACCGGCATGCACACCCCCGGCCGGACCCAGGTGTGGCAGACCTACCTGGACGCGGTGAAGGAGGATTCGACCCTCGCCTACGGCCCCGGTCGCGGCGCCATCGGCTCGCCGGACACCGTGCGCGAGTTCCTGCGCGGCTACGAGGCCAGCGGCGTCGACGAGATCATCCTGCTGCTCAACCCGCGCAGTCACGAGGCCACCATGGAATCGCTGGAGATCATGGGCAGGGACGTGCTGCCCGAGTTCATCGAGCGCGACGAGAAGGCCGTGGCGGAGAAGGCGAAGCGCTTGGCCCCGGTCCTGGAGAAGGCCGAGGCCCGGCGCAGGCCGCTGCCCTCCCCGGAGTTCGACGAGGACTACGCCTTCGGCGGCCTGCCGACCGGCCGCGGCGGCACCTTCACCGCCGGCGAGATCCCCGAGGCGATGGCCGAGATCGAAGAGGGCCAGAAGCAGGCGGCGGCGCGCCTGGAAGAACAGCAGCGACTGCTGGAAGAACGCGGCCAGGCCTGAGCCGAGGCCGGACCGGAGAGCGGGGTCGCGATGGAAACCTTCGAGCAGCGTTGCCGTTTCGACGGGCAGCGGGTCGTGGTGACCGGCTGCGCGTCGGGCATCGGCGCGAGCGTGGTCGCCGAGTTGCGTCGTCTGGGCGCGCGGGTCGTGGGACTCGATCTGCGCCGCCCGCACAGGCCGGACGGGCCGGACGAATTCCTCGTGATGGACCAGGGTGACCCCGCCTCCGTCGACGCCGCCGTCGCGCGGATCGGCTCGCCGGTCGACGCGCTGTTCAATGTCGCGGGCGTGTCCTCCGGTATCGGCGACCCGCTGCGGGTGGTAGCGGTGAACTTCCTCGGCATGCGCCAGTTCACCGAGGCGATCGTGGCGGGGATGCAGGCCGGTGCGTCGGTGGTCGGCGTGTCCTCGCTGGCCGCCGCCGCCTACCACGAGAACCGCTGGGAAACACGGGGACTGCTCGACACCGGCTCGTTCGCCGAGGGCGTGGCCTGGTGTCAGGAGAATCCCGAGATCGTCGCCGACGGCGGGGGCTACCGCCTGTCCAAAGAGGCGCTGATCCTCTACACCGCGCGCCGTTCGGTCGGCCTCGCCGCCGCGGGCATCCGGATCAACTGCACCGGTCCCGGCGTCACCGACACCCCCATCCTGGATCAGCTGCGCACCGCGTACGGCTCGCAGTACCTCGACGGCATCCCCCAACCTCTCGGGCGCTCCGCGGACCCGGGCGAGCAGGCGGCCGCGTTGCTTTTCCTCAACAGCCGGGCGGCCGCGTACATCACCGGACAGGTGCTGTGGGTCGACGGCGGCAATCTCGCCGCACGACTGGCGAGCGAACTGGCCGGTCCCGCCCCGGCCACCCGGCAATGACTGGAAGGAACACCGCCGTGGCAACTCTGACCGATTTCCACACCCTCGCCGAGCGCGTCCGCAACTGGGGCCGCTGGGGCGCCGACGACGAGCTCGGCACCCTGAACTTCATCACCCCGGCCAAGATCGCCGGCGCCGCCGGACTCGTCCGCCACGGCAAGGTCTTCCCCCTCGGCATCGACTTCGGCTCCTCGGGCCCGCAGGGCGCCTTCCAGTTCCGCCAGAACCCCACGCACGTGATGACCGTCGACGGCGGCGACGCCCGGACGCTCACCGAGTACGGCCCGAAGTGGCTACGCAACACCGTCGCCGGTGAATTGAGCAGCTTCTTCGCCGACAATCCGTTCCGCTTCAACGACGACCTGCTCATCATGCCGCTGCAGGCCGCCACCCAGTGGGACGCCTTCTCTCACGTCTACTACGGCGACCAGCTCTACAACGGCTTCCCCGCCGACTCGGTGACCAGCCAGGGCGCCTTCCACTGCGGCATCGACAAGGTCGACAGCAAGGGCATCACCAGCCGCGGCGTCCTGTTGGACATGGTGAAATACCGTGGCGCGCAGACCTTCCTGGAGGCGGGCACACCGATCACCTCCGACGAACTCGACGACTGCGCCAAGCGTCAGGGCATCACCATCGAATCCGGCGACATCGTGCTGGTGCGCACCGGCTGGTGGAACCGCTTCCTGGAAGCGCGCGACGGCTCCGAACCGTATTCGGGTCTGGACTGGACCTGCGCGCTGTGGTTGCACGAACACGAGGTCGCCGCCGTCGCCGCCGACAACCTGATGGTCGAGGACCCGACCTCCGGCGTCGAGGGCACCTTCCTGCCCATGCACATGCTGTGTCTGCGCGACATGGGCCTGATGCTCGGCGAGTACTGGGATTTCACCGCCCTGGCCGCCGACTGCGCCGCCGACGGCGTCTACGAATTCCAGCTGATCGCGCCACCCCTGCGGGTGATCGGCGCCGTCGGCTCCCCCATCAACCCCATCGCCATCAAGTAGGTGCGCGCCGAGCAGGAGGGTCCGGCCATGACCGCCACCACCACCAGTGCCACAACCGCGCACGCCGCCGAGGGCGAGCGCGGTCCGTTCGTCGTCGGAATCGGCGGCACGCTGCGCGCGGGCTCGTCCACCGAGCGTGCCCTGCGCGACTGCCTCGCCGCGGTACGCCGCCGCGGCGGACGCACCGCGCTGTTCAGCGGCGAGGACATCAATCTGCCGATGTACAACCCGCACGACACCCACCGCACCGCGGCCGCGCTCGCGCTGGTCGAGGCCCTGCGCGCGGCCGACGCGGTGGTCATCGGGTCTCCCGGCTACCACGGCGGCGTCTCCGGCCTGGTCAAGAACGCGCTGGACTACGTCGAGGACCTGCGCGGCGACGCCACCGTCTACCTGGACAACAAGCCGTGGGGCTGCATCAGCTGCGCCTTCGGCTGGCAGGCCGCCGTGGGCACGCTGGGCCAGCTGCGCGTGATCGGGCACGCCCTGCGCGCCTGGCCGACCCCGCTCGGCGTGGCCATCAACTCCGCCGAACCGGTGTGGGACGCCGAGGGCGTGCTCGTCGACGAGACCACGAGCACCCAGCTCGATCTGCTCGCGGCCCAACTGCTGTCGTTCGTGCCCGCGGGCGGATCGCCGCGATGAGCGCCGAGCCGACGACCGTCGAGGCGCCGCCGTGCGGATCGGCGCCCACCGAAGCGGGGGCCGTCCGGG
>NZ_BDBT01000005.1 GCF_001613125.1 Nocardia shimofusensis NBRC 100134
CTGCGTGCGCCCAGCAGGCTGCGCCGGGGCGGTGTGCGGCTCGAGCCACTGCGCCCAATCCCCGCTGGGCCGGGACCGCTCGGGTACCGGCAGCGGCGGGATCGGCTCACCGGCCGATCCCGCGGAGTCGATCACGCCGGGCTCGACGCGGGCGGCGTCGATATTGCGGCCGATGACCCGGCCCGCCTGGCGCTTGCGCTTGCGTTTACCCTTGGACGCAGCCGCAGCCGCAGCCGCGGACGGGGGCGGCATGCGCACCATCGGCAGCCCCGTGTCGAACGGGTTGGCGGGGCCGGGCGTGTTCGGGTCTCGGTCAGAGGGCGTCATCGCCGAAATCGCCGATCACGGCGGCGGGAACGGTCGCGGACTCGGGCAGGACCTCCGACGCGGGCACTGTCACCCCCAACTGACCGTCGCGCTTGCGTTCCTGGTCGCCGCCCGCACCGGGCGGCATGGCCATTCCGCCCGCGGCGCCGCCCGGTGAGACCGGACGGGACGGCTCGGAGTTGCCGGAGAACGGCGCTTGGGCCACCGGCTTGTCGGCCGGATCGGGCGTGATCGACTGGCCCGGACTCGGTTCGGGCGCAACGGGTTTCGGTGTGTCCGGTTTGGGCGTGCCGCCGAGGGTCCCCGGCGCCGCGGTCATCGCCGAGGGGTTCGACGGACCGGTCCCGCCGCCGAAGTCGAACAGCTTGTTCGGGGTCGAGCCGGAGGTGCCCGCACCGGCGGTGGTGGTGCTGCCCGGGTTGATCAGTTCCGGAATCGCCTGGGAGATCGCCGCGTCCGCGGACGCGGCCACGGTGTCCATGGCGTGCATGCCGGTCTCGGCGATCTTGTCGATCAGATGGGTGCCGATGTCGACGCCCGCCGTGATGGCAGCGGTGCCCAGATCCACGCCGGCCGAGATGAGCTGCTGCTGGAGTTGCATCTGCGCGATGACCGCCGGATCGATCGGCTGTCCGTCGGCGGTGGTCTGCGGCACCCCCGAGGACGGCAGGTTCGAGTAATAGGTTGTGGGCGTGGATGTTCCACCGATGCCACCACTGCGATCGGTGAGCCCTGCCGGCGTGGTCACGGTGAGCGGTCCCATCGTGTCGATCCGCTGGGTGTGCCCGTCCATCTCGGTCTGCGCGGCCTCGACCGTCTCGATGGCCTCACGCAGCGCGGCGGCCGCCCGGTCGATCACCGCGTCGGTCTCCGGCGCGGAGGTGGAGTTGGCCAGGATCACCCTGGCGTCGGCGCGGAAGTCGGCGATGATCTGATCGACCTTGCGCGCGGCGCGGGCGCTGGTGGCCTGGGCGTCGGAGAGCACCGACAGATAGGCGGGCCCGCGGTCGGAGATCTCGCCGATCTGGGTCTGGGTGGTGCGCAGCGCGGGCACCGCGGCGTCCGCGCCCGCGGAGGTCCAGGTGGACTCGAGCGCGTACAGGCCGTTGCGGTGCGGGCCCTCGGAATCCGCGGCCTGCGTGCTGGCGGCCGAGAGCGCGGCGGTGATGGTGCGGTCCGGCATGGTCGCGCCGGAGCCGAGGGTGGAGCGCAGTTGCAGCATCGGGCGCACCAGCGCCGCGATCATCGGCGGATCGACCGCCGGGTCCGGGGTGACCGGGATCGTGTCGTTCGCGACCGTATCGGCGGGGCGGCGCCTGCGCAGCGCGGTCAACGGCCTCATGCCAGTTCCTCGCTCGTCTTCGCCAACTCGGTCGCCGACGCGGTGTCACCGGTGGTCATCGCGGCGCTGTAATCGCGCAACGCCTGGCCGTAGGCGCCCACCAGCCGGCCCGCGGTCGTCAGCGCCTGGGTGTGCTCGGCGACGGCCGCGGTGAACTTGGCGGCGAATCCGGCGCCCAGCATGCCGAGATCGGCTTCCAGCCGGGACCGGTCGATCGCGCCCGCACCGGTCTGCGCCGCATTCGCGAGTTGTTCGGAAACGGTGTCGGCGATCGCGGTATACGCCGCGAGCGCGGCCGGATCGAGATTCAGCGTGTCCATTGTTCCCCCTTTGACGGAAACCCCTGGTGATCTACGCGACCCGTCCATAGTCGCATGCTCTCGGCCGGAATATCTCCTGGCAACCGGAAAGTTGGCCCCGTATACAGAACGCGGGCGCCGCGAGCCCGCACGACACCCGCCGGACGCAGGAGAGAAGTGGCAACAGACATCGGATCGCCGGGGGTAGGCCTTCGTTCCGATCGGGGGCCGATTCTCGCCTCGTTGATGCTGTCCACCGGGCTGGTGGCCCTCGACGCCACCATCATCGCCACCGCGGTGCTCTCGATCACCCGTTCACTGGGCGGGTTCTCGCAGTTCCCCTGGCTCTTCTCGATCTATCTGCTGGCGCAGGCGGTCACCGTCCCGATCTACGGCAAGCTGGCCGACATCGTGGGCCGCAAGCCGGTGATCCTGTTCGGCATCGCCACGTTCGCCGTCGGGTCGCTGCTGTGCGGTCTGGCGACCAGCATGACCGCGCTCATCGTGTTCCGCGCGTTGCAGGGCATCGGCGCGGGCGCGATCCAGCCGATGACCATGGTGATCGCCGGTGATCTCTACACCCTGGCCGAACGCGCCAAGGTGCAGGGCTATCTGGCGAGTGTGTGGGCGATCTCGGCGGTGGCCGGACCGCTGCTGGGCGGACTGTTCGTCGATTTCGTGAGCTGGCGCTGGATCTTCCTGGTCAATCTGCCGCTGGCCGCCGTCGCGATGTGGACGCTGGCGCGCAACTTCCGGGAAGAGGCCGAGCGCGGCGACGAGCGCATCGACTATCCGGGAGCCCTGCTGCTCACGATCGGCGCCGGAGCGGTGATCCTCGGCCTCCTGGAGGGCGGGCAGGCCTGGGCGTGGTCGTCACCGCAGAGCGTCGGGGTCTTCGCGATCGGCGGGGTGGCGCTGGCGGTGTTCGGCTGGGTGGAGACGCGCACGGATCATCCGATCCTGCCGCTGTGGGTGTTCACCCGGCGCGTGGTGATCGCGAGCAGTCTGGTGGCGGTCTCGGTCGGGGCGGTGATGCTCGGACTGACCTCGTACGTGCCGACCTTCAGTCAGGGCGTGCTCGGCGTCAGCGCGCTGGTGGCGGGGCTGACCGTGGGCGCACTGACTCTGGGCTGGCCACTGGCGGCTTCGCAGGCCGGAAAGGTGTATCTGCGCATCGGTTTCCGCGGCAGCGCCCTCATCGGCAGCGGGCTGGCGACGCTCGGCGCGCTCTCGGCGGTGCTCATCGATCAGGATGCGCGGGTCTGGCAGGTGGCGCTGTCGTGCTTCGTGATCGGCGCGGGACTGGGTCTGGTGTCGACGCCCAGCCTGATCGCCGCGCAGACCAGTGCGCAGTGGTCCGAGCGCGGCGTGGTGACCTCGGCGAACAGCTTCTCGCGCTCCATCGGCAGCGCGGTCGGTGTGGCGGTGTTCGGCGCGATCGTCAACGCGAAGGTCGGCGGCGCGGAAGATCCCGCGCCCGCGCTGCTGGCCGACGCGGTCCACCTGGTCTTCGTCGCGATCGCGGTGATGGCGGCGCTGCTGATGGTCGCCGCGGCGATGCTGCCCGGGCGCGCCGTCGACGGCACGGTGTGACCGAACCGGCGGAATGCCCGATCAGGCGCGCGGTGTTGTGTTGATCAGACCCGGCCTCGTGTCGAACAGACAGCGCGCCGAACTCGTGTATGCCTAGGAGTCCCATGATCGACGTCCCACTGTCCGTGCTCGATCTCGCGCCGGTGCAGGAGGGCGCCGGCGCGGCCGCCGGGCTGGCCGCCACGACCGAGCTGGCGCGGCGCACCGAGGAGCTGGGGTATCGGCGTTTCTGGGTGGCCGAGCATCACAACATGCCCGGCATCGCCAGTTCCGCGCCCGCGGTGGTGATCGCGCATGTGGCGGCGGCGACCAGCCGGATCCGGGTGGGTTCGGGCGGGGTGATGCTGCCCAATCACGCGCCGTTGGTGGTGGCCGAGCAGTTCGGCACGCTCGAGGCGCTGCATCCGGGACGCATCGACCTGGGCATCGGCCGCGCACCGGGCACCGACCAGGCGACCGCCCGCGCCCTGCGCCGCACCGAGGCTGGGCTGTCGGCGGAGAACTTCCCGCAGGAACTGGCCGACCTGCTGCGCTTCTTCCGCGGCGTCGGCCCCGGCGGCATCACCGCCACCCCCGGTCGCGGCCAGGAACCGGAGATCTGGCTGCTCGGCTCGAGCGGCTTCAGCGCGCAGGTGGCCGCCGCGCTCGGCCTGCGATTCGCCTTCGCCCACCACATCAACCCGGCCGCGACCGAGGGCGCCTTGGCGCTGTACCGCGCCGAGTTCCGCCCGTCGGCCGCGTTGGCGACCCCGTACGCGATGGTGGCGGCCGGCGCGCTGGCCGCCGACACCGACGAGCGCGCCGAGGAACTCGCTCGTCCACGCGACCTCGTCTTCCTGCAACTGGCGGCCGGGAGGCCGCGCGCGCTGGCCACGCCCGAGCAGGCCGCCGCCTACGAGTTCACCGAGCACGAGCGCCTGTTCATCGAGCAGCGGCGCGCCGGTCAGGTGCTCGGCTCCCCCGAGACCGTGCGCGATCAGCTCGCCGACCTGCTGCGGCGCACCGAGGCCGACGAACTCATGCTCAACACCCTCGTCTACGACATCGACGACCGCGCCCGGTCCTACGAGCTGATCGCCGGTCTCGCGACTGCTGACCAGCTGACGAGCTGACGAGCGCCCCTGGACCGGCGCCGACTTGCCCGGTGGTCCAGCGGCGGCCTCGCGACGGCCCCCGCGAGCCACTCGGGCCAGGTACCTTGGTTAGGCAACCCTTATTCAGCTGACGACGGAGGTACCCTTGGCCCGCCAGCGCGCAACCCTCACGGTCCTGCGTTCCGCACCGCTCAACGAACACCTGATCCGCGTGCACTTCACCAGCGAGGACTTCCGTCCGAGCGAATTCAGCGATTCCTACGTCAAATTCATCTTCGACCGCGAAGGCGGCGAAGTGCTGCGCACCTACACCATCCGCTCGGTCGACCCCGCCACCGGCGAAATCGCCGTCGACTTCGTGCACCACGGCGACGAGGGCATCGGCGGCCCCTGGGCGGCGACCGTCGCCCCCGGCGCCACCATCGACGTCTACGGCCCCGGCGGCGCCTACTCGCCCCGCCCGGACGCCGATTGGCACCTGCTGGCGGGCGACGAGGCCGCGCTGCCCGCCATCGCGGCGGGTCTGGAGGCCATGCCCGCCACCGCCGTCGGCCTGGCATTCGTCGAGGTGGCCGGTCCTGCCGACGAACTCGATCTGGTCAAGCCCGAGGGCGTCGAACTGATCTGGCTGCATCGCGGCGAGCGGCCCGCGGGCGAACTGCTCGCCGAAGCAGTGCGCTCCGCATCGTGGCGTGCAGGGCAGGTGCAGGTGTTCATCCACGGCGAGGCTCAGGCGGTGATGCACGACATGCGTCGCTACATCCGCCGCGAGCGCCGGGTGCCGGCCGAGTGGGCATCCTCGATCTCCGGGTACTGGCGGCGCGGACGCACCGAGGAGGGCTTCCGCACGTGGAAGGCCGAACTCGCCGATGCCGAAACCGTGCCCGTGGCGGGCTGATCCGGAGCCGCTGAACCGGAGGCGCTGAGCAGCATCGCCGTGCGGGGCCGAGCGAGATCGCCGCGCGGGACTGAGCGAGACCCTGCGCGGGGCTGAGCGGGACCGCTGCGCGGGGCGGGAGCGGTCGCTAGGGTTCGGCGGGTGCAGACCGACGAATTCTTCGAGCGCGGCGCGTCCATCGTGGACCGGCTCACGAACACCCAGGAACCGCCGCCGTGGCAGCTGGTCCTCGTCACCGGCGCGCTGGCGTTGCTGCTGGTGTCCTACGGACCGCTGTGGCGGATGGCCCGCAATGTCGTCACGATCGTGCACGAGGGCGGGCACGCACTGGCCGCCCTGCTCACCGGACGCAGGCTCGACCGCATCACCCTGCATTCGGACACCTCCGGACTGACGGTGTCGAGCGGAAAGCCCTACGGCCCCGGCATGATCCTCACCGCGCTGGCCGGCTACCCCGCGCCGCCGCTGCTCGGCCTGGGGTTCGCGGCGCTGCTGGGCGCCGATCGGATCACCCTCATGCTCTGGACCTCGATCGTGCTGCTGGCCGCGGTCCTGATCAAGGTGCGCAACCTCTACGGCGCGTTCACCGTGGTGACGCTGGGCGGGCTGATCTTCGTGGTCTCCTGGTTCGGCACCGACATAGTGCAGGCCGCCTTCGCCTACCTGGCCGCGTGGTTCCTGCTCTTCGCCGGGCTGCGGCCGGTGATCGAGATGCAGCGCGGGCGCAGGCGGCACTGGGGCAATCCCGGCGGAGTGGGCTCCGACGCCGACCAGCTGGCCGGTCTCACCAAGCTGCCCGCCCTGTTCTGGGTCGTGGTCTTCGCCGCCATCGCGGGCGCCGCTCTCGTCTACGGTGGCGGACTGCTGTTCTCGGAGGCCACCGGGATCTGCGTGCCGCTCGTGTCCTCCGGGAGTTGCCCCGCCCCGAGCATCTAGAGCCGGCTGCGGAGCCACGCCGCCACGCGGTCGGCCAGCGCCTCCGGCGTATCGGTTGCGTCCACGACGATGCCCGCCTCGTCCGCGTCGAGCGGTTCCAGCGTCGCCAGCTGGGAATCCAACAGCGACGGCGGCATGAAATGGCCGCCGCGATGCCGGAGCTGCCGGTCCACTTCGGCGCGAGGCACGTCGAGGTGGACGAAGACGAGGTCGGGCACGTCCGCGCGCAGGCGGTCACGGTAGGAGCGGGCCAGCGCCGAGCAGCTGACGACCACGCCGTCGGTGGCTCGGGTGAGCCGGTCGGCGATCCGGTCGAGCCAGGGCGCGCGGTCGGCGTCGGTGAGCGCGATGCCCGCTGCCATGGCGGCGATGTTCGCGGCGGGATGGAAGTCGTCGCCCTCGGCGAAGGGCACCCCCAGGGCCGCTGCCAGGCGTGCGGCGACCGTCGTCTTGCCCGAACCGGACACTCCCATCACCACCACCGGCGGCGGAATCGCGTGGTCGGCCATGCCCCCATGATGCGCGTCGCGGCGAGGTCATGGGGATGGGTAGCCTTTCGGCAGCTCTATTCGAAGGGACCCTCGCTCGCGATGCAACCGCTCGGCCATGACGACCCCCGCCGGATCGGCGACTACCGGCTTCTCGGCGTACTCGGCGTCGGTGGCATGGGGCGGGTGTACCTGGGGCGCAATGCCGGTGGACGCACCGTCGCGGTCAAGGTGATCCGGCCCGATCTGATCACCGACCCGGAATTCCGCACCCGCTTCCAGCGGGAGGTCGCCGCCGCGCGCCGGGTCGGCAGCTCCTGCACCGCGCCGGTGCTCGATGCCGACGTGCACGCCGATCCGCCGTGGCTTGCCACCGGATACGTCGCCGGGATCGCGCTCTCCGACGCCGTCGAGCGATTCGGGCCGTTCGGCGAACGCAGTCTGATCGTGCTCGCCCGCGGGCTGGCCGAAGCGCTCATCGCGGTGCACGAGGCCGGGGTGGTGCACCGGGATCTCAAACCGTCGAACGTGCTGCTGGCCGTCGACGGACCGAAGGTGATCGACTTCGGCATCGCCCGTGCGGTCGAGGACACCGCGCTCACCACCACCGGAAAGGTCATCGGCTCACCGGCTTTCATGTGCCCGGAGCAGGTGACCGGCGAGAACGTCGGTCCGGCGGGCGACATGTTCGCCCTCGGCGGGGTACTCACCTACGCCGCGGGCGGCCAAGGCCCGTTCGGCGGCGGCGACACGGTCCAACTGCTGTTCCGCATCGTCTACGAGGAGCCACGGCTCGACCCCGTCCCGAACGCCCTGCGCGGATTGGTCGCCGCCTGCCTGTCCAAGGACCCCGCCGATCGCCCCACGCCGCGCCAGGCGCTCGAGCACCTCGACGGGCTCGGCGCCCACGAGCGCACCGGCTGGCTGCCCGCAGCGGTGCTCGAGGATGTCAGCCAGCGCGCGGTGCGCCTGCTCGACCTCGATTCCGGCCCCGGCGAGTTCTTTGCCGACACCGCCGGGCACACCGGCGGGTCACGGCCTCTCCCGTACCCACAGGACCGGCGCCCGGCCCTCGGCTACGACTCCCCCGCCGCCTGGTCCGATTCGGGCCCCCATGCCGCACCATCGGATTCGAACGGCGGGTACCCGATCGCGCAGCCCGCGACCGACCGGTGGGGCGCCGTTACCCACTCCAGCCGTACGGACCCCACCGCCCTGCACACCCCGGCCCAGCCGTGGTCCGGAGGCGCACCGTCCGGCTCCGCCGGTTACACCTCATCCGGTCCGGCGAGCGGCAATCGATCCGAGGACCGTTCCGGTGACGGCCGCGCCGTCGATCGGACGGGTCGGCGCGGACCGCTGATCGCGGCACTCGCGGTGGTGGCGATAGCCGTGGCCGCGGGAGCGTTCTTCATCGGCATCCAACTGCGCGACGATCAGCCCGGCGGCACCGAGGCGAGCCCGTCGGCCGCCGCGCAGGCCCCGACGACCACTGCCGCAACCGCGACCACCTCGGCCGCCGCGACCACCACCGAGTCCGCCGCCGCGGCGGTCCCGGCCGATTTCGTGGGCACCTGGCGCGGGACGGCAGCCGACGGCCTGGTCACCTTCGACATCCAATTGACCATCGAGGAGGGCGAAGTCGGCGCCGAGCTCGCGCAGTCGAGCAATACCGGCAAGATCACCGGCCACCGATGCAGCCGTATCGAACGGCTCACCGATGTGACCGACGACCAGCTCACCTTCGTCGCCCGGCTCAGCCCGGACAGCGCCCGCGACTGCGCCGACGAGGGCTCGGTCTCCACGGTCCGCCTGCAACCGGACGGCTCGCTGGCCTACAGCACACCGGGCCTGTTCGGCGGCGAGATCGCGGGCACCCTGCGGCGAGGCTGATCCGGCCGGTCCACCATCTCAGGGCTTGCGGGCGACCCCACCCCAGGCCGAGGCGCCACGGATCCCCTGCTCGGCGTCGTCGGTGCGCCAGAAATTGATCGGCACCACCCCGGGTTCCACGATCTCCAGCCCATCGAACAGGCCGCGGATCTGTTCCGGGGAACGTGGTGTGTACGGCGTCCCACCGGTTTTCGAGTAGTTCTCGCACAGCCGGACGTAGTCGCGGTCATCGGTGGCGCCGTCGTAGAGCGCCAGGTAGCTGCCGGAGGCCAGCGGCTCCATGACGGCCCGCACCGCGCGCAGCGCGTCGGAGTACGCGGCGGCGTGCCCGAGGACGCCGATGAACAGCACCGCGACGGGCTCGTCGAAGTTCAGCACCGCGCGGGCGGCATCGATCAACGGCTCGGGATCGTTGAAATCGGCTTCGGCGAAGGTGGTCACGCCTTCGGGCGTGGAATTGACCAGCAGCGCTCTGGCATGGGCGAGCACCAGCGGATCGTTGTCGACGTAGACGACCTTGGCGTCCGGCGCGGCGGCCTGGGCCACCTCGTGGGTGTTCTGCATGGTCGGCAGGCCGGTGCCGATGTCGAGGAACTGACGCACCCCGGCCTCGGCGGCGAGCCAGCGCACCACCCGGATGAGGAATTGCCGGGATTGCACTGCCATCGTGGTGATTTCGGGATAACTCACGATCCCGGCCTCGCCGGCGCGGCGATCCACCTCGTAATAGTCTCGGCCACCCAGCCAGAAATTCCAGATCCGCGCCGAGGTCGGCACGTCGGTGCGAATGGGGCGGGGCTGGTCGATCATGCAGAAGCTCCTGAAAACAGATCATCCGGCGATACCGTGCGGACTGTACAACTGAGCGCGGTTGCCACGGCAGAGTCTTCGGTCATCGGTCGGCCAGCACGGCCATCGCCGCGTTGTGGCCGCCGAGCCCGCTCACCCCTCCGCCGCGGACCGCGCCCGCGCCGCAGATCAGCACATTCGCTATGTCGGTGGCCACGCCCCAGAGATCGGCCGTGGTCTCAGATTCCTCAGCGCGCCAGGGGAATTGGAGATCGCCGTGGAAGATGTGCCCGCCGGGCAACCGCAGGTCGCGCTCCAGGTCCACCGGCGACCTGACCTCGAGGCACGGCTGTCCGTCGGCATCGGCGGCGAGGCAATCGGCCAGTGGTTCGCCGAGCACTGCGTCGAGGCCGGCCAGTGCCGCATCGAGGGCGGCGGCCCGCGCACGCTCGGGGTCGTCCCGGAAAAGTCGTGCGGGAGTGTGGATACCGAAAAGTGTCAGAGTGTGCATCCCGGAGGTGGCGGCTTCTCCGGAAAGGATGGAGCGATCGGTCAGTGTGTGGCAATACAATTCCGACGGCAGCACCTCGGGTATTTTCCCGGCGTTTGCCTGCTGATAGGCCTCGTCGAGTTGACGATAGGACTCGGCGACATGGAAGGTGCCCGCGAAGGCGTCGCGGGGATCGACCCGCTGATCACGTAGTCGCGGCAGCCGCCGCAGCACCATGTTCACCTTGAGCTGGGAGCCCTCCGGATCGTCGCGCGCGGGCCTGCCGAGCAGCCGGTCCAATTCGCGGGGCGCGGCATTGACCAGCACATGGCGGGCACCGACGGTTCCGCCGTCGTAGCCGACCTCGGCGGTGTGCCCGTCACTGTCGATCGCGGTGACGGCCGCGCCGGTGACCAGTTCCGCGCCCGCCGCCCGCGCCGCGTCCGCGAGGGCGTCGGTCAAGGCGCCCATGCCGCCCACCGGCACGTTCCAGTCGCCGGTGCCGCCGCCGATGACGTGATAGAGAAAGCAACGGTTCTGCCGCAGCGTCGGGTCGGCGCCGTGACTGAAGGTGCCGATCAGCGCGTCGGTGAAGACGACGCCGCGTACGGTGTCGTCGGCGAAGGTGCCGGTGATCGTCTCACCGAGCGGGCGCTCGAAGATCGCTTCCCAGGTCGGTTCGTCGTCGATCAGGCGGCGTAGTTCGGCGCGGGTCGGCAGCGGCTCGGTCATGGTCGCGAAGACCCGCTCGGCCAGCCTGCCGGTGGTCACCGAGAAGCGTTGCCAGGCCTGGTAGTCCCGGTCCGAGCCGGTGAGACGATGGAAACTGGACCTGGTGTCCGCGGGCGCGGCGGTGTCGACGAGCAGACCGCTCGCGCCCACCGGGGTGTAGGAGGAGATGCGGCGGCGCCGGACACGGAAACGCAGACCCAGATCCTCGATGATGCGGCGTGGCAGCAGGCTCACCAGATACGAGTAGCGCGACAGCCGCGCGTCCACGCCGGGGAAGGGACGTTGCGACACCGCCGCCCCGCCGGTGTGGTCGAGCCGCTCGAGTACCAGCACCGAGCGTCCGGCCCGCGCCAGGTAGGCCGCGGCCACCAGACCGTTGTGCCCGCCGCCGACCACGACGACGTCATAGGAATCCCGCGCCGGTCTCATCGGACCTGGATAGCACGGACCGGTGACATCCGCGTCGACGGACACGGGCGCAGCGCCGATGGACACAGGCGCAGCGCCGATGGACACAGGCGCAGCGCCGATGGACACAGGCGCGCCGGGACCGAACCGGCCCGGTCAGCCGCCGAAGACCGCGCAGCCGACGCCGACCGGCTCGCCGTAACCGACCGGCAGATCGACATACCGGGAGACCGCGGGGTCGGAGGACTGGACCACGCTGATGCGGTGCGCGCCCGGCGTGGCCGGTATCCAGGTCAGCAGGGCGACGCCGCCGGTCGGCGCCACCGTGGCCAGCGGAACCCCGTTGTCGTAGAAGTTGACCGGGGCGACCGGGTCGGTGACATAGGCCTGGATGGTCGCGGTGCAGTCGGTGCCGTAGTTGGTCGCCATACCGAAACTGAGGTTCGGCAGCGCCTTGACGCCGGTCACCGTCGCCGACGCCAGTGGCGCCGTTCCCAGCGACAACCCGGCGGCGCACACACACACTGCGGCCGCCCGGGCCGCCCTGCGGACGGGCGCCGAAACCGTCGGCGAGAGGGAGATGGCAGACATCGTTGTCATGGGGGTCCCTTCGGCGAGCTGTCCGGGTGCCCACGATCCTAGGGCGGCGACGCGGCGCGGACGGCCCTTTCGGCGATCCCGCGCCACGGTGCCGCCGCCGTGACGTGTCCGCTCCTCAGTCGACCATCACGGAGATGTGCTCGGCCACGCAGGCCGGCTTGGGGGCGTCCTCGACCTGCACGGTGACCCGGGTGCGCACCCGGGCACCGGTCGCGTTGCGCTCCACCGCCAGCAGTTCGACCCCGGCCCGCAGGCGGGCGCCGACCGGAACCGACGATGGGAAACGCACCTTGTCCTGGCCGTAGTTGATGCCCATCTTCAGGCCGTCGACGCGATACACCTGCTGGCTCAGCACCGGCAACAGCGACAGCGTCAGGAATCCGTGCGCGATCGTCCCGCCGAAGGGACCCTGCGCCGCGCGTTCGGGATCGACGTGGATCCACTGGTGATCTCCGGTCGCCTCGGCGAACAGGTTCACCTTCTCCTGAGTGACGGTGTACCAGTCGCTGTACCCCAGATGCTCGCCGACCGCCTTCTCGAAGTCGGCGATTCCGTCGAAAACCCGCATAGCTCACATTCCTTCGATCGATGAACTCGCCGGTCGAGTACACTACCGGTCCGAGCCGCCGCGCCGAGCCCTTTTGAGACATCAACCAATCTGTGTACTGTTCAGGAATGACCGTTCCCGTAACTTCCACCGGTGGCGCCCGCTCCCCCGGCCGTCCCGCGTCGGCGACCCGCGAGCAGGTCATCGCCCTCACCCGCCGGGCATTCCTCGCGGGCGAACGCGTCGACGTGCAATCCATCGCCGCCGAACTCGGCCTCAGCCGCGCCTCGGTCTATCGCTGGTTCGGCTCACGCGAAGGACTGCTCGGCGCGATGCTCGTGCAGGAGTACCAGCAGATGATCGCCAAGGCCGACGCGAAGTGCCGGGTCAAAGGCGCGCGCCGCATCGTCGAGGTGCTCGACCGGGTCGCCCGCTGGGAGGCGATGAACGAGCCGTTCCGGCGCTACTTCGAGAACGAGCCGCGCACGGGTCTGCGCATTCTCACCGCCAGCCACGGCCCGGTCCAGCCACACGCGGTCACCGCGGTCGCCGAGCTGCTGTCCCGCGTCGAACGCGAGGACGGCTTCCATCCGCCCTTGGAACGCGACCTGCTGGCCTACACTCTGGTCCGAATCGGCGAGGCCTTTCTCTACACCGACACCGCCGCGGGCATCCGCAACGACGTCGACCGGCTGCGCGAGGTGTACGCCGTGCTTCTGGGCATCGCCGCGCCCGGCGCCGATCACGATGTCACGGAGCTGCCGTAGGACCGGTGCCGCGTCCCCGTGGTTGCGTGCGGACGCACGCGAAGGTCACCGAGCCCGGGCCTGCCGGTGTCACTCGACTACGAGCACGATCAGCCCTGCCGCCGCGGCAGGTTCGTCCTCCGGCCCGGCGGGAGCACCGAACAGGGTGATCGCCCGACGCGGATCGAGCCGGTCGACGACCTCGGGCAGTGAGGGGCCGACTTGTTCGGCGCGCACCAGGCACACCTGCACCCCGGACTCGGCACGCGTGGTCTTGCGCATCTGCCCCGGACCACCGTCGAACACCAGGGCGCCCGAATCGGCGACCGCGCCCGCGCAGACCGTGACCACCGCGCCGATGCCGTCGAGATCTCCGGCCGCCGCCATCGGGCTGTCGACGACCACCCGGTTTCCCTCGGCCGCCCACGGCGCGAGCAGCGTGCCCGGCAAGCCGTCGGGGACGAGCACGCAGGTCACACCGGCGGTACTCAGCAGCTCCCGAAGAGCGGCGGGCACCTCGTCCTCACTGGTGCGCACGCCGTGGGCGCCGCCACGGGCCAGCCGGTCCAGGAATTGCGTGACGAGGCGCGTCCGGTCGGCCGGGTCCGCGAGGGCGTGCCGACCGGCGCGCGACACCGGAACCATGCGCTCGTCGTCGGGCAATTCGATCAGCAGGTCACGCACCCGGCGCAGCAAATGCTCGTCCGAACTCATCACGTCACCGTCCGGGGTGCTCGATATCCGCACCGGCGCTCGGCCATGTCTCACCTCACTGTGTCGGCGGCACGCCCCCGGTGGCACTGCTGACCACGCACACGGACAGCCCGCCACCGGGGGCTGTCCGCACCGCGCAAGGTACCCGCCCGAACCGGACGTGGCAACCATGCGAAACCGTCCTGGACCGGCCTATTCTGCGGGTATGCATCACGGCGGGACATCTTCCGGCGAAAATCGGGCAGGCACCCGGCCACCGCCGGTATCGGTCCCCGGCGATCCGCCCGCACGCAGGCGCTACCGCTCGGTGACCGCTCTCGACGAGGCAGTCACCCGTTGCCGTGCCTGCCCGCGCCTGGTCCAGTGGCGCGAACTGGTCGCGCGAACCAAGCGCGCCGCCTTCCAGGACGAAACGTACTGGGGCCGCCCGGTGGCAGGCTTCGGTCCGGACGATGCGCGCATGCTGGTCGTCGGCCTCGCCCCCGCCGCCCACGGCGGCAACCGCACCGGGCGCATGTTCACCGGCGACCGCAGCGGCGACGTGCTCTTCGCCGCCCTGCACGCCGTCGGCCTGGCCAGTCAGCCCGTCGCCGTGCACGCCGAAGACGACATGCGTCTGTTCGGCGTGCGATTGACCGCCCCGGTGCACTGCGCTCCCCCGGACAACAAACCGACGGTGACCGAGCGCGATCGCTGCCGAGGCTGGCTCGAGGCCGAACTCGACCTGCTCGCGCCGACCGCCCGCTCGGTGGTGGTCCTCGGTGCGTTCGGCTGGCAGGCGCTGCTCCCCGCGCTGGCCGGTGCGGGCTGGGCCGTCCCGCGCCCGCGCCCGAAGTTCGGCCACGGGGCCCGGGTGCGGCTGGAGCCGACCCGCCCCGACCGCGCTCCGCTGGAGCTGTTCGGTTGCTACCACGTCAGTCAGCACAACACCTTCACCGGACGGCTCACCCCCACGATGCTCGAGGACGTCCTGGCGACGGCGGGTACCGTGGCCGGTCTCGCCACCCGGCCGACGGGGTAGCCGATGCGGTTCGATCGGCGACGAAACCGTGGTCCCGGCGGCGTGGAGCGGATTTGCCGACCCCCGCGACAGGTATCGTGATTCCGTGCTGAGACGCGGCTTCACCCGCCTGATCCGCCCCGCCCTGCTGGGCGCCGCGGCCTCGCCGCGAGTCGAGCACACGGTGACCTCGATGCGGGCCACCCGGACACTGGTGGACCGTTTCGTCGCCGGCACCTCCGAGACCGACGCCCTCACCGCCGCCACCGCGCTGCTGGTCTCCGGCCGCTGGGTCACTGTCGACCACCTCGGTGAATACACCACCGACCGCGCCCAGGCCCGCGACACCGTCGAGCACTACCTGCGGCTGATCGCGGCGCTGGCCGAACTCCCGGCCGCGCGCGAGCCGGGCAATGTCCGCCCGCTGGAAGTCTCGATGAAACTGTCGGCGCTCGGCCAGGCACTGCCCGGCGACGGCGACCGGATCGCCCTCGACCACGCCCGCGAGATCTGCGCGAGCGCCACCGACATCGGTATCGCGGTCACCGTCGACGCCGAGGATCACACCACCACCGATTCCACACTGGCGATCGTGCGCGAACTGCGTGCCGAATTCCCGTCGGTGGGCACGGTGTTACAGGCCTATCTGAAACGCACCGAGGCCGATTGCCTGGAGTTCGCCGGTCCCGGTTCGCGGATCCGGTTGTGCAAGGGTGCCTACCGCGAACCGGCGTCGGTCGCCTTCCAGCGCCCGGCCGAGGTCGACGATTCCTACCTGCGCTGTCTGCGTGTGCTGATGAGCGGCAGCGGTTACCCGATGGTCGCCACCCACGATCCCGCGATGATCGACGCGGCCGGTCGATACGCCGAGGAATCCCAGCGCGGACCGGCGGATTTCGAGTTCCAGATGCTCTTCGGCATCCGCGAGGCCGAACAGTCCCGGCTGGTCGCCGCGGGCCATCGGATGCGGGTCTACGTCCCCTACGGCGACCGATGGTACGGCTATTTCATGCGCAGGCTCGCCGAACGTCCCGCGAATCTGACCTTCTTCCTGCGCGCGCTCGCCGGGCGCCGCCGCGCCTGAGCCCGCACATGCGAACGGCCGGTGCGCCGCACGAGAAGTGCGACACACCGGCCGTTGAGAGCGGTGTCAGACCGGCGCTTCGACGCGATGGAACAGGTACTCCACCAACGTGATCAGCGATTGCAGACAGGTCCCCCGATGCCGGGCATCGAGATTCGTCAGCGGAGTGTCCGGCGAGAGATCGAGGGCGTCACGCACTTCCTCGAGCGGGTAGGCGCGGGCGTCGTCGAACTGGTTGACCGCCACCGAGTACGGCACACCCCGTTCCTCGAGCACCGACAACACCTCGTCGGACTTGTCGATGCGCCGGGTGTCGACCAGTACCAGCGCGCCGAGCGCGCCGCGTGCCAATTCCTCCCACAACGGCACGAACCGCTGCTGCCCCGGCGTGCCGAACAAATACAAGGCCAACGTCGGATTCAGGGTGATACGCCCGAAATCCATCGCCACGGTGGTCTGCGTCTTACCCGGCAGACCGGCCATGTCGTCGACGCCGATACTGGCCTCGGTGATCGTTTCCTCGGTGCGCAGCGGCCTGATCTCGGAGATGCTGTTCACGAAGGTGGTCTTGCCGACACCGAAGTTGCCTGCCACCAGCAGTTTTACCGATCGGGTCACCGTCTCCGGCACATATTCGACCACACGATCAGGCCGGGAGAGCCCGGAGACCATTGAGTACCTCCTCCAACAGGGAGATCTCCGGCAACAGTTCTGCCGGAGTGGGAGTGCTGAGATTGCCGCCGTCGAGTAGATCGGACACCACGATCTTCACCACGGACGGCGGCATGTCCAGGTATGCGGCCAATTCCGCGATGGACAGGGCGCCGCGGCGACTACACAGACTCATCACCCTACGGACGTCGGGACTCGCACCGGTGGGCGTGTCGGACGCGGCCACGACCAGGGTCACCAGATCCAGGTCGCGGGTGGGTCGGGAACGACCGCCCGTGCGCACATAAGCCCGAACGAGGTCGGGGTCGCGGCGGTGCTTGCTCATGACAGGTCGCTGTCCGGCCTCTGCCGCGGCTGGCTACCGAGCTCGTGGCCTACCCGGCCCGCCAGCTCGTTCATCCGATGCGCGACCAAGCTGACATCGATGTCGTTCGTGGTCGAGACACCCAGCAGGGTGCTCTCGCCCGCGGCGGTGATGAAGATCATCCCGTCGTCGTACTCGGTCATGTTCTGGCGCACACCGCTTTCCGGGCCGCCGCAGAACTCGCCGAGCGCCTTGCCCAGCGAGCGCAGCCCGGAGGCCGCGGCCGCGAAACGCTCGGCATCGTCGCGGACGATGCCCGAGGAGTGCGCGATGCGCAGGCCGTCGTCGGAGAGCAAGACAGCGAAACGCACCCCGGGAATGCTCAGATCCTCGAGTAACCACCCCAATTTGTTGCTGCTGTCGCTAACGGCAGTATTCGTCGAGCCCATCAAGGTGTCGTCCCTTCCGTGTGGTCGGTCGCCGCTGCGCGACCGCTCTTGGAACCGGCGTGCCAGGCCGCTGCGATATCCGGTCGTCCCGGTGTCCCCTCGGCATCGGACCGGCGCGGGCGCGCACCGGCCACAGGTGCGACGGCCCTGCGCCGCCGCTTCGGCAGCCCGCCCTGAGTGATCTCATGCACGGCGAACTGCTTCTCCTCCCCTTGGTCATGACGTGGCGCCGCGACGACCGCGACCGGTTCACGTTCCGGCGCCACTTCTTCGATCACCTCGCGGATCGGCTCGTCCACCTCGGCCGAGTCGGCCGGCTTGCGCGGCTGCAGCAACGCCTCGGGGATGTACACCATGGCGCGCATACCGCCGTAGGCGTTCGGGCCGTCGATGTAGACGGTGAATCCGTAGCGCCGCGCCAGGGCCGCGATGCCGGGGAAACCGACCTTGGGCGAGGGACCGAGTTGCTGGACGTCGACGGTGCGCTCGCCCGCCAACACCTGCCTGGCCTCCTCCATCTGCTCGGAGTTCATCCGCACGCCCGCGTCGTCGACGATGATCGTGACGCCGTGATGGCCTTCCTGGAAGGTCACGTCCACGAACGAGGTCGGCGGCGAGTAGCGCAGGCCGTTGTCCAGCAGCGTCGCCATGGTGTGCACCAGCGGCTCGACCGCGCGGCTGATGACGACGCGGTCGGACTGGTTGGCCCGCACCCGCAGGTAGTCGCGGACGCGCCCGGTGGCGCCGCCGACGATGTCGGTGAGCACCTGGGCGGGCCAGCGCCTGCCGGGCAGACCGCCACAGACGATCACGTAGGACTGCGCCTGGCGGATCATCTGCTGCACGGTGTGATCGATATGGGTCAGCGTGGCGTATACGTCGTCGCCCCGATGCTGGCGCAGCGCCATGCTGACCACCTGGCTGACATCCGCGCCCAGACTGACCACCGCGGTGCCGAAGGAGCGCACCGCGCCGTTGGTCGCCTCGCGGGCGGAGGCGCGCACCGCGGCCTCCGCCTCGGCGACCGCCTGTCTGGTGCGCGTGTCGGCCTCGGCGCTCACCCGGTCGGTCGTCTCGACCTGCACCAGGCGCAACCCGTCGGCGTATCGCTCACCGGTCCAGTTCAGCACCTGCGCGAAACGCGAGTCCTGCAGTGTCACGGGAACTTCGACGTTCACGCTCGGGGTCTCTCCACGCCGCACCGCATCGGTGATCGACGGGACGGTCTGCGAGGCGAAGCGCTCCAGCGCCTCGTCACGCGCGTTCTGCTCACGAGTGAGCTCCGCGACGCGGGCGCGTTCCTTTCGGATCGCGAGCGTGGCGTACACGGCCACCGCCAAGACCAGGACGGGGGCCAGAATCCACGGAAGTAATACGGCGATATCCAAATTCATCAGTTCTCTCGTCATGAACGGCTACGAGCCTGCACCCGGAAAAAGCACGTCACGGTCCGCCTGTCGACCCCCAGCCTGCGACCACAGAACTCGTTGTGCCTTTCCTCGGGATTTTCCGACCTGTAGTACTCGATCGGTTCGTTTCCTGTCGAAAGGTGGCCGGTTCGAAGCGGCACAGCCGGTCCGAAGCGACATGGAGGCTCACCGCTCACCTCACAATGCCTGCGGGACAGGTGATCCGGAACGCACGATCACCGTCCGGACGCAGCATCCGATCGAACCGGAACCCGACGACGCGCCCACATTAGCAGCATTACGGCAAGGTCTCGACGTAACCTGATGACAGCCAGGCGAATTACGCCCACCCGCACCGCCGGCCGTCGAAAAACGCCAGCTCCACGCCTCGCCCGGCGTCTGCACCCCCAGACGCGGGCGTCCGCGCACGCCCGCGACGCGCCGGACCCGCACCCTCGGAGCCGTCCAGGCGGCCACCCCAGCAACCTACTCGGCGGTAACGGAAATACGATTTGCGCAATCGGCATTTCGATGGCATCGCGCAGCGCGGACGAAAACGACCTGCCCGCCCCGTCGGCGACGGGGCGGGCAGGTCGTCAATGCCGTCCGGCGTGATACGCCGGTGATCGTCAGCTCTGCTGCTGCGTGACCTCGATCTCGAGGGTCAGGGTGATCTTGTCGCCGATCACCACCCCGCCGTCGGGCAGCGGCATGTCGATATCGAGACCGAACTCACGACGGCTCACCGTCGTGGACGCCTCGAAACCGGCGACCGGACCGTGGCCCATTCCCGGGTTCACGCCGAGAAATTCGACTTTCAGCGAAACCGGCTCGGGCTTGCCCAGGATGGTGAGCTCACCGTCGACCACGAAATCCTCACCATCGACCCGGAACCCGGTCGAGACGAACGTCATCTCCGGAAAGTCCTCGGCATGGAAGAAGTCCGCCGAACGCAGGTGCGCGTCGCGCTGCTCGTTGTCGGTGGTCAGCGAGTTCACCCGGATGGCGGCTTCGGCCGAGGCGGAGCCGTCCTCGCCGATGACGAGCTTGCCGTCGAAATCGCTGAACCGGCCGCGCACCTTGCTCACCATCAGGTGGCGAACGCTGAAGCCGACGGTGGAGTGCGCCGGGTCGATGACCCAGGTGCCCGCGGTGAGTCCCTTGGCGGTGGTGTTGGCGGTCATAGCTGTTTCCTCCTGTGAGCGATCGATCTTCGGTGGGTTATCGGGGGCTTCGGTGGGTTATCGGGGGCGGATCGGGTCGATGCGGCCGGGTCACGCACGCAGGGCCGCGGTGCCGTTCCGCGCTGCGAGCAGTGAGGCGTGCGTCGGCGCGTCGGGCACGTGCGCGGGCCGCCGGGCGGCGAATTCCCTGCGCAGCACCGGCACGACGTGTTCGCCGAGCAGGTCCAGTTGTTCCAGAACCGTCTTCAGCGGCAGGCCGGCGTGATCCATGAGGAACAGCTGACGCTGGTAGTCGCCGAAGGTCTCGCGGAAGGTGAGCGTCTTGTCGATCACCTGCTGCGGGCTGCCGACGGTCAGCGGGGTCTGCTCGGTGAACTCCTCGAGCGAAGGTCCGTGACCGTATACCGGCGCGTTGTCGAAGTAGGGCCGGAACTCCCGCACCGCGTCCTGGGAGTTGTGACGCATGAACACCTGGCCGCCGAGTCCGACGACGGCCTGATCCGCGGAGCCGTGGCCGTGGTGTTCGTAGCGCTGCCGATACAACTCGATCAGCCGCTGGAAGTGTTCCTTGGGCCAGAAGATGTTGTTGGCGAAGAAGCCGTCACCGTAGAACGCGGCCTGCTCGGCGATCTCCGGGCTGCGGATCGAGCCGTGCCAGACGAACGGCGGCACACCGTCGAGCGGGCGCGGGGTCGAGGTGAACGACTGCAACGGGGTGCGGAAGCGACCTTCCCAGTTCACCACGTCCTCGCGCCAGAGCCGGTGCAGCAGCTGGTAGTTCTCGACGGCCAGCGCGATGCCGTCGCGGATGTCCTTGCCGAACCAGGGATAGACCGGCCCGGTGTTGCCGCGGCCGAGCATCAGGTCGACGCGGCCGTCGGCCAGGTGCTGCAGCATCGCGAAGTCCTCGGCGATCTTCACCGGATCGTTGGTGGTGATCAGGGTCGTCGCGGTGGACAGGTGGATGCGCTCGGTGGTAGCCGCGATGTAACCGAGCATGGTGGTCGGCGAGGAGGGCACGAACGGCGGGTTGTGATGCTCGCCGGTGGCGAAGACGTCCAGGCCCACTTCCTCGGCCTTCTGCGCGATCCGCACCATGGCCTTGATCCGCTCGCCCTCGCCGGGGGTCCGGCCCGCCGTCGGGTCGGTGGTGACATCTCCGACCGAGAAGATTCCGAACTGCACGGGGACTCCTGTGGCTTGTTGGTTGACTTGGCAACCATATCAACCGCAGGGCAGGCCCGTCTATTCCCCGGAAACGACGATCGCCGGCCACGGCGTACTGCCGTGGCCGGCGATGGCCGGGAGAGCTGCGCGCTCAGTGCACCATGAGCGCCGGATCGGAGTCCTTGACCACGGGCCGTGTCCGCGGCAGGAAGTACGCCGGGACCAGGGTCAGCACGGCGAACACCAGAGCCACCAGATAGGTGTTGCTGAACGCGTCGGCGGCGGCGGCCGGTCCGGGCGGCCCGGCGGAGGTCACCCGATCGGCGATCTCATTGGACAGCACCACCGAC
This sequence comes from Nocardia shimofusensis NBRC 100134, assembly GCF_001613125.1. Classification (GTDB taxonomy): domain Bacteria; phylum Actinomycetota; class Actinomycetes; order Mycobacteriales; family Mycobacteriaceae; genus Nocardia; species Nocardia shimofusensis. The sequence continues at coordinate 21,516 of NZ_BDBT01000005.1, forward strand.
ATGATGGCGGTTCCGATCGAACCGGCGCTCTGGTTGATGATGTTCATCAACGTGGAGCCGCGCGCCACCTGCTGGTGGGTCAGCGTCTGGATCGCGGCGGTCATGGTCGGCATCATCGTGCAGCCCATGCCCAGGCCCATCACGAACAGCGCGGCGCACATGGCCACGTAATTCGTCGTGTCGGTCAACTGGATGAAGAAGACCATGGAGACCGAGATGATCGCCAGACCCGTCATCACGATCTTGCCCGGGCCCATGCGATCGACGAGCCTGCCCGCGATCGGCATGGTGAGCATCGCGCCGATGCCCTGCGGCGCCATCAGCAGACCCGCCGCCATCGCGGACTCACCGCGCACCTGCTGCAGGTAACTCGGCAGCAGCAGACCGGAGCCGAAGAAGGCGATGGCGAACATCGTCATCGTCAGCACCGCGAAGGTCAGCGCCCGGTTCTTGAACAGCGACAGGTCGATGAGCGGATGGGTGGTCCGCAGTGCGTGCAGGACGAACCCGACCAGCAGCGCCACACCGATGACGACCGGGATGATCACCTTCTTGTCGGCGAAGGTGCCGACCTCGGGAATGGTGGACACGCCGTAGAGGAACAGCGCCAGACCCGGCGAGGCCAGCAGCATGCCGAGGAAGTCGAAGGATTCGCTCGGTTCGGGGCGGTCCGGGGGCAGCACGATCGCGGCCGCCGTCAGCGCCACCACGCCGATGGGCAGGTTGATCAGGAAGATCCAGTGCCAGCTGAACGCGTCGATCAGCCAGCCGCCCAGAATCGGCCCGCCGATCGGGCCGAGCAGCATCGGCACGCCGAGCACCGCCATGACCTGACCGATCCGCTGCGGGCCCGCCGCGTGGGTCATGATCGTCATGCCCAACGGCATCAGCATGCCGCCGCCGAGTCCCTGGATGATCCGGAAGGCGATCAGTGATTCGATGCTCCACGCGACGCTGCACAGCAGCGAGCCGAGGACGAACAGAACAAGCGCGGTCAGATAGAGCCGCTTGGTGCCGAACCGGTCGGCGGCCCAGCCGGTGAGAGGGATGACGGTGGCCAGCGCCAGCGTGTATCCGGTCATCGTCCACGCGGCAATGGCGTAGGTGGTCTCGAATTCCGTGATGAACGTCGGGAGCGCGACGGTCACGACGGTCACGTCGAGAATCGACATGATCGCGCCGATCACGACGACGCCCGCGATCTTCAGCACGCCCTTGTCGAGCTTGTCCGAAGTGGAGCCGGGCGAAGCCGCCGGCGTATGTGGAGGTTCTGTCACCGCTTAAGAGTGCCATGTCACATCGGGAACAACCACAGGGGTGCCCGCTCGAACGCATCGCCCGCGCGCGGCCGCCGGAATTGCCCGTTGTTCGCATGCCGGGCGAGCAGAAGCGCTTCCACACCGCCGACCGCCCGCTCCCGCCGGTTGCTCGCCGGAAACCCCGGCCGCCGCACGTGGGCTACCTGCGGTTTCTTTTCCGAAAAGCTTGCGCTGGTGGGGGTTTCGGAGCGGACAATGGCCGAGGACCGTGATGCCGGTCCGTCGCCGGGGGACACGCACTTCGTCTTTCCCTGGCGTTCCTGCCCGTACGCAACACGTAAGGGAAACACGATGAGATTCCGTCGATTCGCCGCACCCGCCCTGCTCGCCGTCGGGGCCACCGTCCTGGCCACGGGCACCGCACACGCCGCACCCGCCACACCGCCCGACGTCTCCGTGCACGGCGTCGAACAGGGCATCGGCTACACCGTGGGCCCGAACGAGGACGGCAGCGCCCTGGTCACCACGCTCTATTCCGGCGCGTTCCGGATCGCCGGGGGCGTCATCCTCCTCACCGACGCGGCGGGTCAGGCCGTCAGCGCCTTCCCGACCGCCGTGAACGTCGACGGCGCGACCGTCGGCCTGTCCCCCAGCCTGGCCGACAACGGTCGCACGCTGCTGCTCACCCCCGTGAACGCCCCGGCGGCGAGCGAACGCCTGGCGAGCTTCGTCGACGAGGACGCGACGCTGGCCCGTAAGCAGCACAACGCGGTCGTCGGCGCACTGGTCGGCGCGGGCATCGGCGCGGTGCTGGGGTTCTTCCTCGGTGGCGTCGGAGCACTGATCACTGTCCCGATCGGTGCGGGCATCGGCGCGCTCATCGGGTTCTCGACTCCCTGATCAGGACGAGCAGGGCAACCGGTCGAGCCTGCCACTGCCGGTCCCGGCATCCCGATCGCGGGGAGGCGACGATCCGGGAGCGGCACGAGTCCGCGGGAGTCCGCCGTGTCCCAGCTCGACGCTGGGCACGGCGGGCTCACCGCCACGCCCCCTGCTCCCGGCGGTGGCCGACTCAGCTGGGCGGCACCCGTCGATCCGCCTGATCCATCCGTTCACGAACCGTCTGCCGCGCAGGCGGACTCGAGCACCGGCGGAGTGTTCATCGGCGCTGTCACGGAATTCGCCCGGTCGATGTACTCGTCGTTGGCGAGGTGATACGCCTCGCCGAGATCGTCGAGCGCGCGCCGCCACCATTCCTCCGCCATCGCACCGTGCGGCCCGCGGCTCACAGCCAGCAGCGCCGCCGTGGCGTGGGCCGAGCGGGCCGCCGCGGCGAGCAGCACCGGGGCCGGATCCAGGGCCGCCGCGCCCGCCAGGACCCCGATCTGATCGTGCAGCAGGCGAGCCTCGAAACACGCCTGCTCGGTCGGGTTCTCGCCGAGCCTGGCGAGGGCTCCCGACGGCGTCGGCTCGTGACCTTCCGCCATCATCCGGCACAGTTCCCCGGAGACCACCCGGTGGAGCAGCCCGACGAGATCGGCTTGTTCGTCGGCCGCTCCTCGATGCGCCGCCACCGCCCCGCTCGTATCCACCCGCAGGATCGCCAGCACCGCCCGCAGTTGCGCGATGGTCACCACGACCGTGTCCTCCCTGTCAGCCCACGTTTGCCATGCACCGAACCACACCGTCTACGAACGCGGCCTCAACGTAGCCAAGTCGGCCCGCGCTGTCCAGACCGCACCCCCCGCGAGCCGTCCACGCGCCCTTCGTCGCCACGCCCGCACGCCCGTCGTCAGCGAATATCATTGCGGGCGAGATCTGCTCGCCACTCGTCGAGCGGCCGTGCCATCACCGCCACTACCGGCTGCCGATTTCCCTGAGGCCGGGCGCAGCACACCGATCCCGCTCGGCACCCCAGGCCGCGGCGGCACAGCAGGTCCCCCGCCGGCGGCCCGTTCTCCGCAGCGACCACGCGTGGACGCTCGGGCCGGGCGGGGTGATCGCGGTGCGCGCAGGCCCGATCACCGGCAGGTCGCATCGGTCCACGGACAACCGGTGTCCAGCGGATCGCTCAGGTCAGTTCGGCACTGTCGATCCGGTAGCTCTCTCCCATCGGCACCAGCTGGATGAGGCGGGTCTCGGACCCCGAACGGCCGTCTGCGTAGGTCAGGTGGAGTCGGAAGGTGACCGTGTCGGTGTCCGGGTCGGCGCTCATCTGGTCGACGGTCGTGGAGGCGACGGTGTCCCAGAACTCACGGTAGTCCGCGTAGCCGCCGATCTCGCCCTGGTAGCGCACGGTCAGCCGCGACCACGCGGCGGCCGGATCGTCCGGCAGATCCGCGTAGTGGGCACGTACGTAGTCGGTCATCCGGGCGGCGGTCTCCGCGGGCCGCTGCGCCGTCGCCGCGATGCCACCGACCCCGGAGGTGGGCGTGGACGAGGAGGTCGTCGCCTGCGGGGTGCCGGAGCTCGACGACACCGAGCCGCCGTAGCCGGCGGCCGGTGTGGACTCCCCGCTGCCTGCGGAGACCTCGGTGGCCGAGGCGCTCCCGGCGCTGCCGACAGCGCCCTCGCTCGCCTCGCCCGAGCCCCGGTCGGGCAGCACCACCACTGCCACGGCCACGAGGATCACCAGCACGACGGCGCCGACCCCGGCCGCGACGGCCGCACCGCGCCGTCTCGGCGTCCGGTTCGGAACCGGGGCCGGCGGCGGTACGGGACGAACCACCGTGGTGTCGTTCGGGCGCGGCGTGACGAGCGTGGAGTCGCCGCGCAGCGCGGCCTGGGCGGCCGCCATCAGCGCGCCCGCGCTGGGATAGCGGGTGGCCGGATCCTTCGCCATGCCCGTGGCGATCACGGTGTCGAAGGCGGCGGGCGCGCCGTGGACGGAGGGGTGCGGCGGCGCCTCGGTCAAGTGCGCGGTGATCTGGCGCTCCACCCCCTCACCGGGGAACGGCTTGGCGCCCGTGAGGCATTCGTGCAGCACACAGGCCAGCGCGTAGACGTCCGCGCGCGCGTCGACGATGCCCTGCGAGAGCCGCTCCGGTGCCATGTAGGCGAAGGTGCCGATGGTCGATCCGGTCGAGGTCAGGCCCGATTGCGTGCCGGCGCGGGCGATGCCGAAATCGATGAGATAGGCGAAATCGCCGGTGGTGACCAGGATGTTGGACGGCTTGACGTCGCGATGCACCAGCCCCGCGGCATGGGCCGCATCCAGCGCCCCGGCCACCTGACTCAGCAGCGACACCGCCCTGGGCGCGGGCATCGGCCTGCCGCCCGCCATCAGCGCGGCCAGGTCGACACCCTCGACCAGGCGCATATCCAGATACAGCCGGCCCTCGATCTCGCCGAACCCGTGGATCGGGATGACGTGCGGTTCGGTCAGCCGCGCGGTCACCTGGGCTTCCCTGCGGAACCGCTCGCGGAAGATCTCGTCGTGCGCGAGTTCCGGAGGCAGCACTTTCAGCGCGACGACCCGATCGGTATCGGTATCGTGGGCGCGATATACCTGCCCCATGCCGCCCGCGCCGAGTTGGGCGAGCAGCCGGTAGCGGCCGAACATGGTCCCGTTCACCCCGTACCAGTACCACACCGGTCTCGAACACGCAGTGGCGCAGTACCGTTCGCGCGACCGCCACCGGTCCTACGAGGGCGTGTACGCGCGACGGCTGACCGGCCGAAGCCGATCAGCCGCTGTGGCCGGGTGACAACGTGCGGTCAGCTCAGCCGCTGCCTGCTGCTGCGCGCGCGACGACGGGCCTCGGCCATCTCGGCGAGTTCCTGCTCGAGTGCTTCGGCGATCCGGAACTGCCCGGTGTCGTAGATGCCCGAGGAGCGCACGACCTCGTGATACGCGCCATCCGGATCGGGCGGCGGGGCGGGGCGCTCCTTCTTCTTGCTGCGCGAGGACATGGTCCTGCTGTCCTTGGCCATCGCCCGGCTGTCCGAGACCGCGGTCTCCGGCTTCGGCGCGGGCACCTGCGGCACCGAGGCGCGCGCGGGCGCGATGTCCTGCCGGGCGGTGACAGGCCTGGCCGAGGCGGGCGCGTCGTTGAAGCCCGCGGATCGGACCGGCTTGGTGACCGGCGCGGCAGGACGGGCCGCGACGGACTGCGCAACCGGCTGTACGGCCGTCGACTGCACCGTGGCCGGTTTGGTCGCGGCAGGCTTCCCGGCGGTGGCCGAGACCGGCTGCGTCGCGGGCTTCTTCACCGGCTGGGTGGGCTGCGCCGACGCCGCCGGAACCTTGGCGGGCGAAGCGGTCACCGCCGCGGGCTTCGCGACCGGGGCCGCCTTGGCGGGCGCGGGAGCGGAACTCTGCGCGGCGGACTTGCTCGCAGCCGAACCGGCGGCGGGCTTCGCCACGGCGGACGCGGTGGCCGCGGGCTCGGCGGCAGCAGCGGACTTGGTAGCGGCGGGCTTGGTAGCGGCAGGCTTGGCGGCGGCGGGCTTCGTGACAGCCGAAGCCACCTGTCCGTCGGCCGACACCGCCTGTCCGTTGACCCTCGTCGGACGACCGTTGGCCGACGCCTCCTTCATAGCGATCCCGTTACGCGCGGGATCGGCGGCGGGGACGGCCTCGGCGGCCGGACGCTTCTCGACGGCCGGAGCGGGAGATTCCTCGTCCTGCTCTGGGTGCACCACCTCGGCGAGCTCACCTTCGGCGGGAACCTCGAGGCTCTCGTCCAGGGTGAGCGGCTCGCCGGTCTCGGGGTCGACCGGACCCTCGACCGCGAGGTCGATCTGCTCGGCGATCTCGTATTCGGCGGCGGTGCGCGGCACCATGTCGATCGGCCCCCGCGCCCGCACCGCGACCAGCGAGGGCAGGCTGTTGCGGATCTGCTCGGCCGGATCGGGCAGTTCGCGCACCTGCTCGGTGGCGCGATAGATGGCCAGGCCGTAGCGCGCGCTCGCGGCATCGTGGATGAGCAGCGCGACGCCGATCATCACCGGTGCGATGGCGTGCACGCCGACCTCGTACCACTGTCCCGCGCGCATGTACGGGTAGGTGTTGAGCAGGACGGTCAGTGACAACAGCGCCATCTCGGCGGTCGCGACCTGCCTGCGATTGTCGACCACACCCCATTCGGCGACCTTGTTGGTGCCGATCATGATGATGATCAGGCAGACGCTGATCATCCCTTCCAGCAGATAGCTGAACCAGAACAGCGGATCACTCGGCCCGCCGGGCGCGATGTTCTGCTGGACGTTGACCGCCGACCACAGCATGCCCGCCGCCACGACACCCGCGAGCGCACGGAGCGACCAGGAGCGATGCCGGTACAGCGAGGCCAGTTTGGCGTGCGGACTGGATTCGCGCCGCTGAGCGGCGATCGCCTTGCGGGCGAGCAACAGATCTCGCATGTCGGCCTTCGCGATCACTTCCGCGGTTTGACGAGCCTGGTCGGAGGCCACGGCAGCGGCCTGCACTTCTTTCCAGCGCTGCTCTCTGTCCTGCTCGCGAATGCGCTCGGCGAGTTCGCGTTCGGCTTGCAGTTCGCTTTCGGACAGCGCCTCGGTGAGCGCGGGATCGAACTGGTAGGCCAGGCGTCCCCTGGCCTTTTCGACCCGCAGGGCAAGCTGCGTGACCTCGTCCTCCATCGGACGCTCGACAGTCATATCGACCTCCCCTTGGGGAGTCTCGATGGCAGACAAGTGATCACGGGTGTGAACAGCACCCCACATTCATAGTCCATGCCGGGTTTCCTGCAAAACCATAGATATTCACCGTCACCCGATCTCGGCGCGCCGCGCGCGACACACGGGGCGGAATTGCTTGTTCCTCGGAGTTGTACTCCTTCCGGCGCCCACGGCAAAATTCGCGTCGAGGGCGCCGGATCCGGGCGTGTGATCAGTGCGCCCCGACTCCGCTGAGCTCGTTCGGACGGTCGGGCAGGGTGACCGAGGCCCGCACCTCACCGGCGGCCAGATCGATGCGGTGCACGCTCGAGGTCGCCGGGTCCGAGACGTAGGCGTCGCCGCCGCGGACGAACAGCGCCGGACGCGCCTGCTGCCACTTCAGCGGTTCCTGCCAGGGCTCGAGCACCGCGATGCTCCGCACGACCGTGCCCGCGACCGGATCGATCACGTGCAGGCGTCCGTCGGTGGCCAGCACGAGCGCCTCCCCCCGCGGACCACGACCCAGCGACCGGAAGGTGTAGCTCGCGCCCAGATCCACGAGGCGCAACTGCCCGGTGGCGGTGTCGATCAGCGAGACCTGCTGCGGCCGCTCCAGTTCGGCGTCCTCGTCCTGCTTGTAATCTCCGAGCACCACCGCGGACTCCGGGCTGCCCGCCTGATTGCCGATTCTGCTGTAAGGGGTGGGACCATCGATCTTGGTGATGACGCCGTCGCGATAGACCAGCACGCCGTTCTCGCACCCGACGACCACGGTCTCGTCCTTCGCCGTCGCCTCGCCGTGGACGCCGGGGCAGTCCTCGTTACGGGCGATCTCCTCGCCCTGCGCGTCGAGCACCATCAGCCCGGAGCGCCGCTGTTCGGTTCCCACGGTGAGGACGAGACTGCCGTCGGCCATTTCCACGGCCACACCGTGATGCGGGGCCGCGGTCCGGTGTACCCGGGTGGGCGGTGCGTCCCCGGAAGGATCGGACAGATCGGCGGGGTCGAAGGAGACGATTTCCCCGGTGCCGTCGGTGAACAGCACGGTGCGGCCCGCGTGCCGCACGACATGTCCCGGTTTCGGTCCGGGGAAAGCGATATCGGTGAATTCCGCGGTGAGGGCGTCGTAGACCCGGAAGCCCTCGTCGGTGGACACCATCAGATGCCGTTCGTCACCCGCCGGATTCAGCCGGTTGAATCCCGCCAGCGGGGTCGTCGCGGCCAATTCCAGCGTCCGCCCGTCGAGCACGTGGATTCCGCCGTCGAAGGTGACCGCGATCGGTTCGACGGTCGCGTGACCGGACGCCGTCGCTTCGTCCTCGTCGCCGGAACCGCACGCGCTCAACGCGACGGTCGCGGTCAGCAGACCGGCCAGCACCGTCGCGGTCGATCGAATCCTCATGTCGTTTTCCTCATCTCATCCATCCGCGGTCAGACCGGACACGATGGCCTCGGTATTGGTCCGCATCATTTCCAGGTAGGTGGCCGCTCCCGCGCCGGGAGCGCTCAGCGATTCCGATTGCAGCCCGATCACCCGCACGTGCAGGCCCGCATGTGCGGCCAGTACGCGCGCGAGCCGGTCGGGCTGGGCGGTGTCGGCGAAGATCGCGGGCACGCCCGCGGTGCGCACCGCGACCGCCAGTTCGGACAGATCCGACGCGCTCGGCGAAGCGAGCGTCGTGCCGCCCGGCAGCACCGCGCCGATGACCTCGAATCCGTAGCGCTGGGCCAGATAGCCGAAGACGTGGTGGTTGGTGACGAGCTTGCGGCGCTCGGCGGGCACGGTCGCGAGCCGCTCGGTCATCCAGCGGTCGAGGTCGTCGAGTTCGCGGAGACAGGTCTCGGTGCGCGCGCGGATCGCGGCGGCATCGGCGCCGGTGTGCGCGAGCACCGCGTCGCGGATCGCCTCGACGGCGCGCGCGACGCGGCGCGGGTCGGTCCAGAAGTGCGGGTCGGGACGGTCGGCGCCGACCTCGGGCCGGTAGCGCAGCGGCTCGACCAGCTCACCCACCGCCAGCGAGGCGACTCCGGCCTGCACTGCCGCGTCGACGTGGCGGGCCACGCCTTCTTCCAAGCCGAGTCCGTTGTGCACGATCAGGTCCGCTCGTTCCATCCGCGCCGCCTGTGGCGCCGAGACGGCGAAGTGATGCGGGTCGGCGCCGGGATTCATCAGAACGGTGACCTCGGCGGCGTCGCCCACCACCGCGGCGGTGAGGTCGCCGAGGATGTTCGTGGTGACCACGATCGAATCACCGCGGCCCGCGGTGTCGACGCATCCGGCGCAGATGGTCAGCAGCAGCGCCGTGACCAGTGGCGCGAGCAGCCGGGACAGCGCGCTCATGCGCCCGTCTCCACCATCAACGCCGGGGTGACCGGAACCGGGAAAGTCCGGGCCACCCGTAGATCGGCGTAATCGATCTCGACGATCCGGCGGCCTGCCGGATCGTTGACGTAGGCGCGGTTCGTGTCGACCGACACCACCGGCGGGTGGTCCGGATTCGCGGGGTCGGCGCGAGCGAGCACCTCGGTACGCGCGGTTTCCCCGCCGTGCGCCGGATCGTAGGCGCGCAGTATGCCGTCCGCCGCCACGGTCAGCAGCGGGGCTCCCTCCCCCGCGGTGCCCGCCGCCAGCACCGGACCGGTCTCGACGAGGGTCCAGGCGCCCGCGCGGATGTCGAGCAGCCACACACCACGACTGCCCGCCCGTGCGGTGAGCGTGGTGGCGCCCCTCCGGTGCCGGAATTCGACGGCCCGTTCCGCCGGCGGCACCGGGTGCGGGTAGGCGACCGCGCGACCGGTGAATGCGCCGTTGGCCGCCGAGATCACCGCCGCCCCGTCGGCGCAGCCGAACACCACGCCGCGGCGCGTCAGCGCCGATCCCCGCGGTTCCCGGCAAGGCGCCTCCGGACTCGCGACCACCGCGCCGTCTTCGGCCAGCACCTCCACCCGGCCGTCGGGGCGGGCGACGACCAGATGCCCCTCGTAGGGCACCGCGAGGCCGGGGACAGGATCGCGGAGTTCGGCGACCGCACCCGCGTCCAGTGCGGCGCGATCGAACAACACCGTCGCGCCGTCCACCGGCATCGCGGCCAGCGCCGCATCGGCGTACACGGGCCCGGCGGGATCGCCCTCCGCCCGGGCACCCACCTCCCGGGCAGTCGACCGGTAGTAGTGCTCGTGGTCGCCGTGGTCGACGATCCAGCTGCCCGCGTCCACGATCCGGACACCGTCGCCGGTGCCGAGATAGGCGTACCTGTCGTCACCGGCGATCGAGCGCACCCCCGCGACCGCGGGCAGTTCGGTGATCTGTTCGCTCACCAGATCCAGCACCCGCACCGCTCCGGTGTCGGGATCGGCGATCACCAGCCGTGGCATCGGCTCGGCCGATTCCTCAGCGCCCGCCACGTACCCGTGTGGCGCGGGTTCCGGCGGCACCGGCTGCGCGCCACACCCGCTGATCGCCACCGCGGACGCCACCGCGGCCGAGGCCACCGCGCCCCGCCGCGCGCGCAGCCTGCCACGCAGCGCCGACACCGCCGCCGACCCGAAGAACAGTCCGACCGCGACCAGTGCGATGGTCGCACCCGCCGCGGTCCCCGCGTACCAGGAGACCAGCAGTCCGACCGCTGTCGCCGTCGCGCCGAGCACCGCGGCGACCACCATGACGACCGGGATCCGGTGCACCCACAACACCGCGGCCGCGGGCGGGGCGATCAGCAGCCCGAACACCAGCAGCGTTCCGGCCACGTGGAAGGACGCGACGATCGCCAGGGTGATGAGCCCGAGCATGCCCGCCTGGGCGAGCCTCGGCCGCAGACCCAGCGTGTGCGCGGTGCGCGGGTCGAACGACAGCGCGACGAACCCGCGATGCCCGAGCACCGCGATCGCGCAGCCGACCGCCACCGCCACCGCGAGCACCACGAGATCTCGATCGCGGATGGCCAGCACGTCGCCGAACAGGAACCCGGTCAGGTCGACGGCGAACGATTGGGCTCGCGAGACGATCACCACCCCGCCGGCCAGCATCGCGACGAAGAGCAACCCGATGCCGATATCGGCGGACAGACGCCGTGAGCGGGTCAGCATCGACACCCCGAAAGCCATCGCCACCGCGCTGATCGCCGCGCCCACCAGCAGATTGCCGCCGATCAGGGCAGCGACGGCGACGCCGGGCAGCATCCCGTGTGCCATCGCCTCACTCAGGAAAGCCATGCCGCGCACCACGACCCAGGTCCCTGCCGGCGCGCACAGACAGCTCACGAGCAGACCGCCCCACAGCGCCCGCGTCACGAAGGACACCTCGAACGGGGCGAGCAACCATTCCATGAGCAGAGACCATAAGATGAAAACGATTATCAATTCCACTAAGGTGACGGGAGCCACAACCATGACGGCCGGAGTGCGAATCGACGGACTGACCGCGGGCTATCGCGGCCGTATCGCCCTGCGCGAGATCACCGCGACGATTCCCGCGGGGGCCGTCACCGCGGTGCTCGGCCACAACGGATCGGGCAAGTCGACCCTGCTCGCCGCCCTTGCCGGGCTCCTGCGCCCGATCGCGGGCCGGATCGACCGCGGCGGCCACACGCGCACCGCGTTCGTGGTCCAGCACAGCGCGGTGTCCGCGACCCTGCCCATCACCGTCGGCCAGACCGTGGCGATGGGCCGCTGGGCGCATCTCGGCCATTGGCGCAGATCGAGAAGGCAGGACACCACCGTGGTGGCCGACTGCCTGCGCCGCATGGACCTCACCGGTCTCGCACACCGCCGGCTCGACACCCTCTCCGGTGGACAACGGCAGCGCACCCTGATCGCCCAGGCCCTCGCCCAGCAGGCCGACCTGCTGCTGCTCGACGAACCGACCGCGAATCTGGACGCGCGCTCGCGACGGGTCATCGCCGGACTGCTGACCGAGACAGCCGCCACCGGAGTAACTGTCGTGCACGCGACACATCGCTCCGACGAAGCCCGAGCCGCCGATCACCATCTCGTGCTCGACGACGGCAGGCTGCTCCCCCATGCGCTTCCCGGCGAACAGCCCTCGGGTCACGACGAGTTGTCTTTCGACCGAAACGCCACGGCCGCGCAATCGCTCGGCTTACCCTGAATCCACCCGGTTAGCCCCGGGGTTGCAGGGCGGGTCGCACGCCCCCTGATCGCGATCCGCCATCGTCTGGTCGGTCAGGTGGGTCCGGGCCCGGCTTCAGCCCCGGACCCACCCGACTCGCGTCACCCCACTGCATTCGCCTTTTCGCGATATTCGGGAAAGGGTGTTAATTCGCCGCTAATATTCGCGTGCATCCGATCGCACAAATGGCGGCGACATCGGCAGCGGGGATATCGCCGTGCAATCCCCGGCGGGAAACATTCACGGGCAATTTCCGGAACAGACGAGCGGCACCGGAGTGGACGGCCGAATCTTTCCTGCACATTCCGCCGACAGGCGCTAAAATTGTCGGCACCTGGAAAATCGATGTGATCCGGTATTTCCGTCCGCGGCGACGAGCCACGGATACGAGAGCTTCACCGCCCGGCCGTCGGCACCGCAGCTGGAACTGCGCGGCGCCGGACAGCCGGTGCCGTTTCACCTGCCGAGGAGGCCGACCATGGTCGACAATGTCGTGACCGATCAGTCCGAACCCGACCCCGGAGTCGTGATCTGGCCGGAACCCAGCCGGCTCGACGCCTGGTGGGAGCGCGTCGTGTTCGGATCCGGCAGCAGGTCGGCGAGTGCGGCGGGAGACGCGCTACACGAAGGTACCCGGGGGCAATAGCTTTCCCCGGGTACCTGTCGGGGGTTGTCAGGGCCGGGGCCGGAACGCGTGCTCACGCTCGGAGTAGAGCGTGAGCAGTCCCAGCAATTGAGCCTCGGCCACCAGCGGCTGGCAATACAGCGAGCGTATTCCGTGCGCGCGAAGCTGCTCGCAGTATTCTTCCCAACGCCGTTCGGCGACCAGATCGCCGACCAGTATGGGATGCCCGGTGCGGGCGACATCGAGAGCGGGCGTATCGGGACACCTCGACTGAGCGTGTTCGAGTTCCTCGGCCAGCCGGTTCGACCAGCCGAGCACTTCCAGACCGTCATTCTCCCAGGCCGTGATCCCGACCAGCGGATGACCGGGGAGCAGGCGCGCGATATTGCGCGCCGCACGCTGCGGGACGGACGAATCGCGTTCCGGACCGGCGCCGCCGGTCGAGTCGAACGACAGGACGCGGGCGTCGAGCATGCGAACACCTCGTTCGTTGTTGCATCGGCGCGCGGGCGGGCATCGGTGATACCGCGAATGTCGCGCCGCCCGGCGCACCGATTTCACTGTCCAGCTGGGGCCGCTTGTCCGCGGCCGCGCGGCACCCGGTTCCCCGGACACCCGGCCGGCCTCGGCAGCACCGATGACCGGCGTGAACGGTTGTGCGCCCGGGTCTTTCGTGGAGACATCGGGCAGATCCGGCTCCGCTCACCTGCACGCGAGCCATTCCGCCGAGCGGCGGTATGACGCGACAACAATAACACCGGTTGGTTCGCTCGTTGCCGGGAATTCGCCGCGGTCCCCGGCTCACCGGGACGGATCCGTGCGCGCCTCCTCGTGCGCCTGCCGCGCCTCGGCCACCGACCGGGCAGTCTCCGCCGAGACGGCCCGCTGGGAGACGACGAATCCGGCGGCCAGCACACCCGCTACGACGCCCATGGCGACCGTTGTCCGGATCGCGCCTGCATCCACCGCCGCTTCCCTTCGCCGCCGTCATCAGCCGAGCGGCGAAGGTATCCCGGCCACCCCAGCGAGGCGGGCGCCACACCTGCGGGTAGACCGTCTCGTGACGGCACCTACGCCGACCGGTGATCTCGGCGATGCGCCCGCGCAGGCCGCGAGGAATAGCGGGCCGCCAGGATCCGCGCCACCCGGCCGGGCTCACACCCACGCTCCCGGACGCCGGCGGAAGGAAGCGGATCCACCCGTGCGAACGAGTCGGCGGGCGGACGGCGCAGCATCCGCGTGAAGCTCCGTCCGCTCGCGGGCCAGGGATTGGTCACCCGCCCGCTCGGATGCCGGTACCAACTGTCGCCCGCGGGCCACACGGTCCGGCCGATCGCATCGTCCAGCCAGCGACGGTACCGCCGCATCGCCATCTCGGTCACTTCCACGGCGGGTGCGCCGATCTCGCGCCGCCACCGCAGGCACTCCATGATGAAGGCGATCTGACGCTCCTTCATCCCCGGATTACTGCCCGCCGGATTGAAGGTGTTCGGGCCCGCGATCAGGAAGGCGTTCGGGAATCCGGGCACCGCAAGCCCGAGATAGGCGTCCGCGCCGTCACGCCAGCGCTGCTGCAACAACTGTCCGCCGCGACCGTGCACGGCGATGGGCACCAGGAACTCCGGCGCCCGGAATCCGGTCGCGTAGATCAGCACATCGGCGCGGCGGTGGGCGCCGTCGGCGGTCAGCACGCCGTCGGCGGTCAACCGCTCGATCGGATCGGTCACAAGCTCGACGTTCGACCTGGTCAGCGCCCGGTAGTAGCCGCTGTCGAAGAGGATGCGCTTGGCGCCGATCGGATACCGGGGTGTGAGCTCCTCGCGCAACGCCGGGTCGGCGATCCGGCGGCGCAGATAGGCGAGCGCGGCCCAGCGCGCGGGCCGGGCCGACCAGCCGCGCCGCATGATCGGGGCCAGGCTCAGATCCGCGATCCGTTCGATGGCCGCGCGGTAGGCCTGATGCGCCGCGGGCAGATGCAGCAGCACCCGCGAGAGCGTGCCGAAGTCCGGGTTCGGTTTGGGCAGCAGCCAGTTCGGCGTGCGCTGGTAGACCGTCACCCGCCGGGCGATCGCCGCCAGTTCGGGAACCACTTGCGCGGCGCTGGATCCGGTGCCGATCACGGCGATCTCCCGATCCGCGAGGTCGACGCCGTGGTCCCAGCGCGCGGTGTGGAAGGCCGAACCGGCGAACAGTTCCCGGCCGGGCAGTTCGGGCATCCGCGGCCGGTGCAACTGGCCGACGGCGAACACGACGATCTCGGCGTCGATCCGATCGCCCGCCGCTGTCCGCAGTTCCCAGCGCACCCGGTCCTCCCGGTAGATGGCCGAGACGATCGCGGTGCGCAGACGCAGTTTCGGGACCAGCCCGTGGTCGGCGGCGATCCGGCGCAGATAGGCCAGGATGTGCTGCTGGCCCGGATAGCGGCTACGGGTGCTGCGGTAGGGCGCGAATGAGAACGAATACAGGTGCCCGGGCACATCACACGAACACCCGGGATAGGTGTTGTCCCGCCACACCCCGCCCAGGTCGGAACCTCTGTCCAGGATCAAGAAATCCTCGATCCCGGCCTTCTTCAGCGCCACCCCCATACCGATCCCGCCGAACCCCGCCCCGACGATCACCACGTGCACCTCGTGCACCGCGCCTACCGCGCCCACCACAGCCTCACTTCCTCGTAGCGTTCCAGCACTCCACGGACAACCCTCAGCAAACATCTTCGTGACGCGGGTCACATGCTAAGTGGAAGTGAAATTCATGAATGAATCCGGGTGCCATATCCGATCAGAACGGGGGTTTGTCACCGGAAATGCCGGACGAGCCGAAAGCGCAGTGAAGCCTGCTCCGCTTCTGTATGGATTTACATACCGACCAACTCGTTCCATAACACGTTCACAGCAGACGATCAGCAATACTCGACGGGAAGCCGCTTCCGGTCGACAGCCGCATCGGCCTCCGCGACCGGCCCCGACGGCGCCGAAGCCAGCCCGGAGAGCGACCCCGGCTGGTGCCGGGGGAAGCGAAAGTGGCAACGTGTTCGAACCGGCCGGGCAGACTGGACACCCGGCCGGGTAGGAGAGGACAGGTGCGGTGAGCAGTATCGGCATGAGGGTCGCGGGGGCCTACCTGCGCGCGACCGCGCGACCGCGGATGACGACGCCCGAGCGCGCCCGCGATCGCATGAACGGTCCCAAGGCCTCGCCTACCCCGACCGCCCGGATTCGCCGCCGCCACGTCGTCACCGGAAGCGAACACGGCGGGTTCGGCGTTCACACCGTGACCCCGCGCGGACGCGAGCCGCGGTGCACGGTGGTCTATCTACACGGAGGGGCCTACATCTCCGAGATCACCAGCCATCACTGGGGTTTCATCTCCCGGCTCGCCGACCGGGGCGCGCGGGTGATCGCGCCGATCTACGGGCTGGCGCCGCAGTACACCTATCGGGACGCCTACCCGTTCGTCACCCAGGTGTATCGGGAGGCCGCCGAGATGCCGGGACCGTTGACGCTGATGGGCGACTCCTCCGGCGGCGGGCTCGCGCTCGGACTCGCGCAGACACTGCGCGACCTCGGCGACGGAATCAGGCAGCCGGATCGTCTGATGCTCATCTCGCCCTGGCTCGATCTGACCATCGCCAATCCCGAGGTCGCCGACGTGGACGACCCGTGGCTGGTACGCGAGGGGCTGGTGGAAGCGGGGCGAGCCTGGGCGGCGGGCGACGACCCCACCGATCCCCGATTGAGCCCGCTGAACGGCGAGCTCGCCGGGTTGCCCGCCATCGGCATCCACGCGGGGACACGCGATCTCGCCTATCCCGACTGCGAGCTGCTGCGCGCGCGGGCCGTCGCCGCGGGCGTGCCCGCAGAGCTGACGGTGGCCCGGGGCGGGCTGCACGTCACGCCGCTGCTACCGGTCCGGGAGGGCAGAACCGCGGCGGCGAAGATCGCCGGGGAGGTGTGCACGCTCGGCTGACATGGCCGCGCACACCCCGGCTCGTCAGTCCTGACCGTTGTGCGCGGCCTTGTACGCGGCGACCACGTCGGCGGATACCCGGCCCCGGCTCGAGACCTCGTACCCGTTGCGGCGGGCCCATTCCCGGATCGCCGACGCCTGCTCCTGATCACCGCGCTCGCGCTGCTTGACGCTGCGACTTCGGCCCGACGACTTGCCGACCTTGCGCGCGAACGGGGTCCACTGCTCGAACACCTGCCGCAACGCCTTGGCGTTGGTCTCGGAGAGATCGATCTCGTAACCCACTCCGTCGAGTGCGAACGAAACCGTCTCCGCGGCCTGCGATTCGCCGTCGTAGTCATCGACGATCGTCACGACCACCTTGCGTGCCACTACATGCCCTCCTCGGTCCGGGGAAAATGCGATCCTATTGTGCGTGGTACCCGCAACGGCGCTCACCTCGCCCCGGTCACGATCTATCGCGTTGTGCGCGCCACGCCGCACCGGTGATTGCATCAGCCCTCCAGATTCCCCACGCTCGGCCCATGCCCACCCCATGCCCGATCTGCGGTTGGCCCGCACCGATGCTCGTGTCGACGCACGGTTCGGTCCGTTACCTGCGCTGTGTCTGCGGACAGTGGGTGGTGGCTCACTCCGGCGGTTCCACCGCGATCAACGGCCGATCCGAGGGACCGGGTGACGACTCGGGCGAACAGGCGGAACTCATCCCGCTGCCGGAGTCCTGATCGAAATGCGCCCCGGCAGCAGTATTTCACTCCGGGAGAGATTTCGCCCGGTGGACATCCGCGGCAACGGGAGAAGGCGGGTGGACGAGGGGGCGGGTCAGGCCGCGCGATAGGTCCGGGCGACCAGCGCCGAGCGCAGATACCACAGCCCGGAGGGCTGGGTGGGGTCGAAACCGGTGAGCTGGGCGATCCGCTTGAGACGGTAGTCGACGGTGTTGGTGTGCACGTGCAGCAGTCGGGACGTGCGCTGGCGGTTCAGGTTGTTGGCGATGTGGGTGCGCAGGGTCTCGAGGAGTTCCGGGTGGTCGTCGAGCGGTTCCAGCAGCGCGCCGAGGTATTCGCGGCCGGGGCCGGGACGGGTCAGCTGGTATTCGAGTGCGAGTTCGTCGAAGCGGTAGAGGCCGGGGACCGCCTGCAGGCGCTGCACCATGTCGAGCAATTCGTGTGCCTGGTCGGCGGCATCGGGAATCTGCGCGGTCGCGGCGCGCACCATGGTGGCGGTGATGCCGGCGTGCGCGGCCTCGGCGAGCGCACCGACCAGTACGTCGAGGCCCTCGTCGTCCATCGTGTCGGCGGGGATGAGGATGGTGCCGCCGTCCACGCTGAGCAGCGACAGCGCGGTGTGGCCGCAGCGGTTGGCCAGCTCGGCCTGGGTCCGGCGCAGTTTGCGCCGGGCGACCACCTGACCGTCGAGCGTGGGATTGCTCTCGTCGTGATGCGGCGCGATCGCCACCGCGAGGACCGCGTAGGACTCGGCGATGGCGATGCCGCACTCGCGGGCCATGGTCGAGTTGCTGTGACCGCCGAGCAGCGCCGAGGTGAGTGTGTGCACCGCCGTGTGGTGTTCGCTGACCACCGCGCGCAGTTCTCTGACGTAGGCGGAGGAGATCGCGGTCGTCATCTGGTCGAGGATCTCCACGATCCGCCTCGCACCATCGACCAGGCTCTCGTAGTCGTTGGCGGTCGCGTTGGACATCACCAGATCCATACCGATCTTGAAGCCCTCGTGGACCGAGTGATGGATCGTGTCGATGGGCACGCCCTCACGCGCCCAGCCCGCCGCAGCGTCCTCGAGCCTGCGCAACTGGGTGCGGACGTCGCGCCCGTCGAGCATGTTGACGGCGACTTCGAGGCACACGCGGGTGACCATGGTGACGTCACCGCTGATGGCGTCGCCCGGCAGCGTGCCGCACGGCGCGACGGTGCGGACGAAATGTCCCACCATCTGCCGGGACAGGCCGCGGACGTCCTGGAGCGGAAAGGACATCGGCTTGCCGGAAAGGGTCAGGCTCGACGCTGGGTTCGGCCCCATTCGATCATCGACGGTCATCGGCAACTCCTCGCGCCCCCCGCGATTACTGTGTGGCGAATTCACACTAACGACAGGGCGTGCGACATGGAGCGTATCGCCGCGTTGTGTGAAAAAGACCAGTCGGCACGACTTTCGACAGTGACAGATCACAAAGTCTTCGACGGTTGGACGATCGCGTATGCGGCTGCGCGTTCGGGCGATGGTCCGCGAAGACTCCCGGCGGTTGACTCGAAGGTGACGAAAAACCTACTCGCCGAGGAGAAGAAAATGCGAATCACTGTTCTGGGAGCCACCGGCAGCGTCGGCCGCCATGTCGTCGACCAAGCCGTCGCCGAGGGGCACGAGATCACCGCGCTGGTCCGCGACGCCGGCAAGCTGCCCGCCCGGCCCGGAGTCACCGTCGTCGAGGGCGACGCGACCGTACCCGCCGACGTCGCGCGGGCGGTGGACGGTGCTGATGCGGTCGTCGTCGCCCTCGGCGCGGGCCGCGCGGCCGGGGTGCGGGAAGCGGGCACCCGTACCGCGATCGAGGCCATGCGCCAAGGCGGCGTGCGCAGGCTGGTGTGCCTGTCCACGCTCGGCGCGGGCGAGACCAGGGACAACCTGAACTTCGTCTGGAAGTACATGTTGTTCGGGCTGTTGCTGCGCAAGGCCTACGCCGACCACCAGCGACAGGAGGATGTCGTCCGGGCCTCCGGTCTGGACTGGACTCTCGTCCGGCCCAGCGCCTACACCGACGGCCCCCGTACCGGCGCCTACCGATACGGATTCGGTGCCGACGCAACAGGTCTCACCTTGAAGGTGTCGCGCGCCGACGTCGCGGACGCGATCCTGCGCGCGGTCACCGATCACGACCGGATCGGCCGGGCGGTCTCGGTGTCCTACTGAGTCCGTGTCCTACTGAATCCGTATCGGTCCGATACCGACGTCGGTCCGAACCGAGTCCGTTGTCGTTCCGAGTCCGGTGCCGACCCGAGTCCGCGGCATCGAGCCGGGTCTCGGCGCGGAGCCGCGCAGGAACGTTCCGAACGACAGGCGGGAAGCACGATGCAGCCGGAAGCCGATGGAGAACTCGGTACGCTCGCCGGAATGGACGTTCTGGAAGCGCTGCTCGACGGGCCGCGGGCCCGCGGGGCCTTCCTGCTGCGCTCTCTGCTGGAGCCGCCGTGGGCATTGCGGATCGAGGACGGCGCGCCGTTGACCGTGGTCGCGCCCATGCGCGGCGATGCCTGGCTGGTGGTCGACGACGGCGAGTCGGTGCGGCTGGCGACCGGGGACGTCGCGATCGTGCGTGGACCCGGTTTCTACACCGTGGCCGACGATCCCGCCACCCCGCCGTCGGTCGTCGTCCTGCCCGGCGGATTGTGCACCAGCGCCGACGACGGTCGCAGCCTCGTCGACGAATGGGCCCTCGGCGTGCGCACCTGGGGCGCCGAGGGCGGCCGCACCGTCCTGCTCACCGGCACCTACGACAACGCGGGGGAAGCGAGCAAGCCGCTGCTCACCGCCTTGCCCACCCTGGTCGTGTTACGCGCCGACCAGTGGCGTTCGCCGCTGGTCGGCGTGCTCGCCGAGGAGATGCTGGTGACCGCGCCCGGTCAACGCGCGCTGCTCGACCGACTCCTCGACGTACTGCTCATCTCGGCGCTGCGCACCTGGTTCACCGAGCAGCGCGAGCACGCGCCGTCCTGGTATCTCGCGCAACAGGACCCGGTGGTCGGCATCGCACTCGCCCGCATCCACGGCGCGCCGGAACGACCGTGGACCGTGGCGAGTCTGGCCGCCGAAGCCGGTGTGTCCCGGGCGAATCTGGCCCGCAGGTTCAGCGACCTGCTCGGCGAGCCGCCGATGGCCTATCTCACACACTGGCGGCTCGCGCTGGCCGCCGACCTGCTCACCGACCCCGACGTGACGGTGAGCAGCGTCGCCCGCCGGGTCGGCTACAGCACGCCGTTCGCATTCAGCACCGCGTTCAAACGCGCTCGCGGACTGAGCCCGCAGCAACATCGGCTGCGCGGCGCTACCGCGTGAATCACCTTCGGCGCGTAGTCATTCGGGCTGGAGCGAGACCGGCATATCCCGCCGGGGCGGCGCGGACTCGCCGCGGGCGGCTTCGGGCAGCGCGCAGGTCATGCCCTCGGCCATTCCGGTCGGCCGGACGCCGAGCGCCTGGTTGAGCCTGGCCCGCTGGTTCTCCCACGCGATCGCCACGGCAAGCTCGGCGACCTGCGCCTTGCCGAGGCGGGCGAGCAATTCTTCGCGCAGGTCATCCAAGCCGATCGCCGGGGTCACGGTCATGGCCTCGGCGTAGGCGATCACCAGTCTCTCGAGATCGTCGTAGGCCGGGCTGGTCCGATAGCGCGGCAGGTCGGCGATCTGTTGTTCGGTGACGCCGCTGGAATGTGCGAGCGCCGAACCGATGTCGAGACAGAATTCGCAGTTGACCAGCGCGGCGGTCTTCAACTCGGCCAGTTCCTTCAGGTGCGGGTCGACCCGGTTGCTCATCAACAGCGCCGTCTCGAACGTCAGCACACCCGCCGCCAGTTGGGGTCTGCGTACCAGCCACCCCACCAGATCCCCCCGATGCCGCCGCGCACGTCCCAAGGTGCGCAGCGATACACCGAACCGCTTGACCGTCCGCATCGACGACCTCCCGTTGTCTCGGATTTCCTCACCCTACGCCGATCCTCCGGGCCGGAACCAGCGCCCGAAGCGCGCCGAGCCCGCATCTCGACCGTCGAGCAGCAATCTCGCGTATCGGACCGCGCCGTCCCGCGCCCGCCGGCACGCTCCCCGGCACACCGTGGTGCAATATGTCCAGCCCCCCTGACAGCGGCGGAGAAACCGAACGTGCCGGTAAGTATTCGGCTAACATCCAGCGACCAGACAGGCCGGAACGAGACCTGGGAGATATCGGAGCCCGGCGCACGGCCGGCACGGAAGGACAATCGAATGATGTCGGCGCAGTTCGAAGATCGAGCGAACGGTCTGAGCGAACTCTCCACTCACCGTGGCGACGAGGACGCCCAACGCGTCCCTCTCCTGCGCGATCCGCGACTACGCGTCCTGCTACGCGCGACCGCCGGTCTGTCCGACGAGTCCCAGGAACTGCTCATCGCGGTCGCCGAGCGGTTGCGCGTGGTCGAGCGCCTGGCTGCCGGGGCGACCGCGGAGCTGTACTGATCGCCGGCCGCACAGCTCATCGCGTCCGCCGTCGCTCCGATCGTGTGTGTGCCCGTGCGTGTGCCACTCGCAGGAGGTCGCGGCAGACCTCCGTGCTGCGCGGGCCGGGATTCACCACCGCCACCCAGCCCGCGCCGCCGTAGACCGGGTGGGCGACGAGAGTGTCCTCGACGCTCGGGTCTTCCGAGTCCGCGGCGGCTGTCCGCGGTGCGCGGCCCAGGTGGGTCTCGAAGCCCTCACGGCCTGCATCGATATTGAGGCGGAACGCGCCCGGCCGGTCCAGCCGGGACAGCTCGTCGCCGGGATAGTTCTTCGTCACGACGGTCGCGAACGGTTGCGTCGCGGTGGGCACCTGCCCGTCGGGTGCGTAGTAGAAGAACAGGTCGCCCCACGCGAGCTCCGGGGAGCCGTCGCCGGGGCCGGGGCGCAGGGTGAGCACCCCGCCGAGGGATTCGGTGAACTCGATGATCTCGTCGATGGTCATGCCTTCGAGCGTTACATTGAAGTGCTTGTGTCGACTTTCCCGCAATCTCCGGAGGTGAGGGGGTGCCAACCCGGCACGGCGGCCTTCTCCGCACTACCGACGTCGCACGCCGCAGCGGGTATTCGGCCGAACAGGTGCGCAAGCTGGAGCGCTCCGGCGTTCTGCCTGCCGCGCAGCGCACCCCGTCCGGCTACCGTGTCTACGGGCAACAGCACCTCGACTGCGCACTCGCCTACCGCGCCCTCGCCGCGGGCGCGGGGCCCGCCGAGGCGGCGCGGATCGTGCGCACCGCCCACTCCGGCTCACTCGCCGACCTGCTCACCCTCGTCGACGCCGCGCACGCCCGGCTCGACACCCAGCGCCGCGACCTCGCCGCCGCCCGCACCGCCGCCGCGGCCATCGCCGCCGAACCCATCGACGCGGTGCGCCCGTCCGACGCCATGACGGTCTCCGAACTCGCCGACGCGCTCGGTGTTCGCCCGTCGACACTGCGGCACTGGGACGCGGCCGGGTTGGTGACACCCGGCCGCGCGGCACCGGGCAACGCCCGCCGCTACTCCCCCGCCGACGTGCGCGACGCCCGCATCGTGCACCAGTTACGCCATGCCGGCTACCGCATCGACGCCCTACGCGAACTCCTGCCCGGTCTGCGAGGAAGCGGTCGCTGGAGCGATGTCCTCGCCGGACTGGAGGCCCGCGAGGACGCCATCCACCGCCGTTCGCGAGCCCTGCTCGGAGCAGGCGCCCACCTGGATGCCGTCCTCATGGCGAGAGATCCTGTCCCGCGACCGGCGCCACCATCGGCGGCCGGACCCCGGTGACCTCGGCCGGTCGAGCGACCTCGAACGGCTCACCGACGACTTCGGTCGACCCGGTCGACCTCCCGGCAGGTCTCAGGAGCCGAACCGGCCGGAAGGAGTGGGCGTGAGCAGGTCGAGGGCGAAACGGCCGTACTGTGTGGCGATCTGTTCCGGGGTGTACGGGCCGCGCTCGGAGAACCATTGGGCGATGCCGGTGCACATGGTGGCGATGGCGCGACCGGCGGAACGCGGGTCGTCGATGCCGAAACGCCCCTCGGCACAGCCCGATTCGATCTCCTCGTCGAGGATGTGCTGGAGCTCACGGCGGGAGCGGGCGATGCGGGTGCGATCGGCGGGCAGCAGACTGCGCATTTCGCTGGCGCCGATGAAGCCGAGTTCCCTGCGGTGGGTGTGGAACAGGGCCAGCGCCTCGACGATGAGGCGAACCCTGGTCACCGCATCCTCGCCCTCGGCGCGAGCCGCACGCACCCGCCAATGCAGCTCCTCCATCGTCAGGTCGAGGATGCGTACCAGCAGATCCTGCTTGTCGCGGTAGCGGTGGTAGAGGCCGGGCACGCTGGTGCCCGCGCGGTCGGCCAGCGCTCGCACGGTGGTGCCGTGGTAGCCGATGTCGACGAAGGACGCGATGGCGGCGATGAGTACCGGATCGGCGGCCAGTGGTCCGAACCTGCGCCAATCGGGATGCCCGCCGGTGGAATCGGTGCCGGTGGGCCCGGTCCCGTCGGCGCGGCCGGACGCCGTGGGCGCACTGCCGCCGAGCAGTTGCGGGGCGGTCACCCCGACAGCGGCGGCCACGCTGTTGAGCCGTTCGACCGACAAGCCGGTGCGCCCGTTCTCGATCGCGCTGAGCGTCGCGGGGCTCACCTCGATGCGCCGTGCCAATTCCCGGAGCGACAGACCGGCCGCGATGCGTGCGGCACGGATGGCCTCGTGCGGGCGCAGGGCCTCGCCCGCGGCCTCTGCGACCGCGTTCGCCTCCTGCGCGGCCGCTTCGGGGACGGCCGTGTCCGGGTCGGGTGGTGTCCGCATGATGTTCAGATTATCCGAACACTGCCGATCCTCGCCATCCAGCGCATCAACACAGGTATCGCCATATATTTGACAGGAACCCAGGTCTGGTGAGAATGTTCAGTCGGAGCGATCGTTCGGTAAAGTACAGCGATCCTCCCTACGCCGAGGAGGAGTTGCGATGCCGATCGATCTGACCTATTCCGCCGATGTGCTCGACCTGATCGAGCGCACGCGCGCGTTCGTGCGGGAAACGGTGCTGCCGATCGAGGACGAGCACGGGGGCGACATCACCGCGGCCGGCGGCGACGAGATCCGCGTGAGCATGCAGAAGGCGGCACGCGACGCCGGGGTGTTCGCCCCGCACGCGCCGGTCGAGTTCGGCGGTCTCGGGCTGAACATGTCCGACCGCGCACCGGTGTTCGAAGAGGCCGGCTACTCGCTGTTCGGCCCGACCGCGTTGAACATCGCCGCGCCCGACGAGGGCAATGTGCACATGCTCGCCCACATCGCCGACCCGGACCAGCGGATCCAGTACCTCGAGCCGCTCGCCCGCGGCGAGCTGCGTTCCGGCTTCGCCATGACCGAGCCCGCACCCGGCGCGGGCTCCGACCCGGCCGCGCTGACCACCCGCGCGGCCAAGGTCGAGGGCGGCTGGCGTATCAACGGCGTCAAGCACTTCATCACCGGCGCGGACGGCGCGGGCTTCTTCATCATCATGGCGCGCACCTCCGGCGAGCCGGGCGACCGCGGCGGCGCCACCATGTTCCTGGCTCCGGCCGACGCCCCGGGCCTGCGGGTCGGCCGCCACATCACCACCCTGGACCGCGCCATGATCGGCGGACACTGCGAGGTGTACTTCGAGGACTTGTTCGTCCCGGACGAGGCGGTGCTCGGCGCGGTCGACCGCGGCTACGAGTACGCGCAGGTGCGGCTGGGCCCGGCCCGCATGACGCACGTGATGCGCTGGCTGGGCGCCGCCCGGCGCGGCCACGACATCGCGGTGGCGCGGGTCGCCGAACGCGAGGGCTTCGGCTCGCGCATCGGCGACCTCGGCATGGCGCAGAAGATGATCGCCGACAACGAGATCGACATCGCCGCCACCCGCGCGCTGCTGGTCCGGGCCTGCTGGGAGCTCGATCAGGGCGACCACGCGGGCAACGCGACCTCCATCGCCAAGACCTTCGCCGCCGAGGCCATCGGCCGTATCGTCGACAACAGCATCCAGCTGTGCGGCGGCCTGGGCGTCTCCGACGACCTGCCGCTGGCTCGCCTCTCCCGCGAGGTCCGGCCGTTCCGTATCTACGACGGCCCTTCCGAGGTGCACCGCTGGGCCATCGCCAAGCGGGCCGTCGGCGCCGCCCGCCGCGCCGCCCACGGCTGACCCCGGCCGCGCCGGGTCCTCGCCACTACGCGCCCCACATCGAATCCCTCGCGCCATCGATCGGCGCGAGGGATTTCGGTATAGCCCGTCGTTCAGCCATCCAGCCGGCTCAGCAACTCCACGGCGGCTTCCCGCACCCGCTCGCCCACGTCGGTCCTGCCCAACATCTGCAGAACAGCTTCCGGGATGAGCCGTTCGGCGTACTCCGGCGCGCGCGACTCGTCGGAGCGGATATTGATGACGCTCTCCACCAACCGGAACGGCAGGACCTCGACACCGGGCGCGCTCACGAGTCCCTCCTCCGCGATCACCTCGGCGGCGAATCTCTCGTAATGCCCGCGTAGTTCGTCGCGTTGCGCGCGAAAAGACGTGAAGCGCGGAGAGCGCAACTCCGGCAGCAGATACAGCGCGCCGAGATTCCAGCGCGCCGAGCACAATTGCGCCACGTCGTAGCGGACCAGCGCGTAGAGCCGCACCACAGCGGGCACCGATTCCGTGCGCAACGATTCGGCCAGTGCCAGTGGTCCGCTGACGGTCCCGGCGAGTAGCGCCTCGAGGATGTCGTCCTTCGCGGCGAAGTGGTGGTACAGCGAGGCCTGCCTGATACCGACCGCATCGGCGATGCCGCGGGTCGAGGTGCTGGCGTAGCCCTGGGTGGTGAACAGTTCGGCGGCGGCGTCGAGGATCTCCGCGCGTGGGGTCCGGCCGTCGCGTCGCCGCGGCGCGAGACGCGGACGTCCTGGCCCGAGGGAGGTCACCCCGCCATTCTCGCCCATCGCCGATCCGCGCTCGGCAGCGGCCGGTTCATCCGTCCTCAGCATCCGAACCACGCCCGGCGGGATACCTGTCATCTGACAGAAACAAGCGAAATCCAGAAGTTACCGGCGGTAACGAGCCGGAAGCAGCGCCGTCACCGCAGATGTCATCGAGAACCGAAAACTATCGCATGACAGATATTGGCCGCGACGCCGAAGGAAGCCAGCCATGGCCACCACGCTCACCCCGTCGGAATCGACCGACAGCACCGACCTCCAACGGTTCGGTTATCAGCCTGTCCTGCATCGCAAACTCGGCCGCTACGCCTCGTTCGCGGCCGGATTCTCGTTCGTCTCGATCCTCACCACCATCTTCCAGTTCTTCGGCTTCGGCTACGGCTTCGGCGGCGCGGCCTTCTTCTGGACCTGGCCGATCGTGTTCGCCGGGCAGTTCCTGGTCGCGCTGAACTTCGCGGAACTGGCGGCGCGCTGGCCGATCTCGGGCTGCATCTATCAGTGGTCGCGGCGGCTGGCCGGGGAGACGGTCGGCTGGTTCGCCGGCTGGATGATGATCATCGCCCAGATCGTCACGGCCGCCGCGGCGGCGATCGCGCTGCAGGTGGTGCTGCCCGCGATCTGGAGCGGTTTCCAGATCATCGGTGAGGACACGGCGCTGACCTCTCCGTCCGGCGCGATGAACGCGGTGCTGCTCGGCAGCGCGCTGCTGACGCTGACCACGCTGGTCAATGTGGTCGGCATCGACTGGATGTCACGACTGAACTCCATCGGCGTCACCATCGAGATCGCCGGTGTGCTGGCCATCATCGGCGTGCTGTTCGCCGACGTCGAGCGTGGACCGGGCGTCGTACTGGACAGCTCGAACGCCGTTCCGGGCTCGTACTGGGCCGCCTTCCTGGTGTCCGGTCTGATGGCGGCGTACGTGATGGTCGGCTTCGACTCGGCGGGCGAGTTGTCCGAGGAGACCAAGGACCCGCGCCGGGTCGCCCCGCGCACCATTCTCACCGCACTGGCCGTGTCCGCGGTCGGCGGCGGCCTGATGATGCTCGGCGCGCTGATGTCCGCTCCCAGCCTCGACGACGGCGCGCTGGCGTCCGAAGGCCTGGCCTACGTGATCTCGGCCAAGCTCGCCAGCCCCGCGGGAACGGTGCTGCTCGGCTGTGTCGCGGTGGCGGTGACCGTGTGCACACTGGCGATCCAGACCGCCGGATCGCGCCTGATGTTCTCGATGGCCCGTGACGGCAAACTGCCCTTCGCGCAGCAGCTGTCCACGGTGCACGCCCGTTTCGGCACCCCGGTGCTGCCCGCCGTGGTGATCGGCGTCCTGGGCATCACGCTGCTGGTGGTCAATCTCGGCAACGCGGCGATCTTCTCGACACTGGCCAGCGTCTGCATCGTCACCCTGTACATGGCCTACCTGCTGGTGACCGTTCCGCTGCTGGTGCGTCGTCTCCGCGGCTGGCCCGCGGGCGAAAACCTGCCCCCTGGCCTGTTCCAGCTGGGTCGCTGGGGTATCCCGATCAATCTGCTGGCCGTGCTGTGGGGTGTGGCGATGGTGGTGAACCTGGCCTGGCCGCGACCGGAGGTCTACATCCCGGAGGGCGGCAGCTGGTGGATGCTGTGGGCCGCCCCGCTGTTCCTGGTCGCGACCATCGCCGTCGGCGTCGTGGTCCAGCGCCTCGCCGCGCCGTCCCCCGCTCGCGAAGCAGCGCCCGCCGTCGCACCCGCCTGATCCCGATCACCGGTTTCCGCAATCACTTCCGGAGAGGACGACCCGATGACCAGTACCGCATCGACTATCGGAGCGCGTGCGCACGCGCGCTCGCAGGAGGCCGCCGCGACGGTCGCCGCACCGGCACTGCCTGCGGGCGTCGCTCCGGAGGAGATCACCTTCGCACGGCGCATCCCGGCAGGCGGCTACGCGAATGTCGTGCTCGGACGCGGCACCCGCGTACGGCTCGGCGACCCACACGGTGGGGCCTGCGCCCATGTGCTGTTGCTGCGCGCCGACGCGCCGTGGGAGCGGCTCAATGTCGCCGATACCGTGAAGGTGCCGTGGCAGGCCTATCCGGGCGCGGGCCATCCGCTGCTGTCGGACCAGGGCCGGGCGCTGGCCACCGTGATCGCCGACGATTCCGCCCACCACGACGCCCTGTGCGGGCCGAGTCCTCGCGCCAGGCAGGCGATGCGGCTGGCGGCCGCCAAGCAGGGACTCGAGCCCCGAGACCTCGCGCCGAGCGTGTCGTTCTTCCGCGGCGTGCGCGTCGAGGCCGACGGCGGGCTCGTCGCCACCGGAGGCGCGGGCGCTGGGGCGACGGTCGACCTGATCGTGCATCTGCCGGTCACGCTGCTGGTCGTCAATGCCGAGCATCCGCTCAACGACACCGCGGTCACCGAACTCGACCTCGTCGCCTGGCATCCGGCCGGCGAGCCCGACGCGGCGCCCGGCCGCACCGCGCACGACACCGACCCGGAATACCGCCGCGCCGTGCACAACACCGAGGAGGCGTGGCACGCGAGTCGCTCGGCCGCCCCGACCCCCGCGCCGGACTCGACCGCCTCCGGCACCGCCCGCACCACCGCCGCCCGCACGAAGGAGATCCACGTATGAGCACCGCGACCCGCGCCGTCGTCCTCGACGAGATCGTGCCCGCCCGCGCCCCCTGGTCGGCCGTCGTCCGGGCGGGTGACCAGCTCGAGATCATCGACCTGCACGGCAACCAGGCGGTGGACTGCCTGCTCTACTCCGCCGCCGACCACACCGACCGCTACAGCGCCCAAGCCACCATCACCGCCCAGCGCAATATCTTCCTCACCACCGGCAGCGTGCTGCTCACCGACAACGGCACCGCGCTGATGACCGTCGTCGACGACGAGGTCGGCAACCACGACACCATCGCGGGCGCCTGCTCGCAGGAGTCGAACACCTTGCGCTACGGCCACCACACCCGCCACCAGCACGCCTGCGTGGAGAATTTCCTGACCGCCGCGCTCGAATGGGGTCTGGGCAAGCGGGATCTGGTGTCCAACATCAACTGGTTCATGAACGTGCCGGTCGAGTCCGACGGCACCCTCGGCATCGTGGACGGGCTGTCCGCGCCGGGCAAGAAGGTCACGCTGCGCGCCGAGATCGACACCTTGGTCCTGGTTTCCAACTGCCCGCAGATCAACAACCCCTGCAACGGCTTCGATCCGACGCCGGTGCGCATGGTCGTCACGCGCTAGCCCCGCTCCCCGCCGCACCCGAACGGAGGCCCTGACATGAACCCGGGCATCACACTCACCTCACCTGCCGCCCATCCCTCGGCCCGCACTCCCGATGCTGCCGGCGCAGGCTCGGCGCCGTCTGTCGTCTCCGCGCCGCTCGCCGGCTCCCTCGGCCTCGCCGAGCAGAACGACAGCGCTCCGGGCAGCTGCGAGGTGTTGCGGCCGGGCATGCTCACCACGGTGCAGGACTGGCCGGGCCGGATCGGGTATTGGCATGTGGGCGTGCCGCCGTCGGGGCCGATGGACGACCTGTCCTTCCGGCTGGGCAACAGGGCGCTGGGCAATGCCGAGGGCACGCCGGGCCTCGAGTGCACCCTCGCCGGGCCCGCGCTGCGGTTCGCGGCCCCGGCGCGAGTGTGCGTGACCGGCGCGCCCACCGAGGTCCGAGTCGACGGTGTACCGGTGCCGCAGTGGCGTCCGGTGCCGGTGCCCGCGGGTGGTGTGCTCGATGTCGGCGGCGTGCGCGGGCCGGGGATGCGCTGCTATGTGCTCATCGCCGGGGGCATCGACGTCGACGAATATCTGGGCAGCGCTTCGACTTTCACCCTGGGCGGCTTCGGTGGCACCGGCTCGGCGCTGCGGGCCGACGACGTGCTGCGGCTCGCCGCCGATCACGGCAGAGCCGCCACCGCCGTGCCCGCCGACCACCGGCCCGCGTTCGCGCGACGCTGGGAACTGGCCGTCACCGAGGGCCCGCACGGCGCACCGGAGTTCTTCACCCGCGCCGACATCGATACCATCCTCGGCACCGACTACGAGGTGCACTTCAATTCCGATCGCACCGGCGTGCGCCTGGTGGGCCCGAAGCCGCGCTGGGCCCGCGAGGACGGCGGCGAGGCGGGCCTGCACCCGTCCAATATCCACGACACCGCGTACTCGGTGGGCGCGCTGGACTTCACCGGTGACACCCCGATCCTGCTCGGCCCCGACGGCCCGAGCCTCGGCGGTTTCGTCTGCCCGGTCACCGTGGTGGCCGCCGAACGTTGGAAGCTCGGCCAGCTCACCCCGGGCGATGTGGTGCGGTTCGTGCCGGTCCGCGCCGAGCACGCCGCCTCCCCACGCGAACTCGGCGCCGCCCGCCGCGCGAACTGGCCGATCGTGCTCTCCCCCGGCGGCGACGGCGACGACGGCGTGCTCACCCGCGGCGAAGCCGACGAGCACACCTCCATCACCTACCGCCGCGCGGGCGACGACGGCGTCCTCGTCGAATACGGCGACATGACCCTGGATCTCGGTCTGCGCGCCCGCGTGCACGCCCTGCACCAGCACCTGCTCGAGCGCGCCGAGCCCGGCATCACCGAACTCACCCCCGGCGTGCGGTCGTTGCAGGTGCGCGTCGACCCCGACCGCCTCGCCACGTCGACACTGCTGGGTCTGCTCGCCGAAGCGGAGCACGCCCTGCCGCCCGCCGAGGAGCTGGTGGTGCCCAGCCGCACCGTGCACCTGCCGCTGTCCTGGGACGACCCGGCCACCCGGGAGGCCATCATCCGCTACATGCACGGCGTGCGCCCGGACGCGCCGTGGTGCCCGTGGAACATCGAATTCATCCGCCGCATGAACGGATTGGCCTCGGTGGACGAGGTGTTCGACACCGTCTTCGCCGCCGAATACCTCGTGCTCGGCCTCGGCGACGTCTACCTGGGCGCGCCGGTCGCCACCCCGACCGATCCCCGGCACCGCCTGGTCACCACCAAGTACAACCCGGCCCGCACCTGGACCCCGGAGAACGCGGTCGGCATCGGCGGCGCGTACCTGTGCGTCTACGGCATGGAGGGCCCCGGCGGCTACCAGTTCGTCGGCCGCACCACTCAGGTCTGGAACCATCGCGCCCCCGGCGGCCCCGGCGACGAGGACCCCTGGCTGCTGCGCTGGTTCGACCGGATCCGCTGGTACCCGGTCTCGGCGGAGGAACTGCTGGACCTGCGCGCGGATACCGCCGCCGGTCGCGGCGAACTTCGCGCCGAGGACGGCGAATTCCGCCTCGCCGACTACCGGACCTTTCTCCACGAGAACGCGGACTCGATCGCCCGATTCCGCACCGAGCAGGCAGCCGCCTTCGCCACCGAACGCCAGTCCTGGCGCACCTCGGGCGAGTTGGCGGGAGAGAGATAGACCGCTCGCGACCGGGCCGATCCGCAGCGATGCGTCCCCGCCGACTCGGCCGTGGCACGTCGCCCGGCCAAGCGAAAGTCGCAGTGCCCGAATTCACCAGCGAACCGCCCGCGCGGCGGCCGCGAACGCCAGTGGTGACGCACCTCCGGCGAACAGATGGGAGAAGTGATGAGTGTGTGGATCCACCGGCGCCCCGAGCGGGACGTGGCCGCCGACCTCGCCGCGGCGAGGGGTCCGCTGGCCGGGCTGCGACTGGCGGTCAAGGACAACGTGGACGTCGCGGGCCTGCCCACCACGGCGGGCTGCCCGGACTACGCCTACGTGCCCGAGACCGATGCCCCATCCGTGGCGGCGCTGCGCGCGGCGGGCGCGGTGGTGACCGGCAAGACCAACCTCGACCAGTTCGCCACCGGCCTGGTCGGCACCCGCTCCCCCCACGGGGCGGTCCCCGACGCCCGGCGGCCCGAATACGTCTCGGGCGGTTCGAGTTCGGGCTCGGCGGTGGCGGTCGCGCTGGGCGACGCCGACATCGCGATCGGCACCGACACCGCGGGCTCGGGCCGGGTGCCCGCCGCGTTCCAGGGTCTGGTCGGCATCAAACCGACGGTCGGCGTCGTGAGCACCGAGGGCGTCGTGCCCGCGTGCCGATCCTTCGACTGCGTGACCGTCTTCGCCGCCGACCTCGCCACCGCTGATCTGGCGATGGGCGTCATGGCCGCGGGTGCGCCCGGCAGACCGTGGCCCGCCGACATCCGCCTCGCCGCGCCGCCCCGCCCGACGATCGCGGTCTTCGACACCTTGCCGGAGATGGATACCGAGTGGCTCGAGGCGTTCGCGCGCACGGTGGCCGGTCTCCGCGAGCGGGGCGTCGAGATCGTGACGGTCGATCCCGCACCGTTCCTGGCCGCGGCGAGACTGCTCTACGAGGGCGCGCTGGTAGCCGAAAGATACGCGGCAGTAGGCGCATTCCTCGACGGCAACCCGACGTCGGCGGACCCGACCGTGGCCTCCATCGTCCGCGGGGCCCGCGACCTGCCCGCCCACCGCCTGGTGTCGGACCTGGCGGAGCTCGAGCGGTTGCGCGCGCAGGCGATGGCGAGCCTCGACGGCGCGGACGCCCTGCTCGCACCCACCGCCCCGTTCCAGCCGACGATCGCCGAGGTCGCCGCCGATCCGATCCGCGTCAACTCCCGTGTGGGCACCTACACCAACTTCTGCAATCTGTTCGACCTGTGCGCCGTCGCTGTTCCCGCGGGGACAGCGGGCGAGGCGCAGTTCGGCGTCACGATCTTCGCCCGTCCCTTCGAAGACGCCGTCGCACTCGACATCGCCGCCCTCGTCCCGAACGGCGCGTCACCCGCCCCGGCGCCGATCGAACGGGCCTGGCCGACTCGGGTCGCCCCGGCACTGGACCTCGTCGTTTTCGGCGCCCACCTCCGCGACCAGCCCTTGGCCTACCAGCTGACCGAACTCGGGGCCCGCTGGGCCGGACCGATCCGCACCGCACCCCGCTACCGCCTGGGCGCCATGAAGACCACGCCACCGAAGCCCGCCGTGACACGAGTGGGCGAGGCCGAACCCGGTGTCGCGATCGCAGGCGAACGCTGGCTGCTCTCTCCCGCCGCGCTCGGCCGCTTCCTCGCCGCCCTTCCCACGCCTATGCACCTGGGTTCGGTCGAACTCGAGGACGGCACGTGGACCACCGGTTTCGGCTGCGAAGGCGCCGCCGCAGACGCCGCCACGGACATCAGTGATTTCGGCGGCTGGAAGGCAGCCCTCGCCGCCGACGCACTATGACCGCCTCCGCATGCCGACCGTCCTGCTCGGCCGGTGTCGAGCGTCGAGCGGACCGTCGACGCGCGGATGACGGCGCTGTGCTGCGCAGCGCGCGGACCGAGGCCGGATTCCCCGTACTCACCTGCGCGTAGCCGCACCGGACTTCGCGAGGAGCGCCCTCGACCCCGGTCAGGATCGGGTGAAGGTGCCCACCCCGTCGCGGTTGTAGTACTCGAGCGTCAGCCGGTCGCCGTCGAAGGTGGCCTTCGACAAGGTGCCGGGGTCAGCACCCTCCCCGGTGGGTGTGAACACGAAGGTGTCGCCGTCCCAGTGGCGCAACGGCAGGGTCGTCTTGTCCGGGCCGAGGACGAGGACGAGTTCGTCGTCTCGCACCTCCACAGTCGCCTCACCGTAGAAGGTGTTGTCGTAGGCCCCTGCATACGCGTCGAGCGGGCGCGCGGGCGCGGGGTCGGCGGGCGGCTCCTTGCCGACGAGTTCGCCGGAGGGGGCGTCGATCTGCTCGAAGGCCGTGCGGTAGAGCTCGCGCCAGTCCTCGCGGATCTCGCCGAACTGCACGAGGTCGGCGAACTCGGCGTTCAGGGTCTCCGGGATGCCGATGGCGGCGGCATTGGTGAGGGTGACGATCGCGACGTCGGCGCTGGGAATCGCGGTGAACGCGGTGCCCGCGCCCAGGTTGAATGCGCCGGAATGGCCGAGGACCACCCTGCCCGCGGACGAGGAGTTCACATTGAAGCCGAAACCGTAGAAGCCGGGGCGGCTGTCCGGGTCGGCCGGCGGAGCGGAAACCGCCTGCGGGCTGATGGCCGGCAGCAGCGCGGCGGGCGGCACGATCTCGGCGCCTTCGTAGGTGCCGTCGCCGAGCAACATGGTCAGCCAGCGCGCCATGTCGCGCACCGAGGAACTCGCGCCACCGGCGGGTGACTGCGCGTCGGGATCGCGGGGCGGATCGGCGGGCCGATACTCGCCGTCGACCAGGACGTGCCCGACCGCCCGGTCCGGCCGGGCCAC
The DNA here is from genome assembly GCF_001613125.1 of Nocardia shimofusensis NBRC 100134. Classification (GTDB taxonomy): domain Bacteria; phylum Actinomycetota; class Actinomycetes; order Mycobacteriales; family Mycobacteriaceae; genus Nocardia; species Nocardia shimofusensis. The sequence goes on from NZ_BDBT01000005.1 coordinate 55,990, forward strand.
GAAATCGGCGTAACGCGAGCTGGTCTCGTTCATACCCAGCGGCTGGTAGATCTCGCGTTCGGACAGGGTCGCCCAGTCGACGCCCGCCTTGTCGGCGACCGCGACGGCGGCGGCGGTGGGACCGAAGTTGGTGTAGGCATACGAGTCGCGGAACGGTGCCAGCGGCAGCTGCCGTAACCGCTCGAGCACTTGCGTCCGGTCGTAGCCCAGGTCTTCGAGCAGGTCACCGGCATGGTCGGGAAGTCCGGAGCGATGCGAGTAGAGATCGCCGACCGTCACGTGCTCGGAGACATACGGATCCTCGAGTGCGAATCCGGGCGAGAGCTCCCAGACCGGGGTGTCCCAGTCCACCTGCCCCGCAGCGACTTGCCGCGCCACCACCGTGGCGCCGAGGGGTTTGGAGACCGAGGCCAGCTGGAAGACCGTCGCGTCGCCGACCGGTTCGCCGGTGGTGACGTCACGCACGCCGAACCCCTTGCTGTACACGACTTTTCCCTCATGCACCACGGCCACGGCCATACCGGGGATCCCGGAATCCTCCAGCAGCTCACCGGCCAGGCGATCCAGTTCGCCGACCGCGCGATCGATCTGCCCGTCCGGAATCACCACCCCGGCGACCGCATTCGGCGACACGTCGTGCGGCCGGGTCGAAGCGGGCGCGGAACTCTCCGTCGTACCCTCGCCGCTGTCGTCTCCCACCGTGCACGCACCTGCCACCAACCCCACCGCCACCAATCCGGCAACCACCCCGCATCTACTTCTCCGCACGAGCCACACCTCCTGCGTTGTGACGCACGACATAGTCGGATCCGAGCGTAGCCCGCGGCCGGTGTCCGGCCCGGTGCCGCGCCGCGAGGGCGAGCTGCTGCCGCTGCGCTATAGGTGACCCCGCGGCCCCCGACAGCCCGGGACGACGGGCGATCCGTTCAGGCGAACCCTCGGTAATTGACCTCGTTCGCTCCCCCGTGCCAGGCTCGCGGAGAAGAACGGACCACCGCTCGGAGGACTCGATGCCCGCCTACGTGATCGCCCACCTGCTCGACGCCGCGCCCCATCCGGAGATCGCCGAATACATCGAGCGCCTTCCCGGCACATTCGCCCCATACGGCGGCCGATACCTCGTGCACATGACACAGCACGAGGTGAAGGAGGGCAGCTGGCCCGGCAACGTCGTCATGATCGGATTCCCCGGAATCACCGAGGCGAGGGCATGGTGGGACTCACCCGCGTACCGAGCCATCGCACCACTGCGCTCACGCCACATCGCCGGTGACATCATCATGGTCGAAGGTGTTCCCGACGGCTATGCCCCGGCCGCGGCCGTCCGGGCGATACGCGAGAGCCTGGCCGAATCTCCTCAGGCGGAAGAGTCCATTCCTACAGCCCGGTAGCGACATATCATCCGCGACAGCATCACACCGTGACGCGTCGACGCGATCATTACGTCAACGCATTGGGTGCGCTTCGCCCCGGACGGAGCACCGGACTCCGGCCCGAGCCCGGTGGATCGTCCGGTGATCGCCTCGGAGGCAGCCGTGATCGTTGCCGCCAACCACCCCGGCCGGCTGCCTCCGCACCGGCGTCACCAACGCCATAGCCTCGTACGACTAGGGCAGCGCCCCACAGTTCACGGGGGCGGGCACGTCGGCGAGGCGATCGGTCACCCACTGCTGCGAGGTCGCCAGTGACGGGAAGAAGGCCAGATTGTGGGTGCCCAGAAACCCGGACATGGCAGGCAGCGTCGGATCCGCATCCATCTGAACGGCCGCGCCGCCGCCACACCAGCGTGCGGCCATATCGCGCACGGCCGGGTAGGTAGCTCCCTCGTCGTTCCTGGCCGAGTAGATCCGCACCGGCACCGAGGGGGCGGACCCGCCGAGCCGCTGCTCGTCGAATGCCCTCTTCAACTCCGGGGAACGATCGATCACGACCGAGAGAGGCTCTCCGCTGATGGTCCATTGGGACGTGTTCGGCGGTTGCACGAAGGTGTTGGAGAGGCCGCCACCGCATTTGCCGATCGAGTCGCGCATGATCGCCTTGCCGGTGTCGTTGAGCTCGGCTTCGAACACCGGACGCGTCTCGGGATAGTCCTCGGCGATGCCGTTGAGGATCCATGCGATGGCCGGGGCGACGCCGGGACGGCCCTCGTTGCGCGCGAGGTAATCCTGCAGGCCCACCGGGGGCCCGCCCACGTAGGCGCCGCGCACGTTCAACTCGGGGGCGTACCCGGGATGCAGTTCGGCCGCGGCCGCGGAAGCCATCCCGCCCTGGGAGTAGCCGTAGAGGATGACCGGCGAGGCGGGATCGAGGCCGGAGCCGGGCAACCGCAATACCGCACGTGCGGAGTCCAATACCGCGTAGCCCTGCGTTTTACGGTTCATGAAGCTGTGGATGCCCGGTACACCGAAATCGTGGTAATCGGTCATCACCACCGCCATGCCGCGCGACAGCAGCTGGTAGATCGCGATGATGTCGTATTCGAAGACCGCGTCGGCCGGAGGCTGGTATCGAACTACCTGCGACAGCATCGCCGAGGGCGCGCACTCCGGGCTCTGCCCCTGCATACCGCCCGCATACGCCACGAGCGGACGTGGCCCCGGGCCGGGCCACGGCAAGGTCGGCTCCAGATACGTTCCCACCACCGTGGTCGGCGCGTCATGAGTGGTGCTGCTGGTGTAGGTGACGCGTGTCGACCTCGCCGGTATCGGCCCGGGCGCCCCGGGGACCGTCAACGCCAGGTGCGCCGCTTCGGCACGGAGAACGTCACCCCCGCCTGCTTGCGACTGCGGCTCCGTCCATACCGGTGGTGCGGCGATCGCTCCGGTGCCGGCGATTATGAGGGTTCCCGTCAAAGCTGCGATCCAGCCGCGTCTTTCGCTCTTCATACCGATCCTTCATACGATGTGGTTCATCCAGGGAAGAGATCTAGATCGAATACTGCGAGTAACTCTGATCGAGCGCAGAACCAGGCACACACGCACTTCGTGTTGCCGAGGCCACAGCCTAGGCCATGCCACGGACATCGGTCCGGAGGTTGGACTTCAGATGTTTCAGGCCGCACGGGACTCCGTTGCTCGGCCGGGTCGATCACCTGCCCTCTCGATCGTCGATATGAGGCCGGATCGCCACCGGCACCGAAGCACGCGACCTCTGTGGAGCAGTGGGATCCGGGTCACGGGCTCGGTGCCCACCATCGGCTGCGCGACGCGCTCGTTCGCCCCACATAAGTGGGGGGTTGACCTCAACCTTACTCGAGGTCCTACCGTCCATATCCATGAGCATCGAAACGACATCCGACGCCGCATCGACCCCCGTGACCGTGCTCGGCCTCGGCGCCATGGGCTCCGCGATCGCCCGGGTCTTCCTCGACCGCGGCCATCCCACGACGGTCTGGAACCGCACGGCAGGCAAGAGCGCACCGCTGGTCGCGGCCGGCGCCTCGGCGACAGAGACAGCCGCGGAGGCGGTCGCGGCCGGCCCGCTGGTCGTGCTCTGCGTCCTGGACTACGACGCGGTCGAGGACGTGCTGGCCGCCGTCGGCGACGCCGTCTCGGGCAAGGCATTGGTGAACGTCACGAGCGGATCCCCGAGCCGGGCACGCACGATCCAGCAGTGGGCCATCGAGCATGGTGCCGAATACCTCGACGGCGGGGTGATGGGAGATCCGCCGGACCTGGGTTCGGACCACGTCAGGTTCTTCTACAGCGGATCCCGGACCACGTTCGATACCCACGAGGCCACGTTGCGGGAGTTGGGGACCCCCACCTATTACGGTGCCGATGTCGGCCTGGCTTCCGTCGAGTTCATGGCACAAGTGGCGATGGGGTACGAGATCCTCATCGGTTTCCTGCACACGCTGCGACTGGTGGGCAAGGAAGGAGTCGACGTGGGGGAGTTCGCCGCCCGCGTCGCCGCTTCCCTCACCGACTATTCGCCGTTGCTGACCGCCATCGGAGAAGCCGTCCGCGACCGCACCTACCCACCGGATCTCGGACCGCTGTCGGTGCAGGCCGCGCTGATGGGCGACCTCGTCGCTCACCGAGAGTCCCTCGGCGTGGATACCCTGCGAATGCGCGAAGTACAAGGGCTGATGGACAAGCGCATTGCCGACGGCCACGGTGATCAGGGCTTCTCCAGCCTGTTCGAGCTGCTGGAAAGCGACCGGCAGTGACATCGCAGCGCCGCCGACCTGCACTCGGCCACAAGATGTCGGGCTCGATAGGCTACCGGGCATGAAGCGGCCAGATCCGGACGTTCCGCCGGCTTACGATGAAGCGCTGAGAATCGCGCGGGATCTGGCGCAGGATTCCGACTCTCTCCTCCCCTACAGCCACCGAGAGCTCGAGAATGCCCGCTACGGGCAAGGTTTCGCCTTCCTCCAGAAGATCGGAACCGACCGCGGCGAAATGGACGGCTATGTCCTGGTGACCGCGACCGGCTACGGCAGCGGGCTACTGGGAGGCGGACGCACCATCGACACGGTAATCGCCGAACACTTGGCCCGAGCCGAACATGCCAACAGAGACATCCCCGACAGCGAACTCTCGGCAGCGCACCGCGTGGCGCTCGAGGCCTACGATGCCGGCCTCACACGCATAGACGAGATGCCTGGGCGCGCAGCGATCGATGCCCAGACAGCCGACTACGCCGAGTACATTCTCATCGTCCTACGGCACAGCAGCAACCGGGGACTCTCCGGACGTAATATCCTCGCCCGCAATGATTTCCTGCTGCACAGTCCGGACGCCGGTCGCCGCTACACGCACCCCTGCCCGCACTGCCGGCGCCCGGCGATTCACGAGGAACGCTACCCCCGTTCGGTCTGTGATGATTGCCGGAGTCGCACTACCGACCGCGCCGGGCGCCGCGTCACCGGTTTCAATACCCATCTCAGTGGCGGAATGATCGCCTACTACGCCGACACGCTCGACCGATCGGACGACTCCGGCTCCCGCGAGGAAGAATGCGTCGAGGTCACCCGAACCGGTATGTGTTTCATCGACGGGCACCCCGCGACCATGGAAGAGGGACGTTTCGGTGGGATCGTCGTCCAGATGGCCTCCGGCTGACCAACCTCGGCCAGTCATGGAAATTTCGGACCCGCTGATGCCGAGGTTCACCAAAGTGACAGCGTCGCCCCACCCTGCCAGCCGCACCGGCAGGTGCCGGTGGCCGTGGGAAACCCCGTCTTCTGGGAGCACGGCTACGAGGGCGCCTCGATGACCGAGCTCACCCCGCCATGGGCATCAACAAGCCGAGCCTCTACGCCGTGTACGGCAGCAAGGAAGAGTTGTTCCGCCGGGCCGTCGTGCGCTACCGGGAGACCTATGTCGCCTATGCGGCGGACGCGCTGGCACAGCCCGGCGGGTTCGACATGATCGAGAACTACCTGCACGCCTCCGTCGATGCCCTCACCGGCGCGGGACATCCACTCGGCTGCCTGACCATCCAGGGTGGTCTCGCCTGCTCGGACGCCAACAGCGGTTTCTCCGACTTCTTGGCCGAATATCGGGGGAAATATGCTGTCCGCGTTGACAAATCGACTGGCGCGCGCCGTGGCGGAGGGCTGTTTCACGCCGCAGACCGGCCCCGCCGCATTGGCCCGATACATCGCGACCGTCGGTCAAGGTCTCGCGGTCGACGCGGCCGCCGGTGTCAGTCGGGAGGAACTGCATACCAGCGTGGACATCGCTTTGCGGGCGGTCGCCGCGTTCGTCCCCGAGACTCGGTGATCGATCGGTTTCGCCCCCGGACGATCCGAGACGATGCTCTCCGCCCAGCGGACGACTGCGGTCGCCGCGGGTGATGCCCTTGTGGGACGGCGGGTTCAGGGGCGTTGTTCCACCCAACTACCCTGACCCTCGGGCTGGTCTGAGCCGCCGGTTCGGGCTCACGTCCGAAGCATCACCCGAGGTCGGCCACGCGATCAGGAGGAGAAAGAATGAGCCGCGTCCCACCACCGGTCATCGCCGCTGCGGCCGCCGGGGTCCAGTATCTGCAGACCCGAGACCGGCGACCGACCCTGTGGTCGGGCCTGGCCGCGGCACCCTTCACCGCCGCGGCGGCGACGCTGGCCGTCTGGGCGGTGAGCCGCTTCGCCGACGAGGGCACCACGGTCAACCCGATCAGCTTCGCCAACGTGACCACTCTGGTCACCGACGGTCCCAACCGGTTCACACGGAACCCGATGTACCTGGGGTTGGCCAGCGCGCTGACCGCGCACGCGGTGTTGCGACGTTCGGCCTGGGCGTTGTTGCCCGCCGCCGGGTTCGTGGCGCTGATCGATCGCATCCAGATTCGGGCAGAGGAGGAAGCACTCGCCGAGCGCTTCGGCGAGCAGTACGAGGAGTACTGCACCCGGGTGCCACGGTGGATCGGCCCGCCGCGCGCCTGATCGACGGGCCGACCACCGGTGGGATCAGGGTTGATGATCAGAGCTGGAGGGCGCCGGGCCGCACGGGCCGGAGCCGATGATCGGTTCCGGCCCAGAAGCCAGGGTGACTCAGGTTGCTCGCAGCCATTGATCGAGGGCTGCGAAGTCTTGGTCGCTGAGCCCTCGGAATGACTCGATGCGCCGGAGGAGCGCATGGCTGGGGTGATGTGCGGCGACCCAGTTGTGGTCGACGTCGGTGATCTCGTCGTCGACCCAGGCGAACGGGCGGCCGGCGGCCCAGTCTTCGGATCAGGCCGATTCTGTCCCCGGCCGCGCACGTGAGTGGTGGTGGCGACACAAGAGGCGATTCGTTACGCTCCGCGAACTCGAAATATGTATTCCGAAGGCGGTGTAGCGGTGACCTCCCGGCAATTCCTGTTCGCTCTCTGGGGCATCGGAGAAGATCTCGCGCGCGGACTGGGCGAGGCACTGGCCCGATCGGGGGCGAGCGAAGCCGTCCTCAATGTCGGCGACTCGCACGTCGCCGGGGCGATGCTGCGCCTGACAGCATTCGACGCACCCGTCGAGGCCGTCGTCACGCTCACCCTCGCCGCCGAAACCGCCGTGCCCGGTGTGGTGGACGTGCTCACCGCCCGATCGGGCCGCGTCGCGGGCTGGCAGGTCGACGTCGTCGCGCCGCTTCCGCCCCGGCCGACCACCGTCGGCGAACGCGCCGAAGGGCTGGCCAACCTGGCGTTCCTGCGCAAGCCCGCCGACCTGCCCTACGAACAGTGGCTGGAATGCTGGCGCGGCAAGCACACCCAGGTCGCCATCGACACCCAAGCCACGTTCGGATACATACAGAACCGAATCGTCGAACCGGTCACCCACGACGCCCCGGAGATCGTGGCCGTCGTGGAAGAACACTTCCCGATCGAGGCGATGCACGACATGCACGCCTTCTACGGCAGCGGTGGCGACGATGCCGAACTCACCCGGCGGGTCGGCCTGATGATGGAAAGCATCGCCACCTTCGGCGCGGACCGCGACATCGATGTGGTGCCGACCAGCCGCTACCGCTTGATCTGACCCACCCCGTCGACGGCGCAACCGGAGCCGACTGCCTGGCGGGCGTGCTGGACGAGCCGGGTCGGCGATCGCAGTAGTGGTTCGACGTGGGAATCCACCCACTCCGGTAACGTGCGGCGACACAAGCCGATAGGCAGTTCATGGACGCCAAGCACCTACGCAAGATGTCCGCAGTCGCCGCGGCCACGGCCGCACTCGTGATCGGTGCGAGCGCCCCCGCATCGGCGAGCAACCATCTCCACGTCGAACTCCCCCTGGTCACCACCGCCGCCCATGGTCTCGGCTGCGCCGGTGATGTGTGGGCGGTCGGCAACGTCTACCCGAACGGCCCGCACGGGCAGGTCGATCTCCAGCTCAAAGGCTGGTTGAAGGTCTTCGGCGTGCCCGCGCCCTGGTGCTCGGTCACCGCGACGGTGCACTGGCGCAATCTCGATACCGGCGCGACCGGCGCTGCCTCGGATTTCCTCGGCGACGGCAACGGTTTCCCGTTCTGGTGGGTGGCGCCGCAGATCGGCAATTTGCGCTTGCACACCGGACCGGGCCGAGTGGAGTTCACACTCGCCACCGACCTGCCGCACACCCCGAGCGTCACCACCTTCACGGTGTACTGACGCCCTGCGCGCACCCCTCGCGAGGTCAGGCGCCTGGGGGCTCCCAGCAGTCCGGAGGTTCGGGACAGCCGAGTACAAGTCGCACGTAGTGTGGCGGCACACTGTCGATTTGAAGAATGATCTTGTCACCCTGTATCATCGGCAAAAGGCTGTCGAGCAGCTGTCGCGGCCGCCGGAACCGTGCCCCGAGGTCGGAGCGGACAGGCGTCGGCATCGCGGAATGCCGCGTTGCCGCTGGTCTGTCACGGTGCCTCTGATCGCTCATGTGTGCACGAGCGAGGGCAGACAGCACCCTGCACGACTTCGCGAACGTGAGATGCGAACGCGAGAAGGCACCGACCTTCGGATTCGGTCCCGGCGGGCAGATCGACGTGGTGGGTTGGTTCTCCGCTGATTGCTCAGCCGAGTGTGAAGGTTGCCCGTCCCGCGATGTGCTGCAGTTCAGGGTGCTGCGGGTAGCTGTCCTCGGTGGTGATGATGGAGGCTTCGATCCGGCCGACACCCGGGCTCATGCCCATGCCGATGATGACACCGCCCGGCGCATCGATGGTGCCGTTTCCGTCGACGCGATGCGATTGTCCATCGGCGTAGCCGGAATCCAGATTGCGCCAGCGAACCGCGACCCGGTACGCAGCGCACCCGTGGCCGGTCTGCGTGATCTGCACCTTGACCCCGAACTGGCCTGCCCGCTCCTGCGGAACGGTCACAGCATTGATCACCGCCGCGCAATTGCCACCGGGAACCAGTGTGAGGGTGGGAGTGAACTCGACGACGGGATCGGTGGGGGAACCGGCAGCGGGTCCGGCGAACCCGACCGATGCCGTGGCGATCGTCGCGGCGAGGAGGGCAGTTCGACGGAAAGCCCGCGAACGGCGAGCAAGATTTCTTGAGTGAGTCATGACAGGTAGGTCGACTCGCGGCGTGAAATCGTTACTACCCCAATCCTTTCCAGCTCGGTTCACCGCTTTGTGTCCGGCATGGGCAAACGCACCGCACAGCGACTCGGCTCCGCACCGCTGCCCGAGATGCCACAGTTCCAGCGCCCCGGACACGACTTCGCCCCCACCGCAGGGGACGAACGGTGGGGGCGAAGGCTACTGCCGGCTACTTCGGCGGCAGGCTCATATTGCGGTTCATCATCGGCAGTTCGATGCTGATCGGCATCCGCAATTCGGACAGGTAGAGCAGCGCCGCTTGGCGCAGGAACTCGTCGAACATCCAGTAGACCTCCTGCGTCGGCGGGGCCACGGTGAGCAGCCCTTCGCGCACGGCGACGAACGGCCCCCAACTGAACCGCAGCAGCGGGTCCCACACCAGCTCGCGCGGGATGTGCAGATCGTCGGCGATCCTGTCGCCCAGCAGGAAACGGGTGAACGAGCCGAGCACCGGCTTGGTGAGGATCGCCAGGTCCAGGCCGGCGCCGAGACTCAACAGCCGGTCGGCGAGCTTGATACCTTCCGGGGTGGCCATGAGGATCGGGTCGAGTACCTGCGCGGCCTGCGCGTTCGACTCGTCCCAGGAGTTGGGGATGTACTCGTCGCGGATGCCGAGCATGTGCCCGGCCAGCTGCCACGAATGCAGGAAGCCCTCGGACTCGTTGGCCGGGATCGGCACCTTCCAGTTGACGAAGTGGCGCATGACCGTGGTGGGCAGACTGTGCCAGGTGACCATCATGTCGTTCTGACTGATGGGGATCTGCTCCTCGGCCGAGGCCGTCCAATGCGGCGACTGCGGCAGCAGGTGGCGCACGGCGGCGTGCACCATCCGGGTCTTGACGCAGGTCACGATCATCTGGCCGTCGTCGGCATAGGCATTGGCGGTGCCGATGTCGTAGCCGAGCTTGGCGGTCTTGGAGATGCGGTCCTTGAGGTCGTAGCCGCCCTTGGAGTAGTAGACCGAGCGCGCCTCCTTCGGGATGACCGTGCTCATCATGCCGCTGGCGAAGCCGTAGAGCACGCCGAGGTAGAGCCCGCGCTTCTTGTTGAAGTCGATGGCGGCGTTCAGTTTCCCGTGATCGACCCACTGCGGCAGCCTGCGCGCGTATTCCATGAACTCGCGCACGTCGGCGGGCAGACCGGCGGGCAACGGCTGGCCGTTCGCGGTCCACTGGCGCAGCGCTTCGTTCACCTTGGGCACGTCGCCGCGATCGATCACCGAAGCGATCAGCTCGTCGACCTCGGGATCCCACACCCCCATCGGGTCGGCTCCCGCCCCCTCGCCCGCCACCGACCCCTGCGGTGACCACGTCCAGGGCTCCGCCCTGGCTGGTGACGCGGCGGCGAGCGCGCCGACGGCGCCCACCGCCCCGAGTACACCTCCGGCCTTCAACGCATCGCGCCTGTTCAATCCCTGCATGTCGCCACTCCTCATTGAGTCCGAGCATCGTGGTGTCGACGGACGACGGCCCCACCCGGGGCCCTCCGTCTGACCTAGTGATCAGAATACTCAGTAACTTAGCAAGACTCGCGCTGCTTGTCTCCACTTCTACGTAGATTCATATATGGCACAGGTGATTCCTGGGGATCTGTGTCGAGAAACAGAGGAAGGCGGGTCTACATGCGGTGATGCCCGAGAAATCCGCAATGGCCATGTCCTGCGCGGATGCGAGAACGGACCCCGGTCAGTTCCAGGAAACTCGCCACAGCCTTCGATAACAGCTGATCACTTAGCACTCCGGCGGCGGACACGCTCGACCGCGGCACGACCGGCGCGGTCACCGGATCAGTGCGCAGAGCCCGTCGAGATCGCCTCGGTGTAGACCGCAACCAGGCGCGCGAGATGCCGTGACTGGCGCGATCGGTCGGCCAGGGCTGTCAGCGCTCGACGCATGGCGGGCAGCCGGGAGCGGTCCTGCGCGAGGGTGCGCAGTGCCTCGGCGAGGGCGGGCACCGACGAGTCGGCGGCGCGCAGACCGCCGGATGCGGAAATGGTCTCGGCGAGTTCGGGATCGCAGTAGACGACCGGCAGGCCGGTGGCGACCGCCTCGAGCAGCACCATGCCCTGGGTGTCGCAGTCGGAGGTGAGCAGCAGGACGTCGTGCTCGCGCATGGCGCGCAGGACGGCGGCTTGGTCCACCTCGCCGTGCAGGCGGACGCGGTCGCCCACCCCTGACTCGGAGATCGCCACGCGCACCTCGTCGACGAGCCTGCCGCCGCCGTAGACGTCGAGGGTGCAGTCGGTGACCCGGCGCACGACCTCGACGGCTTCGAGGGGGCGTTTCTCGGGTGAGAGCCGCCCGCACCACAGCACGCGCAGCGGCGCGCACCCATCGGTCGCGGCGGCGACCGGAGTTCCGGCCGCGTCGTGTCCGGGTGGGTGGGACACCGAGCGCGAAGGTTCGCCGTCGTGCGCCGGGTCCGGACCCGACACGCTGTCGAGCAAGGCGTCGTCGATGCCGTTGGAGATCACGTGGATCGGGCGGTCGACTCCCCTGGCAGCCAGGCGGCGCGCGAAGTGCTCGGTGGGGACGGTCACGTGGTCGGCGGACCTGGCCTGAGCGATCAGCGGTCGCCAGGCCAGCCGGGCGACCCGGTCGTCACCGACCTCCACCGTCTTTCCACGCAGCGGGACGAACCAGCCGTGCAGTAGCCGCATGCTCAGTGCGGCGGACAACGGTGCGGGAGCGTATTTCTCGATGACGGTGTCGTCGCGGCTCTGCATGGTCTGGACGACGGGCAGGCCGTGCCGGCGGGCGGCGCGGGCGGCGAGGATGCCGCAGCCGTAGGTGGTCAGGGCGTGCACGATGTCGACCGGGCCGCGCGTGGCGAAGGCGGCGTCGATGGCGAAGCGGTTCGCACGCGTCGGCAGTACCATCGGCAGTCCCCCCGCCAGCGTGGCCAGCGGGATGGACCGCAGCAGCACGGTGTCGGCGTCGTCGGGAACGGGTTGCGGTGCGGGCGGGCAGAATACGGTGACCCGATGTCCTCGGCCGCGCAGTCCGGCGGTCAGGGCGCGCATCGCCGTCTGCACACCGCCCAGGGTGGCGGGGTGGAAGTCGGTGAACAAGGCGATGTGCACTGCCGCGTCGCCGCTCAGCCCGCGGCCTGCTTCACGAGCCGTTCCACCTCGTCGGCCGTGGCGACCACCCCGTTCTCGGCGGAGACCGCACGGCCGAGTTCTGCTGCCTTGCGGCGCGATTCGGGCGTCAGCGCGCCGGACAGTGCCTCGTACAGGCGGTCCTCGGTGAGCGAGGGGTAGGGGAAGCCGCCGCCGATGCCGAGCGCGGCCATCCGCCAGCCGTAGTAGAACTGGTCGCTGTGCACGCCGACGACCACCGCGGGCAGGCCGGAGCGCAGCACGTCGTGGGTATTGCCGCTGCCGCCGTGGTGCACGACCGCGCCGCAGCGGGGCAGCACCCGGTCGTAGTCGAAGGAGTCGACGACGAACAGCCGGTCGTCGTGGGTGGCCCCGCGGGGGAAGCCCTCTCCGCGCACCGTGACCAGCCCGCGCGTGCCCAGCCTGCGGCACACCGCCTCGATCAGGGTGAGGCAGCCGGGCGGGTCGAGGACGGGCATGCCGGTCATACAGAAGTAGACCGGCGGATCACCGGCGTCGAGCCAGGCGTCCAGCGCGGGGTCGACCGCCGCTTCGCCCCAGGCCGCGCGCAGCCGGGCGGGCATGACCGGCGCGCCCACCACGGTCGAGCGCTCGGGCCAGTCCGCCGGTTTCGGCAACAGCACCGGGCTCACCATGTGAATCAGCGGGATGCCCTCGTCGCGCATGCGGCGGAACGGGTTTCGCGGGCGGCCGCGCAGCCCCATCATCTCGCGGACCCGCTTGTCCACCTTGTGATAGGCGAAGCCGTAGGCGAGTTCGAAGCCGGTGTAGCTGGCCAGTCGCAGTCGTTTCGAGGAGATCATGTGCTTGACCATGAACGAGGACGGGAACTCCTCGGTCCGCTCCAGCGGATACGGCAGGCAGCCGACCACCGGCTGCCCGGTCAGCTCCCTGCGGTCCATCGCCCAGGGCAGGATGGAGGCGCACACGACCAGGATCTCGGCCGACTCGGCGGCCTCGGCCAGCGCTTCGTGCATCCGCTCGCCGCGCTCCCCCGCCATGATCTTCACGGTGTCGAGCATGATCTTGACGAACGGCAGCGTCGCGCCCGACGACAGCGCGCGCTTGGCGGCCTCGGTCTCGAGCAGTTCCGCGGAGTTGAACGGGATCACCACCGGCTCGAAGCCCGCCGCACGCACCACGTGGGCGTAGTTCTCGGTGGCCGTCATGACGACATCGTGTCCACGCGAGCGCAATTCGTCGGCCAGTGCGAGGTAGGGCTGGTGGTCGCCCCTGGTGCCTGCTGTCAGCAACGCGATACGCATACTCTCGCTTCCGTTCGTCGGCCGCGCGCGAGCGGCCGGGTGGTGACGACACTGCCGCGACGCGGACCCGATGTTAATGTCCGCGGGTGGTCGACGACACCCGCCCTGCTCTGCGGTTCGGAATTCTCGGCGCGGCCCGGATCGCGCCCGCCGCCTTGATCGCGCCCGCTCGGCGCAACCCGGAGGTGGACGTCACGGCGGTGGCGGCCAGGGATCGGGCGCGGGGTGAGCGGTTCGCGGGCAAGCACGGGATCGGCCGCGTGTACGACAGCTATCCGGCGCTGCTGGCGGATCCCGACATCGACGCTGTCTACATCCCGCTGCCCAACGGCTTGCACGGACGCTGGACCCGGGCCGCGCTCGAGGCGGGCAAACACGTGCTGTGCGAGAAGCCGTTCACCGCCGACGCGGCCGAAGCGCGCGAGATCGCCACGCTCGCGGCGCGATCCGGTCTCGTGGTGATGGAAGCCTTCCACTACCGCTACCACCCGTTGACGAAGGCCGCCGAAGAAGTCGTCGCCTCCGGCGAACTCGGGGCGTTGCGCCACGTGGAGGCCACGGTGTGCTTTCCGCTGCCGCGCTTCTCCGACATCCGCTACGACTACGACCTCGCGGGCGGCGCGCTCATGGACGCGGGCTGCTACGCCGTGCACATGGCCCGGCTGCTCGGCGGTGCGGAGCCCGACGTGGTCTCCGCGCAGGCGAAGCTGCGTGACCCGCGCGTCGACCGCGCCATGCTCGCCGACCTGCGCTTCGCCGCCGGTCACACCGGGCGCGTCCGCTCCTCGATGTGGTCGGCGGACCTGCTGCGGGTCGCCGTCACCGTGACCGGCGAGCGCGGACGCCTGCGCGTGCTCAATCCGCTGCTGCCGCACCAGGGGCATCTCCTGTCGCTGCGCACCGACGAACACCGGCTCCGCCGCCGGTTCACCCGCCGCACCTCCTACGACTACCAACTCGACGCCTTCGCCGATGCCGTGCTGCGCGACCTGCCGGTGGCGACCGGGCCCAGCGACTCGGTGGCCACGATGACCGTCATCGATGCCATCTACTCGGCCGCCGGACTGCCGCTGCGCCGGCCGAGTTGAGCCGCGCCCACGAGACCGGCGCCGTTCGCTTCCCGAGCACCCGGACCGCTCACCGCCCGCACCGTTCGTCGAGGAAGTCGGCGATGTGGCCGAAGACGTCCAGGGCGGCGCCGCGGCCGATGAAGGTGTCCAGGTGGCCGTAGGAGGGGACCTCCACGTATCGCACGTCCAGTGCGGGTTCCCGCTCGGCGAGCACCTCGTGACACAGCTTGTTGGCTCCGGGCCACGCCTCGTTGCGGCTGCCCGACAGCAGCAGCACCGGGCAGTCGATGCGGCCGGCGCTGTCGAGAGCGTTCTCGGGCAGCGCCGCATAACGCTCGTCGTCGAGGTTGAACCTGACGACCGCCCTGGCCAGTTCCATCTGCCGCAGGTGCGGGAGCATCGACAACGGGATGGCGCCGAACAGATCGGCCAGCCGGTCGTGGGTGCGGGGGTCGAGGTGGTCGTGTTCGAACAGCTTCGAGCCCATGCCCCAGCCGTGGTGCACCATGCGGCAGGTCGGGTCGGGGCACTCCCCCTTGCGTGAGAGCGCGGCGTAGAGCAGGGTCCGCTTCGACCACAGACCGACCTTGCGGAAGTCGGAGTCCAGGTGGGTGACGCGCCCGCCGATCAATTCGCTGCCGAGCAGCACCCGCACCCGCGACGAGCCGCTCACCTTCGGCGTCAGGAACACCCCCTGGGCGACCACGCCCGCCAGGCCGGGCAGCAGTCCCGCGGTCAGCGCCGAGGCCAGCGCCAGCGCGCCGATACAGTGCGCGACCACGAACAGCGGCCGGTCCCCGATCCGCCGACGAACCTGCTCGACCGCCGCGGGCAGGTCGTAGAGGGCGACGTCGTCGAGGGTGTAGCGGTGGCCGGATTCGTTGTAGGGCAGGCGGCTGCTGCCCCGCCAGTCCAGCAGCCACGATTCGTAGCCGGCGTCGGCGAGCACGTCGGTGACATTGCGGATCTCCGGCAGGTCGAACATCTGTGAGGAGACGCCGTGCCCGTGCACGAAGAGCACGGCGGGCGCGTCGCTGGGCCCCGATCGGCGCAGCATCAGATCGATGCCGTCGGCGGTGCGGAACCGGAATTCGGCATCGGTGCGGTCGTCGCGGCGGGCGGGCAGTCGGTTCGTCATCGGCGGCGTTCCTCTCGCAGGGCACGGCGCAGGTCGAGCAGGTCGACGCCGACCCGCAGCATCGGTTCCATCAGGCTCACACCGAGCTGCCCGCCGAACCAGCTCAGCCACAACAGTTTCGCCAGCCGCTGCTGACGTTCGGGCAGTCGCGGATCCACCCGGATGCCGTCGATCTGATCGGACAGGTAGGTGTGCATCGGCACAGCGATCTCACCGGACCAGCACGCGGGTTCCCCGGCGGGGCCGATCTCTATCAGCTGGGTGCCCAGCTGACGCACGAAACGACGACGAGCGGCGGCGAACTTGTGGCCGGTCAGCCACCAGCTGCGGCCGTCGGCGGCGCGCAGGGTCAGATCGTAGCGCATGATCGGGTGCCGCGACTCGTTGCGCAGCGGCAGGCCGTCGTGCGGGCGGACCACAGCCGTGCCGGTGACGGTGAGCGTTTCGTCGTGCAATGCGGGACAGAATATTTCGCCGCCGATGTCGAGGATGCGCGCGGTGAACGCCTGCGCGCTGTTGGCGATCGACAGGGTCAGTCGCAGATCGCACGGGATGTCGGCCGTGCCGTCGAGGGGACCGACCGACCCGCTGAGGGTTTCGTCGAAGCGCAGGTACGGTTCGCCGCCGGGCGATTCGAGCCCTGCCGTGGCCGCGAGCATCTTGCCGCCTGCCGCCGCGCCGGAGATCGGGGCAGGCAGGCCGTGCGCGGCCACGAAGGCTCGAGTGCGGTCGGCGCGGGAGGGCGGCACGCCCACCATCGCCGCCAGCTGCCGCCGCGCGACCGGGCTCTGCAACACCTGCGCCAGCGACTCCAGTTCGGGAGCGGGTTCCTCGCGGATCGCGCGGACCACGTCGTCGCACCAGTTCTCCCAGTGCTGTACCCGCACCCCGAGACCCCCGAGCGTGGTCCTGGCGACGATCTGCTCGAGCGAGGTCGGCTCGCCGGTCAGGTGATAGGTGTGTCCCCAGGCGCTCGGCCGCGTGACGATCTGCGCGGCCACCCGGCTCACCCAGTCCACCGGCGCGCCGTTGAGATACCGGAAGCCGGGCACGGTGCGAAAACGCAGCAGGGCGGCGGTGATTCCGCTGTTGAGGTCACGCGGATTGTGCGCGCCGGTCTCCGGATGGGTGCCGATCCCGCCCGGACGCAGGATCGTCACCGTGAGACCGTGCTCGCCTGCCCGGCGCAGGATCGCCTCGGCGGCCCACTTGGAGCGGTCGTACCCGATCGGCAGCGTCGCCACGGGCGCGGTCGGATCATCCTCCCCCAGCGACTCCGACTCGACGCCGTTGAACACCGCCAGCGAGGAGATGTGATGTATCGGCTTGGATCTGCCGGTGCAGGCGAGTTCGGCGAGGGTGAGCGGGCCGAGGACATTCGTGCGTCGCAGCGAGGGGTATCCGCGCAAAAAGTCCACCGCGGCCGCGGCGTTGACGATCGAATCCACCTGTGCCGCAGTGGTTTCCCACAGCACGTCGGACAGTCCGAGCCGGGGCTCGCGCAGATCGCCGGCCAGCGGCGTGACCCGGCGCAGGACCTCGCGCGACGACGGCAGAGCGAAGCGCCGCAGCGCCTCGATCAACCGCTGACTCGCGGCGTCCTCGTTCTCGGCCCGGATCAGGCACACGACGTGGGCGTCGCTGTGCCGTAACAGGTCGAGCAGGAGGTGACTGCCGAGGAAACCGGTCGCGCCGGTGAGCAGGATGCGCCGGGGCGTGACCCGCTCCGCCGGGGTGACCAACGGGAGCCTGTCCGCGCCGGAGAGATCGGTGAAGAGCTGGGCGAGATCATCGGTGTCGACGTATCGCGCTGCGCCACCGTCACTTCCGAGGCCACCGTCACCATCGGTGTCTCTGCCGGCAGCGCTTCCCGTGCTGCCGGACTCCGCGCTCTTGCCCTCCGCGCTCTTGCCCTCCGCGCTCTTGCCCTCGGTGCCCTTGCCCTCGGTGCCGATGCCGTCACCGGCGCGGCGACCGAAGGCGCCGTGGCCGACTTCGCCGGTCTCGAGATCCGCGCCTGCTACCACGCCGCCATTGCCGGGCGCGGTGACAGTCGGGTCCGCCAGCCACCGCTGCGCCAGCCTGCGTGGGCGCGCGTCGAAGAAGACAGTGTCCAGATCGAGGTGGACGCCGAGTTCGCCCGCCAGTGCGGCGACGAATTCGACGGCGGCCAGCGAGGTGCCACCCGCGTCGAAGAAGTCGGTGTCGGGGTCGAGCGGAGTGGCGCTGAAGCGGTTGGCCAGCCCGGTGATCGCCGCGGCCAGCGCCGGCAGATCCGTGGGGGGATTCGATGAAGCATTCGGTTCGGCAGGTGCGGCCGAACCGTTCTGCTCGGCGACCGGGTCCGCTGTGGATGTGGCGCCGGGTGCCTTCGGTACGGGGGCGCGGGTGCCGGACGGGGGCGACGCGCTGCCCCCGACGCCGGTGCGGGCGAGCAGGGCGGCGACATCGAGTCCGGTTCCGCGTTCCAGGGATTCGCCGCGCGCGCGACGGTCCGGGGCGGAGTCGCGGACCGGGGCGGGTTCGGCCGTGTCGGTCACGGGGTCGTCTCCTCCTCGTGCTGGTCGATCGCCGTCCAGGATCGGAATTCGCGCAACCGCTGGGGCGCGACAAAGGCGTCGAGCGTTTCGTCGTGCCGGGCGAGGCCGGCGAGGCGGGCGATCAGACGGCGGGCGGGGGTGTTGCGGGCGGTGTGTTCGACCCGTATGCGCACTGTCGCGCAGTCGAGCGTTTCGGCCCGGTCGGCGAGCCAGGCGAACAGGCGCTCCTCGACACCGCGGCCGAGGGCACGGCAGCTGAGGTGCCAGCCGGTGATCATCAGGGTCCCGTCCTCGACGCGCAGCGCGAGCACAGCGATGAGGCCGTACTCGCCGAAGCGATCGCGGGCGGTGGCGGTCCAGAGCTCTCCCTCGGTGCGCCAGCGGTCGAAGTCGTCGGGTCCGGCGGGTCCCAGAGTGAACTGGTTGGTTCTGCGGACGAGCTGGCGGGCCCGCTCGCCGGTCTGCTCGGTCAGCTCCTCGATGTCGACCTCGAGACCCAGTTGTTCCAGGAACGCGCCGAATTCGGTGCTCGCGCGAGCGTCGTCGCGTTCCCGCTCCTGGCGGTAGTAGTCGGCGCGGGCGCGGTCCTCGGCGGTGGTCGCGACCGGGGTCATCGGCCACAGTCTGGTCAGGAAGGCGGGCAGGTCCTCGGCGGGCGGGCAGGTGACCGACAGGACCTCGGGCAGTGCCGCGCGCATCCGCGCCACCTCGACGGGATTGTCGTCGAGGTAGCAGAACTCGGCGAGACCGAGATTCAGGGTGCGGGCCAGTTCCGCCACGCGAGCCGGCTTGTCCTCCCAGCCCGCGGAGACGGCGGCGAAATCGTCGTAGCGCAGGGGGCTGTCGGCCCGGTCGAGGATCGTGCGCACGACGTCGTCGTCGTTGTTGCTCACCAGCGCGAGCACAGTTCCGGCCGCCCGCCACTGCCGCAGGCGATCGGTCAGCGCGAACCGCGCGTCGTCGAAAACAACCGCATCCGCGCCGATTTCACCTGCGATACCGCTCCACAGGGTGTCGTCGCCGTCGACGACGATCACCTTCGGAGCGGGCTCGGTCACCGCGGCGACGGTGTCGGCGAGCGTGAGCGCCACCGCCGCCTGGAATTCGGCGGTGAACGGCAGGTGAGCCAGGATGTCGGTGCGCTCGTCGAAGACGGCCGCCACGGCGTGGCGGCGAGTCCATTCGGCCGTGTCCAGCAGCGCGACGCCGGGGATGTCGCGCAGCAGGTCGGCGATCGTCCGTTCCCAGTCGAGCAGGCGCCGGGCGGGCTCGTGCGAGGGCAGGATGCCGACGATGATCGGCCCGCGGGTCCGCTCGGCCACCGCACGCACCGCCGTCGGGTACTCCTCGGCCAGTTCGGCGAGCAGTTCGTCGGTGAGTGCGCCGAACCGTTCCAGATCCGCCGCGCGCAGCAAGGCGATGCCCAGTGCCGTCGACGGCTGCGCGAACACCCCGGACGGGTCGCGCAGGGCGGCAGCCAGATGGTGATAGGGCGCTTCGGCGACCGTGATCGGCGCGCTCTCGGCCGAGGCGGCGCCCAGCAACTCGGGGATCCTGCCGAGCGCGAATGTGGCGCCGAGGGCCGCGCGCACCGTCGCCGTGGGCGTGTCGTCGGCCGCGACCGAGGCGGGCGCACCCGGATCGGCCACCACGGCGGCGACCGTCGCCAGGTACTGCGTTCCCAGTTCGGTGCAGGCGGCCTCGTCGAGGATGTCGGTGTTGTAGGTCAGCCAGACCTGTCCGGTGTCCGGCAGCACCGCCACCATCAGGTCCAGGTCGGAGTATCCGGTGCTCACCGGGACCAGTTCGGCCCGGCCGGACGCCGAAGGCGCGCGCAGGTAGTTGAAGTACACCTCCACCATCGGCGCGTTCTCGCGATAGAGCCCCTGGGCCGCCAGCGCGGCCAGCACATCGCCGAAGCCCGCGCCCGGCACGAGCAGCCCGCGCAGCCGCTCACCGGTGCGGCGCAGCACATCGGAGACCGCCTCGCCCGGCTCGATCGCGGCCGGGAACGGCACGGGCACACCGAAATAGCCGACCGCGCCGACGGCGTCGGCATGCATGCGGGTGTCCACCGGCACCGCGAGGGCGAACCGGTCGGCGCCGCTGCGCCCGGCCAGGAATACCGTGAGCGCGCCGAGGAACACCGCCGCCGGGGTGACGCCCAGTTCCCGCGCCCGCTCGGCCACCCGGTCGTGCAGATCGGTGGGCAGAGCCAGCGCGAGAGCGCCCGCGCCGTAGGTACGTTCGGCGGGGCGGGCCGATCCCAGCTCGAGCCGCCGAGCGCCGGCGAACGCCTCCCGCCATCGCCTGACCGCCTCGTCCGCTTCGCCCGGCTTGTTCGCCTGGGCCGAGAGCAGTTGGCGCATATCGCGATTCGTCGGCGCGTCGGCCAGCGGGCCCGCACCGGACAGTTCGGCGGCGAGTTCCCCGGCGACCAGCAGAACCGACTGCACATCGCTCATGCTGTGGTGCGCGCCGATGAGCAGAATCCGGCCGCTCGCGCCGCCGTCGAGCAGTTCGAACCGCCACAGCGGTCCGGTCGCCAGATCGAAGGGCCGCGCCATGAGTTCCCGGAAGTGCGCCGCGGCGACCTCGTCGTCGAGACGGTCGAGTTCCCGCCATTCGCCGACCACGCCGGATTCGCGGGTGATCGCCAGTTGCCTGCCGTGCTCGTCGCTCGACCGGATGGTGGTGCGCAGAGCGGCGTGCCGGTTCGCGAGTGCGGTAAGGGCGCGCTGGAATTCGGGTCGGGTGACGGTGACCGGCAGGCGCAGGGCCAGACCGCCGGTCTGGGCTGCGCTGGGGATGCCGAGTTGCTCGGTGCGCAGCAGCCGCACCATGTCCCTGGTCAGCGGCAGGGTCTCGAGGTCGGGCACTTCGGCGGGCGCCTCGGCGGCGGGGGTGTCGGAGCGCTCGTCGCCGTGGTTCTGGTCGCGGACCTGGTCGAGGAGGTAGCCGGCCAGCGCGGTCGGATCGCTGTCGGCGAGGATGGCGCCCAGCGGAACCACGATCCCGGTGTGTTCGCGCACCTTGTTGCGCAGTTCGACCGCCATGAGCGAGTCGAGGCCGAGGCTCTGGAAGCTCTGGTCGAGCGCCACGGTCTCGCTGCCGTCGTGGCCGAGTACCTGCCCGGTCCATTCCGCGACCGCGGTCCGCGCCAGTTCGGCGGCCTCGGCGGGTGAAGCGCTGCGCAGGCGTTCGGCGAACCCGGTACCCGCCGTGGTCGCCGCCTGCCCACGGTCGGCCGCGGCGCGCCGCGCGGATCCGCGCACGAGTCCACGCAACAACGAGGGGAGTTCGGGCGCGTGCCGCAGCACCCCGGCGTCGAGCAGTAGCGGGACGACGATCGGCTCGTCCTCCCGCAGCGCCGCGTCGAAGCAGGCCATGCCCTCGGGCACCGAGAACGCCCGCACACCCGCGCGGGTGATCCGCCGGATGTCGGCCTGGGACATGTGCTCGTGCATATCGACCTCCCAGGCGCCCCAGGCCAGTGCCTGCGCGGGCAGTCCGAGGCGACGCCGGTGCACGGCCAGCGCGTCGAGGTAGGCGTTGGCCGCCGCGTAGTTGGCCTGTCCCGGCGTGCCGAAGAGGCTGCCCGCGGCGGAGAAGAGCACGAACAGCGACAGGTCCCGGTCGGCGGTGAGTTCGTGGAGATAGTGCGCCGCGTCGACTTTCGGGCGGAGCACGGCATCGAGTCGCTCCGGGGTGAGCGTGCCGAGGGTGCCGTCGTCGAGCACGGTGGCGGCGTGCACGACACCGGCCAGGGGCAGGTCTGCGAGCAGGTCCGTCAGGGCGGCGCGGTCGGTGATGTCGCAGCGCGCGAAACGTACCCGGACGCCGCGGCGGGTCAGGTCGTCGTGCAGCGCGTGCCCACCGGGTCCGTCGATGCCGCGGCGGCTGACCAGCACCAGGTCACGCGCGCCGTAGGCATCGGCCAAGTGCAGGGCCAGGGCGGAGCCCAGCCGCCCCGGCGCGCCGGTGATCAGCACCGCGCCGTCGCCGATCTGCTTGCGGCCCAGGGCATTGCTCGCGGGTTCCGGCAGCCCGGCCAGACGCGGCACGTAGGCCACGCCGTCACGCACCGCCCACTGTGGTTCGTCGCTCGCCACGAGCGCGGTGAGCTCCGCTGCCGACAGAACCGAGCCCCCTGGCCCGGCCGCAGGGCCGGCCTGGGCGCCACCCGACGACACACCGGCCTCCGTGCCCTTACCGGGGCCATCGGAGCGGCGGCCTGGTTCCGTGGGCACACCCGAGCTGTCCGCCAGGACGATCCGGCCGGGATTCTCCGATTGCGCCGAACGCACCAATCCCCAGACAACCGCACCCGCCGGGTCGGGGCCGTCGTCGCCGGGCAGCGCGACCGCCCCCGTGGTCTGCACGACCACGATGCTGCGTTCGAAGCGGGGATCGCCCAGGATCTGCTGCAGGGCGGCGAGCATGTGTTGCGCCGCGGCGTGTGCGTGGCTCGGCGAATCACCGGTGCGGGCGGGCACGACGACGATATCGGCGGGCCGAGGGTCCTCGGCGTCCCAGATGCGCACGGTGCGTGCCGGATCCGGCGGCGGAAGCCGGCGCGCAGTCCACTGCACGGTGAACAGCCTGCGGTGTGCGGGCGCGAGCGCGGCGGCGTCCCAGTGCACGGCATCGACCGGACGCGACAGCACCGATCCGACCGAGATCACCGGACGACCGCCGCGATCGGTGGCGGTGAGGGCGATGCTGTCCGGCCCGGATCGGGTCAGCCGCACGCGCAGCGCGGTGGCGCCGGAGGCCGTCAGGGTCACATCGCTCCACACGAACGGCAGCAGAGCGCTGCCGGTGTTCGCGGAGAACAGCGTGGTGGCGTGCAGGGCCGCGTCGAGCAGCGCCGGGTGGATGCCGAACTTCGCGGCGTCCGCGTGCGCGGCCTCGTCGAGTTCGATCTCGGCGTAGAACTCGTCGAGATACCCGCCGCCGCCGTTCGATGTTGCGCCGTCGTCGCCACCGTCACGACGACCGTCGTTACCTGCCCGGGCGCCAACCGGGCCTGCACTCGTGGTCGGGCCGCCGCCCTGGACACGCCAGACCGCGCGCACTGCTCGGAACAGGGGTCCGTAGTGATGGCCGCGGGCCGCCAACGTCGCATACAACTCGCCTACGTCGACGGGGACGGCCCCTGTGGGCGGCCACGTCGACGAATCCATCGCTGTCGCGGCATTTTCCGACCACGTCACCGGCGGACTGGCGTCCTCTGACGACCGCGCTCGAGCCGTCACCAACTCTCCGAGCGGCCGCGCCAACGGGGTCGCGAGTTCCTCGGCCAGCCGGCCTTCGGCGTGCAGCGTCCACGCCGGATCGGGATCGCGGTCCTCGCGCCCGTAGATGCGGACCGTGCGCCCGCCGTCATCCTCATCCGCGCCGACCACGACGTGCACCCGCACGGCGTCGCGTTCGGGCACCAGCAGCGGAGCGCGCAACACCAGCTCCCGCACCACCGGCGCGCCGACTTCGTCACCGGCCCGCACGGCCATCTCGACCAGCGAAGCACCCGGCATCAGCACCGTGTTCGGCCCCGCGTGATCGCTCACCCAGGGCTGCTGCCCGCGCGAGATCCGCCCGGTCAGCGTCACTCCGCCGGACTCAGGGTTCGGCACCGCCGCGCCGAGAATCGGATGGGCGAGGGATTCGTCGGGACCGAGCGCGCCGCCGTGGCGGATGGGATCGGTCCAGAACCTGCGCTCATCGAAAGCATAGGTGGGCAGATCGACTCGGCCGGACTCCGGAAGCAGTGCGGCCCAGTCGAGTTCGTGTCCCGCCACATACAGGGCGGCACGGGAGGCGGCCAGGCAGGCCGGTCCGTCCTGATCGCGCACCAGCGACCCGACCGCCACCACCTCGCGGCTCCGATCCTCCGACACGGACTGGACGGCGGCGGTCAGCGACGGATGCACGCCCATCTCGACGAAGTAGCGGAATCCGTCATCGATCATCGCCTCGATCGCGGCGGCGAAGCGAACGGTCTCGCGCGCGTTGCGATACCAGTACTCCGGCGCGATCGGCTCGCCGTCCACGGGCCTACCGGACACTGTCGAATACCACTGCGTCACCGGCGGATTCGCCGTCATCTCGGACAGTTCCGCGGTCAGCGGCTCACGGATGGACTCGATCAGGCGACAGTGCCCGGCGAAACCGGGACCGGACGCGCCGAGCCGGGTGTAGACACCGGCCTGGTCCAGTTCGGCCAGCAGTTCGTGCACCGCGGTCTGCTCACCGGCCACGACGGCCGAACGGCCGACATTGACCGCCGCGATCGAGATCCGGCCGTCGAAAGCCGCCAGCCTGTCGGCGACCTGCTCCTCGGGCAGGCCGACCACCGCCATCGCCCCCGGCTCGGAGATATCGCTCATCAACCGGCTGCGGGTGACGATGATGCGGGCGGCATCGCCGAGTTCGAGCACGCCCGCGCAGTAGGCGGCGGCGATCTCCCCCTGGCTGTGCCCGACCACCGCGTCCGGAACGACGCCTGCCGCGCGCCACGATGCGGCCAGCGCGGCCATCGTGGCGAACAGCAGCGGCTGCACGACCGGGAAGTCGATCAGGTCCGCGGCGGTCACGTTCGTGAGGCGGTCCGCGAGCGACCAGCCGAGCAGCGCGGCGAACTCCTTGTCGCAGTGCAGGTATTCGGCTCGGAAGTCCTCGTCGCGCTCGAGCAGATCGCGTGCCATGCCCACCCATTGGGTGCCCTGCCCCGGGAACACGAACGCGGTCTTGGCGTTGGTGAGCACCGCGCCGGTGCCCACGACCGCACGGGCAGACCCGCGGCCCTCGACCAGATCGGTCAGCCCGCTCAGCATCTCGTCGCGATCGGCCGCGATCACCACCGCGCGCCGCTCGAACCGGGTGCGCTCGAAGGCCAGCGAGCGGGCGATCGGCCCCGGCTCGAGCGTCGGATCGCCGAGCACCAGATCGCGCAACCGCTGCGCCTGGCCGAGCAGGGACGCCTCGCTGCGCGCCGAGATCGGCAGCAGCAGGACCCGTCCGGCGTCGGGCTCCGGCGAGGAAGCCGTCGCCTCCGAACGAACACCGCTCTGCGCGGACACACCGTCGGCTCGGGGCGTGCCGCCGACCAGGATCGCAGCGCCCGGCGCAGACGCCGGCGGCGCCTGCTCGAGGATCAGGTGCGTATTGGTGCCGCTGAGGCCGAAGGCGCTGACCGCGGCACGACGCGGACGCGATCCCGCGGGCCACGGCATCGGCTCGCCTTGCACCGCGACTCCACTGTGTTCCCAGTCGACATGCGGCGAGGGCACGCGGGCGTTCAGCGTGGCGGGGATGCGCTCGTGCTGCAGGGCCAGCACCAGTTTGATGATGCCCGCGACACCTGCCGCGGCCTGGGTGTGACCGAGGTTGGATTTGAGCGATCCGATGCCCAGCGGCCGTTCGGGGTCGCGGCCGGGACCGTAGACCCGGGCCAGGGCGCGGGCCTCTATCGGATCGCCGAGCGCGGTGCCGGTGCCGTGCGCTTCCACGTAGTCGATGTCGTGCGGCGAGAGTCCCGTCACGCGCAGCGCGGAGCGGAGCACCTGTTCCTGCGCGGCACCGTTCGGCGCGCTCAGTCCCTGGCTGCGGCCGTCCTGATTGACCGCGGATCCGCGAATGACCGCGAGCACCCGGTCACCGTCGCGGCGGGCGTCGGCGAGGCGCTTGAGCATGATCATGCCCGCCCCCTCGGCCCACACCGTGCCGTCGGCCTCGGCGGAGAACGGCGCGCACCTGCCGCGCGGGGAGAGCACGCCCAGCCGGGACAGTTCGATGTGCGGGGTCGGCGACATGAGCAGGGTGACCCCGCCCGCGAGCGCGGCATCGCACTCCCCCGCGCGCAGTGCCTGCACCGCTTGGTGCACGGCCACGATCGAGGAGGAGCAGGCGGTGTCCACGCTGACCGCCGGGCCGTGCAGGCCGAGGGTGTAGGAGATGCGCCCGGAGGCGACGCTCGGCGAGAGTCCGGTGCCGACTTGGCCGTTCAACTGTTCGGGAGCCGGGTCGGCGAGATAGCCGGTGCTGTAGAGGCCGAGGTAGACGCCGGTCTGGCTGCCGTGCAGGGTGCGCGGATCGCGGCCGGAGCGTTCGATCGCCTCCCAGGCCAGGTGCAGCATGATGCGCTGCTGGGGATCCATCACGGCGGCTTCGCGGGGGCCGATGCCGAAGAAGGCGGCATCGAACATGTCGAGCCCGTCGATGTAGCCGCCGCGGAAGGTGTAGGCGCGGCCGGGGGCGGAGGTGTCGGGGTCGTAGAGTCCGTCGATGTTCCAGCGCCCGGCCGGGAGGTCGGTGATCCCGTCGGCATTGCCGTCGAGCATGCGCCACAGCGCCTCCGGCGAATCCACCGAGCCGGGGAAGCGGCACGACATCGACAGGATCGCGACAGCGTCGTCGTCAGCCTCGCCGCCCGCTTCCCGCCCATCCTCGGGTGGATCGGATTCCACTGTTGTGGTCGGCTTTTCGGGCGCCTTCGCCGCGGTCTCCACCGGTGCGGTCGAAGCGGGAGCGAGGGTCGCGGCGACACCGGCGATGGTGGGATGATCGAAGAACAGATTCGTGTCGAGGAACCTCCCGGCGAAATCGGAGAGGTCGACCACGAGCTCCACCAGATCGGCCGAGCCCAATCCGAATTCCACCAGCGGACGGTGTGCGTCGATGCGTTCGGGGTCCAGCTCGGCTTGCCGGGCGATGGCCGTCACCAGCCAGGAGCGGATCTCCTCCGCCGTCGGGCCCGCGCCTGGCCCGCCCTTCTCGCGCCGGTCCCCGCCCGAGGCGGCCTCTTCGGAATCCCCCGTGCCGTAGCCGGATTCGGCGAATGTGTCGTCCTCCATGGTGTCGTAGTCGTCGAGTTCGTCCTCGGGCGACCGGATCGGGGCGGCACTCAGGGCGAGCAGTTCCCCGGACAGGTACGCCGCGCGGCAGGCCGAGCGCTGGATCTTGCCGCTGCTGGTCTTGAACATCGTCGCGGGCCGGATCAGCACGACCGCGGCGAGCGCGAGCCCGTGTTCGGTCGTGATCGCCGCGCGCACCGCGCCCTCGATCTCGGCGAGCACGGCGGGATCGTCGCCACGCACCTCGGCGACCACGACCGGCTGTTCCCCGTCGATCCCGATGTCGACCGAGAAGGCGGCGACGCACCCGGCGCGAATGCCCTCGTGCGCGCTTTCGACGGTGGCCTCGATGTCCTGCGGATAGTGGTTGCGCCCGTCGACGATCAGCAGGTCCTTGCGCCGTCCGGTGACGAAAAGCTGTCCCGCCGAGAAGAATCCGAGATCACCGGTGCGCAGGTAGCGCAGATCGTCGCCGGGCAGAGTCGCGCCGGGCAGAGTCGCGCCGAACACCTCGGCGCTCGCCTCGTCGTCGCGGAAGTATCCCGCCGCCACGCTTCCGCCTGCGACCCAGATCTCGCCTTCGACGCCCTCGTCGAGCCGACGGCCTTCCCCGGGATCGACGATGGCGACCGCCATACCGCCGACCGGCCGTCCGACCCCGGTCAGCTCCACTTCGCGCGCGCCGGGAAGGTCGCTGGGCACGACACCGAAGACCGGTGGCGCGGACACCTCGGGCGCGGTCACGATGAGCGTCGCCTCGGCCAGTCCGTAGACGGGGTGGTGCGCTTCGGGCCGGAACCCGGCCGGGGCGAAGGTCTCGGCGAACCGGCGCACGGTGGCGGGCCGCACCGGCTCGGAGCCGTTGAACGCGACCCGCCACCGGCTCAGGTCCAGCGATTCGAGCTGTTCGGGCGTCACCCGGCGCACACAGAGTTCGTAGGCGAAGTTCGGGCCGCCGCTGGTGTGCGCGCCGAACTCCGAGATCGCCCGCAGCCAGCGGTGCGGGCGCTGCAGGAAGTGCAGCGGCGACATGAGCACCGAATGCGCCCCGAGATACACCGTCTGCAGCAGCGGCGCGATCAGGCCCATGTCGTGATACATCGGCAGCCAGCTGGCGAACAGGGCGCCGTCCCACGATTCGATCAGATCGCGGTCGTGACCGAGGCCGACGGCGAGCGCGTCCTGGTTGTGCAGCAGATTCGCGTGCGTCAGCATCACGCCGCGCGGCGCGCTGGTCGAGCCGGAGGTGTACTGGAGGAAGGCGAGCGAATCCGGACCGATGTCGGGTTCCTGCCAGCGAACGGCCTCGTCCGAGGCGATGTCATCGGTGGCGAGCCATTCGATCCCGGCCAGTTCGGGGATGTCGGCGCACAGCGCGAGAATGTCGTCGACGACCCGGCGCGGGGCGAGCACCACGTCGACATCGGCGTGCGCGACCATCCGCCGCAGCCTGCGCAACGACCGGGTCTCCCATTCCGGCAGCGGCGCGGGAACGGCTACCACGCCCGCGGCCAGGCAGCCGAAGAACGCCTCGGCGAACTCCGGGCCCGCCGGGTAGAGCATCAGCGCCCGGCGGGCGCCCGACTCCTGCAGCACCGCTCCGATCGCCTTGGTGCGCAACCCCAGATCGCCGTAGGTCAGTGCTCTGCTCGGCCCCTCGACCTCTCCCTCGTCGAGGAACCGGTAGACCGGCTCATCCGGCCGAGATTCGACCTGGCCGAACAGTTTTCCGACGAAAGTGTTACGCACGAGTTGAGTCCTGACGTCCGGTCCGTGGTACACCCGCTGGTTTACCCGGGGCTCTGCATTGCGTTGGGGAAGTAGCGCACTGGTGTCCGGAACCACAGTAGTGGGACCGCCGGTATCAGCAAGACGATTACCAAGATCGCGGGGTTTCCTCCGATCGGCGCCGACCGCGCCGAAGGTCCTGTCCCCCTTCGGCTTCGATCATCGGCGGGCCGGCGGCGGTCACGTCCCGATGGTCCGATGTCTGCGCTACCGACAGCCCTGCGTGGCCTGCCCGGACTCCTCGATCGGTGACACACTCAGCCCCGGAACGCCCCGACGCCGGTCACCTGCTCCCCGATGACGAGCAGGTGCATCTCGCTGGTGCCCTCGTAGGTGAGCACCGACTCGAGGTTGTTGGCATGACGCAGCGGCGAGTACTCCAGGGTGATACCGCTGGCGCCGAGCAGGGTACGACATTCCCGGGCGATGGCGATCGCCTCACGCACACTGTTGAGCTTGCCCAGGCTGACCTGCTGGTGCCGCAGCGTCCCCGCGTCCTTCATCCGGCCCAGGTGCAGGGCGAGCAACATGCCCTTGCCCAGCTCGAGGGTCATATCGGCCAGCTTCTGCTGGGTCAGCTGGTAGGCGGCCAGCGGACGGTCGAAGACCTCGCGGTGACGCACGTAGTCGATGGTCTGCTCGAGGCAGTCGCGGGCCGCGCCCAGCGCGCCGAAGGTGATGCCGAAGCGGGCTTCGTTCAGGCACGACAGCGGCCCGGACAGACCGCGCGCTTCGGGCAGCATGGCGTCGGCGGGCAGGCGCACGTCGTCCAGCACGAGTTCGGAGGTGACCGAGGCGCGCAGCGAGAGCTTGCGGTGGATGGCGTTGGCGGTGAAACCGGGAGTTCCCGCCGGAACCAGGAACCCGCGCACGCCCTCTTCCGTCTGCGCCCACACCGTCGCGACGTCGGCGATGGAGCCGTTGGTGATCCACATCTTGCTGCCGTTGAGCACCCAGTCGCCGCCGTCACGCTTGGCGGAGGTGCGCATGCCCGCCGGATTGGAACCGAAGTCGGGTTCGGTGAGACCGAAGCAGCCGATGGCCTCGCCGGAGGCCAGGCGCGGCAGCCAATGCCGCTTCTGCTCCTCCGAGCCCCAGCGGTGGATCGAGTACATCGACAGCGAGCCCTGCACCGAGACCAGGCTGCGCAACCCGCTGTCGCCGGCCTCGAGCTCCATACAGGCCAAGCCGTAGGCCACGGCGCTGGTCCCCGCGCAGTCGTAACCCTTCAGATGCATACCGAGCAGGCCGAGCGCACCGGCCTCGCGCGCGATCTCCCGCGCGATCGTGCCCGATTCGAACCACTCGGCGATGCGCGGACGCAACCGCTCGTCGACAAAACGCCGCACGGTGGCGGCGATGTCGCGTTCCTCCTCGGACAGCAGGGCGTCGATGCCGAACAGTTCGAGCGGCGTGACGGGGGTTGTGCTCATCGTGGTCGTCCCTCCGACGGGGTGGGTTGCCTGGCGTTCGCTCCAGGCTATCGACGCCATGCGCGCGCCTACGGCTCAGACCAGCGATTCGCGCCAGGCCGCGTGCAGCCCGGCGAAACGGCCCTCCCCGGCGATCAGCTGCTCGGGCGAGCCGTCCTCGACGATCCGGCCCGCCTCCATCACCAGCACCCGGTCCGCGATGGCCACCGTCGAGAGCCGGTGCGCGATGATGATCGCGGTCCGCCCGCGCAGCACTGTCTCCAGCGCGTCCTGCACCAGACGTTCGCCGGGGATGTCCAGGCTGGAGGTCGCCTCGTCGAGCACCAGCACCGCCGGATCGGCCAGGAAGACTCGTGCGAATGCCACCAACTGCCGCTGCCCGGCCGACAATCGGCCACCGCGGCGGCGCACATCCGTGTCGAAGCCGTCCGGCAACGTATCGACAAAGGTGTCCAGCCCGACCGCACGAGCGGCCGAGCGCACCTCGGCGTCGTTGGCGTCGGGTCTGCCGATCCGGATGTTGTCGGCCACCGAGCCGGCGAACAGGTACGCCTCCTGGGTGACCATCACGACGTTGCGGCGCAGGTCGGCATCGGCGATGCGGCGCAGGTCGTTTCCGTCGAGGGTCACCCGCCCGCCGGACGGGTCGTAGAACCGGGTGAGCAGCTTGACCAGTGTGGATTTTCCCGCGCCGGTCGGCCCGACCAGGGCGAGTACCTGACCAGCCGGGATGTCGAGGGCGAGTTCGGGTAGCACCGGGTTCTCGGCCGGGGCACCGGAGTAGTCGAACCAGACGCGCTCGAGCCGCAGGTGTCCCTCGGCCGTCTTCAGTGGAATCGGGTCGTCGGGTTCTGTCACCGCAGGCTGTTCCTCGAGCACGCCGGAGATCTTCTCCAGCGCAGCGGCGGCGGACTGATAGGAATTGAACACCTGCGCGAGATCGTCGAGCGGCTTGTAGAAGTTGTTCAGATACAACAGGTATGCCGCGAGTACGCCGACAGCGAGATCACCGTGGATGACCCGCCACGCGCCCACCACGATCACGATCACGGTGGTCAGATTGCCCAGCAACCGGGTGAGACCGGTGTATTCGGCCATGCCGCGCAGCGCGACGATGTTGGCGTCGCGGAAGTCGCCGTCCTCAGCGGCGAGCACCGCGTCGTTGCGCTGCTCACGCCGGAACGCCTGCACCGCGCGCATCCCGCCCATCGACTCGACGAAATGAACCACGACGCGCGCGACCGCACGCCGAGTGCGGCGATATCCCGTGCGCTGCTTACGCTGCGCCCAACGGGTGACGAAGACCAACGGCACGAAGCCGACGAACACGATCATCGCCAGCGGCGGATCCAGGTACACCAGCAGTACCGCGATGCTGACCACCGACAGGATCGCGCCGAGCGCCATGTTCAGCGAGCTCTCCAGCAACTGCTGCAGTGATTCGATGTCTCCGGTCAGCCGAGTGACGATCTTGCCCGAGGTGTATTTCTCGTGGAAGGCGACGTCGAGGCGCTGGGTGTGGGCAAAGGCGCGGACCCGAAGATCGAACAGCACGTCCTGACTGATCCGGCCGACGAGACGGATGAAGCAGAAGGTGGCGAGGCCCCCGATCAGGGTCGCGCACAGGTAGCCGCCCACCGCCCACACCAGCGCGGCCCACTCCCCCCGTGTCCCGGCGTCGATGCCGCGATCGAGACCGTAGGCGACGAACAACGGCCCCGACACCATGGCCGCATTCTCGATCACCACGAGGAGGAGCGCGAGGGCCACAGCGCGCCGGTGCGGCCGGACCAGTTCGGCGAGCAGCCGCCGCGAGCGCCTGGCCAGTATCAGATTGCCTGCGCCGGTGACATCGGCGTCCTCGTTGGCGATTCCTCGCCATTCGGCGGCCTTGTCTCCGGTCGGCGCGTCGGCTCCCATCCCGCCGGTCGGCGTGTCGACCGGTGCGACCTTCCGATCGTTGTTGTCCTCACTCACGGCTGTCCTCCCATCAGCTCGCGATACCTGCTGTCGATGCGCAGAAGTTGCTCATGGGTGCCCTCGGCGACGATCCGGCCGCCGGCCAGCAGCACCACCCGGTCGGCGAGCGCGGCTGTCGAGGGGCGATGCGCGACGAGCAGGGTGGTCGCGCCCGCCAGCGCACCGCGTAATCGGTGCTGCACCCGCTCCTCGGTCTGCACATCGAGCGCCGACAGCGGGTCGTCGAGCACGACGACCCGCCCTCTGTTGCCCGTGTCACTGTGTGCGAGTACCGCTCTGGCCAAGGCGAGGCGCTGCCGCTGCCCGCCCGACAGGCTCAGGCCCTGCTCTCCGATCCTGGTCTCCAGTCCCCACGGCAGGGCGTCGACGAACTCCGAGGCCTGCGCGATCTCCAGTGCGGCGCGCACCTGCTCGTCGCCGGCACCGGGGTCGCCGAGTGCGACGTTCTCGCGCACGCTCGCCGAGAACAGCACCGGATCCTCGAAAGCCACTGTCACCACCGAGCGCAGGTCACGCAGCCGCAGTTGGCGGATATCGACGCCGTCGAGGAGCACAGCGCCGCCGGTGACGTCGTAGAGCCGCGCAACCAGTTGCAACAGCGCGGTTTTGCCACTGCCGGTGGCTCCGACCACGGCGACCGTCTCGCCGGGGCGCAGTACCAGCGACACTCCGCACAGCAGTTCCGAACCCACACCGGGGAAACCGAAACGTACATCCTCGAAGCGCACTTCGCCGCGAACCCGGCTGGGCAGCGGCACCGGAGCGGCCGGGTCGGTGATGTCGAGCGGCGTATCGACGATCTCCCAGTAGCGATCGGCGGCCGTGGCGGCGTTCTGGAGTTCGGACAGCAGGAATCCGAGCCAGGCGATCGGCCACATCAGAAATGTCATCAGAGTGATGGCGCCGACGACCGCGCCCAGCGACAGTGTCCCGCGCGCCGCCCCGTACGCGCCCACACCGAGCGCGGCGACCACGGCCAGCTCGGATACCGTGGAGATAGCCGCCCAGAGTGTCGCGTTCAACCGTGCTTTGCGCAGTTCCGTATGTTGCAGGCGATGGGCCTGCGCGGTGAAGTGGCGGCCGTAGAAGACGCCGCGACCGAAGGCCTTGAGCACCCGAATGCCCTGCGCGGACTCCTCCGCCGTGGTCGCCAGGTCGCCGTTCTGGTCCTGTGAACGCCGCGACGCCGCCGAGTACTTCCGCTCGAAGCTGGTGCAGACGATCAGCAGCGGCACCGCCTGCACCAGGAACAGCAGAGCCATCTGCCAGCTCATGGTCGACAGCACCAGCAGTCCTGTCGGGATGGCCAGTACATTGACGACCAGCCACGGCCCCGCGAAGTTGACGAAGCGGCGTAGGGTGGCCAGGTCGTCGACAGCGCGCGAGAGCAACTGCCCGGACTCCCAGCCGTCGTGCCTGCCGATCGACAGCGTCTGCAAGTGGCGGAAGAGCTTCGCGCGCATGGTCATCTCGAACGCAGTGGCCGGTCCGGCGAGCAGCCACCGCCTGCCCCACACGCTGGCCGCCTCGACCACGCCGAGGATCAGCACCGCACTCACCGGCGCGACGATCCCGCGCAGATCGCCGTGCGCGATCGGACCGTCCACGATGCGCACGATCATCAGCGGCGTCACCACCACGGTGAGCATCGACACCACCGCCAGCGCTGTGGCTGTGATCAGCACGAGCCGGTGGGGGCGTAGATAGGGCAGGAAACGACGCAGGGCGGTCAGCCTGCGCCGCATCGGCGCCGTCGGCACGGTCGCGGCCTTCGCGGTGTCCCCCGGCGGCACATCCACGGTCACGCTCACGAGTCCCCCTGCTGTCTCGTCGACGGTAGCGCTGCGTCGAATTCGGTTCGCATCGCGCCGACACGAGTCAGGTGGACCACCTCGGTGGCTGCTTCCGATGATCCGCTCCACGGCAACGGCGACCTTCCAGCTTGGCACCGTCGACGCGATCCGCCAACCGCTTTTCACCGCCCGCGCGGTGCCTCGCACGGCACGGATGCGGGCGCCGATTCTGGAGGGCGCCGAATCGGTAGCCGGTGTGCGAGTAAGTGCCAGGAGCGCTCGGCCACGGACCTATTGGCGGTAGGTGGCGAGGAATCGGCCGATTCGTTCGATGATGGCCTCGAGGTCGTCCGCGTGCGGCAGGGTGGTGATGCGGAAGTGATCGGGGCGAGGCCAATTGAAGCCGGTGCCTTGGACGATGTGCAACTTCTCCTGGAGCAGCAGGTCGAGGACGAACTGTTCGTCGTCGTGGATCGGATACATGCTCAGATCGATGCGGGGAAAGGCGTAGAGCGCGCCCTTGGGCTTCACGCAACTGATGCCGGGGATGGCATTCAGGGCTTCCCACGCGCGGTCACGCTGCTCGTTAAGGCGACCGCCCGGGAGAGTGAGATCGTAGATGCTCTGATATCCGCCGAGTGCGGCCTGAACTGCCTGCTGGCCGGGCACATTCGCGCACAACCGCAGGCCCGCGAGCATGGTGAGGCCCTCGAGGTAGTTGTCCGCGTGGCTGGTCGGACCCGACACCACGAGCCACCCGGATCGAAGTCCGGCGCAGCGGTAGGCCTTGGAGAGGCCTGAGAAGGTCAGGCACAGCAGGTCAGGCGCGAGCGCGGCGATCGCCGTGTGGCTCAGACCGTCGTAGTAGATCTTGTCGTAGATCTCGTCGGCGAAGACGACGAGATTGTGGCGTCGAGCGATATCGAGGATCTGATGCAGCACCTCGGCGGGGTAGACGGCGCCGGTGGGGTTGTTTGGGTTGATGAGCACGATCGCGCGGGTACGGTCGGTGATCTTGGCGGTGATGTCGGCCGGGTCCGGATGCCAATCGGCGGCCTCGTCGCAGACATAGTGCACCGGCCTGCCGCCGTTGAGCACGGTCGCCGCGGTCCACAGCGGGAAATCCGGTGCGGGGACGAGGACTTCGTCTCCGTTCTCCAACAGAGCGGTCAGCGCCATCATGATCAGTTCGGAGACCCCGTTGCCGAGGAAGACGTCCTCGATGTCGACATCGTCGACCCCCAGGGTCTGGTAGTACTGCACGACCGCTCGCCGGGCAGGCAACAGGCCCTTCGATGTCGAATATCCGGTCGACGACGGCAGCGTCCGGACGATGTCCTGCAGTACCTCTGCGGGTGCCTCGAAACCGAACGGCAGCGGGTTTCCGGTGTTGAGCTTCACCACGTGATGCCCCTCGGCTTCCAGCAATGCCGCTTGCTCGGCGACCGGACCACGGATCTCGTATGAGACCCCGGCGAGTTTGCTGGACTGGTTGACCTGCATGAGTTTCCCCTTCTGACGTGTGCCCGACGCTACAGTACTTGGTTTTTCCAAGTTGTCGGCTAGAGTGTGGTTGTGCCACGCCGAAGCTATGACCACTACTGCGCAGTGAGCCGGGCTCTGGAAGTCGTCGGAGACCGATGGAACTTACTGGTCGTGCGCGAATTGTGCGCCGGTCCGCGGCGATACAGCGACCTGTTCGCCGACCTTCCCGGCATCAGCACCGACATGCTGGCGGGCCGGCTGAAAGATCTCGAACGCGACGGAATACTGACCCACCGCCGAGTCGGTTCCCGCTCGGCGGCCGCCGTCTACGAGCTCACTCCTCGTGGGGCGGCGCTGCGGCCGGTGCTGGAGGCGTTGGCGCACTGGGGCGCACCACTGTTGGGCGAGCGTCGCGCCACCGACGCCGTCCGTGCGCACTGGTTCGCTCTGCCCCTCGGCCGCGCGGTCGCCGAAGTCGTGCCGAAGGGAACGGCCACCGTATGGATCGGCGACACGGCGCTGCACTACGTCATCACCGCCACCGGGCTCAGCCATCACGACGGACCCGCGCCCGCCGCCGCACACGAATTCCACCTCGATATCGCCACTGCCACCCGGATCGCCACGGGCACAGCCGCACTCGACGTTCCTCCACCGAACGGCACGATGGACGGCCAGGAATGATGGGTGCATGCATGCCGCCGCACCCGGTCCTGTCTTCGACGTCATCGCCGTATTGAACGGCGCGGTGGATCTGCGGTCCTATCCGCGCCGGAACCTGATCCTGAGTTCCCCTCAGACCGGCGGTTTCGCGTTCGGCGCGGCCGCCTACCAGCGCGCGATCTTCGAGCCGGTCGTCCACCTGCTCAACGGCATCGAACTGCTCGAATCCCAGGGCTGGGAGCTGGTCAGCGTCTTGGATCGCAACATCGACAGCGTCTATTACACGATGGCGTTCATGCGCCGGGCCTGACCTCACCCGATTTGTCGGCCGTCCTGCCCACCGATCGGCACCGCCCTCAGTGGATTATCGCCGCGCACGCACCGCAACAGCCCGACGCACCGCTGCGGCGAGTCAGGCGCGCGTGACGATGAGAACCCCCAGACCGTCGAGAATTCGTTCGACCCCGAAGTTCATTGCCCCCCGAAAAACCCGCCTCCCGGTCGTCGGCCGGTGGGGCGGCCCTGAGCCGCGCGGCCTCCGGTGCCGGCGCCCGACATCGAGGGCTCAGGTGCGGCGCACCGGAATCCTATGGGGTGACGCCGCTCCGTACGCGTTCGACAGCAGACGTCCGGCTAACCCTCGGTCGTCACTTCGCGGCAGACGCTCCGCCGCCCGCCTGAACCGCGCCGCGCATGGGTGGCGAGGGCGTTCCCGACGTCCCGGCGGCAGCCAAGCGACAGCTGGTCATGCGCGATGTGAATAGCCGATACACGGCGAAATATACTGGTGGGCAACACCCTTCACTCAGCCTCGGCTGAAACGAAACTTGTCGGTGGGGTCGCGTAGGTTGATCTTCGTGATGAAGACGGGAGGGAATCCGATGGAATCGGATGAGCGCGAGTGGGAGCGGTCCTCGGTGGTGCAGATGCTGCCGGTGGTGGCGCCCCGCAAACTCGCCAAGGTGCCGTTCGTCGAGATGGCCGACGGGCGATTGCAGGGGGTGGTGTCCAGCGGATCGGATATCGCGCGGGTCTATGTGTCGTCGATCTCGGCGCGTGAGCACGGACTCAGCTGCAGTACGAACAACAACCGGCCGTGCGGCGGGCACTCCGGCGGCTACGCGTGCAAGCACATCCAGGCGCTGGTGGCCGAAGCGATTCTGCAGTACGGCATCGAGCGCGTCGCGCGGTTCCTCGGCGTCGACGTGCCGGAGGACGGCCGGATCCTCGCCCACCTGAACACTTCCGGCGCCTCGACACCGGCCGCCGTCGTGTTCAGCCGGTTCCTGCGGCACCTGAGCTATCTGGAACAGCCCGGCTTCGCGACACCGATTCCCGAACTGCACTGGTTCCCCGCGACGGGAGCGACGGCCTGATGCTGGGAGTACAACTCGCGGAGCTGGTCTCCGCCCAGGATGCCGGTGTCACCGACGCGCTGGACGTGGTCGCCGGGTTCGATGCCGCACTGGTCGACGGCTTCGGCCGGATCGGCGACGAGGCCGCCGACGCGCTCGCGGGGCTGGCTGCCGCCGTGAGCGGTTCGCCGCTGTCGAGCGCGGTCGCCGACGCCGTTGCCGCGCTCGGCGCCGGATCGGTCGAGCCGGAGAAGCTGGCCGCGCTCGCCGCCGCCCGCACCGCCCTGCTGGGCGCGGTGCACGACGCGCTACTCGAGCGGTTCGACAAGGCCGTCGGACGCGAGCGTGTCGCACACGAGCAGACGCCGGTTCCGACCGCCCCGGGCGGTGTGGTGGCCGGCTGCCGCGCGTGGCTGCAGGAACTGGCGATCAACGGCTGGCGCGGAGTCGACCACGACCTCGTCTCCGCCGCCGACCGGACCATCGAAGCGCTGTGGGCAGCACCCGAACTGCGCCGGCCGGCTGTGCTGCTCGACGGTCTCGCCGCCGAACTGCGCGCCGCCGCGCCGATCGCGACGCTGGACCGGATTCCCTCCCGCCGGTGGGCCGACCTCTGGTCGCAGGCGCTGTTGCTGACCTGGCGCGGCCCGTCGGACGTCGAGGCGGAGACGGTCTCGGGACGGTTGCTGGTGCTCGGCGTCGACGTGCACGAGCACGGCACGGCCGTGCAAGCCCAGGTCCACGCGGTCCTGGAGACGGGCACCGAAGCGGCTCGGTCGGTGCGGATCAGCATCGGCGCGGCCAAGGTCGACACCATCGTCGGACCGGCCGTCTGGCAGGTGCTCGGCGATCATCCGCGCCTGCTGCAAGCACTGGCCGAACGGCGCGCGATCACTGTGACGGACATGTCGCTCACCGCTGTCGGTGATCTGCTCTGGGTGGACGCGAACGCCGAACTCGGCGACGCGACCGACCCGTTCACCACCGCCCGCATCCAGCTCCCGAAAGCTCTCGCCGCCGCCGTCGCCCCGCTGGACCGGCATCCGGTACACCTCGGCGAGCCGGTCCTGGTGGAGAACTACCGCTTCGACGACGGCGCAGTGGTGATCGACGACCACCGTCTGCCGGTCGAACTCGATCGGCTGCCCCGCTGCGGTCCACTGACCGCGGACCTGGTCGCCAAGTCGACGGCTTGCCTGGGCCTGGTGCGCTGGGACGCCGGACAGTGGCGCCTGCGCCCACTCGCGGTCGAGTACCTGTTCAAAAAGGCGACCATCTCCGCGCATACCGGCGACTGGGCACAGGGGCCGACCGATCCGAAGATCGCCAAGGCGCTGGCCAAGTCGGGCGACGCGGTCGAGGTGCTGCGCGAACGCGCGGGACGGTTGCTGCGGAAATGACCAGTGCGCATGAGAAATCCGGCATACCTGTCACCGGCGCATGCACCCCCGGCGTGCATGCAGCCGGTCCCGTAGCTTCCGATGTCCGGGAAACTCAGCGGCAGATCCTGTACTGGCGTCTGCTCGCGGGAATCTTCGACACCGATCCCCAACCCACCCTGGACGCGGCCAGCGTCTCGATCGTCGACGATCTCGGCCTGCCCGCCGCGCTGCTGGACCCCGGCGTCGCGGTCGACACCGTCATCCAGCGGTTTCCCGAACTGAACAGCGAATTCGACAGGCTCAGGGCCGGTCTCGAGACGTCCGCCTCGAGACCGGGAGCTCCCGGACCGGCACCGGCCCCGACTGCGGCCGTGACCAGCCCGCGGCCGGAACATCCCGAATCGGGATCCGGCTCGACGCACCCCGAAACCGATTCCGAGGCTGCCGGATCGACCACGAGCGACATCGCTTTCGGACCGGACGAGCGCGATCCCGCCGCGCTCGGTGATGTCGAGGTCCGCAACGCGGCATTGATGTCGAAACTGCTGCTCAACGTGTTCGCCACCGGTTCGGGCACCGTCAGCGCGACCCAGCTGGCGAACTGGCAGTCCGACGCCGGTCACCTGCGCGCTCTGCTCGGTGGCTTCGGCGATGGCGGCGGCGGCGGCGCGGCGGATATCCAGGCCGCGTTCGGCAAGGTCGAAGGCGATCTGGTCGCCCGGATGCATCTGCGGGAAGTACTCGCCGACCCGGTGCTCTCGGCCCGGCTCACCCCGAGCATGTCGTTGATCGAGCAGCTGCTGCGCGACAAGTCCAACCTGTCCGGCGTCGCGCTCGCCAACGCCAAGCGCCTGATCCGCCGCTACGTCGACGAGGTGGCCGAGGTGTTGCGCACCCAGGTGCAGCAGAGTTCGGCCGGCACGATCGACCGATCGGTGCCGCCCAAGCGCATTCTGCGCAATCTCGATGTGAACCGCACGATCTGGAAGAACCTGACCAACTGGAATCCCGAGGACGAGCGCCTCTACGTGGACCGGTTGTTCTACCGCCAGACCGCCAAGCGCACCGTGCCGGCGCGGATGATCGTGGTGGTCGACCAGTCCGGGTCGATGGTGGATTCGATGGTCAACTGCACCATCCTCGCCTCGATCTTCGCCGGGCTGCCGAAGGTCGACGTGCACCTGATCGCCTTCGACACCCGCGCGCTGGACCTCACACCGTGGATCCACGACCCCTTCGAGGTGCTGCTGCGCACCAAGCTCGGCGGCGGCAACGACGGGCCGGTCGCGATGACGATGGCCCAACCCAAGATCACCGATCCCACCAACACGGTGATGGTGTGGATCTCGGACTTCTACGAGTTCGACCGTTCCCAGCCGCTGTTCGAGGGCATCCAGGCGGTGCACCGCAGCGGGGTGAAGTTCATCCCCGTCGGTTCGGTCAACAGTTCCGGGCACCAGAGCGTGAATCCCTGGTTCCGCGAACGGTTCAAGGCCATGGGCACCCCGGTGATCTCCGGCCGCATCCAGAAACTCGTCAACGAACTCAAGAACTTTCTCGACTGACTTCTCACAGGAGACCTCTTCACCATGACCGACACCGCCCTGCGCGCCCCCGCCGAGATCAAGTACGCCGAGGAGCTGGACTGGCTGGAGTCCATCGACGACGGTCCCAAGCCGTTCGCCTGGCGACTGAGCCCGAAGATGGTGCGGCTGTTCATCCTCGGCTCCGAGCGCGCCGACGGACTCGACCGGCAGGTCGATCAGAAGTGGTTCGGCGACCGCAGTTTCGTCGAACGCAGCATCGTCACCCTGGCCTCCGACCGTGGCCTGCTGCTGATCGGCGACCCCGGCACCGGCAAGAGCTGGCTGGCCGAACTGCTCTCCGCCGCCATCAGCCGCAACTCCACCCTGGTGGTCCAGGGCACCGCGGGTACCACCGAGGACCACATCAAGTACTCGTGGAACATCTCGATGGTCATCGCCAAAGGCCAGTCCCGCGAGTCGATGATTCCCTCGCCCATCATGACCGCGATGGAGCAGGGTGTGATCGGCCGCTTCGAGGAGCTGACCCGCTCGACCAGCGACGTGCAGGACGCGCTGATCTCGATCCTGTCCGAAAAGTACGTCTCCATCCCCGAACTCGATGACGACAATGTGGTGTTCGCCAAGCCAGGCTTCTCCATCATCGCCACCGCCAACAGCCGCGACCGCGGCGTCAACGACCTGTCCTCGGCTCTGAAACGCCGCTTCAACTTCGTTCGTATCCCGGTGGTCACCAACAAGCGCAGCGAAGCCGAGATCGTGCGCTTCCGCACCGCCGAGTTGCTGCGCCGCCATCAGATCGAGCTCGAGC
Source organism: Nocardia shimofusensis NBRC 100134 (assembly GCF_001613125.1). GTDB lineage: Bacteria > Actinomycetota > Actinomycetes > Mycobacteriales > Mycobacteriaceae > Nocardia > Nocardia shimofusensis. The sequence continues at coordinate 97,221 of NZ_BDBT01000005.1, forward strand.
TGCCGCCCACGCTGCTCGACATCCTGCTCGACAGCTTCGCCGACCTGCGCGCCGCCGCGGCGGCTGCCGGCAGCGACGACGAGAAGCTGGAGTCGGCGCTGTCGACCGCCGAACAGATCGGCGTGCTCGAAGACGCCATCCTGCACAGCCAGTTCTTCGGCGACGCCACCCTGCGCCCCGAGATCCTGGCCGGCTCACTGGTGGGTTCGCTGGCCCGTCGCACGCCCGAGGATCTGGCCATTCTGAACAAGTTCTGGCACGGCGTCGTCGAGCCGCGCAGCAAGGACCTCGGCGGCGACTGGGAGCCCTTCCTGGAGGGCGGGCGCGACGCCATCGCGAGGCTCTCGTGAGCCGGGCCGCCGCGACGCCCGACGTCGCCGCCTCGCGCCCCGGCTCCTCCTCGCACGCCCCGGCGACGGCGCGCGGATTCGCTGCTCTACGAGAACAACTCGGCGCCGCGGCCGAACGGTTCGCGGGACCGGGAGCGCTCGCGGAGATTCTCACCGGCATGGTCGACGACGTCGACCGAGCGCTGCGGGAGGAACTGGAGATCTTCCCGGTCTGCCACCACTCCCCCGCCTCCGGCCTGGCGATGGTGCGCCGTCTGCGCGAGAAGCAGCCGAAGGTGATCTACCTGGAGCTGTGCGAGGACATGCGCCCGATGCTCGAGGAACTGCGCAACTGCACCCTCCCGGTAGCGGTGCAGGCGTGGGCGGGCGAAGTCGACGGCTTCCCCGCCGCCTGGGCGCCGCTGTCGGTGGTCGCGCCGATCACCGAGGCCTCGGCCGAGTACCAGGCCATCTCGTATGCGCTGACCACGCCGGGCGTGGAATTGGTGCTTGTCGACCGCTCCACCGACCACGTCTTCCAGTGGTCACCCCGAGCGGACGAACCGGCGAAGGAGCAACCGCGGTCCTCGTCCGAGGAACCCGAATCGACCGAGCCGCCCGTCGAGGAAGCCAAGCTGCACGGCGACGCCGTCGGCATCGAGATCGGTGATCTGCGACCGCACTTCGCCGAGCTCGAGCAGCACCTGCTGCACCACGGCAAGGTGCGGCACTGGTCGGAATGGTGGGACCAGTATGTCGAGCAGCCGCTGTCGAACGCCGACTACGACACCTACCGCCAGGTCATGGTGCTCATCGGCAGCCTGTTCCGCCGTCTGCGCACCACCGACACCGATCGTGACGAGGACCGCGAGCGCTACATGTGGACGCGCATGCGCGAACACCTGAGCGCGACCGGCGCCGATCCCGCACACTGCCTCTACGTGTGCGGCGCCTTCCACGCGGCCAGCCGAGTCGAGCAGTTCGGCCTGGCCTCGCAGGCATCGTTCGAGATCAGTCCGCGCACCGGGACCACATGGCAGTACGGCCTGATCCCGTCCAGCCATTCGGCGATCGAAGCCCAGTTCGGGCTGGCCGCCGGATCGGTCTCCATCGCAGCCGCGACCTGGTCGAAGGGGCTGAAGCGCGGCAAACTCCAGCCCTTCGCCCTCGTGACCAAGTCGACGGCGGCCGAGTCCGGCGCGAAACCCGCTATGGCGACCGCGAAGAAGGCCGTGCCCGCCGCGAGCGTGGAACCGGCCGTCGCCGATCAGCTGTCGGGGTTCCTGTCGACGCCGCCGAAGCTGGACACGGTCGACGAGGCCGAACTGCTCGGCTGGTCGGTCGACATCGTCCGTCTGGCCCGTCGCAACGGCTACCTCGCCAGCACCGCCGACGCGATCGCCATCTACGAGACCTCGATCCTGTTGGCGGGCATGCGCAATCGTGCCCGCCCCACCCCGTACGACTTCCAGGACGCGGCGATCACCTGCATCGAGAAGGACCGCGTGCCCGGCCGTCGCGACGTGCGGCGGCTGTGCGAAATCCTGCTCGGCGGCGACCGCATCGGCCGCGTCGGTTACGCCGCGCTGCCACCGCTCGCCCAGAACGTCTACGACCGCCTGGCCGCCCTCGGCATCGACCCGAGCAACACCCGGGTCCAGCGCACTCTGCTCGATCTCGACGCCGATCCCGATCTGCGGCCCGGCTCGGACCTGCTGTGGATGCTGCGCCGACTGCTCCCCGGCCATGCGGTGCGCCCGATCATGGGCTCGCGCGGCCTGGGCGAACGCTCCATCCAGGAGAGCTGGGACGTCGCGATCGGCAAGTACCAGCGCGATCTGGTGGAGCTCGGCTACGAGGGCGTCACCATCGAGCAGGTCCTCGAACAACGGCTGCGCATGGAGGTCAACGGCCCCGAAGCCACCGCGGCGCGGGCGCTGGCCGCGGTCGAAGACGCACTCGTCTACCTGAACTCGGCCCGATTGGCCGACGAACTCGGCGCCCGCGCCGTCGTCCTGCTCACCGCCGAACGGACGGTCGACGGCGCCCCCGACGTGCTGCGCCGCATCAGAGCCCTGATCGACTACTACCGCTCCACCGACACCGGCCTGCCCGCCTGGTGCGGCCGCTTCGTGACCGCCGGCTACGCGCACTACTGCACCCTGCTACCCACCGCCTTCACCGACGACGCCACCGGCGTGCGCCCGGTGGCGGCCATGCTCGGCTTCCTGTTCGGCATGGAGAACCTGGCGCTGTCCCTCGGTTGCGACCACAGCCAGCTCGAACTGGCCGTCAAGCAATCCCACCCCGAAGCCCCGGCCAAGGTGGCACTGCTGTGGGCGACCCGCACGCAGCTCGGCATGCTCACCCTCGCCGACCTGCGCGCACGCTGCGACGACATGCTCGCCAATCCCCTTGTGGTCCCGGCATTCCCGCAGTACCTGAGCGGCTTCATCCAGGCGATGGACCCGGTGCCGTCGATCAAGTCGTTCGTCGTCGAACTGCTGTCGAAAGCGTTCGGCCGCCTCCCCGACGCGATCCTGTTGCCGTGGCTGCCGAGTCTGATCACCACCCTGCGCGGTCAGGCCGGTGAACTCATCCCCGCCCTGACCCGAGAAGCGGCCCGGACCTTCCCCGGTGACCGGACGAGCATCGAATCCTTCGTCCCACCGTGGTCACGCCCCCCGAAACAGGCCGCAGATTCCGGCCCGGCCACCCGCGGACCGGCCGCCGAGCTCCTGCGCGCCCACCCCGCGACCTGCGACGCTTACGCGAGATTGCTCGGCCACGAGGGCGAGTGGCGAGACCTCGAGGCAGCGCCGCATGCCGCCGCCACCGCGCTGGTCGCGGCGCACCCGCAGACGGCGACTGCCCTCGCCGCTCTGCTGTCTGTCACCGGTTGAGCCAGAACTGGGAGTGGCGCGCTCCAGAAGACCGGCGCGAGCACGCCACCTTTCAGTCCCCGGCTTTACAGCAGCTCGATCAATTCCGGTCCTCGGCGGTGAGCAGCCGGCGTAGCACGGCCGGGGTGTGGCCGAGGTGCTCGCGGATGGTGCGTGTCAGGTGGGCTTGGTCGGCGAAGCCGAGATGCACGGCCAGCTCGGCCAGGCCGAGTTCACCGTCGTCGAGCCGGGCGATGGCTCGGCCGACGCGCACTCGATTGCGATAGCGGGTCAGCGACAGACCCATGTGCTGGGAGAACAACCGGCTCAGCCGGTACGGCGAGACTTCCAGCAGTGCGGCCAGTGAGCGCAGCCCTGCCGCCTGGGGCGCATCGTCGATGATCGCCTCGCGGGCTGCTGTGATCAAGGCCTGGTCGTCGGGCCGCGGACGTGGGTCGGGTTGTCCGGTGGCGAACACGACGAGTCGGAGCAACTGCTCGGTCATGGCGTAGTCGATATCGCCTCCTGTGGCGGCATCGAGCAGGCGCCGGTGTGTCAGCTCCATGGCGGCGTCGATGTACACCGCCCTGGCAGCACCCGGTCCTTCCCAGAGCTCGGGCGCCACGGTCACCGAAGTGCACGCGTCGCCGCCGGCGGGATGGGCGAATCTTTCTTCTTCACCCGGTACCGCGAGGTAGCCGACCGTGGGGTCCAAGTCGGCGTCGACCCCGTCGGCCTGCCGCCGGAATCTGCCGCGCCGCACGAGCACGATGCGGTAGTCACCGTGCGCCTCGGTCTCCGACCAGCGGGTGTGCTCGGCACGGCAATCCACCGTGGTCACGGTGAAATCGGGGCGGGTGACGAGGGTCGTGGCCGACAACATGCGCCGACCATACGCCGAGGGTACGACCGAAAACGCCCCGCAAAAATCTTCAAGACCGCGCGGTGCACGGGGATGAATGCTGAGTGGGCTAGCAAACACGCAAGGGAGACACCGACATGACCATCCACGCCGAACTCGCCGCGATCACACTCGACTGCTCCTCCCCGAAGGAACTGGCGCAGTTCTACGAGAACGTCACCGGCTGGAAGATCACCCACAGCGACGACGACTCCGCCTACCTGGGCGAAGGCCCGATCCAGCTCGCCTTCCAGCGAGTCGAGGGCTACCAGGGGCCCAGCTGGCCGGATTCGGGCAAGCACGCGCACCTCGACTTCACGGTCGCCGATGTGGAGACCGCGACCGAACGACTGCTCGCGCTCGGTGCGACCAAACCCGGGTTCCAGCCGGGCGAGGACCGGTGGACGGTCCTCGCCGACCCCGAAGGACACCTGTTCTGCATCGCCGAAGCCTGATCGGGAGGACACGATGGCATCCATCCACAAGGAATTCGTCGTCGAGGCCACACCCGACGAGGTCTGGGACGTGCTGCGCGACTTCGGCGCTGTGCACGAACGCCTCGCCCCGGGTTTCGTGACCGAGACACTGCTGAACGCGGACACGCGGATCGTCACCTTCGCCGACGGCACCGTCGTCGCCGAACGGCTCGTCGATCTCGATCCGGTGCGCAGGAGCGTCGCCTACACCGTGGTCGGCGGAAGCCTGCATCCCTCTCACCACCACGCCACGATGCAGGCGCTGCCCGAAGAGGGTGGTAGGACTCGGTTCGTCTGGCACACCGACGTCCTTCCCGAGGCGCTGGCCGCACCGATCGCCGACTTCGTCGAACAGGGATCGATGGTCATGTGCCGGGCGCTGGCAACGGCGAAAGAGCTCCGATGATGCCTGCCGCGGCTCAGCGCCGACCTGCGACGATCCGGTGGGGCCGGGTCAGCGACCTCGGATTCGGGGTCGCACCCGCGAAGTGGTTCCGTGTGCCGACGCGGATGCCGTCGGCGCACGGAACCGCCGCGTTCAGTGCATCGCGAGTACCGGTTCGTCCAGTTCGCCGGACTCGTCCTCGGTCTCGGAGCGGGCGGGCAGCAGCGCAGCCATGGCGATGACGCCCACCGACAGCACGGCGACGACGGCGAACGCGAGCCGCATACCGCCGAGCTGAGCGGTCTCCGCTGCCACCCCGTCGGCGACCAGCCCCGTGCTGCGGGCCGACATCACCGTCACCACCAGAGCGGTGCCGAACGCGGCCGCCACCTGCTGCAGGGTGCCCAGTAGCGAGCTGCCGTGGGAGTACAGCGGCTGTGGCAGGGCGCCGAGCCCCAGGGTGAAGACCGGGGTGAAGGTGGCGGCCAGGGCCACCATCAGCAGGATGTGCAGGGCGAGTAGCTGCCAGTACGGCATGGTCATGGAGATCTGGGTGAACCCGGCCAGCGCGGCGGCGATGCCGATTGCCCCGGGAATCACCAGCACCCGGCCGCCGAACCGGTCGAACAGCCTGCCGACGACCGGACCGAGCAGGCCCATCGCCAAACCGCCTGGCATGACCAACAGGCCGGTGGCCAGCGGGCTCAGCTCCCGCAGGTTCTGCAGGTACAGCGGCAGCAGAATCATCGAACCCATCATCGCCAGGAACGCGACCGCCATCAGGCCCAGGGCGATGGTGTAGTTGCGGTGCAGCAGCACGCGCAGGTCCAGCAGCGGAGATCCGGTGCGCTGCCTGCGGATCTGGCGGAAGACGAAGGCCGCGACCAGGGCCGCGCCCGCCGCCGCGATCAGCGCGGGCTCGGCGTAGTTGCCGCTCTCGAAATGGCTGAGCCCGAATACCAGGCCGCCGAAGCCCAGACCGGAGAGCACCACGCCGATCCAGTCCAGCTCGCTCTTCTCCGGTTCGCCCACGTTCTCCAGGCGGCGCAATCCCAGCCAGGTGACCACGCCGGCGATCGGCAGCACCAGCACGAACAGCCAGCGCCACGAGGCGACCTGCAGCACCAGGCCCGACACCACCGGTCCCATCGCGGGCGCGACCGAGATCGCCAGCGTGACCTGGCCCATCACCCGGCCGCGATCACGCTCGGCCACCACCGTCATCAAGGTGGTCATGAGCAACGGCATCATCACCGCGGTCCCGAAGGCCTGGATGATGCGGCCGATCAGCAGCACGGCGAAGGTCGGCGCGGCCGCCGACAGCGCGGTGCCGGTGAGGAAGACGCCCATGGCGACCGCGTAGGCCGTGCGGGTCGACACCCGGTGCAGGAACCAGCCGGTGGTGGGGATGACGGCCGCCATCGTCAACATGAAGGCGGTCGACACCCACTGGGCCGCGCGCTCGGTGACATCCAGGTCCGTCATGAGACGCGGGATGGCGTTCATCATGATGGTCTCGTTGAGAATCACCACGAACGTCGCCAGTACCAGTACCCGGACGACCAACGGCGTCCGCGTTCTCGACTGCGGAGCAGCTGGTTCGGCGATCATTCGGATACCTCCGGGGGCACGACAGGTCAACGACATGGGCAGCCCGATCGAGCACGACACCGTCGGATGATCCGGCCTACCGGATCAGACGGGATTCAGGGCTCGAAGTCATCGGGCGTGTCAGTATCTCCGGACCCACCGACAGAAAGCACCTGATTTTTCGTCCGCCGGAAGCCGGCGCCCCCGATCGCAGGTGCGTACCCAGGCCATCGAGCCGATCCTCATTCGATCAGATTCTCGCTTTTCAGCCAGTCGTAGGCGACGTCGGAGGGGTCTTCGCCGTCGATGTCGACGCGCCCGTTGAGTTCCCGCAACAGGTCGTCGGTCAGGCGCTCGGAAACGGGGGCCATCAGCGCGGGCAATCGCGGATACCTGTCGATGATCTCGCCGCGCACGACGGTGGTGCCGCTGTAGGGCAGGAAATAGGCTTTGTCGTCCTCGAGGACGGTCAGGTCCAGGTTCTTGATCCGCCCGTCCGTGGTGTAGACCATGCCGAAATTGCACGGCTCGCTGTCGGCGGTCGCCGTATAGACGATGCCGGCGTCCATGCGCGTGACATTGCCCGCGGGCACGCCGGCGGGATCGTTGTAGGGAATGCCGTAGACGTCGAGCATCGGCAGGAATCCGTCGGCGCGGCTGAAGAATTCGTCGTCGACGCAGAAGGTTCGATCGGCCACCGGCAGCGCGGCCACCTGCGACAGCGATGTCACATTCAGACGTGCGGCGGTCGACGCCGAGGCGGCGAAGGCATAGGTGTTGTCGAAGTCGGCGGGTTCGAGCCAGACCAGATCGTGCTCGCTGCGCTCGATGTCGCGCACCCGCTGCCACAGTTCGTCCGGATCGGTGATCGTCTCGGTCCGGCCGTGGTAGGTGACCCAGCTCGTTCCCGTGTACTCCCAGAGAATGTCGGCGTCACCGTTGAGCTGTGCCTGCCGCGACGAGGCCGACCCCGGCGCGCCGGTGAGGTCGGTGATGTTCGCGCCCGCGGCTGCCAGATAGGTGGCGGTGATCTTCCCCAGCAGCACACTCTCGGTGAAGCTCTTGGAGGTCACCACCAGGTCCGCGCCGTCGAGCGGGCGTTGTCCGCCAGGCAGGCTCGCGTCGTGGAAGGTGCCCGAGGAACTCACCAGCCCGCACCCGGCCAGCGTCGCCGCGCCGATCGCCAGGGCGGAAACCACTTCGGCCAGCCGGGTCCGCACGCCGGCACCCGTCATGAGATGCCCCGCGGAGTGGCGGCCAGTTCGACGATCCTGCCGAGCCAGTCGATGATCAGGGCCAGCAGGCCGACCAGGATGGCTCCGGAGACCAGCAGTTTCGGCAGGAACAGCGTGACGCCGGTGGTGATCAGCGTGCCGAGGCTGGTGGCGCCGATGAAGGTGCTCAGCGTCGCGGTGCCGACGAGGATGACCAGCGCGGTGCGCACACCGTTGAGAATCACCGGCACCGCCAGCGGCAACTCGACCTGCACCAGCGTGCGCACGGCAGAGAAGCCGATCCCGCGCGAGGCTTCGATGGTGCGCCGGTCCACCTGCCGCAGCCCGACGATGGTGTTCTGCAGGATCGGCAGCACCGCGTAGACGACCAGACCCACGATCGCCGTGCGGAATCCGGTGCCGAGCCAGAAGGTGAACAGCACCAGCAAGCCGACCGCGGGCGCGGCTTGACCGATATTGGCGAGGTTGACCGCCACCGGCTCGAGCCGCCGCAGCGCGGGGCGGGTCAGCACGATGCCGAGCGGGATCGCGATGACGACCACGATCACGGTGGCCACCAGCGTCAGCTTCACGTGTTCGACGATGGTGGTCTGCAGATTGGCCCAGCCGAGGGAGGCCTGTTCGGTCGCGGTGAACGTCGCCGACCGATACCACAGGGCATAGCCGACACCGAGCACCAGAATGATCAGCGGCTCGAACCACACGTCGATCGGCAATCGGGAGATACGGCGCGCGACCGCCGATTTCGTGCCCAGAGGTGCGAGGACGGGAGGCTCGGTGATCGTGGCGCTCATGACGGCTCGGCCGTCGCGGGTTCGTCGGCCGCCACCACGGGGGTCGGCGCGGGATCCGTGCCGGGCACGTAGGTCTCGTACGACTGGTGCTGCTGCTCGCCGCGACTTTCGGCGAGCTTGCTCCGGATCACCTCGGTCACCGACTCGATGCTCAGCGAGCCGACCACCGCGCCACGACCATCGGTGACCAGGACCGCGCCCTGGCTGGTGGCGAGCATGGCGTCGAGCGCGTCGTTGAGAGTCGAGGAGCGGGCCACCACCGGCAGGCGCCGATCCAGATAGTCCGAGATCTCCGGTTTGCTGCGCACTTCCGCCACCGACGGCCACGAGCGGGGACGATCGTGTGTGTCGACGACGACCACCCAGGTGTGCCCCGCGGCCTCCGCCCGGGACAGCACGTCTCCGGTCGGTTCGCCGACACGGGCGAGAGTCACCGCCTCGGTCTCCACATCGCGCACCCGTGACACCGTCAGATAGGCCAGTTTCGCGCCGGAGCCGACGAATTCCTCCACGAACGGCGTCGCCGGATCGGTGAGGATCTGTTCCGGGGCCGCGTACTGCTCGACATGACCGCCCTCGGACAGGATGAGCACCTTGTCGCCGAGTTTGGTGGCCTCCTCGAAATCATGGGTGACGATCACGATGGTCTTACCGAGTTCCTGCTGGATCGCGATCAGGCTGTCCTGCAAGCGGACCCGGGTGATCGGGTCGACCGCGCCGAAGGGCTCGTCCATCAGCAACACCGGCGGGTCGGCGGCCAGCGCGCGCGCCACGCCCACGCGTTGCTGCTGGCCGCCGGACATGTCCTTGGGCAGCCGGTCGGCGAACTCCGCGGGGTCCAGACCCACCAGGTCGAGCAGATAGTCGGTGCGTTCGGCGATCCGCTTACGGTCCCAGCCCAGCACCCGCGGAATCGCGCCGATGTTCTTGGCCACCGACCAGTGCGGGAAGAGGCCGCCGGACTGGATCACGTAGCCGATGCCCTGGCGCAGCTTGTCGGGGTCCTCCTCGGTGACGTCGCGACCGCCGATCAGAATCCGGCCCTCGGTCGGTTCGATCAGCCGGTTGATCATCTTCAGGGTCGTCGTCTTGCCGCAGCCGGACGGGCCGACGAACGCGACGACCTCGCCCGCCTCGATCTCCAGATCGAGCCGGGCGACCGCCGGGGTCCGCTGCCCCTTGTAGCGCTTGACGACCGAGTCCACAACGATTCCGGCGCCGGTGACGTGACGCCGCTGCGCCGGCTCAGCGGAAGCCATCACAGTCCTTTCGCGATCGTGAGTCGTCCGAGCAGGACGAGCAGCGCGTCGAACGCCAAGGCGATGGCGACGATGAGAATGGTTCCGGTCAGCGCCATTTCGAGGGCGTTCGCGCCGCCGAGCCGGGACAGGCCGTTGAAGATCAGCGATCCGAGGCCGGGGCCGAGCACGTAGGCGACGACGGCGGCGACGCCGACGATCATCTGCGTGGACACCCGGATGCCGGTGAGGATCACCGGCCAGGCGATCGGCAGTTCGACGGTCACCAGGATCCGCCGACGCGACAACCCGATTCCCCGCGCCGATTCCACCACCGAGTCGGGCACCGAGCGCAGTCCCACGATGGCGTTGCCGATCACCGGCATCGCCGCGAAGAAGGCCAGCATGAGGAACGAAGGCACCACGCCCAGGCCGAACGGCACCAGCAACAGCGCCAGCAGTGCCAGCGAGGGGATCGTCAGCGCCACCCGGCTCGAGGTCAGCGACAGCGCCGCGGCCACCGGGAATCGATAGACCGCGACCGCGACGAGCACGGCGACGACCGTGCCGACCAGGACGGTCTGGAATGCCAGGGAAGCGTGCTGGTAGGTGAGAAACGCGAGCGTTTCCTCTCGCCCCTGGATATAGCTCCACACATTCACGCCGAGATCCCGTCGTCAGCCGATGATCGGCCGGCACTTTCGCGGGTGGCGACCGCAACACATGTGCCACCGAATGGTAGGCGATTCTTCCGAACGATCATTCGGTGGCGCGCCGCCGCACGCCGCTTCGGCAGGTCGATCGCGGTGGCCGGATCAGTCCGGCTCGACCAGTGGGTCGACGACCTCGACGAAGGACAGATTTCCGATCCGGTCGGCGGCGTCTCGGCTCGCGCCGATGGTGACCGGGTCCGGGTAGGCGCCGTGCACGACCATCGCACCCGCCGCCTTCAACTCCCTGGCGAACTCGGCGGGCTCGTCGGATGCCGCCGGGCCCGCGAGACCACCGGGATCGGCGCTGATCGATGGGGCGAATCGAACTCGGAAGACGCCGGTCGCTGACTGCTGCACGTTTCCTCCTTGAAACTGCGCACATGGAACTACCCGAACAGGACATACCATCGCCAGTCTCACTCAAACATGCTGTGTCGCACGCCGGGACACGCCACCGGTGTCAGTTGGGCGGGAACTCCCCGTTGACCGTCAGCACGCCGTCCACGGAGAGGTAGTAGACGACCAGATTCGGGCCGCCCTGCGGGCAGCACAGCGGATCTTCCGCACGCGGCCAGCGGTATTCCACCGATACCGTCTCACGCGAGTTGTCGATGACGGACGTGTAGGCGTAGGGCTGGTCCGAGCCGGTGCCCAGGTAGCGGCCCTCGGTGAAGAACAGAATGTGTACGGCCGGATGCATGCCCGACCCTTCCACCGCCACATAGGACAGCAGGTCGTCGCATCCCTGCGAGATCGGATCCTCACTCACCTCCCGGATGGTCCACGGCTCCTCGCCGGACGCCGTGGGCTCCAGACTCGCGATCGCGGAAGTGACCAGGCCGGAATCGGGGTCGAGGCACATTCCGTCGCCGCTGCCGTCCGATGTCCCCGGTGCGGTGGCCGGTGGGGTCCCGGCCGGTCCGGTGACCGGCATCGGAGCCGGGGTGGTCTGCCCCGGTGCGCCGGGTTCGGTCGTCGACTCGACGCCGGAGGGGTGCGCACCACCAGGTCGGGGGACTTCACTCGGCGCCGCGACGCTGTTCGGCAGCGTGATCGGCTCGTCGTCTCCGTCGCAGCCGGTGAGCAGACCGGCGATCACGGCCAACGCTGCCAGGGCCGGAATTCTGACGTTCATGTGCACCCCTACATCGATCGTCCCGGCGTCGCGGACCTGCACCGACGAACCCCACCGAGATCGAGATGGCGAATTCTGTTGTCCCCCATCGAAGGAGGTATCAGGGGTGTTTTTGCAGGTGTTAACGCCTGGCAGCGGCGCCGCGCGTGTCGCGCAGCCGTGACCGAATCTGTATCGAATACGCATCGAATGCGGGCTAGCGTGGAGCGTGTGCGCCCCGGGAATCAGCACGACTCCCCGGCCGCCATGGAGATCCACGTCCGACAAGCACAGCACCGACAACCGCGTGACCGGCGACGAGGGACTGAATCGACTGCCCTCGCGCCCGGATCGCGCTGAGGAGTAGCCATGCCCCGTGGAACCACCGCACTCACCGCACTCATCGCAGCCACGCCGTTCGCGGCCCTGTTCCTGTTGACCGCCCCGCAGGCCGCTGCCGAATCCACCTCCTGCCCGGCGCCGGGCGCGAACACGGTCACCATCACCGCATCGGACGCCGAATGCTCGGCCACCAGCGCCGCCGGTGGCGCCGCGGCCGCCTACGGGCTCGGCGGGGACGCTTCGGCCCAGGCGAGTCAGACCAGCCTGTCGCTGGCCATCGCCCAGAACGGCGGCGTGGCGACCTCCACCGCGACCCCGTGGTCGGGTCCCGCCGCCCTCGCCCTCGGCCCCGGCGCGACGGTGACCACCAGCGGAGTCCGGCCCGGACTGTCGATCGGCATCGCAGGGCCCGGCGCGACGGTGACGGTCACCGGCACATCGACCCCGACCTGCACCGGCGGCATGGGCTTCGCCGGAGACTTCCAGACCTTCCAGGGTTGCCTCTCGATGGGCTGACCTCCCGACCGACTTCCCGTGGGAGCCCTTGTGAGCGCACCGCTCGGATTCGATCGACTGCAGCAACGCGTCGCCGGCATCGCACCGGCGGTCCGGCAACCGTTGGACTCCCCGTACGAGATCTCCGACGAGTTGTTCGCCGCCCTGCGTCACGTCCTGCACGACGTCGGCGGACAGCCGGACATACCGGTCGAGTACCTGGAGAAGGAGGAAGAGTCCTGGGAGATGAACACCTATGTCACCTGTGAATGCCTCGGCTGGCGTGGGGTGTGGAACTCCGAGGAACGCAGGCGCGCCGAGAACGACCTCGGCGCGACGCTGTATTTCGGCCTCCCCTACTACGCGCGATGGGCGACCGTCGCGGCGAAGACCCTCGTCGCCAAGGGGTTGATCACCCCGGACGAACTGTCGGCGAAGATCGACGAGGTCCGCTCCCGATCGGCGGGCCCGCGATGACGGCCGACCCGCCGGAAACGCACCGCAGGTACCGCCTCGGTGATCGGGTCACCGTCCGTCAGGCCACCAGTATGTTCCACACGCGCACCCAGGCCTACACCCGCGGCCGCACCGGCGTCGTCGTCGACTACCGACCCGCATGGGTCATCCCCGAAGACGAGGCATGGGGCCGCGACGACGGCCGGGTCGAACCGTTCTATGTGGTCAGGTTCCGGCAGACGGAGCTGTGGCCGGCCTACACCGGTTGCGCCGCCGACACTCTCGAGACCGAGGTCTCCGAGCGCTGGCTCGAACCCGCCGGAGATCTCGACCCCGCACCGCAGCCGGACCCCGCCCCGCATCCCGACCCCGCCGAGGAGGACGAATCCCGTTGAGCCACACCCATGATCACGACGATCACGACGCGCACGCCCCGATCCGGACAGGTCAGGAGATCAGCGAGTTCGAGGTGCTGGAGACGGCGATCCGCGAACTCGCCATCGAGAAGGGCCTGTTCTCGCACGAGGACCACCGGCGCTTCTCCGAGTGGGCCCAGGCGGTGGGTCCGCACGGCGGGTCCCGGCTGGTCGCCCGCGCGTGGCTCGACCCGGACTTCAAGGCGCGCCTGCTCACCGACGGCACCGAGACCTGCAAGGAGATCGGCATCGACTGGCGCGACCCCACCGGCTCCGGCACACCGAGCGACTACACCTATTTCTACGTCCTCGAGAACACCCCGCAGGTGCACAACGTCATCGTCTGCACGTTGTGTTCGTGCTACCCGCGCCCGGTTCTCGGCATGTCGCCCGACTGGTATCGCACCCCGAACTACCGCAGGCGCCTGGTCCGATGGCCGCGCGAGGTACTCGCCGAATTCGGCCTGCGCTTCCCGCCCGAGGTCGAGGTGCGGGTGCACGATTCGAACCAGAAGTCCCGCTTCATGGTGATGCCGATGCGCCCCCCGGGCACCGAGGGCTGGACAGAGGATCAGCTCGCGGCGATCGTGACCCGCGACACCATGATCGGCGTCGCGCTTCCCCAGGTCGACTGGACCGCCACCCGGCCGCCGGACCAGGCCGACGTCGCGACGCGACAGGAGGTCCGCTCGTGAGCAGCCCCTACGACGTCCTGCTGAGCACCCTGCCCACCGGCGCCACCCGCGAATCCGCCCTGCCGGAACTGGATCGCACGCCCGACCCGTGGGAGTCGAGCATGCAGGCCACCTGCGAATGCCTGTCCTGGCGTGGCGCACTGGACAATCTCGAACGCAGGCATGCCGAAGACGCTCTCGGTGAGACCATCTACCGCGAATTCCCGGTGCGCGCCCGCTCGGCCCTCGTCACCGCCCACGCATTGCTGGAGCGCGGCGTGATCAGCGCGGACGAATTACGGGCCCGCATGGAGTTGGTGCGCGACAGGTTCCATCGCGCATAGCGCCGGCCGCGGTGCGTGGGCCGTGGGAGGGCGGGTCGACGCACGGCTCCCGATCGCTGCCTATGGTGAGTCGGAGGGGCGGCGGTGACTCCGGCCTCTGTTCGACCGACGAGAAGAAACGTAGGTGAGGGCACCATGCCGAAGATCGTGCTGTTCGGGGCGACCGGGTATACCGGCCGGCTCACCGCGCAAGCGCTGACCGCCCGGGGCGCGACCCCGGTGCTGGCCGGACGCAATGCCACCGCACTGGCGAAACTGGCCGCCGACGTCGGCGGCGCGGAGACCGCCGTGGCCGACGTGACCGATCCCGCCTCGGTGCGCGCCCTGTTGGACCGGGGCGATGTGCTGGTGACGACCGTCGGGCCGTTCCTCCGCTTCGGCGGCCCCGCGCTGGAGGCCGCCGTCGCGGCGGGAGCGCACTACTTCGACTCCACCGGGGAAGGACCGTTCATCCGCACCGTCTTCGACCACGACGACCGGGCCCGCGCGGCAGGCTCCGGACTGCTGACGGCGTTCGGATTCGATTACGTCCCCGGCAATCTGGCCGCCGCACTGGCACTGCGGGAGGCCCCCGACGCCGTGCGCGCGGACATCGGCTACTTCATCGCCGCACCGGGCACCAGCGGCGGCACGCGTGCCTCCATGGCGGGCATGTTGTTCGAACCCGGCTTCGCCCTGCGCGGCGGCAGGGTCGTTGCCGAGCGGACGGGCGCACGGTTGCACACCTTCGACGTCGCGGGCAGTCCGCATACCGGGGTGAGCGTGCCGGGGTCGGAACACTTCACGCTGACGCGCTCCTATCCACGCCTGCGTGAGGCCGGCGTCTACCTCGGCGTGCCCGCGTCGGCAGCCGCCCGCGGCGTGCAGGCCACCACGCTGCTCACCGATGTCCTCACCCGGGTGGGACCGGTGAAGCGACTCGTCGACAACGCTCTGGCCCGGGTCGTCAAGGGCTCGACCGGCGGCCCCGGCCCGGAGTCGCGCGCTCGCACCCGAACCTGGGCGGTCGCCGAGGCGTCCGACGCCTCCGGCCGCGTGCTGGCCTCGGTGACCCTCACCGGCGGTGATCCCTACGATTTCACCGCGGCCATCCTCGCCTGGGGCGCGCAGACCGCACTCGACGGCGGCCTGCTCGGCACCGGTGCGCTCGGCCCGGTCGACGCCTTCGGGCTCGACACACTCACCGCGGCAGCCGAGGCGGCGGGCCTGCGCCGGTAGTCCGGCGCAGGCGATCACACCGAGCCGAGGTCGAGATCGGCGACCCGCACCAGCCCCCGTTCCCTACGCGCCGTCTCCAGAACGAACCGCGCGCTGCGACCTCGGAGCCGCAGCGTCGCGATGGAGTTGCCGAAGTGCGGGCCGCTGACCTTCTCCCAGCGGACCGGGTCGGGTGAGATGCCGCGGCGGTCGGCGAGTTTGCGCAGCGCGCCCGCGAGCGGCTCGGCCCAGGACAGCGCGAACGCGAGATGGAAGACGCGCGGCGGGGCATTGTGCACCGGCGAGCAGACCAACTGCAGCACGGCGGAATCGGTGCCGCCCGGGTAGTCGGCGCGGGCGGCGTAGCTGTGGTGCACATCGCCGGAGAGCACGCAGATCGTGGCCGGCGCGTCCGGTCCCGTGCCGACCCGCCGGATCAGCTGGGCCAGTCGCTCGAAGGAGGCGCGGAAGGAGGGCCAGTGCTCGAGGTCGGCGGCCTGGCGCACCTTCTCGCCCAGTTTGCCCCGCCACCCCGGCTGACCGGCCGCGCGTTCGTTCAGGGACTGCAGGTGGCTGAGCAGGTGCGGCATCAGCCACGGCAGCGAGGAGCCGATGAGCAGGTGGTCCAGGTCGCCTGCGGCGTTCTCCTCGAGCCAGGCGAACTCCGCGTCGCCGATCATCAGGCGCTGCCCCTCGAGGATGCGGCCGTTGCGAGTGTCGATCATGAGCAGCCGGGTCCGGCCGAAATCGCGGCGGTAGCTCCACCGGACCGGCTTGCGCCCGTCGATCTCCCCGTCGGCGTCCTCGGCGAAGTCCTCCAGCATGGTCTGCACATCGCCGTCGGCCTCGAGAACCGCCCGGTACAGCGGGTCGCGGGCCATCTCCTCCGGGTCGGGATTGCCCAGATGCTGATACACCCAGTAGGACGCGAGCCCGGCGCGGATCCGCTTGCGCCACCAGGGTTTCCGCGCCATCTTCGCACGCCAGACATCAGAGGTGTTCCAGTCGTCGCGCACGTCGTGATCGTCGAAGATCATCGAAGTGGGCACGGTGGACATCAGCCACCGGATCTCCGGGTCCGACCACGACTCGTGGTAGAGCTCGGCGTATTCGCGGAACGACGCCACCTCCCCGACCGGTTCCTCGTCGCCGCGCCGGTCGGCCAGCCACTGCCGGATGTAGGGGGTCGGTTCGTCGGCATAGACCTGGTCGCCGAGCAGCACCAGCCAGTCGGCCCATTCGCGCTCGGGAAGCTTCTTCATCCGCACCGCGTAGGCGTCGAGCGCGTCGGGGCCGATCGTATCCGCCGCGAGCGCGCCCGGCGTCGCCTTCGCCGCCCGGCAGGAGCCGAACAGCAGCGTCCGGACCGGGCGGGTGCGGATCGTCGAGGGCGGGTAGGCCGCGTCCGGTTCCGGCCACACGGACGCGCCGTCGAGGGCGACTGCGTAGGGCGTCGAGGTCTCCGGGGCGAGTCCACGCACGATCACCAGGGCGAAATGCTGCTCGCCGACCTGGAACGTGCGGGTCCGGGACCCCAGTACCTCCACCTCGCAGGCCGCGTCCGTCTCCACCCACACCGCCGCGGATGTCGCGTCGACGTGCCGCAGGACCGGACCGAGAACCAACTCCGCCATACCGGAAACGGTACGCATGCGCGGCCGTCTCGTCCGGGTTCAGCTCCCGGCTGTGCGCTGATCGAGACCGAGCAGTCGGCCGTGCGGGCGTGACCGCGGACAGCCACTCAGAGCGCGAGGTGATCGGCGTACACCAGACGCTCGGTGGTTGCTCGAAAACTACGACCGAGGCGCACGGCGCACACGAGTAGCGCACAACGCGGGTGTGCGCGCTCCCGTGCGCGAATTCACGCGCGCGAATTCACCCGGCGGCCACGATCACCGCGCGCGATGGGGCGATCGTATGGGTGGGACTCGCCCAGACCAGCGGTGTGCCCGTCGTCGGCTCGACCGAGCCGTCGCACCAGGCGCGGAGTCGTTCGCGCTGCCAGGCGGTCAGATCGGCGACCGGATCGAGGCTCTCGTGCGCGGCGTCGACGCGCAGCGCCAGATCGGTCACCGGCCGGGAGCCCGGCCCGACGCCGGGCAGTCCGCGGAATTCGCGGTCGGCGGGCAGCGTCCATCGGGTGGTGGTGACCAGGCCCGCTCCGGCGTGGATCATGGCCACGACCAGACCGAAGGTCTCCTCGGCGCGGAAGTCGGCGTGACCTTCGCAGACGATCATCGCCACCCGCGGCGGCATCGGCCACAGTTCGTGACCGCGTTGCGGTCTCGTGCTGCCGTAGGAGCGCCACACCGGCTCGTCGGCATCGACGGTGCCCAGCAACAGGTCCAGCGCGGCCAGCGGGCGGTGGTCCTGCGGGTCGGCGTGCGGCGTGCCGTCCGGGCCGACGCGGCGCAGCGGCTCGGCCTCGCCCCAGGTCTGCGCGGTGTCGGACAAGTGCAGGGCCGCCGACCCCGGCTCGTCGGGACGCGCCGAGACGTGGCCCAGGTAGAACAGGCGCGAGCGCGGAACGGCGAGCGCGGCGCTGAGATCATGGCGGGTCATGGCACTGATCGCGCTCGCCCGTTCGGCCCGGGGCACCCGGCCGCTCGCGGCGTGCCGGGACAACCGGCGCAGGAACAGCAGCTGATCGGAACGATCGAGCACCGGGCCGTAGCCGACCGCACTGCGCGGCGTGGGCGGGTCGATGACGAGCAGTGCGGGGCGCTCGCGGGCCTGTTCCCAGTCCTCGGGCAGCCGAGGACGTTCGGCGTGCACGGCGGCCGGGGGCTCGTGCACGAACTCGACGACCTCGAGCAGCCGCTGCTCGGCGGTCACGAACAGCAGCTCCCACGGAATGCGGGCCAGCCGAGGACTCGGAGTGAACCGGACCCGCACCCCGGCCGACGCCCTGGCGCGTTCGACGATCTGACTGCGCAGTCGCTGCGGGAACACCGCGTCGGTGAGCGCGGTCGACAGGGCACGTTCCCCCGCTCGGGTCGCGAACGGGCCTGCGGTCAACGCCCGATGCACGCCCGCGGCCGCGGTCTCGCCGGGGAGCGCCGCGGGCAGGCCGACAGCCAGCAGCTCGCCTGCTTCGGCGACTCGGGCGGCGGGCAGAACCGCGAACTCGGGGTGCGCCGGGTCGTCGAGCCAGCGCCAGGTGAGGTAGGTGTCGCCGGCATCGGTGGCCCGGACGAGCACGTCGACGGGGCCGGTCACCGATCCGATTCGCCGTCGGGCGGGGTCAGCTCGGTGAGCGTGAGTGGGTCGGCGGCGACCTCGGGGCGACGCAATATGTCGAGATAGTCCGCGATCGCCGCGAGTCGGGCGGTCAGCATGCCGGTCGGCGCGAGACCGTCCGATGTACCGAGTTCTGCGAGCAGACCGGTCACGACGCGCTGGGCGTCGAGCGCTGCGGATTCGGCGAGCAGGAGGTGTTCCTCACCACGGAGCCGGGCTTCCTCCAGGTCTGCTTCGGAGGCGCTCGCGGGCACGGAGGCGAGGGTCACCATGGCGGTTCGGTGCTGATTCCAGGCGTCGATCATCGCGCGGTCGGCATCGACGAGGAGGCGGCCGATCGGGTCGCGGCGCAGGGCGGCCGGGGGGATGTCCGCGGCGAACAATCCGAAATGCACGGCGCCCAGGAATTTTCCGGCGGCGGGGAGTTCGGCGACCACGAGCCTGTCGTTCACCGTGGTCGCGGTGGCGGCGAGCAGTGCGCCGGTCTCGCGATCGGCGGCGTAGGCGAGCAGGTCGACGACCTCACGGCACAGCGGGTCGACGCCGTGGACGAGGTGGGCGCTGAGCTGGAAGGTGTCGGTGTCGCGGTGGTGTTCGACGCGCAGTTCGGGGATGTGGGCTCCGTGCCAGGAAATGATGCGCGGCGGCAATACGGTCGGGTCGAGCGGCACCTGGTCGATGTCGGCAGGCGGAATATCGCCGCCGAGGGTGGCGGCCACCGAGACGGCGCCGGGGGCGTCGGTGTCGGTGGACCAGCGTCGCACCGCGTCGAGCAGCGCTACGGTGTCGATGATTTCGGCGCCGTCGAGTGCGGCGCGCAGTTCTGCGGCGGCGTCGTTCAGGCCGTGTGCGGCGGCCGCGGGCGCGGCCAGACGAAGTAGTTCCAGTGCCGAGGCGGACAGTTCGCCTTCGCGGCAACGCTCGCCGAACTGCGCGAACGCGTACTCCGCGTGCCGGAACAATCTGCCCGCCGCGGTCACCCCGCCTGCGGCGTGCTCGGCGACGGCTTCGTCGATCAGCAGCGCGCCGTGATCGATCGGGCGCATCGTCCAGCGGGCGACAGCCGCGATCCGGGCGCGCTCGCGCCAGGGGCCTGTCAGGCCGGGGCAGTCCAGGGAGTAGGCGGCCTCGCCTCGCTCGCGCAGTAGTTCCACCAGATCGGCCAGTTCGGGATCGGCCAGTGCCGCGCCGAGCGGTCCGGGTGGCGCGCCGGCATCGACGGCCCAGGACAGCAGTCGCTGCGGGGCCGCCGGGTCGATCCTTCCCGTGATCCCCGGCCCGACCCGCAGGTCGACGCCCGGCACCGCGGGTGCCCGCCCGGACCACCAGCTCACCACGCCCCGATCGTCGATCACCATGACCGCCGCACCAGTCCGCTCTGCGCTCACCAGGGCACCCCCTCGGTGAAACCCTGCCCTTCCAGCGTCGCCTCGGCCTCCGCGTGCCGGAGCGCGGTACGGCGGGCGGCCTCGGCTCCCCGATACAACTCGGGCCGGTCCCGCACCTGCGTCACCTGCCCGACCGCCAGGAACAGCAGCGCGTCCACCAGCCGCGCGGCCGCTTCGACCGACGCCGACACCGCCCCTTCCGGTCGCGCCGCACCGGTCCGGTCGCAGCCCTGCTTCCAGGCGGTACGCACCAGCTCGGCCGGATCCGCGGAGGCGGGCAGCAGCTCACCCGGAGCGGCGAGCACGCCGAGCGCGAGGGACTTCTCCCAGCAGTCGCCCGACCCGTCCGGACTCGGCGCGCGATACTCGGACAGGCACGCACGGGCGCGGGAGAGAATCTGCGCGTCGCGCACCTCGCGGTATCCCGCGGGTTCGATCGCGAGATCGGCGTGGACAGACAGCAATTCGGCGTCGATGGGTACCTCGGACCGCGCGACGCGCTGCTCGGCGCGCCCGGCGTCCAGCCGGGCCGACCTCAGCTTCCGGTAGATGATCCTGGCATCGACCAGCTCACGGCCTTCGACCTGCCAGCGCAGCAGCGTCCTGCGGGCGCGCAGGTAGGCTTCGGGCAGATCCGGGTCCTCGCGGAGGCGGGGATCGGCGCGGATCTGCACTCCGAGCAACTGTTCGGCCCGCGCGTGCTCCTCCGGCAGCGGCGCGCGCGGCGGCTGCTCGGGATCACCGAAGACCGCCAACGCGGCGATCTGCTCGGTGAACGCCGCCCGCGCGCGCGGGTCGTCGGCGAAGTCGGCCATTTTCTCGAGCAGCACCGAGGCATAGCGACGCATGGCGAGCGCGCGGTAGTCGTCGTGATGGCGCTCGGGGTCGGCGACGAAGTCGTCTGCGGCCGCGGCGGAATCGAGCACCCCGCCCGTGCCCACGCCGCCGTGCTCGCGCACCATCGCCGCCCGCACCGTCGGGGGGACCTGCAACTCATAGCATTTGACGGAGTCGCCGAGCCTGTGCGGCAGCCCGCGGGGTCGGTACTCGTGCGCTGCCGCCGCGAACCCGGCGGTGAAGCGCGCCAGCGGATCGCCGTAGTCGGCATACATGCGCGATACCGCGAGCCAGCCCGCCGGCTCGTCCTGGGCGCTGTCGGTGCGGGCCAGGAACGCCGCCAGCGGACCGTACTTCGCCCGCGCCCACTCCCGGCCGTCGCCGAGCTGACCCGACCAGCCCTTGAGTTCGTCGACGAACTCCTTGTGCCGAGGTTTGGGAGCGGCCGCGGCCTTCGACCACAGCACCGCCAGCTTCCGGCGGGTGGTGGTGCGGTCGGCGGCGGTCGGGGCCCACCACGACTCGCTCACCCAGCTCGCCTTCGGATACGGCGGCATCGGTCCTCCCTCACGACATCCCCGGCGTGCGGGGCAGTCTGCGATTGTCCGGCACGGACCACGCCCCAGGCGCATTGTGCATCCGGTTGCCGCGCCTCCGGAATCGGCCGAACAGATGACACGGCGTCGAATCCGATGCGCACAGACCCACCGGGATGTCGATGGAATCGAGGACTATCTTCCCCCGGCCGCGCGTTCGATACTGTCGGGGTGAACGAAACCGGGGTCTACGAGATCACCGTCGCCGATCGCGCGCTGAGCGATCTGATCGATGCGGTGCACGACGTCGCCGAGCGTCCCGCGCGGCCGTCGGACCGCGGCTGGGCGGCTCGCGCTGTCGCGATCAGGGATTCTCTCGACAGCTCGCCCACCCGCGCGGGCCGGGAGCCGCACGAGGGCAGACCGGTCGCGGAGGTGATCGTCGAAGCC
Organism: Nocardia shimofusensis NBRC 100134; assembly: GCF_001613125.1. Lineage (GTDB taxonomy): Bacteria > Actinomycetota > Actinomycetes > Mycobacteriales > Mycobacteriaceae > Nocardia > Nocardia shimofusensis. The sequence goes on from NZ_BDBT01000005.1 coordinate 119,253, forward strand.
GACGGATTCGTGCGGGTCGATGTGCGTTTCGCGGTGAGCGACTGCGCGGCGTCCGCCCGCTTCGACACCGGCTGCGGCACGACCGGCACCCTCGACACCATGCGCCCGGCGTCCTTCGCCCGCTACCTGATGACCGCGACGATGGCCGCCCTCACCGCCCGGGGCGTGCAGGCCGAGTCCGTCCGGCACACCGCCACCGCCTGAAACCGCCGAGGCGCTACAGCGCGTCGAGCGCGATCATGCCGTCCTGCAACACGCGTGCCACCAGCGCCGCCTTGGTAGTGGCCGGGCGACCCACCGCCTCGTACTTCTCGCGGATGCGCACCAGGTGCGTGTTGATGGTGGCCGGGGTGATGAACAGTTCGGCGGCGACCTGCGCCTTGGTGTCGGAGCGAAGCCAGGCGAGCAGAACCTCGATCTCGCGTTTGGTCAATCCAGCCGCGGGGTATTCGCTGGCGAAACGAGAAGACTGCTGAAAGGTCATGTAGCGACACCCTCCGGTTGCGGCCGAGCCACCGATGACGACTTGTCATCCATCACCATTGAATTCCGAGATTGCCCGGAGATCACTCCAGTTCGCGCAGGCACCCGCTCTCATCCGAGAGACCCGGCTCTCGTGGCATGTAATGAAGTACTCTCACCTCCGTATGTACAGGGGGCGCATGCATGCTCGCGCGTCCGAAGGTGAAAGGGGCCCAGACCGATTAGCGCAGCAGATCCGACCTTCTCCAAGCTCATCGAAGCAGGGGTGTCGGCCCTGATCGCACGTCCCGAGCAGTTGCTGGACCGGGGGTTGACGGCCGAGGAAGTATTCAATACCGCGGGCGTGTCCAATGCGACGTTCTATCGCCGCTTCTCCGACAAGAGCACCTACATCCAGGCGCTGATCGACAGGTTGATCGACGGACCCGGCAGCGGCGAGGCCGAGATACGCGCGCGGGTACGCGCTTTAGGCACCCAGGGCGGTCCGCCCACCACGGCATTGCGCGATCTCGTCGTCGCCTTCTTTCCCATACTGACCGACCCGCGTGCGGTGTCGCGCCGGGTGCTTGCACACGCCTTCGCCGACAGCACCCCCCGCGCGGCACATTCGGTGCGCGCCGATTACGCGCGCCGCGACGCCCGGCTCCTGGCGGTCTACGACGAAGCGCTCGCGAAGAACGGCCTGACCTTGCGCCGACCGTTCACCCCCAAGTCGCTGGTCGTGGTGGTCAACGCGTTGTTCGAGGGTTTTCAGCTCCGCCACCGCAGCGATCCGGGCTCGGTCACGCCCCGTTTGGTCGCCGACTCCCTGCTGGCCGTTCTCGGCGGCGTTCTCGACACCGGCGGCGCGCACGAACATCTCGACGATCTGCCGCTGGTACGTCAATCGGTGCGCCGTTCCACCGAGCTTCCCCGTGACCCCCGTTCGGCTGTATTGGCCGTGGCGCGCGAGGAATTCGCCGAGCGCGGCTACTTCATGGCCAAGCTGGAGAACATCGCCGTCGCCTCCGGCGTCCCGATCGAGCAGTTGCGCAAACTGTTCCCCACCAAGACGCATCTGATCGTCGGTGCGCTGCGGCCGCGGTTCAAGGCGATCCAGGAGGCCATCGACGACGATCTGCTGCTGGAGCTGGACGAGACCGCCATCGTCGAGAACTACCTGCTGCGCCTGGCCAAGGTCTGCACCGAGGACATGCCGTTCACCGATGCCCTGATGCTCGCGCTCGCGCACGACACCTACGGTGAGCCGGATCGGGTCAAGCCGCTCAAGGAAGAGCTGAACCTGCCCGCCATCATCGCGCCGATCATCGCGGAGGGTCGCCGCAACGGCGTGTTCGCGGGTGTCGACGATCCGATCGAGGTGGCCGCCGAACTGACCAACGCGCTGCTGCTGCGTTGCTTCACCCGGCGCAAACACGCCCCCGAGGACAACGCGCGCATCGTCGCCGACCTCGTCCTGCGCGGTCTGGTTCAGCGCTGAGACCGGCCCCGCCCCACAGCGAAACCGTGTGGCGGGGCGGGTGATCCGGCTCGTTTCAGCCCGCGCGCCGCAGCCCGGCGTGCTTGATCGCGTACCGGAAATCGGCGCTGCCGAAGGGCATCGTCTCGACGACGGGTTCGGCCAGTGCGCCCCTGGCGCGGCGCAGTTCCCGGTATTCCGCGCTCGTCGCCTCGAGCTGTTCGGTCACCACAGCGGCGACCACGCGAGCCAACCCGGGAGCCCGACGCTCGCCGGGACGCAGTTCCACCCGCAGGCGCAGCTCGTCACGTGACCCCGCGTCGGCGACGGTGGCGAGCACGAACTTGCCGGTGAGGTCGTCGCAGACGCGCGGGTCGGCCAGCGCGGCACGAATGCCGTCCGGGCGGATCTTCACCGCGTAGAAGGTGGCCGCCACATCGGGTCGGCCCCGCAGCACGAGGAAGGCCGACGACGGCGAACAGGTGCGCAATCGCAGTCCGTGACCGGCGCGGCGCAGCTCGGCGGCGAGCCGGACGGCGGTGCGGACCTCCCCCTCGTCGTTGATCCGATAGCGGACCAGCGGCATCGCGTTGGCGACGGTGAACAGCAGGCGACCCGCCTCGTCGGTCTCGGTGTAGCGGTAGCGCGGGTCGTACTCGACCAGAGTGGGAGTCACCGCCGCGTCTGCGAACAGGCGCCGCCGGAGCCGGGGATCGGCCTCGGCCAGGCGGCGCACGGCGATGGTGCTCGGCGTCTCGTGCCCCATCATGCCCGCGTCGGCGGTGCCGTAGACCAGGCAGGTGTCCTCGACACGGCCGGGCTTGCCCATCAGCTCGAGTACCCGGTCGCGCCAGGACTCGGTGATGTTCTCCCCGGCCAGCAGCAGCTTCAGATCCTGGCCGAGCACGTGCGGGCCCGCGCCGTCGAGCACGTCGCGCACGAACGGCGGGTATCCGGCCAGCACGACCTGCTCGTAGTAGGGGCCGAGTTCGGCGATGTCGGCGCGCACGGTCTCGACGTTCTGACCGGGCGCGATCACCGAGACCGGGTATCCACGCGCGGCCAACCCCTCGACGGACCGCATGGTGTAGGTGCCGCCGATCCAGTTGCCCATCGCGAAGGCCACGACCACCAGGGTGCGCCGCCGGTGCGCGCCGAACTGGCGCAGGATGCGCCCGTGCAGCACGACGCCCTGCGCGTGGGCGATCTCGTCGCGCGCCCAGTAGCCGGGACGGCCGGTGGAGCCCGAACTCGACGACCAGATACCCGCGACACCGATGTCGCCCCCGGCCATCAGATCGTTGCGCGGATAGGCCTGGAAGTAGTTGTCCTTGGTCACCGGGGGCAGTGCGGCGAAGTCCGCCGGTGTGTGGATCGCCTCGGGTTCGATACCGTTGTCACAGAGGAACTTCGCGTAGGCCGGGACCCGATCCACCGCGGACCGGAACACCGCGAGTGCGTGATCGAAACCCGGGACGGTGTCCTGATGATCCATCTGTCGTGACTCCTCTCTCCCGGACGCGGCGACCGCGCCCGAGGAAAGACCGATCCCCCGGATCGGACGCCCGGACAGTCACGGCCACTCCGCCGAGCGAGGAGACTGCTCGTACACACCGCCCCGTCGCGAGGAAGGCAGCGCGATATGACCGAATGGCCTAGCCAGGCGTTCCTCCTCGGTATCGAACTGCTGGAGGCAGGGCGCTTCGCCGAGGCGGTCGCGGCCTTCACACTCGCCCGCACCGCCGCGGCCGGTTCCCCTGCCGCCGACGCCGAGTGCCTGCACTACATCGGACTGGCCCACGCGCAGGCCGGTCGACTCGAACAAGCCGCGACCGCGCTGATCACCGCCCAGGACCTGCTCGCCGGATCCGCGCCGGACGAGTTCCGGGCCGAGGGCGCCGAACTCACCGCCGATATCCTCGTCGACCTGGGCCGCGTCGCGGAGTCCGCGCGGTATCAGCGCCGTGCCGCCGACGATTTCGGTCACCTGGGTGATCGCGACCGCCAGGCCGACAACGAGTACGCCTTGGCCTGCAGCCTCGCCGAAACCGGCGACAGCGCCGCCGCGTTCGCCGCGTTCGACGCCGCCTGCCGCGGATTCGCCGCGACGAACCGGTCCGACGAGATCGCCGCAACCCACACCGCCCGCGCGGATCTGGCCGTGCGCCTGGACGACACCGCCACCGCACGCAGGCATCTCGAGGAGGCGATCCCTCTGCTCGACGCCGATCGCCATCCCGACGACCTGGCCTCGAGCCACTATCGACTGGGCCGCCTGATCGCCGACGAGGGCGACCAGGCCCGCGCGGAACAGCATCTACGCACGGCGCGAACCGGGTTCGCCGCCCTCGACGACTACGCCGCGGTCGCCGAATGCGACGACGCGCTGGGGGATGTGCTCACCGCGGCCGGACGATACGAGGATGCCGTCACCGCCCTGGCCGCGGCCACCGGCGGCTATCCGCTCGATCGCGCCCTCGACCGCGCCGACTGTCACCGGCGCATCGGCCTGATCCGGCTCCAGCAGGCTCGCATCGACCAGTCGCTGGCCGCCTGGGCCCGCGCGCACACCGAACTGCTCGCCGCGGGTCGTCCTGATCTGGCCGCGGAGATGCTGATCCCGTCCGGCATGGCGCTCGAGGACATCGGCCGCTACGACGAAGCGCTGCGGATGTTCCGCTCGGCCAGGGCGGCTTTCGCGGCCGACGGTCACGCCGGTGAGGTCGCCTGGTGCGATCTGAACATCGCGACCGTTCATCTGGCGCGCGGCGAGCTCGACACCGCCGAGCGCCTGCTCACCACCGCGAGCGCGATCCTGGCAGGCACCGATCGCGGCCACCACGCCAGGGCGCAGCTGTATCTCGGAGTGCTGCACGCCGAACGCGAGGATTTCGACCGCGCGAAGACGCTGCTCACCGCGGCCCGGGCAGATGCGCTGGAACTGCCGGATGCCCAACTGGCCGCCGACTGCGCCGTGCACCTGGCCGGCGTGCTGGCCCACATCGGCGCATACCGCCCGGCGCTGCGGTTGCTGGACCAGGCCCGGGCGAGTTTCGTCGAAGGCGGCGAATGGGCGAAAGTCGCCCAGGTCCAGGATGTCCGCGGCATGTGTCAGTTCGCGCTGGGCAATCTCCGTGAAGCCGAGGAACTTCTGCTCCACGCTTGCGACGGGCTGGCGAGGCACGGCAAGACCCGCCACATCGCCCTCGCGAACTGCCACCTCGGCCTGGTCTATCTGGAGACACACCGGCTATCCGAGGCGCGGGCGGCCTTCGAGCGCAGTCACGCGGCACTGCGGGGCTTCGCCCCCGACCGCTTGACCGCCGTCGTGGAAGCCAACCTGGCCGGGCTGTTCCTACGGCAGGACAAGCATCGTGACGCCGAACAGATGTACACCGCGGCCGAGGCCACGCTGGCCGCGGCCGGGCAGCCGATCCGGGCGGCCGTGTGCCGGCAGAATCGCGGCGGTACCCGCGTCCTGCTCGGCGAACTCGACGCCGCGATCGCCGATCTCGAAGCAGCCCGAGCGATCTTCGAACCGCATGCGGCCTACCGACGCAATACCGCCGTCTGCGACCTGAACATCGGGCTGGCCCACAGCGCGCGCGGCGACCACGACCGCGCCCTGCTCCATATCGGCCGCGCCCGCGCGACCAACGCCCGGATGAACCTCGTGCTCGAGACCGCCCGCTGCGATTTCCTCGCCGCCACCGTCCGGGTCGCCCGCGACCCCGCCGATCTGCGCACCGCCCTCGACCTCGCCCTGCCCGCGCTGTTGTTCATCGACCATCAGCGCCTGCAGTTCGTGCACGCCAGGACGCGCTCGGCGTGGGCGGCCCGCTCGGCACTGTTCCGTTCGACGATCTTCGACTGGACCGCTCGTCTGGGCGACCCGGTCCTGATGGCCGAACTCGTCGAGGTCGCCGTGAATTCCGGCACGCACACACCGGGCACCGCCGACTCCCCCGCCCGGGCCGACCACCTCGCCGCCCTCGCCGCCGATATCGCCGCCGGACCGCAATCCGGTCCCAACCCGCTCGCAGGCACGGATCTGCTGTCGCCCGCCGATCCCGAGGCGCGCGCCGACGCCCCGGCCTTCGCCACCGCAGGCGCGCTCGTCGCCGGAGCGGTCCTGCCCATGCGTCCGCCGCCGCGGCTGCGCATGCCCGGCGGATCGATCGCCCTGGGCGAGTTCATCGACAGCGCCGAGGCACGCTACGGGTCCATCGATCGCCGGTTCGAGGTGCCCGCCTGGTGAAGCGGCATCCGACGCACCTCACACTCGCGCCGATGTCCACTGTGAGGAAACGCCGACTACGATAGCGACATGGCAGAGTCCGCACAGGCCGCAGAGTCCGCGACGATCGCGGCCCACGTGCACCGCGACACCGGCGATCCGGCCCCGGTCCAGCGGGAAGTCATCGGCGAGCCCCCGACCGGCGGCGATCTGGAAGCCGCCATCGCTCGTCAGGTGCGGGCGCTGCGGCGGGCGAGCGGCATGTCCGTGGGCGAGATGGCCACCAGGGTCGGCATCTCCAAGGCCATGCTGTCCAAGATCGAAAACGCCCAGACCTCGTGCAGTCTGTCCACGCTCGCCCGCCTCGCCGCCGGTCTCGACGTGCCGGTGACGTCGCTGTTCCGTGGGGCCGACACCGTCCGCGAAGCCGTCTACGTCCCGGCCGGCAGCGGCGCGGTCATCGTCGGTCGCGGCACCCGCATCGGCCACCACTACGAACTGCTGGGCTCGCTCCGCGGTCAGCACAAGCGTCTCGAACCGGTTCTGGTCACCCTGACCAATGCCAGCGAGGTGTTCCCGCGATTCCAGCACGCGGGCACCGAACTGCTCTACATGCTCGAAGGCGTCATGGTCTACGGCCACGGCGATGCGGAATACACCCTCCGGCCCGGCGATTCGCTGTTGCTCGACGGCGAGGGCATCCACGGCCCGAACGAACTGGTGCGACTGCCGATCCGCTTCCTGGCTGTCACGGCCTACCCGGACAACCACGAAGAGGACTGAGCGATCCGGCGTCTCGACCGGTGGCGGTCTCCGGGACGCCGAAACCGGCCGCGCGGATGTCGTCTCCACCCGGCCGGTCTCCCCGACATGTGCGCGATGTCAGCCGTTCAGCGCGGTCCCGGCCGGGCCGAGATCGAGGAACACCGTCTCCCCGTTGGCGTCGTCGAGTCCGTCGTTGTCGGTGACCACATACAGGTTCCCGTTGCCGCCGACAGTGAGGCCCTCGACCTTCTCCTGCACATAGCCGTTCGTGGCACGCAGATCAGGCAGCAGGTCGCGAACCAGCTTCTTGGGCAGCACCTTCGGCACTTCGCCCGGCGCGCTCACACCCGCTTCGGCAGGGATCTCCACCCGGTAGACGGCCTTGAGCCGGGCATCGGGGCCGTTGAGCTTGTCGCGCTCGAGGATCAGCAGTCCGCCGTCGTGGACGGCGATCTCGGACAAGCCGATCCAGTCGCCCTCGGCGTCGGTGCTGTCCAGCTGGTAGCCGAACCACTCCCACGCACCGCTGCCGGGCGTGTAGCGGCCGATGCGTGCGAGGCCCTTCGGGTCCGTCTTCATCTCGCGCTGCACCACTACCCAGATCGCCTCGCCGTCCACGGCCACACCTTCCAGCCCCTGCCCGCCCAGGCCCGCCGCGATATCGGCGGGCAGCGCGACCCGCTCTTCGATGCGGCCGTCGGCGGCCGTGAGGACGAGTTCGTTGCCCGCGCCCTCCTTGCCCTCGACGGCCAGCACGAAACCGCCCTCGGGACGCGCCGAGAGACCCTCGACATCGAGCGTCACAGGGGAGCCGTTGTCGGTGACCACGATCTCGGAGTCGATGAGCGCGGGCGTGCGCGAGACGTCGACGCCCAGAACGCGGGCCGGTCCGTAGGCGATGTCGGTGGCGGTGTAGAGACGGTTCTCGTTCGCCGGGTCGGCGGACAGCGCGCCGAGCGCGCCCCAGCCGATCGGCGTGCCGTCCCGGTCACCACCGACGATCGACGGGAAGGCGGGCTTGCCTGCGGCAGTGGTGAAATCGGCGCCGTACCCGTAGACGTTCACCGAGGCACGCACCCGGTCTTCGGCGTCATCGGCCTCCGAGGCAACGATCAGCAGATCGCGTTGCGGGACAGGCACGATGCCCTCCGGCCCCGGCGTCGTCGGCAGGATCTGGACGAACTTCGGCGCGGTGACGTCGCCGACGTCGTAGACCGCCACGAAATTGCTGCGCTCGGAGGCGATCAGCGCGGTCGGACGGCCGCCGATCTCGGTGATCGCCAGCCCTTCGGGCTCCGGGCCCTTCGACTCGGCGCGACCCTCGATGTGCAGGCCGGTCCGCACCGCGAGCTGGGAGAACGCATTGCCCGCGTCCCAGACCACCTTGCCGGTGGCGGCGTCGAAGATGGTCCAGCCGCGACTGCCGCCCTTCCAGTCGCCCTCGTTGGCGGTGGCCAGGTGATCGTCACCGATCCAGCCGATCGCGTCGGGCTCGCGGGCGACATCGGCGATCGAACCGGTCTGGTCGAGCGCGCCGTCCTCGGCGGTGTCGATGCCGTCCACCGAGACCGCACCGGCGCCGAAGATCGAGGTCACCGCACCGGTTTTCCCGTCGACGATCGCGATGCCGTTGTTCTCCTGCAAGGTCACCGCGACCTGGCCGCGGGAGTTGATCGTGACGTACTCCGGCTCGAGGTCGCCGGGGGTGTCCAGCCCCGCGGTGCGCGCCGCTTCGACGTCGAACTCGACCTTGCGCGTCCGCCACGCGATCGGCTCGCCTGTGAGATCGACGAGCTGAAGGAATCCCGTGGGCGGCTGAGGTAGATCGCCCTCCCCGCCGCCGTTCGGGGTGAACTCCTCGTCGCGCTGGTTCTCGATCGCGATCGCGGCGAACGCGCCGCCGGGGCTGATGGCGATCGAGTCCGGCTGGCCGCCGAGATCGATGCTGTGCACCCGAGTGCGGTCGCTGACGCGCACGACATCCACCCGACCGGACGGTGCGGCGTAGTTGCCGCCGGTCGTATCGACGACCACGAGGACGAACTCCCCGTGCGCGACCACGGAGGTGGGCTGATCGTCGGCATGGCCCAGCTCGGCCAGCGAGAGTGTGCCCAGCCCCGCCGGTTTCGCGGGATCGCGGATGTCGAGGAATCCGATGCGCTTGGCGGCGGCATCGGTGTAGACGACGGTGTTGCCGTCCGGCGTGACGGTGGAGATCTCCGCGACCGTCTCCGTCTCGATCGGCTCCCCGGCGGGCCGATTCAGGTGGACCGGATAGGTGGCCACGCGGTGGAAACGCTGCGCGTCCGCCAGGTTCCAATCGATCGGCGAGGTGGCCCGCGCGGTGTCCCCGTCCTGCTCGTCGGTAGAGCATCCGGCCGCCAGCAGGGCGGCGGCAGCGGCCAGCGCGGCCACGCGACTCAGGTTCGACGTCGTCATCGGTCCTCTACTTCGATCTCGACGGTGGTCGAGGCAGCGTGACGCGGTCAGGTGAGCCGATGGGGTTTGCCGGGTGAATGCCAGGCGACGATCAGGCGACGATGATGTCCGAATTGTCCACGTGCGCGCCTCCGGACACGACGAAGCCGACCGGGTGGGGTGGCGTCCCAGCCGGCCGGCTTGCTGTCTCGGGGCCCGCTGTCGATCAGTCGGCGGTGGCGCCTGCCGGGGTTTCGGCCCCGGCCTTGCCTGCTTCTGCCTTGCCTGCTTCGGTCTCGCCCGGCTCGGGCTTGTCGTCGCTCGCGCTCTCCGAAGCGGCGGCCTCCGCGGCGATGGCCTCCGCCGCCGCGACCGTCGCCGCGGGAGTGATGACCGTGGTGGTGAGTGTGGTGGTCTCCAGGACGTAGGCGGATTCACCGTGAATCGTCGAGTCGAGGCCGTCGGCTTCGTGCTCGGCCGGAACACGCAGCCCCATGACCATGTCGAGCACCTTGGCGATGAGGATGGTGACGATGAAGGTGTAGGCGAAGACCGCGATCACCGCGACGCACTGGCGCCACAGCACATCCACGCCACCGCCGTAGAACAGGCCGGCCGCGGCGTTGGGCGCCTCCGGCACGGCCAGGAAGCCGATCAGGATGGTGCCGATCACGCCGCCGACGAGGTGGATGCCCACGACGTCGAGCGAATCGTCCACGCCGAGGCGGAACTTCATCGACACGGCCAGGCAGCACACGGCGCCGGAGACCGCGCCGATGATCAGCGCGCCGATCGGCGAGACAGCGCCACAGGCGGGGGTGATGCCGACCAGCGCGGCGATCAGGCCCGAGCTCGCACCCAGCGAGGTGGCGCGCCCCTGCCGCAGCTTCTCCACGACCAGCCAGGCGCAGATACCGGCGCACGCCGCGGCGATGGTGTTGAGCACGACCACGGCGGCGGAGTTGCCCGCCGCCAGCGCCGAGCCGCCGTTGAAGCCGAACCAGCCGAAGAACAGGATGCCCGATCCGAGCATGGTCAGCGGAAGGCTGTGCGGGCGAGGCGGGTTCGGGAAAGTGCCGCGCTTGCCGAGGACGAGGACCAGCGCCAGCGCCGCGACACCGGCGTTCATGTGCACCGCGGTGCCGCCCGCGAAGTCGATGGCGCCCAGTTTGTTGGCGATCCAGCCGCCGAGCACCGAGCCGTCGGCGGAGTCGAAGGCGAAGACCCAGTGCGCGACCGGGAAGTAGACCAGCACGGCCCACACGCCGGCGAACAGCATCCACCCGCCGAACTTCATCCGGTCGGCGACCGCACCCGAGATCAGGGCGACGGTGATGGCCGCGAACAACAGCTGGAAGGCGGCGATCAACGCGGGTGGCAGACCCGGTTCGGCGGGCGCGTCCAGCAGGGCGGAGGAGCCGAAGTACTCCAGCGGGTTGCCGAGCAGGCCGAGGCCGCCGATCGAGTCACCCAGCACCGCCGAGTACCCGAAGACGATCCACAGCACGCCGACCACGGCGAACGCGCCGAAGGTCATCATCGCCATGTTCAGCGTGTTCTTGATGCTGACCATGCCGCCGTAGAACATGGCCAGACCGGGCACCATGATGCCCACGGCGGCGCAGGCCGCCAGAATCCATGCGGTATCAGCCGCAGCGATCGCTTCCGTCATTTTCCCTCATCATCCAGGTCAGCCGTTGAGATTCGGTGTCTCTCAGTGGTGAACGGTCCCGGTTTCCCAGTAGACGGCCGACCAGATTTCCGGTGAATGCACGCGAGTGACATTCCTGTTAACACCACCGAGCGGAACCGTTCCGCCTGACGCATGGTCCACGGCATTCCCTCCCAGCCGGGTCACACGGAACTGACGTTCGCGTAACCCTGACGACATATCGACGGAGTTTCATGTTGTTCGACAGCAATTCACTCCATGAAACAGCGGGGTCACTCCATGAAGCATCACTCCATGAAGCAGGGGGTGCACTGAATGACCGAAACCCACAGCTACGTCATCGTCGGCGGCGGCCTGGAAGGACTGGCGATCGCCTGGACGCTCGCCGAGCGCGGCGAGACCGACGTCCTCGTCCTCGAACGCGACACCCTGTGCTCGGGTATGACCGGCAAGTCCAGCGGCGTGGTGCGCTGCCATTACGGGACACCCTCGCTGGCGGCCATGTCCTGGTACGGCGTGGACGTATTCCGTCATGCCGCCGAACTTCTCGGCGACGATCTCGGATTCCAGCAGTGCGGCTATGTCGTCGGCGTCGGCGAGAACAACGTCGAGCCGCTGCGCGCGAACATCGCGATGATGCGGGGCCTGGGCATCGACACGTATGTCATCGACCACGACGAGATGCGCGCGCTGTGGCCGGGCCTGCATCTGGACGATTTCGCGGCCTTCGCCTACGAACCGCTGGGCGGACGCGGCGACGCCTACCTGGCCGGCATGGGATTCGCCGCCGCCGCCCGCAAGCTCGGGGTGCGTATCCGCCAGTCCACCCCGGTCGCGACGCTGTTGCAGAGTCCCACCGGCGCGGTGTACGGCGTCGCCCTGACCGACGGCACACAGATCCACGCGGGCACCGTCGTCCTCGCCGCCGGGCCGTGGACCCCGGCCCTGGCCGCCACCGCCGGGGTCGACATCGACATCAAGGCCCAGCGCGCCCAACTGGTCATGATCGATCAGGGCGAGCCGACACCGATCGTTCCGGTGCTCTCCGATCTGGCCGGGCTGTCCTACCTGTGCCGCGAACCCAACGGCGAGATCCTGGCGGGCAATTCCGACCACAGCGCGCCGCAGTACATCGACCCCGACAACTACGTCAACCGCGCCGACGAGTCGACGATCGACAAGGTCGTGGCGAAGCTCGGCCACCGCCTGCCCGACATGCCCGACCCGCGGATCACCGGCTCCTACGTCGGCGCCTACGACGTGACGCCCGACTACAACCCGGTGATCGGCCCCGCCCCCGTCGCCGGACTGTTCCTGGCCGCGGGCTTCTCCGGCCACGGATTCAAGATCTCCCCCGCGGTCGGCCGCCTGGCCGCCGACCTGCTCACCAAGGGGACCACCGATCTACCGAACGTGGACCCGCGCGACTTCCGCTACGAGCGCTTCGCCGAGGACGACCTGCTCGTCAGCCCGCACCCCTACGACGGCGCGGGGGAAATGCGCTGACTCCCGCCGGCGGTGGACCGGCCCGCGCTCACGGGCGCGTGTCCGCGCTGTCGAGACGTGCCCGCACCGAACAGTCCGCCGCACCACACCTTTCGCCGAGAAACCGCATCGACATCTGGAGCTCCGATGGCCACCGACACCGCCCTCGCCCCGGTCCCCGCCGCCACCACCGACACTCTCACCGAACTCGCCCGCGCCACCGGCACTCGCTACATCCTGGCGCTGTTCGTCACGCTGTCGGGCAAGCCCTGCGCCAAACTCGTCCCCGTCGAGGCCGCCGACCGGCTCGCCGTCGACGGCGCCGGGTTCGCGGGCTACGCGGCGGGCACCATGGGTCAGCAGCCGCGCGATCCCGACCTGGTCGCGATCCCCGACCCCGCGACCTTCACCCCGATCCCGTTCATCCGCCCCGGCCTCGCGCTCGTGCACTGCGATCCGCACGTCGACGGCACGCCGTGGCCGTTCGCGCCGCGTAATGTGCTGGCCGCGAGCCTGGCTCGCGCGGCGAAGCGCGGCTTGACCGTGAACGTCGGCGCGGAGATCGAGTACTTTCTCGTCGACCGGGACTCCGGCGGTGGGCTGCGCACCGCCGATCGCGCCGACACCAGCAGCCAGCCCTGCTACGACGCCCGCGACGTCACCCGCATGTACGACCACCTCACCGAGGTCGCGGCGGCGATGAACGCACTGGGCTGGGGTAATTACGCCAGCGACCACGAGGACGCCAACGGTCAGTTCGAGCAGAACTTCGACTACGCCGACGCCATGACCACCGCCGACCGCGTCATCACCGCCCGCTACCTGCTGTCGGTGATCGCCGAGAAGCGCGGCATGCGCGCCACTTTCATGCCCAAGCCGTTCACCGACCGCACCGGCTCGGGAATGCACCTGCACCTGTCGCTGTGGGACGGCACGGGGGCGCTGTTCCCCGACGCCGCCGACCCGCGCGGGCTCGGCCTGTCGCGCACCGCGTACTCGACCATCGCGGGCATTCTCGACCACGCCTGCGCCCTGCAGGCCGTGCTCGCCCCGACGGTCAACTCCTACAAGCGCATCGGCGCGACCTCCACCTCCAGCGGCGCCACCTGGTCCCCGCGCTACGCCACCTACGGCGGCAACGATCGCACGCAGTACCTGCGCGTGCCCGACCACCACCGGGTCGAGCTGCGCGGCGGCGACGGCTCGGCCAACCCGTACCTGGCCATCGCCGCGACCGTCGCGGCCGGCTTGGACGGCATCGAGCGTGATCTCGATCCGGGCGAGCCGGGCTCCGGCGCCGTCCACGGCGACATGCTGCCGATGACCCTGTTGCACGCCATGGACGCCCTCGACGCCGATCCGGTGATCGGCGCCGCGCTCGACGGCGCGGGCCCCGGCGTCAGCACCTATTTCAGCGGCCTCAAGCGCGAGGAGTTCTTCGCCTGGCACAACACGGTCTCGAGCTGGGAGATCGACCGCTACCTCACCGCCTTCTGAGGCGGTTCCCGACCAGACAGTCCTCCACTCAGAGAGAGAGTTTCCCCATGTGCGGAATAGTCGGGTTGCACCTGCGCGACGAAACGCTGTATCCGCGGCTCGGCGCGCTGCTGACCGGCATGCTCGACCAGATGTGCGACCGCGGACCCGATTCGGCGGGCATGGCCGTCTACGGTGACCCGATCTGGTCGCCGCCCGGCGAGTCCACCGTCTCGCTGCTGGACGCGGGCGTGCCCGCCGCGGAACTGGCCGCCGGACTCGGCGACCTGCTCGGCGTGACCGTGACGGGCATCGACCTCGCGCCGACCACCGTCCTGCACGCCCCGATCGACGCCGCCGAGCTGGCCGCCGCCGTGCCCGGCATCGCACCGGCCGCCCGCGTCATCGGCTTCGGCGCGGATCTCACCGTCGTCAAGGGCATCGGCAATCCCACCGAACTCGCGCACCGGTTCGGCCTGCCGCGGGCCGCGGGCCGGCAGGGCGTCGCGCACACCAGGATGGCGACCGAGTCCGCGGTCACCGCGGCAGGTTCGCACCCGTTCTCGGTGGGCCCGGACCAGTGCCTGGTGCACAACGGCTCGTTCTCCAACCACCGCAGCGTCCAGCACGAATTGCAGCGCGCGGGCGTGGTGTTCGACAGCGACAACGACACCGAGGTCGGCGCGCGGTTCATCGCCGACCGGCTGGCCCAGGGCGTCGATCTGGAGAAGGCGCTGCGGCTGCTCATGGAGCGCTTCGACGGCTTCTACACCCTGCTCGTCGCCAACTCCGAATCCTTCGCCGTGGTACGCGATCCCATCGCCTGCAAGCCCGCGGTGGTCGCCGAGACCGACCGCTGGGTGGCGATGGCCTCCGAATATCGCGCGCTGGCCGATCTGCCCGGCGTCGCCGACGCCCACATCTTCGAACCCGAACCGGAAGAGGTCTACCTATGGCACCGGCAGTGAGCACCATGGCAACTGCGACCGAGACGGCGAGCGGCGCGCTCCGGCTGGATCTGACCGAGACCTCGGTGCGCGAGGTGAACGCGCTGCTGCACAGCTCCGACGCGCCCCGCCAGGTCACCCTCACCGAACCGCGCGGCGCGCACGCGCTGGCCTGCGGCCTCACCGACGACCTCGAGGTCACCATCGCAGGCCATGTCGGCTACTACTGCGCGGGGATGAACCAGAACGCCTCGATCACCGTGCGCGGCAATGCCGGCGTCGGGTTGGCCGAGAACATGATGTCGGGCACCGTCCGGGTCACCGGCGACGCCTCCCAGTCCGCGGGAGCCACCGCGCACGGCGGCCTGCTGGTCATCGAGGGCAACGCGGCCGCGCGTTGCGGTATCTCGATGAAGGGCGTGGACATCGTGGTCGGCGGCGACATCGGTCACATGAGCGCCTTCATGGGACAGGCAGGCCGCCTGGTCGTGCTCGGCGATGCCGGTGAGGCGCTGGGCGATTCGCTCTACGAGGCCCGCATCTACGTGCGCGGCGCGGTGGCCTCCCTCGGCGCGGACTGCGTCGCCAAGCCCATGCGCGAGGAACACCTCGCCGAACTGGCCGCACTGCTGAAGGCCGCCGGCATGGACGCCGATCCGGCCGATTTCACCCGCTACGGCTCGGCCCGTTCGCTCTACAACTTCCACGTCGACAACGTCAGCGCCTACTGACCTGCCGATCGACCACGGACAGGAGACTCCGATGACAACCCCCGCTCACGATCCCACGCTTCGCGAGTCCGCCACCTTCCCGCGCTCGGTGATCGCCGAAATCCAGCGCGCCGCCGAGACCGGCATCTACGACATCCGCGGCTGGGGCGCCAAGCGAGCCCTGCCGCACTTCGACGATCTGCTGTTCCTCGGCGCGTCCATGTCCCGCTACCCCCTCGAGGGGTACCGGGAACGCTGCGACACCGACGTGGTCCTCGGCGACCGGCACGCGAAATACCCCCTGCACCTGGATATCCCGATCACCATCGCCGGCATGAGCTTCGGCGCTCTCTCCGGCCGGGCCAAGGAGGCGCTCGGTCGCGGTGCCAGCGAGGTCGGCACGTCCACCACCACCGGCGACGGCGGCATGACCCCCGAGGAACGCGGCCAGTCCAAGAACCTGGTCTACCAGTACCTGCCCTCGCGCTACGGCATGAATCCCGACGACCTGCGCAAGGCCGACGCCATCGAGGTCGTGCTCGGCCAGGGCGCCAAGCCCGGCGGCGGCGGCATGCTGCTCGGTCAGAAGATCACCGAACGCGTCGCGACGATGCGCACCCTGCCCCAGGGCGTCGACCAGCGCTCGGCCTGCCGCCACCCGGACTGGACCGGCCCGGACGATCTGGCGATCAAGATCATCGAACTGCGCGAGATCACCGACTGGGAAAAGCCCGTCTACGTCAAGGTCGGCGCGACCCGCACCTACTACGACGTGAAGCTGGCGGTGAAGGCGGGCGCCGACGTGATCGTCGTCGACGGCATGCAGGGCGGTACCGCCGCGACCCAGGACGTGTTCATCGAGCACGTCGGCATCCCCACGCTGGCGGCCATTCCGCAGGCGGTGCAGGCGTTGCAGGAACTGGGCGTGCATCGCCGGGTGCAGCTCATCGTCTCCGGCGGCATCCGCAGCGGCGCCGACGTGGCCAAGGCGATGGCGCTGGGCGCGGACGCGGTCGCCATCGGCACCGCCGCGCTGATCGCGCTGGGCGACAACAGCCCTCGCTTCGCCGCGCAGTACGCCGCGCTCGGCTCCGCGCCCGGCTTCTACGACGACTTCCAGGAAGGTCGCGACCCCGCGGGCATCACCACTCAGGACCCGGAGCTGGCCCGCAATCTCGATCCGGTGGCCGCGGGCCGTCGCCTGGCGAACTACCTGCGTGTGCTGACGATGGAAGCTCAGACCCTGGCCAGGGCCTGCGGCAAGTCGCATCTGCGCAATCTGGAGCCCGAAGATCTGGTCGCCCTCACCGTGGAGGCCTCCGCCATGGCGCGGGTGCCGCTGGCCGGAACCGACTGGATCCCCGGAAGGTACTGAGTCTTTCCTCAGGACAAGCGTTTCCACCGTTCACGACGACCGCGCATCCGCGAACAGGAGTACCTCACCGATGACCTTCGACACGATGTGGGAGTCGATCCTCGACGTCGGCCGGGAAGCCGCGACCGGCGGCTACCGCCGCTTCGCCTGGAACGACGCCGACATGACCTTGCGGGAATGGTTCACCGGATGCGCGGCCGAACGTGGCATGGATGTGGAGGAAGACCGCAACGGCAACCTGTGGGCGTGGTGGTTGCCCGAGGGCTGGCAGGGCGAGCCGCGGGACGCCTTCGTCACCGGATCGCACCTGGACTCGGTGCCCGACGGCGGCGCCTACGACGGACCGCTCGGCGTGGTCTCGGCTTTCGCCGCCGTCGACATCGTCCGCGCCCGCGGCATCGCCCCCACCCGTCCCGTCGCGGTCACCGCCTTCTCCGACGAGGAGGGCGCCCGCTTCGGCGTCGCCTGCGTCGGCTCCCAATTGAGCACCGGGGCGGTGACTCCCCAGCGCGCTCTCGGCCTACGCGACGCCGACGGCATCACCCTCGCCGAAGCGCTGACGCGAAACGCCCGCGATCCCCGCCACCTCGGTCCCGACCCCACCCTGACCGACCGCGTCGGCGTCTACGTCGAACTCCACGTCGAACAGGGCCGTACCCTCGATCTCGTGGACCGCCCGATGGCCGTCGCCTCCGCCATCTGGCCGCACGGCCGCTGGCTGTTCCGCTTCACCGGCGAGGCCAACCACGCGGGCGCCACCCGCCTCGTCGACCGCCACGACCCCATGCTCGCCTTCGCCTCCTCGGTCCACTCGGCCCGCCAGGCCGCCGAACTCCACGAAGCAGTCGCCACGTTCGGTAAGCTCCGCGTCCTGCCCAACGGCGCCAACGCCATCCCCTCGGAAATCCTCGCCTGGCTCGACGCCCGCGCCGCCGACGAACCGACCCTCGACGCCCTCGTCGCCCGTATCGCCGCCGAAGCCAGGGAGCACGCCGCCCGTGACGGCATCGGCCTGGACATCGAAGCCGAATCCATCACGCCTATCGTCGAATTCCCGCCCGGACCACGCGACCGCGTCACCCGGGCCCTCACCCGCCTCGGCGAGATCCCCATCCTGCCCACGCAGGCAGGCCACGACGCAGGCATCCTCTCCGCCGTGGTCCCGACGGCAATGCTGTTCGTCCGCAACCCGACCGGCGTCTCCCACTCCCCCGCCGAATTCGCCACCCCGGAGGACTGCCGATTCGGCGCCGGGGCGCTCGCCGACGTGATGGCCGAGTGGGTGAGCGCCCAGCGCCGCCTCAAGCAGTGATCGCTAGTCGACGGCGTCACGGGCGATCGTTCAGGTCATGCGGCGACGCGCAGCCCGGGCGACTCGCGTGCTTCGGCGACCGTCGGCGAAGCGGTCCTCCCGGTTGCGACGGTCGTGGTCACGGCGTCACGATCGGGAAGGCCGGATCGGCGGTGTCGAGGCAGGCGGTGAATGTCGCCAGCAGGGTCGGATCGCCGTCGATGTCGACGCCGTCGATTCCCGCTCCCGCGAGGATTCCCAGCAGCTTCGGCTTGTCGAGGGTGAGGGTGAGGTCCGCGCTCCCCCGCAGCGGCGCCTCCGGCGTCGCCGTCCGATGGGTCAGCGCGCCGTTGGACGAGGTCAAGCGGATGACCCGATTCTCGTCGGTCAGCTTCCAGTCCATGACGAAAGGGCTCTCCGCCGCGCGCGGGCCGTCGATCCGGACCGCGAGCGCATCGATGATCATGTCCACGGTCAGCGCGCTCAGCATCTCCGGGTCGGCGTTGTCGAGCATCGCCGGGGTGACATCGTGGCGCAGTTCCCGGGCACCGACGAGGTAGAAGTTGCGCCAGACGCCGTTCTCGGCGCCGTGCCCGAGCCGGCGATAGACCTCGGCCAACGCGGCGCGCGCCCCGTCGTGGCCGGGCTCGGCGAACACCGCGTGGTTGAGCAAAGTGGCGGCGAACCGCAGATCGTCCCGGTCGGCGTACTCGCGGCCTTTCGCGACGATCGCGTCCACCCCGCCGTAGTCGGCGACGTAGCGGCGGGCGATTTCGACGGGTGGGTGTTCCCAGAGGTGAGCGGGGTTGCCGTCGAACCAGCCGAGATAACGCTGGTAGATCGCTTTGACGTTGTGGCTGAGCGAGCCGTAGTAGCCGCGGTTGGCCCAGAGTGCGTCGAGTGCGGGCGGGAAGGTCAGTTCTTCGGAGATCTCCGCCCCGGTGAGGCCCTTGTTCGCCAGCCGCAGCGTCTGATCGTGCAGGTAGGCGTACATGTCGCGCTGGCCGGCCAGCCATGCCGTCCAGTTGTCGCTGCCCCAGGTCGGCCAGTGGTGTGAGGCGAAGGCGACGTCGGCGCGATCGGCGAACAGCCCGATCGCCTCGTCGAGATAGCCCGCCCAGACACGGGCGTCGCGCACCAGCGCGCCCCGCAGGGTCAGGACGTTGTGCATGTTGTGGGTGGCGTTCTCGGCCATGCAGAGCGCCCGCAGGTCCGGGAACAGGAAGTTCATCTCCGCCGGCGCCTCGGTGCCCGGCGTCGGCTGGAAGACCATCCGGACGCCGTCGATCTCCTCCTGCTGCCCGGTGTGGGTGATGTCGACGGTCGGCGGGATCAAGGTGACTCGGCCGAGGGAGTTCGTCATGCCCAGACCGCAGCCGATCTGCCCGTCGGGGGCTTTGGCCAGCCCGGCTCCGTACATGAACACCGCGCGCCGAGCCATCGCGGTGCCCGCGTAGACGTTCTCGCTGACAGCGTGCTCGAGAAAACCGGCCGGGGCCAGGATCGGGATCTCCGGGTGTCCGGCGGGCACCACGGCGCGCGAGCCGCCGAAATGATCGACATGGGAATGGGTGTAGATCATGCCCGTCACCGGGCGGTCGCCACGGTGTGTTCGATACAGGTCCAAGGCAGCGGCCGCCGTCTCCACCGACAGCAGCGGATCGATGACCACGACGCCCTCGCGTCCCTCGACCAGTGTCATGTTCGACAGATCGAGATTGCGCACCTGGTAGATGCCCTCGGTGACCTCGAACAGCCCCTGTCGGGAGCACAGGCGGCCCTGCCGCCACAGACTCGGGTTCGCGGTGTCGGGGCACTCCCCGTTCAGGAACTCGTAGGCGGCGAGGTCCCAGATCACGCGCCCGTCCGCCGCGGTGACGGTGGGGCGGTCGAATTCGGCGACGAGTCCGCGTGCCGCGTTGTCGACATCGGTCCTGTCGTCGAAGTCCGGTCCGGGTTTCATGGGGCACCTCATCCGTGGTCGCGTGCTGATTCGGCCGTAGCGGTCACCGGCAAGCTAATCTCGAGCAATCTTTCTGTGCTCACCCACGACGGGTGAACCCCGATGTCCCCTTTCCCGACAACCGCTACCGAATCGAGGAAGTCATGTGCACGCGAGCGATGTGGACCGACAGTGGGCACGGCGTTCTGGTGGGCCGGAACATGGACTGGCGCGAGGAGATGGACACCAATCTGTGGGTGCTGCCACGCGGCGTGGAGCGAATCGGTCACGACCGCGACGCCTCGCCGATGCGCTGGACCGCCCGCCACGGCAGCGTGGTGGCCACGGTATGGGACAACGCCACCTCCGACGGCATCAACGAACAGGGCTTGGCCGCGCATCTGTTGTGGCTGGCCGAAGCCGACTTCGGCGAGCGGGACACCACCAAGGCGTCCGTGGCGGTCTCGCTGTGGGCCCAGGTGTTCCTCGACCTGTGCTCGACGATCGCGGAATGCGTGGAGCTCGTGCAGCGGGAACCCTTCCAGGTCCTGCCGCTGATCGAGCCGCGCAGCGGGCGGCCGGCAACCGTACACCTGGCCTTGGAGGACGCCACCGGCGATTCGCTGATCATCGAGCACATCGACGGCGTCGCGCG
Source organism: Nocardia shimofusensis NBRC 100134 (assembly GCF_001613125.1). Taxonomy (GTDB): domain Bacteria; phylum Actinomycetota; class Actinomycetes; order Mycobacteriales; family Mycobacteriaceae; genus Nocardia; species Nocardia shimofusensis. The sequence goes on from NZ_BDBT01000005.1 coordinate 140,168, forward strand.
CCTGCACCACGACCGCACCTACACGGTGATGACGAACTCCCCGCCCTATGAGCAGCAACTCGAACTGAAGAAGAACTTCGCCGGCTTCGGCGGCGCCACCCCGTTGCCCGGCACCACCGAGGCCGCCGACCGCTTCGTCCGCGCCTCCTACTATCTCGATCGTCTGCCGCCTGCCGAGACCGCGCCGCGCGCGTACGCCGCACTGCTCAGCGTCATGCGCAATGCCGCTCAGCCTTTCGGCGAACCCGACCCGGAGCGGCCCAACATCTCCGCGACCATCTGGCGCACGCTCAGCGACCTCACCCGGCGCCGCTACCTCTACGAATCCTCGTTCAGCCCCAACATCATCTGGGTGGACCTGGCCGATCTCGACTTCACCGCCCACTACGAACTCGAACTCGCCGACAGCGAACTCATCGGCGACGTCAGCCGCGCGTTCACCCCGGCCGAGCCGCCGCCGTTCGTGCTGTCCTGAACTCGACCGACGAGTCCGTACCCGCTACCGCGGAAAGACGAGCAGGCCGCACCGAGGCGACCTGCTGATGGCACGCGCGTTCTCCGAACGCGCGTATGACGCGTTCCCGAATCAGATGCAGATCGTCACGCTACCGAGGGGTACGCAGAGAATGACAGAACCGGCGACCGGGTCGGCCGATGGAGTGCTTGCGGCCGAGGCCATCGGCGCGGCGAACAAGCCGAGCGACAGTGCCACTGCCGTAGTGGCGAACAACTTCGTGAATCTGGACATCTTCGAACCCTTCACGGTGGACGGGAGCTGATGGATCACAATGACTGATATACCGCCCCCAGTGTTCGCCGCGGAGCGGGTCGGACACCAGACAAGGGAAGGTAAATTTCGCTGGTCCGCATCACAGTGATGTCACGACAGCGACGGGCGGCTGTCCGGGAAAGGCCCGCAGCGAGCCCTCTGTCGCTGTCGTACAGTGCCTGAACTGTCGCTGTCGCACAGTGCTCGAACTGTCGCTGTCGCACAGTGCCGAACCCCACCTCGCACGGGCGCGCCCGCCGTCCTAGAGTGGGCGCGTTCGTTCGAAGGGAGCTTGCGTGCCCGCCGAGTTCTTCGGTTCACCCCCGGCAAACGGTCCCCGCGCCGGGCTGGCCACGGTCCTCATTCTGTTCGTCGCGTTTCTCGCGCCGCACGCGGCGACCGCTCCCGCCGAGCCGGAACCGCAGGACACCGTCTGGTTGTGCCGCCCCGACCTGCCCGCCGACCCGTGCCGCGGTGATCTGACCACCACCGAACGTACCCACGATCAGCCCGATGTCGTGGTGCCCGCACCGTCGCCGAAGCGCCACGACGTGGACTGCTTCTACGTGTATCCCACTGTCTCGCAGGAATTGTCGTACTCGGCGAGCCGCGATGTCAGCGCACCCGTGCGGGCCGTCGCCGAGCAGCAGGCGCAGCGGTTCTCGCAGGTGTGCGACGTCTACGCCCCCGTTTATCGGCAGCGCACGCTGCTCGGATTGCAGAATCCCGGCTCCCCGGGCCGGGCCGCGGCGGCCGCCGCGATGGCGTTCCGCGATGTGGCCCGGGCCTGGGAACAGTATCTTGCCGAGGACAACCACGGTCGCGGTGTGGTTCTCATCGGTCATTCCCAGGGCACCAGGATGCTGCGGCAACTGCTGCGCGAACGCATCGAGCCGGACCCGGCGGTCGGTGCCCGGCTCGTCTCGGCGGTCCTCGTCGGCGGCAATGTGGTGGTTCCGCGCGGCGCCGACATCGGCGGCGACTTCCAGACCGTGCCGCTGTGCCGCCGAGCCGACCAGACCCATTGCGTCGTCGCCTGGTCCGCGTTCGGCCGGACACCGCCTCCCGACGCGCGTTACGGCGTCACGCCCACCACCGCGGAAGCGGACCCGGCCCCCTTCGGCCCCGGCTACGAGATCGCCTGCGTCAATCCGGCCTCCCCGCAGCACAATGCCGAAGTTCGCCTGCACACCCTGATGCGCAGCACTCTGTTCCCCGGCGTCCTCGGTCTCGGCGACATCGTCAGCCACCGCGGTCTGCCTCCGACTGCCGACACTCCCTGGCTGCGGCCCGCCCAGCGCTACCGCGCCCGATGCACCCGCACCGGCAATGCCCATGTCCTGCTGGTCCGCCCGGAGCCGGGGACTCCGGAACTCGGCCCGTTCCCCACCCCGGGCTGGGGCCTGCACTCCGCCGACGTCACCCTGGCTCTCGGCGACACCGTCGAGATGGTGGGCACTCAGATCGCCGCCTACCGGCAACGTCTCGGGCAGCAGATCGGCCGGGGCCGGTGACCGGAGCCGCATTGCTCCGGTCAGTTCCGGCCCCGGTTCCGGAACCTCTTGCTCCTGCGGAATGATCCCGGGTCAGGGTCGACTGGGCCGTCGACCCCGGGAATGCATTCTCAGCGCGTCGATCCCGGAGCCGAGGAATCCGGCGCCCTCGAAAGCCGCTGCACGGGACGACGAATACGGCACCGAACGGGCGAGTCCGAAAAGAATGTTCACGTAAAATGTTCCAAAACGATTTTCCCGGGTATTCGCTCCCGCTGTGAGGCTTTGACCATTACCGCCCGAATGGACGGCCCGGTCCGCGTGATCGTCGTGCCGGCATCGCGGGCGGAGGCTTGTCGGCGATCGAACGGAGGCTGGGATGTTCGCTCTCGGATGGTTGGACCCGTCGTCACCGACGGCCGAGTGGGATTCGGCTCAGGTACGTCGTCTCGCTCGGCAACTGGGATATTCGCTGCGCTGGGCGGATGCGGGCTCGATGACGAGCCTGCTGGATCAGGCGCTGTCGTCCGGCGCCGACGCGGTGTTGCTGCCTTCGACGGGCCATCTCGACGCATCGACGCTGGAACGGGTGATGGCGGTCGTGGACATCGAGTGCGCCGCGCCGCGGGTCTCGCTCAACAGATGGTCGGCGATCGGCGGCAGCATGCGCTGACCCGACGCGAGACCCGGTGGACGCGGCGGCGGGCTAGCCGGAGAAGCTCGGCAGGATCGAGCTCAGCCCGCCCCCGCCGCACGAGCCGTCCTCGCGCACCTCGACCACCAACGGCGTGACGAACACCGCAGCGCTCAGGTAGCCCAGGGAGGCGGTGATGTTGTGCGTTCCGGCGGTCTCCGGCGTCCATCGAGTCTCCAAGTCGCCGGTGAGGACCGAGGAACCCGAGGACGCGCCGATCTTCCGGCCGTTGTCGAAGAAGGTCGCCGACGCGGGCGACGGCGGGTCCACGATGGACAGCTCGTAGGTACAGCCCACCGCGTGATCGGCGCCCGAGAGCGCCATCTCGTAGACGCCGTCGAGTGCCGTCGCCTGCGGCGCGGCCATCATCAGCGCGGCTGCCGCCACGCCCGTCATCGATACGTATTTCCCCACAAAGCTTTTCACAGGAGACTCGATCCTCTCCAAGCCCGCGGCCCCGACGGAGCCGAGTCACTTCGACCAGCCTAGATGTGAAACGACGATTCCTCAGACAGAGGAATCAGGGGCTGGACAACGGCTCGGCGGCACCCACCGCGGCCTCGATCACGACCTGCCCGGCGCGCAGCTCCCGCGAACAGTGCCCGCACGCCAGCCACGGATGGAAATCGTTGCCGCACACCGTATGCGTGAAGACGATCGCCGGCCCCTCGGGCGCGTGGAACCATCGCTGCCCCCAGTCGATCATCAGGGCGATGACCGGAAAGAACGCCGCGCCTTTCGCGGTGAGGCCGTAGGTGACCCAATCCGGCCGGAGCGGGTTGGGCGCGGTCTCCACGACGCCGAGATCCTCGAAGCGCCGCAGCCGATCGGCGACCATCGCCGGCGGCGCACTCGTCCGTTCCGACAGCTCGCCGAAACGGTTCGCGCCCAGGAACAGCGCGCCGAGCATGGCGGCGGACCAGCGGTTGCCCAGCAGTTCCATGGTGTGCGGCAGCACCTGCGAGGGGCGCGCGGCGGAGCGGCGGCGCCCGATCGAGGCGGGAACGCTGCGCGACCAGTCACCGCTCGGGCCGAGCGCGGCCGACACCTCGCGCCCGGCGGCCGCCGCACCGCAGGCGCGGCAGGCGAGCCGAGGCGCGAACCGCTCGCCGCAGGTCCGGTGCCGCATGATCGGTAGCGGAGTATCCGACTCCGGCGCCCACTCCTGCTCCCATGCCCACATGGCCAGCAGGATCGGCCACACGCCGCGGCCGCGCGCGGTCAGCACGTATTCGTGACGCACCGGGCGCCGCGAGTACTCGACCCGCTCGAACAGGCCGAGCTCGGTGAGCTGCGCCAACCGCGCGGCGAGGACCGAGTTCGAGATGGCGCCGCGCGCGAACCAGTCGCCGTAGCGGCGGCAGCCCTCGACGGCGAAACGCAGGATCCACAGGTTCCACTCGTCGCCGAGCGCGCCCAGGGTCACGGCGATCGCGTTGTCGCCGCCTTCCCGCAACTCGGTGGGCGCGTGGTCTACTGCCATATCGGCACTCTATCGGCGGGGGGCGGCGGCTCCGACCTCAGCCGACGACGAAGCTGACGGTCGTCGTCGTACTTCCGCCGATATTGAGCATGGCCGCCCGGCGAGCACCCGCGACCTGGTAGTCGCCCGCGCCGCCGGTGATCTGCCGGTGGCAGTCGAGCAGCATCCGGACGCCCGTCGCACCGACCGGGTGGCCGCCGCCGAGCAGGCCGCCGCTCGGGTTCATCGGCAGCCTGCCGCCGATCTCGAGATCACCGGCTTCGATCGCGCGCCAGCTCCGGCCCGGCTCGGTCAACCCGAAATGGTCGATCGCCATGTACTCGCTGGCGGTGAAACAGTCGTGGGTCTCGATCAGGTCGAGATCGTCGACGCCGGCCAGGCCCGCCCGGCCGAACGCGTCCTGGATCGTGGCCGCGACGTGCGGGAACATCAAGGGCTGGTCGGCGCTGCGCCGCAGCTTCTCCTCGAGCGGGAGCCCGACCGTCCGATGCCCCCAGCCGAGGATGCGCGACAGCGGCCGCGACCGCAGTCGCGGATGCGCGGCGAGGTAGCGCTCGGAGACCAGCACCACGCCCGCGCCCCCGTCGGTGAGCGGTCCGCAGTCGGCTTTGCGCAGGAAACCCTCGACCACTGGGTTCGCCACGGGGTCGTCGGTGAACGAATCCGGCCCGAACTGCCGGACCCGGGTCTGAGCGTTCGGATTGCTCCTGGCGTTGCGGGTGTTGAGCTCGGCGATGCGCCACAAGTGGGCGGGGTCGAGGCCGTAGCGCTTGTCGTACTCCTGGGCCACCCGGCTGAACATGAAGGGCCACATATATTTCGCGTCCTGGCCTTCGCGACCGATCCACGCCGCTCCGGCCATGTTCTGCGCACCGAGGTCGCCGGGCACGTTCTTCTCCAACTCGACGCCGAGCACGAGCGCGACGTCGTAGCGGCCGGATTCGAGGTCGGCCATGGCCGCCAGAACCGCCAGCGAACCCGAGGCGCACGCTCCCTCGTGCCTGGTGGCGGGCACCTCCCACAGCTCGGGCACGACCGAAGCGGGCATGGCGCCCAGGTGCCCCTGCCCGGTGTAGACCTGACCGAAGGCATTGCCGAGGTGGATCACGTCGATATCGGCCGCCTCGAAACCGGCCGATTCGAGCGTTCCGCCGACGATCTCCGCGGTGAGATCGCTGAGGTCGAGCCCTTCCTTGGTCAGGTTCCGCGCGAAGTCGGACTGATGTCCGCCGGCGATCCACACGGGTTCGGGAGCCATCACTGCACCGCTTTCCTGCTGGTAGAGCCCGGATTCGCTCTACTTCAACTAAGAGAGCGTAAACCTGTCCGACGTTTCTGCCCAGCCCCCGACGGATTCCGGCGGCGGCCTTGACAAGGGCGGGCACCGCTAGTCACTCTCTTAGTTGTAGAACCAATGGCGAAAGGCGGCACGCCCCGTGCCGTGCGAGTCGTCGCATGTGAGAGGCGAGAACAGGTCATGGACGTTGACGTGGTGGGACGATTGCTGTCGACCCTTCCTGAGGACGACAACCATCCGTATCGGACAGGTCCGTGGCGTCCGCAGACCACCGAGTGGAAGGCCGACGATCTGCGGGTCGTCGAGGGCGCCGTCCCCCACGACCTGGACGGCGTCTACCTGCGCAATACCGAGAATCCGCTGCACCCGGCAATCAAGAACTACCACCCGTTCGACGGTGACGGCATGATCCACCTCGTCGGCTTCCGCGACGGAAAAGCGTTCTACCGCAACCGGTTCGTCCGCACCGACGGTCTGCTCGCCGAGAACGAGGCGGGTCGCCCGCTGTGGGCGGGCATGGCCGAGATGCCGGACTGGGCCGTGCGCGAGGACGGCTGGGGTGCGCGCAGGCGTATGAAGGACGCCTCGAGCACCGATGTCACCGTGCACCGGGGCCGCGCGCTGACCAGCTTCTGGCAGTGCGGTGACCTCTACCGCCTCGACCCCTACTCCGCCGAGACGCTCGGCAAGGAGGACTGGAACGGCGGATTCCCATTCCACTGGGGCGTTTCCGCCCACCCCAAGGTCGACGAGGCGACCGGCGAACTGCTGTTCTTCAACTACAGCAAACAAGCGCCCTACATGAAGTACGGCGTCGTCGACGACAACAACGACCTCGTGCACTACGTCGACATCCCGCTGCCGGGCCCGCGCCTGCCGCACGACATGGCCTTCACCGAGAACTACGCGATCCTCAACGATCTGCCGCTGTTCTGGGACGCGGCCCTGCTCGAGCACGGCGTGCACCTGCCCCGCTACCACCGCGATCTGCCCTCGCGCTTCGCGATCATCCCGCGCCGCGGCCAGACCTCCGACATCAAGTGGTTCGAAGCCGACACCACCTATGTCCTGCACTTCACCAACGCCTACGAGGACGGCGACGAGATCGTCATGGACGGCTTCTACCAGGGCGATCCCGAGCCGTCGGCCGACGGTATCTCCGACAAGTGGGAGCGTGCCTTCCGTTTCCTCGCCCTGGACCACCTGCAGACCAGGCTGCACCGCTGGCGCTTCGACCTGGTCACCGGTCAGGTGAAGGAGGAGCAGCTCAGCGAGCGGATCACCGAGTTCGGCATGATCAACGGCGCGCACGGCGGCCGCGAACACCGCTACGTCTACGCCGCCACCGGCAAGCCGGGACGGTTCTTGTTCGACGGGCTCGTCAAGCACGATGTGCAGACCGGCGCGGAGGAGCACTTCGCCTTCGGCGACGGCGTCTTCGGCAGCGAGACCTCGATGGCCCCGCGCGTGGGCAGCACGTCGGAGGACGACGGCTACCTGGTCACGCTGACCACCGACATGAACGACGACGCCTCGTACTGCCTGGTCTTCGACGCCGCGCGGGTGAGCGACGGCCCGGTCTGCAAACTCCAGTTGCCGGAACGCATCTCGAGCGGCACGCATTCGACATGGGCGGCGGGCGAGGAACTGCGTCGCTGGCGCACGACCGACACCGCGGCCGAGGCCATCGGCCTGTAGATCCGCGGCTTGCAGATCTCCGGCCTGGGCTCCCCGGGCCGAACTCCCGCCCTCACCTCCTGCGATCGGAAATCCATGTCTCAGTTCGCTTCCGACGTCTACGTCTACGACGCCGTGAGAACACCGAAGGGCCGCGTCAGACGCGACGGCGGAACGCTGGCGGACGTGCCCGCCTACGAACTGCTCGCCACCCTGCTGCGGTCGCTCGGCGAGCGGGGCCTGGACACCGATCTCGTCGAGGACGTGGTCATCGGCACCAGTACCGCGGCGGGCGAGCAGGGCGGTGACGTCGCCCGCGCCGCGGCACTGTGGGCGGGCTGGCCCGATGCCGTTCCCGGCGGGGTGGTCTCGCGGCTGTGCTGCTCCGGTCTCGACGCCATCGGGACGGCGACGGCCAAGGTCGCCTCCGGGATGAACGAACTCGTCGTCGCGGGCGGCGTGGAATCGATGTCGCGGGTGCCGATGCTGTTCGACAAGCCCGCCTTCGCCTTCGAAGGTGAGCTCCAGGACCGCACCGGCTACGTGACGATCGGCGTCGCGGCGGACCTCACCGCCGCGGACGCGGGCTTCACCCGTGCCGATCTCGACACCTACGCCGTGCGCTCGCACCAGCGTTCGGCCGCCGCACCGCCCTCGGCGTCGATCATTCCCCTGATGTCCGGCGAGTCGGTGATCCTCGCCCACGACGAAGGAGCCCGAAGCAATGCCGCAGTCGAAGGATTCGCGTCGCTGCCGACCCTTTTCGCCGAAGACCCTTCCTGGGAACGGGTCGCCCGGCAACTGCCCGACTCCCGGCGCCCGGCCGGCGGCCTGCACACGTTCGGCACCGCTCCCCAGCTCGCCGACGGAGCCTCCGCCCTCGTCCTGGGATCAGGACGAGCAGGATCCGCGCTCGGCGCCGCTCCCCTCGCCCGCATCGTGGGCGTGGCTCAGACGGCCGTACGCTCACCCCGCCTCACCGCATCCGTGCAGGCCGCACAGGACGCCCTCGCCCGAGCCGGAATCACCGCCGAGCGGCTCGATGTCGTCGAGGCCAACGAGTCGTTTGCGGTGTCACCGCTGCTGCTGACCCGCGAACTCGGCCTGGACCCGGGCCGGGTGAACCCGAACGGCGGCGCCGTCGCCACCGGTCACCCCCTCGGCGCCACCGGGGGCATACTGCTGGTGAACGCCCTGGACGAACTCGAGCGCATCGACGGCGAATTCGCCCTGCTCGCCATCCCCGGCGGTCTCGGCCTCGGCGCGGCGGTCGTCGTCCAGCGCGTTCGCCGCTGACATCCGCGTGCCACGGGGCAGCGCGCGGGTCGGCGACCTGTCCACGGAAGACCGCTGATTCCCGGCGATCTCACCCGTTTCGGGTGAGGCGCCGACGCGCGCGGTGTGGCTGGATGAGCACGGCCGGTGTGTGTCCGACACCGGTCGGGGTTTCGCGCTCACCTCACGGATACGCGCAACGGCGCGCCGAGCGCATCCGAAGCTTTTCCGTTCGATCCCGACTCGTCTGGAGCGTAATGACTCGTACGCAAGCGTCGTTCCTGGCCGCGTTCACAGTATTGGCGCTGGCCACCACCGGAGTGTCTGGCACCGTCGTCGCCTCGGCCGACGCCTTCCCGGGGGAGGTGAACGCAGGCGGCCTGCGGGTTGTCGCGGCGGTGGACTCCAGCAACTGGCTGCTCGCCGGTGATACGGCACTCGGGGTTCCGTTCTCCCACGCGGCCAAGGTGTCCGGGAACTACTCGGTGAATCTCGAGGGCGCCGGAGTACGCGGCGGCGAGATCGTCGCCGGCTATCTGGTCGGGTGCGCGGTCGACGTCTCCGAGGGTATCGGCATCGCCATCGCGCCGGAAATCGGTATCGGAGCGGAAACCTCGCCTTCGATCGGCGCCGACACCGTCATCGAGTTCGGACTCGCGGTCGACGCGCCGCCGGAGGTCGCGGTGGCGTTCGGCGGAGGCATCGACCTCGAGCAGACCTTCGGTATCGAGGGCGCGCTCGCCGGTGAACTGGCGGTCGGTCTCGCGCCGGGCACCGTGGTGGCCATGCCGATCGGCGCGGCGGAACTGGACGAGGAATCGACCTTCCCGTACACCTTCGCGCACAGCAGCATGCCGCTGCACGTCAACGGCTGCCTCTTTCCCGCTTCGGCGATGCCGTTCATAACCGTGCGCGCCGACACGACCGGTAGCACCGTCCAGACGACCGGCTACGGCGAGGCTTTCACCTTCTGACATCCGCGGACGCCGAGGCAGGGCTCAGCCTGCCTCGGCGATCATCGGCGCCCGGCGCCGTTCGACCGGAGGGGCGACCGGGGTGGCCGATGCGCCGAGCCGGCTTGCCCGGCCTTCGCGGGCAGAGCCGCGGTCAGCGCGCCCGGTCGACGGCATCGGCTCCGATCAGCGTCGCCAACCGCTCGGGATGGGTCAGTTGCGGATGGTGCCCCGCGCCGTCGATGGTGGTGATCCGCGCGCGGGAGCCGAACCCGGTGAGCAGGTCCACCGCCCACGGGGCGAGCGGATCCTCGGTGCCGACGACGATGTGGACCGGTCCGGCAAAGGCGGTGAGCTGGCGGACAAGCTCTGCGCGCCAACGCTTCTCGGCTGCGCGGCGTAACAGCGCGGCGACCCGCCGGGAGACCCCGGCGCGGCGTAGATCCGCGACACTGCCTGCGAGTTCACGGGCGTGGTCGGGCGTGCCGGTGAGCCTCCGGGAGAGAGCTTCGGGGCGCATACGCCGCAAGAAGGCGCTCGTCAGCAGGCCGGCCCGGGTGCTCGGGCCGCCGGGTGGCTGGAGGAAGAACGGGGCGACGAGGGTCAGCCGCTCGATCCGGTCCGGATGCCGGTTCGCCGCCTCCACCACGGCTGCCGCGCCGATCGAGTGACCGATCAGGTGTCGCCTGCCGGGGAGCAGGGCATCGAGCCAATCCGGCCAGTCACCGGGCGCGCCGCTGCTCATGCCCAGTCCGGGCAGGTCGGCCACCGAGGTGTCGGCGGTCGCGGCGGCTACGGTCGCCCAGGTGTCGGCATTCACCGGAAGTCCGGGCAGCACAAGGTTGCCCGCGTTCTCGGGGCCGAGGGTGAAGGTGCGCACCCCGGCGTGCTCGGCGAACCGGCGATTCAGGTCTGTCTCCTCGGCGGCGCCGAAACGGTGTGCCGCCAGATGATCGGCCCACCGCTGGATCGCGGGCACGGTGGCAGGTATGGCCAGGCCGTGCCGCGCCGCGAACTCGTCGGCCGGGCCGGTCGGATATCGGTCGGAGGACATGAAGCCGATCGTCTCCGGATCGGCCTTGGTCAGCGCCGTCGGCAAGCGCTTCACGGCGGCGACCGGGATGCGGACCCGCGGCACCCGCACTCGATAGTGCTCGCCGACCACACGCAGCAACTCCGGCAGGGCGGGGGTCTCGTCGTCGAGTACCCAGTAGGAGTGACCCGCCGTGGCGGGATCGGTGGGCAGCAGTGTCATGAATCGAGCGAGATAGTCGACCGGGATCACAGGAACGAACGTGTCCGTGTCACCGGGCCGGGCGGCCATCTCGCCGTGCCACAACTGGCGGAAACTGTCTGCCAGGCCCAGATATTGATCGGACTCGCCCGTCGCGGCGATCCCGCTCACCGTGGACGGATTCACGATGCTCCACGGCACACCGAGCCGGTTCGCCTCCACCTGCACCACGGCGTCGGCCTCGACCTTGGACGCCTCGTAGGCCCCGAGTTCCCGATAGATCCGGCGCGTGTGTTCCGGGGTCCATCGCGTCTCCGCATTCGCCGCACCGACGCGATAGCCCGACACGTGCACCAACCGCTCCAGCCCCGGCAGCCCGGCCGCCAGCTCCACGATCGCACGAGCACTGTCCACATTGGCTTGTCGTGCCTCGTCCTCGGACATCCCGAACCGATAGGCCCCGGCGCAGTTGTAGATCTCCGAGATACCGGCCGATCGCACGGCCGCGGCGATCCCGAGCCCGGGAGCGTCGAAATCCACCGGTACCGATGCCGGAAGCTCCGCACAGTCGTGCCGCACGAGCCACTCGGACAGCGCCCGCGCGGAGACCTCCGACCGGCACGCGACGATCACCGAAACGCCCTCGGCCACAAGAGCGGAGGTCAGGTGGCGCCCCAGGAAGCCGGTGGCGCCGAATACCAGCGCTCGCCTGCTCACGACTGCTCCCCCGCGCTCGCGACGGCCTCGTCGAGCAATGTCGCGAGCACTCGCGCGGCGCTGCGCATCGGCTGCACATCCCGCATGGCGCGACTGACCACCATCGCCCCTTCGACGGCGCTCACCACCGTCTCGGCCAGCTCCCGCGCCCGCCGCGCCTCGAGCCCCGCACTCACGAGATAGTCGGCGACCGGCGCGATCCACGATTCGTAGGCCAGCGCGCACGCTGTGCGGAGCCGATCGCTGTGCGCGCCCATTTCCAGGGTCACCACAGACACCGGGCAACCCAGCTCGTAGTCGCCGTCCACCAAGAGGCCGGACAGCACGTCCAGCACTCGGGAGATCACCCGGCCGGGACTCGGCTCGCTCGCCGAGGTCTCCGTGATCAGTGCCCGGAACTCCTCGGACGCCCGGCCGATCGCCCGCTCGGCCAACTGCTCCTTCCCCTCCGGAAAGTGGAAGTACATCGACCCTTTGGGTACCCCGGACTGTTCGAGCACAGTATTGATCCCGGTCCCGGCGTATCCCCGCGACTGGATCAACCCGAGCATCACCTCGACCATCCGGGCACTCGTCGCCTCGCCTTTTCGCACCGCTGTCATGACCCAAATAGTAGACCGGTCTATTTCTGCCGTCCAGCGTGAGTTCGGGCCCGATCCGGTCGCTCGGCGCGGGCGAGGCAATCTGCGGGCGTCAACGCAAGGGGCGGAACGTCTTTCGATACACCCCCGGGGTGACGCCGACGGCCTGGACGAACTGGGTCCGGAAGTTGCTCGGCGTGGAGAACCCGACCTGCCCGGCGATCCGGTCGACGGTGTAGTCGGTGGTTTCCAGCAGTTCCTGGGCCTGGCGGATGCGGACACCCGCGACCCATTGGATCGGACTCTGGCCCGTCTCCTCGGCGAACCGGCGGGTCAGGGTGCGAACGCTCATCTCGGCGGCGGCCGCGATGTCGGCGAGCGTGAGATTGCGGTGCGCGTTGTCCTCGATCCAGGCCAGCACGTGCTCGAGGGTGGCGGTGCGGAAGATCGGACGATTGCGCAGGATGTACTGCGACTGGCCGCCGGTGCGCTGCAACGGCGTCACCGCCAGCCGGGCGGTGTCGGCGGCGACCGCGACACCGTAGTCCTTGCCGACGATGTGCAGGCACAGATCCAATCCGGCGGCGGCGCCCGCGGAGGTGAGGATCTGGCCGTTGTCGGTGTAGAGGACGTCCCGGTCGACTCGCACGGCCGGATAACGGCGGGTGAGATCGTCGGCGGCCAGCCAGTGGGTGGTGGCGTCCCTGCCGTCGAGCAGGCCCGCCTCCGCGAGGACGAACGCGCCGACGCAGATGGAGGCGACGCGAGTGCCCCGGCGCACGGCGGCGCGAAGCGTGTCGAGCACTTCGGGCGAGCTCGGGCGGGCGGGCTCCGCGAGGCCGGGGACGACGATCAGGTCGGCGCGTTCGACCTCTTCCAGGCCCGCCTCGACGGTGATGCGCAGCGGTCCCGCGGCGATCTGCCGCTGCGGCCCGGCGACGACGACGCGATACCCGGCACGGCCGTCCGGCAGCCTCACCCGTCCGAACACCTCGATCGGTGTGGCCAGATCGAAGGCGATCGCATCATCGAGCATGAGGACGACCACCGTGTACATGCACCGACCGTAGCGGTATGAAGCGTGGCCCGGAAGCGCCTGGGCACCGGTGGCCGGATTCAGGTGTTCTATGACCTGATCGCCACTGACGGCGCCGGGCGGTCGCGGGTGAACATGGCAGCACGTCACTCAGGAAGGATCTCCATGCCACAACAGCGTGCACAGTTCGCGTCATTCACGGTCACCGGCGAACGGCTCGGCGCATGACCGGATTCCTGCTGTCGGTCCACGTCCTCGCCGCGATCCTGAGCATCGGCCCGGTCGCCGTCGCGGCCAGCATGTACCCGCCTGCCGTGCGGGCCGCGCACCGCAGCCCGGAGGATCCGCGCAAGGCCGCCATCGTCGGTGTGCTGCACCGGATCAGCCGGGTCTACGCGGTGGTCGGCATCTCGGTCCCGGTGTTCGGCTTCGCCACCGGCGCCAGCTTGGGCGTGCTCAGCGACGCTTGGCTCGTGGTGTCCATAATTCTCACCGCAGTCGCCGCGGTGCTGCTCATGGGCGTGATCCTGCCCGCTCAGGAGTCGGCGCTCGCGGCGATCGAAGCATCGCGTCCGGTGGGCGTGCCCGCCACGGGACCGGAAACGAGCGTCGCGGATTCACCGCCGCTGGAACGCCTCACCGCGCGACTGGGCATGTCGACGGGGATGTTCAACCTGCTCTGGGCGATCGTGGTCGTGCTCATGATCTACCGCCCCGGCTCGACGACCGGGGCGGGCTTGTGATCGGTCGGTGAGAACTGTTGGTGCGCAACAGCAATGCTCCCGGCGGCCCGGGCTGCGCGAACCCGGCCGGGGCGAGATGATCTTTCGGTAGTCGAACCACTACAACCGAACAGTCAGCTCGAGAGGACCGAATTATGTTGTCGCATCCCACCGTCGGGATCATCCGTATCGACGGCGTCGCATGAGCACGGCACGGGAACGCTTCGCCGGTGGGACAGCCGTCATCACCGGCGCGGGTTCGGGTGTCGGGGCGGGGCTCGCGCGCTACGCGGCCTCCATCGGCATGCGGGTCGTGGTCACCGACGTCGACGCCGACCGTGCCCGCATCGTCGCCGGCGACATCGTCGCGCAGGGACTCGAGGCCGAGGCTCAGATACTGGATGTCACCGATGCCGAGGCCTTCGACAAGCTCGCCACCGACGTCTACGAGCGCTACGGCAGCGTGGAGTTGCTGATCAACAACGCGGGCCTCGAGACCGCGGGCGTGCTCTGGGAGATCCCGGTGCAGCGGTGGCGGCAGGTGATGAAGGTGAACGTCGACGGTGTGTTCCACGGCATCCGGGCCTTTCTGCCCAAGATGATCGCGGCGGGCACCCCGGCGACGGTGGCCAATATGTCCTCGGTCGGCGGCGTGCTGACCCAGGCGCTGCAAACGCCCTACATCGTCAGCAAGCACGCGGTCGTCGCGCTGACCGAGAGTCTGCACCAGGAAGTCGCGCTGACCGGCGCGCCCATCCAGGTCACCGTGCTGTTGCCGTACTCGGTGCGCAGCCGGATCTTCGTCGACGCCCAGGCCGCCGCACCCAGCGGCAATGCCGCTGCCGACCAGATGTTCGACGTGCTGCACACTCTCGGCGAGACGGCGGGCATGGATCCGATCGACGCCGCGGAGAACATGTTCGCCGACATCGCCGCGGGCGAGTTCTGGGGATTCACCGACAAGGCCTTCGGTCTCGGCGCCTTGGGACACCGCGCCGAGACGCTCAGCGAGCGGCGCGCCCCGGCCCCGCCCATGTCGTTCTGACCCGCCCCTGTCGTCCCAGCTCCGGCTCCGGCTCCGGTGCGGGAGCGCTTCTCGGATCGGCGAACTGAGCGCCGAACCCCGATCCGGGCCGCTCATGCCACGATGAGCGGCCCGGATCGTCAGGGCGCCCGATCGACCAGCGAGAAGTGACCGGACCGGCTCGCGCAGTGCGCGCAGCAGAAGATCTGATCCCCGGACTCCACGCCGTGACCGAGGATGCGGCAGCGGCAGTGGGCGCAGGACGGCGCGAGCTCGTTCGCGGCGCACTCCAAGCTGTCGAACGTCCAGCTCCGGCCGTCGAGGTTGACGGTGAACGTTTTGTCGTAGTCGTTGCCGCAGGTATCGCAGGTCGCCATGTCGGTTCGATCCTCCAGGCAGTCGTGGGGTGCGATTCGGCGGCACTCGCCGCCGTCAGCGGCCTACCCTGCGAGTTCCTGGGCAAACAGGAAAACGATCACTTCCATTCGGGATCGCCTACCGGCGAGGCGCCGCGTGCGTTAACCTGATCAAGGCTCACGTGTCCACCTCGAAACCACCGGGGTTCGGCGGAGCCTCGATGCCTCGTGCATCTCGAGCCGATCCGGGTAGTGTCATGAACTCGAAATCCAGCTCCTCCCCCTTGCTGTCGGTCAACTCCGCCACGGCGCCTGCCGAGTCGCCGGATCACCGACTGACATTCCGCACCCGTCACCGCGGTGACGTCGTCATCCTGTCGATCCGCGGCCAGGCCGATGCGTTCACTCTGTCGCTGTGGCGGCAGACGGTGCGCGAGGCCGCAGGCACGGCGGCGAAAGCAGGCGGTGCGCTCATCATCGACGCGGGCAGGCTCGACTTCCTCTCGCTGCGCACCCTCGGCGCACTCGTCGAGGACGCGGGCCGATTCTCCCGCGACGGTGTCCGGACCTGCCTGGTCACCACCGACCTGCGCATCGCCCGGCTCCTCGCCGCGGATCCGGCCACCGCGCCGCTGACCGTCCGTTCGACGGTGGTCAGCGCGCACACCGCACTCGAGTCGCCGACGCGGTCCGCCGCGCCCGCGGTTCTACCGGACGACGACGCCGAGGTGAGTGGCGACGTGCTGCCCCCGCGCCGGCGTTTTCACGGCCGGTCCTCCACCGTTATCCCCATTTCGGCGAGGAAGGCGGTGGCCGCGGGCGTACGCCGGTAGCGGCTCCAGACGACGTACTCCACGCGAGTGGGTGCGTCGGCCACTTCGACGGTGACGACGTCGGTGAGCTGGGGGACATAGGCGGCGGCCATCATCGCCACGCAGAGATTCTCCGCGACGAGCCGGACGATGTAGTCGGCGCTGGACACCTCGTAGGCGACGTCACGGTCGAGGCCGACCGCCTCGAAGGCCAGATCGGATTGCATACGCCCGGCGGTCCCCGCCGGTAGGTCGACGAAGACCTCCTCGGACAATCTGCGCAGGTCGACCACCGATTCGACGGCGAACGGGTGGTCAGGTGCGACGACAGCGACAAGCCGGTCGCGAGCGAGCTCGCGGCCGGCTACGTTGCGTGGCCGCATCGTCGGCGGCAGGCCGAGGAAGGCCACATCGATCGCGCCCTGCTCGACCTGCTCGACGAGTTCTTCGCTCGCCCCGACCCGCAGGCTCACCCGCACCTTGGGGTATCGCCGACGAAAGGTGCGCAGCGCGCCGGGGATGTCGGCCGCGGCGACGGTGGGGATCAGGCCGATGGCGAGCCGCCCCCTGACCTCCCCGATCGCCGCGGCCACCTCGGCCGCCGCCCGCTCCGCGGCCTCGAGACACTCTCGGGCCGCGGGCAGGAACGCCGCGCCCGCCGGTGTCAGCCGTACCCGCCTGCTGGTGCGTTCGAACAGTCGCGCCCCGAGTTCCTTCTCCAGGCGGGCGATCTGGTGACTGAGCGCCGACTGGACGACCAGGCAGCGTTCGGCTGCCCTGGTGAAGCTGTTCGTCTCGGCGACCGCGAGAACGTAACGCATCTGCTGGAGCTCCATGGATCAATCGTGAATCACGATCCATCCGGTGACAAACATGCATTGGACTCATGGATCGGCTGCCGGTGAAATCGGAGGGGTGAACAGTCCACCAGCACAACTGGTTTCCGCCGGAACCAGCAGAAGCTCCCCCTCCGGGAATCTGCCTCGCGCCGCCGTGACGGCGATCGCCCCGCTGTCCTGGGGCACCACCTACATCGCCATCACCGAACTCCTCCCGTCCGGACATCCCCTGTTCGCGGGGGTCATGCGGGCGCTGCCCGCGGGCTTGATCGCACTCGCGGTCACCCGTGTGCTGCCGCGCGGCGAATGGTGGTGGAAGGCCGCGGTGCTCGGTGTGCTCAATATCGGCGTGTTCACCGCGCTGCTGTTCATCGCGGCCGAACGCCTGCCGGGAGGCGTCGCCGCGACGCTGGCGGCGGCTCAGCCGCTGGTCGTCGCGGTGCTGGCGGTGGTCATTCTGCGCGAACAGCCCTCCGCCTGGCGGATCGTCTGGGGTGTGACCGGCGTGGCCGGTGTCGGCCTGGTGGCGATCGGCCCCGAGGCCGCGCTCGACGCGACCGGGCTGGCGGCGGGGCTGATCAGCGCGGCTTCCATGGCACTGGGATTGACGCTCACCAAGCGCTGGGGGCGGCCCGCGGGAGCCGGTCCGACCGCTTTCGCGGGCTGGCAACTGGCCGCGGGAGGTCTGTTCCTGCTGGTGGTCACGCTGGTCGTCGAGGGACCGCCGCCCGCGATCGACGCCACCGCCGCTCTCGGCTATCTCTGGCTGGGACTGGTCGGCGGTCTGATCGCCTACGTCCTCTGGTTCCGCGGAATCGGCGTCTTGCCGGTCACGTCCGTCGCGGTCCTGGTCCTGCTCTCACCGCTGGTCGCGGCGGGCCTCGGCGCCCTGCTGCTCGGCCAGACCCTCGGCCCGGTCCAACTCGCCGGATTCGGGCTGTGCCTGCTCGCGATCGTCGCGGGGCAGCTTCCCGCACCCACATTCTCGCCGCGTCGGCCGACGCCCGTCCAGGAGGAAACAGCTCGATGAATATGCTTGCGGCCCAGCACAAGACCATCCTCGTCACCGGTGCGACGGGCAGCCAGGGCGGCGCCGTCGCCCGCGCGCTGCTCGACGGCGGGTGGCCCGTGCGAGCGCTCGTCCGTGATCGCGGGAAGCCCGCCGCCGAGGCACTCGAGGCGCTCGGCGCCGACCTGGCCGTCGGCGACCTCGACGACCCCGATTCGCTGCGCGCCGCCGCACACGACACCTACGGCGTGTTCAGTGTGCAGCCCAGCGACATGACCGCTCCCGACCCGGAAACCGAAGTGCGGCAGGGCAGCAATGTCGCCGACGCCGCCGCGGCAGCGGGCGTCGCGCATCTGGTCTACAGCTCGGTGGGCGCGGCCCCACGCGCATCCGGCGTCCTGCACTTCGAGACCAAGGCCGCCATCGAGGCGCACATCGACGCCATCGGCGTGCCCGCGACCGTCCTGCGACCGGTCTACTTCATGGAGAACTGGCGTCATGCGCTGCCGGAGCCGGTGGACGGCGAGCGGGTCGGCGCGATCGCGCTCGACGCCGACACCCCGCTACAGATGATCGCCGTGGCCGACATCGGCCGGATCGCCGCCGAGGCGTTCGGCCGTCCCGGCGAGTTCATCGGCGAGAAGATCGAGATCGCCGGCGACGAGCTGACCGTGCGGCAGATCGCCGAGTCCTTCACCCGGGCCGACGGCATCCCGACGCGCTTCCGGCGGCAGCCGAGCGATCTGCTGCGGGCCGAGGCCGAAGAACTGGCGAAGATGTACGACTGGCTCGACGAGCACGGGCATCGAGCCGACATCGCCGCGCTCCGCGCACGCTTCCCGGAGCTGCTGACCTTCGACGCCTGGCTGCGAACCGCCGCCCACGTGGGAGACAGCCGCTGAAAAACATCGTCGCCCCGTCCACCACGACATCGGAGACCATTGACATCGGAGACCATTACTGTCGCAGGGGCGGGACAGTACTCGACAACGGTGCGGCCCGCGCTCGACGAGTAGCGACGAAAGCACGGATCCGATGAGCACAGTGCACGCCTTCACCGACGACGCCCTCGGCGATCTCGACGCCCTCGGGGTCGCCGCCCGGATCCGTGGCGGCGAGGTGAGTCGTGACGAAGTGCTCGAGGCCGCCATCGCGCGGGTCGGCAAGGTGCAGCCGCAACTGAACGCCGTGCAGGTCGAGTGCTTCGAGCGGGCGCGCCACCAGCCGCCGACCTCGGGGCTGTTCGCCGGGGTGCCGACGTTCGTCAAGGACAACGCCGATGTCGCCGGTGTGCCCACCTGTCACGGGTCGGCCGCGTTCACCCCGTATCCGGCGAAGGCGGACAGCGCGCCGGCGCGACAGTTCCTGGCCCAGGGATTCACCGTGCTCGGCAAGTCGACGCTGTGTGAGTTCGGGCTGACCGCGAGCACCGAGTACGTCGATCGTCCGCCCACCAGGAACCCCTGGAACCCCGACTACTCCGTCGGCGCCTCCTCCGGCGGGTCCGCCGCGCTGGTCGCCTCCGGCGCGGTGCCGATCGCGCATGCCAACGACGGCGGCGGGTCCATCCGCATTCCGGCGGCGGTCACCGGGCTCGTCGGTCTCAAGGTGACCCGCAGCCGACTGCTCGACCAGCCCGGCGCCAGGCAATTGCCGGTCAATCTGGTCTGCGAAGGGGTGCTCACCCGGACGGTTCGCGACACCGCCCACTATCTCGCCGCCGCCGAACGACACCATCCCGAGCCGGGGCTGGCGCCGGTCGGTCTCGTCGAAGGCCCCGCCGAGCGCAGACTGCGCATCGGCGTCATCCGCTACGACGTCCTCGGCCGCCCCGTCCACCCCGAGACCGACCGGATCCTGACCTCGGCCGCCGAGACGTTCGCCGATCAGGGGCACGAACTCACCGAGCGGCGCTTGCTGGCCGACACACAGTTCGTCGAGGATTTCACGCTGTACTGGTCGCTGTTCGCGGTCTTGATGTCCGCCGGTTTCCTGGTCGGTCACGGCCGCCGTTTCGACCCACGCAAGCTCGACCCGTTCACCAGAGGTCTCGCCCGCAAGGTCGCCCGCAATCCGCACCGGCTTCCCGGCGCGATCCGCAGGCTACGCGGCGGGCCGGAGCTCTACGCCCGCCACTTCGCCGACGTCGACGTCCTGCTCACCCCGACGCTGGCCCATCCCGCACCCCGCATCGGCGAGCACTCCCCCGGCCAGCCCGCGGACCAGTTGTTCGCCAAGCTCGTCGACTACGTCGGGTTCACCCCGCTGGCCAATGTCGGCGGCGGTCCGGCCATCTCGTTGCCGCACGGCCTGCACCCCGACGGGCTGCCCGGCTCGATCCAGCTCTTCGCGCCGCACGGCGACGAGAGAACCCTGCTTCGACTGGCTTACGAACTCGAGGGCGTCGCGCCCTTTCCGCGCATCGTCGACCGATGATTCCGATCGATCGTTCCCGTGTGGCTCACCGCGCCAGGGCGGACCGCTCGCCGACCCGGCGCAGCGCGGCGGCGTATTCCTCGCCGATCCGGTCGACGATCTCCGACACCGGTTCGACCGCGCGGATGTTCTGCAGGCCCTGGCCCGCGGCCCAGACGTCCTTCCACCGTTTGATCGAGGCGCCGCCCGCGGTGTAGTTCTTCGCGCCGGTGGCGGGTGCCAGGTTGTCGGGGTCGAGCCCCTGGGCGCGGATGCTGCCCTCGAGCCAGGAGGCCGGTGTGCCGGTGATGGCGTCGCTGACGATCAGGTCGTCGGGTCCGGCGTCGACGACCATCTGCTTGTAGGCGGGCTCGGCCGAGCTCTCCCGGCTGGCGAGGAATCGGGTGCCCATGTAGACGAGATCGGCTCCGGCGGTGACGGCTCCGGCCACGCCGTGACCGTCGCTGATGCCGCCGCCGATGATGACCAGGCCGTCGAAGAAGTCGCGGATCGCCGAGGTGAAGGCGAACGGCGAGAGGTGGCCGGTGTGCCCGCCCGCCCCGGCGCAGACACACGCCATGCCGTCGACGCCGGCTTCGGCGGCCTTCCGGGCGAGCCGCATGTTCACCACGTCGGCGATGACCAGACCGCCGTATCCCTTGACCACGTCCATCACCGGACGCGGTGAGCCGAGCGCGGTGATGACCACCGGGGGCCGGTACTCGGCGATCAGGCGCAGGTCGTCGGCGAGCCGGGCGTTGGTGCTGTGGGTGATGAGGTTGGCCGCCCAGGGGTCGGGCGAGCCGTCGCCGGAGCGTGCCTGATCGGTGATGGTGCCCATCCAGGTGTCGAGATCCTCGACGGTGCGGCAGTTCTGGGTGGGAAAGGAGCCGATGATGCCCGAGCGGCAGGCGGCGATCACGAGATCCGGTCCGGAGACGAGGAACATCGGCGCGGCGACGACGGGCAGGCGGAGGGCGGAGAGCAGGGCGTCGGTCATGAGTTCTTCCTCGGGACGGGATCGTCACGCACGCGAGGGCGCGGCGACGACGGATCGACTGGTCAGCGGCGCGAGCATGCGGGCGACCGCGGCGCGATCGACCTTGCCCAGCGCGGTCAGCGGAAAGGCCGGCAGGCGGTGGACGGACTTGGGGCGTTTGTAGTCGGGCAGCACCTCGCGGCTGCGGCGCAACACCTCCACCTCGGTGAGCTCCGGGTCGGTGAGCTCCGGGTCGGTGAGCTCCGGGTCGGTGAGCTCCGCCTCGGTGAGATCGGCCCGAGATTCGGCGGTGTAGGCCGCGACGATCCGCTGACCCCACACGGGGTCGGCCAGCCCGACCACCACCGCGTCGGTCACTCCGGGGATGGTCAGCAGCGCCTGCTCCACTTCGCGTGGATACACGTTGTACCCGCCGGTGATGATCATGTCTTTGCTGCGGCCGGTGAGATGCAGGTAGCCGTCGGCCGCCCGGAAGCCCAGATCACCGGAGTGCAGACGGCCGCCGCGATGGCTCTTGCCGAGATCGGTCCGGGTTCCGGCATCGTGGTACCCCGGGCCGACGGCGGGTCCGGCGATCACCAGTTCACCGATCTGCCCGTCGGATACCGCGACATCGCCGTCACGGAAGTCGATGTCCACGCCGGCGCACGGCCTACCGACCGAGGCGAGGATCTCGCTGTCCTCGTCCATCCCCCGGCGATGGGCGGCGATGCCGAGCACCGTCAGCGGCGGGATGGCCTCGACCATGCCGTAGTACTGGACGAGATTCGGCGTGATGCGGTGGTAGGCCTGCCGGATGTGCTCGACCGGCATGGGCGCGCCCGCGTAGGCCAGCATGCGCAGGCGGCGCAGCGCGGTCAGTTCGGCATCGCCGAACTCCAGCAGCCTGGCGATCACCGTGGGGACGAGTGCGGTGTGGGTGCCGCGACAGCCGGCGACGGCGGCGAGCAGTTCCGCCGGACGGGCATGGTCGAGGAGCACCTGTTTCCCGCCCGCGGCGAGGAAGGGCAGGACGAACAGCCCGCTGGTGTGGATGACGGGCCCGGCGTGCACGAAGACCGGGGGCTCCGGTCCGTCCAGGGTGCCGGCGAGGACGTGGTCGAGCATGGCGCGCAGTGAGGCGAGCCGGTTGGCGTGGGTGCGCTTGGCGCCCTTGGGCACACCGGTGGTACCCGAGGAATAGTGCAGGGCGCACAGCGCATTCGGTTCTAGTTCGCGGAGCCGCGGGCGAGCAGGCGCCGCCGCGGCGATGCCGTCGAGTGTCGCGGTGCCGGTGTCGTCGTCCACGGCGGCGATCAGCACGGACACCGGGGCGGCTGCGGCGAACTCCCGTGCCCCGTCGACGCCGGGATCGTAGACGAGCGCGCACGGTCGGCAGTCGTCCATGATCCGCGCCCAGTCCCGTTGCCCCACCCGCGGATTGAGCGCGACACGGACGAACCCGCCGATCGTGAGTGCCAGATCGACCTCGATCGAGGCCACCGAGTTCGGCAGCAGCACCGACACGGCGCCGCCCGGCGCGACCCCGCGCGCGGCGAATCCGGCGGCCAGCCGGTGCACGCGATCGGACAGTTCGGCGAAGCTCAGGCTCCGCGCGCCGTCCGCCACCGCGAGGTCCGCGCCGAACCTCTCGGCGGCGGTCCGGACGACATTCGCGATCGACATGGCTACTCGACCCTCCATTTCACTACAGTTATTGAAGTAAACTACGGACGTGCCGGATCGCGCAACAGACCATCCGGCCCCCGAGGCAGAGGAGCCACCACCGATGACCCGTCCCGCCACCGACCCACGCACCCCCTGGATCGTGGACGCGGTCCGCACGCCGTTCGGCGCGGCCAGGGGCGCGCTGTCCCACATCCGCGCCGACGACCTCGCCGCATTGCCGATCGCCGATCTGCTGGCGCGGCATCCGGATCTGGACCCCGCGCGCATCGACGACGTGGTGTGGGGCAATGCCAACGGCGCGGGCGAGGACAACCGCAATGTCGCGCGGATGGCGCTGCTGCTGGCGGGACTCCCGCACACGATTCCGGGCGTCACCGTCAACCGGCTGTGCGGATCCGGCGCGGAGGCTCTGCTCTCGGCGTCGCGTCGAATCGCCGCCGGCGACGCCGACGTGGTGCTGACCGGCGGCTCGGAGAGCATGAGCCGAGCGCCCTACGTGCTGCCGCCGATCGATTCCGCCTTTCCCCGGCACCTGGACCTGACGCCGACGACGGTCGGCTGGCGCATGGTCAACCCCCGCTTCCCCGCCGCCTGGGTCGAGTCGCTCGGCCGTTCGGCGGAACTGGTCGCCGAGAGCAAGGGCATCGGGCGGCTCGAACAGGACGAGTGGGCGCTGCGCTCCCACGAACTCGCGAAGAAGGCCTGGTCGGACGGCGTGCACACGGAATTCGCTCTGCCGCGGGCCGATCTCGCGCGTGACGAGTCCATCCGCGATACCAGCGCCGCGACGCTGGCCGGGTTGCGGCCTGCGTTCTCCCCGCAGGGCACCGTCACCGCGGGCAACTCCTCACCGATGAACGACGGAGCCGTGGCGGCGCTGGTGGCCGGTGGCGCTGTGGTGTCCGAACTGGGCGTGCGGCCGCTGGGCCGGGTGCTGTCGTCCGCTGTCGTCGGCGTGGAACCGGATCTGTTCGCCGTGGCCCCGGTTCCGGCGATCACCAAGGCACTCGAGCGCGCCGGGCGCGCCCCGGCCGACGTGCGCGTCCTGGAACTGAACGAGGCGTTCGCCGCGGTGGTGCTGGCGTGTCTGCGGGAACTGCCGGGGATCGCGCCCGAGCGGGTGAATCCGTTCGGCGGCGCGATCGCGATGGGACACCCGCTCGGCGCGTCGGCGGCCCGGATCGTCGTCGACTGCCTGCGTCACCTGCGACGGCTCGGCGGCGGAATCGGCGTCGCCGCGGCGTGCGTCGGCGTCGGACAGGGCATCGCTATTGTGTTGGAAGCCTGAGCGAGAGCGTCGGGACAGCCGGTACGGAAGGCGGGGTTGGCAGTGGCCGAGAACGCCGGTCCCGCCGCGACCGCCAGTCCGGTCGCCCAGACCATCGATCTGCTCGGCGACCGGGTGACGGTGGCGATCCTGCGCGACGCCTTCGTCGATCACGTCAGACGTTTCGGCGAATGGCTCGACCGGACCGGCGCACCGCCGGCGATTCTGACCTCCCGCCTCAACGCCCTGGTCGACGCCGGGCTGATGCGGCGGACGCCGCAGTCCGGCGGCTACGACCGGCACGACTACCTGCTCACCGACCTGGGGCTGGCGACATGGGAGCTGCTGGTCGCCATCTGGTCCTGGCAACGGGAATGGTCCGCCGACGGGCTGCTGCAGCCGGAGCTGGTGCATGTGCGGTGCGGGCATCGTGGTCCGCCGGAACTGATCTGCCGGCACTGCGGCCGGCTCGCCAAGGCGCGCGACGTCCATGTGGAGATGGACCCCGACTCGCTGGTGCTGGCGGGCAAGGGCTGGCGCCGATCCACCCGCAGCACACCCACGCTCAGCCGGGTCGATCTGCAGTTCACCGAGGTCATGGAGGCGATCGGCGATCGCTGGAGCGCCCTGGTGACCGGACTGGCACTGTCGGGCGTGCGCCGATTCGGCGAGTTCCAGTCGATCCTGAAGATCTCCCCGTCCACGCTGACCGAACGGTTGGCGCGGCTGACGGAAGCGCAGATGATCACCCGCGACGACGGCGGCCGCGAGTACCGGATGACACCCCGCGGCCGGGCGCTGTTCCCCATCTTCGCTTTCCAGGTGGCCTGGGCGCAGCAGGCGCATCCCGATGTCCCGGTCGAGCAGCTGGGCCCGCGTCTGCACCACGACGCCTGCGGGAACTGGTTCGATCCGGCGCTGCGCTGCCGTGGATGTGATGCCGTGCTCGACCGCACGTCGGTGCAGTTCCACGCCTGATCACGCACAGCGCCACCGCTTTTTCGCCGACACGTTGACAATCGCGCTGTGTCTTGGTTCACTTCAGCAACCGTAGTAAATTGCCGGGTAATCGAGGGCGTCTCCGGCCCCGAAGTCTCGGCACCGATGCCTCACCTCGCACCAGCCTTCGACAGGAACCCACTGTTCATGTTCTTCGAAAAGCACTCCGACCTGCTCGCCGCAGCCGTGGAGGCCAATCGGACCCGCACCGCGTGGACCGGCTTCGCACCGATCACCCCGCCCGAGGCGACCAGGGCCGTCGAACTCGTCGGCGCATACGACGGCCGCACGCTCGAGATGTCGACGCAGACCGCCTCGACCATCACCGCCGAGGAGATCTCCCCCTACACCGGCAAGGCGCTGAACGTCTCCTACAGCGCGCCCTCGCCGGAAGAAGCCCTGCACGCGGCAGCCGTGGCCGCGCCCGCCCTGCGCGCGGCCTCCGCCGAGCAGCGGGTGGGCGTGTGCCTGGAAGCGCTGTCGCGCATCCACGCGCGCGGCACGGAATTCGCCGCGGTCACCTCGCACACCACCGGGCAGAGCCTGGGCATGGCGTGCAGCGGCAGCGGCACCAACGCGCTGGATCGCGGGCTGGAAGGCGTCGCCATGGCGTGGGCCGCCCTCCGGCGGATTCCCGAATCCGTCACCTGGCAGGCGACGTTCGGCAAGACCGCGGTGACGCTGCGCAAGCGCTTCCGGCCCCGGCCGCTGGGCGCCGCGCTGGTCGTCGCGTGCGCGTCGTTCCCGGCGTGGAACGCTTACCCCGCCATCCTGGTCAACCTCGCCACCGGCAATCCGGTCCTGGTCAAACCTCATCCGTGTTCGGTCCTGGCCACCGCCCTGGCCGTGGGCGTGCTTCGCGACGTCCTGCGCGAGGCCGGCCTGCCCGCCGATGCCGTGCAATTGGTGGTCGACACCGTCGAGGAGCCGATCGCCGGGCGGCTCGCGACCGACCCGGCCATTCGCATCATCGATTTCACCGGCAGCCCGGCCTTCGGGAACTGGCTCGAACAGAACTGCCGCCACGCACTGGTCTTCACCGAGACCGCGGGCGTGAACACGGTCGTGCTCGATTCCGTCCACGACCTGCCCGCCACGGTTCGCACACTGGCAGGCGGTCTTTCGCTGTTCAGCGGCCAGATGTGCACCACGCCGCAGAACATCTACATCCCCGACGCGGGGGTGCGCACCGATACGGGCACAGTGCCGCGCGAGGAGGTCGTCGCGGCACTCCGCGACGCCCTGGACGAACTCGCCGCGGCGCCGCGCCGGGCCGCGGCCGTCTGTGGGGCGCTGCAGTCGGAGTCCACGCCGGCTTCGCTGCGCGTCCTCGCCGAGGAAGCCGAACGCGACGGCACCCTCGTCCGTCCGCCCACCGCCTACGAGCACCCGGACCACCCTGGCGCGCGGGTCACGACGCCGATGCTCATCCGCCTCGACCCCCGCCGAGGCGACACCTTGCCCGCGGGCGAGCAGTTCGGCCCGGTGGCCTTCCTCATCGACTGCGCCGACACCGCGGCCGCGGTCGCCCACGCCACCGACAGCGTGCGCGCCCACGGTGCGATCAGTTCCTACCTGTACTGCACCGATGACGACACCGTCGACGAGATCGCCGACGCCTACGCCGACGCGGGCGCCTCGCTGTCGGTCGACCTGGTCTCCTCCATGCCGATGCAGTACGCGGCCGCCTACAGCGATTACCACGTCACCGGCCTGAATCCGGCGGGCAACGCCACCCTCACCGACGAGTCGTTCGTGGCCGGACGCTTCCGGCTCGTGCAGGACCGCCGCCAGGTGGCGGACCGAGAACACAGCCAGGTGGCGGACCGAGAACACAGCCAGGTGGCGGACCGAGAACACAGCCAGGTGGCGAGCCGATGACACAGTTCGAACCCGGCGTCTTCGTCTACGACGCGATCCGCACCCCGAAGGCCCGCGTCCGCCGCGACGGCGGAACCTTCGCCGAGGTACCCGCCTACGAACTGCTGGCGCAGGTGCTGCGCGAGCTGACCCGGCGCGGCGTCCCGGCCGATCGCATCGACGACGTGGTGATCGGCACCAGCACCGCGTTCGGTGATCAAGGCGGCAATGTCGCCCGCGCGGCCCTGCTGTGGGCGGGCTGGCCCGACGAGACCGCCGCGGGCGTGGTGTCGCGGCTGTGCTGTTCGGGACTGGACGCCATCGAGACCGGCGCCGCGAAGATCGCCGCGCGCAGTGCGGATCTGGCGGTCGTGGGCGGCGTCGAATCCATGTCCCGGGTACCGATGATGTCCGACGACCCCGCTTTCGTCACCAGCGCCGCACTCGGCGACCGGACCGGATACGTCACCATCGGCGTCTCGGCCGACCTCACCGCGATGCGGTACGGATTCAGCAGGGAAGACCTCGACGCGAGCGCGGTCGTCTCGCACCGCCGTGCCGCGGCCGCGGCTGCCTCGGACTCGGACTCGATCGTGCCCGTACACGGCCCCGACGGGACCCTGCTGAGCGCCGACGAAGGCCCCCGACCCGACACCACGCTCGAGGGCCTGGCCGGCTTGCGGCCGCTCTTCGGCGCGGACCCGTCGTGGGAGCGCGTCGAACAGCGACTGCCCGGCGTCACCCGTCCCGCCACCGGCCTGCACACCGCGGCCACGGCGCCCCAGCCCGCCGACGCCGCAGCCGCGGCGGTGCTCGGCAAGCGCTCCGCCGCAGCGCTTTTCGATCGTCCACCGCTTGCGGAGATCGTCGGCGTCGCGCACGCTGCGGTCCGCTCCCCGCTGCTGACCGCGCCGGTCGTCGCGGCGAGAAAGGCCCTCGACAGCGCGGGCATCTCGCCCGGCCGCCTCGACGTCGTCGAGGCGAACGAGTCCTTCGCCGCATCGACACTGGCGATGATCCGCGAGCTCGAGCTCGACCCGGCGAAGGTCAACCCCAACGGCGGGTCCATGGCCACCGGACACCCGCTCGGCGCGGCCGGCGGCGTGCTGCTCGTCGACGCGCTCGACCAGTTGCGCCGCATCGACGGCGAGCACGCCCTGATCACCATCCCCGCCGCACTCGGCCTCGGCGCCGCACTCGTCGTCCGACGCCTGCGCTGACCCCTCCCCACCCATCGAAGGAGATGGACGCCCATGACCTCCACGGCGGAACGCCCTCCCGCTCAGCACCTTCGCTCCTGCCACCCCGAATCCCGCGTGCGGGATTTCCTCGGTCGCGGCTGGTGGCGGCCCGAGACCGTGCTCCACCTGTTCGACGGTCACGTCGCCGCACGCGGCGACCACGCCGCGATCACCGACGCCCCCAATCTCACCGAGCTGTGCGGCCTCACGCCGCGATCGCTGACCTGGCGTGAACTCGACACCGAGATCGACGAACTCGCCGCCCGCCTGCACGCCGACGGCATCCGCGCGGGCGACGTGGTGGCGGTGTTGATGCCCAACTCCGTCGCGCTCACCGCCACCTACTTCGCGCTGTGGCGGCTCGGCGCGATCGCCGCGCCCATGCCCGCCTCCTACCGCCGCCACGAGCTGAGCCGGATCGTCGCCTCCTGCGAGGCGGTCGCGGTCGTCACTGTCACCGCTCTCGGCGATCGGACCCCGCACGAGGAGGCGCTGTCGCTGATCGGCGAAACCTCATCCCTTCGTACTGTTTTCACTTTCGGCGCGGCGAGCGGCGCACAGTCCGTGGCGCTCGACGACGCATCACCGTCCGAGGAGACGATCCGCGACGTCCGGCACTACATCGCCCAGCTCCCCCGCACCGTCAACGACTGCCTCACCATCTGCTGGACCAGCGGCACCGAAGCCGCCCCCAAGGGCATCCCCCGCTGCCACGCCGACTGGCTCGCCATCGGGCAGGCGGCCCAGGACGGCTTGCTGGCGGCGGCGGATTCGGTGATCGTGGGCCCCTTCCCGATGGTCAACATGGCCGGCTTCGCGACGTCGCTACTGCCCTGGCTCTTCGGCGGCAGCCATCTGGTGCAGCACCATCCCCTCGATCTCGGCGTCTACCTGTCCCAGATCCAGACCCATCGCGCCACCCACACCAGCATGCCGCCCGCCATCCTGGCCCTGTTGTTGCAGAACGCCGCCCTGCGCGCGCAGTTCGATCTGTCCTCGCTGCGCAAGGTCGGCTCCGGCGGCGCCCCGCTGCCGCCCAGCGTGGTACGCGACTGGCAGGTCGACCTCGGCATCGACGTGCTCAACTTCTTCGGCTCCAACGAGGGCATCTGCCTGCTCGGCGTGCCCGCCGACACCCCTGACCCGATGATGCGCGCCGAATACCTGCCGAACTACAGCTCCCCGGCGAAGAAATGGTCGACGTCGGTGGCCGAACGCACCTCGGTGCGGCTGGTCGACCTCGACGGCGAAACGGAGATCACCACGCCCGGCGGACGCGGGGAACTGCGGTTGAAGGGCCCCACCGTCTTCGCCGGATACCTGCCCGGCACCGCCGAGAGCAGCCCGTTCGACGACGAGGGCTACCTGCGCACCGGCGACGTCTTCGAATTGTGCGGCGAGCACGGCGAATACCTGAAGTTCGTCGACCGCAGCAAGGAGATCATCATTCGCGGCGGGATGAACATTGCGCCCGCCGAGATCGAGGGTCTGCTCATCGCCCATCCCGCGGTCGCCGATGTCGCCGTCGTCGGCTACCCGGACGCGGTGCTCGGCGAGAAGTGTTGCGCTGTAGTCGTTCCCGCGCCGGGTCAGGAACTTGCTCTCGACACCCTGGTGTCCTTCCTGCGCGAGAAGGACGTCGCCTCGTTCAAACTTCCCGAGAAACTGCTGACCGTCGAGACTCTGCCGCGCAACCCCATCGGCAAACTCCAGCGCCGTGAACTGCGCGGCCTGGTCACCGGGGACGAGCACCCGTGAGCGGCGAGCCGCTGCCACGCCCGACGCCGAAAGGCTCCGGCCCGGCACTGGCCGAGGCATTGACCGGAATGCTCTGCGGCCGTCTCCCCGGCAACCTCGGCATCCGGGTCGTGTCCGCCTCGCCCGACCGGGTCGTCGGCGAATTCACCGTCCACGAAGGCCTGCTCGCGCCCAACGGCTATCTGCACGCCGCGTCGGTCGTCGCGCTGGCCGACACCATGTGCGGCATCGGCACCCGGCTGTCCATCCCCGACGACGCGGCCTTCACCACGGTCGAACTGAAAACCAACTATCTCGGCACCGCCCGCTCGGGCGTCGTCACCGCCACCGCGATCGCCGCCCATACCGGCAGACGCACCCAGGTCTGGGACGCCACCGTGCGTGACGGCGACGACCGGACGATCGCGCTGTTGCGCTGCACGCAACTGGTCTTCCAGCCGTAGCAGCCGCGGGCCGATTCCGCATCGAAAGGACCAGATCATGACCAGCTCGAACCTCGAGGCGAGCGTTCCCGTCGCCGTCGCCCGCACGGCCGACCCGAGCGTGCAGAACCCCTACCTGCTCGGTGTCTTCGCTCCCGTCCGCGAGGAGCTGACCCTCGACGACCTGCCGGTGATCGGCGAGATCCCCGCCGACCTCAACGGCGTCTACCTGCGCAACGGCCCGAACCGCCAGTTCGACGCGCCCGGCCGGTACCACATGTTCGACGGCGACGGCATGATCCATGCCGCGCATTTCGAGAACGGCAAGGTCAGGTACCGCAACCGGTACGTGCGCACCCGCGCCTTCGCCCAGGAGTCCGAGGCGGGCCGCGCGCTGTGGACCGGCCTCATGGAGAACCCGAAGGACAACCCCTGGGGCAACGGCCACGGCCTGGGCATCAAGGACGCCGCCAACACCGACGTCATCTACCACCGCGGCCAGGTACTGGCCACCTGGTACCTGTGCGGCACTCCGTACGGCATCGACCCGCTCTCACTGGAAACCATCGGCGCGCAAGACTTCCTGGGCACCTTCGCCGGCGACATGATGGCCCATCCCAAGGTCGACGAGGCCACCGGCGAACTGCTCTGGTTCGACTACGGCCCGGACATGGACTACCTGCGCTACGGCATCATCGGCGCCGACGGCACCCAGACCCATCTCGCCCACATCGATCTGCCCGGCCCGCGCCTGCCGCACGACATGGCGATCACCCCGAACTACTCGATCCTCATGGATCTCCCGCTGGTGCAGGACCACGAGGCGCGCAAGGCGGGCAAGTACCGCATCTACTACGACCGCGAACTCGTCTCCCGCTTCGCCGTCATCCCCCGCCACGGCGCGGGCGATCAGGTGCGCTGGTTCGAGGCGAAGCCCTGCTACATCTACCACGTCGTCAACTCCTGGGAAGAGGGCGACGAGATCGTCATGGACGTGTGCCGGGTGAAGAACCCCCAGCACCAGAGCACCTTCGACCACCCGCTGGCCAGCATGCTCGCCTACATGCGCCTGGACGCCCAGCTCTACCGCTATCGCTTCGACCTGCGCACCGGCGCCACCAGCGAACACGCCCTCGACGAGGCCAACATCGAATTCCCCAGCGTCGACTCGCGCATCATGGGCCGGCCGCACCGCTACTCCTACAACATGAGCCTCGCCCACGAGCCCACCCTGCTGTTCGACGGCCTGGTGCGGTTCGACTCCTCCACCGGCACGAAGGAGGAGCACAAGTTCGGTCCCGGCCGCTGGGGCTCGGAAGCCCCCTTTGCACCCCGCGACGGATCGACCGGCGAGACCGACGGCTACCTGGTCTGCTTCGTCAACGACGAGACCGAGGACCGAGGCGAGATCGACATCTTCGACGCCGCCGATGTCGCCGCCGGTCCGCTCGCGAGAGTGCTTCTGCCGCAACGTGTCCCTTCCGGTTTTCACGCCACGTGGGTGCGCGGGGATCAGCTCGCCCAGGGGGGCTGAGGCCACTGCCCGCTCGCTGCCCCGGCGCACCGCCGCGGGCAGCAGGCGGCACGCAGGCCCTTGATGACCACCCGACGTCGAGCGGCTCACCACACAATCGGAGATACTTCCTCCGCTTTGCTGTAGCGTCATTGTCATGGGCGTGTCGCGTCGGCACTTGTTGAGCTATGGCGCCGTCGGATCCGCACTGCTGCTGGTGGGGACATCGGCGGTGAGCAGCAGCCGATTCCGCGCGCCCCGATGGTCGGACGATCCGTTCACCCTCGGCGTCGCTTCGGGCGATCCCTCCCCGGACGGCTTCGTCCTCTGGACTCGCCTCGCGCCGGACGCGTTCGCCCCGGACGGTCACGGCGGGATGGGGCCGCGGCCGGTGACCGTGGAATACGAGGTCGCCGAGGACGAGGCGTTTACCGAGGTGGTGCGCCGCGGCGAGGCGGTGGCCACCAGGGAACTGGCCCACAGCGTGCATCCCGAGATCCACGGCCTCGCGCCGGACCGCTGGTATCACTACCGCTTCCGGGCCGGTTCGGCCGTGTCCCGGGTCGGACGCACCCGCACCGCACCGGCCCTGGACAGCCACCCCACGCGGCTGCGGTTCGCCTTCGCCTCGTGTCAGGCGTGGAACGACGGCTACTACACCGCCTACGACCACATCGCCGACGAGGATCTCGACCTGGTGGTCCACCTCGGCGACTACATCTACGAAGACGCGCTCACCGGGCATCGCACCGGCAGGGCGGTGGAGTCCCACCTGCGTTCCGAAGCACGGGATCTCGCGGGATACCGCCTGCGCCACGTGCTCTCGAAGGTCGAGCGGCCGTTGCAGCGCGCGCACTCCCACTTCCCGTGGCTGGTGACCATGGACGATCACGAGGTCGACGACAACTGGGCCGGGGAATCGTCGGGCCTCGACCTCGATATCGACAACATTCCTGCATTGTTCCGACGTCGCCGCGCCGCGGCCTATCACGCCATGTACGAGCACCAGCCGCTGCGACTCGCGCAGCTTCCGGCGGGGACGCGAACGCGCCTGCATCGCCGCTACCACTTCGGCGGACTCGCCGACATCACCATGCTCGACACCCGCCAGTACCGCACCCCGCCGGCCGTCCTCAACGGCGAGAAGACCACCGATCTCGCCGGACGTTCCGACAGTTCCGCCACGATTCTCGGCGGGCGGCAACGAGACTGGCTGGTCGACGGCTTCGCGCAGTCGAAAGCGCGCTGGCACATTCTCGGCAATCAGGTCGTGATGGGCCAGACCGACCACGATCCCGGACCGGACACCGAGGTCTCCACCGACGCCTGGGACGGCTACGTCGCCGACCGCGACGCCGTCCTGGCCGCCGCGGCCGATCGCGGGGTACGCAACCTCGTCGTCATCAGCGGCGACCGGCACGAGAACTACGCCGCGGACCTGCGTCACGACTACACCGACCCCGAATCCCCCGTCATCGGCAGCGAATTCACCGGTACCTCGGTGACCAGCGGCGGCGACGGCGTCGACATCTACGACCACGGCAGGCGCCTGCTGGCGGCCAATCCGGACCTGAAGTACTACAACGCCCAGCGCGGCTATGTCCGCGTGGAGGTCGATCGGCAGCTGTGGCGCAACGACTTCCGCGTGGTGCCCTATGTGCAGCGGCCGGGAGCGCCCGTCCGCACCGACGCCACCTACATCGTGCAGGACGGCGTGCCGGGCGTTCTCGAGGCATGGCAGCCCGGCCGTCCCACCGCGGCCGATCTCGAAGCCGCCCGGGAAGTCGACGGTCTCGCCCAGGCCGAGGACGGGGATCGCTGACCTCTCGGGACCGGCAGGATGTCGCTGTCGAGCCTCCCGCGACCGACGCACCGCCGATTACCGTCGCCCGCGCCGCGGTATCGGATAATCTCGACAGGGCGGCAAATTTCAGGCAATCACGCTGCGCGCTGCGCACACACTCCAGGAGGATGCGGTGGTCGGTGGTTCCGGATATCGACGGCTCAGATCGGCGGTGGCGCTGGCCGCGACCATGGCGTTCGCGGCGACGACGGTGGCATGCGGCTCGGATTCCGCCGAGCCGGAGCCGACCACCGACGCGGCGCGAGAGGCCACCGCCGTGAAGGCCTACACCTACACCTACCCGTTGGTCGCGGTGGAGGTGACGCGGCGGCAGTCGACGAATCTCCCCGCCGCGAACCCGGCGATCGGCGCGGCGCCGATGAATCAACTCGCGCCGCTGAACTTCCTGCCGAACTCCGACTTCACCGGGGTGGTGCGCCCCAATATCGACACGCTCTACGTCTCGATGTTCTTCGATGTGTCGGCGGAACCACTGGTGGTGAGCGTGCCCGATATGGGCGACCGCTATCACTTGTTCCCGCTGATGGACATGTGGACGAATGTCGATGCCTCACCCGGCACCCGCACGCTCGGCGACCGCCGCGGCTACGAGTTCGCCATCGTCGGCCCCGACTGGCAGGGCACGTTGCCCGAGGGCGTGATCGAGTACCGGCTGCCGACCGACGGCGGCTGGATGATCGGGCGCATCCAGGTGAACGGGCCCGAGGATGTGGCCAACGTCGTCGCCATCCAGAACCGGATGACCGCCAAGCCGCTCAGCGCCTACGGACAGCCCTACACCCCGCCGGAGAACACCGCGGTGAATCCCGACTGGCCGCGTGGTCAGGAGGTCGCTCGGTACATTCGCGATCTGACGCCGCAGCAGTACTGGGATCTGTACTACTCGAGCCTGTCGCACGATCAGACTCGGTCCGAGGACGAGGCACTGCTCGACGAACTCGCCGCGATCGGCTGGTCACCGGACCGCCCACTCGACCTCGCCGCCTTGCCCGAAGAAGAGCGTGCCCGCTGGGAGCAGGCCTGGCCGACGGCGCTGTCGCAGATCGAGGTCGACCTGGGCGAGAAGCCGGTGAACGGCTGGCAGACCGCGCGCGGCAGTATCGGCGACTACGGCGACGACTACGCGGCACGCGCCGTCGTCGCCTACGCCGGCCTCGGCGCCAACCTGCCCGAGGACGCCGTCTACCCGGCCGGCCGCATCGACGACAAGGACGCGCAACTGCAGTCCGACAGCGCCTACGTCCTGCGCTTCCCCGCCGGCCAAGCGCCGCCGGTCCAGGCGTTCTGGTCGCTGACGATGTACGACGAGCGCGGGTTCCTCGTCGCCAACCCGATCAACCGTTACGCGCTGCGCGGGGAGACGCTCACCCAGAACCCGGACGGTTCGATCGAGATCTACATCCAGCGCGAGAGCCCCGGGGCGGAACGGGAGGCCAACTGGCTGCCCACCCCGGCCTCGGGCCCGTTCAACCTGCTGCTGCGCGCGTACTGGCCGGACGACGCCGTCATCGACGGCGGCTGGAACCCGCCCGCGGTCACCCGGGCGGACTGAGCCCTACTTCAGCAGCGCGAGACTGTTGCGGGTGTATTCGGCACGTCTGCGGGCGCTGGTGAGGAACGAGGGCGGCGCGAGATAGGTGAGATCCCGCGCCAGGGAGCCCTCCACCCGCCTCTTGCCGAGTTGCTCGCGCGCTCGATCGGTAGTGCCGCACACGGCGATGGCGTCGAGCATCTCGTCGGAGACGGCGGCGGCCAGTCCCTCGATGTCCCCCTGCGCGAACGCTGTACGCACGCGCGCGACCTCGTCGGTCCAGCCGTGGTACTCGACGAAGGGATCGTAGGTTTTGACGGTCAGATAGAAGCCCACCATCCGCCGCGCGTCCCGGACGGCCCGCTCGGGGTCCCGGTCGTCGACGGAGGTGATGAGCCAGCCGTGCTCGAGCCAGCCGTCCGGCACGTCCCCCGCGGCGGGCCGGACGACATCGTGCCACCAGCGGGCGGTGAACAGTCCGTGCCCGATCACTCCGTCGGCATGGGCGGCCGCGGCCGCCACCATCCGTTTGTTGAAACCCGCGAACAGCACCGGTACGTCGAGCCTGCCCAGTACCGGCGCCTGCACCTTGGCGTCGACGCGATAGAACGGGCCCTCGTAGCGGACCCGCTCGCCGTTCTCGGCGTGCAGCCAGGCGCGCACCGCGCCGGCCAGATCGCTCATCCGCGCCACCGGCTTGTCCGCCTCGACGCCGAACCAGTGGCGATTGATGGAGTAAGCGCCCGATCCGAGCCCGAGGAACAGCCGGCCCGGAGCCTTGTTGTGCAGGGTCCTGATCGCCGAGGCGTGCGCGTAGGGCGTACGGGCGAAAGCGTAGGCGATGGAGGTGCCGACCCGGGCCGATGCGGTGGTGTCGACCATCTCGGCGAGCACTTCGTAGGCGTCGTTGTCCACGAAGTCCCCGGTGCAGAAGGCGGTGACGCCCTCGGCCTCGGCCGCACGCGCGACCTCGGCGCCCGGCCACGGCAGCCCGAACTCCATATGCACTCCTTTAAGGCTTATCAGTTAGCTATTTGTACTATATTGTCCAGGAACCCCGCAGCGAGTCGGGGCGACTGCTCGCCGACCGAGCCCCGTGACAAGGAGGCCCCCGTGACCGAGGCAGCGACGTTCGGCGTGTTGAACGACGAGGCTTTCGAGCGCTCCCGCAGGCGCATCGGAATCCCCGACCGCCCCCTCACGCCGCACAACCTCGAGGTGACAGCGGACGGCACCCGGCATTTCGCGTTCGGCTACGGCGACGACAACCCGCTGTACTGCGAGCCCGACTACGGCAAGAACACCCGCTGGGGAACCCTGATCGCACCGCCGAACTTCATCTACACCATGGGTGAGAATGCCGCGGCTCCCCTCACTCCGGAGCAGAAAGCGCTGATGAAGGGCGATCCGTTCGCCGGACTCGGCTCCTATCAGGCGGTCATGGAGTTCGAGTGGTTCCGGCCGCTGCGGCTGGGTGACCGCTGCCGGGTGCTGCGCTCGCAGGTCGGCGTGCGGGACAAGCCCTCCGCGTTCGGCGGGCGCACCGCGCACGTCACCAACGACTTCCTCTTCGCCACCGCGGACGGCGACATGGTGGCCGTCCAGCGCGGCACCTGGATCAATGCCGAGCGCCACACCAGCAAGAAGCGCGCCGGGGAGAAGGCGCCCGTCGACGTGACCACCCCTTACACCGAGGAGATGCTCGCCGAGATCGACGCCGCCTACGACGCCGAGACCCGACGCGGCGCGGAGCCGCGCTACTGGGAGGACGTACAGATCGGCGACGAGCTCCAGCAACGGGTCAAGGGACCGCTCACGGTCACCGACATCGTTGTGTGGCACGTGGGTTGGGGCATGCAGCTGACCCCGCCCGGCAGCTTCGGGATCAGCCGGGGCGTCCGCAGGAAGGTCCCCGGCCTCTACCCGCCCAACAACCGCAATATCCCCGACACCGTGCAGCGCCTGCATTGGGAGCCCGAGCGGGCGCGCGAACTCGGCATCCCCATGAGCTACGACTACGGTGCGATGCGCGAGGCCTGGCTGACCCACCTCGTCACCGACTGGATGGGCGACGACGCCTGGCTGTGGAAATTGTCCTGCCAGCACCGCAAATTCAACTACATCGGCGACACCTCGTGGGTCCGTGGCCGCGTGACCGGCACATCGGAGTCGGCGAACGGTCACGCAGCCGAGCTCGAGGTGTGGGTGGAGAACCAACGCGGCGAGACCACCACCCCGGGCACCGCCGTCGTCCTGCTGCCCACCCGCGATTCGGCGGTCACGCTGCCCGCCCCGCCCGCCGAGGGACTCCAGGGCATGCTCGAGTACGAGATCGCCCGCTTCGCGGAATGAGGACAGGGGGTGCGGCGACCTTCCAGGTCACCGCACCCGACAGTCTCTCGGCTCTCGAGGGTCACTCAGCGCGAGGTCCATTTCGGCTTGGCGAAGCCCGCGCGCGCGACCTCCGCCGTGCCGATCGGGTTGCCGCGCATCGGGTAGTTCCACGCCACCGCCTGCGCCGCGGCCCGGTCCATCCCGAGGGTCTCCCATACCGCCTTCACCGTCCCCTGAACGGCGGCGGCCGGCTTGGCGGCGATCTTGCGCGCGAGTTGGTCGACGTGGGCGTGCAGTTGCTCGACAGGCACCACTTCGGAAACGAGGCCGATCTGGTAGGCGCGCTGGGCCGACATCCGTTCGTCGAGTCCGAGCAGCGCCCACCGCATCACCTCGCCCAGCGGCACCCGCCTGGCCAGACCGATCGGCTCCAGAGCCGAGGTCAGACCGTAGGACACGTGCGGATCGAAGAAGGTGGCGTCGTCGGCGGACACGATGAAATCCACGTCGTTGAGCCAATAGAACGCACCGCCGGCCACCATCCCGTGCACCGCGGCGATCACCGGCTTCCACACCCGATTCGTCCGCGGCGACAAGGCCAGGCCGGGGTCCTCCTCGTTCCAGATGTTCTCCGGCAGGTCCAGGCCCTCGGCGACGTCGATCCCGGTGCAGAACGCCTTGTCCCCCGCGGCGCGCAGGACCACCACGTGGATATCGTCGTCGCGGCGCACCCGCGCCCAGATCTCGACGAACTCCGCGAGCATCTGCCGGTCGAAGGAGTTGAGCATCTCGGGGCGGTTGAGCGTGATGGTCGCGACGTGGTCGGCGACGTCGAACAGCACTGTCTTGTAAGCCATTGCGCCTACCCTTTCCGGCGTGGTTCGCGCGGCATGCCCAGCGCACGCTCGGCGATGACGTTCTTCAGTACTTCGGTGGCGCCACCGGCGATGGTGTAGGCACGCGCGTAGAGGAACGCGTCCTGCCACCAGCCGTCCGCCGTCGCTTGCGCATCCCCCTCGGCGACAATCGAGTTCGCCCCTTGCAGCCGCAGCCCGGCCTCGGCCAGCGCCAGATTGGTCTCGCTGAAGAAGATCTTGACCGCCGCGGCGTCCGCCGCGCCTTCGGTGCCCGCGAGCACATGCGATTGCACGGCCTTGCTCATCGCGTCGCTGACCAGCACCTTGGTGGCGATGCTGCCGATCTCCTCCGGGCTCCCGCCGCCGAGCGCCAGCAGGTCGTGCAGTTGCTGGATCAGCTCCACCGAACTCGCGGCGACACCGCTGCGTTCGTGGGCGAGACTGGAATTGGCGACCCGCCAGCCGTCGTCGACCGCACCGAGCACCCGATCCTCCGGGATTCGGGCACCGTCGAGGAAGACCTCGTTGAAATCGCTGGTACCGGTGATCTCGCGCAGCGGCCTGACGTCGATGCCCGGGGTGGTCATATCCAGGATGAACGCCGTGATTCCCCCGTGCTTGGGCGCGTCGGGATTCGTGCGGGCGAGCAGATAGCCGATATCGGCGTGATGACCGTTGGTCGTCCAGACCTTCTGCCCGTCGACGACCCAGTCGCCGTCGTCGAACACCGCGCGCGTGCTCAGGCCCGCCAGGTCACTACCCGCGCCGGGCTCGCTGAACAACTGGCACCAGAGGTGTTCGGCCGTGCGGATCTTCGGCAGGAACTCCGCCCGCTGGGCGGGGGTGCCGAACTCGATGAGCGCGGGCGCGGCCAGGTTCGTAGCCGCGCCGATGGGCCCCCAGGTGCCCGCCCTGGCGATCTCCTCGGCCACGATGAACGCCTCCGACGGATCGTAATCGACGCGGCCGCCGTACTCGGCGGGCCAGTCCGCGCCCAGAAATCCCGCGTCGAACAACGCGGCGGTGAACGCGCGGATCGCCGGGACCAGTTCCGCATCCGGCGCGCGCACCCCACTGTGCTGCTTCGGGCCGGGATGGCGTTCGGCCACGAAAGCCCGCACGCGCGCGCGGAAATCCGCGAGCCGCTCGGAGGTATCGATCCGCATCGTCGTGGCTCCCTCGCCTGCCGCTGGATGCGGCCCCGCACCCTTAATTAGTTAGATGATTTGCCTACTTGATTGATACCATACCGGGCGACGGGCGTCACGCCGACTGCGCCGAATCGCCCCGACAGTCTCGCCACCGACAGAGAGGCCGACGCGTGGACTTCGAACTCACCGAAGAGCAGGGGCTGCTGCGCGAATTCTCCCGCAGCATGCTCACCGCGACCTGCCCGCCCGCTCTCGTGCGCGCCGTGGCGGACGCCGAGGCCGACGGCGACGACGCGCTGTGGCAGAAGGCGATCGAGCTCGGCTGGCCGTCGCTGGCGGTCGCGGAGGAGGCGGGCGGCGCCGGACAGGGCCTCGTCGAGCTCTGCCTGCTCGCGGAGGAGGTCGGCCGGGCCGCCGCGCCCGGACCGTTCGCCGAGAGTGCCCTGGTCGCCGCCGCCGCGGCCGCTGGCGGCGCGCCCGACGACGTGGTCACCGGGCTACTCGCCGGTGACCACAAAGGCACCGTGGTCGACGCCGGGGCTCCCGACTTCATCCAGGCAGCCGGATCGGCCGACTGGCTGCTCGTCCTCGGCGACGACGTGCGCCTCGCGCCCGCGCCGGCGACCAGACGCCGCACCACGATCGACCTGTCCCGTGGCTGGTATGCCGCGACCGGCCCGCTCGACGGCCGTGTCCTCGACCTCGATCCGCGGTGGTGGCGTGCCGCGATGACCGTGCTGACCGCGGCCGACGCACTCGGGGTCGGCACGCGCCTGCTGGAGATGACGGTGTCCTACACCGCCGTCCGCGAGCAGTTCGATCGGCCGATCGGCTCGTTCCAGGCAGTGAAGCACAAGGCCGCCGAAATGCTGATCACGCTGCAGGGTGTGCGCGCGGCCACCTACCGCGCGGCGATGGCGCTGGACGCGGGCGCCGACGATGCCGCCCTGTGGGCGAGCGTGGCGAAAGCGTATGCGTCCGAAGGCGTCAGCGAGGTGGCGGGCACGGCCCTGCAGTTGCACGGCGGTATCGGCTTCACCTGGGAACACGACCTGCATCTGTTCCTGCGCCGCGCGAAGGTCGACGAAGCGGTATGGGGGAACGCGACCTTCCATCATCAGCGCGTCGCGCAGCTGCTCCGCCGAGCGGGGTAGGCGAGTATTTCGGCGGCGCGGGCCGATTGCGCGGCGGCGCGGGGTCGGAAACACAGAACGAGTGGCCGCGCCACCGGGCACGCCACTCGTTCTCGCTACGCACTGCCTCAACGCGGCGGCATCGCCGGATCGTAGGGCAATCGCAGGACCTGTTCGGCCACGGTATTGCGCTGGATCTCGGCGGTGCCCGCGCCGATGGTCGAGGCCCGCGTCATGAGGAACCCCGTCAACCACCGACCCCGCTGGACCGCTTGTCCGGAGGGAGCCGTCACGATCCCGTCCGGGCCGAGCATGTCCACGGCGAACTCGTGCAGATCCTGCTCGAACGCGGCGATCATCAGCCGCGACACCGACGACCCCGCCCCCGGCTCGCCCTTGGTGAGGATGTCGGAGACGGTGCGCTCGGCGTTGTAGCGGATCAGCCGCACCCGCATCTCGAACTCGACGAGCCGGTCGCACACCAGCGGATCGCCGGTCAGCCCCCGCTCGTGCGCGAGGTCGATCAGTTCGCCGAGGACGCGGCGGTAGGACGCGGCCTGGTTCATGGCGCCCGCGGAACGCTCGTGCCCCAGCGAGGTGCGCACCAGCGGCCAGCCCTCGTTCTCCTCCCCTATGCGGTTGGCGACCGGCACGCGAACCTCGTCGAAGAACACCTCGGCGAAGATCGCGGCGCCGGTCAGATCGCGCAGCGGGCGAATCGTCACCCCCGGCGACCCGGCATCGATGTTCAGATAGGTGATGCCCTTCTGCCGCGATCCGGGCGAGCCGGTGCGAACCAGGCAGAACAGCATGTCGGCGAGGGTGCCGCTACTGGTCCAGACCTTCTGCCCGTTCACCACGTACTCCTCGCCGTCGCGTCGGGCGGTCGTGCGCAGCGACGGCAGGTCCGACCCCGCGCCGGGCTCGGAATAGCCCTGGCACCAGACGACATCGCCGCGCAGCATCGGTCGCAGCCACCGCCGCTTCTGCTCCTCGGTGCCGTACTCGATAATCGTGGGCGCGACGATGCCGAGCCCGGTGCCGAGCGGACCGGGGACTCTGGCCCTGGCGATCTCCTCCTGGTAGATGATCTGCCTGGCGAACGGCAGCTCCATGCCGCCGTACTCGCGCGGCCAGGACGGGCCCGCGTATCCGTGGTCGACCAGGGTCGCGTGCCAGGCTTTGGTCCATTCGACCCTGACCGCGGGATCACGCGGCCGCGGCCCGGGCGCGTGCGTGCTCAGGAACTTGCGCAGGCGGGCCCGGAACTGTGCGTCGGTCTCACGGTCGGCCCCGGTCATTCCGCTCCTCGGATTCCTGCCAGCGCGCCCACCCGGGCACGGTGGCGCGCCGTGGTGCCCAGCAACATCTCGCCGGCCTTGGCGCGTTTCAGGAACAAGTGCGCATCGTGTTCCCAGGTGAACCCGATACCGCCGAGGATCTGGATGTTCTCCTTGGCGACATGGGTGAAGGTCCGCCTCGCCCAGGCGGCGGCCAGCGACGCGGCCAGCGGGCCCTCGGGATCGCCCGTGGCCAGCAGCGAGGTCGCCGCGAACGCGGCATTGCGCGCGGATTCCACCTCCAGCAGCAGGTCGGCGCACCGGTG
Organism: Nocardia shimofusensis NBRC 100134; assembly: GCF_001613125.1. Lineage (GTDB taxonomy): Bacteria > Actinomycetota > Actinomycetes > Mycobacteriales > Mycobacteriaceae > Nocardia > Nocardia shimofusensis. Next base: position 182,758 of record NZ_BDBT01000005.1, read on the forward strand.
CTTGATCGCCTGGAACGAGCCGATCGGACGGTCGAACTGCACGCGCACACGCGCGTATTCGACGGCCGTGTCCAGCGCCGCGGCCGCACCACCCGCCTGCTCGGCGGCGAGCGCTGCGGCCGCCAGGTCCGCGACCCTGGGCAGCAGCGTGGTGGCGTCGTCGGCTATCCGGACCGCGGGGGCGCCGGAGAATTCGACGGTGGCCAGAGGCCGCGTCGGATCGAGATTCGGCAGCGGCTCGCGCCGCACACCGGTGGCGCCTCCGGCGACGGTGAACAACGTGACGACCCCGTCGGTCAGGGCCGCGACGATCAGCAGATCGGCCGTGGTTCCGTCGATCACGAAGCGTTTCGTGCCGGTCAGCCGCCAGCCGTCCCCCTCCCGCTCGGCCACCGTCGTCACCGCGTCGGCCGCGATCTCACCGGTGTCGTCGCCGATCGCGACGGTCGCGGTCATCGATCCCGACGCGATGCCGGGCAGCCAGGTCTCGCGCGCCGCGGCATCGGAGCAACTGGTCAGCAGCTGCCCGGCCAGCGCCACGGTCGCGAAATACGGTGCGACAGACAGGAACCTGCCCATCTCCTCGAGCACGATGCCCAATTCCACCGGACCGTAACCCGCGCCGCCGTAGCGCTCCGGCACGGCGATGCCCTGGACCATGAGCTGCCCGGCGAGTTGCGTCCACACGGCCTCGTCGCGGTATTCACCTGCCTCGACCAGCGCACGCGCACGGGTCAGGTCCGACTTCTCGCTCAGGAAGCGGCGCACCACTCCGCGCAGTTCCTCGTGTTCCTCGGTCGGCCCACCGCTCACGGCCTGCCCCCTCTCCTGCGCGGACGCATCATGTCGCCGTCGTCTCCCGCCACCGCTTCGCCGGTCGAGAGCATGCCTGCACATCGAATGGTTGAATCATATTACTGATATACTCACTACGTCCATGTATCCGGACTGCCCGGCGCCGAGCACGCGGCGGGGTGAGCGATGCTGTTCGCGACGATAGGATCAGTCCAATGAGCCGACCGATCGGCGGTACAGGAACCGTCACGCGTGTGGGAACCGTGCTGCGAGCACCCAAGACCGCAGAGCTGATCGCCACCCACCTGCGCCGTCAGATCGTCAAGGGCGAGTTGAAGACCGGCGACACGTTGCCGTCCGAAGTCCACTTGATGGAACAGTTCGGGGTCTCCCGGCCGACCTTGCGCGAGGCATTCCGCATCCTCGAAGCCGAATCCCTGATCGGCGTGCGACGCGGTTCCCGCGGGGGCGCCCGCGTTCTCGAACCCGACCCGATGGTGGCCGCCCGGCACGTGGGCCTGCTGCTGCAACTGCAAGGCACCACCGTGCAGGACGTCTACGAGGCCCGCATGATCACCGAGCCGGCCTGCGCCCGCATGCTGGCCGAGAAGCACACCGACCAGGACATCACCGATCTGCGCGCGGTCCTGGAAGATCTCCGGCAGATCGTCGACGCCGGTTTCGAGGCCGTCCCGGACGTCGCCACCTGGTCACTGGCCAGCTACCGGTTCCACGAACTCATCATGCAGCGCTGTGGCAACAAGACGCTGGCCATCCAGGGCGCCGTTCTCGCCGACATCGTCGACACCCATCTGCGGCAAGCCCTGATCAAGGAACTCGGCGGCAACGAGAACATGCCTGCCCGCTTCCGGAAGATGCTGCGCTCCTATGCCAAGGCCATCGATCTGATCGAGGCGGGCGACGCGGACGGCGCCGAGAAGCACTGGCGCAAGCACATGGAAGTGGCTGCCCAGTACACCTTCTCGCGCGACGACAAGAACACCCCGGTCATCGACCTGTTCGGATAGCGCCGGGCACCCTGGGCCACCATGCGCCGGCCGTCCGGGTCGCCGCGCAGGACCGCACGCGGTGCACGATCCACCACCGCCGGAAAGGATCATCATGCTCGATCTGCGCGACCTGACGTTGCCTCTCGTCGGCGCTCCGATGGCAGGCGGACCGTCCACTCCCGCGCTCGCCGCCGCCGTCGCCGCGGCGGGCGGACTCGGCTTCCTCGCCGCCGGATATCGCACCACCGAGCAGGTCGCCGACCAGATCGAGCAGACCCGGGCACTCACCACTCGACCGTTCGGCGTGAATCTGTTCGTGCCCCAGCCCAGCATCGCCCGCGAGCCGGAGCTCGTCCGATACCGCGAGTCGCTGACCGCCGAAGCCGCCCATTTCGGCGCCGAACCCGGCGCACCGCATCCGGACGACGACGGCTGGCAGGCCAAGCTCGAACTCGTCGAAGCCGCCCGCCCGGCAGCGGTGTCCTTCACCTTCGGCTCCCCCGGCCGCGAGTGGATGACCGCCTTCGCCCGAGCAGGCATCCTGACCCTCGCCACGGTCACCACTCCCGCCGAAGCCGAGCTGGCCGTCGCCGACGGCGCCCGGGCACTCGTCGTGCAGGGTCCCGCGGCCGGTGGACATCGCGGGACATTCGACCCGGCAGCGGAGCCGGGGACCACCTCCCTGGACGAACTCCTCACCCAGGTCGGGCGTGTGGTTCCGGTGGTCGCGGCGGGCGGGCTGTCCACCGCGGAAGCCGTCGCGCGAATTCTCGGGCTCGGGGCCGTCGCCGCGCAGATCGGGACCGCCCTGCTGCCGGCCGAGGAAGCGGGTACGAATGCCGTCCACCGAGCCGCTCTGCAGTCCCCCGAGTTCACCGAGACCGGCCTGACCCGAGCGTTCTCCGGCCGCTACGCGCGCGGGCTCGTCAACGACTTCATGCGCCGCCACGACCCGCATGCTCCGCTGGGCTATCCGGAGGTCCATCAGATCACCGGGCCGTTGCGCGCGGCCGCGGTCCGCTCGGGTGATCCGCACGGCACCAGTCTGTGGGCAGGCATGGGATTCCGGTCCGCCCGGCCGGGGTCCGCCAAGGCGATCCTGGAGGATCTGACCCCGCAGTAATCCGTCGACGGCACCTTCGCCCCCTCCCGCCCCTTCAGCACCTTCACCAACTCCCGCGTTCAGGGGCATTGCTATTTTTCGCCCGCGCTGTTTGGACACCCCGGTACCGGGAATAGCCGTCGTGTCACAACATTTCAGCGTGAAGCGGGAAACTCATGTTCATTGTTCCAGGGCTCGCGGTTCTGCTAACCGCGGTCGCAGTCGGGTTCGCGGTGGTCGCGGCCGACATCGACCAGATGCGTGTTGCCGCAGGCGATTTCGAAATTTTCGGTCATTCTTTCACTCCCTCCGTGGGAGAGGTTTTCGGCTCGGGCATCGGTATCGGTGCCGTGGGCATGCTCGGTCTGCTGCTCCTGCTGATCGGTGTGTGGCGTACCGCCCGCCGCGGCAGTGAAGCGCGCCGGGAGCTACGTCGTTCACGCCGGGAGGTCGCGGCAGCCCGTCGCGCCACTCCCGCACCCCAGGTCACTCAGGACACCGCGGCACCCCGCAGCGGACCCGTCTGGAGTGCGAACCGGTTTCTGAAACGCCCCGCGGGCGACTCCGGACCGGCCAAGGCGTGAACACATTCAGTCGGAACACGACTGTCGAGGAAAGGGAAAGACCGTGATCGTACTCGGATTGATTCTGCTGATCGTCGGCTGGTTGCTCGGTATCAACCTGCTGGTCACCGCGGGCATCGTGGTGTTGCTGGTCGGCGCCGCACTGTGGATCGCGGGCTCGGTGGGCCGCCCGGTCGGCGGCCGCAGGCACTACTACTGACACCGATCGACCAACGCTGTCGATCGACCAACTACTGACGCGGGAGGTGCGCGATGGACCGGAATCCACCACGCCGTGAAAGCCGGCTCGGACATCGAGTGCAGGCCACGCGCGGCAACATGAAGAAGTTCCTGGGCAGGGCGACCGACAATCCCCGGCTCGAGTCACAGGGTCGCCGAGATCAGTTCCGCGGCAACATCAAACAGGCCGCGAACAAGGTGCGAGACGCCTTCAAGCGTTGACGCATCGGCTCTGTGCAGCAGAGGGCCCCATCCGGCTTCGGCCGGACGGGGCCCTCTGGCTCGTCCCGAGCAATCCGGATGGATCAGTCGTGGAGCTCGAGCTGCGCCACGGCCGCTTTGGCGGTGCGCCCCACCCCGATCAGTGTGGCCGAACCCGGACCGGTCCAGTCTCCGTACCCGAGCAGATGCAGTCGCGATTCCTTCACCGCTCGCGTGCCCGACACCGCTACCGTGCCGTCGGACTCCCTCAACCGCAAAGACCGCAGATGCGCGAGAGCCGGACGGAACCCGGTGGCCCACACGATGACTTCGGCGCGCCGGCTCCGACCGGTCTCGTCCCAGTGGATACCTCGACTGGTCAGCCTGTCGAACATCGGCAGCGTCCGCAGCGCACCGCGGTCCCTGGCGGCACGGACTTCCGGCACCATCACTACGTCTCCGAGGCTGCTGATGCCACCTGGGTCCTGGCGTCCGGCCGCCAATGCCATGGCGCGCCGCGACGCCATGTCGAACAGCACACGTCCGTCCACATCGTCCGGCAGAAACCGCGGCGGCCGGGTGGTCACCCACGCGGTGTCGGTGATCTCGGAGATCTCGGCGACCAGTTGCGCACCGGAATTGCCGCCGCCGACCACGACGACCGACCGACCGGCGAATTCGTCCGGCGTGCGGTAGTGCACGGTGTGCAATTGCCTGCCGGTGAAGGAGCGGGCGCCGGGGTAGATCGGCCAGAACGGCTGCTGCCAGGTGCCGGTGGCGCTGAGCACCCGCCGGGCCCGCCACACCCCGGCGGTGGTGTCGAGGCGCAGTCGCTGCCCGTCGTCGTCGCGGGTGACGGCCCGCACGCGCACCGGTCGCCGGACCGGCAACTCGTAGCGTCGCTCGTAATCGGAGAGGTACTCGATGACGTGCCGCGCGGGCGGGAACCCGCCCTGCCACGGTGGCATCGGACGGCCCGGCAGGGACGCGTACTCCGCAGGAGAGAACAGTCGCAGCGACGGCCAGGTGTGGGGCCACGCACCGCCGGGAACCGGCTGATCATCGAGGATGACGAAATCGTGTCCGGCTCGGCGGAGGTAATACCCGGCTGCCAGCCCGGCCTGCCCGCCGCCGATCACCAACACATCGACGTCGATCGTGCTCAGCGAAGTGGCCACACGGCCCGATCCTAGGCGATCGACTGCACCGGCCTCCGCCGCCGCGACGTCCTCCGACGATCGCAGCAGCCGCAGGCGATCGACCGGTCAGGCGGCGATCATGTGCAGCGAGGCGGTCCCGTGGCGTTGCCACCGCAGGCTGATCACCGCCGCGCTGATCATCCGTGGCGTCGAGGTGGTGGACATCCTCTCGCCCAACTCGATCAGACCCGCAGCCCTGAACGCGCACGCGCGGATCCGTGACGAGCGGCTGATCTATCCGGCGCACCCACCCGGGCCGTAGCAGCCGCCGGTGGGCTCACGGTCACACGATGGCAGCCGAGGTGAGGTCGTAGATCGCGTATGCCGCACGCAGAACCGGCTGGGCGACATTGCGCACGCGGATGCCACCGGGCGTGGTGCCGTGCTCCGTGCCGGCGTGGGCGTGTCCGTGCACCGCGAGATCGGCGCCGTGCGTGTCGATGGCTTCCCCCAGCAGATAGGACCCGAGGAACGGATAGATCTCGTCGGGTTCGCCGTGCAAGGTGTCGCTGACCGGTGAGTAGTGCGTCAGCGCCACAGTGAAGTCCGTGTCCAGGGATGCCATGGCTCGACCGAGCGCGACGGCGAGTTCCTCGGTGTGGCGGGCGAACATCCGCATCTGCGGCTCGCCGAACGCGCTCGCGCACTTGCCCGCGAAGCCGCCGCCGAAGCCTTTGGTTCCTGCGATGCCCAGCGTCGCACCACCGATGTCCAGCTGTACCGACGTTCCTTCCAGGACGATGATGCCCGCGGCGGTCAGAAGGTCGGTGATCTCCGCCTGAAGGTCGTTGTGATAGTCATGATTTCCCAGCACCGCCACCACCGGCACGCCGCAATCGCCGAACTCGGAGGCCACCACGGCGGCTTCGCCGATGGTGCCGTGTCGCGTGAGGTCACCGGCCAACAGCAGCACATCAGCTCGCGCGGAGAGCTCGGCGAGGGCTTCTCGCCAGCGACCACGGGAATCCTCGCCCAGATGAATGTCCCCCACCGCCGCGATGCGCAATTCTCTCAACTCCTTTCGCGACGCGACCGACGAGTCACGCTGAGCGTTTCGTGCTGATCCGGTGCGGTGATCCGTGCGACGCGCACATCGTTGTGCACCGCGAGCTGGGGCAGCGTCTCGCGCACCACGGTCTCGATCAGTTGTCTGCGCTCGTCGGATTCGACCTCGCCGTCGAGCACGATCGTCTCCCCGCGGATGGTGACGTGGATTCCGAGCTCGTAGGTGCGCTCGTCCTCGGCCAGGGCTCTCCTCAGGTGCGCGACGGCGTATTGCAGCGGTTCCGGCGATCCCACGGCTTCATCCCCTTTCTGGGCCGGCATGCTCGGGCCGGGCGATGATCCCGAGATCGACGAGCAACCCGAAGAACGCGCGCGCATACGGTGAAGTGCGCGTCTGTCTGTCGACTTCGGCCCAGTCCACCTGTTCGCGCAGATCGCGCGCGACCTGGAGCAGGGGCGCGAAGTCGAGTCGATGCGCGTCGAAGACCAGCATCTTGTCCACCATGAGGTCCGTGCAACTGGCGACGGGCGCCTTGGCGGGTCCGATGCGCATGGTCGTGGCCCGATTCAGCAGGTCGTCGGTGACCGGGCGATCGTTCGGACGATGGATCACATCGATCAGGACCCCGTCGGCGTACACCTTGCGCAGCCAATCCTCCGGCGGATCACAGACCCGCATTCCGGCCCGTGCGAGGGTCCGCACTGCCCGGTCGCAGTCTCGGGGTTTGACCAGGATGTCCACATCGTGTTGGGACGCTGGCCCGCCGCGCGCGTACACCGCGCAACCGCCGCCGACGGCGAACGGGATACCGGCTGCCGCGAGCACGTTCACCGCCCGGGTCAGTGCGTGCAGCAGTTCATCGATGCCGACAGACACGGAGACCGCCTACCCGCCAGCTCGGGACCATGCCACTCCTCGCTCGAATGAGCCTGTCATCTGCACGTGCCCGCGAACTCGGCACTCGCACTCCGTGGCTACCCGATCCGGCGCGGTCGAATCTCTGACGCCGAGCTGCTACCCGGACAAACCGAACATGAACTGCCCCAGCATCACGGTCTGATGATGCATCGGAAGCCGATGTGACTTGTCGAGGAGTCCTCGGTCTCACCCTGGCGTGCCGCGGGTCGGTATCGCAGGCAGTAGTTCGGCGCACACAGGTGCGAGCCGCCTTTGATCACCCGGCGCGCGCAGGGCTCTCCGGGTTCGGGCTCGGGTGCTGTATTCCCGCCGATCCGCGGATCGGCGGGAATACAGCAGGATTCTGCCGACGATGCCATCGTGCCCGCCCCGGCGTGATCGGCGGTGTAATAATCCGCCGTCCACTCCCATACATTGCCCGCCATGTCGCTGAGCCGGTAGCCGTTCGGCGGGAACCGACCCACCGGCGATGTATCTGCTACGCCGTTATTGTTCAGGTTCTCCCAGGGAAACCGGCCTTGCCAGACACTGGCGGCACGCCTGCCGTGCGGTTCGTGCGTGGCACCCCACACGAACGGCTGGCGATCCAAGCCACCCCGCGCGGCGAATTCCCACTCCGATTCGGTCGGCAATTCCTTCCCTGCCCACTGCGCGTATGCCGCGGCGTCGAACCAGGAGATGTGGGTGACCGGATGGCGTTGCCGGCCGTCGAGATCGCTTCCGGGGCCGCGCGGGTGGCGCCAATCCGCATTCGGCACAAAAGACCACCAGCGCCGGTAGTCGTCGAGCGGCACCGGGCCGCGAGTCGGGGTGAACACCGAGGAACCCGGAACGAGCAAGGACGGGTCCGCTTCCGGGTACTGCGCCGGGTCCGGGGGCGATTCTGCGGTGGTGCGGTATCCGGTGTCCTTCACGAATCGCCTGAACTCGGCCACCGTCACCGGGTGGATGTCCATCCAGAAGCCGTCCACGGAGACCTGGTGCACGGCTCGTTCTTCCGGATAGAAGTCCGAAGATCCCATCCAGAAAGTCCCGCCGGGTATCCACTCCATGTTCTTCGGAGCAGTACGTGTCATGTAGATCAGCGTGCCACTGCTGTACGCAGGCGCAAGGGTATCGACACGCTTGCGCCGGAACCCGCAGTCATGTCCGCTCGCGCTCCGGCATTGACACCCGCGGGAAGTGGAGTAGACGATGGGGAGGACGAGCACGATCCCGCATCGGGATCGACGTTCGTCCGCGACGAGTTTCCGCTCACCCACAATTGGTGAGTCCCTCTGGTCCCCCGAGTACTTCGACGCCGCTATGAGCCGCCCGAAACGGCAATAATCAGGCAAACCAAACGACGACGATCGCGGCAGCCCGCTGGACAGTGGCGCCCAGAGGGATCGCGGGGCCGGGTCGGCGATCCCATGGCAGCATCGGATGGAGCGACACCATGGCCGGAAGACACCAGGGAAAGATCGCGGTCGACATTCGTGACTCGGTCCCCGACTGGACACCATATCTGCCCGCACAGGCCCCCGAAGGCGCTCCGAACATCCTGTTCATCGCATGGGACGACGTGGGGTACGGCACCATGGATGTCTATGGCGGCCCCGTCGAAGCCCCCACCATGGGGCGCATCGCGGACATGGGGATGCGTTGCTCCAATTTTCACACCACGGCATTGTGTTCCCCGACCCGCGCGTCACTGTTGACGGGCCGCAACGCCACGAGCAACGGCATGGCGACCATCGCCGAATTCAGCTCCGGATTCCCGGGGATCTCGACCCGCATCCCCTTCGAGAACGGGTTCATCTCCGAGGTCCTGGCCGAGCGGGGCTGGAATACCTACTGCGTCGGAAAATGGCATCTGACCCCGGGGGACGAAATCAATATGTCGGCGGTGAAAACCCGATGGCCGTTGGGACGAGGGTTCGAGCGCTTCTACGGCTTTCTCGGCGGTGAGACGAACAGCTGGTATCCGGACCTGGTACACGACAATCATCCGATCGACGCTCCCGGCGTTCCCGAGGACGGATACCACCTGTCGAAAGATTTGGCCGACAAGTCGATCGAGTTCATCCGGGACGCGAAATCGGTAGACCCCGACAAGCCCTTCTTCATGTATCTCGCGCCACAGGCAGCGCACGCTCCGCACCACGTCTTCACAGAGTGGGCGGACCGATACAAGGGCAGATTCGACGAGGGCTACGAGTCCATCCGTGCCGGAATTCTCCGACGGCAGAAGGAATTAGGCATACTGCCCGAGGACACCGAACTCTCGCCCATCAACCCGCACGGGGAGCCGGCCACCACCGGACCGGACGGGCAACCATGGCCACAGATCGACAGCGTCCGGCCATGGGATACGCTCACCGCCGAGGAGAAACGCCTTTTCGCACGCATGGCCGAGGTATTCGCCGGCTACGTCATTTACACCGACGATCAGCTCGGGCGGGTCCTCGATTTCCTGGCCGACACGGGGCAGCTCGACAACACGATCATCGTCGTCATCTCCGACAACGGCGCCAGTGGCGAGGGCGGCCCGAACGGCTCGTTCAACGAGTGGCGCTTCTTCAACGGGGTGGCCGATACGACCGAGGGAACACTTCCGCATCTCGAAGAACTCGGCAGTCCGACCTCGTATAACCACTACAACACCGGATGGGCGTGGGCCTTCGATACGCCGTTTCCGTATTGGAAGCGGTGGGCCGGCTACGAGGGTGGCATCGCCGACATGTGCCTGGTCGCCTGGCCGGGGAAACTCGCGCACCGGAGCGAACCTGTGCACCAGTACATCCATGCCGTCGACGTTGTTCCGACGATTTACGAACTGGTGGGAATCGAGCCACCGGAAATGCTGAAGGGCTACCCGCAGAGCCCCATCGAGGGGGAGAGCTTCGCGGCCGCGCTGACCGATCCCGAGGCGCCGGGGAAGCAGACGCAGTTCTACACGATGCTCGGCCAACGGTCGCTCTACCACCGAGGATGGCTCGCCTGTTCTGTGCATCCACCCCTGTCGGGGTGGGGCAACTACGAACGGGACGTGTGGGAGCTCTACCACCTCGACGCGGACCGAGCCCAGGCGGAAAACCTCGCGAACGACGAACCCGAACGTCTGGCGTCGCTGAAAGATCTGTGGTTCTACTACGCCGGGCTCTACAACGGACTCCCCCTCGACGACCGCAGCGCCGTCGAGCAGGCCGTCGCCGAGCGCCCGCGCTCCGGCAAGGAACGAAGCCGATATGTGTACTTTCCGGACTGCGCCGATGTTCCCGAATCCGCCGGGGTCTCGATCATCGGTCGCTCGTACACGCTCGCGGCCGGGGTTCGTGTGGACACCGCCGACGCCGAGGGAGTTCTCTTCGCGCACGGCGGTGTCACCGGCGGACACAGCCTCTACGTCAAGGACCGGCGTTTGCACTACGCATTCAATTGGGTCGGAACCCACCTGCAGAACATCATCGCCGACCGCGACATGACCCCGGGTTCGCATGTGTGCACCGCCGAGTTCGTACTCCAGGGCAAGAACACCGATCCGACCATGCCGGGCTTCAAGGGAACGGCCACCCTCTACCTCGACGACCAGAAGGTGGCCATCGGGGAGATCGTCACCCAACCGGGACCGTTCTGCCTCGTAGGCGACGGCATCTGCGTCGGACGCGACAGCGCGTCGCCGGTGTCACCGGACTACACCTCCCCATTCGCCTTCACCGGCGGCACAATCGACAAGGTCGTCGTCGATGTGTCCGGTGAACGGTACATCGACCACGAGGCGCAAGTGCGAGGCTGGTTCGTGATCGACTGACCACGACCGAGGCTCTCCCCACCGCAGGAGGAAGATCACGTGATGGTGCCCGCCACACGGGAGCGCTGACGTGCTCCGCGGCAGCGTACCGCTGGGACGGATCACCGGCGTGCGGGTCGACGTGCACTGGTCGGCGCTGGCCACCGTCGCGCTCTTCACCGTGGTGCTGGGCCGATGGCTCGCCTCGGTGCACGGTGGCTCACCGGGAGTCTGGCTCAGTGCGGCGGCGGGCGCGGTGGGGTTGTCGGCGGCCCTGCTCGCGCACGAACTCGCGCACACGATCGTCGCTCGACGCCACGGTGTACACGTCGAGCGAGTGGTCCTGTGGCTGCTCGGCGGGCTGTCGGAACTGCGAGAAGAACCTCCGGACCCCGCCGCCGATCTGCGTATCGCGCTGGCCGGGCCCTTGACCAGCGCGGCGCTCGGCGCGGGTTTTCTGCTCACCGGCTCGCTGCTCGACGGCCTCGTCGCCGCGCCGGTGCTCGATGTGCTGGTGTGGCTGGCGGTGATGAACCTCCTGCTGGCGGTATTCAACCTGCTGCCGGGCGCTCCGCTCGACGGCGGACGCGTCCTGCGGGCGGTGCTGTGGCGGCGCGGCGGCGACCAGTTCCGGGCAGCGGTCACGGCCGCGCGGACCGGCCGCGTCATCGGCTTCGCTCTGATCGGCGCGGGCGGCCTGGAGATCGTGCTGCTCGGCGACCTGAGCGGCTTGTGGTTGATGATGCTCGGCTGGTTCCTGACCACAGCGGCACGCGTGGAACTGAGCGCCGCGGGCATGCGACATCAACTGGCGAATACCACGGTCCGGCAGGTGATGACGGAACGCCCGATCGCACTACCGCAGACCTGGACGGTGACCGAATTGCTGTGCTCGGACGCGCCGCGCACCGGTCACCAGGTCTTTCCGGTGGTGAGTGCCGACGGCGTGCCCGTGGGTGTGCTGTCGCTGCGTGATCTGTTGCCGATCCCCGCCCAACACCGCCCGACGTCCAGACTGGGCAGCGTCGCGAGGCCGCTTCCCGCCTCCGCCCGCGCCCATCCCGACGAATTGCTCGCCGCTGTCGCGACACGCACACTGCTTCGGCCGGATCTCGACGCGGTCACCGTGGTGGACGACGGGGGCCGGCTGATCGGGATCCTGACGGCGACGGATCTCACCACCGCTTGCCAGCGCAGCGCGCTGGGTCTGCCGATCCAGGACCGGCGAAGAGGACAGACGACCTGACCCGCCGACAGTCGACCGGTCAGGCGGCGGCGTATCGAGCCGACGGTTCGGCCAGCGCCTGATCCCGCAGCCGGGCAAGAGTTCGGGTCAGAATTCGGGAGACCTGCATCTGGGAAACCCCGATCCGTTCGGCGATCTCGGCTTGGGTGAGGTTGTCGAAGAATCGCATCACCAGCACGTCCCGCTCCCGCCGCGGCAAGGCGGCCAGCAACGGCCGGACCGCCATGGCGTCTTCGAGCAGCCGGTAGCAGGGTTCCTCGGCGCCCAGACGCGCGGCCATGGTCGTGCCCGCACCCTCCTCGTCCTGGTGGGTAGCGTCGAGGGAGTCGGTGTTGTAGCAATTCGCGGCGATCATGGCCTGCGTGATCTCGGTGCGCTCGACGCCGAGTTCGGCGGCGATCTCGCTCGGGCGCGGCATCCGCCCGAGTTGCTGGGACAACTTCTCCACAGCGGGTGCGATCTTTCCCTGCAGTTCCTTCGTACCGCGCGGGACCCGCACGCTCCACGCGTGGTCGCGGAAGTGGCGGCGGACCTCGCCCATGATCGTCGGCACGGCGAAGCCGAGGAAACTGGCCCCGCGGGCCGGGTCGTAGCGGTCGATCGCGCCGAGCATGCCGACATAGGCGACCTGCTGCAGGTCCTCGTGCTCGATGCCGCGGCCGCGGAAGCGCGCAGCGATGTGCTCGGCCAACGGCAGGCACCGCTTGATGATGTGCTCGCGCAGCTCCGCGCGCTGGGGGTCGGCGGGGTCGAGGGCGGCGAGCTTGTCGAACCACGGCTCGAGGTTGTCGTAGGAATCACCGTCGTGACGCGACGAGCTCGAGTTCGTATTCGGTGCTGCGCTCATGCGAATGCCTCTCGATCCTGGGTAGAACGTTGATGGAGCCAGGTAACCCCCTTCGAGCCGGAATCAAACAAGGCCCCACGGCACTGTTTTCGTGGCCGTGGTCACCCCGGGCCCCCGAGAGTGACAGATTTCGCAGGCCGCGGCTCGTCGCCGATGCGAATCTCGGCCCGTTTCCCACACATTCAATCGGGTAGGTGCTCGCCGAGGAACACACCACAGTCCACCGGCGGATCCTGACCGACTGCCGCGAAAGAGGGAGCCTGCCCATGAAGTTCGTCGATGCGATCGTCTGCGCTACCGCGGCGGTGGGAGCCGCGAGCGTTCTCCCGGCCACGGCGTCGGCTTCGGCTGTGCACTGCGCCGCCGACGCGGGCATCGACGCCACCGTCATCGAGGGCGGAACCGGTTGCCGGGCAGCCGGTTCCGTGGGCGGGCAGGCGCATTCCGTCGGGCTCGACGGCGTCGGCTACGCCAACGCGGCGCTCGGCTCGCAAGCGCTCGGCGTCGGCGTGGCCGGAGGCGTCGGAGCCAGTGAAGGCGTCGAAGGCCTCGCACTGGCCGCGGGATTCGGTCCGGACGCCCTCGCGTTGAGCACCGGCGCCGACCGCGAACCGGACACGGCGCCGTCGAGAACGGTGGCGATCGCGTTCGCCGGCTCCCGCGCCGAGGTCGGCGGCGGACTCGCCGGTTCGGTGGTGTGCTTGGGAGCGGGCGCGCTGGCCTGGGACGAGCGCAGTGGGGCCGCCTGCCTGGCGACACCCTTCGGGATCTGGACGCTACCGGGTGACAGCGCCTCGGAGCGGCTGCGATGAGCTGGGCATCGCGGGACCATCGCCCCCGCCGTTCGGCGCCTTTGGTCCCTTGGGATCGGTGACCTGTCGGCGCACGCTGAAAGGATGCGCCGTCCCGATTCGCACCGGGTGAACACCGAGGAGGCTGCTGTGTCACATTCCGATGATCCGTTCGCGCCCGCTGTGCAGACGGCTCACGACTGGTTGCGCGCCGTCGCCGACGCTCTCGGCACCGACGATCACATATTCGCCCACCGTGCCCTGCGGGCATGGATGCACGTGGTCCGCGACCGCATCGGCGTGGCGAACTCCGCGCATCTGACCGCCCAGCTGCCCGAACTGCTGCGGGGAATCTACTACGAGGGCTGGGTGCCTGCGCACGTGCCGGTGCATCACGGGCAGGCGGCCTTCACCGAACAGTTCGCCAGGGCGGCGGGCATCGGCCGGGACGAGGTCGCCGAGGTGGCGGGGGCGGTGACCGCCGTGTTGTCCGAGCTGTTCTCCCCCGGGCAGATCGATCGCGTGTTCGCGGTGTTGCCCGGTCACCTGTACGCCGTGCTCTGTGGGATCGAGGCCACCGAGGAAGGCTCGGCCACCGAGGCCGAGCGCCGTCACAGGCGATCGGCCGCCGATCAGCCGATGCCCCTGCGGGAACAGGTCCGCGCACTCGGTGATGCCGTCGCCGCGCTCGCCCGCGGATTGGAGCAGCTCCCGATCAACAGCGCCGACGAGGACCGCGCGGCCTCCGCGGCACAGGAGGCGCATCGGATCCTGCTGGCCGAGGGCTTCGTCCCCACCGTCCGAAAGCACTGACACCGCACGTGGCCGGGCCCGGCTCCCGCGAGCTCATTGCGGCCGGTGGCCTCACCGACGCCGAAGTCGCCGAACGACTTCGGCGTGACGGGCCGAACGCGCTGCCCGCGCCGAAGCGCCCGCACCCGCTGACACTGCTGACCGCACAGCTCACGCATTTCTTCGCGGTGATGCTGTGGGTGGCCGCCGGGCTGGCGCTGATCGCGGGGATGCCCGCGCTGGCCGTGGCCATCGCGGTGGTCGTCGTCCTCAACGGCGTCTTCGCCTTCGCCCAGGAGTATCGGGCCGACCGCGCCGCCGAACGGCTGCGTGACCTGCTCCCGGTCCGGGCCCGGGTGCGCCGTGGCGGCCGGCTGGCGGTGGTCGAGTCCACCGGCCTGGTGCTCGACGATCTGGTGGTGCTGCGGGCGGGCGACCGGATCTGCGCCGACGCCGAAGTGCTCGACATCCACGCCAGACAGCTCGAGGTCGACGAGTCGATGCTCACCGGGGAAAGCAGGGCGGTACACACCGAGCCCGGCGCGCGGTTGTTCGCCGGGACGTATGTGGTCAGCGGCCAGGGCGAAGCGCGGGTCACCGCCGTCGGCTCGCACACCCGGCTCGCGGGGCTCGCGGCGGTCACCGAGCACGCGACCCGGCCGCAGAGTCCGCTGTCGCGGCAGCTGCACCGCGTCGTGCGGATGGTGGCGCTCATCGCGATCGGGGTCGGCGGGCTGTCCTTCGCCGTGTTCGCCGTACTCGGGCGCGACACCACGCAGAGCCTGCTGTTCTCCATCGGCGTCACCGTCGCATTGGTGCCGGAGGGGCTGCTCCCGACCGTGACGCTGTCGCTGGCTCGGGCGGGCCAGCGGATGGCCGCCGCGAACGCCCTGGTCCGCAGACTGGAAGCGGTCGAGACCCTCGGGGCCACCACGTTCGTGTGCACCGACAAGACCGGCACGCTCACCCGCAACGAGATGCAGATCGTCGAGGTGTGGACGGCGGCGGGCAGCGTGATCGTGGAGGGCGAGGGTTACCGCCCCGAGGGCCACGCTCGCGGCAACCCGGACGCGGTGGCGGCCACCCGTGCCGCCGCGGACTCCGCGGCCCGCTGCTCTCCCGACGCGCACGCGCGCGAAGACCAGGACCGCTGGCTGCCGGTCGGCGACCCGCTCGAGGTGGCGGTGCATGTACTCGCCGGAAAACTGGACGTCCGGTCCGCGCCCCCGCCACTGCACCGGGAGCCGTTCGACAACCGGATCCGCCTCGCGACGGTCACCGACCGCGACGGTCTGCACCTCATCGGCGCGCCCGAGGCCGTCTTCGCCGCCTGCCGCCGTGGGGGGCGCCCGGCGAACACCGACACCGACACCGACACCGACACGGCCGCAGCACAACTCGAGGACTTGACCGCGCGCGGCCTGCGAGTCATCGCGGTCGCTCATGCGCCTGATCCGGCAACCGCGCCGCGGGTGCTCGCGCTGTTCGCCTTCGCCGACCCGCCGCGCGCCGATGTCGCCGCCGCCATCACCGCGTGCCGGACGGCGGGGATCAAGATCGCCATGGTCACCGGCGATCATCCCGGCACCGCCACCGCGATCGCCACCGAAATCGGATTCTTCGGGCCCGACCACAGCATCGTGGTGGAAGGAAAGGACCTTCCCGCCGACGACGACGCGCTCGCCGACCTGCTCGAACGTGACGGCGTGGTGGTGGCCAGGGTGGCTCCCGAGGAGAAACTCCGGATCACCCTCGCCCTGCAGAAGCGCGGACACGTGGTGGCGATGACCGGTGACGGCGTGAACGACGGACCGGCCCTGTGCACCGCCGACATCGGGGTCGCCATGGGCGCGTCCGGCACCGACGTCGCCAGAGAAGCCGCCGATCTGGTCCTGCTCGACGATCATTTCGGCACCATCGTCGCCGCCATCCACCTCGGCCGGGCCACCTTCGCCAATATCCGGCGCTTCCTGACCTACCACTTGACCGACAACGTCGCCGAACTCACGCCGTTCGCGGTGTGGGCGGTCTCCGGCGGTTCGATTCCGCTCGGCTTCACGGTGTTGCAGGTCTTGGCCCTCGACATCGGCACCGACATGCTGCCCGCGCTGGCGTTGGGCGCCGAGCCGCCGAATCCGCGCACCATGTCGGGGCCGGCGCGGAGCGGCTCGCTGATGGACGGCCCGTTGCTGCGGCGCGCGTTCGGGGTGCTGGGCCCGGTGGAGGCGGGTGTCGGCATGATCGCCTTCCTGCTCGTCCTCGGAGTGGGCGGGTGGACCCTGGGCACGACCCCGGACGCGGCACTGCTGGCGACCGCGTCGGGCACGCTGTTCACGGCCGTGGTCCTGGGGCAGTTGACCAACGCGTTCCTGTGCCGCAGCGAGACCCGGTGGTTCGGCGCGACCGGGTGGCGCGGCAACCCGCTGCTGCTCTTCGCTGTCGCGACCGAACTCGCTCTGCTGGTGGTCTTCCTCTGGGTGCCGCCGCTGCCGGGCCTGCTCGGTGGCACCCCGCCCGATTCGGTGGGCTGGGTCGCGGCGGCCGCCGCCGTCCCGGCCATGCTGGTGGCCGACACCGCGCACAAAGCGTGGCGCGGCCACCGACGGCGGTCATCGGATCAGGCCCGAGTGGGCCGTTCGTCCCCGCCGCGCGGCCATCACGACGCCGAATCGCCGCGAGCCACCGTGGGACGCTGAGATCCGATCGCGCCGAACCTACGCCACATCACGCTACGCCACATCACGACCGAGCAGCCTGAGTTCCCGACCCGCAGCATCCTCGCCGGGCCGGCAGCCGACGCGGCCGCTCAGCCCGCCGCCCCCGCCATCAGCAGCTGCTGCAACGCTCCGTCCACATCCCCCTGTTCGCCGAAGAGCCGCACGAGCATCGAGCGTTCGGCCTGGCCGTGCTCGGCGGCCAGAACCAGCTCCATGGCCGCGTTCCGCGCGCCGATTCCCGCTTCCTCGGCCAGCGAGGCGATGATGTCGGCGGCACTCTCTCCGGTCCAGACCGCTGGTATCGCGGCGGCGACCTCACCGGCGGACGGCGCGGCGCCGCGATACCAGCGGCCGCCCTCCCACCAGTAGCAGAAGGAGAGCAGACCGGCCCCGGCGCGGGGATTGAGCAGTTGGTTCGACACCCACCCCGGCGCGCCCGCGTAGAGGTCCGGCATGGGGGCGCCGGTGTTGTAGACGGCGTCCAGAGCCGGGTCGTTCCATACTCCGCCGGACAGCACTGCCCGATCCCCGGGTACCAGCCACAGCGAGGAACCGCTGCGTTCGGCGCCTTCGAACAGGCCCAGTGCGGGCAGAACCCTCGGTCCCCACGGCGATCGGGCTGCCACGAACGCCGCGGCGAGCGCCGCCCAGCGCATGACCAGCAACGGGAGCGTGGGCAACGTCGTCTCGATACCAGGAGGGAGTGTGGCGGCTCGGGCCTGTTCCGCTGCCTGTTCAGGGGGTCGGGACTGCCGGTCCTCGTGTCTGATGTAGGCGGCCAGCCAGACCGGCAGCCGCGTCCGCGGATACGCCTCCAGGTCGGCTCGATACACCTCCGGCGGCCACAGATGGTCGTCGGGGAAGGGCTCGTCACCGAAGTCCGGTTCGGCGACGATCTCGCCGGACGCCGACGCCGACACCAGCAGTCGCCACCACGGGCCGCCGGGAAGGGCGGCCGACGCCTCGCGATGCCGCCGGACCATCGCGAGCACCTCCTCGGACGGCAAGGCCTGGACCGGGTTGCCCTGCTCGTCGGCGAAGAACACCGACGCCGACTCCGATACAGCGGTCAGCGCGAACACCGCCTGCATTTCGTGCCAGCCGGGCGGCGCGAGCGCGACCAGGTCCTCCGCGATCCGACGGCTCACGGAGTCCGACGCGGCGGCGAGCGATGGCACGGAGTCGACGGGGAACGAATCTTCTGCGGTCACGAAATCGGCACCTCCTCGATCGGGCCCGCACGCTACCACCCGGGAGCGAACAGCGCGGGCGCGGCGAATTCGTTTGCCCGTCATCACGAATTCAGTTGGCTGCGTTCTAATCCCACGAAACTACGACGTGCCGATGGGAGAGCTGTGGTGATCGATCCGACGGGCCGGTGCGGGGCCGCCGCGGTGCCGCGATGACCATAGACATGCCCGAGGGTCTGCGGTGGCTGGCCTGGGTGGCCGGCACCACCTGGCCGGAGGGCGACGAGGACCTCACGTGGGCGGTGTCGGAGGCGTGGAAGACAGCGAGCAGGGAACTCGAAGCTCTGCTCACCGATATCGACGCGGCGAGGCAAGCCACCATCGACGCCTATCCACAGGGAGAGGGCGGCGCCGCCATGGGCGCCCGCTACGACTCACTGCGCTCCGGCGACCAGTCCATCGAGGCGCTGGCGAAGTTCATGGGCACCGTCGGCGACAGCACTTTCGACATGGGCACCGAGATCCAGGCCACCAAGATCACCGTCATCGTGACGCTGGCCTGGCTGGCGATAGAAATCCTGTGGGCCTGGCTCTTTCCGCCGACCGCGCCGGCGGTGGAGGCGGCCGCGATCACCACCACGCGCTCGTTCCTCAAGGTGTTCGAGGACTTCGTGCAGAAGGCGATCACCAATCTCGCGGCGCGGCTGGGCGCTTCGACCGCGAAGCGTCACTTCTGGACCCAGGCCGCGCGGCTGCGGCCTGTCTTCCCCACCGCGAAGGGCTGGGGAGTTTACGGGGTGCGGGCCGTCGAGGCGACCGCCATCGTCGGAACGATCAACGGCTCGGTGCAGGTCGGCCAGCTCGCGGCGGGTAAACGACGCCATTTCAACGGCAAGGAATTCGGGCTCTCCGTCCTCGCCGGCGTCGCGGGCGTCGTACCCGGGCGCGAATTCGGGCGCTACCTCGGGAAGGGCATCGACAAGGTCGCCGGAAAGCAGTTGGACAACGTCGCGGGCCGGGTCGGCCGTGGCATCGTGATCGGTGGGGCGTCGGGTGCGGTCGGCACAGCCTTCGGCAACCTGGCCGTTGGCGCGGCGACCGGGGATTTCTCGTCGTTCAGCTCGGGCGCGGGCTGGGTCGGCGGCATCAGCCGGGGGGCGATGGTGGGCGGCGCGCGCGGCGGATTCGCCCTCGGCAAGCCGATTCCGCCGGGACACGGCGACATCCGCTCCTACGTTTGGATGCCCAAACCGAAACCCGGCGATGCGGCCCCACCGCCGCCGGGCAGCGACGGGTCGAGTAGCGGCTCGAGCTCCCGATCGTCCGATCGGTCGATCATCGGTTCGGATGCGCCTGGGTCGCTTTCGGTTCGGCCGGTGCATTCCACCGTCGCGGGCTCATCGAGCCGGTCGGGGTCGTGGCGCAGCAGCGACAGCGACTCGGGCAGCACCGTCTTCTACGACGCGGTGAGTTCGATTCAGAGCGGCGGGAGCGGTTCGAGCACGCGCAGCGGTTCGAGCAGTGGCTCGGGCAGCACGGTGTTCTACGAATCGCGTACCGATCAGCCACCTACCTCGTGGTCGTCCTCGGTCGACGGCGGTTGGACTCCACCACCGCCGTCCCGGCCCGAATCGTCACACGGCGGTCCTCCGATCCCGCCGATCTCCTCGTCGAGCAGCGGGCACAGCGGCGGCTCCGGCGGCTCCGGCGGCTCCGGTGGAAGCGGCGGAAGCGGCGGAAGCAGAAGCGGCAGCGCAGGCGCGAACGGAAACCCGATCGCCAACCACCATGAGCCGTTCCTGGGCGAGGGCAAGGACGTGCGCGGCAAGCCACGGCCGAAACAGTGGCCGTGGGTGGAACCACTGCCCGGCCCCTACAGCCCGCCGTCGTCGAGCGGTTCCTCCGGTGAGCAGTGGCTGGTGCCGCCCGGCGCCGCCCCCGCGGCCGGTGTGGTGTCCGCCGAACCCGGCCGGCAGGTCGACGTCCCGTTCAGCCTGTAGTTCGACGACACGGAAGGAGTGCCATGACTGCGGAGCGATTGGATGTCGATCCCCAGAAGCTGCGTCACGCCTCGGACCTGACCAGGGAGTTGTCCAACGACGCCAAGGGGGTCGCCGACAAGCTGCGCAGCGCCCTGAGCGGCGTGGAGTCCGACAGCACCGTGATGCCGTGGGGTGACGACAAGCGCGGACACAAGTTCTTCGACGGCGACAAAGGCTACAAGGCCGCGCGCGACAACCTGATCGAAGGCGCCCTCGGCGCCGCGACCATGCTGGGCGATATGGCGACCGGGCAGCGGGACGCCGCCGACATCTTGTCCGGCGCCGAGTCCGGCAACGCCGACGGATTCGGGAAGCCGAAGCCGTGACCGGGCAGACCACCGTCAACGAGCGCCTGCGCGCCGACATGGCGGCACTGGTGGAGGGTCTCGGCGAGCAGTTCCGCGGCATCGCCGAACTGCAGCAGCGGCGCGCACAGCTCACCGAGACGGTGACCGCGTGCGAGCAACGCATCGAAGTCACGGTGAACGCCGACGGCATCCTGATCGCCACCAAGCTCGCCGACGACGTCCTGGACCTGACCCTCGAGGAGATCGCGGCGGGCGTCACCGCGGCGGCGCAGGCCGCGGCCGCGAAGGTGGCCGAGCGCAGCAGGGAACTCATGCAGCCGTTGCTGGAGCGCAAGAACGCCCTGCCGAAGCTCTCCGACATCATCGAGGGGGCACCGGATCTCGGGTCGCTCCTGCCTACAGCCCCGGCACCGCCGCTGACGCCGCCGGATTTGAACCGCTGGCCCGGGGACGACGACCCCGACGCCCACGCACGCCGGTCCGTGGTGGCCGACAACGACGACTGACGCGGCGCACGCGATGCACCCGCACGACAGGAAGGGCTGAACGGGAATGGCTCTCGAACCCGGCACCTGGTCGAACCTGAAGAACCAGGCGAAAGCCGGGTATCTGAAGTTCGACACGGCCGACGCGCTGGCCGCCGCTCGCGCCTGCGCCGACCTGGTGGACGACCTGCTCGGCATGGCCGCCGCCGTGACGAATCTGCGCCTGGACAATGTCGCGCCGATCGGCAATCTCACCTCCGGCGCGCAGTTGGCGGCGGCGTTCACGGCCAAGGGAAGTCGGCTGCGCACCATCCTGAAGGACCACGCGGACATCGTCAAAGACATGGGCGAGACCTACATCGCGGCGGGCAAGGCCTACGCGAACGCCGAGGGCGATGCCGGGAACGACTTCCGTGCGCTCGAGAAACTGGCGATGCCCACCGAGGCGGGCCAGTACACGCCCGGCGCACGGAAGGCGGGCGGGCCGGATGCCGAATTCGGCAAACCACACGGTGGATTCGGCTGGAAGGACAATGACGGCAAGCTGCACGTCCACGATGCGAAGGCGGAGAGTTTCCCCTCCTCGCTGAAGGACTACCAGGGCGAGAAGGACCCGGGCGTCACCGCGAACATCGAGAACAAGGACAGTCTCGCCTTCAGTGAATTATATGAGCTGGGGCGTGATCTGGATGCGGCGCCGGTGCTGGCCGCGGCAGGCACCTGGCACAGCATCGCCAACGACCTGCTCAGCAAGCTCAACACCTTCGTCAACGCGATCGACACCGGCACCGAGGCATGGGAGGGGCAGGGCGCGACGGCGGCGGCCGCAGCGGTCGAGAAGTATTCCGAGGGTGTGCAGCCACTGGTCACCTCCATGATCGCGATGAGCCAGAACCTGGACTACAGCGCGCAGTGGCTGTACTTGACCAAGCTCAGCATGCCCTCGAGCCCCGATCCCGGTGACTGCTGCCCGGGCAAGGTGACCCGCCGGTACCGCGAAGAGTGGCAGAAGCACTACGGCGAGGGCATGAAGAACACCGTGTCGGTGATGCCGGTGGTGCACGGCCCGATCGCCCAGCCGGCGCCGCAGGGGGATCCGAACCGAAACCAGCCCGGGAACAACCCTCCGGGCGACGGCCGATACGGCAACGGCCGATACGGCAATGGTCAGTACGGCAACAATCAGTACGGCAATGGTCAGTACGGCAATGGTCAGTACGGCAACGGCGACGGCCAGGACTGGGACGACCCGTACGGCTACGGCGGCCAGCAGCAGGACCCTCGGTACCCGAGGAGCTACGGCCAGGCCGATCCATCGCTCGAATATGGTGACGGGACAACGCGATCCGACGGGGACACGGACGGCTCCGGGGCACGCGGCGATCGATCCGGCGGTTCCGGGGCCGGAGGAAGCACGCCGCTACCCAACGGCGCGAGCGGCGGCGGGAGTTCCGGGACGCAGGGTCAGCTGCCGCCCGGCTACGAAGCCGCTCGCCAGGAAGCCGAGTCCGCCGCGGCCCGAGCCGGCGGTGCGTCGACCCCGGTCGGCTCGTCCGGCGGTGGCTCGGCGGACGGCGGGGCGACTCGGTCGCAGTCGGGTTCGGGAAACCCGTTCCCGCGCAGCAGCCTTCCCGGCGAATCGACCGGTTCCGGGTCGGGGTCCGGCGAGGCCGACGTGCCCGGCTATTCGTCGCTTGGATCGGCTCCGCTGCCCAACGGCGCGAAAGGCGGATCGTTCGGTGGCGGTGGATCGGGAAGCGGATCATCGGGTTCGGGTGCGGGCGGGCCCGGTGCCGGCGGGCTCGAAGACGCGCTCGCCACCGCTTTCGACGCCGACCCTGCCCAGGTGCGGTCGATGCTCGACGCGCTACCCGATCTGCTGAACGAGGATGCCCTGTCCCGGACGAGCGGCCTCTCCCCGGAACAGGTGCGCTCGGTGCTGGAGAACATCCCGGATGTCGCCGACGTCGCCGAACTGGCGACGCTCACCGGACTCGACCCGGCACAGGTGCGTTCGGTACTCGACAATCTGCCCAACGCGTTGGACGAAAAGGCACTCGCCTCCGCGACCGGCACCAGCGCTTCGTCGACCGCACGTGCCGGGCTGCCAGGCCAGACGGCGGGCATCGACGGCGGCCCGGCGTCGTTCGCCCAGGCAGGCAAGGACTTCCTGGGGCAGATCGGTAAGGCGCTCACGCAGGGGCTGGGGTCGCTCGGGGAACTCGGCGCCGGCTCGGCCGGGGCTGATCAGTTGCACGAGATGTTGCGCAGGTTCGATCCGGATGCCATCGGCGCCGCCGCCGGTGACCTGCCGGTCGATCCTGCGGCAGGCGCGGGTGGCGGCGGCTCCAGCGGTGGAGCCGGAGGCGGCGGGGTGGGCAGCGCGGGCACACTGTCCGAGCACCCGACCCATCAGGCCCGTACCTCGCAGATGTTCCCGCGCGCGTCGCCGGCCGGTGCGGAACAGCCGATGTACCCGGCAGCGGCCACCGCGGGTCCAGGCGCGAACGGGATGGGCGGCCCCCCGATGATGGGCCCGGCCGGAGCCGGGGCGGGCGGTGGTGGGGCGCAGGGCAACACCTCGCACAAACCGGCCAGGTACCTGCAGTCCAAGTCCCACCTCGACGACGCCATCGGCGCCGTCCCGGATCGGGTGAAGCCGGTGATCGACTCGTGAGCCGCATCTGGAAGTTCACCGACCTGGAGTTCAACCTCCTGTGTGAGGAAGTGCGGCAGGGCGAATTGCCCGCCCCCTTCGTGTTCACCAGCCGAACTCGGCTGGCGGACGACTACGAGCGGGAGAAGTTCGAGGTCCGCCAGGAGTTGCGCACCCGGTTCGACCACGAACTCGACGCCATGGCCGCCGCCATCGCCCGGCCGGACGTCTTCGTCGTGGCACACGCCTGGGATGACCAGGATTTCGACAATCCGGAAGCACGGACCCGGGTGCACGCTGTGCGGCACCGCGCCCGCGGATACGTCATCACCCAGCGCCCCGGCGAAACCCTCATGCACGCGGGCGGGTTCGACGTGGCCGAGTGCGACCCGCACGCGCTGGCCGACGCCGTACTCGCGCTGCTGCCCACCTGCCGCGCCGGTCGGCTCAGCGACATCCCACTCGCGCTGCCGACCTCGAAACCTGCGCCCGTCGACACCGGCCCGTCGTCCGGCATCGCCGACAACGACGACACCGACGACACGGTCAGCAGCGATGCCTTCTTCGCGACCCCCGCGGTCAGCACCGGCATCGTCAAGGTTTTGCAGGGTCGCTCGAAATACGGGCCGCGCGGCCGGGTCGAAGCCGGGATGCTCTGGCGCGACCTCCCCGACGACGGCCGCTACGTCATGCCCCTGGACCACCCGGCCCCGGTCGCCACCGCCATGAGCAGCGCCCGGCTCACCGACTGGGTGCGTGAACAGATCGATCACACGCTGGCGCGGATGGAATCGCATATGGAGACCGAAGACTGAAACCGGCAGCCGGAACCGTGTGGCCCATCATCGAGAAGCCCGGACGCATGGCGCAGGACCTCGCCGCCGGCCGCGATCAGAGGTCGGTGGCCGCCGCGTGCCTGGCCGCGATGTAGCCGTAGACGAGGCCCTGACCGATGGTGGCGCCCGCGCCGGGATAGGTGGAGCCGAAGGCGTTGGCGGCGGTGTTGCCGATGGCGTACAAGCCCGCCATCACGCTGCCGTCCTCACGCAGTACCCGCGCTTCCCGGTCTGCGACCACGCCGCCGCAGGTGCCGAGATCGCTGAGGATCATCTTCACCGCGTAGAACGGCGCCTTGGACAGCGGAGCGAGATTCGGGTTCGGGCCGACGGTGGGGT
Source organism: Nocardia shimofusensis NBRC 100134 (assembly GCF_001613125.1). Lineage (GTDB taxonomy): Bacteria > Actinomycetota > Actinomycetes > Mycobacteriales > Mycobacteriaceae > Nocardia > Nocardia shimofusensis. The sequence goes on from NZ_BDBT01000005.1 coordinate 207,813, forward strand.
CACCGTAGTACCGGTCGTAGGCGCTCTCACCGCGGCCGAACTCCGGATCGGTGCCGCTCGCAGAGTACTGCTCGACCTTGCGGAAGGTCTCGGCGAGCGCGTCCTCCGGCACGCCCACCGCCCGGGCGAGCGCGGCGGGATCGTCGGCTCGGTGGGCGAGCCCGGCCTCGAACCATGCCTTCGGCAGCGGCTGACGGGGGAACACCGACCCGGCCATGATGTAGCTGTCGCGGTAGCGTTGGTCGAACACCAGCCACATCTGCTCGACCGGGTCGCCCCCGCGCTCCCGCTCGAGCAGCGCCTGACCGAAGGACATGTAGTCGGTGGCCTCGTTGATGAAGCGGCGACCGGTCTGGTCCACCACGAACGAGCCGGGCAGGGAACGTTCGGCGAGCATCACCTGCGGCGCGGCGCCGGGCAGCGGCGCGAACGCGGGGAACCACCACGCCTGATCCATCAGCGCGACACCCGCGCCGAGTTCCTGAGCGGCGGCGATGGCGTCGCCGGTGTTGGCCTCGGAGCCCAGGCTGGCGCCCTCGGGCAGCGAGGGCGACTGGAACTTGTGCCGGGCGGTCATGTCGTGGTCGAAACCGCCCGCGGCGAGCACCACGCCCCGGCGCGCGGTCACGGTGATCTCCTCGCCCGCCTGGTTCAGCACCGCGCCGGTGACCCGGTCGCCGTCCTGGACGAGACGGACCAGGCTGGTCTCCGTCCACACCGGGATGCCCGCTCGCAGCACTCCGGCGAACAAGCCTGCCGCCAGCGCCTGCCCGCCCGCCAGGTATTCGCGTCCGATCAGCATTCCGCCGACGCCCAGCGCGGCCCGGCGCAGGATGCGTGACAGCGCCTTGGCCGGCTTGCGCGCGATCAGGTTCATCCATTTGTAGTCCGCGCCGGTCACCGGCATCGGGACCGGCGCCTCCATCACGCCGGGACGCAACCGCGGCCGCTCGGCGCCGAGCACCGAGGCGTCGAACGGGCGGCACTCGCAGGTGCGGCCCTCCGCCCGGCCGCCAGGCTCCTCCGGGTGGTAGTCGGAGTAGCCCCGCGCCCAGAAGAACCGCATCGGCGTGGTCCGCTTCAGCATGTCGACGGTGGCCGGGCCGGCGTCGAGGAATGCCCGCCCGCGCTCGGCCGGGGCCGAATCCTCCACTACCGCAGCGATATAGGTCTGGGCTTCGGCGATCGCGGTCGCGCCGCTGTCGGGCAGGATGGAGCTACCCGGAATCCAGAACGCGCCGCCGGAGCGTGCGGTCGAGCCGCCGACATAGGCGGTCTTCTCCACGATCAGGCAGGACAACCCCAGTTCGTGCGCGGCGAGCGCGGCGGCCATGCCGGTGCCCGACCCCACCACGAGGAGATCGACGGTCGTGTCGCGGGCGGTCGCCAGCGGGGGCATCGGCTTGTTCGCCATGGTTCGGAACTCCACTTTCACAGGGTCGGGCCGGGGTATCCCACCGTAGGGTCGACCGGCCGGACGATCGGCTCGGCCTTCCATTCAGCGGGAGGTCCCACTGAGCGGAAACGACGGCTGATCCGGTGGTCACCGCGTGGCTACCGTCCGGGCATGAGCAATACCTGGAACAGGCAAGAACTGGAAGAGGCGTACCGGTCGTGGCATTCGACGGTCGCCCGCGCGGCTTCCGGGGAGGGCAGCTGGCGCGAATTCGTCGAACTGTTCACCCCCGACGCCGAATACCACGAGCAGATGGTCGGCGTACTGAAGGGACACGACGCCATCTGGGCATGGGTCGAACCGACGCTGGCGCGATTCCCCGGCGCGGCGATGACCTCGTTCCCCGACTACTGGCACCTGATCGACGACCTCAACGGTGTGATCGTGGTCAAGCTGAACAACCTGATGCGCGATCCCGGCGACGGATCGGCCATGGGCGCGGACAACATCAGCATCCTCACCTACGCGGGCAACGGCAAGTTCTCCAAGGAGGAGGACATCTATGATCCGGCCGAATTCGTCGCGCTGGTCCCGAAGTGGATCCAGCGCGCCATGCAGCTGGGCACCCTGAGCACGGACGAACTGGAGTGGTGCAAGCAGCAGGCGCGAACCTGAATTTCGCCTGGGCGGCCTTCGCTGCGGCCGAAGCTCACACCGGCGCACAGCAGGCAACGACAGCAAGCCACCTCGGAGTCTCGCTGTCGTTGTCGGCTGATTCAGTGCGCGGCCGTGGCCGACTCCACGCCGAGGTAGGCGCGCTCGATCCGGCCGGGATCCTCGCGCAGTTCCGCCGCGGCGCCGTGATCGGCGATCCGCCCGTGCACCAGCACGGCGGCCTTGTCGGCGACGCCGAGGGCCAGGTGCACGTGCTGCTCCACCAACAGGACGCTGGTTCCCTCCGCAGCGGCGAGTCGCTTCAGCACATCCAGGATCTCGGTGACGATGACCGGCGCCAAGCCCATGCTCAGCTCGTCGATGAGCAGCACGGTGGGCCGCTGCAGAATCGCCCGTCCGATGGCCAGCATCTGCTGCTCGCCACCGGAGAGACGGCCCGCGTCGACCGACAGCCGCTTCTCCAGTGCGGGGAAGTACTCCAGTACCTGCCCCAATCCGGTGCCCCGCCGCGAGCGCTCGGTGATCGCGAGCATCAGATTCTGCCGGGTACTCAACTGCCGGAACAAGGCCCGGTCGTCGGGCACGAGCACCATCCCGGCGCGCACGGCGTCGCGCGGGCGGCCGCTGCGTACGTCCTTGCCGTCGACCAGCACCTCGCCGCCGGTACGCGGGAGCAGGCCGGCCAGAGTGGCCAGCAAGGTGGTCTTGCCCGCGCCGTTCGGGCCGAGCAGACAGGTGATCTCACCCTGCTCGAGGGTCAGGTCGACCTCCCGCACACACGGGCGCTCCTTCAGATAACCGGCGGTCACACCGTGGCATTTCAGAGTGGTCACAGCGGGGCCTCCTGTGTGGCGAGCGGGCGGGTGTGCAGTTCCGGGACGGCTTCCTCGTCGAGGTCGACGGTGTCGGCGGGCACGCCGAGGTAGGCGCGGAGCACGTCGGGATGGGCGCGCACCTCCTCGGGGGTGCCGGAGGCGATGACCGTACCCAGGTCGAGCACGACGACCCGGTCGCACACCGTGAGCACCAACTCCATGTCGTGGTCGACCAGCAGCATCGCGGTGCCGTCGTCGGCGACGGCGCGCAACTTCTCGCCGAGCAACCGGCTCTCGGCACTGTCGAGGCCGGCGGCAGGCTCGTCCAGCAGCGCGACCGCGGGTTCGGCGGCGAGAACCCGTGCCATCGACACGAGCTGGCGCTGTCCCTGGGAGAGCAGGCCCGCTTCGCGGTCGGCGAGGTCACCGATCCCGAGCACCGCCAGTGTGCGGGAAACACGCTCCGCCACAGGCTGATCGGACCGCGAACGCGCCGCGCCTACCCGAACGTTCTCGGCGACCGTCAGATCGTCGTACAGCTCCACATCCTGGAAGCTGCGACCGAGACCGGCCCGGCTGCGCGCGTGCGGCGGCCGCCCGGCCAGCGCCTCGCCTGCCAGACTCACCGACCCGGTGGCGGCGGCGAAGCCGGTGACCGCGTCGATGACGGTCGTCTTGCCCGCGCCGTTGGGTCCGATGAGCCCGACGATCTCGCCGGGGCGCACATCGAAGGTGACGCCCGTGGCTGCCTTGACCGCACCGTAGGTGACGCTGACCTCGCGCACCGCCAGGATCGGCTCGCCCCGATCGGCCGCTGCGGGATCGGCCGTCGCCCGGACGGTGGTCGCCCGGACGGCTGCCGCAGCGGCGGGGACGGGGTCGGCGGCGGGGGCACGACGCCGGATCACCGGCCACGGGATCCGTGGCAGCTTGCTCGCGATGCCGTCCGGGTTGGTCATGACGGTGACGACGAGCAGGAGGCCGCTGATCACCGCGTAGTAGTCGCCGAGGTGGAGGAACCGGTCGACCAGCAGATAGACGATGCCGCCAGGCGCCATCACGCCGGCCAGGATGCCGCCCGTGATAGAGGTGATGCCCGCGACGTAGACCACCGCGAACAGCGAGATGCCGAGGAACACCGTGAACGGCTCGGGGGTGGCCAGAGTCTGCTGGTATCCGAGCAGCGCACCGCCGAGGCCGGCGACGAAGGCGCCCATGGCGAAGGTGACGAGCTTGGTACGGGAGACGTCGATGCCCGCAGCCGCCGCGGAGCGCTCGTTGGCGCGTACCGCCAGCATGTCGGTGCCGAGGCTGCTGCGGCGCAGCCACGCCACCCCGAGCCCGACCGCGGTCAACACCGCCAGGCACAGCAGGCCGAAGGCCAGTCGCGGGTATGCCTCGCCCGCGCCGATACCGAGATCGATGCCGAACAGCCGCGGAGTGTCGATGGGCGCACCTTGCACCCCGCCGTTGAGCGAGGGGTTGCGGAACCAGAAGGCCTCCACGAACACCGCCAGCGCGAGGGTCACCACGGTGAGCGGCAGGCCGCGCACCCGCAGCGCGGGCAGTCCGACCACCACGCCGACGACGGTGGCGAACAACGCGGCCACGATGGGCGCGAACGGGAACGGGATGCCCAGGTGCTGCTCGAGCACGCTGAGCGCGTAGGCCGAGACGCCTGCGAGGGTGAGCTGGGCGAGCGACACCTGTCCGGCGTAGCCGGTGACGATCACCTGCGAGAGCCCGAGAACCGCGAAGACGATGCTGCTGACGATCGCGGCGCGATAGCTCCCCGATGTGGCCAGCAGCGCGACGACCGCGACGGCGAGCGCCACCAGCATCGGGGCCGCGATGTGGTCCGGGCGCGGGGCCCGACCGAGGGTCTGGCGGATCACCGAGCCGCGGTCGGGCAGCGGACGCCCCTTCACCACCAGGAAGCCCAGGATCAACAGCAGCGAAATCGCCTCGGCCGTACCCGCTCTCGGCCACCAGTCGTAGAGCCCCTGCAGGTTGGTGGCCTCGGCCTGCAGCGCGCCGATGGTGATGCCCGCGGCGACGGTGAGCCAGATGGAGCCGAAGTTGCCGACCAGGGTGGCCGCCAGCGCGGGCACGATGAACAGCGAGTACGCCACCGGGTTCAGCGCCACCAGCGGGGCGATGAGGATGCCGCCGAGACCGGCGACCACCGAGGACAACGCCCAGTTGGCGAACGCGATCCGGTCCGGCGACAGGCCGGTCAGATAGGCACCCTTCTCCGACTCCGCTGCTGCCTCGGTCGCCACGCCGAAGCGGGTGAAACGGAAGACCAGCGCCGTCACCGCGGCCAGCGCCAGCACCGCCACCGCCAGCCAGACCCGGTCGGCGGGCACGGTGCGCTCTCCCAAGGCAAACGTGTCCAGCGCGAAGATCGGCTGCACCGCGATCAGCCCGGTTCCCGCGCGCTGCGCGATGACGGCCTGGATCACGATCATCAGACCGATCGAGGCGACAGCTTTGGCGATCACCGACGCCGTGCGCATGGGACGGAAGACCAGTGCGTAACACAGCAGTCCGAGCACAGCGGCGGCGACCAGGGAGATCGCCATGGCGGGACCCACCCCGAGCGGCCCGCCGAGATCGATCGTCTCGGGTAGCCCTGGTATCGGGACCAACAGCTCACCCTTGCGCAGCAGGGCGTAGGTGTAGGCGGCGTAGAGCGCGACCGCGCCGGTCGCGAAGTTCACCACCCCGGAGCTCTTGAAGGTCATCACGAGCGCGAGCCCGAGCGCGGCGTACACCGCCCCGTTGCCGAGGCCGAGCACGAGATACGAAAGATGGTCTGTCATGGCAGATCTCCCTGGCCGAATACGGTTGCCGGGTCGGCTATCCGGTCACCTTCAGGTTCACCGGCACACCCTGGTCGTCGATCTCGCCGATCAGCATCTGGCGCGAGCAGATGGAGGGCATCATCGGCACGGCGGTGCCGTCGCAGCTGAAGGTGACGCCGCCGCCCGCGGGCATCTCGACGCCCTTCGAGGTCCGCAGCGCCTCGCGGATGCTCGCCGCGTTCACCTCGCCCTGGATGCCGTCGGTGGCCAGGGCCAGCGCCATGACGACCTGGTAACCGGAGGAGGCCGCCCCGGTCACCGTCGCCCCGGGCGCGTAGGCCTGCAGGACCGAGCGGTAGAGCACCGAATCGGGACGATCCGACAGGTAATCGGTGGCGGTGATGCCGGTGCTGCCGGTCACCGAGTCCATGCCGATGATGCCCGTGACGTTCGGATCGAGGCAGACCGGGATGAAGACCTTCTGCACACCCGGGTCGGTGGTCTGGATCGCCTTGTAGACGGAGGCGCACGTCGCGGCGTCCGCGATCACGCTGACACCCTCCGGCTTGCCGGACAGGCCCGAGGTCACCAGCGGCGTCGGATCCGGCACGCCGAGCGGGATCGGCACCACCTTCAACGCCACGCCCGACCCCTGGAAGATCGGCGTGCCCATCGCGTCCACCATGGCGCCCATGCCGCCGCCGTCACTGGCGAACAGGGTGAAGGTCTTCATGCCTTTGTCCGCGGCCGCGGTCGCCATCGCCGTGATGGTGCCGGGCAGACCCGCCGACAGCGCCGCGGAGTCGGGCGAGGTCAGTTCCTGCGCCGAGACGCCGTTGAGCGTGACGTAGGGGATACCCGCGCCCGCGACGATCGGCATGATCGTGCCGCCCTGGGAGGTGCCGGGCGAGAGCACCGCGGCCACCTTCTGCTCGACGAACTCGTTGGCGCACTTGGTCGCCGAGGTCGGCTCCTCCTGCTGCTTGCAGACCACCAGTTCGATCGGCCTGCCCGCGATGCCGCCCGCGTTCTTGTTGATGTACTCGGCGGCCGCCTCGGCGCCTTCGCGCATCTCCGGCAGCGAGATCACCGCGCCGCCCTCGGTCGACACGAAGCCGATGCGCACGGGCGCGCCGGTCGCCGGGTCGTCCGGGAGCGAGGTGGTGGCCGCGCCTGCCACCGCGCTGTTGTTGTTCGACTCGTCGTCGGCTGCGCACCCTGTCGCCGCGAGCGCGGTGCACAGTGCGGCGGCGCCGATCACGGCGACCGCGCGCCGCTGACGACTCAGACCACCAAGTCTCATGATCTGGTTCTCCTCTCCGAAGGCGAGGCCGCACCGGGTGGTCCCCGACACAACGAAAGTCCTCGCGTGATCCACATCACCGATCGATGCGGCGCAGGGATTATGTGTCCATCGCGAGGCCGGTCCCGAGGACCACTTCCCGGTCACCGGGACAAACGCGACCACGGCCCGATGTTCGGACGAAAGAAGACGACTCCGGCCCACCGTGGAGACCCACGACGGGCCGGAGCAGGGCGGAGTTCGGCTCAGCGGTTGCCGGTCGCGCGGAAACGCCGCAGGTAGCCGGGCAGCTTGCGCAGCGGGACGGCGCGCGGCCAGTCGTCGGCCCGGAAGTGGGCATCGCTGCCGCCGTCGACGAAAATCACGCTGCCGCACAGGAATCGAGCGGAATCGGACAGCATGAAAACCGCCCAGTCCGCGAGGTCGCCTGGATCGCCGAAGCCACCGATCGGCACCGGGAAACGGCGGATCGTCGCGGCCTCGGCCGGGGTCTCCAGCTGCTTCTCCAGCAGCGGAGTCAACACCGCGCCGGGGGCCAGCACATTGAGCCGGATCCCGGCTCCGGCCCAGGCGTCGGTCACCGCGTGCCTGCGGGCCCAGCGCGTGACCGCGATCTTGGACGCGCCGTAGGCCATGGCGGGTGCGTTGCGACCGAAGATCCGCACGGCCCGCAGCGCCTTGTCCACGTCGCCGGCCAGCAGCGCGCGGATCGCCCGGCCCGGGACGGCCGGAGTGGTGGTCGTGGCGTTGCTGCCGAAGACGACGACCTTCGCGTCGGTGGTCTCGGCCAGCGCCGCGCGCCAGCCCTCGAGCAGCTCCACCGCGCCCCGGTAGTTCACCTCGTAGATCATCCGCGGACGTTCCGCGCCGGGAGCGGGCCCGACCCCGGCCGCGAGCACAGCGCCGTCCAGGCGCCCGTCCACGGCGGCGAGCACGCCGTCGATCGCCGCGCGCCGCCCCTGTGGGGTAGACAGATCGGCGACGATCTCCACGTCGCGCAGATCGACGCCGACCACCGTGTGCCCGGCCTCGCGCAGCTTGTCCGCCACCGCTCGCCCCATTCCGGAGGCAGCCCCGGTCACGACATAGACACCCATCGAATACCTGCTCTCTGCTGGTCGTCGGCCTTGCGCCGTCGAATACAGCGCGTCTCGGATACCGGCGCCCGTCGGATACCAGTGCGCCGCGAAATACGAACGCAATATTGACACACTTCGCCAATAATGGTCAGCTCTCGATGTGACCCGAAGCGATTCCGTTCCTCGCCGACGCGGGCGACCTTCCGTTCTCGACTCCCAAGCCATCGCCGCGGGCGCTCTGCGCCTGTGGTCCGAGCACGGCTTCACGACCACGAGCTGGAGCGATCTGGCCGAGGCGACGGGAATCAGCACCAGGACGCTGCTCCGCCACTTCTCGTCCCGAGCCGATGTCGCCTGGCTCGGCGTGGCACCGGCCACCGAGCGCCTCAGCCGCGCTCTCGACGCCGCGGGCGACGACGGCGACCCCTCGGTGGTCATCCGCTCGGCGATCGTGGAGTCGGTTTCCCACGACCCGCAGATCCGTCGCGTCGCCCCCGATTGGCTGCGCCTGATCTCCTCCGAGCCCGAACTCGCGGCCACCGCCCCACACGCCTACCGCCCGTGGATCGACACACTCGCGACCTACATCTGTCGTCGGCTCCCCGACGCACCCCCGGCCATCTGCCGCGCGCTGGCGACCGCCTACCAGGCGGCGACCTTCGCCGCGCTGGTCGAGTGGGCCGAGGCAGGTGCCCACGGCGAGTGCGCCGACTCGGTCGACGAGATGTTGCGCTGGATGGACATCCACACCCCCGTCGCCACCCTGCACGACCGCCATGCCGCCGTAGCTTCCCAGCCCTCCACTCCCCCTCCCGGACAAGGACATTCACAATGACCACCTCCCCCACATCCGAACGCCCGGACCCGCTCGCGCCCGCAACCCTCGGCCCGATCCGATTGCGCAACCGGATCATCAAGTCGGCGACCTTCGAAGGGACCCGATGTACCTGTTCCGCGGCGACGTGCCGGTGCGCGAGATGGCCGAGACCCAGCGCGGCATCGTCGAGCTCGGCATGAAGATGTTCGGCCGCTTCGTGTTCAAGCGATACCGCTACGAACCGCTGTACTTCCGCGACTACGCCCGCCAGTTCCGCGACACGCTGACCATGCCACTGGTGTTGCTCGGCGGGGTCACCGACCTGGCGGGCATGAATGCCGCGATGGAGGACGGATTCGAGTTCGTGGCGATGGCCCGCGCCCTGCTGCGCGAGCCGGACCTGATCAACCGCATCCAGGCGGAGTCGGCGAAGGAATCGCTGTGCATCCACTGCAACCTGTGCGCGGCCGGCGTCTTCACCGGGACCCGGTGCCCGCCGGCGAGCCCGGGAGCGCCGAAGACCGCGGTAGATCTGCCGCTGACCGCCGTTTCCTCGTGACCTGCTTCACAGACCGCCGGAGATGTGGCATATTCCTAATAGAAATAGCCATGTCAGAGCGTTGAAGTGCGAGAGCGCTGAAGTGCGAGAGCAGTGCATGCGCGAGCAGCGCCGTGGCGGAGCAGGAAGTGCCCGAGCAGTGGCACGTGTGACAAAGGAGTCAGCGCATGACGATCGTGCAGGACATGCGACCCGACGAGACCAACACCCCCAGCGCCCTCCTCGACCGGCTGTCGCTCGTCCTCGACGCCTTCGACGGGCGGGAGAGTTTGGGATTGGCCGAAGTCGTGGCGCGGACCGGCCTGCCGCGCTCCTCGGCCCACCGGATGCTGGACCGGCTGGTCCAGCTCCGGTGGCTGCGCCGGGAGGGCCGCAACTACAGCCTCGGCATCCGGCTGGTCGAGCTGGGCTCGCTGGCGGTGCACCAGGATCGGGTGCACGCCGCCTCCGTCGAGCACCTGCAGCACCTCTACCGCACCACCGGAATGGTGGTGCACCTGGCGGTGCTCGACGGCACGGACGTCGTCTATCTGGACAAGATCGGCGGCCGCCTCGCCGCGCACGTGCCGACCCGGGTCGGCGGCAGGCTGCCCGCCGCGAAGTCGGCGCTGGGCAAGGCGCTGCTCGCCGCGGGCGGGCGCAACGAGCCGGGCGACGCGATGATCCGGGACCTCGGCTACGCCGTCGAGCGCAACGGCGCACTGCAGGGCTTCGGCTGTATCGCCGCCCCGATCGGCCCGGTCGGGGAGGCGACCACCGCGGTGTCGATCTGCGGCCCGCTGAGCCGGATGCCCTTCGACAGCAGGATGACCACGCCGGTGCAACTGACCGCGCACGCCATCTGGCGCAGCATGAACTCCGGGGTGCGGGTCACCCCGACCCTCCAGCGTCGCAATATCCTGCGTTCCCTGCCGACCGCTCCGAGCGTGCTCGCCGAGGGCTGAGCCGGCGCCGGCTGAGCCGCCGCTGTGGGGTCAGTCCTCCCCTACCGTGCGCCAGATCCCCGGATGCCGGGGCACCGGCAGATCGTTGTCGTCGCGCACCGCCGACTCGCGGTAGCGCGCGGCCGCCTCGTCGATGTCTTCGAGCAACTGCTCGGCCAGCGCGATCTCGGCCTCGAAGTAGCGCTGCGACCACCGCAGGCTCATCTGGGTGAACGCCCAGCCCGGCTCCGGCTCGGAGCGATCGGCGTGCCGCGCGGCCCGGCGCGCCTGTTCGCGCAGATTGTCGATGTGCGTGTGCACGATCCGCTTCAGATGGTCCGGATCGTGCAGATGCCCCATCCACAGCCGCAGCATGACACCGTGTTTGAGCACCGGCATGTCCACCTCGGCGTCGCGCGACCAGTTCCGCAGCGCCCGCAACCCGACATCGGTGATGCCGTACAGCCGCCGGCCGCGCACCCCTTCGTCGGCGACCACGTGGGAACGCACCAGGGCGAGCTCCTCGAGCTTCTTCAGCTCCGCGTAGACCTGGCTCACCGACGGGCTCCAGTAGAAGAAGCCGATGCTCCAGTCCGCCCATTTCTTCAGGTCGTTGCCAGTCAGCTCCTCGCCGAAGGACAGCATGCCCAGCACCGCCCAGCTCGTCGCGGGTAGTCCGGGGTAGGAATCGTCGTCTTCGCCGGTCACGCTCGGCAGCCTACAAGGGCGGCAAGGGTACTCGGGGCCACCGACTCCCGGCCACCGGGACAGCGGAAGTCCGGCACCCGGCCAGGCGCTTACGTTCGATCCATGGACGAGCCCATCCTGTACATCATCGACCGAGTCGTACTCAGACCCGGCACGGCACGGGCGTTCATCGACGCCTACCTCACCGAATACGCGCCGGGCGCCCGGGACAGGGGGCTGGAGCTGGAACGCATCCTGGTGAGCCCGCCTGCCTGGATCGAAGACGAGACGAACACCGTCACCGCCACCTGGACAGTGTCCGGCACGGCGGCGTGGTGGGCCGCCGCGGTCGCGGGCAGGCACGACACCGCGCCCGCAAGGTGGTGGGAATCGATGGCTCCGATGATCGTCGAGCGCTCCCGCTCGATGGCGAGCCGCGCCGAGGACGTGGAAGGACTGTGCGATGTATAAGGTGACCCGCTTGCTGCACCTGGCCGATCCCGGCGACGAGACGGCCGCCGCGACGACCATCGAGCGCCTGACCTCGGCGGCGAAGTCCGCCGACGCGCGGCACACGCTGGTGGCGCGCACCCTGCCCGGCGTGCGCAACGGCGGGGATGTGCTGGCGCACCTACAGTTCGGCTCCGCGGCGGAGTGGGCGCGACACCGCGCCGCGATCGACGAGGCGACCTCCGGGTCCGCGATCGGGCACGTCGACGCGGTGGAGTACGAGAGCGGGCCTGCGAGCGACGCACACGCCGGGCGCCGCCAGGACGCGGGCCCGTCCCGGATCTACCGGACACTGCTGCTGCGCGTGGACGACGCGGCCGACACGGCCCAGGTGCGCCGATTCGAGCACGGCACCCTGCAGATGCCCGAGCACATCCCGGCCATCCTGGCCTGGCAGCTGAGCCCGGTCCGGCACGCCACCGGCGCCGCGCGATGGACGCACGTGTGGGAGCAGGAGTTCGCCGATGTGGACGAGCTGCTCGGGCCTTATATGCACCACCCGATCCACTGGGGTCACGTGGACCGATGGTTCGACCCGGAATGCCCCGAGCAGATCGTCAAGGACCGGATCTGCCACAGCTTCTGCGCGATCTCTGCGCCTGTTATCGACGCAATGCCGGTCATCGACGCAGCGCCGGTTGCCGACGCGGCGCCAGTTGCCGACGCAGCGCCAGTTGCCGACGCGACGTCGGAGTTTCCCCTCGCCGCCCGAAGAGGCTAGGCACCGAGGGGCCGATGTCTGCCGGCAGAGCCTCGGCGGGCCGAGCACGGGCGAGCATTGCGTCAGCGGACCGGCCGGCCGGCCAACCGACCGAGTATCGGCGGGGGCCGGCGTCGGCGGGCTGCGTGTCAGCGAGCAAGAAAGGCCAGCACGACGGCTTCCCACGCCTGCTTCTGCTCGATCATCACCCAGTGCCCGCAGTTGGGGAAGATGTGCACCTCGCCGTTGCGCAGGGTGCGCATCGGCAGCAGCGCCATGTCGACTGGGCTGACCCGGTCGTCGCGGCCCCAGGTGACCAGCACCGGCGCGGTGATCTTGCCGAGTTCGGCCCATCCGGGTGTCTCGGCGGCACGGGCCGCGTCGGCCATCCGCGCCAGCGCGGCCCGGCCGTACATGCGGCGGGAGTTCTCCAGTGTCGCCGGATCGGTGGCCTGCTCCCAGCGCTGCTCGATCAGTTCCTCGGTGACCAGCGCCGGATCGTAGACCATGGAGTGCAGCCAGGCGATGAGGGCTTCGCGGGTCGGGTTCTCGACGAACTCGCCGAGCCGGATGATTCCCTCGCCGGGAGCGGAGCTGAACAGCGGCGTCCCGATCCCGCCGATGGTGACCAGCCGGTCCACCCGCTCCGGGTCGGCCAGGGCGAAGCCGGTGGCGACGAAGCCGCCCATGGAATTGCCGATGATCCGCACCCGATCCAGGCCGAGCCCGTCCAGGAAGGCGGCCACCGCCTGCTGGGCGGACATCATCGGGTGCGGCGCGCCGAAGTCGTCGCTGACCCCGAAGCCGGGGAATTCCAGGACGAGAGTGCGGTAGTGCTCGGCGAAGACCGGGACGTTGGCGCCGAAGTTGCGCCACCCCGTGACGCCGGGGCCGGAGCCGTGCAGCAGGAGCAGGGGCGGGCCGTCGCCGGTTTCGCGGTAGCGCAGCACGCCGTGCTCGGTGGACAGCTCCCGCAGCTCGGGAACGACACTGGATTCGACCGTTGTACTCATGCCCCGAGCCTGCCACCTCGGCGGCCGCCTCCTCGAGCGAATTCCCGGTGAGCGGCACGCCGTTCCGGCGCCCGCCGCGCGGCTCAGTGCAGGCGCGGAATGGCGTCGCCTACGGGCAGTTCGATACGCGACTCGGGCAGCGCGTGCGCGCGCACCGCGCGGTCGATGGTGCGATGCAACGCCTCGCATCCGCGTTCCTGGTGTCCGACACCACGGCTCTGGGCCGCGATGACCGGGCACCGGCTCGCGGCGCCGACCCACTGGACCGAAGTGTGCGCGGGACTGAACTTCTCGATCAGCACGCGCTGACCGCAGAGCTCGCAGTCGAGCGGACGCATGGTCATCGCGACTCCGCCGGACCGACGCCGCCGTAGCGACCGCGGAAGAAGATCAGCGGCGCCAGGTCCGTGGCGTACAGATGACGCACCCGGGAGACCACGATGGTGTGGTCACCCGCCGGATGCTCGGCCTCCAGCTCGGCCTCGATCCAGGCCAGGGAATCGGTGAGGATCGGCGCCCCGGCCGGCGAGGGCTGCCATTCGATGCCGCGGAACTTCTCGGCTCCGCGCGCCGCCAGCTGACGGCACACCGGCTCCTGCGCCGCGGACAGGATGTTCACCGTGTAGTGGCCCGCCGCGCGGACTCGCGGCCAGGACGTGCTGGTCGCGGCCACACAGAAGGCGATCAGCGGCGGGTCGAGCGACACCGAGGTGAACGAGTTCGCGGCCAGGCCGGTCGGGACCGAGGTCTGCGGATCGATGCCGGTGATCGCGACGACGCCGGTGGCGAAATGCCCCAGCACGGTGCGCATCAGAGCCGGATCCAGTTCCGGGAGGTCCCCGGCCGCCCCGGTCGGGGTGGTGCCGAATTCGCTGCTGATGGAGGTCATCCCCTGCTCCTCATGGATCGACGAACACACGCGGTGACGGTATCGGTCCCGCTCACGTCCCGGCCGGGTCTTTCCCGTCGGCCGGAACAGCCGCCGTACCGGCGGCGGGCATCGCGGGTGCGCCCAGCGGCACCGAGGTGCGCGGTGTCGCCAGCACACAGTGGGTTCCGTAGAAGATGGTCGGCATGCACTTGTTGCAGTGGATGCACAGCGACTTCGCCTCGTGATCGGCCTGGATCTTGTTGATCAGGTCGGGCTCGCGCAGCAGCGCCCGCGCCATCGCCACGAACTCGAAGCCCTCGGCCATCGCGACGTCCATCGAAGCCTTGTCGGTGATTCCGCCCAGCAGCACCAGCGGCATCGAGACATTCGCCCGGATCTGGCGGGCCGCCTCCAGCATGAACAGGTCCTGGTAGGGGTAGTTGTGCAGGAAGAACTTGCCCGCCAGCTTGACGCCGAACTTCATCAGCGGCGACATCACGGCCGCGAATTCGGTCAGCGGCGCGTCACCCTTGAACAGGTACATCGGATTCAGCAGCGAACTGCCGATGGTCAGCTCGATGGCGTCGAGGCTGCCGTCCTCCTCGAGCCACTGCGCCACCTGCACCGCCTCGTCGAGCCAGAAGCCGCCGGGCACGCCGTCGTCCATGTTCAGCTTGGCCAGCACCGCGATCCGGCCGTCGGAGGCTTCACGCACCTCGGCGGCGACCTCGCGCAGCAGCCGGGCCCGGTTGCGCAGCGATCCGCCGTAGGCGTCCTTGCGCTTGTTGAGCACCGGGCTCAGGAACGAGCTGGCGAAGTAGTTGTGCCCGAAGTGGATCTCGACGGCGTCGAATCCGGACTCGACGGCCAGCCGGGTGGCGGTGCCGTGCGCGGTGCGGATGCGGGCGATGTCGGCCAGGGTGGCGGCATGGGTGACCTGCGGGCCCATCGGGCTGACCCGCCGGGAGGCCGAGAGCGCGGGCAACCCGTTGGATTTGGCGCTCGCGACCGGGCCTGCGTGGCCGATCTGCGCCGAGATCGCCGCACCTTCGGTGTGTACCGCGTCGGTGAGTTCGCGCAGGCCGGGCACGGCCTCCTCCCGCATCCAGATCTGATCGGCCTCGGTGCGGCCCTCCGGGGCCACGGCGCAGTAGGCGACCGTCGTCATGCCGACGCCACCCGCGGCGACCTGCCGGTGGAATTCGACGAGCTGGTCGCTGACCAGCGCGCCGGGCGTCATGTGTTCGAAGGTGGCGGATTTGATGATGCGATTGCGCAGGCTAACCGGACCGAGCCGAGCCGGGGCGAGCACATCGGGGACAGGGGCTGTGGTCACAACGGTGCCTTTCAGTGCGAGATGAACGTGAGGTCTTCGGGATGCGGCTCGCGCAGCATCGTCCAGTAGTCGACGAGGCGCCACGGGCACGGCACGACCGCCCGGCCCGCGCTGTTGCGGTAGTAGCCGTTGACCTCCGCACCCGGGTGCACCCACACCGTCTCGTCGAGCGCTTCGTCGACGCGGCGGTTGTACTCGTCGAGTGCCTCCTGGGTGACGTCCATGGCGGCAAGGTCGTTCTCCAGCAGGTACTGCAGGCACTCGATGAGGTAGTGGACCTGCTCTTCGCCGGTGATGTTGTGTCCCGCACCGTGATTGGGTGCGGAGTTGGGGCCGGCGGTGACGAAGAGGTTGGGGAATCCGGCCACCTGGACCCCGAGGTAGGCCCGCGGGTCCTCGCCGCCCTTCCAGACCTGCGCCAGCGTCCGCCCGTCCCGGCCGGTGATGTCGATGGTGGTGGTGAACTGCAGCTCGAATCCGGTCGCCAGAATGATCACATCGGCGGGGACGAATTCGCCGTCGGTGGTGTGCACGCCCTCCGGGGTGATCTCGCGGAACGAGGCGCGGTGCAACCTCACGTGCTCGCGCTTCAGCGCCGCGAAGAATCCGGGGTCCTTCACGATCCGCTTGGCGTACGGGCGGAAGTCCGGGGTCAGCTTCTCGATCAGATCCGGGCGGTCGGAGAAACTCTTGCGCAGGTACTCCAGCGCGGTACGCAGCACCATGTCGTTGGCGGGCGAGGCGGACACGTGGGTAGCCGCCCATTCCTTGTCGATACGCGGCAGCGGGTAGAGGTTGTCGGAGGCGAACCAGTACGTGCGCAACCGGAACCACTTGTCGTAGAACGGCAGATGTGCCATCGCCCACTTCTCGCCGTCGGGCACGTCGCCGCCGACGGTCTTCTCCGGCACCAGCCAGTGCGGGCTGCGCACGACGACATCCAGGGTTTCCACCTCGTCGACGATGTCGGCCACGACCTGCACCGAGGTGCAGCCGGTGCCGAGCACCACCACCCGCTTACCGCGTAGATCCAGACTCGTGTCCCAGTTCGCGGTGTGCACGATCGTGCCCGCGAAGGTGTCCGTCCCCGGCACGTCCGGGATGTTGGGCTCGTTGAGCATGCCCAGCGCGGTGACCACCGCACGGGCCCGGTGCCGGGTGCGCAGACCCACACGGTCCTCGGTGACGACCTCCCACCGCTTGTCGTCCTCGAGCCAGGTCGCCGAACGCACCCGCGTACCGAACCGGATGTGCTCGCGCAGGCGGTACTTCGCCACCACATCGAGCAGGTAGTTCTGATACTCGGGGCCGGTCGGGTAGTAGCGCGACCAGTTCGGGTTCAGTTCGAACGAGTAGGAGTAGTAGTGGCTCGGGGTGTCCACCGCCGCGCCGGGATAGGTGTTGCGGTGCCAGGTGCCGCCGATATCGTCGCGTTCCTCGAAGATGGTGTAGCCGAATCCCGCTGCACCCAGCTTGATTCCGGCGTTGATGCCGACGATGCCCGCGCCGATCACGATCACGTCGAAATCGGCGGGCGGGGTCACCGTCACCGGGACACGGCGCGGATCCTGCCGGAAACCGGACTGCTCGAGCAGCAGCGGGACGAATTCGGCGTCCACGCGCTGGGAGGTGCAGATGGTGGCCATCCGCCGGAACAGCTCCTCGTCGGGTACATCGAGGGTGGCGACCGCGTCCGGGGTCAGCACCTCGCGGGCTCGGGCGCGGATCGCCTCGGCGACGTCCTCGGGGTAGGTGCCCGGCGGCACGGCCGGCGCGACACCGGTGCGGTAGTGGTTGCCGGGTTCCTCGATGGTCAGGCCCGCGCCGAACTCGTCGAGCAGCCCTGGATCGCCGGTCACGTGCACCATCGACATGAGCAGCGGGGCCGGTTCACATTCCGCGATGGCCTGGTGCAGTGCGGCTTCGGACGCGGCGGAGACGCCGGCGACGACGGTGTCGGTCATGAGCTACCTTCCGGAAGTGGAACGCCCATCCGGGCGAGCATGTCTCGTGGGTTCGCGGGTGGGCTGAGGGTGCGCAACTGTTCGCCGCGCCGGGTCGCCGACGCAGCGCACATCGCGTCGTCGGAGAAGACCCAGAAGTCGCCGCGCGCGATCTGCTCGATCATGTGCTCGGCGGCGTCGAGCGGATCGAGCCCCTTCTCGACGTTGTCGCGCTGCATCGCGGCGAACACGGCATTGGCGGTCGGGTTCGTGGTGGGCGCGTCGCGCTGGGCGGCGAGGAAGATCTCGCTGCGGATCGAGTGCGGCACCACGGCGCTGACCTGGATCGGGGCGCCGATGATCGACAGATCCTGGTGCAGGCATTCGGTCATCGCCTGCACCGCGAACTTGCTGACGATGTAGGGCGATTGGACGGCGACGGTGTTGAGGCCGCCGACCGAGGAGAGGTTGGCGACACATGTCGGCTTCCCCGCCGCGATCATGCGCGGCACGAACGATTTCACGCAGTAGAAGACGCCGTCGACGTTGATCTGCATCAGCCGGCGCCACCGGGTGGAATCGATCTCCCACAGCAGCCCCGCCGATTCGATGCCCGCGTTGTTGATCAGCAGTTCGACACTGCCGTGGCGAGCGAAGACCGCCGCCGCCAAGGCCTCGACCTGCTGCTCGTCGGCCACGTCGACGCCGTGCCCCTCGGCCGCGCCGCCGCGGGCGACGATCTCGGCGGCGGCCTCCGCGGCGCGGCGCTCGTCGATATCGGCGACGACCACCGTCATGCCCAGCGCCCCGAGATGGTCGGCCAGGCCGCGGCCGATACCGGCGGCAGCGCCGGTGACCACGGCGGTGCCGCGCGAGAAGCGTTCCTGCGCACAGCTGCCCATCACACGCCCTCCGGCCGGATATTCGGGTTCGACCACGCCGGGGGTTCCCGGCGCGGCAGTTCGGTGCGGCCGTCCAGCGAGCGCACCGGGGTGCCCGTCGCATACGGGTAATGCAGGCTGAAAGCGACCAGCCCGGTACGATCGGCGGCCGGTGCGGTGCACATCTCGAGCACCGTCTGCGCGAGGTATTCGACCGGCTCGGTGTCGTAGCCCTGCGGCAGCAGCGCCGCCGCGCCGGGGGTCATGATCGCCGTCGACGGCCCCACCGCGTTGACCGCGATGTTCTCGTCCAGCAATTCGGCGGCCAGCCCCTGGGTGAAGCGATGCAGCGCGGCTTTGACCGAGGCGTAGACGACGTCGCCGGAGGTCTTGTTGTACTCGCGGAACGGCCGGATGGGGCTGAGCCCGGTCGACGATCCGATGTTGACGATCCAGCCCGCGCCCTGCTCGCGCAGGTGCGGGATCGCCGCGCGGCTGAGCACGAACGGCACCTCGAGGTAGTGCTGGACCGTCCGGTGGAACGTCGCGTCGCTCATCTTCTCGATGGCGCTGTAGTCGGCGAATCCGGCGTTGTTGACCAGGATGTCGAGGCCGCCGAGTTCCTCGGCGGCGCGGTCGACCAAGCCGGCGCGCTGCTCGGCGTCCTCGAGGTCGGCCGGGATCGCGATCGCCCGGCCGCCCGCGGCCTCGATCAGGCGCACCGTCTCGGCCAGGGTGCCGGAGAGCACCTGGGTCTGTCCGTCCCGGATCGACGGGCTCGGATCCTGCGAGCGGGCCGTGACGGCCACGGTCGCGCCTTCGGCGGCCAGCCGCTGCGCGACGGCCCGCCCTATCCCCCGGCTGCTGCCGGTGACCAGGGCTCGCTTGCCGGTGAGTCGCTGTGTCATGACGCCTCCAGCACGTCGCGCATCATCGTCCAGACCTGTTCACGCGCCGGGCCGGTCAGTGCGAGGCTGGGGAAGGTCAGGAATCCGTGGAAGAGCCCGTCGAAGCGGTGCGCGGTGACCGGCACCCCGGCCTCGACGAGCCTGCGGGCGTAGTCCTCCCCGGCCGAGCACGGCGGGTCGAGCTCGGCGGTCGCCACCACCGCGGGCGGCAGACCGGCCAGCGAATCGGCCTTGCTCGGAACCAGATACGGGCTGTCGGTGCCGTGCGGAGCGTACTGCTGCCAGTACCAGCGCATGGCCGTGGTGGTGTTGTAGTAGCCCTCGCCGTAGCGCCGGTAGGACTCGGTGGTGAAGTCGTCGTCGATCACCGGGTAGAGCATGATCTGGGCAGTGATGCGCGGGCCGCCGCGGTCGCGGGCGGCCAGGCTCGCCGTGGCCGCCAGATTGCCGCCCGCGCTGTCGCCTGCCACCGCGATCCGCTCCGGGTCGCCGCCGAACTCGGCGGCGTGCGCGTTCGCCCACACCAGGGCCGCGTACACGTCCTCCATCGCCGCGGGCCCAGGATGTTCGGGAGCGCGCCGGTAGTCGACCGAGACCACCACGACCCCGACCGCAGCGGCCATCGACCGGCAGAACTCGTCGTGGCTGTCCAGATCGCAAAAGACGAATCCGCCGCCGTGCGCGAAGACCACCACCGGCAGCGGCGCGTCCCGCTGTACCTCGGGCACATACACTCGCAGCGTCAGATCACCGCCGGGCCCCTCGATGACCTTGTCCTCAGCCCGCCGCATCTGCGGCTGCCGGGTCAGCGGCGCGCGCCGGGACACGATGATCTCCCGCAACTCGGCCGCCTCGTGCCGGGTCACGTCGGGGAACGATTCCAGCGCCGAGAGCATCGCCTCGACATCCGGATGCAGGTCGGACCGTCGCTGTCCGCCCATCTCGACCACGTCCTTCTCGTCGTTGATAGCGGTCAGCCCGCTGCCGGGGCCGGGGCGCCGCCCAGCTCGAAGCCCTTGTAACCAGCGGCGGCAACTTCGGCGCAGATCGCGTTGTAGTTGCCGAATCCGCCGATGTAGGGCATGAATACGCGCGGCTTGCCGGGGATGTTCGCGCCCATGTACCAGGAATTCGCGGAGGGGAACAGGGTGGCCGCCGCCTTCTCGTTGCACTCGGTCACCCACTCGTCGACCGCTTCCTCGGTCGCCTCGACGGTGGTGAACCCGTGCTCGTCGAGGTGGTCCAGGCAGCCCGCGATCCAGTCCACGTGCTGCTCGGCCATCAGCACCATGTTGGCCAGCACGCTGGGGCTGCCCGCCCCGGTGAGGATGAACATGTTGGGGAAGCCCGCGACCGCGAGGCCGAGGTAGGTCCGCGGGCCGGCCGCCCACTCCTCGCGCAGTTCCCGGCCGTCGCGGCCGCGGATGTCGATCCTCGACATCGAGCCCGTCATGGCGTCGAAGCCGGTGGCGAAGATCAGCACGTCCAGGTCGTAGGAAGCCTCCGAGGTCCGCACGCCGGTCTCGGTGATCCGCTCGATCGGGGTGCGGCGCAGGTTCACCAGGGTGACGTTGTCGCGGTTGTAGGTCTGGAAGTAGCCGCTGTCGGTGACGATGCGCTTGGTACCGATCGGGTGATCGTTCGGGATCAGCTGGTCGGCGAGCTCCTGGTCGCGCACCATCTCGCGGATCTTGGCCTCGACGTACTCGCGCGCGGTGTCGTTGGCGGCCAGGTTCGTCGTCTGATCCGGGAAAGCCTTCGCGAACAGATAACCGCCGCGCTGCCACCAGTCGTCGTAGATCCGGGTCCGCTCGGCGGCATCGATCTCGAGCGCGCCCTTGGGGTACGGGCTGTTCGGGGTGCCGCCGCCACTGACCCGCGACAACCTGCGGCGTTCGGCGTAGTTCGCTTTCACTTCGGCCAGGTAGCCGGGATCGAGCGGGCGATTGCCCGCCGGGATCGAGTAGTTCGGCGTGCGCTGGAAGACATAGAGGTGTTCGGCCTGCTCGGCGATCACCGGGATGGCCTGGATGGCGGAGGAGCCGGTGCCGATGACGCCGATCCGCTTCCCGGTGAAATCGATCGGCTCGTGCGGCCATTCGCCGGTGTGGTAGATCTCGCCGCCGAAGGTGTCGCGGCCCGGGATGTCTGGGGTGTTGGTCGCCGACAGCACGCCTGTCGCCAGGATGCAGAAGCGCGCCGTGACGGTCTTGCCGGTATCGGTGGAGACCGTCCAAAGCCGGGTCCGCTCGTCGTAGGATGCGGCGCTCACCCTGGTCAGGAAGTCGTAGGCCGAGCGCAGATCGTGCCGGTCGGCGACGTGCTCGAGGTAGCGCAGGATCTCCTCCTGCGTCGCGAACCGCTCCGACCAGGTCCACTCCTGCTGCAACTCCTCGTCGAAAGAGTAGGAGTAGTCGACGCTTTCGACGTCGCAGCGGGCGCCCGGATACCGGTTGTGGTACCACGTGCCGCCCACGTCTTCGGCGGATTCGAAACCGTGCACGCGCATTCCGCGGCCGCGTAGTTTGTACACCGCGTACAGGCCGGAGATTCCCGCTCCGACGACGACGGCGTCGAAATCGCTGTCCTGAGTAGTCACAAGATTCACTTCCCTCGATGAGGTCGTCATCACTGAGCGGTCCGGGCCGTCTGAGCCTGCTGGGCTTGTCTCATCTCCCGCATCCACATCCACTCGTGGCCCCAGTAGCTGTCCGCGGTGATTTCTTCTGCGGTGTAGTAGGTTTCGTCGACGAGCTTGCCGCCGTAGCCGTACTCGATGTCCCAGCCGCCGGGCACCCGGACGTAGAAGGAGATCATCTTGTCGTTGGTGTGCCTGCCCAAGGTCGAGGACACCGGGAAATCTCGGGCCAGGACCTGGTCGTAAGCACGGCCGACCGCGTCGAGCTCGTCCACCTCGACCATCACATGAATCAGCCCCGGATCCCGCCCATGCAGGCTGGGCATGATCGCCAGGCTGTGGTGGCGCTGGTTGACCCCCAGGAACCGGATCCGCATCGGCGGGGCTCCCGGCGCAGTGGGCATCCGGAACGCGCCGCGGGACAGGAAGCCCAGCGTCTCGTTGTAGAAGGCGAAGGACTCGTCGAAGTTGGTCGTCGGCATGACCACGTGGCCCATGCCTTGCTGTCCTGTGACGAAACGCTGACCGTACCCGGTCAGCACCGGACTGTGCTCGAGCACCGGTCCGTGGAAGAACTCGAGCGGGGCGCCGCCGGGATCTTTCATGCTGAACCCGGCCTCGACCTTGCGGCGGTCGGCCAGTTCCTGCGGCATCGGGGTGATCTCGAATCCGGTGCCGCGCAGATGGTCGGCCAGCCGGCGCAGCGCGAGTCCGTCGCGGACTTCCCAGCCGACGGCGGTCACGCGGTCGGCATCCCCGCGTTCGACGGTGATGCGGGCCGGTCGTTCGTCCATACGGAAGTGCAGGGCATCGGATTCCGGGCCGAAGCCCGGGGCGAATCCCAGCACCTCGAAACCGAGTTCGCGCCAGCGGTCCATGTCGGTGGCGAGAACACGGACGTAGCCGAGCCCCTTGATTTCGGTCATCGTTGCTCGCGTTCCTCTCGAACCGGTCAGATCATCACGCGCAGCGGTCCCGACGGGACCTCCACGCCCAGCGACGCCAGCGCGGCGGCGTGGTAGGTGGTGCTGGTGACGTGGATGGCGTGGTGCAGTCCGGCATGGGCGTCGCGCCAGAACCGCTGCAGCGGGTTGTCCATCCGCAATGCGTTGCCGCCCGCCCGGTCGAAGACCTCGTCGGCGGCGCGGACCGCGCGCCACGCGACGCGCGCCTGATCGCGGCGCACCTGGGCTCGGGTATCGAAGTCGATCGTCTCGCCTCGGTCGACCATGTCGTAGATGCGATCGACATTGGCCAGCAATTGCTGACGGGAAGCGTCGATCTCCGAGGCGGACTCGCCCAGCGCGTGCAGCACGTAGGGGTCGTCCTTGACGACGGCGCCGGTGGCCCCGACGCGGTTGCGCTGGTAGGCGATGCCGGCGGCGAGCACGCCCTCACAGATGCCGATGGTCGCCGAGGTGATGCCCAGCGGGAACATGGTGGACCACGGCATCTTGTACAGCGTCTCGGTGACGCCGTACTCCTGCGCCGCGCGCCCGTCCATCACCTTCGCCGAATCCATCACCCGGTAACTCGGGATGAAGGCGTCCTTGACGACGATGTCCTTGCTGCCTGTGCCGCGCAGACCGACCACATCCCAGGAGTCCGCCACGATCTCGTAGTCCGCGCGGGGCAGGATCACGTGCAGGCCGTGCGGCGGCATCAGCGGCTTGCCGTCCGGGCCGCCGACCATGGCGCCGAGGAAGATCCAGTCGCAGTGATCGGTGCCGGAGGAGAACTGCCAGCGCCCGTTCATGATGTAGCCGCCGTCGGTGGGCACCGCGACCCCGCCCGGCATGTAGGGCGAGGCCTGCCAGGTGTCGCTGTCGGTGCCGAGCACCTCGTCCTGCACCTTCGGGTCGGCGAAGGCGAGCTGCCAGGGGTGCACGCCGACGATGCCGCCGATCCAGCCCGCGGAGCCGTAGATACTGGCGGTCGTCATGACGGTTTCGGCGAACTCGCGCGGATGCGCCTCGAAGCCGTTGTACTTCTTGCGCTGCAGCAGCCGGATGATGCCGGCCTCCTTGAGCTGCCCGGCCATGCCGTCGGTCAGGCGGCCGAGCGCATCGGATTCCTCCGCGCCGGCGCGCAGCTCGTCGGCGCGGGCGACGATATTGTCGAGGACGGTGTGGGACATCGGAACTCCTGGTCCGTGAAGCGGGAAAGGGAAGTGCTGATCGTCAGGAACCGGCGGGGGCGGCCTGGTGGCGGGCGGCGAGGTTCGGGGCGATGGCGCTGCGCCCGGCGGCCAGGTTGGCGTCCACCTCGGCCTGCCAGTTCTGCAGAGCGCGTTCGGTGTCGATCTCGAACTCGAACCGGTTGACCATCTCCGGCTCGATGTCCTCGACATCGACATAGAACTGCTCGTACCAGCGGCGCAGCTGGTAGACCGGGCCGTCCTCCTCGCACAGCAACGGATTGTCGATGCGCGCCTTGTTCTTCCAGATCTCGACATCCTGCTCGAAGCCGATCGCGATGCCCCGGCCCACGGCGGCGGCCATCGCGTTCGCGGTCTCGTCGTCCATGCCCGCCGGCTTCTCCACGATCACGCCGTATTGCAGCCGAAACGAGGTCGGGGTGATCGGGTAGTGGCAGTTGATCAGGTAGATGTTCGGCTCGTCACGGTCGGAGTACTGGGCGCTCCACAGCTTGTCCACCATGTAGGACGGGCCGTAATAGGCGGCGTCGGAACGACTCTCGACGCTCAGATCGGTGGCGTTCTGGCTGACCCCCACCGCGTCCGGCCGGGGTCGCGAACGCATGAGTTGCGTGGCGGTGTGGCCTTCGAAGATATTGCGAAAGAAGGTCGGCATGCCGTAGTGCACATAGAAGAAGTGCGCCATGTCCACGATGTTGTCGACGATCTCGCGGCAGTGTGAGTCCTCCACGAGGATCGAGTTCCACACCCAGTCCGTCCAGCCCGGGTCCCCGTAGGTGGGAATCTCCGGGATGGCCAGCTCGGCCGGAGGCTTGCGGCCCTGCGGGTCGTGCCAGACGAACAACTGCCCGCTGACCACCATCGTCGGCCACGACTTGGTGCGCGCCAGCGGCGGCACCCGACGGGCATAGGGAATCCCGGCGCACTTGCCGTCGCCGCGCCAGCGCCAGTCGTGGAACGGGCAGGCGATCGTGTTGTCCTTCACTGTGCCGTGCGCCAGATTGCCGCCCATGTGCGGGCAGAAGGCGTTGAGCACGTTCAGCTTTCCGTCTTCCCCGGCGAACACGACGAGTTCGGTGCCGAACGCGGAGACCTGGTGCGGTCGCCCGTCGGCGAAGTCGCGAGCCAGACCCAGGCAGTGCCACCCGCGGGCATACCGCTCGGGCGGGCGGCCGGTGTCGATGACACGGACCCGGTCTCCGGTTTCAGGCGTGGAAGTCACGAATACCTCCTGGTCAGGTGGGCTGCGACCGCGAATCTCGGTGCACTGTGATCAGCTTGGCAGCCCGATCGGCGGTGTGACCCGCGTCTCCTACTGAGTGGGACACCGATCCGGCGCCTCAGTATTCGATCGCGATCTCGTCGCTGACCGGCTCGGCCTGACAGGCCAGGATGTAACCGTCGGCGAGGTCGTCCTCGGTCAGAATTTCGTTGCGCGCCAGGCGCACTCGACCCTTGGTCAGTGCGCAGACGCAGGCGCTGCAGGCGCCCTCCCGGCAGGAGTACGGCGCCTCCACGCCGGCGGCGAGCAACGCGTCGAGCAGCTTGCGCCCCGCTGTCCACGGCACCTGGTGTTCGGCGCCGTCGATGCTCACCTCGACCTGGCACACCACCTCGCCCGCCTCGTCGGCGCTCGGCTCGGTGGCCTCCGGTGCGAACGGGTCGCGTTGCAGGGAAAGGAACCGCTCCGAGTGCACCCGCGAGGCCGGCAAGCCCTCGGCCTCGCACACCGCGGCGGTCAGATCCATCAGCGGCGTCGGGCCGCAGATGTACACCGCCCGGTCCAGGAAGGGCCGAACGAGCAGCGACAGCGTTCGCCGCGTCGGATAGCCCTGCACCCGTTCCAGCACGTGTAGAACCGACAATCGTTCGGCGAAACGGCTTTCCAGCGCGCGCAGCTCCTCGGCGAAAATCACCGAGTCCTGATCCCGGTTGGCATAGATCAGCACGACGTCGCCGCTGCCCGCGAACAGGATGGACTTCGCGATCGAGATGACCGGGGTGATGCCGCTGCCGCCCGCCACCAGCACCACCGACTCGTCCAGCGACGCGGGGGTGAAGGTGCCCGCGGGGGGCAGCACCTCCAGCTCGTCTCCCGCGGCGACGCTGTCGCACAGCCAGTTGGACCCGTGGCCGTCCGCCACTCGCTTGACAGTGAACTTCATCGACGGATCGGCGTGTGGCGAACTCGACAGTGAATAGCAGCGCGCGGCGCCGGTGCCGATGTCGGGCACCCGGACGGTGAGGAACTGCCCGGCCCGGTAGCTCGCGCCGAACTCGTCGCCGAGCGGTTCGACGACGAAGGACCGCGCGTCGGCCGTTTCCTCGATCACCTCGATCACCCGGACACGGCGCCCGGGCGAGTTCGCCGTCGCCGTCGCCGAGTCCGCGAGGACCTCTCGATCGGCACTCGTATCCGTGGACATCCGCCCTCCTGGTCGTGGTCGATCGTGCCCGCCCCGTCCGTGCCGGATCGGAGCCCCCGGAAGGCTAGGCCCGCCGCACCGGCGGTGGATCGAAACGTCTCGCTGATCGGGAACCACATTCGGCTGTGACCGCTGCCTCATGTGATCCTCGTGGTCACGCCGGGCACGAGCCGTTTGAAGGGCACCTGCACCTGGTAGTACCGTGACTCCTGTCACAGTGATGTGATGGTCGGTTGGGAGGTCGAGTGAGAACATCAAGCCCAGCCGGCGTGCCGGTCTCGGTCGTCGAGCGGATTTCGCTGGTGCTGGAAACCTTCAACGGTGTGGGTCCGCTGACCCTGGCTCAGGTGACCTCACGAACCGGTCTCCCGCGCTCATCTGTGCATCGCCTGCTGGAGCAGCTGGCCGCTGCCGGCTGGCTGGCGCGTTCACCCGAGCAGACCTACGAACTCGGCGTCAAGGCCTACGAGATGGGCCAGGCCGCGCTCAACCAGAACCGGTTGCTGCAAGGGGCGCGCCCGGTCATGCAGGCGTTCACCCATCAGACCGGACTCACCATCCAGCTCGCCGTGGTCGACCGCGGCGACACCGTCTACCTGGCCAAGATCAACGGCCGCGCGTCCGGTCCGACGCCGACCGCCGTCGGACAGCGGGTGCCCGCCCACCTGACCGCCGTGGGCAAGGCGCAGCTGGCCGTCACCGAGTCGACCAAAGATCCGCATGTGGTCGACAAGCTCGAGCACACCGGCGAGAAGGAGCTGGTCAGGCGCACCGCGCAGAGCATCGGTTCCGACGCCCAGCTGGAAGAGGAGCTGGCCACGATCCGGGATCGGGGCGCCGCCTTCGATCGGGGCGAGGCCTTCTCCGGTATCGGCTGTGTCGGCGTCTCCATCGGCCCGCCCGACCACATCTACGGCAACCTGGCGGGCATCTCGGTCTGTGCGCCGGTCACCGCGCTGGACTACCGCAAGCTGGTCGGCCCGGTCCGGATAGCCGCCCGCGAGATCTGGGACCGCTGCACGGCCGCCGACCTGGCCGGCCACTGAAAGTCCGCACCCCAGGGTGGCGAGTGTCGCGGGCGCGGCCCCGTCGCCGATCGCTCACCGGAGGCGGCCACCGCCGAGCGGGGTCAGCACAACGAGGGGTATCCGTCGAGTCGTTTCGCTTCTGGTAGGTGTCGTAGCCGGGACGGATCCGTGTGGGCATGGAACGACCTGCGATAGATTCCGGCAAGCGGATCGCCGTCGTCCGCGACGCGCGAGATGCCCGCCGGCCCACATCGGCGTCAGGAGGCGGTGGCGTCCGCGATGCCGAGCCGGTCGGCCATGTCGGCGACGGCGCGGTAGGCCATGACCATGCCGGAACCCAGCGGCACGCCGGGGCCGGGATACACCGGCCCGGCCACCGAGGCCGCGGCATTGCCCGCGGCGTAGAGGCCGGGAATCACCGAACCATCGGCGCGCTCGACCGCACCCTTGCGGCCGATCACCGCGCCGCCCTTGGTGCCCAGGTCGCCGAGGACCAAGCGGACCGCGTGGAAGCGGGCTCCGTTCAGCGGCAGCAGGCACGGCTGCGCCGAGGCCGCACCCACGAAGAAGCGGCCGAAAGGATCCTCGCCCCGGTGAAAATCCTCGTCCCTGCCCTGCTCGGAGAACCCGTTGAACCGGTGCACCGTCGCGGTGAGCTGCTCGGCATCCACTCCGATCGCGGCGGCGAGATCGGCGAGGTCGTCCGCGGTGTGCCACAGCCCGGCCGCCGACAGCTCTTCCCGGCTGGGCGGCGGGACGCAGATGGCGGGCATGTCGTCGCCGGAGCGGTCGTCGAAGACGAACCAGAACGCCTCGCCGTGGCCGAGCCGCATCCGTTCGCGCATCGCCCGGCCCATCCGGTCGTAGGGCAGCATCTCGTCGGCGAAGCGCTGCCCGGTGCCGTCGACGATGATCCCGGCCCGCACACCGAGGGTGAACGCGGCGTGCCCGTTGGGGAACAGGGTGGCCGGACACCACCACGACTGATCCAGCAGATCGGTTGCCGCGCCGACGGATTCGGCGAGCGAGAGCGCGTCGCCTGAGCCGGTGTCCTGATGCGAGGAACTCCAGTCCGCGGTGGGCATGTCCTGCCACTTCGCGCGCAACTGCGGCGACCGTTCGAAGCCGCCCGCGGCCAGCAGCACTCCGGCGCGCGCCCGGATGCGGGTCTGCGTGCCGTCGAGATCGGTGACGACGACGCCGATGACCCGTCCCTGCTCGTCCTGCACCAGGCCGGTGACGGGGGCGGACAGCGTCAGCTCGGCGCGGCCGGAGGCGTCGAGGGCGAGGATCATCCGGGCGATCCACGCCTGCCCGCCGTCGAGCACCGACCGGTCCATCTCCACGCCGAACTGGTCGGCGGGCACCATCGGCCGGATATCGCCCAGCCGGTCACCGACCTCCTCCGCCGAGATCGCACGGGCGAAGATGCTGCGGCCGTTGGTGCTGCGTCCCGGCGCGTCGAAGTAGTCCGGGAACGGGCGGTGCTCGAGCGGAATCCCGATCGCGTTCTCCAGGAAATCGGCCACGGTCGGCCCGGTCTCCAGGTAGGCGCGCTGCACCTCGGCCCGGGTGCGCTCGCCCACGAGCGCGGAGAAGTAGGTGAGTCCCTTCTCGACGGAATCGTCGACGCCCTGCCTCGCCAGCACGTGGTTGCCCGGAAGCCACACGCTGCCACCGGAATACGCCGATGTGCCGCCGAAGCGGTCGGTCTTCTCGAGCACGCAGACCGACAGACCGCGGTGCACCGCCGCGAGGGCTCCCGCCAGCGCGGCGCCGCCCGAGCCCACCACTCCAACGTCACAGGTACTGTCCCAGCTCATTGTCGACTGCACTCCATCTCTCCGGTCCGGGTGTGAACGGCGTCACGGTAGACGCCATCGGACGCCGTCATCCCCGACCGTCCCGCTCAGCGGTCGCGGACAGGCGGGACGGGGCCGACAACCTCGAGCAGATAGCCGTCGGGATCGCGAACCTTGCCGATGACGCGGTGGCCGAACGCGGGCAACGCGGTGGCGGGCATCTCCTCGACGCCGCCGCGCGCGCACGCGTCGGCCAGCAGCCCGGCGACGTCCTCGGTGTTGAGGATCAGCTTCACGAGCATGGTCCCGTGGTCGGGCGGCGCGGTGTCGCCGTGCGGGGCGATGAGCTCCACCCCGGCGGTCCCCGCCCGCAGGATCACCGCGTCGAAGGCGTCGGTGGAGAATTCCCGCTCCTTCGCGAAACCACATCCGGCGATGTAGAACTCGGCGGACCGAGCCAGGTCGGTCACCCGGATGGCGGTGAGCGAGAGGGTGACCGGCGCCGTCGGCATGCCGCTCATCGCGTCTGGGACCCGCCGTTGAAGTCGAGCGTCTGCCCCGTCATCCCGCCCGCCTCGTTCGATGCCAGGTACGCGCAGAACGCGCCGACCTCGATCGGATCGCCGAGCCGGCCGATCGGGATGCCCGCGACGAGCCGTTCGATCTGCTCCGGCGGCATCTTGTGCACCAGGTTGGCCTGCAGGCCGAGCGCGACGATGTTCGCGGTGACGCCGTACTGCCCGGTCTCCGCGGCGAGGTGCCGGATGAATCCCTCGACGCCGCTCTTGCCGGTCGCGTACATCGAGACATTGATGTTCTGGCCGGTGCGCGCGGAGCCCGAGGAGATCTGCACGACGCGGCCCCAGCCGTTGTCGCACATGCCGTCGATGACGGCCTTGATGCAGTTCAGCGCGCCGTAGATGTTGAGATCGATCGACGGCGGCCACTGCTCGGGTTCCAGTTCCCGGAACGGTTTGCTGACCCTGTCCTCGGCGACCCCCGCGTTGTTCACCAGGATGTCCACGTGGCCGCCCAGTTCCGCCTCGGCGGACCGGATCGCGGCGACCGTCGCCTGGTAATCCGTGACGTCGAACGCCCGGGCGATGGCTTTGTTGCCCTCGGCGACGATGTCGGCGGCCACCCGTTGCGCGCGGTCGGCGAACAGATCGTTCACCACGACCGTGGCCCCCTGACGCGCGAGCACCGTCGCGATGCCCTCCCCCACGCTCTGCCCCGCACCGGTGACCAGCGCGATCCGTCCGTCCAACTCGAACACGAGTTCCGCCTTTCGTCGATTCCGCCACCGAAGAGCAGGGGTGGCGTCCTGCCTCTGCACACTCTCCGAGGCTCGGGGTCAGATTGTCAATCATGATTGGATTTTATTTTGGATCCAATCTGCTACGGTGGCGCCATGACGCCTGACAACACGGTCGGCGCCCCGTCCGAGACGCCGGTCCTGACCGACTTCACCGACGGTGTCGCGCAGTTGACACTGAACAATCCGCGCCGCAAGAACGCGATCACCCTGGAGATGGCCGCCCTCATCGGCGATTTCTGCGAGCGGGTGGAGACCGACCCTGGCATCGGCGCCGTTGTGGTGCGCGCGGCCGGCTCGTATTTCTGCAGCGGCGCCGACACCAGGGACCTGGCGAGTTCCTCGGCCGCCCCCGCCTCCCCCGAAGCGGTGCGCCGCACCTCCGCGGTCTACGGCGCTTTCGTCCGGGTGGGCACGCTGCCGGTCCCGACCATCTCCCGGGTGGTCGGCGGCGCGGTGGGCGCGGGGCTCAACCTCGCCCTTGCCACCGACCTGATGGTCGTCACCCCCGAGACGCGGCTCGAAAGCGGATTCCTCGCGCGCGGTATCCATCCCGGCGGCGGTCACCTGGCGCTGCTCGGCCGCGCGGTCGGCTGGTCGAACACCATCGCGTTGGCCGCCTGCGGCCTGTCGCTGAACGGCGCCGAGGCCGTCACCCGGGGTCTGGCGCACCTCGCCGTCGCCGAGCCCGAGCTCGACGCGCGCATCGCCGAGCTCACCGCACCGGCGGCCGCCGATCCCGAACTCACCCGGCGGCTGATGAACAGTGCCCGGCTCGAACTCGGCCCGCCCGCGGTGAGCTGGTCCTCGGCCCTGGAGATCGAACGCGGGGTGCAGATGTGGTCGATGTCGCGCAAGGGCGAGGGTTCGTGGTCGTCGCGGGGGCCGGGACGATGACCGCCCGCACCACCGCGCCCCAGAGCGTTCCCGTGACAGATGAGGCGGGGCTCGGACAGCTCCGCGAGGAGGTGCGCGCCTTCCTGCGCGCCGAACTCGACGCCGGTTCCTTCTCCCCCGCGCCGGACAACTGGATGAGCGGATTCGACCCCGCGTTCAGCGCGCGCCTGGGCGCACGCGGCTGGCTCGGCATGACGATGCCGAAACGCTATGGCGGGCACGAGCGCTCCCTGCTCGAACGCTTCGTGGTGTCCGAGGAACTGCTCGCCCACGGCGCGCCGGTGGCCGCGCACTGGGTGGCCGACCGCCAGATGGCGCCGGGCATCCTCGCCAACGGCAGCGAGGAGCAGAAGCAGCGCTACCTGCCCGGCATCGCGGCGGGCGAGCTGTTCTTCGCGATCGGGATGAGCGAGCCCGACGCGGGCTCCGACCTCGCCGCGGTACGCACCGAAGCCGCAGCGCGCGAAGACGGTTCGTGGACGATCACCGGCACCAAGGTGTGGACCACCGGCGCGCACGTGGCGCACTCCATGGTCCTGCTGGCCCGCACCGACGGCGGCCCTGGCGACCGGCACACCGGGCTGTCACAGTTCGTGGTCGACCTGTCCCACCCGGATATCGAGGTGCGCCCACTGCGCAGCATCGACGGCGGTACGCACTTCAACGAGGTGGTCTTCCACGACGCACACGTCGGCGCCGACGCCCTGCTCGGCCGGCGCGGCGAGGGCTGGGCTCAGGTGATGAGCGAGCTGGCCTTCGAGCGCTCGGGCCCCGAGCGCTACCTGTCGACCATGCCGCTGCTTCGCGCCTGGGCCGAGCAGCTTCGCCGCACCGGCGCCACCCCCGAACAGCGAGCCACCCTCGGCTCGCTGACCGCGCACGCGTGGGCGCTGCGCCGGATGTCGCTGGCGGTCACCACCGAGCTCGCCGCGGGCCGCAAGCCCGACGTGCTCGCGGCAATGGTGAAAGACCTCGGCTCCACCTTCGAGGGCGATGTGGTCGAGGCCATTCGCGCCTGCGCGGAAATCGAGCCGCACCGCGCGGGCGGCGACCCGTTCGCCCGGCTGCTCGCGACCGGTGTGCTGCACACCCCGGCGTTCACCCTGCGCGGCGGCACGAACGAGATCTTGCGCGGAATCGTCGCGCGCGGAATGGGTTTGCGATGACGAACTGGAACACCGAACTCTTCGAAGCCGTCGCCGCGATGGCCGAGCGCGTCGGGATCGACACCACCACCCCCGCCGCCGGGCCCGACGCCGCGCTCTGGTCGGCGCTCACCGAGGCCGGCTTCACCGAGATCGGGATCCCGGAGGAGCAGGGCGGCAGCGGCGGCAGCACGGCCGACGCGCTGTCGGTGCTGCACGCCGTCACCGGGCACGCCGCCCTCACGATGCTGCTCGAACACACGGTACTGGCCGGCCGCCTCGTCGCCGAGTGCACCGGCAGCCCGGCGAGCGGGCCCGCCACCCTGGTCGTCGCCGGTGCCGGGTGCACCGTCCGCGACATCGGTGACGGCACGGTGGTCGACGGCACAGTCACCGGCGTCGTGCACGGGTCCGACGCCGAATTTCTGGTGGTCGTGCTGCCCGTATCCGGAGCGGACGAACGGCCCTCGATCGGGATCGTCGCGACCGACGCGCCCGGAATCACCGTGCAGCGCGGCGCCGACCTGCTCGGCGCCGCGCTGGACGACTACCATTTCGACGCCACCCCGGTCCGGGTATACGAATCACCTGTCACCACAACCGAACTCGCGGAGCGCGGCGCGCTGGCCTACGCCGTAGCCCTGACCGCCGCGGCGGGCGCGGTCCGCGATCGGACGCTGCGCTACGCCGCCGAGCGGGTCCAGTTCGGGCGTCCGCTCGCCACGTTCCAGGCCGTTCAGCAGCGGCTCGCCGGGATCGCCGCCCGCACCGCCTTGATGGAGACGGCGACCGAAGCCGCGATCCAGGACGCGGACGACCGGTCGAGAGCCCGGCGCACCGCGATCGCCGCCGCGAAGGTGGTGACCTCCGCCTCGGCGCGTGAAGTGGCCGCCGCGGGCCACCAGATCCACGGCGCGATCGGGTTCACCTCCGAGCACAGCCTCGGGCGCTCCACCGCGGCGCTGTGGAGCTGGCGGGACCGCTGGGGCTCGGAGCGGTTCTGGTCGCGGGCACTGGCCGGGCAGATCCTGGATGAGGGCGCCGACGTCTGGGATCTCGTCACCGGAGTCGACGCGCCCGTTGCCGCAGAAGGGAATTCCTGATGAGCGTCACCACACCATCCGCCGCCGAGACAGCCGACGCGACGGGGATCGACGGCCGCGCCGCCTGGCGCGCCGCCGATACCGCGACCGGCAACGGCGTGCTGACCGGACTGCGGGTGCTGGACCTCAGCCGCGTACTGGCCGGCCCCTATACCGCGCAGATGCTGGCCGACCAGGGCGCGGAGGTCGTCAAGGTGGAAGGGCCCGGCGGTGACGAGACCCGTGGCTGGGGTCCGCCGTTCGTGGACGAGGGCGCCAGCAGCGCCTATTACGCCAGTCTCAACCACAGCAAGGACAACATCGCCCTCGACTTGCGCACCGACGAGGGCCGCGTGATCCTCGGGCAGCTGATCGCCGGAGCCGATGTCGTCATCGAGAACTTCAAGGCGGGCACGATGGCGCGCTGGGGTTTCGACTTCGACACCGTGCTCTCGAAGCGGCATCCGCGCTTGATCTACTGCCGGATCACCGGGTTCGGCGTGGACGGCCCGATGGGCGGGCTGCCCGGCTACGACGCGGTCCTGCAATCGTTCGGCGGGCTGATGAGCGTCAACGGCTATCCCGACGGCAATCCGCTGCGGGTCGGGGTGCCGATCGTCGACATCGTCACCGCGAATCTCGCGGTCAACGGCATCCTGCTGGCGCTGCTGGACCGTGAGCGCAGTGGGCGGGGCCAACTGGTCGACATGGCGCTGCTCGACGCGGTCATCTCGCTGCTGCATCCGCACGCGGCCAACTGGATCGTCGGTGGCGAGGTTCCCCGCCGCACCGGCGACTTCCATCCGACCGTGGTGCCGTACCAGGTCTTCCGGGCCGCCGACGGCGACTTCTTCGTCAGCGCGGCCAACAGCCGACAGTTCCTGGCCCTGACCACGACGCTCGGGGTGCCCGAACTCGCCGACGACCCCCGCTTCCGCAGCAACGGAGATCGCCACGCCCACCGCGAGGAACTCGTCGCGATTCTGGGCGAGCGGATCGCCTGCTGGTCCCGCGCGGACCTGGCGCTGCGCCTCGAGCGCGCCGGAGTGCCCGCCAGCCCGGTGAACACCGTCGACGAGGCGCTGCAGTCCGCGCAGACGCGCCATCGCGGGCTGTTCCTCGAGACCGAGGACTATCGCGGCGTCGGCGTCCCGATCGCGCTGAGCCGCTCGCCGCACCGCACGCCGCGCCCGGCGGTGCCGCACGGCGCCGACACCACCGCCGTGCTGACCGCGATGGGATACAGCGCCGAGCGGATCGCCGACCTGCGCGCGGCTGGTATCTTCGGAAATCCGTGAGCGAACGAACCGGAAGCCCCGTGCCCGCCGACAGTGCCCGCGACGTCGGCCGGGCCACCGGCCGGGTCGTGGCGGAACTCGAACGGCTGATCGTCAGCGGCGAGCTGCTGCCCGGCCAGCCGATCCGACAGGTGCTGATGGCCGAGCGGCTCGGCGTCAGCCGGCTGCCGATCCGGGAAGCGTTGCGCCACCTCACCGCCGAGGGCCTGGTCCAGCACGAGCACAATGTCGGCTACACCGTAGCCCGCCTGCAGCAGAGCGATTTCGACCAGATCTACCTCATGCGCGCCGCGCTCGAACCGGAGCTGCTCCGGTCGCTGCCGACGTTCTCCGAGGCGGCCCTCGCCGAGGTGACCGCCCTCGGCGACCGGGTGGCCCGCGCGGCCGAGGAGGGCGACGTGCTCGCCATGCGATTGCACAACAACGCCTTCCATTTCGCGATCTTCGAGCGATCGCCGCTGAACCTGGTGGTCGCCGAGGTCAGGCGGCTGTGGACGCTGGCCATGCCGTATCACGCCGCCTACCTCTACGACCCGGCCGCCCGCGAGCGCGTGGTGTCCGAACACGACCAGATGATCGAAGCGCTCGCCCGTCACGACAACGAGCGGCTCGTCGCGTTGATGGACGAGCACCGCCGAGGCGGGGAGACAAGCACCGGGATCATGCTGCGCGGCACGCGCACGGGCGCCGCCCGCCCGGGGGATCCCGCCGTACCCGAGGAGTAGACCATTGACCGTTCCGACCGGGCATCCCCCGTACCGTTTCGCCTGGGACCCCGACGTCACCGCGCTCATCGCGCGGATCGAGAGCAACGGGGCCGCCCCCGCCCGCGCCGTCGGGGTCGAGGCGGCCCGCCGCGCGCTCGAATCGATCGTTCGCCCACCCGGCCCGGCGATGGCGGCGGTGCGTGAGGCGACGATCGACGGTCCGCACGGCCCGATCCCGCTGCGCGTCTACCGCCCGCACGCGGCTCCGGAGACCGACGCTCCCGCCCTGGTGTGGTTCCACGGTGGGGGCATGATCATGGGCTCGCTGGCCTCCTTCGACCGGCTCGCCCGCGACATCGCCGAGGCCACCGGGGCAGTGGTGTTCAACATCGAGTACCGGCTCGCCCCCGAGCACCGCTATCCCGTAGCCAACGACGAGGCGTACGCGGCACTGTGCTGGGTGCATGAGAACGCCGCCGAGTGGGGCGTCGGCACTACCCGTATCGGCGTCGGCGGCGACAGCGCCGGCGGCGGCCTGGCGACCGCGACCGCCCTGCGCAGCCGCGATCTGGGCGGGCCCGCCATCGCCCAGCAGGTGCTGTTCTACCCCGGCATCGAACGGCGCACCGATCGACCCTCCATGCGCGAGTTCGGCGACTCCCCCTTCCTCACCGCCGCGGACATCGACTGGATGAAGAGTCTCTACCTCGGTGAGGACCCGACCACCGACGACGCCTACGGCGTTCCGGCACGTGCGGATTCGCTCGCGGACCTGCCCCCGGCGATCCTCGCCGTCGGCTACGGAGACCCGCTGCGCGACGCCGTCGAGGCCTACGGCGACCGTCTCCGGGACGCGGGTGTCCCCACCGCGCAGCTGCGCTATCCGGGCGTGGGCCACGGCTTCGTCATGCAGACCGCCGCGCTCGCCCGCGCCCGTGCCGCGATGGCCGAGGTCGGCGCCCTGGTGGCGGCGCGCTTCCGGCTCCACGCCTGATACCCCACCCGAAACGCGGCGCGGCGCCCGGAGCATCAGCTCCGGGGGCCGCGGCGCGTGCTGTGAGGGTCAGTTCGCCACCGGTGTCAGCAGCAGCTTCTTCAGCGGGACCGTGACATCGGACAGCTCGTCGGGCCCCGGGCGCCTGCCCCGGCCGAAGGCCGTACGCAGGGCGAGGAAATCGGCGGGCGAGTTGAGGCATTCGGCGGCGATCAGCACATCGTCGGCGAAGTACAACGCCACTCGCCGCCGCGGCTTGTCCGGATCGATCCGCAGCAACACCGAGGTGTGCCCGCCCATCAATCCCACGATCTGCAACTTCTGGTCGCCTTGATCCGACCAGAACCATGGGGTGGGACGTTGCGGCAGAGGCTTGCCCAGCAGAACAGCCGCCGCCGCATTCGCCTGTTCGACGGCATTGTCCACCGACTCCAACCGGTACCGTCCGCCCGCGGAGGAGACGTGCACCGTGCAGTCGCCGATGGCGAGGGTCCAGCTGTCGGAGGCCAGGCAGCGCTCGTCGACGACGACGCCGCCGTCGCACTCCACGCCGAGTTGCTCGGCCAGTTCGGTTCGAGGCTCGGCGCCGACGCCCAAAAGCACGGTGGCTGCACGGATTTCGTGTCCGTCGGCGAGCCGGACCCCGCGCACGCCGGTCTCGTCGTGCACGATCTCGGTGGGCATCGCGCCCAGCACGACGTCGGTAGCCATCGCCCGATGCGCGGTGAGCAGGGTGTGCGCCGTCGGCTCCCCGACCGCGCGGCCGAGCAGCCGCTCGCCTGCCTCGACGACAGTCACCTGCGCACCGAGCGCCCTGGCCGTCGCAGCCACCTCCAGACCGATGAAGCCGCCGCCGATCACCACGATCGGCCCGGCCTGCACCCGCTCGGCCAGTGACCGGGCATGGTCGAGGTCACGCAGCACGAGCACGTCGGGGTGCTCGGAGCCGGGCAGTGCCGGGCGGCGGGCCCGCGCTCCGGTCGCCAGCACCAGCCGGTCGAACCGCCGCGACGACATACCGTCCTCGCCTGAGAACCGCACCACGACACCGTCGTCGGTGCGCTCGACGTGCTCGACCCTGGTCCCGGTGAGCAGTTCGATCCGCTGGTCGGCATAGTAGGCGGGCTCGCGCAGCAGTACCGATTCCTCGGTCGCGGCGCCCTTCAACCAGGCCTTCGACAGCGGCGGCCGCTGATACGGCAGGTGCGGTTCCTGCGAGATCAGCGTGATCTCGCCCCGGTACCCCTCGGACCGGAGCCGGTCGGCGAGATGCACGGCGGCGTGCGAGGCGCCGACCACCGCGATGCT
Organism: Nocardia shimofusensis NBRC 100134; assembly: GCF_001613125.1. Lineage (GTDB taxonomy): Bacteria > Actinomycetota > Actinomycetes > Mycobacteriales > Mycobacteriaceae > Nocardia > Nocardia shimofusensis. Next base: position 245,834 of record NZ_BDBT01000005.1, read on the forward strand.
GCGCGGTGGTGGCGCCTCGGCGCCGGAGTTGTTCTCCGAGAACGCCATCGCCTCAGACCTGCTCGTCGGGGATAGTGACGTGCAGGTCGGTCCCGTCCGACAGGGTGAGTTGGCAGGACAGGCGTGAGTTGTCCGCCCTGTCCGACGCGGTGCAGTCCAGCATGTCGTCCTCGTCCTCGCTGGGCTCCGGGAAGAGTGCCAGCTCTTTGTGGTCGAGGTAGACGTGACAGGTCGCGCACGACAGCGTGCCGCCGCACTGGCCCACGATGCCGTTCACGCCGTTCTTCACAGCGGTCGACATGACCGAATCACCGACGGCGCCGTCGACGACCTTCACCACACCGTCTGGCTGGGTGTAGAACACTTTCGGCATCGCTGCTCCTACCAACCGACCGGCAGATCGACGATCGGCTGGGTGAGGTTGTCCATGTCCACGACGGCTTCCCCGTCGAGCTTCAGCCCCGGCAGCCGCTTGAACAGCTCGGCCAGGCCCACCTGCATCTCCATGCGGGCCAGCGGCGCGCCCAGGCAGTGGTGCAGGCCGTAGCTCAAGGTGAGGTGCGGATTGTTGCTGCGCCGGATGTCGAAGACCTCGTCGTGCTCCACGGCCACTCCGTCGTGGTTGACCGCGGCGGGGTCGACGAGCACGGCCTCGCCGCGGGCGACCAGCTGGCCGTCCAGTTCCACGTCCTCGGTGGCCACGAAGGGAACGAGCCCGCCGCCGCCGGCGATCCTGTCCCCCAACGCCATTCGCCCGTGCCGCAGAATCTCCTCCACCGCGGTCGGCGCCAGCACGTCCGGGTCCTGCAGGAAGAGCTCGAGCTGATCGGGATTGCGCAGCAGCGAGAGCACACCGGCGCAGAGGAAGTTCGCGGTGTTGTCGAATCCGCCGATGATCAGCACCAGCGCGATCGGGAGGATCTCGCCGTCGGTGAGGCTGTCGTCCTTGTCGCGGGCATTGGCCAGGTCGCTGAGCAGGTCCTCGCGCGGGTTCTTCCGCCGCTCCTCGATGAGGGCCATCATGTACACGACCAGCTCGGTCATGTTCGCGACGACTTCTTCCTCGGGCATGTTGGCCACCGCCAGTGTGGAAGAACTCCACTTCTGGAACTTGGGCCGGTCCTGCGGCGGCACGCCGAGCAGGTTGGCCAGCATCTGGATCGGCAGCGCGACCGCGTAGTCGTGCACCAGGTTCGTCGGCGCACCCTTGGCGATCATCTCGTCGATCAGATGATTGGCGAACTCCACCGCCGAATCGCGCATCGCCTTGACCCGCTTCGGCGAGATCGAGCGCTGCACCAGCTTGCGCAACTTCGTGTGATGCGGCGGATCCTCGAACTGCAGCGTGCTCTTCAGGAAGTCCGGGAACTCGACGAAGTAGGGGACCACCCGCTCGCCGGTGCGGAACGGCTCGCGGACGAATCGGCCGTCGCTCAGCATCTCTCGCGCCGCCGCGTTGCGGTGGACGACCCAGACGTCCCCGCCGAAGGGCATCGCCATCTTCGTCATCGGCCGCTCGGCGGCGATCGCGCGGTAGCGGGCCACCGCGTCGGCCGGGGGCACCGGCGCGAATGGGTACTCGGTGGGGACGGCCGTCTCGGTTGTGCTCATGGACAGACTCCAGTCATGAGTTTTCGACAATGAATTCAGGAGACCGGCATCTGGGCCGGAGCGACCAGCTGTGGGAGGGCCTCGGGGGTGATCGCCATGATCTGGCCGAACTGTTCGGCGACGGTCTCGACGGTCAGGCCGGGATCGTGGATGCCGACGGTGTTGACAAGCGCCAGCCGGTTGACGATGCCGCCCGCCACGTTGAACACCTCACCGGTGACCTCGCAGGAAGGATGCAGCAGATAGGCCGCCACCGGGGCGACGTGCTCGGGCAGCAGCGCCGTGCGCATGTACTCCATGATCTCGGGCGAGAGCGTGTCGGCCGCGGCCTCGGCCATGCGGGTGCCCGCGCCGGGCGCGATCGCGTTCACCTTGATGCCCGTCGCCAAGCCTTCGAGGGCGAGGTTGCGGGTCAGGCCGAACACCGCGCCCTTGGAGCCGCCGTAGTGCGACATTCCCGGGTTGCCCAGCATCGCCTGGGAGATGGTGTTCACGATGCGTGGCGCCCGCGCTTCCAGCAGATGCGGCCAGGCCGCCCGGCACACCCGCAGCGTGCCGAAGTAGTGGACGTCGAGATGACGCTGGTACTCCTCGTCGGGCACCTGGTCGAACGGGGCCGCGCGGACGATGCCCGCGTTGTTCAGCACGCCGGTGAGTCCGCCGAAGGCGGAGACGGCCGCGTCGACCAGGGCGCGGGCGCCCTCCTCGGTCGACACATCGGCGTTGCAGGCCACGGCCTTTCCGCCCGCGGCGGTGATCTCGGCGACCACATCGGCGGCCGGATCGTCACCCTCCACGCCGGAGCCGTCGATGCTCGATCCGAGATCGCCCACCACGACGGAGGCGCCGCGCGAGGCCAGCAACAGGGCGTGCGCCCGTCCGATACCCCGGCCCGCGCCGGTGACGATCACGACGCGATCGCTGAAATCCAGTGTTGCCATTGTCATTTCCTCGAATTTCTGTTCGTCTCGGACGTCAGGGGCGGGTGTCGCCGCCGCGGTGCGCCACGTCGGCCACCCAGATGCCGCCCAGCGCCTCGCGGGCCGACTTCTCGAAGTCGAAGACCTCGAATCCGACCGTCATGTAGAGGGTGCTGCGGTCCGGGCCGCCGAGCATGCAGGCCGAGGCGATGCCGTTCTCCAGCGGCAACGCCACGGCGTCGGTGATTCCCTGTTCGGTGAAGCGCGCGACGTAGCCGCCGCCGGGCATCGCCGCCCACACGCCACCGTCGGCGTCGAGACCGATCCCGTCGGGCATGAACGGGGTGGCCGCGAAGTCGCGCGGGTTCGACAGCGTGCCGTCGGGGGCGCGGTCGATCACGGTGATCTTGAAGGCCATCACCTCGGCGACATACACCTTGGTGCCGTCGGCGCTGATCGCGATCCCGTTGCCGCACATCAGCGGGCCGACCTTCTCCGGGGTGCCGACGGTGCCGTCCGACTCCACCACGATCAGCGGCGACGGGATCGGCTCCTCCCCTTTGAACAGATCGAAGCCGAGCTGGGTGATGTAGGCGCGGCCCTCGGCGTCGACCACCATGTCGTTGGCGGCGGCCGAACAGTACTGCGAGATGTCGGCGTACACCGACAGATCGTCGGGCGCGCCGCCACCGTGCACCAGGACAAGCTTCTCGTGCATGGACACCACGATCAGGCGGCCGTCGGGCAGCCAGCCGAACCCGCCCAGCACGATCGGGACGTCGGTGTCCGCGCCGCGGCCGGTCGCGTCGACGACGACGGCGGCGTTGCCGTCCGCGTCGAGCTTCTTGAGAGTTCCGGTGTACATGTCCGAGAACCAGAAGGAGCCCTCGTGCCACCGCGGGCACTCCGGCCAGGAGTAGCCGCTCGAGACCTTGCGAGCCTCGAAAGTCGTGGCGCCGGCGGCGGTGACGGCGGCAGCGACGGTGTCGACGGGATTGGTCATGGCATGGACCTTCCTGGAAACGGTGACCGATGTCGTCAGGCTCCGCCTGTGGCGGAAGCTGAATCACGTGGGCGGATGCTCATACGTGAACTGGGTCACAAGGACTTGGCATGTGAGGACGATAGGGCCCGGCTCACTCGCCGGACGGTGCGCTCCCATTCAGCGGGAGCCCCCGCGGGAGTGGGCCGGTCCCCAGCCCGGCAGGTGGAACGCATGTCACTGCGTCACCGAAGGAGCGCCGGTTCGCGCGCCTGCGTGCCGCCCGGCCCGACGGCCGAAGTAGGAGCCGGAGCCGAGCTGAGTCCCGCTGGCGTACCCCTTGCCGTCCTGGGCCAGGCTCGGGGCACACGCCCCGGCCGCGTAGAGCCCGTCCACGACCGACCCGTCCGCGCGGATCACCTGACCGTCGACTGTGGTGCGCAGCCCGCCCAGCGTGAACCCGGCATACGACGCCGCGCCCAGCGAGAGGTCGAACGCCGCCCACGGGCCACTGTCCTGCGGCTCCAGGTACGCCGGCTGCTTGTGGAAGTCCGGGTCCTGCCCGTCCGCCGCGTGCGCGTTGTACCGTGCCAGCGTCTCCCGCAGGCTGCCGGGCGGCAGGGCCAGCGCCTCCTCCATCTCGGCCACGGTCTCCCAGCCGTCGATGAACGGCACCAGCTGGAAGTCTCGCTTCTCCAGGTGCGCCTCGTCCAGGATCAGGTAGGCGCGGGCGCCGGGCTGCTCGAGCACGAATCCCGCGGTGCGCGCATGGTAGGAATCCTCGGCGACGAACCGCTGCCCGAGCGCGTTGACCACGATTCCGGTCAGGTGCCGGGACGGCGGATAGATCGGCGCGGTGACGAAGCACTGGTCCATGTGCTCTACAGCCCCGCCCGCGGACATGCCGAGCCGGATGCCGAGCCCGTCGTCGTAACTCGAGCCGAGCGTGTAGGGCTTCTCCGCCAGCGCGGGCACGAACTGCCGCACCATCTCCGGATTCATCACGAAGCCGCCCGCCGCGACGACGACCGCGCCCGCGCGGATCACGCCCTGCTCCGGTGGCCGCTTCCAGCGGACCCCGACCACCGCGCCGGTCGCGTCGCATACCAGCTGCGTGGCGCCGGTCTCGTAGCGGATCTCGGCGCCGAGCCGGGCGAGCCGCTGCACGAGCAGGTTCGTGACCAGCGCCGCCCCGCCGGTGTCACCGGCGACCGGGACCTTGTGTCCGCGCGGCGCGGGCACCGCCAATTCCCGGAACGGCCAGACGTTCTCGTTGCCGGTGAACATCAGGCCCTCGGTGCCCGGCTGGATCACCGCCTTCTCCGGGTAGAAGCTGCGCTCGAACTCGAAACCCAACCCCTCCAGCCAATGGAAGTGCTCGACACTGTCGGCGCAGTAGTCCCGGATCTTCGCCGCATCGGGGTGCGGCGACACCGCGGTCAGATACTTCGCCATCTCCTCGGCCGAATCGGTGTGCCCGGTGGCGACCTGTACCGGGGTGCCGCCACCGAGATAGAAGTGCCCGCCCGCCATCGCCGACGTGCCGCCCGCCACCGCCGCGCGCTCCAGGACCAGCACCCGCGCGCCCTGCGCCGCCGCCTCCGCGGCGGCGCAGCACCCGGCGATGCCCGCGCCGATCACGACCACGTCGACCTCGTCCGACCAGTCGGTCACCGCATCGGCCGCCACCACATCAGGAATATCCGCTGTCATGCGCCCACGGTGGCCTGGCTCACACCACCGCGGCCAGGCCGCGTCCCACACACCGGAACGAAGCGCGCCCCGCGGGGTAGCCGTCTGCTTCCCTGGGCCGGTGCGACGGCGACGCGCGCCGTCGAGAAAGGAACTGCGATGCCCTCCGTCGAGCAGATCACCTCCACTGTCACCGAGTACGCCCACCGCATCGGCACCGGCACCGCCGCGGAGATCGCCGCGCTCTACGCCGAGGACGCCACCCTCGAGGACCCGGTCGGCACCGAGGTGCGCGTGGGCCGCGACGCCATCGCTGCCTTCTACAGCGGCCTCGACGGCGTGGAGACCACGATGGAACTGCTGACGATCCGGGTCTCCGGCGATACGGCGGCATTCCACTTCCGGGTCACCTCGGCCTTGCCGAACGGTCCTATCACGGTGGAGCCGATCGACGTCATGACCTTCGACGAGCAGGGACAGATCACCAGCATGCGCGCGATCTGGAGCATGGCGGACATGGTCACCGGCTGACCCGACCCGGGTGACCGCAACGCCATCGGTCAGAGCACGCTCTTCATCTGTTTTGCGATCATGCGCGTCGCCCAGCGCGGGGCGAGCCGGACGAGCTTGTCGAGCGCGGTGGCGTCCTGGCCGACGAGCACCCGGAACTTCCCCTTCTCCAACCCCTCCACGATGAGTTCCGCAGTGCGCTCCGGGGTGGTGGCCCGAACCTTACGGCCTCCGGCGTCGATCATCCTCACCCCGGAGTTGCCGCTCAGGTTCGTGCTGATATTGCCCGGAAAGACGGTCGTCACAGTGACATTCGTGTCCCTCAGCTCCTGATACATGCCCTCGCTGAACTGCTTGACCGCCCCCTTGGTGGCGCTGTAGATCGTCTGCCCCGCGAACGGGATCAGCCCGGACAGGCTGGAGACGTTCACCAGCCCCGCTTCGGGCCGCTGCCGCAGTTCCGGGAGGAAGGCCATGCACATGTTCACGGTGCCCCAGAAGTTGACCCGGACGACCCGCTCGATCTCGTCGCGTTCGAGCTCGGCGACGGGGGCGAACCGGTGGATGATCCCGGCGACGTTGATCAGCCCGTCGATCTGCCCGTGCTCGGCGTGGATCGCCGCGGGCAACACGGCGACTGTCGCCACCTCGGTCACGTCGGCGACGTGCAGCGACACCCGATTCTGCCGGGCACCAGCAAGCGCCCGGGTCTCCTCCAGCCAGTCGCCCTTCAGATCGATCAGCGCGACGCGTGCCCCGCGATCGAGCAGGCACAGCGCTGTCTGCCGCCCGATGCCGTTCCCGGCGCCGGTGACGGCGACGACCTTGTCCTCCAATTGCATCCGTTCGTCCCTTCGCTCGATCGAGCCGCTCGATGCTCGTTGCCGCGCGCTGCCCCGGACCGACGTCGCCGACGGCCTCCTCTGCCGCCGCCGAGCCCGCGGCGGCACGGCCGACGGCGAACCAGCCGGGCTCGCGCTGTCACGGTAGATCCGCGTATCGCATACGCACGCCGCCGTTCCCATCGAGCGGGACCGCCGCTCCGGCTCCGGTTACGCACTCGCCACGGCGGTTCTGCGTGCGGCCGCGGCACCCGGTGCTCCACCGCCGCGATGTTTGCGACTTTCCACTCAGTGGCAATGGGATCGCCACGCGTCCGGTGCCGGCCGGATGCTGTGCGCATGATCGATCGTCGGACCTTGTCCTTCAGAGCGCTGCGATGCTAGGCGCGGGGGTATCGGTTCTACGTACCGACGCGCGGCAGGAACGCAGCGGGTCGGGTGCCGGAATCGTCCTCGTCCTCGCCGCATGCGGGATTCTGATGGCCTTGCAGCAGACCATGGTGCTGCCATTGCTGCCGGCTCTGCCCGCCCTGCTGAACACCTCGGCAGGCACCGCCTCCTGGCTGGTGACTGCCACTCTGGTCACCGGCGCGGTCGTCACGCCGCTGATCGGGCGCCTGGCCGACATGTACGGCAAGAAGCACCTGATCTTGGTGACGCTGGTGGTCGTGGTGGCCGCATCGCTGCTGGGCGCCATCGGTGATTCGCTGGTGCCGCTCGTGATCGCCCGCGCGCTGCAGGGCTGCGGCCTGTCGCTGATTCCGGTCGCGATGGCGACCATGCGCGACGTGCTGCCGCCGCACCGCGTTCCCGGTGCGGTGGCGACCATGAGCGCGTCCCTGGCGATCGGCGCCGCCACCGGGCTGCCCCTTTCCGGAGTGATCGTCACCTACCTGGACTGGCACTGGATCTTCTGGGTGGTGGCGCTCACCGGCACGGTGCTGGCGATCGCGGTCGCGACAGTCGTCCCCGCCTCCGCGCCCGCTTCCCGTGCCGAGGGTGCGTTCGACTACCTCGGTGCCGTGATGCTCGCCGCCGCTGTGACCGCGCTGCTGCTGCCTCTGTCGAAGGGCGGCCAGTGGGGATGGACCAGCGCGGAGACCCTGGCATCGGCCGGCACGGGGGTGCTCCTGCTCTTCCTGTGGGTCCCGCTGCAGTTACGCCGCGCCGCACCGCTGGTGAACCTGCGCGTCAGCGCGCGGCCACCGGTCCTGCTGGTCAACGCCTGCGCGCTGCTGATCGGGTTCGCCCTGTTCAGCAATATCCTGATCACCACCCAGATGCTGCAACTGCCCGCCTCGACCGGTTTCGGGGCAGGCATGAGCATGCTGCAAGCGGGGTGGTGTCTGATGCCCGTCGCCCTTGTCGGCATCCTCGTCGCGCCGATCGCCGGACGCGCCATCGCACGCTTCGGCGCTCAGTGGGTCCTACTGATTGCGGCCTCCGAACTGGCACTGGCGTTCGCCATTCGTGTCCCGCTCAGCCGCGAACCCTGGCAGCTGCTGGCCGGCGCTGTTGTTGTCGGGGCCGGTCTCTCCCTCACCATCGCCGCGATTCCGACCTCGATCATGGCCATGGCGCCGATCACCGAGTCGGCGTCGGCCACCACCATCGGCGCGCTGCTGCAATCGGTGGGAACCTCCACGGCCAGCGCGACCATGGCGGCCACCGCGACGACCTGGACGGTGACCGTCGACGCCCACACCTATCCGGCGCTCACAGCCTTCACCGCGATGTTCTGGATCTCGGCGGGCACCACGCTGACCGCCGCCGCCCTGGCGCTGGCGCTGGTCGTGCGCAGCCGCCGATACGCGGCGCGGAAGCGCACTCCCCCACACCCGGATGAGTAGGCAGCCCGAAGATCGCGAATTACAGGCCGGATTTGCACCTCGCCCGACACATGAGCCCACGGGGAAATCGGTCAGCAGCGAAGGCGCCCCGACATTTGTGAGCGGGCTGCGATCGCCGCTTGTATTCGTCGTAGCGTGCGGAGGCCCTTCTTCGCGGCGACGCTCACCATGCCGTCGAAGACCGTCGAGCCCCGGTCGTGGGCCATCAGCCGTTCCAGCGTCGGCACGGCACGATCGTCGCCGGTAGAACCGAGCGCGACAGCCGCCCAGTATCGCTGGTCGGGGTCGTCGCTGTCGGCCGCCTCGCACAACCTCGGGATGACGTCAGGGGTGAATGTGGCCAGCGCGCTCGCGATATAGCCGATGCGGAAATACCGGCGGTGCTCGAATTCGTCCCATAGTGCGGCCAGGGCCGCATCACCGCCGATCAGGCCGAGGGCCTCGGCGGCCCGCTCGCGCATTCCCCCGATCGAGTCCCGCAGCACGGGGGTGAGCGCCGGTACGACCGATTCGTCGCCGAGCGTGCCGAGGGCGATCACCGCTTGCTCTCGAGCCATTTGCTGCGAGTGGTCCAGCATCGCGATCAAACCGGGAACCGCCTCGCGGAAACCGAGCGCCGCGCAACCCATCGCCGCCCATGCCTGGCAGTTGTACCGGGTGTCGGCCAGTGATTCGAGCAGCGGCGCCTTCAGAGTGTCGTCGCCGAAGACCGCCGCCCGGTTCAACGCCCGGCTGTACAGTGCCCGGTGGTAGTCCGGGTAGTCGCGGACGAGCGCGCACAGTGCTTCCTTGGCGGATGCGTCGCCGTCATCTGCCCGGACGAGCAGGAGCCGCAGATACTCCTCGCGGGTCCGGAGATCACCGTCTTGCAGGCGTCGCGCATCAGCTGAGTTCACCGTCCAACGGTACCTGTCGATCATCTCGTCCCCCGGCCGCGTTGTCGGTGGTCAGCGCAGCCCGAAACGCACACGCTCACCTACTCCGGTCACGGTCGGCATTACGCGCGGTGCCCCGATGGGCGGGCACGGTCGCCGGGTCCTCCGGCCAGGCGTGTTTGGGATAACGCCCGCGCAGGTCCGCGCGGACCTGAGACCAGCCCGAACGCCAGAACGATGCCAGATCCGCGGTCACCGCGACCGGACGCTGCGCCGGGGAGAGCAGATGCAGCACGATCGGGACGCGGCCGTCCCCGAGCCGCGGCGCCTCCGCCCAGCCGAACACCTCCTGCACCTTCACCGCCAGCACCGGCGGATCGGTCGAATAGTCGAGGCGGGGGCGGCTGCCGGAAGGGACCTCGAGACGTTCGGGCGCCAGTTCGTCCAGCCGGGCCGCCTCGGGCCAGGGCAGGAGCCGGCGCAGCGCCTGCCCGGCGTCGATGCGTTCGAGATCGGCGCGGCGACGGGCGGCGGCCAGTTCCGGACCGAGCCAGACCTCGGCGGCGGCCAGCAACGACTCGTCGTCGACCCGCGGCCAAGGGGCGCCGAGTGTGCGGTGCAGGAAATCGAGTCGTTGCCGTAGTGCGGTGGCCTCGGAGGTCCAGGACAGCAGGCCGAGACCGCAGGAACGCAGCCCGCGCAGTACCGCCGTGCCGAGCATCCGGCGATCCGGATCCCGAACAGGCCGCTGGGACAGGACGATCGCACCCAGTCGTTCCACCCGCCGGGCCACCACATCACCGTCGACCCAATCGATTTCCTCGGCACCGCTCAGCAGGCTCGAGGCCGCGCGCCGAGCCAGCGGCTCATCGGCCACCGCGGCCAACCGCACGACCCCCTCCGACCGCCCCGGATCGCGGGTCGCGACACCGACCGCCAGCCATTCCGCGTCACCGACGCCGGCGCCGGACGGCAGCGTCACCGCGGTCCCCCCTGCCATGAGATAACTCGCCGAACCGGGAGCACGCCGCCGCGCCAGCCGCTCCGGATACGCCAGCGCCACCACATATGCCGGATCGTCTCTCCCGTCCGAGCCTTCGACCAACCGCGCCAGCCGATCGACCTCACGCCGCCAGCGCGCGGGCCGCTCCCGCCGCAATACCCGCAGACCGGCGACGAGATCGACACCGGAGACATAGCTGTCGTCGTCGAGCACTGTCACCACCTCCGCGGCCGCCCGCGCACCCACCACCTCCGCACCGTCGAGCAGGGCGCGCGCCAACCGGGGATGCAGCCCGATCCGCGCGATCCGCCGACCTCGCTCGGTCACCGCACCCTCACCGTCGACCGCGCCCAAGGCGCGCAACACCTCTCGCCCGGCGTCCAGCCCGCCCGGTGGCGGCGCGTCCCACCAGCCCAGGCCGTGTCCGTCGGTGGTGCCCCAGCAGGCCAGCTCCAAGGTCAATCGGGTCAGATCCGCCGTACGGATCTCCGGTTCCGGATAGGCGGGCAGCGTCGCATGCTCGAATTCCGGCCAGCACCGCCACACCCGCCCCGGCCCCTCCCGCCCGGCGCGCCCGGCGCGCTGCTCGGCCACCGCCGCCGAAACCCGCACCGTCGCGAGCCCGGACAGTCCACGGGCCCGATCGATCCGCGGCACCCGGGCCAGCCCGGAATCCACGACCGCCCGCACTCCCGGCACCGTCAGACTCGACTCCGCGACCGCAGTGGACAACACCACGCGCCGCCGAGCACCCGGCCGCAATGCCGCGTCCTGCCCCGCCGCGGACAATCTTCCGTGCAGGGCAACGACATCCACGCCGGGCAGATCGGCCAGCAGCGCCGCGGTCCGGCGGATCTCGGCCGCTCCGGGCAGGAAGACCAGCACATCGCCGTCGGTGTCGGCGAGGGCGACCCGGGTGGTGCGCGCGACCTGCGCTTCGATCCGTTCCCGTGGCAGCGGCGCGACATAGGCCGTGCGAACGGGATGGGTCCGACCGTGCGCCTGCAGCACCGGCGCCGGGTGGTCGCCACCCAGCAGTGCCGAAAGTTGTTCGGCCGCAACGGTTGCCGAGGTGGCGAGTACTCGCAGATCCGGCCGCAGGCCGGCCCGGGCGTCCAGCAGCAAGGCCAGCAGCAGATCCGCGTCCAGATGCCGCTCGTGGCATTCGTCGAGCAGCACTACGTCGACCCCCGCCAGTTCGGGATCATCCTGCAACCGTCGCACCAGCAATCCGGAGGTCACGACCTCGATCCGAGTCCTGCGCCCGACACGGCGATCCCCCCGCACCGCATAGCCGACGGTCTCACCCACCGACTCCCCCAGCAGCGCCGCCATCCGCCCGGCCGCCGCCCGAGCCGCCAACCGTCGTGGCTCGGCCACGACCACTCGCCCCGCACCGGCCGCGGCCAGCGCCAACGGCACCAGGGTCGTCTTCCCGGTTCCCGGCGGCGCGACCAGCACAGCCGTCCCGTGCTCGGCCAAGGTCGCGACAACACGGTCGAGAACGCCACGAATCGGCAGATCGGGAAGCTCGGGCAGGTCCATAACCGACCAGTCTGAAGCCTCGACTCGCAAATGCCACAGTTCGGACAGGCCGGGCGACAGAATATGGCGATGCGAACCCCCACTCGTGTACTGCCGGCGGTCCTCGCCGGAATACTCGTCGTCTTCGCTCCCACCGTCGCGGCAGCCCCGGTCCCGGGCAGTTCGCACCCCCAGCTCCCCTTTCCGCCGGCCATGCAACCCGACGGCGTGCAGGCCGCGTCGGCGGCACTGGCCGAGGCCAACACCGGGCTGCTCGTCTGGTCACGCCAACCCGCCGCCCGCGTCCCCATCGCCAGTATCACCAAGGTCATGACGGCGATCGTCGTGCTCGAATCCGGCGATCTCGACCGCCCCGTCACGGTGTCGCAGGCCGCCCTCGACTACGCCGCCGCCGAAGGCGGAAGCACCGCGGACCTCGCCCCCGGCGAAGTACTCACCGCTCGCCAACTGCTGTACGCGATGCTGCTGCCCTCCGGCTGCGATGCCGCCTACGCGCTGGCCGAGGCCTACGGTCCCGGCCAGCAGGCCTTCCTCGCCAAGATGAACGACACCGCGCGGCGGCTGGGCATGACCGACACCCATTTCGCCGACCCCAGCGGCCTGCCGATTCCCGACGACTACGCCACCTACTCCACAGCCGCGGACCTGGTGCGCCTCGGCCGCCACGCCATGTCGAACCCCGTCTTCCGTCAGATCGTCGGATCGCCGATCCACCATCAGCCCGCCGGCCCCGCGAACGGCCACCACGTCTGGGAGAACACCAACGATCTGCTCGGCAGGTATCCGGGGATCGCGGGTATCAAGACCGGCAATACCGATGCCGCCGGCACCTGCCTGCTGTTCGAAGCCTCCCGGGGCGGGCAGCGGCTGATCGGGGTGGTCCTCAACAGTTCACCCCACGATATGGCCGCCGCGACCGCCGACGCCGAACGTCTCTTGAACTGGGGTTTCATCCCGATCCTCAGCACGCTGCCGATCGGCTGAACCCGAGGTGCCGGGTTCGGACCCGGCCGCACGCGATCGGACTCGACCGGAAACGAGTAGACGACTACGCGCGACGACGCGGGCGGCTGTGCGCGATCGTGGTGCGAGTAGAGACATCGCCTGACCGATAGCGCTCATCCAGTCCCGAGAGTGCTCGTCCGGTGAAAAGCGCTGACTGTTGAGGGCCGACCGATGAACCCGACACCGCATATCCTTGCCCACCACACCCGACGGGGTCAGCTCTTCCCGGCACAATCCTCAGCGGCGGTCCGCATCGGTTGCCGGCTCGCACTGACTGCCGCGCTCGTCCTGCTCGCCGGTGGGTGCGCCGACGAAGACGGCGGCGTGCGCGAGACCACCGTCGAGCCCGGCCAGGTCACGGTGGCCACCGTGACGGTCGACGGACCGCCGATTTCGAATTACCCCACCATCGTTCCGCCGACCGCGTCGGCGATTTCCCGCACGCCATCCACACCGGGCACTGTCGCCCCTCCGACAGTGGTTCCGACGCTTGCGCCCACGACCACCGGAGTTTCGGATCCTTCCGAACCTCCGGCCGACCCGAACCCGTGACCACCGCGGCCCCGGCGCAGCGACTGTCCCTGTTGCCGGTCATCGGCGCTCTCGCCTCCCAGGCAGCGTTGGTCACCGCAGTGCTCTACTACTTCGGCTGGGCCTACAGCCGAGCCTTCTACGAACACTTCGGGGTCGCTGCCCACGCACTCGGACATACCACCGCCGACTACGTCCTGTTCAGCGTGACCGCCATGTTCCAGCCACTGATCGCCACGCTGCTCACGATCCTGGCACTGTCGGCGGTGCGCAGAATTCCGACTCGGCACGCGATGCGCAGCGGCCGACCGCGAACCGTGCTGCGCTGGTGGGTGCGGTTTCTCATCGTCGTCGGCATGCTGCTGGTGGCGACCGTGGTGGTCCTGGTCTACATTCCGACCGTTCTGGCCGCGACACTCGACCTCGTCGCACCTTTCCTGCTGATGACCGCGGCCGCATCCCTCGGCTGCGCCTACTGGCTGCGATGGCGTTACCCGGCGATTCTCGCCACCAGGCGCCCGCCCCGCACGGTGATGCAGATCCAGGTGCTCGCGCTCGTCGGGATCACGGTGATCGGTTATCTCTGGGCGGTCGCCGATTTCGCCGAACGCCGAGGTGCCGCCGATGCCGTGCACCAGGAGCAGGCTTCCTTCGTCGACCGGCCCGCCGTCGTCGTGTTCAGCGTCGACAGACTCGGCGTGGAAGGAAGTGGGACCCGGATGGGCGAGATCACCGCTCCCGGCGAAAAGTACCGCTACGTATACAGCGGATTGTGGCTGCTCGCGCGCACCGACGACTACTACTACCTGCTACCCCAGCAGTGGCAGGCCGGCCGGGACCGAGTCGTCGTGGTTTCCCACGGTGACACCATTCGCATCGATATCGCCCGCAATCCCTGAGAGCGGGCGACCACGACAGCTCTCGATCGGCCCGGTACCGGTCAGGGCACGAACACCTCGGCCGTCGCCGGAACGCTCGGACGGTCGGTCCGCACGGTGAGCACGACCCGTCCCGGGCCCGAGTCGACGTGCACGTAGAACGGCCGGGAAACGTTGTTGCTCGCGGGGATGAAATGGCTCACCGAGCCGCTGCGGCCGGTGTCGAGGTTGCGCCAGTCGACGATCGCCGTGACGTCACAGGCCAGGATGGTCGGCGCGAAGTTGCCCAGCGGTGAAAAGCCTTGCGTGATACGCAGTTCTATGGAATGGGCAGTTCCCGGAAAGGTGTGATATTCGGACAGGGGGCCGTCGTAGGCGACCCCCGCGGCACTGAGCATGCCGACGCAGACACCGTTGCCCAGCGTCCATGTCGGGGCCGTCCTGACCTCTGTCATGGCGCATGTTCGGGGTCCGACATTCGACACCCCGAGCTGGCAAGGATCGGCGGCGTGGGCGACGCCGGGCGCTGTCACGGCCATCGCCGCGCCGAGGAGTCCGGCAGCTGCTGTCGAGGCCGATCCACGTGCAATCGTCACACACCGATGATCGTGCACCGCGTCGTATTCATTACCACTCGGAACCACTCGGAACCACTCGGAATCTTCCCGGAGCGCTGGTCGATTCCGGCTCGTACGCGCGACGCGGTGCCGAGTTCCGCAGCGCTGCAATGGTTCTGTGTCGAGCGGCCGAAAAGGGAGGGTTCGACGGCTTCGGCGAGAGCGCATAGGCAGGCTTGCCCCTCGGGCGAGGTGGAGCCGCGCCGATCAGTTGCAGGGGCTGCGGCGTTCGAGGAAGACGACGTCGTGCCAGGTGTCGTCGAGGCGGAGCAGGCGTTCGCGCACGCCGACGGTGCGATATCCGGCCGAGTGGTGCAGCGCCAACCCCGCGCGGTCGGTGGGCAGGACTCCGGTGGACACGGTGGTGAATCCGGCTTCGTCGGCGGCGATGACCAGTGCGCGGATCAGGGATGTGCCCACACCCCGCCCGCGGCGGTCCTCGGCGACGAACAGGCTGCTCTCGGCCAGGCCCTCGACGGCCGGACCGAAGGAGGTCGGCTTCAGCGCGGCGAATCCGGCGATGCGTCCCTCGACCTCGGCGACCCACCGATGCTCCGGTAGCCGATCGTGAACGGAGGCCGGCCCTCCGAGCGCGACGACGACGGGCAGGTCGTCGTCGGTCATCGCACGGACGGTGACGTCCTCGGGCAGGTCGGTCGGGCAGCAGGGACGTTGCCCGAGCGCGCCCATGACGGCGTCGGCGGCGTGCGGCAGACCGGTACAGCAGGCGGGGTCGACGGCGACCACGGTGGAGGTGCCGTGCTTGGACACGGCCACGAAGCCGACCTCGGCGAGCTTGCGCACGTGATGCGACACCGTGGGCTGGCCGACGCCGAGGGCTTCGGCGAGTTCACCGACAGTGATGCCGCCGGGCCGGGTGGCGACCTGGTGCAGCAGCCGCACCCGGGTGGGGTCGGCGAGGCAGGCGAACCACCCCGCATAGGTGGTGGCCTCCTGCACCGGCAGTACATCCGCCCTGAGGGTGGCGGTGTCGCGCACGGTGGGCATGTCCAGGGAGGTCATCTCGCCATTCTATGGACTCCCCGCCAAAATATCGATGCTCATCGATGGTTGATTTCATCGACGCGCGTCGATAGAGTCGGCGTCATCAATCGATGGCTGTCGATGAATGGAGTGGACATGAGCAACGACGAACTGCCCGTGGTCGTGATCGGCGCCGGGCCCGTGGGCCTGGCCGCGGCGGCCGAACTGCGCGAACGTGACCGAGAGGTGCTGGTATTCGAGCGGGGCCGCGTCCCGGGGGCGGCGGTGGCGCAGTGGAATCACGTGCGCCTGTTCTCGCGGTGGGGCGAGCTGATCGCCCCACCGGCGCGGCGGCTGCTCGACATCGCAGGCTGGACCGCACCGGAGGAGAACGCCTATCCGACCGGGAGGGACTGGCAGCAGCAGTACCTCGCCCCGCTCGCCACCGCGCTCGGGTCGCGGATCGTGCGCACCGGTGTCGAGGTGACCGGGGTGTCGCGACGCGGGCGCGACCGTGTCGTCGACGCCGAGCGCGATACCGCCCCGTTCACCGTGCACCTGCGTCACGCGGACGGCCGGGAGGAACGGGTGTTCGCCGCCGCGGTGATCGATGCCTCCGGCACCTGGGGTGCGCCCAATCCGCTCGGCGGGGACGGGCTCGCCGCCCTCGGCGAAACCGCCGCGGCGGCCGCTGGAGTGATCGGCTATCGGGTGCCCGACCTCGACGACCCCGCCGCGGCCGCCCGACATGCCGGTCGGCACACGGTGATCGCCGGCAGCGGACATTCGACGCTGACCGCGATCGTGGCGCTGGCCGGGCTCGCCGAGCAGGCGCCGGGCACCCGGCTGACGTGGGTACTGCGGCGCGGCGAGATCGGCGCCACCTTCGGCGGCGGTGACGCCGACCAGCTGCCCGCACGCGGTGCACTCGGTGAACGCGCGCGGCGCGCGGTCGAAGCCGGACTACTGGAGGTGGTGACCGGATTCCGCACCGCCGCGGTCGAACCCGCCGCAGGCGGGCAGGTCGCGCTGGTCGCCGATTCCGGTGCCCGCGTCGAGGGCGTGGACGCCGTGGTGACGCTGACCGGGTTCGCCCCCGACCTGTCGTGGCTGTCGCAGATCCGCCTGGAGCTGGATTCGACGCTGCAGGCGCCGGTGCGGCTGGCGCCGATGATCGACCCCAACGTGCACTCCTGCGGCACCGTCTACCCACACGGAGTCGGCGAACTGTCCCACCCGGAATCCGGCTTCTACTCCGCCGGAATGAAGAGCTACGGCCGTGCCCCGACCTTCCTGGCCATGACCGGCTACGAGCAGGTCCGCTCCATCGCCGCCGAACTCGCCGGTGACCACGACGCCGCTCGCCGCGTCGAACTCGTCCTGCCCGACACCGGCGTCTGCGGCGGGGCCGGAGTCTTCGACGACCCCGACACCAGCACCGCCGACACCGCCGACGCGGCGGGAGGCGGCGGCTGCGGTGGAGCGCCCGACGCGGGCGAGACGGCCGGACAGACTGTGCCGGAACTGATCACGCTGACCGCGTCCGGAGCGCGCCTGTCGTGACCACCACGGACACCACGCCGCCGACCACTGCCGGGCTGGATGCGGCCGGTCGGCGGCGGGTGCTTGTCGTGCTGTGCAGCACGCAGATCACCAGCTGGGGCATCCTCTACTACGCCTTCCCCGTGCTGTCGACCTCCATCACCGCCGGCACCGGATGGTCGGCGCAGGCCATCACCGCCGCGTTCTCCCTCGGTCAACTCGCCGCCGCCCTCACCGGCATCCCGGTCGGGCGGATACTCGATCGCGTCGGACCACGCACGGTGATGACCGCGGGGTCGGCGCTGGCGGCGCCGGCCGTCGCCATCGTCGCGCTGGCGCCGAACCTGTCCGTGTTCTACCTCGGCTGGCTGCTCGCGGGCACAGCGATGGGCGCGGTGCTCTACCCACCGGCGTTCGCCGCGCTGACCCGCTGGCACGGCGAACAACGCGTGCGCGCGCTGATGATCCTCACTCTCGTCGGCGGCCTGGCCAGCACCGTCTTCGCTCCCCTGACCGCCGCCGTGGACGTGCGCACCGACTGGCGCGTCACCTACCTGATACTGGCCGCCGCGCTCGCCGCGATCACCATCCCGACGCACTGGTTCGGGCTGCGCGGCCACTGGCCCGACCCACCCCCGGTGATCGCCGGGGCAGGATTCGACCGCCACGACCAAGTCGCTCGTTCTCGTGCGTTCCTGGCGTTGACGGTCGCGCTGGCGTTGGGGGCGTTCACCGCCTTCGCCGGTGTGTTCAATCTGGTGCCGCTGCTGATCGAGCGGGGCTTCACCCCCGAGACGGCCGCCCTCACCCTCGGCCTCGGCGGAGCGGGACAGGTTCTCGGCCGGCTCGGCTACCTGCAGGTCGCCGCGCGCACCCGTCCCCGCACCCGCCTGATCGCCGCGCTCGCCGGGACCGCGGCCTCCACCGCCCTGCTCGGGCTCGCCGATACGGTGATCGGGTTGATCGCGATCTCCATCGGGGCCGGACTCGTCCGCGGCGTCACCACCCTCGTGCAGGCCACCGCCATCACCGACCGCTGGGGTCCCACCCACTACGGAAGCCTCAACGGCGTCCTCAACGCCCCCATCGTCATCGTCATGGCCTCGGCCCCCTGGGCCGGAACCGCCCTGACAGCGGCCACCGGCAGCTACGCGAATGCCTACCTCGTCCTCGCCGCCGTCGCCGCGCTCGCCGCCCTCGTCGGCGCCGCCGCCACGCCCACTCTCCGCACCGCCTCCGAACCTGTTGTCACCGAAGGACATCGATGAGCTCGAACGTCGACGCGATCGTCGTCGGCGGCGGCCAATCCGGCCTGGCCGCCGCCCACCACCTCACCCACGCCGGCCTCCAGGCCACAGTGCTGGAAGCCGGACCCGAACCCGTCGGGTCCTGGCCGCACTACTACGACAGCCTCACCCTGTTCTCCCCCGCCCGCTACAGCTCCCTACCCGGGCGTCCGTTCCCGGGCGACCCCGACCACTACCCCGATCGCGACGAAGTCGTCGAATACCTCCGCGACTACGCCACCCACCTGTCCGCCGACATCCGGACCGACATCCGCGTCACCACCGCGACACCGGACAGCACGGGATTCGCCGTGCACACCGACACCGGCGAGGTGTTCACCGCACCACTGTTGATCGCGGCCACCGGCGGCTTCGGCAACCCGCACCGGCCCGACCTGCCGGGACGGGACCGGTTCGTCGGCACGGTGATGCACGCCGCGGACTATCGAACACCGGCTCGGTTCGCGGACCACCATGTGGTGGTGGTCGGCGCGGGCAACTCCGCGGTACAGATCGCCGTGGAGCTCGCCGAGACCGCCGCCACCGTCACCCTCGCCGCCCGTCGGCCACCGAAAGTCGTTGCCCAACAGGCATTCGGGCGCGACATCCACTACTGGTTCACCCGCACCGGCCTCGACACCGCGCCTGTCGGACGGTTCGTCGAGCGCCCACCGACGGTACCGATATTCGACACCGGCCACTACAAGTCCGCCCTCGCCGCCGGTCGGCCGGCCGTGCGCCCGATGTTCACCGGACTCGACACAGAGTCCGCGCACTGGCCCGACGGCACGACAACCCCCGTCCAGACTGTCATCACCGCCACCGGCTACCGCCCCGACCTCGGCTGGCTCACCGGACTCGGCGCCCTCACCACCGACGGCGCACCCCGCCACCGGGAAGGGCTGTCGACCACCCACCCCGGACTCGGCTACCTCGGCCTGGAATGGCAACGCAGCCTGTCCTCCGCCTCCCTGCGCGGCGTCGGCCGAGACGCCGCCCGTCTGGTCACGAGACTGGCCCGCACCCCGGTCAGCGTCCGGGGGTCAGCCGAGTGGCCAGGAACATCAGGATCTCGTCTCGGGCGGCGATAGTCGGCTCACCCGCGGCATCGATCAGGTGCGCTGTCACGACGCTGTGCGGACTTGCCACCACATCCGCGAAGAACGGTGGAGGTGTGCGGTCGGCTGCGCTGTCCGGGAGCACCGTACCTACGAATCGGCCGCCGAGCGCGGACTCATAGGCGGCGAAACGCTCGGCACGACACCACTTGTCGCCGGCGAACCGGTACGAGAGCACGGTCAGGTCGTCGCGGTCGAGTCGTTCCCGCACCGCCTCGAGGTCGTCCGGTGAGATTTCCAGCCCCGCGGGGTCGTCGAGCGGCAGAGAGGGTTGGCAGAGCACCGGCGCGAGGACCGACGCCTCGAGCATCATGGTCAGGGCGAAGTTGCCGGTGAAGCACATGCCGACGGCCCCGACACCGGGGCCGCCGCACTCCTGGTGCGCGGCGGCGGCCAGGGCACGCAGCCATCGGGTGACGGGGCTGGTCCGGTTGGCGCCGAACGCCCGGAACTCGGCGCTGACGCACGCTCGCCGCATCACCGCGGCGCCGTCCTCGGCGGTGGGTACCGCACCGTCGCGACCGAACAGGGACGGCAGGTACACGGTGAACCCGGCGTCGCGAACCCACCGCGCGAAGCGGGCGAGGTGAGGGCTGATGCCGGGCATCTCCGGCATCACGACGACGGCCGGACCCGAGCCGGAGACGAGCACGACCTTCGTCACCGAGTCGAAGGTGAGGTGGCGACGCTCGAAATCGTCGAGCGGGTCGTCCTCGGTCATCTCGCGAGTTGTCATCGTGGGTGATCCTGTTCGTCGTGTGGTTCGGTGAACAGGCTCGATCCTCGCGGGCCGCCGCACTGTGCGGGAGGGGCGTGATCGCCACCTTTCGAGTGGATCCGGCCACCGCCGTCGCCCGGCCTCAGCATGCGCGGAACTGGCGACGGTAGTCACCGAGCCCCAGGCCGACCCGGTCCACGAAGAGTCGGCGCAAGGTGCTCGGGTCCTGGTACCCGACGCGTCGAGGGATCTCGCCGATCGGCACGTCGGTGTCGGTCAGGAGTCGCTTGGCCGCGCCGATCCGCGCCTGCTGCAGGAAGTCCAGCGGTGAGCAGCCGGCCTCGTCGGCATAGCGCCGCAGCAATGTCCTGGTGCTGACGTGCAACGCCTCTGCCAGCCGGGAGAGACTGTAGGGCTCGGTCAGATGATCGACCAGCCAGCGCTGTACCGCGATCGCGAACGGCCCCGCGGTCGTCTGCACCATGGACTCGACCACATACGGCGCCTGGCTGTTCCGGTTCTCCGACACCAGGGTGATGCGTGCGGTGGCCCGCGCGACGTCGGCGCCGAGGTGATCTCGGACGATAGCGGTCGCGAGGTCCAGTGACGCGGTGAACGCGGCGGTGGTGGTGATCTGCTCGTCGGCGACGAGCAGAGACTCCGCACACACCGTCGACCGCGGGTACCGCCTGGCCAGTCTCGATGCGAACAGCCATGACGTGGTGCACCGTCGTCCGTCCAGCAGACCGGCCTCACCCAGCAGGAAGGCGCCGACACACACCGAGGCGATCCGGGTCCGACGATGCCCCGCGGCGCGCAGGAAGTCGATCTCGCGGCCGAGGTCGCCGAGCCGGACATCCAGGTCGGTGGCGGGCGAGAGGTCGAATCCTGGTACGACGATCAGCTCGAAGTCGTGATGCCATCGATGCGCCCCGATCGTGAACCCGCCCGCGGCGGCCACCGGCTCGGGCGACGCGGCGACCACCGATGTCCGGAACAGATCGGTGTCGGCGGCGCCGTTGTCGCGGGCGACATGATCGGCGATGCGGAGGAAGTCGGAGACAGCGAACACTTCCGAGGCGAAACAGCCTTCGTACGCCAGGATTCCGATCCGCACAACACCCACTTGCCGAGTTGTACCAGTCGCACCGACGCGACCTCATCGAGGTGGATGTCGAACCGAGGCGCGGCTCCGGTCAATGACCGCCTTTGGTGGCCACCCCCGTGATCAGCGGGCGAACGATCGGGACCATCCCCCGCCACGTCGCTTCCTGCACGTCTCCGATTTCCAGCCCGGAAGCCCGGATCAGCTCGAGGGTGTCACGGTTGCAGTGGCAGCCCTCCGCGAACCGACGCCACGGCTCGGCGAGGCGATCCTGCCAATGAGCGAGTCGCGGCGACCGGGAACGCACGTGCTCGAGAAACAGCAGCCGACCGCCGGGGCGCAACACGCGCTCGATCTCCCGCAACACCGGATCGGGGTCGTCGACAGTGCACAACACGAGCGTCGACACGACCGTATCCACGGTCGCGTCCTCGAGCGGCAGCCGTTCCGCCGAGGCGTCGAGCACCCGCGCCGGACGACGATGACGCCCCAGCCTCCGCGCCAGCCGCACACGCATCGCGGCCTCCGGCTCGGTCAAGATCAGCTCGTCGAGACCGTCGGGGTAGTAGCCCAGGTTGAGGCCGGTACCGCTGCCGAGTTCGACGGTGCGTCCCCGCGCGTCACCGAGCAGATTCTGCCGACGAGCGCCCATCCCCGCCTTCTCCCCCAGCCACAGCAGAGGGTCGTACAGCGCCGCGAACACCCGGGCCCACCGGCTCGAGCCCTTCACCGTTTCCGCAGGTACGGCGCTACTGCTCACCCATTCGACGGTACGCCTATGAACATCATCTCGCGAGGCCCGACTCTTCGCGCAGGTCGCGCAGCCGCTGCCTTCGAGTGAACGTCAAGTGAGGACGATCGCGATGAATCCCGAAACGTAGGCCAGCGCGAAGAGGATGGGAATCCACTGCTCGATATGGGAGAGGGGCCACCCGATGGTCGCCTTCGCCCACGTCGGCGATGTCGTGAGCGATTCGATGTGGTGGTGATCCTGACTCGCGCGCCTACGCGTTGTCGTGAGTACTCCACTACTCCACATGACCGCACAGGTGCCGAATCACCGGAGACCTCCGTCAACCACTTCGACACAGGCGCCAGCAGTCAACCAGCCGAAGTCGTTGTTCCCGTTTGCCATGCGGCGGGCATTCTCCGCGCGATAGTCTCCCGGAAGCAGGCGACGGGGAGGTGCGGTCCTGGACACGCTGTGGAACTTCGTCGTCTCGCGGCGGCATCAACTGCTCGTCGACTCGTATCTGCACGTCTCGGCGGTGGTGCAGTCGCTGATCATCGCCACCCTCGTCGCGGTGCTGATCGGGATCGTGGTGTATCGCAGTCCACTGGGCTCGTCGGCGGCCACCGCGGCAGCCGGCGCCGTACTCACGGTGCCCTCCTTCGCGCTGCTGGGCCTGCTGATCCCGGTGCTCGGCCTCGGTGTCGGGCCCACCATCGTCGCCCTGGTCGTGTACGCGCTGCTGCCGATCCTGCGCAACACCATCATCGGGCTCGCCTCGGTGGACCCTGCGGTGACCGACGCCGCCCGCGGCGTCGGCATGAATCGGCTGCGTGTGCTCGCGGCGGTGGAACTGCCGCTGGCCTGGCCGGCGATCCTGGCGGGCATGCGAGTGAGCACCCAGATGATCATGGGCATCCTCGCGCTCGCCGCCTATGCCAAAGGGCCCGGTCTCGGCAATCTGATCTTCTCCGGCCTGTCGCGGCTGGGCAGCCCCAACGCGGTGCCGCAGGCGCTGACCGGCACCGTCCTCATCATCGTGCTCGCACTGGCGTTGGACGGGATCCTGCTGCTCGTCGGACGTCTCACCACCTCGAGGGGGATCCGTGACCGAGACTGAAACCCGTCCCGGCGGGTCCGGATCCGCCGTGAGCGGGGTATCCGGCGTCGAGATCGTGCTCAACGCTGTCACCAAGCACTATCCGGGACAGGCCGATCCCGCCGTGGACCGGGTGTCGATGACGATTCCGGCCGGCGAGATCGTCGTGCTGGTCGGCCCGTCGGGGTGCGGTAAGACCACCACCATGCGGATGATCAACCGGCTCATCGAACCGAGTTCGGGCACGATCACGATCGGCGGTCGCGACGTGACCGGCATGGATCCCGACCGCTTGCGGCGCGGGGTGGGGTATTCGATCCAGCAGGCCGGGCTCTTCCCGCATATGACGGTCGCCAAGAACATCGCGACCGTGCCAGGGCTGCTGGGCTGGGACCGGCGCAGGATCTCGGCGCGCGTGGACGAGATGCTCGATCTGGTCGGCCTCGATCCCAGCACCTACCGCAACCGCTATCCGCGTCAGCTCTCGGGCGGGCAGCAGCAGCGGGTGGGGGTGGCGCGGGCGCTCGCCGCGGATCCTCCGGTCCTGTTGATGGACGAGCCCTTCGGAGCGGTGGACCCGATCACCCGAGCGTCGTTGCAGGACGAATTGCTGCGCCTGCAAACCGAATTGGGCAAGACCATCGTTTTCGTCACCCACGACTTCGCCGAGGCGGTGAAACTGGGCGACCGTATCGCGGTGCTGGGCGACCGATCCCGCATCCTCCAGTACGACACCCCCGCCGCCGTACTCGCCGCTCCGGCCGACGACACCGTCGCCGGGTTCGTCGGTGCGAACGCCTCCCTCGCACAGCTGACCCTCACCCGGATCGAGGACGTCCACCTCGACGACTGCCCGGCCGCAGTCGAATCCGAGCCCGCCGAGACGCTGCGCGCCGCCATCGGGGACGGTCCGCTCGCGGTGGTCCTGGACGAGCACCGCCGCCCGTTGCGTCGGGTCACCGCCGCCCAACTCGCGGTCGCGACCTCGCTGCGTGCGGCGGGCACGCCGGTGGGACGGACGATCTCGGCACGGTCCACCCTACAGGACGCACTCGAAGCACTACTGGCCGAGGAATCCGCGAGCGCCGTGGTCACCGCGCCCGACGGCGAATACGCGGGTCTGGTCACCATCGGCACTCTCGTCGGTCATCTGTCGGCGCTGCGCGTCGCGGCCGGCGAAACCGCGGAGGCGGCGACATGACCAGGGCCGTCGAGACCACCGGTCCGGCCACCGCGCGACCACGCGGGGCACGGCCCGCCACCGAGAACAGGGCGGAATACCTGCGGCTACTGGTCCAGCCGGTGCTGGTGCTGCTGCTGACCGTCGGCGTGCTGGCCTGGGCGTTGCGCCGCGATCTGACCGTGACCCAGCAGGCCAGCCTGAACACGAGCAATATCGTGACCGTCACCTGGCAGCACATCCTGATCACCGCGACGGTCGCAGTCATCGTGGTGGTGATCGCCGTTCCACTGGGCACCCTGCTGACCAGGCCCGGATATCGACGTCTCACACCAATTTTCGTCGGTGTCGCGAATGTGGGGGCCGCCGCGCCCGCCATCGGCCTGATCGTGCTGTGCTACCTCGCGACCCGCACCACCGGATTCTGGATCGGCGTCGCACCGATCGCCTTCTGCTCGCTGCTTCCGGTGCTGCGCAATACGATCCTCGGCTACCAGCAGGTCGATCCGGTCCTCATCGACGCAGGCCGCGCACAGGGCATGTCGGCGCCGACGGTACTGCGGCGCATCGAGTTCCCGCTCGCGGTGCCCTACATCCTCGCGGGCCTGCGCACCTCGCTGGTGCTCGCCGTCGGCACCGCGACACTGTCGTTCCTGGTGAGCGCGGGCGGACTCGGCATCCTCATCGACACCGGATACAAGTTGCGCGACAACGTGACCCTGGTGGTCGGTGCGGTACTCGCGGTCGCGCTGGCCCTGCTCGTCGACTGGCTCGGCGCGCTGGCCGAGCAGTTCCTCGGACCGAGGGGGCTGCGATGAGGGCCGGGCGAGCGCTGGCCACCCTGTTGGGGACGGCGCTGATCGCGTCGTGCGGTCTGCAATCGGGTGGCGCGGTGCCGTTGCGGGTCGGACCCGGCAGTATCGGCCAGGTCCCCGAACTCGCCGGCGTCGCGATCACAGTGGGCTCCAAGGATTTCACCGAACAGAACATCCTGGGCTACATCATCGAATTCGCCCTGATGGCCGCGGGCGCCGACGTACGCGACCTGACCAATATCCAGGGATCGAACAGTTTGCGCGACGCCCAGTTGCACGGACAGATCGACATCGCCTACGACTACACCGGCACCGGCTGGATCAACTATCTCGGCAACGAGGCCCCGATCCCCGACGAACTCGGTCAGTTCGAGGCTCTGCGCGCAGCGGACCTCGCCGCCCACCGCATGGTCTGGACGGCGATGGCCCCACTGAACAACACCTACGCCCTCGCGGTGAGCCGCCGCGTCTCCGAGGAGACCGGGGTGCGCACCCTGTCGGACTACGCGCGCCTGGTCGACGCCGATCCAGCCGCCGCGACCACCTGCGTCGGTACCGAATTCAACGTGCGCCAGGACGGCTATCCCGGAATGGCGCGGAAATACGGTATCGACACCGACAAGGTGCGCAAGCAGATCGTGCAGGACGCCGTGGTCTACCAGGCCACCGCCGACGCCACGCAGTGCCGTTTCGGTTCGGTCGCCGCGACCGACGGTCGCATACCCGGGCTGGATCTGGTGCTGTTGCACGACGACAAAGCGTTCTTCCCGAAATACAATGCCGCCCTGGTGATGGGCGCGGACTTCGCCGAGGCGCACCCGGCCGTCGCGGAGATCATGACGCCGATCTCACGACTGCTGACCAACGAGACGATCACCGAGTTGAACCGTCAGGTCGACGTGGAGGGCAGGGAGCCGGCCGAGGTCGCCCGCGACTGGATGGTCGCGCAGGGGTTGGTGACGAAGGGCTGATCATCGACCCCGACCCCGACCGCTGCCGCTGGACGATGCCTGTCGTCGGCGTCAGGTCCTGGCCGGGCGGGCACCGCGCCGCCGTGGCCGCAACTGATAGAGGCGGTACCAGGCCAGCGCGAGAAAGACGGCCGCGAGACCGGCCAGGACTCCCATGTCGAGCAGCCAGGTGCCGAGGGTGTGTTTCCACAGGGGGTCCGGTCCACCATCGTGCGGTGAGAGGGTGTCGAGGTCGAGCGTGGCGGCTCCCGCGCCGTAGCCCCACCGGGATGGTGAGAGGTAGGACAGTTGCTCGAGCACGAGCGTGCCGGGCAGCCGCACCAGCCCGCCGGTGAGCACCAGTTGCGCCATGGACAGCACGATCAGCAGGGGCAGCGTCTTCTCCGAGGTGTCCACCGAGACCGAGACCAGCAAGCCCAGCGCCAGCGACGCGATGCCGAGTAGCGCCATCGCCGAGATGAGCTCCAGCTGGACCGAGGTGAAAATCCCTTCCGGCGGAAGGCTCGTGCCGATGGTGCCGATCAGGAACAACACCGCCGCCTGGAGGACGGTGATCACGCCCAGCACCAGCAGTTTCGACATCAGATAGACCCCTGGCGACAGTCCTGCCGCGCGTTCTCTGCGGTAGATCGTCTGTTCCTTGACGATCTCGCGAATCGAGTTGCCGGTGCCGATGAAGCAGGCGCCGAATGCCAGGATCATGAGTTTGGTCGGGGCATCGGTGTTGGTCCCGGGCGCGCCGGTGAACCCTTCGCCCGACGGCACCGCGGCGATCAACCCACCCAGCAGCAACGGCATCACGCCCAGCAGCGCCACATAGCTTCGATCCGAGGCGATGACCGCGAGGTATCGCCTGCACAGTGTGCTGAGCTGGCTGAGCCCGGATTGCGGCGCGGGCGGCGGTACCGGTGGGCGCTGGGTGTGCACCGGGCCGACGTCCTCGGTCAGTCCGACCGCCACATAGTGCTGGAAGCGTGCGGAGTCCCGGAATTCACCGGCCCAGTCGCGGTCTTCCTCGCGGTCGAAGGCTTGGAACACTTCCGCCCAGCTGCGCTGCCCGAACTGCTGCAATCCCTCCGCGGGCGGCCCGTAGTAGGCGAGCCGGCCGCCGGGGACCAGGACCAGGAGCCGGTCACAGGCCTCGAGATTGGCGACGCTGTGGGTGACGACGATGACGGTGCGTCCGTCGTGGGCGAGTTCGGACAGCATTTCCATGACCGTCTTGTCCAGCCCGGGGTCGAGCCCGGAGGTCGGTTCGTCGAGGAACAGCAGCGACGGTTTGGTCAGCAGTTCCAGTGCGACGCTGACGCGTTTGCGTTGCCCGCCGGAGAGTTGATCGATGCGGGTGTCGGCGTGCCGGGTCAAGCCGAGCTCATCGAGGACTTCGTCGACTCGCTGTTCGCGCTCTTCCGGGCGTGTGTCGCCCGGGAACCGCAGTTCGGCCGCGTAGAGCAGGGCGCGCCGGGTCGGAAGCTGGTGGTGCAGGATGTCCTCTTGCGGGACCAGTCCGATGCGATGCCGGAGTTCTTCGTAGTCGGTGTAGAGGTCGCGTCCGTCGTAGCGGACGGTGCCCTCGGTCGCGGGCCGCAGTCCGGTGACCGCGCCCAGCAGCGTCGACTTGCCCGCTCCGCTGGGTCCGATGACGCCGACAAGTGAGCGCTGCGGAATGGGGAATGTCACCTCGTCGAGCAGCACTTTGCCCTCGGGTGTCCGCACGATGAGATCCTGCACGCAGACCGAGATATCACCCGTGTCGACGGACTCCCGCAGCTCATCGCCGACCAGCCGGAAAGTGGTGTGTCCCATACCGATCAGGTCGGACTCCGAAAGGTCCGCGGCCTCGACACGGGAACCGTTGACGTAGGTGCCGTTGTGGCTGTCGAGGTCGACCACCCGGTATCGGCCTTCGCTGATCACGCGCAGTTCGGCATGATGGCGGGAGACCATGAGATCGGGTACGACGATGTCGTTGTCGACGGCGCGCCCCATCCGCAGCGTGCCCGACGCGATCCGGACCACCGCGCTCGGACGGGCAGCCGGAGGCGACGACCGCGACACACGCCGAGGCAGACCCGGCTCGACCTGGGTTACCGTGGCTTCGTCATCGAGGTCGTAGCCAGGGTCGGGGACGACCATCGTGTCACCGCCCCGATCACCATCGGTCTGCGACTCGTGGTCCGGTGGTGTTTCCAGCGAGCAGGTCAACTGCTCGCCGTTCATAGCGTGTCCGAGCTGGAAGGTCTCGTCGTGATCGATCACCATCCGCTCGACGCGATGACCATCGAAAAATGTGCCGTTGCGGCTGTGCGCGTCCTCGATTTCCCAACCATCCGCTCCGCGCTCCAGAACCGCATGCAGAGAAGAGACCCGCGGATCGGTGACGACGATATCGGCGTCGGGATCGCGGCCGATATTATATGCGCCCCCGGCGCGTAATCGGTAGACGCGTTCTCGCGTCTGCACCACCAGAACGGGCGAGTCGGGAAATTCCGTGGAGGAACGCTCATCCGCCATAACGGGAGTATACGACCGTACCGCACTACGGCCGCAATGGTCGACTCCCCTCCGGCGGCCCCTACCACCTCACCGACCTGGCAATCATCCATAACATTCGATGCAAAATCGAAACAGCGCGAGAAATCCAGCCTGATCACACAGAAGAGTTCGATCGAAATGTTACTTCGAATTGTGCGTACTTTTTCTCCTACGTAGACATCAACGGATTTTGCTGAGCCTCGACGTGACAACGACTATCCGCGCGTACTCGAAACACCGCACGTGCACCAACCCTCGACGCACGTCGGACCGGGACGGGCCCGACGCCTAGATCCGCTCCGCCACGAACGATGCCGCCGCCGAAACGGATTCGCCGTAGCGGGTGTGCGCTCCGTAGTCGACGTCGGGCGGCAGCGCGGACTTCGGGTTGCAGACCGGATCTCTCGGCACACAGTATTGCGCGGCCCGCCCGGCGTAAGGTTCCGGCATCACATCGTTGTAGGCGTGGATCGGACTGGCGAAGAGCAGGACGGCGGCGATCCGCGGAGCGAGCACGGCCGGGATCACCACGGCGGGCGCGGCATCGTCACTCGGTATCCCGAGGGTGTTGGACACCACCTCACCGCCCTGCGAGTACCCCGCGAGCACGAATTTCGCCGCCGGGCACTCGACGGCCCGCACGACCAGGTGGGCGACGAGGTCGACGGCACCGATCGCGCGTGAACGAGGGCCGGTGCCGTCGGCGGGGTAGGACACGTTGTACAGGGTCCAGCTCACATCCGGGCGCGCGGCGCGCACGGCGGCGTCCAGCGGCTTCCCGACCGTCGGGTCGTCGACCGACTCCCACCGGGTCGCGACCGGCTGGGAGACGTCGGTGCCGCGCACCATGATCAGCTCCGCATCGCCACAGCCGGGCGCGGCTGCCGCCTCCGGCGTGATGAGCCCGATCCCGGCGCTGGTCAGCACGGTCGCCAGCACGGCGGCGGCGCTGGTCGTCATCGAGGTCATGGCTCCTCCGAGTCGGTGTCGTGGATCCGGAAGCACAGGCCGAAGACCGGTTGTCGCCGGGCAGTGTCGTCCCGCCTCTGCCGTCGTTCGGGTGGCGCCCGCACGATGACATCGTTTCACGTCGCCTCCCTTTCGATAGGCGTGGTCACACAAGCGCGAGCAAGGTCCTGCACTGTCGCGGTCGGTCCGGGTCGGCAGATCAGCAGGTCCGGCAGATAGGGCAGGCCGAAGTTCTCCACCGTCACCGCCGGTACGGCGTCACTCACTGTTGGGTACGCCGACGGCCGGCATCACGCACAGCCGGCTCACCGACCGCGGACCTGCTCCTCGGCGACCCGGGCGCTCGGGGCTTCCAGCGTGTGCAGCAGAGTGCGCAAGAGGTCTTCGAGTGCGGCTTGCCCGGTGTCGGGGATCGCGGAAAGTAGTCGCGTGACGTTGGCGGTGTGCGCGGTCATCGCCTCGTCCACCGTGGTGTAACCCTTTGCTGTCAACCGGATGTGGAAGCTGCGCCGGTCGTTGGGATCCAGGGTGCGTTCGACGAGGCCGGAGGCCACCAGTCGATCGATCCGATTGGTCATCCCCGCGCGCGTGAGCAACAGCGCGGCCGAGAGCTGCGAGGGAATGAGGGTGTACGGCTCGCCCGCACGGCGCAAGGTCGCCAGCACATCGAATTCACCCGGCTGGAGTCCGAATTCGGCGAACACTCCTTCCTGAGCTGGGCGAAGGAGAAGAGCCGCCCGGCCGAGACGACCGACGATGCCGATCGCGGTCAGGTCGAGGTCCGGCCGTTCACGCGCCCAAGCCGCGACAACAGCATCGATGGAGTCGGGTTCGAAGGCGTTCTCACTCATGCCCCCATCCTATTCGCCATCAAATAGTTTGACACCTAACTATCAAATGTGTGACCATCTTGGCAGGCCGCCGGCCGACACCCACCACCGCCGTCGAAGTTCCACGGAGGACGCCATGCACGACGAAGTCACCCGATACATCGATGATCTCCAGCCGTGGCAGATCGAGGTCTGCCGACAGTTGCGCGCCATGATCCACAAGACGATCCCCACCGTCGACGAGCAGATGCAGTACGGCAAACCGCACTTCTCGAAGAACGGCAGGCACGCCGCGGTGATCCACGCGGCGAAGAACAAACTGTCGTTCATGGTGTTCAATGCCACCGAAATCGACGCGATCAAAGGCGTTCTCAGGTCGATGGGCAACGGTGAACGCAAGACCGCGGACATCGTAGAGGGGCAGGACGTCGACTACGACCTGCTCGCCGAAGTCCTGACAAAGGCGAGCAGCAGCCTCTGAGCACTCGATGACATCCGACGACCCGCCGATCATTTCAGCATCGGCGAATACTCGGCACTCGTTCCAGTCCAGCCGTGATCGCGTCGCCGGGCCACCAAGCGCTCGTCCTGAGCTCACATCGATGGGCTCTGGCCGACGTAGGTGGGCAGGACCTGGGTGTCGTCGTTGTCGGCCAGTGATTCGCGGATAGCGGCTTGGGCGGCCGGGGGCAGGGTGTGCATGATCTCGCGGACCCGCGCCTTGCGCCGCCCGACGGCCTGGCGGACCGGCATTCCCGGGGTGGCCTGCATCTGCGCGATGATGCCCTCCACCTCCTCGGCGCCACCGTGATGATGACCGGCATCGACCATCGCCTGCTCACGCGCCATCTGCGCCTCGTCCTTCTCCTCCGACATACCGATCGGACCGATCATCCGACCGTTGAGGAACTGCTTGACCACCGGCTCCTCCGAGGTCAACAACACCTCACGCGGACCGAACATCACCAACTGACGACGGAACAACATCCCGATGTTGTCCGGCACCGTACGCGCCAGGTTGATGTTGTGGGTCACGATCAGGATCGTCGCATCGATCTGAGCGTTGATATCGATCAACAACTGCGACAGATACGAGGTACGCACCGGATCCAGCCCCGAGTCCGGCTCGTCGACCAGAATGATCTGCGGATCCAACACCAGAGCACGCGCCAACCCCGCACGCTTGCGCATACCACCGGAGATCTCCCCCGGCAGCTTGCCCTCGGCACCCAGCAGACCCGTCAGCTCCAGCTTCTCCATCACGATCCGACGGATCTCGGACTCGGACTTCTTGGTGTGCTCGCGCAGCGGGAACGCCACGTTGTCGAACAGGTTCATCGACCCGAACAACGCGCCGTCCTGGAACAACACCCCGAACAGCTTGCGGATCTCGTAGAGCTCTTTGTTCGAACACGTCGTGATATCGGTGCCACCGATGAAGATCGAACCCCGCTCCGGGCGCAGCAACCCGATCAGCGACTTCAAGAACACCGACTTACCCGTACCCGAAGGACCGAGCAGGGCACTGACCTCACCGGCGGGCAGCGTGATCGAGACATCCTGCCAGATACGTTGTGAGCCGAAGGATTTCGTTATGCCTTCGGTCCTGACTTCGACACCCACCACAGATCCCTTTCGTTCGAGAACCGACACGAACCGATCAACGCGGCGCGCCGCCACCGAGCGCGGCGCCGAAGCCGCCGATGTCGGAGATGGTCCAGTTGTTCGAGCTGTCGATGCCGAGCCGGTAGGTCGCGGTGGACTGGATGCCCTCGGGCGCCTGGCTGTTCTTGGTCAGGATGCTGACGAAACAGTCCACCGAGTACACGCCGTTCTCCTCGGACTGCACCTTCGCGGCGATGGGTTCGGCCGTCGAAACCCACTGCAGCGGGACGATGATCTGCTCCATGGACGTCGCGGCCTGGGTGAGGCGGTCGCTCAGCTCCGGACTGGTGCCTCGGGTCAGGTGCGCCTTCCAGGTGCCGAGGTCCTGGAAATTCATTTCGGCGGCCGCGGTGGCGTAGTCGAGGGCGATCTGCTCGGCGTGCGCGTGGTCGGTCGCGGTGGCGTGCATGTCGGAGAGTTCGCCGGACTTGTCGTGTACCTGCCAGCCGAGTACGCCGATGGTGGCGGCGAGCGCGAGCACGAGCACGCCGGTGAGCAGGGTGCTCACCTTGACCGCGGAGCTGCCTGCGTCGCGGCCGCGGCGCAGCACCCGCTGCACGGGTGACGCTGCGACGGGCGTATCCGCGGTGGTCTCGTGCTCTTCCAGAACATCAGCGGTCTGGTTCATGGTGTCACTCCTTTATCGCCCGGGGATTCGGACACGTACGGTGACCGCGTCACCGGATGCGGTGGCGGCGAGGGCGTTGTCGAGCAGCTGTCCGACATTCACCGTCGACAGGGCCGCGCCCCCGGCTTGCACGCCGGGCAGCAGTTCGGTGCCGAGGATGTTCAGGTCGGCGGCGGTGTCGTCGAGGAACCCTTGGATCTGGTCGATCAGCGGTGCGGCGCCGAATTCGATGCCGTCCTTCAACGGGCCGAACGAGGCCGCGAAGTAGATGCCTGCGAGGGTGCCCCGGAATCCTTCGCCGAAGTCGGTGAGCAGTGGGGCGGCTGCCGCCAGATCGCTGGGAACAGTGGTGGTTCGGCGCAGTACCGGCTGGACGGCGTTGAACAGGTCGGTCAGGTTGTCGGACTGCTGCAACAGTGTGCCTGCCAGCAGTTCGCCGGCTCGGGACAGGTCGCCCAGCACCCACGGGTCCTCGGGCAATGCCACGTCGACAGTCGCGAAGATGGCGCGGATCTGCTCGGGCTCGACCTGCTCGAGCATCGCGGTCAGCCGCTGGGAGAGTTCGTCGAAAGTCGTCGGCACGACGACCTGCGCGGCCGGGATCTCGGCGTCCTCGTCCAGGTACGGGCCGGAGGATGTCTGCGGCAGCACCGACAGATACGCCTCGCCGAGCGCGGACAGGTTGTCGATCCGGTACCTGCTGTCGGCCGGAATCCTGGTCTCGCCGTCGTAGTTCCAGTCGACGGTGATCCCGGCGGCCGAGGCGTGCACGGCGGTCACATGGCCGACCGCGACGCCGCGCACCAGCACGCGTGACCCGACGACCAGGCCGTTGGTCTCCGGAACGACCATGCCGGCGTGGCGGAGATCGGCGAAAGCGTCGTGGTCCAGACCGATCCGGCCGAGGTACACCAGCGACGACGCGGCGATCGCCACCATGCCGAGGACCGACAGCGGGGTCTTCAGGTTCATCGCACAGCTCCCAGCATCCGCAGCAGGTTCTCGACGTCGGCGACGAGCTGGTCACCGTTGGAGGACTCGATGGATCGCAGGTTCACCGAGGGGTTCTCGGCGAACGGCAGCACCGTCAGGCGAAGGAAGTCCGCGAGTTTCGCGGTGGTGGCCGGACCCTCGTCCCAGATCCCGCGCACGACGCCGCCGGTGGCGGCCAGCGAGTTCAGCATCGGCACCAGCCACAGGCCGCCCTCGTAGACGCTGCCGACCGAGGGCAGGATCTGGCTGATGTAGGACACGATGCTGACCGCCACGCGCCGCCAGTAGTGTTCGGCGTCCTGGGAGAAGATCGTGGTCAGCATCTCCGAACGTGAGTTCACGGCCACCGCGGTGGCGTCGAAACCGTCGAGCAGCCGGTCTATCTCGCCGGTGCCGCCCGCCAGGTCGCGCAGGTCCGTGGCGACGACCGACGCCAGCCGCCGCACGTCGCCCTGGGCGGGCATGACGGCGTTGATCCTGCCCATGGCGTCCTGGATGCGTTGGATGCTGCCGCCGTTGACGAAGTACGCCAGCACCGCCATGGTGTCCTCGAGCTGTGGCGGGGAACTGGTGCGTTCGACGGGGATGGTGGCCTCCGGCGCCAGGAACGGACCCGCGCTGTCGACCTCGCCGTGGTCGAGGGCGATATAGGTGTCGCCGAGCAGGGTGTCCTGCCGGATCACGGCCCGCACGTCGGTGGGGACCTGCAGACCCTCCTTCAGTTTCACGGTGACCTTCACCGTGTCCGGCTGGACGGTGACCTCACGCACCTCGCCGACGCGCAGGCCGTCCATCATGACGTCCGCGCCGCCGGGCAGATTCATGATGCCCGCGAACTCGATGTACACGGCGTGGCCGTCACCGATGCCGCCGCGCACCGACGGCAGATCGTCCGGGCCGAGAGAGCAGGCGCTGGTGGCCAGCACGCCGCAACACAGCGCGGCCAGGGCGGTCCGGCGAAGTTTCGCGATCCTGGTCATCGGGGCCCGCCTTCGAGCAGCAGATCCAGCGGACCGCCCGCGGCCGGCTGGTAGGACAGCGTCATGGCGCCGTCGGCGCCGGTCTGCTGCCGCAGCAACGCCGCCACCGCCGGGATCGACTCGACCAGGGCGCGCAGATCACCCGACCGGCCCGCCGCCTGCTGGACGGCTTCGGTCACCGGGCCACGCAGCGCGGGCCACAGCAGGTCACCGTAATTGGTGTGCACGTCGTGCAGGATGTTCACCAGCCAGCCGACGCCGACGCAGACGTCGATGACGCCCGGCCACAGGTCGATACCGGCGGCGGCGACCCCCGGCATCTGATCCAGGATGGATTGGATCGCAGGCCAGTCGGCCAGCGCGTCCTCGGTCAGCGGTGCCATATCGCGGATGATCGCGCCCAGGTCGGCGATCAATCGGTCCGGACTGTCGGCCGCGGATGCGGCGTACAGCATCATCGCGCGCGCGTTCTCGCCCTGCCCGCGCAGCGCTTCGGCCAGGCCGGAGACCGCGGACCGGAAGCTCTCGGCGCCGGTGTCCGGGCTCAGCTCGTCGATGAAATCGGCGGCCGAGCCGGTGATCTCGGAAATGCTCTTCGGGGTGTGGCTGCTGGTGAGCGGGATGCAGCTGCCGGAGGCGAGTTGCGCGCCGTCCCGATAGTTGCCGACCAACTCGAGGCTGCGGTCGGCCAGGATCGACTTGGATCTGGTCACCGCCTGCACACCGGCCGGGATGCGACGCCCCGAGTCGAGGGTGAACCCGACCCGAACGTGGTCACCCTGTTCCTCGATGGAATCGACGGTGCCGATCCGGACGCCCATCTGCGTCACCGGGTTGCCTTCGTAGAGTCCGATCGCGTCGGGCATCTGCGCGCAGTAGCCGCTGATCTCCTCGGGCTCGTCGTCGACGATGGTGAAGCCCACCGCGGCGGCCGTGGCGATGCCGGTCAAGACGAGTGTTCCGGCCAATCGAATTCTGTTCCGCTGCATACCAGCATGTCGCATATCAGCACGTCCGTCCGGGAAGGGGGATGCAGATGTCCGAGGCCAGCAGGGTGCCGCCACGCACGGCGGCCAGACCCTCCGGGGTGAGCCAGGCCATCAGCTGCTCGCGCAGCTTCATCAGCTGGTCCATGGCCGGACCCGTGTTCGCGGTGAAGTCGGCGATGGAGGTGCGCACCCGTTCGGCGGCGTCGAGGACCTCCTGCCGGTGGTCGAGGTAGTACGCCTCGATCGGCTGCAGCCGCATGAGCACGTCACCGAGCAGGCGGTAGGCCTCGTTGAACCCGACGTGGGTGTGGTTGTAGGTGGTGACGACGATGTCGACCTGCCGGATCAGATCGAAGACGAACGCGCGATCGGCCTCGAAGGACCGCAGGTATTCCGAAGCGAGGCCGACGATCTCGCGCACCTGCTGCCGCTGCCGGTCCATCACCGCCGCGATGCTGTTCATGCCCGAGATCATCGAGCCCACCGAGGTGGTGTTGTGTTCCAGCGCGGCGGCGACCTGCGCGATGTCGGCATCGATGGTCGTGCCATCGACGTGATCGGTCACCGTCGGCGCGGCCTGCAGGACGTCACCGATCGAATACGGGACGCTGACCTGGCTGCTGGGGATCGGCGCGTCGCCCAGCGGCTCGTCGCCGAGCGGGATGAGCGCGACCGCGTAGCCGCCGACCGGGGTGAGCATGCGGACTTCCACCCGGGACTCGGTGCCGACGACGGTGCTGTCGTCGATGCGAGCCTCGACGGCGACCACGTCGGGGCGCAACGCGATCGAGGTGACCTTGCCGACCGCGACACCGGCGACCCGCACTTCCAACCCGGGTGAGATCGCCGAAGCGTCGGTGGTCTCGAAAATGATGGTCCGTTGCCCGGCGGGGCGCAGGTAGAGCAGCGTGGTCGTCGCCAGCAGGATCACCGCCACCACCACGACCACGACGCCGAGACCGATCTCGTTGTGCGCCAATCGGTGCAGCGCCTTCGTCACCGTGGTGCGCACAGGACGACCTCGCTTCCGTTGAGCAGCACTTCGACCTCCGTGGGTAGGTGGGCGACGCCGTTGCTGCACTGCAGCGCGCCGGCGGCCGGGGTGGACAGCTGCGGCAGTTGCAGTCCCGCGAGGGCGGGCGGCAGCAGGCTCAGCGCCTCCGCCGCGTCCGGAATCGAGGCGAACGCCTGGCCGACCAACTGCTCGACGTTCAGGTCGCGGGTCAGGCCGAGCTGGATGAGCAACTGGTGCACCGGGGTGAGGAACTCGGGGCCGAAGGCCGCCGTCTTGGGGAACTCGTCGAGCACCGTCATCGCCTTGGCGATCGGGAAGCTCAGCGAGTGCATGAACGCGTTGACCTGCGGCGAGCGCCCGCCCATGGCGTCGGCGATACGCGACATGTTGTCCACCAGCGTGGCGATGACCTGCTCGCGATCATGAGCGAGATCGGCCAGCCGCGCTACGTTGTCGAGCATCGGTGTCAGGCCGCCACCGTCGCCCTGCAACAGGGTCAACGCGTTCTCCATGAAGGCGTTCACCTCGTCGGTGCTCATGGTGCTCAGCACCGGCTGCAGGCCGTTGAACAGCTCGGTGATGTCGAACGACGGCCGCGTCACGTCCGCGGACAGGTGCTCGACCTGGTGGCCCGGCTGCTCGGGGGTGTCGAGGTCGATGTAGCGGACGCCGGTGAGGTTCTGGTATTTCACCGCCAGCACCGTGTTGTCGTAGAGCCGGTAGTCGCTGTCCAGGCTGAACTCCACCCGGGCGACCGAGCGTCCCAGATCGTGTACCAGGTCGATGGCGTGGATCTTGCCGATCCGCACGCCTCTGGTCCGGACGTCGCCGTTGACGTGCAGACCCGACGCATCGGTGAATTCGGCGGTATACGAACGCGTTTCGACGTCGATCGGGTTCTTGATGGCGCTGAGCACCACCGTGAACAGGGCGATCGCGACGACCACCGCGACGCCGAGCTTGGCCAGCGTCACCAGCATCCGCGCGCGCGGGCTCATCGAGTCCCCCCTTGCGCGGGCAGGCCGAGCAGGCCGAGCGGCTCTGCCACCATCGGCAGGTCGTCGAGCACCAGGCGCAGATTCAGCGTCTTCGCGCCGTCGGGGCCGCTGAACGCCGCGTTGTAGCCGTCGACCAACTCCCGCAGTTCCGCCGGGGCCGCCCCGCCGTCGAGCATGTGCGGCATGGCATCGGTCAGCGCCTTGACCAGCAGTGTCACCGGGGTGACCTCGTTGCCGTGCGAGGCGAGCAGGCTGCCCGCCTTGCCGAACAGGCTGTTGGCGGCCAGGCCGAGCCCGGCGTCGCTGTAATCCATGAACTCGTCGTCCACGCCGGTCGAGCCGTCCGGCCTGCGGTTGTAGTCGCTGTCGTGGACGATCCCGAGCGTGTCGATCGCTTCGGTGCTGAAAGCCGGGAGCACCGCGAGAATGTCGTTGATGTAGCGCAACTGCTCGGTCGGCAGAGCCTGCTGGGTCTCGGCGACCCGGTCGGCGACGATGATGCCGGACTGGATGAGCGGGGTCAGGCCGTCGGTGTAGCGCACTGCCTCGTCCAGGGCGGTGACCATGCTGTCGGTCAGCGTGCCGTCGATGGCGACCGAACCCTTTTCCAGCATGGTCGACATCGTGTAGTCCCCGGCCGGGGTCCGGTCGAGGGTGCTGCCGTCGGTGAGAGCGTTGCCGCCCGCGCCGTCGACGAGGCCGACCGCGGTGATGCCGAAGTAGTTCTGCGGCCGGAAGTCCAGTTCGAAGGAGTCGGTGAGCCCGTCGATCTCGGCCGGATTCAGCAGCAGGCTCATCCGCACCGTGCCCGCGTCGGGCCGGTCCAGTGCCGTCACCTCGCCGACTTCGGCGCCGTGCAGCAGCACCTTGGTGCCCGAGCCGACACCCGGCCCGACATAGGGCAATTCGACGTCGAGCGCGAGGCCGTCCGGGGTGTCGAAATGTGGCCGGACCCAGACGAAGCCGACCACCGCGAGCGCGGTCATCGCCAACGCCGCCACCGCCGATCCGTGCACGACGCGGGCCTGACGTCGGTCGTCGCCGCGGACGAAATCCTGATTACGTGTTCTCCCCATCGACCTATCCTTTGAAGACCAGCAACGGGCTCAGACCCCAGATCGCCACGGTCATGGCGAAATTCAGTACGACGATGGCGACCAGGCTGGCCCGGATGGCCCGCCCCGACGCCGCGCCGACGCCGGCGGGGCCACCGGTGGCGAAGTAGCCGTAGTAGCAGTGGATGATGGTGACGACCGCGCAGAAAGTGACCGCCTTGATCACCGAGGCGATCAGATCGGGCACGCTGAGGAACTGCGCGAAGTAGTGGTCGTAGGTGCCCTCGGGTTGGCGGTGGAACACTTTGACGATGAACGCGCCGGTGAAGAAGCTGACCACTAGACCCATCAGATAGCCCGGCAGCACGACCAGCATGCTGCCCAGCAGCCGGGTGCCGACGACGAACGGAATGGCCTGCAGGCCCATCGATTCGGTGGCGTCGATTTCCTCGGAGATGCGCATGGCGCCGATCTCGGCGGTCATCCGGCAGCCCGCCTGTGCGGCGAAGCCGATGCCGGTGATGATCGGGGCGATCACGCGGATATTGCCGAAGGAGCCGATGATGCCGGTCAGCGCGCCGAAGCCGAGCAGGTTCAACGCCATGAAGGCCTCGATGGCCACCACCGCGCCGACCGCGACGCCGAGGAAGAACATCAGGCTGATGACGCCGCCGTCGACGATCAGCGACCCGCTCCCCCAGGCCATGTCGTTCATGGTCTTCACGGTCTGGCGGCGGTAGTGCTTGACCGTCTTGGGCAGCAGCCAGATCACTTTGGCGGTGAAGAGGGTGATCTGGCCGATCTCGTCGAGGACACCGGTGGTGGCGCGTCGTGTTCCGCGCGTGAGCTTGCCGGTGATCATGCGAGCCGGGCCGGGAAGAACATCATCTGCAGCTGGCTCACGAGCAGATTCGTGAGGAAGATGCAGAAGACACTGAGAACGACCGAGGCGTTCACCGCGTTCGCCACGCCTTTCGGGCCGCCCTTGGCCTCCAGGCCGCGCAGGCTCGCTATGAGCACCACGATGGCGGCGAAGAGCAGCGCTTTGAGCACCGAGAAGGCCAGGTCGGTCGGCGTCGCGAAGGCGCCGAAGGATTGCCAGAAGCTGCCCGGCACCACATTGTTGACGTTGGCCGAGATGAGCAGTCCGGCGAAGACACCGGCGAAGATGATGATGATGCACAGGATCGGCGCGACCGCGATCATGGCCAGGAACCGCGGCATCACCAGCCGCTCGACCGGATCGACGCCCATCACGCGCATGGCGTCGATCTCCTCGCGGACCGCTCGCGCGCCGAGGTCGGAGGCGATGGCCGAGGCGGCCGCACCGCTCATCAACAGTCCGGCGGCCATCGGCGCGCCCTGCCCGACGACCCCGAGGCCGCTGGCGGCGCCCGCCAGGGAGTTCGCGCCGACCTGATTCATGATGCCGCCGACCTGAACCGAGACCTCCGCGCCGATCGGGACGGCCATCAGCAGCGCGGGCAGAGCGGTCACCTTCAGCAGCGACCACATCTGGTCGACGAGCTCGCGGACCGGCATGCGAAGCCGAACGGTGTCGACGACGGAGTAGCGGACCACCGCTGCGGTCAGCTGGGCCGAACGGCCCAGGGTGGCCAGACTCTTGGCCGGCGTGGTGACGAGATAGTCGGCGGCGCGAGAGACGATCGGGACGTGGACAGTGCTCACTTTCCGGCACCTCCTTCTGTGGAAGTCGTTGTTGCCGCGATGTTTTGAAGCGCCGGGCGGAAACGCACACGCCCGTTGACGACACCGCCTGTTCGCGACGAGCACCGCGTCGAGCGGCCGGCGAACTGTGATACAAACGACGTCTGACGTCATAAGTTATATGAATCACGATGGGGGCGCAAGACCCGAAGTGATACCTGTTACAGCAGGTTGAGGACGGCAACGACCCCGGGGAGCGGCGCCACAGAGGCGGACCGCTCCGCCGGGGTCGTACGGAATTCAGTCGAGCGTCGACCGTCTGGTCGATGGGCTGCCGCGCCGGTCAGCGCACCTTCTCGAAGCGCTCGGAGATGTCGCGGTACTCCTCGCGGATGGCCGTCTTGGACAGCTTGCCGCTGGGCAGCCGGGGCAACGGCTGGTCGCGGATCACCACGTAGCGGGGCACCTTGTAGTCGGCCACCAGGCCGCGGCAATGCTCGATGATCCGAGCTTCGTCGAGGCTGTCGTCGCCCTTGACGATGACGGCGGGCGTCTCGCCGAAACGCTCGTCGCCTGCCGCGATCACCGCGACTTCCTCGACTCCGGGCAGGGTGCTGATGACCTGTTCCAGCTCGACCGGGGAGACGTTGATGCCGCCGGTGATGATGAGGTCCTTGAGCCGGTCGACGAACTTCAACCTGCCCTCCTCGTCACGGGTGCCCAGGTCACCGCTGTGCAGCCAGCCGTCCGCCAAGGCGGTGGCGGTGGATTCGGGATCGTTCCAGTACCCGGGAGTCACGCCGGGGCCGCGCAGCAGGATCTCGCCCTCCTCGCCCGGAGCGGCCTCGGCGCCGTCGGGACGGACCACTTTGAGTTCGGTGAAGATCGAGCCGTCGCCGCAGGAATCCGGATGGTCGGCCGCCTCCTGGAGCAACGTCGCGGTCGCGACGCCGCCCGCCTCGGTCATGCCGTAGATCTGGCGCAGCGCCACGCCCTTGTTCGCCCACCGCTCCAACAGCGACACCGGGACCGCCGCGCCGCCGACGATGGCGGTGCGCAGCGAACTCAGATCCGCCTCCTGGAACTCCGGCGCCCGTGAGATGGCCTCGAAGATGAGCGGAACACCGAAGATGGCTTGGACCTGATGCTCGCCGAGCAGGCGTGCGGCGCGACCGGGCACCAGTTCCTTCTCGATGACGATGGTGCCGCCGAGCACCACGGTCATCAGCAGGCCCCACACCAGCCCGGGGGTGAACACCAGTGGCAGCACCAGCAGAGTCGTGGTGCCCGGACGCAGACCCTCCTCGGTCAGCGAGGCCTCGAACACGATATTGAGCAGCGTGCGATTGGTGCAGATGACGCCCTTGGACATGCCGGTGGACCCACTGGTGAACAGCAGGGCGGTGGGCTCATCGGGTTCGAGGTCGATGCGGAAGTCCTCGCGGCCGCCGTCGCGGAGTGCGGTGAACTCAGCGAACTCGATGGCGGAGAAGTCCTCGCCGAGCGCGCGGGTCGCCTCGACCGTCTCGCCGAACTCCCCGGGGAATACGACGACCTTCGCGCCCGCGTCGTCGAGGACCTTGCGCAGTTCGGCGGGTCGAAGCCGGGGGTTCAGCGGAACCAGAACCGCACCCGCCTTCAGCACGCCCAGCGCGATGACCGGCCACTCCAGCGAGTTCGGACCGAGAACGCCGACCCGCTCACCTCGCCGCACGCCGCGCTCGGCCAGCGAACGCGCGATGCGGCCGGACCAGTCGTGCAGGTGCCGGTAGGTCAGCGAGGCGTCGTCCACGACGATCGCGGTCCGGTCCCCCTTCGACCGAGCCCACCAGGCCAGGGCGGATCCGATGGTCGCTGCCATGTCGTCCTCGACTTTCTCGTTACGTTGATCATGCACGCGCGGACATCCGACAAAAAGTGATGCCCGTCACCGTTAATCTAACGGCAGTAGTTTAAGTGATGCAAGAGCTGCGGGTGACTGTTTTCGTGACTGTTCGAAACGCGATCCGAGCGATGTTCGGCGCGGGCATTCAGCCGCGCGGAAACAACGGGGGGTCGATCCATTCGCCGATCTGATAGCAGGCGTGCGCGTCTTCCTGCTCGAACGACAGCAGCCGCAGCATGCGCAGTGCGCCCTCGTTGTCGGGATCCACGCGCATCTGCGCCACCTGCGCACCCTCGCCCGCCAACTCGGTCAGGGCACGCGTCAGCAGTCTCGCACCCAGCCCGCTGCCCCGTGCTCGACTGTCCAGGATGAGCGCGAGCACTCGGGCGGTCCGCAGTTCCAGATGGATGCGCCGGCGGGGGTCGAACCACACGAAACCCACATCGGAGCCATCCGGCCCGGTCGCCAGCAGCACCCGGCCGGACCGGTCGGCGAACTCCGCGGAGAACTGCTCGAACTGCGATCGCGTCAGCCCGCCTCGGGCGAGCACGTCGGTCACCCGCTTCGCCGTCGCCGGGTCGGCCAAGTCGTGCGCCGCGACGACCACGTCGGTGGGGCCTTCCTCGTCCGGGAGCGGCACCGCCATGGGACCGGACAAATGCCGGAGCACGGTCCAGAGCCGGGCCACCGGCCGCACGTCGAAGCGCCGGGTCAGCCGCTCGGAGGCAGGGTGACTTCCGAAAGCCCAGCCGCGCAGCGAGACGGCACCGGTCGAGCACCAGCCGCCGGGCGTCGCCACCTCGAGGCCGAGTTCCTCCACCAGCGAGGTGGCGACGCCGCGAGATCGGTACCGGGGATGGACCACCAGCGCCGCACTGCCCTGCCCGTGTTCGTCGATGCTCAGGTGCAGGTAGGCGACCATCACCACCGGCGCGTCCTCGCGCGTGCTCAACTCCCGGCGAGCCGTGATCGGCAGGTGCCACACCGTGCGGCCCGGCTCGGATTCGGCTCGGACGGCGCGCGGATCGATGGTGGTGAATCCGGCTTCCTCGTCGTAGGCGGCCGCCGCTGTCAGCAGCGCCTCGGCCTCGGCCCGGTCCGCCTCGTCGAGACGCTTGCGCCAGACGTAGGAAATCATCCGCTCACCCCTTCACTCGTTCGACGGCCGGTTGTCCGGCGCCGCCACTCAACTCCCGCTCCACCGGGGCTGCCGCTTCTCAGCGAAGGCTCGCGGGCCTTCCTGGGCGTCCGCGCTGGTCATCACGATCTTCGCCGCCGCGCGGTTGACGGCCCATTCCTCGTCCGACCAACCGATCTGTCCCGAGGCGCTGTCGCGCAGCACTTTCTTGCTCTGCTGAACCGCCAGCGGAGCATTGGCCGCGATCACCGCGGCCATCTCGAGCGCCACGGACAGCGCGGTGCCCGACGCGGCCACTCGGTTCACCAGACCCAGCTCGTAGGCGCGCGCGGCCGAGATGGGCTGACCGGTCAGCGCGATCTCCGCGGCGACCTTGGCGGGCACCTGACGATGCACACGCAGCAGACCTCCCGCCGCCGCGATCAGCCCGCGCCGAACCTCGGGCAGGCCGAGCGTGGCGGCTTCGTCGATGACGGCCAGATCGGCGGACAGCACGATCTCCGTCCCACCGCCGAGTGCGAATCCGTTGACCGCCGCGATCACCGGCTTGGGGATCCAGTGCCGCACGATCCCGGCGAAATCGCGTTCGCGGTGGTCGGGATCGTAGACGCTCCTGCCCGCCGCGATCTCCTTCAGATCCGCCCCCGCGCAGAAGGCCCGGCCGGCCCCGGTGATCACCACGACCCGCACGTCGGGATCCTCGGCGGCTCGCGCGAGGGCATCGCCCGCCGCCGCCGACAGCGCCGCGTTCACCGAATTCATGGCGGCCGGGCGATTGAGCGTGACGACGGCGATGTGATCGCGCGCCTCGTACAACGCGGCGGGCTCGGGTGCTGCGGGTTCGGATACGGACACGGCGCCTCCTGGCGGGATGAGAAGTGGTCGAAGAGATTCAGAGATCGAGTACCAGTCGCGGGCCGCGACTGCGTGAGACGCAGACGAACATGACATCGCCTGCCCGCTGCTCATCCTCGGTGAGGATCGAGTCGCGATGCTCGGGCTCGCCGCCGAGGACGGCGACCTCGCAGGTGCCGCACGTGCCCTCCCGGCAGGAGAATTCGATATCCACACCGCTGCGACACAGCGCGTCGAGCACCGATTCGGACTCCCCGACCTGGACCACGGCGCCGGTACGGGCCAGTTCGACCTCGA
Organism: Nocardia shimofusensis NBRC 100134; assembly: GCF_001613125.1. GTDB lineage: Bacteria > Actinomycetota > Actinomycetes > Mycobacteriales > Mycobacteriaceae > Nocardia > Nocardia shimofusensis. The sequence goes on from NZ_BDBT01000005.1 coordinate 290,743, forward strand.
ACGCGCCGGACGCCGCGGTCTCGAACTCCTTGGCCGCGAACCGTTCCGTGTGCAGAGTGAGCCCGTCGCGGTCACGGCACTCGCTTTCGAGCGCCTGGAGCAGCGGCTCCGGGCCGCAGCAGTACACCGCGACCCCCGGGGCCGCCTCGTCCAGCGCGGCGCCGAGGTCGAGCAACCCGCGCTCGTCCTGCGGGCGCAAGTGCACTCGTCCCGGATAGCGCGCCGCGAGTTCGGCGGCGAAAGCCATGCTCGCGAGGTTCCGGCCGCCGTACAGCAACTGCCACGACGCTCCCCGCTCGTGCACCCGGCGAAGCATCGGCAGCAGGGGCGTGATGCCGATGCCACCCGCGACGAACAGGTAGGACGAAGCGTCGGTGAGCGCGAAATTGTTGCGGGGCCCGCCGATCTCGACGAGATCACCGACCTCGAGCTTGTCGTGCACGTGGATCGAGCCGCCGCGGCCGTTCGGTTCGCGCAACACGGAGATCCGCAGCGACGTGCGGTCGGCGGGGTCGCCGCACAGCGAATACTGCCGAGTCATGTCCCCGAGCACCAGGTCGATATGGGCGCCGGGCTCCCACGCCGGGACCGATGCGCCGTCCGGGTCGGCCAGTGTCACTGTGACGACGCCATCGGCGGCCGACTCCTTGCCCACGACCCGCAACCGGCGGGCTGTCCGATCTTCGTCCATCGCGCTACCCGCTTCCTCGCTCCCGACTGTCGTGCTAAATCTTATGTCGTTAGATTAATTGCAAGCAAGTGCGACGTAGACGCCGATTCTCTGATTCGATTCGAATCGTACTATCTAACAACATTAGGCACAGGAGGGCGCTCGATGAACAGCGAAGACAGGCCAGGCACGTCCGTACTCGACCTGTTCCGGCTGGACGGCCGGGTCGCGGTGGTGACCGGGGCCGGGAGCGGGCTCGGCGCCGGGATCGCGCTGGCCTTGGCCGAAGCGGGCGCGGACGTCGTGCTCGCCGGCCGACGGCGCGACCGGCTCGAGCAGGTGGCGCGAACGATCGCCGAGCTGGGACGACGCTGCCTGGTCGCGCCCACCGACGTCACCGATCCCGAGCAATGCGACGAACTGGCCCGACTCACCATCCGGGAACTCGATCGGCTCGACATTCTGATCAACAACGCCGGTGTCAGCCATGTCGCGCCCGCGCTGCGCGAGGATCCCGCCGACTACCGCAAGGTGCTCGATGTGAATCTCCTCGGCGCCTACTGGGCGGCTCGCGCCTGCGCCGGGGTGATGCGTCCCGGCTCGAGCATCGTCAATGTCGCCAGCATGCTCGGACTGGTCAAATCCGTTCTGCCTCAAGCTGCTTACGCCTCCAGCAAGGCGGGCCTGATCGGCCTGACCCGCGATCTGGCGAATCAGTGGTCGGGCCGCAAGGGCATTCGAGTCAACGCGATCGCGCCCGGCTTCGTCGAGACCGACATGATCGGCGAGATGTCCGAGCAGACATTGGCGGAATTCCTGCGCGGCTGCCCACTCGGACGTACCGCCACTCAGCGGGAAATCGACGCGGCGGTGGTCTTTCTGGCCGGACCCGGCGCCGGCTACATCACCGGTTCCACCCTCGCCGTCGACGGCGGCACCTCCGGGCATTGAGCCGCGGCGCGTCACCGGCGTCGCGGGCATGCGACCGCCCGCTACGATCTACCTCACGTCGCTAGGTAAAAGTCCTGCTTCGAGCCGAGTGGAAAGCCGCGTATGCCCCGACCGTCGCAACCGCTGATCAGCCGCGTCTCCGTGGTGGCCGCCTCCATCGAGATCATCGACACCGAGGGCCTCGAGGCGTTCAGCTTGCCGAAGCTGGCCAAGCATCTGGGCGTGCGGGCGCCCTCGCTCTATCACCACTTCGCGGACAAATCGGAGATCCTGGCCGCCGTCGCCAGGCAGATCGCGGGCGCCGGTCCGATCCCCCGTCGCCGCCCCGGCCCGGACTGGCCGGAGTTCTTCGTGACCCTCGCGCTGAACCTGCGCCGCTCCATCCTGCGCCACCGCAACGCCGCTCCGATCCTGCTGCAGTACCTGCCGCGCGATCTGCTGATCAGCACCTACGAGGAGTCCGCGCAGTTCCTCGCCGACTCCGGCGTGCCCGCCCACCTGCACGTGCAGATCCTCGACGGGATGGAACGCATCACCCTGGGCGCCGCGCTCGCCGAGGCGATGCGCCCGCCGAGTACGCGCACCACGATTTTTCCCAACGTCGACCCGGAGTCACAGCCGGTGCTCAGCCGCGCCCTCGCCGAGAACACCCTGACCTCCAAGCAGTTGTTCGAGGAGATGGTCCGCAGCTTCCTGTACGGCGTGATGCGCGGGGCCGACAACAGAGCATGCACACCCGCCATGTCCGACTGACCCTTTCCCTCGAGAAGGCCCCGTCTGCCCTGGTCACCCCAGGGGACGGGGCCTTCTCGCGTATCAACCCGCGCCCTGCGAGCACCTTCCTCGTTTACACATAAACCTAAATGAGTTAGATTTACGGCTACATCCCAACAGCTCAGCAGGTATTGGAGGAATGCCATGACCGAGGTCGGGGCTCCCCGCGAGGAACGCATCAGGCGGGCGCTGACGCATCTGCGCAACGACACCACCGACGAGTACGCGGACATCACCTGGTTCGCGCCGGAGGAGTTCACCGATCCCGCGATCGCCAAGCGAGAACGCGATCTGATCTTCGGGCGCACACCGTCGATCGTCGCGCACGGCTCGGAGATCCCCCGGGCAGGCGATTTCTTCACCTTGCAGATGCCGCGCAACAACATCATCGTGGTGCGCCAGCGCGACGGTGGCGTCAAGGCGATGGTCAACCTGTGCAGGCATCGCGGCGCGCTGGTGGAGAAGGAGGAGAAGGGTCGTTGCCGGCTGTTCTCCTGCCCGTACCACCGGTGGTCCTACGACATCGACGGCACGCTGCGCACCATCACCAGGGACAACACCTTCGGTGAACCCGAACGCGAGACTCTCGGCCTGATCGAACTGCCGACCGAGGAACGCCACGGCTTCATCTGGGTCATCGACGATGCCGACGCCACCATCGACGTCGCCTCGTGGCTCGGGCCGGACATGGACGCCATCTTGAGCGGCTACGACCTCGGGTCGAAGGTCTGTGTCAAGGGCGAGGGCTTCGATGAGCCGGTGAACTGGAAGATCATGCAGGATGCCTTCCTCGACGGCTACCACATCCAGTACGCGCACCCCAACACCGCGGCCAAGCACATCCACACCAATGTGATGGCTTTCGAGGACTTCGGCAGACACTGCCGATTCATCGCGCCGCGCAAGTCGATCGACCGCTGGATCGACGAGGACCCCGGCGACCGCAGCCTGGCCGCCGATGTCACCGAGACGCACTTCCTGCTGCCGAACAGCACGCTGCTGCGTCAGCCGGATCACTTCCAGCTGCTCACCTTCCGCCCGCACCCGAGCGATCCGCAGCGGTGCCGGATGGAGATGCGCCTGATCGTGCCCTCCATCGAGGACTCCGGGATGACCGAGGAACGCTGGAATCGGCTGTGGGGCAAGAACTGGCAGATCCTGCTCGACGTGCTGCACGCCGAGGACTTTCCGTTGCTGCGCGATTCCCAGCGCGGCATGACCAGCGCCAGCGCGGGCCGGATGGTCCTCGGCCGCAACGAGGTCGCCAACCAAGTCTTCCGTCGGGAGACCCGGAAACTGACGGAGCACTCCGAATGAGAAGCGACCTGTTCGAGGCCGACCACGAGCTGTTCGCCGAGACCGTCCGCGGCTTCGTCGATCGCCACGTCGTCCCGAAGATGGAGAAGTGGGACACCGACCGGCTGATCGATCGTGAGACCTGGCTGGCCGCGGGCACGCAGGGCCTGCTCGGCCTGGCGGTGCCCGAACAGTACGGCGGTCCGGGCGAGACCGATTACCGGTTCCGGGTGGCCATCCAGTCCGAGATCGCCCGGGTCGGTGCCTCGGCATTGCAGTCCGGTTTCTCCACCAACGACGACATCGTGCTGAATTACCTGCTCCGGCATGCCGATCCGGAACAGCGTGCACGCTGGTTACCCGGATTCGTCACCGGCGAGACCATCGGCGCCATCGCCATGTCCGAGCCGGGCGCGGGCAGCGACCTGCGGGCCGTCCAGACCAGCGCCGTCCCGGACGGCGACGACTGGGTGATCAACGGGTCCAAGACGTTCATCACCAGCGGCATGCTGGCCGATCTGGTGATCGTCTTCGCGGTCACCGATCGCGAGGCGGGCTCGCGCGGGTTCAGCCTGTTCGTGGTCGAGGACGGCACGCCGGGCTTCAGCCGGGGACGCAAGCTGGACAAGGTCGGCCTGCACGCTCAGGACACCGCGGAACTGTTCTTCGACAATGTCCGGGTGCCGAAGGCGAATCTGCTCGGCGAACTCGGTGGCGGCTTCGGCTATCTCATGCAGAGCCTGCCCTTGGAACGGCTCGGCATCGGCATCGCGGCCCAGGTGTCCGCGGAGGCGGTACTGAGCTGGACCCTGGACTACGTGCGCGAGCGTAAGGCGTTCGGCAAGCCGATCGGCGAGTTCCAGGGCCTCGGGTTCACCCTCGCGGAACTGCAGACCGGCGTGGAGGTCTCCCGCGCCTACATCGATCGCTGCGTGCGCGAGTACAACGCGGGCACCCTCACCGCCGTCGACGCCGCCAAGGCCAAACTCTGGGCAACCGAGTTGCAGGGCAAGGTGATCGACGCCGGGGTGCAGATGCACGGCGGCTACGGCTACATGATCGAGTACCCGGTGGCCAAGGCCTACATCGACGCTCGTATCCAGCGGATCTACGGCGGCACCAACGAGATCATGAAGGAGATCATCCACCGTGATCTGATGCGCGCCTGAGTGTCGTCGAACAATGCTGCGGCGGTGCGGACCTCGTGTTCGCACCGCCGTTGTCGTGCCGGGTGCCGGTGGCTCTGACCGAACATCGAGGCCGGCGCCGCATCTGCACGGCGCCGGCCTCTTTGAGCTCGACCACGCAACGGGGTCAGGTCGTGGGCGGATGCGCGGCAGGTTGCAGTACGCCTTCCGCGATCAGTTCGTCGATCCGCGCGTCGCCCAGACCGAGCAGTTCCCGGCAGATCTCGCGGGTCTGCTCCCCCGCGACCGGCGCCGGACGCAGCGGCGGTTCGGCGGTACGGGTGAAGTGCCCGACCGACGTGGCCGTGGGCAGCGGGGCGGGCAGCAGGTCATGGGAGAGCCATGCGAAACTGCCGCGATCCTTCAGGTGGGGATCGGTGAGCAGTTCGGGCAGCCGCAGCATGGCGCCCGCGGGCACCCCGCAATCCTGCAATCGCCGCATGGCCTCGGTCGGCCGCACGCGTATCAGCCAGTCCGAGAGGACGCGATCGGCCTCGGCACGGTGCTCGAGCCGCGCGGTGGCGGTGGCGTAGCGCGGGTCGGCGGCCAGCTGTGGTGCGCCCGCGAGGTCGCAGACGGCCGCCCATTCGCGGTCCGTGCGCACTGTCACCGCACACCACTCGTCCTCGCCCGCGCAGGCGAAGACGCCGGAGGGCGCGTGATAGGGGTCGGCGTTGCCGGTGGCGGCGACGGAACCGGGGCGCAGCGATTCCAGGGCGAGCTGCACGCCCAGTTGCACGAGCGCGGTGTCGGCCTGGGCGATGTCGACGACCGCGCCCCGGCCGGTGTGCTCGCGGCGGATAAGCGCGGCCAGCACCGCCGCGGCCGCGACCTGCGCGGCGATGTGATCCGGGTACACCGTCATGCCGTCGCACATCAGCTCCGGGTCGTCCGGGTAGCGCCACAACGCGGACACTCCGCAGGAGGCGCGGACCAACGGGCCGTAGCCGAGCCGGGTGCGCCACCGGCCGGTGCCGCCGAACGCGCTGGACTCGGAGATCACCAGGCGGGGGTTGAGGGCGAGCAGTTCCCGCGGGGCCAGCCCCATCGACGCCAGGGTGCCCGGCTTGAAGTTCGCCAGCACCACATCGGCGTCCTCGGCCAGCGCGCGGAACAGCGCCAAGCCCTCGGGGCTGCGCAGATCCAGGCCGAGGCTGCGCTTGTTGCGGTGCCCCCACGCCACCGAGGCGGCCAGCTTCGCGCCGCGCTTGGTCTGGCGCAGGCCGTCGGGGAAGGCCGCATTCTCGATCTTGATGACATCTGCGCCGTAGTCGGCCAGCTGCCTGCTCAGCTCGGCGCCGAACACGATCACCCCCAGGTCCAGCACCCGCAGACCGCTCAGCGGGCGGTCGTCTGGGCCGAGCGCTGTAGCGGAAAGAGCAATCCGCAGGTCCTGCCCCGGATCGATGTGCCGTGCCGCATCGGTGAGTCCATCGCGCACAACTGCCGACGAGGTTCGTGTCTGTGGCCCCGCACCGGTTTCCCCGATGCGCTCCTGGGTCTGCGGCCAACTTGCGACCGACCCGCCCCGGCCGTCGTGCGTAGTCGCCGCAGGGGACCGCGCATCGCACCACGGATCGGCCAAGCCGTCGTGTTCCCCCACAGCCGGTGCGGGCAGGCGGATTCCGGTGCGTTCGCCGTCGACGGTCAGGTAGCCCGAGGGGACGCGAGCCGGCAGGCCGGGCGCGATTTCAGTGTCGATCAGGGCGCCCGACTCGAGGAAGTGCGGCTGGGTGAGCACTTCGGCGATGTCGTGCAGTCCGCCGAGCGGGATGCCGCGCGCCGAGCCCTCGGCGACCAGTTCGTCGCGGGTGAGCCCGGCGAAGAGCTTCCCGATGAGCGGATGCAGCCGGTCGGCGGCGGCGAACCGGCCGGGAATGGTGTCGTACTTCGGGTCGGCGAACTCCTCCGGTGCGCCGAGCCAGTCGAACATGGCCCGCCACTGTCGTTTCGAGAGCAGACAGAGGCGCACATAGCCGTCGGCGCAGGCGAACACCGGGTAGAAGGCGGCCGCGTTCGGACGGTTACGCGGGAAGTCCTCGGATCGTCCGGCCGCGGCGGAGCCCTGGGTGCCGAAGCCGGGATCGAAGCCGTGCACCATCACCTCGAAGGCCGACAGGTCGACGAATTCGCCCTGCCCGCAACGTATCCGGCGGAAATAGGCCAGCAGCGCCGACCATGCGGCGTGGGTGCCGACCGCTTCTTCGACCAATCCGGCCGGAGGCAGCAGCGGCGGTGCGTCCGGCGCGCCGGAGCGTGAGAGCGCCCCGCTCAGCGCGTACAACACCGGCTCGGTCGCGGTCCAGTCGGCGTAGGGACCGCTCTGTCCGAAGCCGGTGACCGATACCCACACCAGTTCGGGCCGGGCGGACAGGAACCGCTCGGGGGCGCAGTCGCGGGCCGCCAGGTAGCCGGGCGCGAACGACTCCACCACGATGTCGGCCCCGGCGACGAGCTCACGCAGGCGCTCGCGACCGGATTCGGTGTCGAGGTCGGCGGTCTGCGCGAGCTTGTTGGCATTGCGCAGGGCGAACGGAATGCTCACGCCGCCGACACGGGGCTGGGCCTGTCGCGACGCCGACCCCTGTGCGGGCTCGGCCCGCACCACATGCGCGCCGAGGTCGGCCAGATAGCGGCCGCAGGATTCTGCGAGGCCGTCGGTCAGATCGAGAACGCGAACGCCTTCGAGTGGGAAGTTCACTGCTGCACCGTCTTTCACTGCCACTCAGCGGGTGCCGAGATAGATCGACTTCGGCTGCTGGTACGGGGCCAGCCCTTCCGGGCCGAGTTCCCGTCCGAGGCCGGAGGCCTTGACCCCGCCGAACGGTGCGGCCATGTCGAGCGCGTAATGGTTGACACCGACGGTGCCGCTCTCGATACGCGCCGCCAGCGCGATCCCCCGCGCCTCGTCGGTGGTCCAGATGGTGCCCGCCAGACCGTATTCGGTGTCGTTGGCCAGATCGACCGCGTGGTCGTCGCCGTCGTAGGGCGTGATCGTCAGCACCGGACCGAAGATCTCCTCCTGCGCGATGCGGGAGGTGTTGTCGACATCGGCGAACACCGTGGGCTCGACGAACCAGCCCGCCGATGGGGTGGCGGGAATCGATCCGCCGGTGGTGCGGCGGAAGCCGGCGCGGTCGCCCGCGGCGATGTAGCCGAGCACCCGTTCCCGTTGCGCCGCGCTGACCAGGGGGCCGATCGCGGTCTCGCGGTCGAGCGGATCACCGATGCGCAGAGCGCGCACGGTCTCGGTGACCGCGTCCACGACCTCGTCGTAGCGCGACCTCGGTGCGAGGATGCGGGTACTGGCATGGCAGGTCTGGCCGTTGTTCGGCAGCGAAACCTCCAACAGGGCCGCGGCGAACACGTCCAGGTCGGCGTCTTCGGCGACGATGGCGGCCGACTTGCCGCCGAGTTCCAGGGTGACCGGGCGCAGCAGCCGTCCACAGACCTCGCCGATGGCGCGGCCCGCGGCGGTCGATCCGGTGAAGGCGACCTTGTCCACGCCGGGATGGGCGATCAGATGGGCGCCCGCCTCCCGGTCGCCGGGCACGATGTTCAGCACGCCCTCGGGCAGGCCCGCCTCCAACGCTGCCTCGGCGAGAATGTAGGCGTCCAAAGCGGTCTCGGGTGCGGGCTTGTGCACCACGGTGCACCCCGCCGCGAGCGCGGGCGCGATCTTCATCGCACTCAGCGGTTGCGGGTAGTTCCACGGGGTGACCGCGGCGACCACGCCGATCGGTTCCCGGCGTACCACCGTCCGCCCGCCGAACATGCTGGGCCGCACATCTTCGGACGCCGCGGCTCGGATCAGGCCCGCGTAGTAGGAGAACATCGCGGCGGGGCCGTAGCCGTTGACGCTGATCGACAACGTGATCGGCATGCCGTTCTCCCGGCTGACCAGCGCGGCGGTGGACTTGGCCCGGACCTTCAGCGCCGCGGCGAATCGGTCGAGCACATCGGCGCGCTGTTCGGCGGTGTAGTCGGCCCACGGACCGTGCAACGCGGTGCGGGCGGCGACGACTGCGGCGTCGATGTCGGCCGTAGACGCCGAGGCGGCCCGGCCGAGCACCTTCTCAGTGGCGGCCTCGATCACGTCCGTGCTGCCGCCGTGGCGTGGCGCGACCCAACGGCCGCCGATGAACAGGTCGAGCCGATCGAGCGTGGTTTCATCCATGGGGACCTCCGCGACGGGGATGGATTCAGAGGGCGTCTTCGTGCCCGAACAGGGTGGAACTGACCAGCGGCGCCATCGGGCCGCCGATGAACAGCGAGAGTTTGGCGTCGGGGACCGGATTGGTGGAGGTGCCCCGGATCTGACGGACGGCCTCGGCCGCGAGGTTCATACCGTTGACGAACGCGTCGCCGAGATTGCCGCCGCTGGTGTTCACCGGCAGTGTGCCGATTCCGGCGGTGAGGTTGTCCACGGTCAGCACCGAGCCGGCCGCCGGGCCCGAAGGCGCCAGGCCGTGATCGATGAGCGCGGCGACGGCGGGGCCACTGAAGTTCTCGTAGACCTGGACGACATCGACGTCCGAGGGCTTGATTCCCGCAACTGCCCACAGGCGATCGGCCACGCCGGGACGCCCGTTCACACCGGCGAATCCAGCAGTCGAGTACTGGTCGTCGTTGTCGATGCGCGCGGAGTAGCCACCTGGCGCGCCTTGCGCGCCCGCGATGACATAGGCGGGCGGTTGGTTCAGTGTGCGCGCCCGTTGCGCGGAGACCAGCACCAGCGCGACCGCGCCGTCGCTCTCGCGGGAACAGTCGAACAGGTGAAACGGTTCGGTGACCAGCCGGGACTGTTCGTAGGCGTCCTCGTCGAGCGGCTTGCCGTAGGCCTGAGCGGTCGGATTGTTCTGCGCGTGCCGGTAGGCCGCGAGCACCAGCGCGCGCATGGCTTCGCGCGGCACGCCGTCGTGCTCGAGCATTCGCTGGGTGCGCATGGCGCAGACCTGGGCCGGTGAGCCGATGCCGTGGGCGAGGTAGTGCGGCCCGTAGTAGTACTTGGCGTAGCCGAGACGACCCGTGTCGGCCTGCGCCATCGCGCGATAGGCCACCACGCAGTCGGCCTGGCCGGTGGCGATGGCCGCGGCGGCGGCGTTGATCGCGGCGGCGACGGTGCCGCCACCGCCGCCCCACATCATCGCCGAGTACCGGACATCGTCGACGCCGAGCGCGGCGCCGATCACCGAGCCGTCGTTCCCGCCGCCGGCGTAGGAGACGAACCCGTCGAGTTCGCGGGGCGCGATGCCCGCGTCCGCGCAGGCCGCCAGAATCGCCTGCAGGGTCATGCGGAGCTCGCCGTGCGGGGATTCACCACGGCGGTAATGCAATTCAGCGATGCCCGCGACCGCCGCCGCGCCACGCATGTCGATGGTGCTCATCGGGTGCCCTCCGGTGCCAGGGTCCAGCGCAGCAGCGGCCAGGTCGCGCCTTCGTCGAGTTCGAAGCGGCCGGTCACCCGGTCGCCGATGCGGACGCGGACCTTCGCCGGCTCGGGTTCGCTGAGAATGCCGAGCACCCGCCGGTCACCGGCCTGCGGAAGTTCCACCAGGACGGTCACATACGGCGTCGCGACGGGCAGTTCGGAGATGAACGGGTACCAACTGCGCGACCAGCTGTAGACGGTGCCGACCGGTTCCACGCTCTCCCACCCCGGATCGAAGGTGTGGCAGTGCGGGCACAACCACTGCGGTCCCCAGATCCAGGCGCGGCACTCGGCGCAGCGTTGCAGCCGCAACTCCCCCGCCCGCAGCCCGTCCCAGTACGGCGTGTCGATGCCGTCCGGAGCCGGGCCCCAGTGGAACTCGATGCTCACGAACCGACCTCGACGGGGAAGTTCTCCAGGGCGGCGGCCAGCCACACCCCGTCGTGGTTCTCCCAGATCGAGCGCAGCCCGATCACGGAGTCGGCCGTCGTGTACACGGCCTCGCCGATCCGAGTGTCACCATCGGCGCGCACATCGCGCACCCGCACGGCGGTGACGGCGCCGCGCGGGACGGTCACGCCCTCGAAGACGGTGGCGAGCTTCTCGGGCACCATGTCGGCCAGTGCGCCCGCGGTATCACCGGCGGCGACCTTGTGCACATGCGCTTCGTATCGGGTACGGAACTCTTCCAGAGACATTCGGTTTTCCTTCGTCGTGAACGGCAGCTCGGGTCGCTGCTCAGGTGAGGGCGCAGCCGCCGTCGGCGTCGACGGCGACCGCCTTGCCCGCGGCGTCCTCGGTGGCCAGGCAGCTCAGCGTGACCGGGTCGATGCTGCGGGCGAGAGTCCGCGCACCGGCGGGGGTGCGCGCGGCGACGAACGCCGTCTCCGGCTCGCCGTCGCGGTCGTAGACGACGGTCCACGACTCCACCTCGGCCGTGCCCTGATAGCCGGCCGGCGCGACCGTGGTGGGTTCGGCGTCGACGAGCGTTTGCACGTCCTCGTGCCGGAACCCGTGTGCGGGCGGCTCGGTGGAGTAGACGCCGAAGGCGTGCTTGGTGAGGTAGCCGCCGTTGGCGGTGATCAGCCCGCGCGTGCCGGGATCGCGGCGCAGGGTCTCGGCCATGGTGGCGATGGCGTGGGTGCTGTAGTTGTTCCACGGACCGCCCGCGAAGGTGAGTCCGCCGGTGACCGTGAGCGGTCGGGCCGGATCGTCGATCGGCAGGCCGAGTTCGGCCGCGGCCACCTGCACCGCCGACGGGAAGCAGGAATACACGTCGACGTGAGCGATGTCGTCCAGGCCGGTCTCGGCCAGCTCGAGGGCGCGCGCGCCGGCGATGCGGATGGCGGGCGAGCGGTGCAGCGCCCCACGTTCGGCGATCGCGTAGGTGTCGTGCGCCTCGGCCCCGGCGTGCGGGAAGATCCAGCGATCGCGCGGAATGCCGAGCCGCTGAGCGACTTCCACCGAGCACAGCAGCAGCGCGGCGGCCTGGTCGACCATGTTGTTGGAATTCAGCAGCTTGGTGTACGGCGCGCTCACCCACCGGTTGTCCGGCGTCGCGGTGGTGATCTCGGACGGCTGGTATTCGCGCCGGGTCCACGCGTGCGGATTCGCCGCGGCCACCGCGCTGAAACGCGACCACAGCGCGCCGATCCGGTCACTGTGCTCGCCGATCGAGGCGCCCGCGGCGATGCGCAGCGCCTGTTCGAACAGCGGGTAGACGTAGGCGGGGCGATCCAGGCCGATGCGGCGCTCGGATTCCGCCGACATGGGGACCTCGGGCACGACCAGCGGCGCCTTCGGCACCGACTCGTCCTGCTCCGTCCACTCCGGGCGGATGCCCCGCGCGCGCAGTTTCGACCGAGTGCGCCAGGATTCCGCGCCGCCGACGAGCACGACATCGAGCTGTCCGGCGGCGATCTCCGCGGCCGCGATGTTGACCAGTGTCTGCGGTGTGTTCCCGCCGTTGCCGGTGTAGCCGGTGAGCCGGGGCCGCGCGCCGAGGCGTTCGGCGAGCAGGGCGCCCGGATCGCGGTAGCGCCACGACAGCAGCCGCACGATCCGGACCGCGTCGATCTTCCGCAGCAGCTCGGTCGACCCGGCGTCGACGGCTGCGGTGCGGGCTGCCTGCGTCAGCAGATCGATGGGCTCGAGGCCGCCGTCGCGCTCGCTGTGCTGGCCGACCCCGACCAGCACCGGGGTCCGCGGATCGAGTGTCATCGCACTCTCCTCCTTCGTTCGTCGCTCTCGCGCACAGCGAGACTATATCTAACGTTGTTAGTTTTACAACGGCTGCTGGGCAGCTCGCCGCGCGAGACCGGGAATCGGGCCGAGCTCGATCAGCTCAGTCGAATGACAAATGACGATTGACGTCAGTCGTATCGTGGCGTAGCTTCTGCTGTGAGGTACAGCACTCTCGCTCCAGATCCAAACGGTCGGCCCAAGATCGGGACGCCTGTCACAGTCCGTTGCTGCCTCTCCCCCGCCGACGGCCTCGCTCGAGCCCGTCTCACCATTCCTCGACAGCGGAGAATCACCCATGAAGCTCGAAGGCAAAGTCGCCGTCATCACCGGTGCCGGATCGGGATTCGGCCGTCAGTGCGCCCAGCTCTTCTCGTCCGAAGGCGCCAAGATCGCCGTCGTCGACATCGACGCCGACCGTGCGGAACAGACCGTCAAGATCGTCGAAGAACAGGGCGGGACCGCTCTGGCGATCACGGCCGACGTGGCAAACGAGAGCCAGGTCGACGCCGCGGTCGCGAAGACCGTCGAAGAGTTCGGCAAGCTCGACATCATGTTCGCCAACGCGGGCGTGGTCTCCCGTGGCGGTGTCCCCTCGGTCGCGGGCGGCGAGCAGGTCGACTTCCAGGATCTCACCGACGCCGACTGGCAGCACGTTCTCGGGGTGAACCTCAGCGGTGTCTTCTACTCCGCCAAGGCGGCGGTTCCCGCGCTGCGCGCGAACGGCGGCGGCACCATCCTGGCGACCTCCTCGGCGGCCTCGCTGGTGGCCTACCACAACATCGCGATGTACTCGGCCACCAAGGCGGGCGTGAACGGCCTGGTCCGCGGCCTGAGCCTGGACCTGGGCCAGTACGGCATCCGCGTGAACGCGATCGCGCCGACGCACGGTATGTCGCCGAACTTCCTGATGCCCGCCGGTTCGCCGGTTGTCGGCCAGTCCTACGAGCAGGTCGCCGGCCCCTGGGATCCGTCGATCTCGCCCATCCCGCTGAAGCTGAACCGTCCGCCGTCACTGGTCGACAACGCCAAGGTCGCCCTGTTCCTGGCCTCCGACGACTCCGCCTACATCTCCGGCCTGTGCCTGCCCTCCACCGACGGCGGCACCCTGGCCCGGGTCGGCATGTGGTTCGCCGAGGACAAGGGCTCGCCCGGAGACCTCTGAGATGACGACTCCCCCGGTCCGACTCGTCGTCGATCGCGGTGCGTGTGCCGGCCACGGCATGTGCTACGCGGTCGCGCCGATCCTGGTGGAGTCCGACGAGCAGGGCGACCCTGTCGTCCTGCTCGATCCGATTCCCGAGGACCTGCTCGACGACGCGGACACCGCCGTATCCGTCTGCCCTGAACGCGCGCTGTCGCTGATGCCCACAGCCCCCTCCGACTCCGAGGACCGATCGCGATGACCACGAGCATTACCGCCGTTCCCCCTGAGCTCGTCGTCGACTTCGACGTCTACGACCCCGCACTCGCCCATCCCGTCGACACCGTCCAAGAGCGTGTCGCCGAACTCGCCGCCAAGGGTCCGGTGGTGTACTCCACCGCGCACGGCGGACATTGGATCGTGACCCGTTATCACGAGATCCACGAAGTTCTGCGGAACGCCGAGACCTTCTCCAGCCACCCGAACAACCTGGTCTCGACGACCGCCGGTTTCGGCAAGTTCATTCCGCTGGAACTGGATCCGCCGGAGCACACCGGCTACCGGCGCGCGCTGCAGCCGCTGTTCAGCCCGACCCGGATGAAGGCGATCGAGGACGACATCCGCGCCGTGGTCAACGAGCTGATCGACGGGTTCGCGGGCAAGGGCGAGGCGGAGTTCATCGCCGAGTTCGCCCACGAGCTGCCCGCCCGGGTGTTCCTGGCGCTGATGGACTGGCCGCTCGAAGACGCCCCGCTGTTCACCGAGGCGACCGACACCATCCTCATCGGCGTCCCCGGAGGCACCGAGGAAGAGTCGAACACGGCGCGTGCCCAGGCCGCCTTCGAGATGCTCGGCTACTTCCAGAAGATGATCGAACAGCGCCGCGCCGCGCCGAGCGACGACATCACCTCCACGATCATCCACAGCGAGTTCGAGCTCGCGGACGGCACCCGGTCGCTCACCGACGAAGAGCTCAACAGGATGTTCTTCCTGCTGCTCATCGCCGGCCTGCACACCGTGCAAGGGTCGCTGGCCTGGAGCATCATCCACCTGGTCCACAACCCCGAGCAGCGGCAGCAGATCATCGACGACGAGAGCATCATCCCCTCCGCCGTCGAGGAGATCCTGCGCATCGAGGCGGCGGTGATCCCGGGCCGCCGGGCCACCCGCGACATCGAGCTGGGCGGCGTCACCATCTCCGAGGGCGACCAGCTGATCCTCATGCTGTGTGGCGCCAACCGCGACAGCGCGGAGTTCGAGTCGCCGAATCAGCTCGAGCTCGACCGGATGCCCAACCGGCACTTGTCCTTCGGCGCGGGCGCACATCGCTGCATCGGCTCGCACCTGGCCCGGATCGAGCTTCGGATCGCGCTCGAGGAGCTGCATCGGCGGATCCCGGACTACGACCTGGTCGAGTCCGACCCGCCGGTGCTGCACTCCAGTCAGGTCCGCGGGTGCGCTCGGCTGCCCATCCGATTCACTCCCGTCTCCTGATCGCACGGTGCGGCGTGAGGCGACTCGCGCCGCACACCCGGGGCGGACGGCCAACGCAGAACGTTTCGCGGGTATTGTCAAACGACAGCGGTCAACTTCGAACCCGTGGAGGGCAGGACTGGCATGGCCCGACGCAACAGCAATGTGCTCAGCTCGGATTTCGAGGAGGCACGTGGCCAGATCCTCGAGGCGGCGCAGTCCACTTTCCTGCATTTCGGTGTCGCCAAGACCACGATGGACGACATCGCCAAGGCAGCGGGCGTGTCCCGGCCCACGATCTATCGCTATTTCCGGGACCGCGACACGCTGGTGGCCGAACTCATCCGGCTGCGTTCACGGAAACTGTTCGTGCGCGGCACCAAGTACGTGCTCGAGCGCGAGACGTTCCGCGACCAGTTGATCGACGGGCTCATCTTCATGGTCGATCGTGGCCGTAAGGATCCGTTGATCCGGCTGATCGTCAGCCCGGAGCACATGGATCTGGCCGCAGCCGTGGTGGGCTCGTCGCAGTTGGCGGCCGACCTCACCCTGGAGATGTGGGGTCCGATCCTCGACCGTGCCCGCGAGAACGGCGAGCTGCGCTCGGGCATCGACAACGAGAAGGCCTGCGAATGGCTCGGTCTCGTCCAGCTGATCCTGGTGGGCCGCTTCGATTTCGACGATCCGGCCGACCCCGCGCACCGTCAGATGCTGGAGAGCTTCGTCCTGCCGGCATTCCTCGCCTGACCGGCCGAGCCGACAGTCGACAGACTGCCGGACAACCTATTGCAAACTAAACCCTATAGGTTTAGTGTGACCTGCATCGCACGGCGCCGCACGGCGTCTGTCACACCACTCGATGGTCACCCACTGCGCGCGCGACGCCAGTTCCGCCGTCGCGGATTCCGCGACCCGGCCGACGAGCGCCACGGCCGCGCACTCTCGAATGGCAACCAGAAGGACATCGAACTCATGACAAGCACAATCGATTCGCCCACCCCCGATTCGGCGCCGAAGCCCGTGATCGCCGACCGCGAGCAGGTGTTCATCGGCGGGCACTGGACCGCTTCGACCGGGAACGACTGGACCGAACTGGTCGACTCCTTCAGCGAGGAGACCGTCTCCCGGGTGCGCCTGGCCACAGCCGAGGACATCGCCGCCGCGGTGGCCGCCGCCCGCGCCTCGTTCGACCGCAGCGAATGGGCGAACACGCCGATCGCCGAGCGCGCCGACGTACTCGACGAGATCGCCGCCCGCCTGGAACAGCGAGTGGACCAGCTGACCACCATCGGCGTCGTCGAGGTCGGCGTGCCGGTGTCCATCAGCGCCCCCACCCAGCAGATGACCGGCGGCCTGTTCCGTGCCGTCGCCGCCGTCGCCAGGGCGACCGAACTGTCCGAGCGGCGCACCCGCGCCGACGGCGGTGTGTCCGAGATCGTCAAGGAGCCCAAAGGCGTTGTCGCCGCCATCATCCCGTGGAACGGCCCGATCGGGACCATCGCTTTCAAGGTAGCGCCCGCACTCGCCGCGGGCTGCTCTGTGGTACTCAAGACCGCCCCCGACGCGCCGGAGTCGCCGTCGGTGTTCGCCGACATCGTGGCCGAGCTGGTCGCCGAGGGCCGGATCCCGGAGGGCGTCGTCAGCGTGCTGTGCGCCGACCGCGACGTGTCCGAGGCGCTGGTCACCAACCCCGACGTCGACCACATCACCTTCACCGGCAGCACCGCCGCGGGCCGTCGCATCATGTCACTGGCCGGCGAGCGCGTGGCGGGCGTCTCGCTGGAACTGGGCGGCAAGTCGGCCGCGATCATCCTCGACGACGCCGACCTGAACAACGTGCTGCAGAGTCTGCCCATGGCGGGCTGCCTGCAGTCCGGCCAGGCCTGCGTCGCGCTGACCCGCGTGCTGGTCTCCCGCGCTCGCCACGACGAGGTGGTGGAGACGCTGAAGCTCGCCTACGGGGCTCTGCCCATGGGCAACCCGTGGGAGCCCACCAACTTCCTCGGCCCGCTCGCGTCGGCTCGCCAGCAGGAACGCGTACTGAACTACATCGAGATCGCCCGGCAGGACGGCGCCACCGTCGTGCTCGGCGGCGGTCGTCCCGAAGGCCAGGACAAGGGCTACTTCGTGGCCCCCACCCTGCTCGACAACGTCCGCCCGGACGACCGCATCGCCCAGGAAGAGGTCTTCGGCCCCGTCATCTCGATCATCACCTACGAGGACGAGGACGACGCCGTCGCCATCGCCAACAACTCCATCTACGGCCTGTCCGGCGCGGTGTACACCGAGGACATCGACCGCGGATACGCCCTGGCCCGGCGTATCCGCACCGGCACCATCAGCGTCAACACCGCCGCCATGGACTTCACCCTGCCCTTCGGCGGGTACAAGCAGTCCGGCATCGGCCGTGAGGGCGGGCCGGAGGGGCTCGCGGAGTTCTTCGAGACGAAGACGGTGCACTTCCCCGCCCCGGCTCCGGCCAACTGACGTCACCGCTCCGGCCCCGCCAGCGCTCGGCGGGGCCGGAGTAGTTCCCGCAGAGCGGACCCGACGAACACAGGCAGCGCAAGGGTCACAAACCCCCGGGTAAGCGATGCGGCTACCAGGATCGGGGGCGTGCCGAGCGGGATTCGGCGGAAGAAGAACAGCAATCGGCAATTGCGCGGCTAACACAATGGAGTCGTCACGCCACACCACCCGGAACACAAAGGCAACCTGCCGTCGCGGACCGCGGCGGTGACGTTCCGACTCGACGAGTCCGGCCCTCTCGGCCGCGGCACCGCGGCCCTCTGCTCATCCCCCGCGGAGCACCGCGTTCAGCCGTCAGCGTCCGATGGTGTGTCGGTGCCGAACGCTTCGAAACGCTGTGTGCAGCGCTCGTAGACAGCATGCAGCATGATGATCATGAACGCGAAGATCGGTACAGTCAGGATATTCCAGTCGTCTTCTCCAGCCAGCAGAGCCGCACTTACCGCCAACGCCGCATAGGCCGAGAAGAAGAGCGTGCGAACGACGACCAGCGACGCGCCGACGGGCGGGGTACGCCAGCTCGCCGCGATCGCCACCACCTGACAGACCAGCGCGTAGCCGATTGCTGCACGCTGGACGACACCGAGACCGGCCCACTCCGCCACATCGGTGGACAGGAGTCCGCACCCGATCACGGTGGGAATCACGGCGTACAGGGCGAATCCGAATGTTCGGACGCCTAGTTCCCACGCACGTACCCACGCCGGGTCCACATCGGCCATGTCTATTCGATCCTCCAGCCGGATTGTCGTCGCCCGACCAACGCGTCGCCGAAGCTCGTTGCCTGGGAGTCCGGCCATCTACCCGGCGGCGCTGTGACCAAGAACCGCTCCGGCGGCCGCGTGGCAACCGGGGAACATCAACTTTTCTTGCC
>NZ_BDBT01000006.1 GCF_001613125.1 Nocardia shimofusensis NBRC 100134
GTCCGGCCCTCGCCCGCGCCGGTCGCGCCCCCGGTACCGGCCATGGGTGGGTACGGTCCACCGGCGCCGCCCCCGGCTGCCGGTGCCGCGGACTCGGGTACACAGCGCAAGCCGACGCTGATGCTGGCGGCCGTCGCGGTGGTGGCCGTGCTGGCCCTCGCCGTGGTCCTGCTGCTCACCCGCGGCACCGACGGCGACGAAACCGCCGCGCCCCCTTCGGTTCCGGCGTCCGCCGAGCCCGCGCCGCCGGACAACACCACCGACGCCGGTGACGCCGAGCCGACCACCGGCGCGGCGCCGACCACCACGCCCTCGACGACCACCACGGCGGCCCCTGCGGCCGACGCGGCGCAGTTCGCCCAGAGCTACTACGCCATGCTGCCCGGCGACATCGCCGGCGCGTGGGCGCAGCTCTCGCCCGCCTACCAGGCACAGACCGGCGGCTACGGTTCCTACTCCTCGTTCTGGTCCTCGATCCGCTCGGTGAGCGTGAACAGCGTGACTCCCAACGGGCCCGACCGCGCGACGGTCTCGCTGACCTACGTCAAGAGCGACGGCACGGTGGCGGGGGAGAGCCGTTGGATCAGCGTCACCCGGGAGGGCGACCGCACCCTGATCTCCGGTTCCGGTCTCTGAGCCCCCGGCCGCGCCGAGGAGGTCCGGGGCGGCGGTAGGCGCCCGCCCGGTTCGGGCCCCACCGTGCCCGGCTCGGGCGATGGTGGGCCGATAGGCTGGAGGCGACAGGCCGGGGACAGCCCCCGGAAGGCTCGGGTCGAGGGGAAATACGCGGATGACGGGGCGACTCGCCGCGGTCCTGTGGGATATGGACGGGACGCTGCTGGATTCGGAGAAGTTGTGGGACATCGCGGTGCGCGAGCTCGCGGTGGAACTCGGCGGCGTGATGACCGACGAGCTGCGGCACGCGCTGATCGGCGCGTCCGGGCCGAACGCGCTACGGATCGTGTTCAACGGTCTCGGCGCGGATCCGACGCCGCGGGCGCTGGCCGAGGCCGCCGATTTCCTGGAGTGGCGGGTGGGCCGGCTGATGACCGGCCCGATCCCGTGGCGTCCCGGCGCGGCCGACGCGCTGGCATCGGTGCGGTCGGCGGGGGTGTCCACGGCGCTGGTCACCAACACCGTCCGCTCGCTCACCGAGTTCGGTCTCGACACCATCGGCAGGCACCACTTCGACGTCTCGGTCTGCGGCGACGAGGTGCCAGAGGGCAAGCCCGCCCCCGATCCCTACCTGCGTGCCGCGGAGTTGCTCGGCGTCGACCCGCGGCACTGTGTGGCCGTGGAGGATTCGCCGACCGGCGCTCGGGCGGCGGCCGCGGCGGGCTGCGCGGTGATCGTGGTGCCCTGTGAGATCCCGGTGCCTGCCGGCCCCGGCCGGATGCTGCGTGATTCGCTCGTCGGCCTGACCGTCGATCATCTGCACGAAGCGCTGCTGCTCAACTACTGAAGATATGGTTGTCCGGGCGATAACCGGCTGTGTCACAAGGCAACTGGGCCCGGATAGCTGAAATATCGCCGCTGTGACCGTCTTCACCGATGATCTTTCCGAATCCCGGGCGTGTTCGACACGCCGTGCATAACAATGTCGATATGGCATCGATCGGCGTGTTGGACGAAATCGTCGACACCGCAAGGTATCCGCTGCGGGAGCCGGGTGGTGCGCAATGGGAGGCGGCGGTCTCGGCCGCGCGCGCCGAACTCGCGGAGTCGGGCTGCACCGTGCTGCGTGAGTTCATCCGGCCCGAGCTGGTCGACACCCTGCGCAAGCAGGGCGAGCAGATGGCGCCGCACGCCTACTACCGCACCGAGCAGGTCAACGCCTACAACATCCCGCTCGACGCCGAACTGCCCGAGGGGCATCCCGGCCGCATCGTGCTCGAACGCGGCAACGCCTTCGTGCCGCGCGACCGCATCCCCGCCGGCTCGTTGATCCATCGCCTCTACGTCGACGAGTTCTTCCAGCGGTTCGTCGCCGATTGCTTCGGCCGTCCCGAACTGCACGAATACGCTGATCCGCTGGCCGGGCTGTGTCTGAACGTGGTGGCCCCCGGCATGTCGCACCCGTGGCATTTCGACACCAACGAATTCACCGTCAGCATGCTGACCCGCGTGCCGGACGACGGCGGCGTCTTCGAGTACTGCCCGGCCATCCGCACTCCCGACGACGAGCATCTCGACGATGTGCGCGATGTGCTCACCGGCTCCGGCGATCACCTGGTGCGCAGACTCGACCTGCGCCCCGGCGACCTGCAACTGTTCCAGGGCCGCTACTCATTGCACCGGGTGTCCACGGTCTCCGGTGCCACGCAACGTCATTCGGCGATCTTCGCCTACACCGACCGACCCGGCGTCATCGGC
Organism: Nocardia shimofusensis NBRC 100134; assembly: GCF_001613125.1. Taxonomy (GTDB): domain Bacteria; phylum Actinomycetota; class Actinomycetes; order Mycobacteriales; family Mycobacteriaceae; genus Nocardia; species Nocardia shimofusensis. Next base: position 2,374 of record NZ_BDBT01000006.1, read on the forward strand.
ACCGTCGAACGCACCCGCCAGCTGTTCGGGCGCGTTCTGCCGGATCACATCGCCGCGGCCGAGGCGGTCCGGAGCGACCGACTACTCGACTGAGTAAGTTCCGACCCGAAGGGAAACCGAGACACGTGCCAGTGCCGTTGCACACCACCGGGAAAGCCTCTTTCGACGACATCTACGACCGTCCCGATCCCCGCGAGTACTACGCCCGGATGTCCGAACTGGACTATCGCATTCCGGAACTGGCCAAGCCCTTCTTCGAACAGCAGATTCGGGAATTCCGTGCCGTGATGCACGGCTCGCCGGAGGCCGCCGACCCGGTCACCGTGCTCGACATCGGCTGTTCCTACGGCGTGAACGCCGCACTCATGCGCTTCGACACCACCATCGGCGAGTTGGCCGAGCACTACCGCTCGGCGGGTGAGGCCGATCGCGCCGAGCTCGTCGAGCGCGATCGTGCCAGGCTCGCCGCGAAAGACGCGTGGCCCGGCGTCCGTTTCGTCGGCATCGACGCGTCCGGGCCCGCCCTCGAGTACGCCGAGCAGGCGGGGCTGCTGCACGAGGTGGTGCACGCCGATCTGGAGGCCGCGGACCCCACCGACGACCAGCGGGAGGCGCTCGCCAGGGCCGATCTGGTCGTCTCCACCGGTTGCATCGGCTATGTCACCGAGAAGACGATCACCAGGATCGCCGCCGCGCGGCCCGACCGGCTGCCGTGGATGGCGCATTTCGTGCTGCGCATGTTCGACTTCACGCCGATCGCGGCCGAGCTCGACGCGCTCGGCTATCGCACCGAGCAGCTTCCCGGCCTGTACAAGCAGCGGCGGTTCGCCTCGCCCGTCGAACAGCGGCAGGTGCTGACGGCGCTGGCCGACAACGAGATCGACACCCGCGGCCACGAAAGCGAAGGCTGGCTGTGCGCCCGCCTGTTCCTCTCCCGGCCAGACCCCGAACGCCGTCCCTGAGACCAGAACTGCCCACGCCGCGCCCCGGTCACCGTCCGGGGCGCCACGCCCGAGCGCGGACCCGCGCGAGGGCGGTTGGCGAAACGCCGTCGCGTGCCCGAGGATCGTGGACAAGCGTGATCCCCGGCACGAGTGAACCCCTTCCGCAGATTTGCCCGCGCACCCGTGGCGCGGCGCACCCACCCGATACGAGGAACCGAGTTGACCGAACGCACTTTCGCCGCCGAAGACGAACTGCCCCGCGTTCCGCTGCCCACGCTCGAGGCCAGCGCCGAGCGCTTCCTGCAGTGGTGCTCGCCGTTGCTGACCGCCGAGGAACTGGCCACCACCGAGGCGGCGGTGGCCGAACTGCTCAGCGCCGACGGGCCGGGGCGCACCCTGCACGCGGCGCTCGCCGAATACGACGCCACCCCCGGCGTCGGCAGCTGGCTCGACCAGTTCTGGCCCTCGCGCTACCTGGGCAGACGTGACCGGATCGCGTTGAACGCCAACTTCTTCTTCCTCTTCCGCGACGACACCGTCCTGGCCGCCTCCACCGCGTCCGATCAGGTCTCGCGCGCGGCCGCCATCGTGATCGCGGCAGTCGACTACAAGCTGGCGCTGGATCGCGAGGAGATCCCGCCCGCCACCCAGCGTGGCAAGCGGCTGTCGATGTGGCAGAACAAGTACCTGTTCTCCGAGACCCGCATCCCCGGCGCCGAACAGGACTCCGTGCGGGTGCCCTACACCGACGAATGGCCCGGCCCCTCGCGGGAACGCCATATCGCGGTCTTCCATCGGGGCAACGTCTTCCGGCTCGACGTGATCGGCCCGGAAGGTGTGCCGCACACCCTGGACGAGCTGGGCGAGGGTCTGCGCACGGTGCTCGAGGCGGGCGCCACGGCTGCCGACGCCGACACCTCCGTGGGGCACCTGACCACCAAGGCCCGCGCCGAATGGGCCGCCGACCGGGAGCTGCTGCGCGCGGAGCCGGCCAACGCCGCCGCGCTCGACACCATCGAGACCGCGCTGTTCTGCGTGTGCCTGGAGGACTTCGCGCCCCGCGACACCCTGCACGCCTGCGATCAGCTGCTGCACGGCGACAGCGCCAACCGCTACTTCGACAAGTCGGTGTCGTTCATCGTCTTCGCCGACGGCAGCGCGGGCATCAATGTCGAGCACTGCGGACTGGACGGCACCACCATCCTGTCCTTCGTCGACACCCTGCTCGAGCGCACCGCCGCCGAGCACGCCGAGGCCGCGGGCGCACGAGCGCAGGGCACGCCGGCGGTCGCGCCGATCGAGTTCGGCCTCGACTCCGAACTGCGCCAGCGCATTCTCGCCGCCGCCAAGGACTTCGCCGACTACGCGGCGGCGAATGCGACCACGACGGTCAGCTTCACCGAGTTCGGCACCGCCGAGGCCAAGAAGCTGAAGATCTCACCGGACGCCTTCGCCCAGCTCAGCTACCAGCTCGCGCACCGGCGCAGCAAGGGCCTGACCGGCGCGACCTACGAGTCCATCGCGACCCGTCAGTACCGCAACGGCCGCACCGAGGCGATGCGCGTGATCACCCCGGAGATCATCGCCTTTGTCGACGCCATGGTGGACCCGGCGGCCGATCACGAGGCGAGGCTGGCCGCGGCCCGTGTCGCCGCCGACGCGCACGTTGCCCGCGCCCAGCAGTGCCAGGCTGGTGACGCCCCCGAACAGCACCTGTGGGAGCTGCAGTGGATCCAGCGCCGTCGCGGCGCGGAGCTCGGCGTCACCGAGCCGCTCGCGCTCTACGACAGCCCCGGCTGGACGATCATGCGCGACGACTATCTGAGCACCAGTTCGGCGCCGTCGGTGAACATCGAGTACTTCGGTTTCGGCTCCACCAGCCCGCGCTGCATCGGCATCGCCTATGTGCTGCTGCCGGATCGCTGGAACCTGTACCTGGCCACCCCGACCACGGTCGCCGATCAGATGCACGCCTTCGCCGATCAGCTGCGGATCGCGGTGAGCGAACTGGCCGAACTGCTGGCCGCGCCGCAGTGACCCCGGCTCGCTGAGGTTCGCCCGCGCCCGGTCCGCCGCCGATTTCCGAGGCGAGGGACCGGGCGCGCGCGTGCGCGCGGGGTGAACCCGGTGGCGTGTGCGGGGCGGATGCCGGGATCTGAGAGAATGTCGACCCGTGAAGACTTTCGAATCCCTGTTCGCCGAGCTGCAGGATCGTGCCGCCACCCGTCCCGAGGGGTCCGGCACCGTGGCCGCCCTGGACGCCGGCGTGCATACCCAGGGTAAGAAGGTTCTCGAGGAGGCGGGCGAGGTCTGGCTGGCCGCGGAACACGAGAGCGACGATTCCCTGGCCGAGGAGATCTCGCAGTTGCTGTACTGGGTCCAGGTGCTGATGGTGGGCCGGGGGCTGACGCTCGACGACGTGTACCGACATCTGTGACGGTCGCGTTCTCCGCTCGATACCTCCACCCTCCGGAAGGACACCGTTCCCCATGCTGCGCGTAGCAGTCCCCAACAAAGGCTCGCTGTCGGAATCGGCGACCTCCATCCTGTCCGAAGCCGGTTACCGCAAGCGCACCGATTCGCGCGAACTGAGCGTGCTCGACCCGCAGAACCAGGTCGAGTTCTACTTCCTGCGGCCCAAGGACATCGCCGTCTACGTCGGCTCCGGCGAACTCGACCTCGGCATCACCGGCCGCGATCTGGCCCTCGACTCCGGCGCCCCCGTCCAGGAACGGCTCGCCCTCGGCTTCGGGCGCTCCAGCTTCCGCTACGCCGCCCCGGCGGGCAGCGAGTGGAAGGTCGACGATCTGGCGGGCAAGCGGATCGCCACCTCCTACCCGAACCTGGTGCGCGCCGACCTGCGTGAGCGCGGCCTCGAGGCCGAGGTCATCCGCCTCGACGGCGCGGTCGAGATCTCCATCCAGCTCGGTGTCGCGGACGCGATCGCCGACGTGGTCGGCTCCGGCCGCACTCTGCGCCAACACAATCTGGTGGCCTTCGGTGAGTCGCTGTGCGACTCCGAGGGCGTACTCGTGGAGCGCATCGGCTCCGACGCGCAGGACCGGGCCCGCAACCAGCTCATCGCGCGCGTCCAGGGTGTGGTCTTCGCCCAGCAGTACCTCATGCTGGACTACGACTGCCCGAAGAACCTGCTGGACAAGGCGGTGCAGATCACCCCCGGCCTGGAGTCGCCGACGGTCTCGCCGCTGGCCGACGAGTCCTGGGTGGCGGTGCGGGCGCTGGTGCCGCGCGGCAAGTCGAACCACGTCATGGACGAGCTGGCCTATCTGGGCGCCAAGGCGATCCTGGCCACCGACATCCGGTCCTGCCGCGCGTTCTGAGTACCGCGCGCTCGGCAGCGGCCGCTGTGCGCCGCACGGTGACGCTGCCGAGCCCGGTGGTCACAGGATCTGTTCAGGCCGAACACCGCCCGTGTGCGCGGTTTCGCGACGGTGGTGAATCCGGTTGTCGGCGTGGTGCTGTCGGTGTTGTTGTCCGCTGGCTCCAGCGTCGGACCCGGTGGTGAGGGTCAGTCGGAGACGGCCTCGGCCTCGATCTGTTCGAAGGACTCGCCGACCGTCTGCGGCCAGCCGGGATAGACCGGCGGGGTACCGCCGTGCGCCGGGCACAGCGGTTTGTAATCGCAATAACCGCACAGCCAACTGACGTTCGGCGGGAAATCGCCGGTGCGCCCGGCTTCCAGGATGGCCGCCCACAGCGCGCCGAGGGTGCGCTCGAAACGATCCAGCTCCTCGCTGTCGGGGGTGTAGGTGAGGATCAGCTCGTCGGCCAGATAGATCAATCGCAGCTGGGCGGGCAGCACGCCTCGGGTGCGCAGGACCACCAGCGCGTAGAACTTCAGCTGGAACAGCGCTTTGGTCTCCTGCACCGGACCGGGTGCGCGCCCGGTCTTGTAGTCGACCACCCGCAGCTCCCCGGTCGGCGCCACATCGATGCGGTCGACGAAGCCGCGCGCCGGCACACCGTCGGCCAGCTCCACCTCGACCCTGGCCTCCCGTGATTCCGGGGAGAAGCGGGTCGGATCCTCCAGCCGGTAGTAATTGTCCAGCAGCGCCCGCACCTCGGCCAGAAAGGGCCCGGTGCCCTCGTCGGCGTGCAGTTCGGCGATCTCGGGCTGTTCGGCCAGCACCCGTGCCCAGGCGGGCTCGACGAGTTCGTCGGCGCGGGCGCGGCCGCGCTCGGGCTGGGGTAGTCCGTAGAGGTCTTCGAGGACCGCGTGCACCACCGTGCCGCGCACCGCTTGGCGCGTGGGTGGTTCCGGGATCGCGTCGATCGCGCGCAGCCGGTACTTCAACGGGCATTGCTTGAAATCCGTTGCCCGCGAGGGCGACAGTGCCGGTCTGCGGGCTTGCGCACGCGGCGGTGTCGAAGGCTCGGCAGGGGGTGTGGACGCGGGCGCTGACATACCTGGCAGGCTATCCGGCGGCACTGACACCACAGGGAACGGAGTTTCATGACGGCCAGACGGACCGGGCCATTCGCCATCGGGGACCGGGTGCAACTGTCCGACGCGAAGGGACGCCTGCACACGGTGATCCTCGAACCGGGCAAGGAGTTCCACACCCATCGCGGTGCGATCAAGCACGACGACCTGATCGGGACGGACGAGGGCAGCGTGGTGAACTCCACCAACGGCACGCCGTATCTGGCCCTGCGGCCGCTGCTGGTCGACTACGTGCTGTCCATGCCGCGCGGTGCGGCGGTGATCTACCCCAAGGACGCCGCGCAGATCGTGCACGAGGGCGATGTCTTCCCGGGCGCCAGGGTGCTCGAGGCGGGCGCGGGCTCGGGTGCGCTGACCTGCTCGCTGCTGCGCGCGGTGGGGCCGGAGGGGCAGGTGATCTCGCACGAGATCCGCGAGGACCACGCCGAGCACGCGGTGCGCAATGTCGAGCGCTTCTTCGGCGAGCGGCCGGCGAACTGGTCGCTGACCGTCGGGGACGTATCCGACTACGACGGCGAACCGGTGGACCGGGTGGTGCTGGACATGCTCGCGCCCTGGGACGCGCTGCCGACGGTGTCCAAGGCGCTGATCCCCGGTGGCGTGCTGATCGTGTACGTGGCGACGGTCACCCAGCTGTCCAAGGTGGTCGAGGCGCTGCGCGAGCAGGAGTGCTGGACCGAGCCGCGCTCCTGGGAGTCGATCGTGCGGCCGTGGCACGTGGTCGGACTGGCGGTGCGCCCGGAGCACCGGATGCAGGCGCACACCGCGTTCCTGGTGAGCGCGCGGCGGCTGGCCGAGGGCGTGGTCACCCCCAAGCCGCAGCGGCGCCCGTCCAAGGGCTGAGCGCTGACGCCCGGCCCGCCACCGGGGGTGACCCCGGCCGCGCGAGAGCGGTCAGGAGAGGCAGGGCGCCTGGGCGAAGCCGAGCAGGGTGCAGGCGCTCCCGTCCGAGATCTTCCAGCTGTCGTCCTCGTGCTGCCAGGTCAGTGGCATCGCGGGGGCAGGGCCGTGCGGGGAGGTGATGACCACCTGGGCGGTCGCGGTCTCGCCCTCGACGGTGACGTCGGTGACAGTGAAGGTCAGCGCGCCGTACCCGCCGAGGGCGGCGTTCATGGCCTCGATATTGGCGAGGCGCTTGTCGCCGTCGACGACCAGGCCGGTCTTCTCGGTGGCGGGCTCGGCGGGGTCGGCGAACCGGTCGAGGGTGGCCTGCAGTTCGTCGGGAGCGGGGGCCTCGTGCGAGTGGCCCTCTTCGCCGGTAGCGGCGGAGGCCGGGCCGGTGGTGGCCGAGGCCGCGCTGGTGGCCACCGCGCTGCTGGTCGCGGCGGTGTCGGTGGACTCGTCGTCCGAGCAGCCGACGAGTCCGGCGGCCAGGGCGACGACGGCGACGGCGGTGGCGATGCCCGCTCGCAGCGATCGGGTAGGACGGTGCATATTCGGCAACCTTTCGGCGGTGCGAGGGAATGTCTCCCCAGTCGGGTTAGGGGAGGCTAACATGGAGCTCCGCCGCCGATCGCAAGGCAGATGTGATCACGAAGAAACAATGTCGCAGGGCGAGAACGGTTCGCGCCCGGTAGCGTTGTAAGACCGGGACTGGGAGGAGCAGCACATGAGCCCCATCGAGAATTCGGATTCGGCGGCCTGGAGAGAGCTCGAGGCGGTACGCGCCGAGGTGGCTGCGCTCCGAAGGCAACTGGCCGACTCGCCGGATCAGGCGCGGGAATTGGAAGCCCGCATCGATTCGCTGACCATTCGCAACACCAAGCTGATGGACACCCTCAAGGAGGCACGTCAGCAGTTGGTCGCGTTGCGTGAGGAGGTCGATCGGCTGGGCCAGCCCCCGAGCGGGTACGGCGTGCTGATCGGCGTGCACGAGGATCAGACCGTCGACGTGTTCACCTCCGGTCGGAAGATGCGGTTGACCTGTTCACCCAACATCGACACCGACACGCTCGCCTACGGCCAGACCGTCCGGTTGAACGAAGCCCTCACGGTCGTGGAGGCCACCGACTACGACGCGGTCGGTGAGATCGGCACCCTGCGCGAGATCCTCGACGACGGCCGCCGGGCCCTGGTGGTCGGCCATGCCGACGAGGAGCGGGTGGTCTGGCTGGCGGGCCCGCTGGCCAAGGTCGCCGAGGTCGACGACCTGGAGGATCCCGATTCGCCCATCCGCAAGCTGCGGCCGGGCGATTCGCTGCTGGTCGACACCAAAGCGGGCTTCGCCTTCGAGCGCATCCCCAAGGCCGAGGTCGAGGACCTCGTGCTGGAAGAGGTGCCCGACGTCGACTACACCGACATCGGCGGCCTCGGCAGGCAGATCGAGCAGATCCGCGACGCGGTCGAGCTGCCGTTCCTGCACAAGGACCTGTTCCGCGAATACGAGCTGCGTCCGCCCAAGGGCGTGCTGCTCTACGGTCCGCCCGGGTGCGGTAAGACGCTCATCGCCAAGGCGGTGGCCAACTCGCTGGCCAAGAAGATCGCCGAGGCGCGCGGCGAGGACGCCAAGGAAGCCAAGTCGTTCTTCCTGAACATCAAGGGTCCCGAGCTGCTCAACAAGTTCGTGGGCGAGACCGAGCGCCACATCAGGATCATCTTCCAGCGGGCTCGCGAGAAGGCGTCCGAGGGCACACCGGTGATCGTGTTCTTCGACGAGATGGATTCGATCTTCCGTACCCGTGGCTCGGGCGTCTCCTCGGACGTGGAGACCACCGTGGTGCCGCAGTTGCTCTCGGAGATCGACGGCGTGGAGGGGCTCGAGAACGTCATCGTGATCGGCGCGTCCAACCGTGAGGACATGATCGACCCCGCGATCCTGCGGCCCGGCCGCCTCGATGTGAAGATCAAGATCGAGCGTCCGGACGCGGAATCGGCGCAGGACATCTTCTCCAAGTACCTGACCAAGGAACTGCCGCTGCACACCGACGACCTGGAGGAGTTCAACGGCGACAAGGCGGCCTGTGTCCGGGCGATGATCGAACGGGTCGTCGACCGGATGTACGCCGAGAGCGAGGACAACCGCTTCCTGGAGGTCACCTACGCCAACGGTGACAAGGAAGTCCTGTACTTCAAGGACTTCAACTCCGGCGCGATGATCCAGAACATCGTCGACCGCGCGAAGAAGTACGCGATCAAGGCGGTGCTCGACACCGGCAATCCGGGCCTGCGCATCCAGCATCTCTACGATTCGATCGTGGACGAGTTCTCCGAGAACGAGGACCTGCCCAACACCACGAATCCCGATGACTGGGCGCGGATCTCGGGTAAGAAGGGCGAGCGCATCGTCTACATCCGCACCCTGGTCACCGGCAAGAACGCCAGCGCCAGCCGTGCGATCGACACCGAGTCCAACACCGGTCAGTATCTGTAAGAGCGCACCGGACCACCGGCCGCGATTCCGTCTCGGGATCGCGGCCGGTGGTCGCTACGCGGCTGGGCGGCCCTGTGGCCGCGCTGGATGCGCCTGTGACACGAGCCAGAGGCGATCGGGTCCGGATACTAGGCTGAGCCCATGACCGAAGGGCACACCGAGATATGGCACAACCCCCGGTGCAGCAAGAGCCGGGCAGCACTCGCGCATCTGGAGGCGATCAGCACGGGATTCACCGTCCGCAGATACCTGGACGAGCCGCCTACCGCCGAGGAACTGCGTGCCGTGCTCGACCGTCTCGGCCTCGAGCCGTGGGAGATCACCCGCACCGGCGAACGGCTTGCCAAGGATCTCGGTCTCGCGCAGTGGGGCCGCACTCCGGACGACCGTGAGCGCTGGATCGAAGCGCTGGTCGCGCGGCCCGAGCTCATCCAACGGCCCATCGTGCTGACCGGCGACGGCCGTGCGATCGTCGCCCGCAGCGCGGAAGCGCTGCGCGAACTCGGCTGACCGGCCCACTCCCGATCCGAACCCGACACCGGGCCGACGATCGGCGGCCCGGGCCGGCTCGTCGATCCGGACACCTTCGGCACACGGCGTCGTACCGTATTCCGCCGCAAGGTACGGTCAACGCACCTGTTACCGAACTTTATCTCGATAAGGTTTGGTAAGCTCGGCGCATGGCAGACGATCGCCTGCGCGTCCCAGCTGCTTGGCCTGCGATCGGCGAGGAGTCCTACCCCTGGTCCCTCGGCGACGCGGCCACGTCGCGGACGCAGCGTCGTAAGCACACCGGGGACTATCGCGCCGCGACCGTGCCCGTCATCGCCCGACAGTCACTCGAGCTGCCCGCCGAACTGTTGGTCGAGGCGGAAGAGGCCGCGAGCACCCTCGCCCGGTTCGACGCGCATCGCGCGCTGGGTACCGAAGCGGGCCCGATGAGCGCGGTGCTGCTGCGTACCGAGAGCGCGGCCTCCTCGCAGATCGAGAACCTCACCGTGGGGGCCCGGCAGCTCGCGCTGGCCGGACTCGGTGAGCACACCAATCGCAATGCGCGGATTGTCACCGCCAATGTCCGCACGATGGAAGCCGCACTGGCGCTCAGCCACGAGATCGACGAATCCTCGGTGCTGGCGATGCATCACGCCCTGCTGTCCGGATCCGATCCAGGTAATGCGGGACGGTGGCGGGACCAGCAGGTGTGGATCGGCGGTTCCGCGCTCGGTCCGCACGGTGCGATGTTCGTGCCGCCGCATCACACTCGGGTGCCCGCGGCGATGGCCGACCTCTTCGATTTCGTCGCCAGGACCGACGTGCCGGGCCTGGTGCATGTCGCACTCGCGCACGCCCAGTTCGAGACGATCCACCCGTTCACCGACGGCAACGGGCGTACCGGCCGGGCCCTGGTGCACGCCATGCTGCACCGCCGCGGGCTCATCCGCCACGTCACGGTGCCGTTGTCGGCCGGCCTGCTCGTCGACACCTCCGCCTACTTCGAGGCGCTGACCAGTTACCGGGCCGGAGATCCGGTGCCGATAATCCGGCAGTTCGTCGATGCCACCTTCTTCGCCGTGGACAGCGGCGCCCGGCTCGTGGCGCGGCTGTGCGAGATCCGCGACGACTACCGCTCCGCCGTCACCGCCCGCAGTGACTCGGTCGTGTGGCCCCTGATCGACCGGCTCGCCGCGCAGCCCGTTGTCGGCAACGCCTACGTGCGAGCTACCTTCGGCGTGACGGATGTGGCGGCGCAGCGGGCGATCGACCGACTGGTCGGCGCCGGCGTGCTGCGGGCTCCGAAGGCGCGAGCGCGCAACCGTATCTGGGTGGCCGAGGAGATCGTGCGCGTCCTGGACGAATTCGCCGAGGGGGCCCGGCGAGTTCGCGGGTAGAGCGTTGAGCGTTGCCTCGCGGTAGGGTCCGGGAACATGAAGGTACAGATGCGCCACAATCCCGCTTCGACCGTCGCTCGCTGTTTTCTGGCGGGCGGTGAGCCGATGCGGGTCGAGAGCGGCGCGATGCTCGCGCATTCGGCCGGTGTGAGCCTGCAGGCCAAGGCCGAAGGCGGCATCCTGGCCGGGTTGAAGCGGTCGGTACTGGCCGGGGAGTCGTTCTTCGTCTCCACCTTCACCGCGCCGCCGCAGGGCGGCTGGGTGGATGTCGCGCCCGCGCTGCCCGGTGACATGCTGAGCCTGACGATCACGCCGGACCGGCCGTACTTCATCAATCGTGGGGGCTGGATCGCCAACTCCCACGGGGTTACCGTGGAAGGGAAGTGGGGCGGGTTCGCGAACCTGTTCGGCGGTGAGGGCGGATTCGGTCTGCGAGCCCACGGCGAGGGCGAGGCGGTGGTCGGCGTGTTCGGTGCGATCGACGTCATCGACCTGCCACCGGGGGAGCCGATCACCATCGACACCGGGCACGTGGTCGCCTACGACCTGACGATGAGCTTCACCATTCGCCGGGCGGTGTCGGGACGGTCGATCCAGTCACTGAAATCCGGTGAGGGTTTCGTCTTCGATTTCATCGGGCCCGGCCGGGTGCTGCTGCAGACCCGCAATCCGAGCGCGTTCGCCGCGTGGGCCGCCTCGGTGGCATCCTCGAGCTGAGAAGGGCGAGATGGTACTTCCGCATTCCCTGGCCACGTTCAACCGCCACGTCACCAATCGGGTCGCCGGTCCGCTGGCGAGCCGCGTGCGACCGCTGGCGGTGGTGCTGCACAAGGGCCGCCACTCCGGCCGGTCCTACGAGACGCCGGTGCTCGCGTTCGCCGACGGGCCGGTGCATCGCATCGCACTCACCTACGGCCGTGACGTCGACTGGCTCAAGAACGTCATGGCCGCGGGTGAATTCGAGCTCCGGCTCAAACACCACACCGTGCGATTGATCGATCCCGAGGTGCTCGAGGACCCGTCGGCGGCATGGGCTCCGCCGGGTGTCCGGCAGGCGCTCAGGACGATCGGCGCGCGCTATCACCTGCGCGCCACGGCACACGAGGAGCCGGCTACGGACTGATGCCGGAGCGGACCCGCTCGTCGGGGCCCAGTGCTCGGCCGCGATGCCGGACAGCGGTTGTCCGCCGCAGGGACCTGCCGGGCGAGGGCTGCGGCGATCGGACACCGTGGATCGACGGCGCGTGCTAACGCACTTCGTCGCCGAGATCCCAGTGCGCGGCGTGGTGCAGGGCGTCCGGGGTGAGACCGAAGGTGCGCCTGCACGTGCGGGTGAGGTCGGTGCTGTCGTCGAAACCCGCGGCGTTCGCCGCCGCGGCCAGATCGTCGCCGGAGCCGAAGCGGCCGATGGCGATGCGCAGCCGCAGCCAGAGGATGTAGGGGCGCAACGGGATTCCGACCTGCTCGGTGAACAGGTGGGACAGGCGGCCGGGGGAGAGCCCGACCCGTTTGGCGACATCCGCGCCGCGGATGCTGCGGTCGAGGACCAGGGAGGGCAGCAGCTGCAGCGCCTCGGTGACGGCGGCGTGCCGGTGCGGCGCCATGAGCGGTGTCGAGCGCAGGGTCTGCACGATGGCGGCGACCTGTTCGGCGATGGGTGAGTCGGCCATGGTCGCGGGCAACGGGTTCCGGTCATCCGCCCAGCCGCCGCGGTGGGCGTCGGCCACGGCGGCCGCGCCCGCGGCGGTCTCCGGGTCGAGGTACAGAGTCGCGCCCTCGGCCGCGGATTCGATCCGGTACGGCGCGTCGGCAGGCACGATCACCCGGGTGCCCTGATGGCGTACGCCGCCTGCGTCCATGACGGTGACGGGCGTCCGGGCGACCAGCATCTGGACGGTGTGATGGGCGTGCAGCGCAGAGGGCTCGATCGGCCCGCCGAAGGCCAGGATGCCGGGGCGCAGCAGAGCCGTTGCCCAGCGGGGCTTTTCGTCGACGACCAGGGTCTTCTCCATCCGACGCTCCCGCATGCCGCGCATCCGCGGGTCCGGATTCGGGCCCGCCACACGAGAATATCCGGCGACACGCGCTCACCGTGGTCGTTTCGGCGAGTCGGTCCCCGTCGGGGCCGACCGTCCTGGCTTGGGGGAAGACGACCTTCGTCAGCGGTCGCCGGCCAGCCGCCGATAACTCGTGTGCCACAGCCATTCCACCGGCCCCCGGTCGAAGCGGCGCAACCACAGATGCGCGGCCGTCACCACGACAGCGCACACCAGCAGGTACACCCCGATCGTGAACGGCACCCGGGTCTCGTCGCCGACCCGCGCCGCCAGCCCAAGCCCCCAGCCGTAGCACAGCGCCGAGGCCACCAGATTCTGCAGGATGTAGCAGGACAACGCGGTTCGGCCGACCTCGGTGAGCCTGCGTCCGGCGAATCCGGTCCGGCGCCCGTGCGCGTAGCACTCGGCGACGAGGGCGAGCAGACCGAAGGACACCAGCGGAGCGGTCCCGTAACGGGTGAAGATCAGCGCGTTGCCGCCGCCCAGCACGCCCGCGAGCAGATCGACGACGGCGGCCGCCGCGCCGACGATCATCAGTCCCCGCCGCAGGCGCGCGCCTTCCGGCCGGAAGACGCCGCGCCGGAAGAGCACGGCGCCGGTCAGGAACAGGGCGACCGACATCGGGAAGATCACCACCGGCTCGAGCCGGAACAGGCCCGCGTTCTCGAGCCGGAACAGCGCGAGATCCCAGAACGAGCCGTCCGCGTACGGATTCGGGTCGAGTGGTGCGGGTGGTGCGGATTCGGTGGCCTGCGCGGTCGCCAGCACCACGGCGATCAGTGTCAGCAGGGTCAGATGCACCGCCGTCGCGACGATCAGCCATCGCCGTTGCGCCCGTTCGCTCGTCGCGAGCAGGAACGCCACCACCAGGCCGGTGACCGCATAGCCCATGAGCACATCGAATTCGGCCACGAGCACGAAGTTCACGACGCCGTCGAGGAACAGCAGACCCGCGCGCCACGGGTAACCGCCCGGCCATCGGCGCCGCGCACGGGTCGCCGTGGCCTGCTGTATGGCCAGGCCGATGCCGAACATGATGGTGAGCAATCCCAGGAATTTGCCCTGGGCGATCTGCTGGAGAACGCGCTCGGTCCACCCGGCGCTCGTGGAGCCCACGTGGCCGAGATAGCCGATCATGCCCTCCGAATCGGTCATGATCCAGACATTCGTCGCGAGCGTGCCCAGAATCGCGATACCGCGCAGCACATCGAGGGCGGCCAGTCGTCCGGGCGCGGCCGGGGCCGGCGAGCCGGGAGCCGGATTGCGCGCGGGATCGGCGATCTGTTCGGTCACCTCGTCACTATCCGGCGCGGGCGCCTGCGCTGTCGTCACCCGAGAGAACCATCCGGGGTACCCATCGCGGACGACCGCTACCCCGATCGCACCCCCGACGAATGTGGAGACACCGGATCGGACGGGGCGCGAACGGGTACGGCCGCCGCGACGGCGCGCGTCGCCTAGGCTCGAGGGATGCAGCGCATCATCGGAATAGAGGTCGAATACGGCATCTCGACGCCTACCGAGCCGTCGGCCAACCCGATCCTCACCTCCACGCAGGCGGTCCTGGCGTACGCGGCGGCAGAGGGCGTGCCGCGCGCGCGGCGGACCCGATGGGACTACGAGGTGGAGTCGCCGTTGCGCGACGCGCGCGGGTTCGACCTGAGCCGGATGAACGGCCCGGCTCCGGTCATCGACGCCGACGAGGTCGGCGCGGCCAACATGATCCTCACCAACGGGGCCAGGCTCTACGTCGACCACGCCCACCCGGAGTACTCCGCGCCCGAGGTCGTCGACCCGCTCGACGCGGTGATCTGGGACAAGGCGGGCGAACGGGTCATGGAGGCCGCCGCCAGGCACGCCTCCAGCGTGCCGGGGGCGCCGCGCCTACAGCTGTACAAGAACAATGTCGACGGTAAAGGCGCCTCCTACGGCACCCACGAGAACTACCTGATGAACCGGGACACGCCGTTCAATCAGATCATCGTGGGACTGACGCCGTTCTTCGTCTCCCGCCAGGTGATCTGCGGGTCCGGCCGGGTCGGCATCGGCCAGTCCGGTGATCAGTCCGGGTTCCAGCTGTCCCAGCGTTCGGACTACATCGAGGTCGAGGTCGGCCTCGAGACCACCCTCAAGCGCGGCATCATCAACACCCGTGACGAACCGCACGCCGATGCGGACAAGTACCGCAGGCTGCACGTCATCATCGGCGACGCCAACCTGGCCGAGATGTCGACCTATCTCAAGGTGGGCACCACCGCCCTGGTCCTCGATCTGATCGAGGCGGGCGAGGACCTGTCGGACCTGCAGCTGGCCCGCCCGGTCACCGCCGTGCACCAGATCAGCCACGACCCGACCCTGCGGGTGGCCGTCGCGATGGCCGACGGACGCGAGCTCACCGGTCTGGCTCTGCAGCGGCTCTACCACGAGAAGGTCGCCAAGTTCATGGACCGCGAGGGCAACGACGACCCGCGTGCCCGCGACGTCCTGGACAACTGGGCGATGGTGCTCGACCTGCTCGAGCGCGACCCGATGGAATGTGCGAACCTGCTCGACTGGCCGGCCAAGCTGCGCCTGCTCGAGGGCATGCGCAGCCGGGAGGGCCTGAACTGGGCCGCGCCCAAGCTGCACATGATGGACCTGCAGTACTCCGACGTCCGCCTGGACAAGGGCCTGTACAACCGGCTGGTGGCACGCGGGTCGATGAAGCGGCTGGTCAGCGAGCAGCAGGTGCTCGACGCGATGACCAATCCGCCCACCGACACCAGGGCCTACTTCCGCGGCGAGTGCCTGCGCCGGTTCGGCGCCGATATCGCGGCGGCGAGCTGGGATTCGGTGATCTTCGACCTGGGCGGTGACTCGCTGGTGCGCATTCCCACCCTGGAGCCGCGCCGTGGCACCAAGTCGCACGTCGGAAAACTGCTGGACGGCGTGGACAGCGCGGCCGAACTGGTGCGTGAGCTCACCCACTGATCGCCGGGGAGATCACCTGGACAGACCGCACGAAAAGACAACAGATCCGACATGGTGTCGGGGTCGCTGGGTAGTGTTGAGGAACGAGCACGCACATTGCGCATGATCGGAACCGTGCTCACCCCTGGCTCCGGTCATGATGAGAACACAGGAGGTCGGCTGCCATGGCACAAGAGCAGACCAAGCGCACCGGGGGCGGCGACGAGGACGAAGGTTCCGGCGGCCCCGATGCCGGAGGGCAGGAACGCCGCGAGAAGCTCGCGGAGGAGACCGACGACCTGCTCGACGAGATCGACGACGTGCTCGAGGAAAACGCGGAGGACTTCGTCCGCGCCTACGTGCAGAAGGGCGGCCAGTGACTGCGGGTGACCCGATGCGTCTCCACCCGGGGCACGCGCTTTCCTCTTTCACCGAACACCTGCGGCTACACGCTCCGGAATTGCTGTGGCCCAACAGGTTCTCAGCCCTCGACGGCGCCACCGGTTCTGCCGGTGGCGCCGCCGCGAAGGACATCGCCCCGCACGGCACCACCATCGTCGCGGTCAGCTACCGCGGCGGCGTGCTGATCGCGGGCGATCGCCGGGCCACCCAGGGAAACCTGTTGGCCAGCAGGGACATGGACAAGGTGTACATCACCGACACCTACTCCGCGGCGGGCATCGCCGGTACCGCCGGCATGGCCGTGGAGCTGGTGCGATTGTTCGCGGTCGAACTCGAGCACTACGAGAAGATCGAGGGCGTCCCGCTCACCTTCGACGGCAAGGCCAACAAGCTGTCGAAGATGGTGCGCGACAACCTTCCCGCGGCGATGCAGGGCTTGGCCGTGGTGCCGGTGCTCGTCGGTTACGACGAGCGCGCGGCCGGTGACCCGGACCGGGCCGGTCGCATCGTGTCCTACGACGTGGTCGGCGGGCGCAGCGAGGAACGTTTCGGGTACACCGCGGTCGGTTCCGGGTCGATGTTCGCCCGGACGTCGTTGAAGAAGCTGTACACCAAGGGAATCGATCAGGACCGGGCGTTGCGCATCGCGATCGAGTCGCTCTACGACGCGGCCGACGACGACACCGCCACCGGCGGGCCGGATCTGCTGCGCGGCATCTACCCGACCGCGGTCGTGATCGATGCCGAGGGGGCGCTCGAGGTGGCCGGGGACCGGCTCGCCGAGATCGCCCGCGGCATCGTGGCAGATCGCACCGCCGCTCAGGAAGGGGGTGCGCTCGCATGACGCTGCCGTACTACGCGTCCGCCGAGCAGATCATGCGCGACAAGACCGAGCTCGCCCGTAAGGGCATCGCTCGGGGTCGCAGCGTGATCGTGCTGACCTACGACAAGGGCGTGCTGTTCGTGGCGGAGAATCCCTCCGCCACGCTGCACAAGGTCAGCGAGCTCTACGACCGCGTCGGCTTCGCCGCCGTGGGCAAGTACAACGAGTTCGAGAGCCTGCGCCGTGGCGGGATCCTGCAGGCCGATCTGCGGGGTTACCAGTACGACCGGCGCGATGTCACCGGCCGGGCGTTGGCCAACGCCTACGCCCAGACCCTCGGCACGATCTTCAACGACCAGCTCAAGCCGTTCGAGGTGGAGATCTGCGTCGCGGAGGTGGGCTACGCCGGGGAGTCTCCGGAAGCGGTGCTGTACCGGATCAACTACGAAGGCGCGATCGTCGACGAGCGCGAGTTCGTGGTCATGGGCGGTACCACCGAGCCCATCGTCACGGAGTTGAAGAGCTCCTACCAGCCGGGCCTGGAGCTCGGTGCGGCGATCGCCATCGCGGTGAAAGCCCTGAAGGCCGCCATCCCCGAAGGCGACAAGGACAAGCGCGCCATCGGCGTCGCGCAGCTCGAGGTCGCCACCCTGGAACAGGCGCGGCCTCGCCGGGCGTTCCGCAGGGTCGCCGCCTCCGCGCTCGAGCAACTCCTGGCCGCGGGCGACGGCGCGCCCGCACCGGACGAGGCGGCGAAGAAACCGACCACTACGGTGGAATTGCCCGATGATTCCCCCGAAGAACCGGGCGGCTCCGCCTAGCGAGAACGGGACGAATATCACTCGACGGGTCCGTGCTCGAACCACTGGTTCGAGCACGGACCCGTTCTGTTTTTGCGGCCGGAGTTTCCCGGTCGGAAACGGTCGATCCGCCCCGAATCGTTGTGAAGCCGTGTGCCCCGCTGTTGTCCGCACCGCCCCGCGACAACCCCACTTGGCTGTAACCTCGAAGAGTGCAGCGACGAATTATGGGGATCGAGACCGAGTTCGGTGTGACATGCACCTTTCACGGTCACCGTCGGCTGTCCCCCGACGAAGTTGCCCGGTACCTCTTCCGCCGGGTGGTGTCCTGGGGCCGTAGCTCGAACGTGTTCCTTCGCAACGGTGCTCGCCTCTATCTCGACGTCGGCTCGCATCCCGAGTACGCCACGGCCGAGTGCGACAGCTTGCATCAACTGGTCACCCACGACCGCGCGGGTGAGCGGGTGCTCGAAGATCTGCTCATCGACGCCGAGCAACGGCTCGCCGAAGAGGGCATCGGCGGTGACATCTATCTGTTCAAGAACAACACCGATTCGGCGGGCAATTCCTACGGTTGCCACGAGAACTTCCTGGTGGTGCGGGCGGGAGAGTTCTCCCGGATCTCCGACGTGCTGCTGCCGTTCCTGGTCACCCGCCAGCTGATCTGCGGGGCGGGCAAGGTGCTGCAGACGCCCAAGGCCGCCACCTTCTGCCTGTCGCAGCGGGCCGAGCACATCTGGGAGGGCGTCTCCTCGGCGACCACCCGCTCGCGCCCGATCATCAACACCCGGGACGAGCCGCACGCCGACGCCGAGAAGTACCGGCGCCTGCACGTCATCGTCGGCGATTCGAACATGTCCGAGACCACCACGATGCTCAAGGTGGGCACCGCGGCGCTGGTGCTGGAGATGATCGAAGCGGGGGTCTCCTTCCGCGACTTCGCGCTGGACAACCCGATCCGCGCCATTCGCGAGGTCAGCCACGACCTCACCGGTCGCAGGCCGGTGCGGCTCGCGGGCGGGCGGCAGGCCAGTGCGCTCGACATCCAGCGCGAGTACTACTCCCGCGCGGTCGAGCATCTGCGCAACCGGGACCGCGACCCGCAGATCGACCAGGTCGTCGACCTGTGGGGCCGTACGCTCGACGCGGTGGAAGCGCAGGACTTCGCCAAGGTCGACACCGAGATCGACTGGGTGATCAAGCGCAAGTTGTTCCAGCGCTATCAGGATCGCTACAGCATGGAGCTCTCCGATCCCAAGATCGCTCAGCTGGATCTGGCCTACCACGACATCAAGCGCGGCCGCGGCGTGTTCGACCTGCTGCAGCGCAAGGGGCTGGCCAAGCGGATCACCGAGGACGAGGCCGTCGACGCCGCGGTGGACACCCCGCCGCAGACCACGCGCGCCAAGCTGCGCGGTGATTTCATCACCGCCGCCCAGGAGGCCGGCCGCGACTTCACCGTGGACTGGGTCCACCTCAAGCTCAACGACCAGGCCCAGCGCACCGTGCTGTGCAAGGACCCGTTCCGGTCGGTCGACGAGCGGGTGGAACGGCTGATTGCCTCCATGTAACCCGTGTCCGGCCCGAGCCCGCCTCACCAGCGCGTGAGGCGGGTTTCGCGCGCCGCCGCGCACCTGCGCGCGCGGGCGGATTACCCTCTATCGGGTGGCGATATCCAAGGTCGAGCGGCTGATGAATCTGGTCATCGCGCTGTTGTCGACCCGTCAGTTCCTGAGCGCGGAGCGGATCAGGGAAAGCGTCGCGGGTTACGAGGACTCGGTCAGCGACGAAGCGTTCAGCCGGATGTTCGAGCGCGACAAGAACGAGCTACGCGACCTGGGCATTCCCCTCGAGGTGGGGCCGGTCGGGCGGTTCTCGGCGCTGGAGGGCTACCGGATCAACCCCGACGCCTACGCCCTGCCCGACATCGATCTCACCGACGAGCAGGCCGCCGCCGTGGCGGTCGCCGTGCAGTTGTGGGAGTCGCCGGAGCTGGCCGCCGCGGCCGAGGGCGCGTTGCTGAAGCTGCGCGCGGCGGGCATCCACGTCGAGACCGAGGCGCCGGTGGCGACGGTGCCCGCGGTGCCCGCCCGCACCCGTGGGTCGGAGCCGGTGCTCGGCAAGCTGCTGGCCGCGGTGGACGCCGGTCAGGCCGTGCGTTTCGAGCATCGGGGCTCGGTCGGCGAACCGTACCGGATGCGTGATGTCGAGCCGTGGGGCGTGGTGACCCATCGAGGCCGGTGGTATCTGGTCGGGCACGATCGGGACCGCGACGCGGTGCGCAGCTTCCGGCTCTCCCGGATCACCGCCGATGTGACCGCCTACGGGCCGCGCAATGTGGTGCGCAAACCCGAGGGCGTGGATCTGCGCGATATCGTCGCCCGGGTCACCAGGAGCAGCCCGGTCACCGGGACCGCGGTCATCTGGGTGGCCGACGGTCGCGGTCGTGACCTGCGCAGGCTGGCCTCGGTGCGGGAGCCGAAGGTGCTCGCCGGTCGGTCCGGGATGGTGCTCGAGGTGCCGGTTCGCTCGTGGGACTGGATCGCGCGGCTGGTCACCGGCCTCGGGCCGGACGCGTTGGTGCTCGAACCGCCGGAACTGCGCACCGATGTGATGGCGCGGCTGCGCGCGGTCTCCGAACTCGCCGTCTCGAAGGCCGCGGGTTCGAAGGTCACGGGTGCGAAGGTCACGGGTGCGAAGGTCACCGTCTCGGAGAGCCCGGAGGCTTCGGCATGAGTACGAGCAGGCTTTCGGTGCGGCTGTCGCGGCTGCTCAACATGATCCCGTACCTGATCGCCAATCCGGGTATCAGCGCCGCCGAGGCGGCCGCCGACCTGGGCGTGAGCATCAAACAGCTGATGAGCGATCTGAATCAGCTGTGGATGTGCGGGTTGCCCGGTTACGGTCCCGGCGACCTGATCGACCTGTCGTTCTCCGAGGAGAGCATCGAGGTCACCTTCTCCGCGGGCATCGACCGCCCCCTGCGGCTGACCTCGACCGAGGCCACCGCCCTGCTGGTGGCGCTGCGTTCGATCGTGGAGATGCCGGGCATGGTCGATCCCACGGCCGCGCACGCCGCGATCGCCAAGATCGAATCCGCCATCGCCGACGGCGCGACCGACTCCGAGGGGGCGCAGCCCGCCTCGTTCGCCCCGGCGGAGGCGCCCGCGGTGACCTCCGTCCGCTCGGCGCTGGCCGATGGGCACGCGCTGCGCCTGGTCTACTACTCGGCCAGTCGCGACGAGGTCTCCGAGCGGGTGGTCGATCCGATCCGCATCCTGCTCGTCGACGACAACAGCTACCTGCAGGCCTGGTGCCGGGAAGCCGAGGCGGTGCGATTGTTCCGCTTCGATCGGATGGAGGCCGCCACCGAACTGGACGAGCGGGCCGAGCCGCCACGTGACGTATCCACCGAGGCGGCACTCGACCTGTTCCAGGACGATCCCGCGGTGCCGCTGGCCCGTCTGCTGATCCGGCCGGACTACGGCTGGGTGCTCGATCAATACCCCATGCACCGGGTCGCCACCCGCCCCGATGGCTCGATGGAAGCCACCATGCGCTTCGCGACCCTGGACTGGATGGCGCGGCTGCTGCTCGGCTTCGGCGCGGGCGTGCGTGCGCTCGGGCCGGTGGAACTGGTCGCCGCGGTGCGCGAGCGTTCCGAGGCCGCGCTGTCGGCCTACCGGGATGCGGGCCTGGATGAAGTGGGCGCGCTGTGAGCGGGGCGCCGCCTCGGGTGATGGTGTTCGGCGCGGGCAGTATCGGCATGTATGTCGGCGGGCTGCTGGCCGACGCCGGCGCGGAGGTGACTTTCGTCGGCAGGCGACGGCTGCTCGACGAGATCACGGCCGAAGGCCTGCACCTGACCGATCTCGACGGCGCGTCGCACAGGATCGCCCCGCAGCGGTTCCGCGTGGCGACCGAACCCGACGACGCCGATCGAGCCGATCTGGTACTCGTCACGGTGAAATCCGGGGCCACCGCCGACGCCGCCCGCGCGCTGGCGGGCCGGATCCGGCCCGGCACGGTGGTGCTGAGCCTGCAGAACGGAATCGGCAACGACACCGTCGCGCGCGAGATCCTGTCCTCGTGCGTCGTGCTGCCCGGCATGGTGATGTTCAATGTGATCCGCCGCGCGCCCGGTCACTACCATCGCGGTACCGAGGGCGGGCTCGCGGTGCAGGACGATCCGGTGCTGGGGGACTACCTCGGCCTGTTCGACCGCGCGGGCCTGCCGTTGCAGCGCCACGACGATCTGCGCCCGGTGCAGTGGGCCAAGCTGCTGCTGAACCTGAACAACCCGGTCAACGCGCTGTCGGGCCTGCCGCTGCGCGAGGAACTCTCCGATCGCGACTATCGCCGCTGTGTGGCGCTGGCGCAGAAGGAGGCGCTCGCGGTCATGCGCCGAGCGCGTATCCACCCGGCCCGGCTCACCGCGCTGCCGCCGACACTGATGGCCTCGGTGCTCAGGGTGCCGACCTGGCTGTTCCGTCTGCTGGCGGCCCGGGTGCTGGCGATCGATCCGCTGGCGCGATCGTCGATGGCCGACGATCTGGCCGCCGGGCGGCGCACCGAGATCACCTGGCTGTGCGGGGAAGTGGTGGATCTCGGGGCGATGACCGGGGTGCCGACGCCGGTGAACCAGCGGCTCATCCAGCTGATCAACGAGGCCGAACAGGGCGAGGCCCGGCAATGGACCGGCGGGGAGTTGCTCGCCGAACTCCGCGCGGCGGCCGACCGCGGCGGCAAGGGGACCGCGCGGTTGCCGTAGGGCGACAGGTCGGTGACTACTCCCAGCTACACCCGGAGCGCCGATGCGGTGCCGGGCAGGTCCGGTAGCATCGAAGACACCACTTTCTCGGGAGGTACACATGTCAGGCACGTTCAGCTGGTCGCACCTGCTGATCATCGCGTTGTTGTTCGTGGTGCTCTTCGGTGCGAAGCGACTGCCCGACGCGGCGCGTGGCCTCGGGCGTTCGTTGCGCATCTTCAAGAGCGAGGTCAGCCAGATGCAGAACGAGACGCCGCAGCAGTCCGGCGCCGCGCCTGTGCAGCAGCCCGCGCAGCAGTTGCCCGCCGGTCAGGCCGCGCAGCCCGCAGCCGCTCCGCAGCAGGCCGCCGCACCGCAGGCCACTCAGCACGAGCAGAAGTCGGCCTGAGCCGATCGCTTCCCTCGGGGTGAGCCCACGCTCGCCCCGATCAGTGCTGTTCGGTGGTAGAGACAGGCGTCCGCCTCCGCGGCCCGCGAGCACAGGGACAAATCACGACGATGCGAATCCCGTTCGATCCTCGGCGCAGCAAGCGCAGGACGAATCCCGACGGCACCATGTCGTTGGTCGAACACCTGCAGGAGTTGCGCAGCAGGCTGCTCAAGTCCATCGCGGCTGTCCTGCTGACCTCGGTGCTCGGGTTCTTCTGGTACGCGCATTCCTTCTGGATGCTGCCCAGTCTCGGTGACATGCTCACCGGGCCGTACTGCTCGCTGCCCGCCGACACCCGGGCGTCGCTGACGCTCGACGGTTCCTGCCGACTGCTGGCGACCGCTCCGTTCGAGCAGTTCATGCTCCGGATGAAAGTCGGCTTCACCGCGGGCGTGGTTCTGGCGGCGCCCATCTGGCTGTACCAACTGTGGGCGTTCATCACCCCCGGTCTCTACGCGAAGGAACGCCGGTACGCCGTCGGTTTCGTCAGCGCGGGCAGCGTGCTGTTCGTGACCGGCGCGGTGCTGGCCTACGTCGTGGTGGCGCACGCGTTGAGCTTCCTGCTCTCGATCGGTGACAACGCCCAGATCACCGCGCTGAGCGGTTCCCAGTACTTCTCGTTCATCATCCAGCTGCTGATCATCTTCGGCGTCAGCTTCGAGACGCCGCTGCTGGTCGTCGGCTTGAACGCCGTCGGGGTGCTGCCCTACGTCAAGCTCAAGGCGTGGCGGCGCGGGATCATCTTCGGCCTGTTCGTCTTCGCCGCGGTGGTGACCCCGCAGGATCCGTTCTCGATGCTCGCGCTGGCGTGCGCGCTGACCGTGTTGTTCGAGTTAGCGGTGCAGATCGCCCGGATCACCGACGCCCGCCGTGCCAAGCGGGAAGCGGCCGCGGCGCTGCGCGACGACGAAGCCTCCGAGATCGCGATGCCCCAGCCGGTAGATCCGGCGGCGCCGCATCCGGATCTGGCGCCGCACTCGTCGCGTTCGGCGGCGGACTTCTCCGACACCCTCTGATCCCCGGCGGTTGCGGGACCGGCCACCACGCCGCGGCGCGGATGGCCTCGCCGACCGGCACAGCGATGTCGACCCGATAGATAGTTAGGTTTGACTCACCTAACTATCGCGGTTTATGGTTCTCACGCCGCGCGGTCCTCGAAAGTCCGAGGCGCGCAACGGCGGGGAGGCGTGGACGTCTCGCGCGAGTCCGGCCAGGCCGGACCTCCCCCGGGTCGAGTCGAGAAGGGTGTCATGTCCAAAATCCTCAAGGTTGTCATCGCCGGCGCTTTCGCCGCACTGCTCGCGTTGGGTCTGGCCTCGCCCGCTTCGGCCGATGTCTCGATCCGTAACTCCACGGCGAACGACCTCTACGTCAGCTCCGATACCCCCGGCCTCGACCAGATCGAGCGCCAGTTCGCGGCCTTCTGGAACCCGAACATCGGCATCGACCCCAAGATCGAGGTCAGCTACAACGGCCCTGGCGCCCGTGCCGCGCTCGAGCAGGTCATGCAGAACAGCCGGACCATGGACTTCTTCTCCATCCAGGGCCGCGCGCTCGGTCCGGTGAACATCTCCGGTAGCCAGATGTCCGTCGCGGTGCAGGGTCTGATGGCGGGCTTCCCGGCCACCACCACCGTCTACCACTGGATCCGCGAAGGCGGCCTGTGGAAGTTCGACTGGAAGTCGATCTGCCAGGAGATGCAGTGCGCCGGTAACCCGAGCTTCGGTTACTGACGATCGGATGTCCCGACTGGAGCGATCCCCGGTGTTCCGGGGGTCGCTCCAGTGCTGCGAAGGGGCCGCAGTGCTGCGGCGCGCCGCCGAGGGACGGAGAGGTACAGAGAGGTACGGAGAGGTACGGACTGAGCGATGATCAGCGTCAAGGGCGTTTCCAAGAGCTTCGGTGACAAAGCCGCGGTGCGGGCGGTCGATTTCACGGCCGAGGACGGGGCGATCACTTATCTGCTCGGACCCAACGGTGCGGGCAAGACCACCCTCATGCGCATGATCGCCGGTCTGATCACCCCGGACTCCGGGACGATCACCATCAACGGCAGGCCGTTGCGGAAACTGGAGAACACCATGGGCGAGGTCGGTTTCAGCCTCGGTGCGTTCTCCCGCAACCCGAAACACACCGCCGGGCAACATCTGCGCTGGCAGGCTCGCCTCGGCGGGATCTCCGTCAGCGCGGTCGCCCCGGCGCTCGAGCGCGTCGGACTGGCGAGCGTGGCCGAGCGCCCGGTCGGCAAGTTCTCCTATGGCATGTTGCAGCGCCTCGGCATCGCCTCGGCATTGCTGGGCGATCCGCGCACCGTCGTTCTCGACGAGCCGGCCAACGGCCTCGATGTCGAGGGCACGCTGTGGTTGCGCGAACTGCTCACCGGTCTCGCCGCCGAGGGCACATGCGTGATGGTGGCCTCCCACGACCTCACCGAAGTGGAGATCACCGCCACCTGGATCACCGTGATGGGCAAGGGCGAGGTCCTCTCCGACGCCAGTCGTGACGACACCGTCGCGCGCGGCAGCGGGCCGCGCCTGCTCGAGTCGGCCTATCTCGAGATCACCGGAAACAGCGTCGAATACGCCGCGAAAGGGGGAGTGCGGTGAGCACCGCGACCTACCTGATCAGGTCGGTGCGCAGCGAATGCGCGAAACTGTCCTGGCGCAATTCCTTGTGGTACACGATCGTGCCCGCGGCCGTGCTGATCCCGATCCTGCTGAACTACGGGATCGCGATGGCGGTGCAGACGAACAAGTTCGACGGCGCGGGCGGCATGGACACCGACAACGCCGCCTACTGGATCATCGTGTTCTCCACCTTCATCCTGATGGCGGGTGGGGTCTCCTCGCTGTGCTCGGAGTTCAAGGACAACACGATCCAGATCGTCTTCGGCATCCAGACGCGCCGCTGGCTGCTGCCCGTCGCCAAGCTGATCGTGTTCGGTGCGATCGCGGCACTCACCGCTTGGGTGACGACTTTCGTGATCCTGTGGGGCTTCCCGCGTCTGCTGCCCGATGTCTGGGGCCGCGTGGACGTGTTCTCCTCCGAGGGACTGCGGCTGTGGTTCGGCATCCCGCTGCTGACCGTGCTGGTCTGCGCCCTGGGCCTCGGCCTGGCCGCGCTGGTGCCGAAACCGGGCTTCGTGGTGATGATCGTGCTGCTGTGGAAGTTCGGCGTGGAAGTGTTCGTCAACTTCATCCCCGGCGACGTGGGCATGCTGGTGCAACGCCTGATGCCGTTCAAGAACGGCGAACTCGGCGTCGGCCAGCTGGCGACGTTCAAGAGCTTGTTCGGCGGAGAGAACGGCTCGCTGCTGTATTTCGGCGCGCTGTGCCTGGCGCTGTTCGTGGCGGGCGTGGTTCGCCTGTCGCTGACCGATCTGAAGAACGACAACTGACCCGTGCCGTACCGATTCGGCGGCACGACGGTCGCGGCGCTCGAAGTTTGTGTAGGCTAACCAAAGTCGCACGCGAGAGGACATGGCTGAATGGCTCGCAGAGGATTCACCGGCGCGATGCTTCGTGCCTACGGCATCCAGTATCACACCGCCACGGTCGTCGGTTCCGAACAGACGACGCCCCGGATGCGCCGGGTCTGGCTGACCGCGCCGACGCTGTTCGCCGAGATCGACATCGAACCCACGGCCTGGCTGCGGATCTGGTTCCCGGCCGCGGACGGCTCGGACAAGGAGTTCCAGCGCGGCTACACCATCGCCGAAGTGGACTCCGAGACCGGCGATTTCGCCGTGGACTTCGTGCTGCACGAACCGGCGGGTCCGGCCTCGGCCTGGGCGCAACGGGCGCAGGCGGGCGAAGAGATCGAGGTGGCCTCGTTCGGCTCGCGGGGTTTCGCGATCCCCGAGGACCTGCCCGCGGGCTATCTGCTGATCGGCGATTCCGCCTCGATCCCGGCGATCAACTCCATCCTGCGCGCGCTCCCGCAGCACGTGTCGGTCGAGGTGTACCTCGAACAGCACCACGGCGACGACCAGCTCATCCCGCTGGCCGAACATCCGCTCGCGCGCGTGCACTGGGTGCCACGGACCTCCGAGCAGGCGATGGCCGCCGCGCTCGAGGCCCGCGACTGGTCGAACTGGTACTGCTGGGCCGGACCGGAATCCAAGGCGCTCAAACACATCCGGACCAGGGTCAAGGACGAATTCGGCTTCCCCAAGTCGGAGTTCTACCAGCAGGCGTACTGGGCGATCGGCCGTGCCATGGGCAAGGAGCGCGACGGCTCCGAGCTCGAGGACGCAGGGACCGACACCACCGAAGCCGCAGGGGCCGACACCACCGAGGCCGCAGGGACCACGGCCACCACCGACGTGCCCGAAGTGACGGCGGCGACCGAGAAGGTCGTCGAGCCGCCCGCGACTCCCGTCGCGCGGCCCGCCGCGGCGACCGTCGCGCCCACCAGGGGCAACTGGCGTTCGCAGGCGGGCAGCAAGCTCTTCGCCGAGCTGAAGCCGAAATTCGTGGTCGCGGGCGTACTCCAGGTACTGCTGACCCTGCTCCAGCTGGCGCCGTACGTGCTGCTCGTGGAGCTGGCCCGGCATCTGCTGAAGGGCAGCGAGAACTCCACGTTGTGGGCGCTGGGCCTGTGGGCCGTGGGTCTGCTCGCGCTGAGCGCGGTGCTCGAGGCGGCGTTGCAACTGTGGCTGCACACCGTCGACGCCCGGTTCAGTCGTGACCTGCGCGGTCGCCTGCTGAGCAAACTGGCTCGCCTGCCGCTGGGCTGGTTCACCGCGCGCACCTCGGGCCAGATCGACAAGCTGGTCACCGGTGACACGCTGTCGCTGCACTACCTGGTGACGCACGCGGTGACCGACGCGGTGGCCGCCGTCGTCGCGCCCATCGCCGTGCTGGTCTACCTGATCTGGGTGGACTGGCGACTGGGTCTGCTGCTGCTGGTGCCGATTCTCGCCTACATCATCACGATGATGACGATGATGGCCACCTCCGGTCCCAAGACGATGCAGTCGCAGCGGTGGGCCGAGCGGATGAACGGCGAGGCCACCTCCTACATGGACGGCCAGCCGGTGATCCGGGTGTTCGGCGGTTCGGCCGCCTCGCCGTTCCGGCGCAGCCTCGACGACTACATCGCCTTCCTCGACGGCTGGCAGCGGCCCTTCGTCGGCAAGAAGGCGACGATGGACCTGATCACCCGGCCGGTCACCTTCCTGTGGCTGATCCTGCTCGCGGGCACCGCGCTGGTGGCGGGCGGCGGTCTCGATCCGGTGGATCTGCTGCCGTTCCTGTTCCTGGGCACCACCTTCGGATCACGGCTGCTCGGCATCGGCTACGGCCTGATGGGCCTGCGTGAGGGCCGCGTGGCCGCGCAGAACATCCAGGCCGCGCTGGACGAGAACGAACTCGACGTCCGCACCGGCGGCACGCGGTTCGAGGAGGCCGACGGCCATGTCGAATTCGACGGCGTCACCTTCGGATACCGCGCCGAGGCGCCGGTGGTCCAGGACGTCTCGCTGACCTTGGCTCCCGGCACGGTGACCGCCCTGGTCGGCCCTTCCGGCGCGGGCAAGTCGACGCTGGCCGCGCTGCTGGCGCGCTTCCACGATCCGCACGCCGGTGCGATCCGGATCGGCGGGCGCGACATCACGACCTTCACCCCCGACGAGCTGTACGCCAGGATCGGGTTCGTCTTCCAGGACGCCCAGCTGGTGCACGGTACCGTGCGGGAGAACATCGCCCTGGCCGTCCCGGACGCCTCCGAGGAGGCCGTCGTTCAGGCGGCGAAGGACGCCCGGCTGCACGAACGCATCCTGGCGCTGCCCCAGGGCTACGACACCGTGCTCGGCGCGAATGTCACGCTCTCCGGCGGTGAGCGGCAACGACTCACCATCGCGCGGGCGCTGCTCGCCGACACGCCGGTGCTGATCCTGGACGAGGCCACCGCCTTCGCCGACCCGGAGTCGGAATTCCTGGTGCAGCAGGC
The DNA here is from genome assembly GCF_001613125.1 of Nocardia shimofusensis NBRC 100134. GTDB lineage: Bacteria > Actinomycetota > Actinomycetes > Mycobacteriales > Mycobacteriaceae > Nocardia > Nocardia shimofusensis. The sequence continues at coordinate 31,226 of NZ_BDBT01000006.1, forward strand.
GATCAACCGCCTGACCGCCGGACGCACCGTGCTGGTGATCGCGCACCGGCTGCGCACCATCGCCGGCGCCGACCGCATCGTCGTGCTCGAGGGCGGCCGGGTCACCCAGACGGGCACGCACGACGACCTGATCGCCGAGCGAGGCCGCTACCGGCAGCTGTGGGAGGCGAGCGTGGACAGCGCGGCGAGCGTGGAGACAGCCGGTGCGGGCGTCGGCGGCGGTATCGGTGTGCATTCGAAGGAGAACGTCTGATGTTCCGGACTGTGCTGAGCCTGCTGCCTCCCGCGCAGCGTGGCCGTGTCGCGGGCTATCTCGCGATCGAGGTCCTCTCGACGATCGTGCGGGCCGTCGCCGTCGTGCTGGTGGTTCCGCTGGTGACAGAGCTTTTCGGCGATGATCCCGGCGCCGCTTGGCGCTGGGTCGGCCTGCTGACCCTGGCGGTGGCGATCGGCTGGGTGGTCGACTCGATCGGCTACCGGATCGGCTTCGATCTCGGCTTCGGCATCCTGGACAACGCGCAGCGTTCGGTGGCCGCTCAGGTGGCGCGCATCCCGTTGCGCTGGTTCACCGAAGACAACTCGGCGACCGCGCGGCGCGCCATCGCCGGCACCGGTCCCGACCTCGTCGGGCTGGTCGGCTACCTGCTGACGCCGCTGATCCAGGGCATCCTGCTGCCGATCGCCATCGCGGTGGCCCTGGTGCCGATCGCCTGGCAGCTCGGCCTGGTCGCGCTGATCGCGGTGCCGCTGCTGCTGGGCGCGCTGTGGGGCGCCAACCGGATCAGTCAGCAGGCCGACCGGGTGGCCGCCGCCGCCAACGGCGAGCTCACCGCGCGCATCATCGAATTCGCCCGCACCCAGGCCGCGTTGCGCGCTGCCCGCCGGGTGGAACCGGCGAGCAGTCAGGCCGGTGCGGCGCTGGCCGCCCAGCACGGCGCCACCCTGCGTCTGCTGCTGCTGAGCATCCCGGGGCAACTGTTGTTCACCGTGGCCGCGCAGATCGCCCTGCTGGCGATGGCCGGGACCATCGCGTGGCTGGCGGTGCGCGGCACGATCGGGATTCCCGAGGCGATCGCCCTGATCGTGGTCGTGGTGCGGTTCGTGGAGCCGTTCACCTCGATTCGCGATCTGGCTCCGGCCATGGAGACCAGCCGCTCCACCCTGAAGGACATCCGCACCGTCATCGACACGCCGGGCCCGGAGTCCTCGGGTCGGGCCGGGGAACTCACCCCGGCCGCCGCCACGGTGCAATTGCGTTCCGTGCGTTTCGGTTACGGCGACGACGAGAGCGAACCACCGGTGCTCGACGGTCTGGACCTGGAATTCCGAGCCGGTGAGGTCACCGCCATCGTCGGCCCGTCCGGCGCGGGCAAGAGCACGGTCCTCGGCCTGGTGGCCGGGCTCGAGCAGCCGAATGCGGGCAGCGTGGTCGTCGGCGGCGTCGATCTGGGCGAGCTGGACTCGGCGCATCGCTCGACGGTGAGCAGCATGGTCTTCCAACAGCCGTACCTGTTCGCCGGAACCATCAGGGAGAACGTGCTGTCGGGCAATCCCGAGGCAGGCGAGGACGAACTGGCCGCGGCGCTGCGCCTGGCGCGCGTCGAGGAGTTCGCCCGGCGGCTGCCCGACGGCGTGGATACCGTGGTCGGGGAAGCGGGAACGGCGTTGTCCGGCGGTGAGCGCCAGCGGGTTTCGATCGCTCGCGCGCTGCTCAAGCCGTCGTCGGTGTTGCTCGTCGACGAGGGCACCAGCGCGCTGGACGCGGAGAACGAGGCCGCGGTCGTGACGGCCATCGGCGAGGATCCCCGGCAGCGCACCCGCATCGTGGTGACGCATCGGCTGTCCACCATCGCCGGCGCGGACCGCGTGCTGTTCCTCGACGGCGGTCGCGTGGTCGAGGACGGCACCGTCGCGGAGTTGCTGGCCGCGGACGGACGCTTCGCGCGGTTCTGGCGGCATCAGAACGATGCCGCCGGATGGCGCATCACCTCGGAAACCGTTTCGGTCGGCGGAAACTGACTTTCGACGGAAGGCGCCCGCCACGAGCACTCGTGGCGGGCGTCCTCGTTGTGCCCGAAGTTGTCTGCCCGCAACAGATCTGGTGTCGGAAAGCGCGAAATCCCGGGCGTCTCGTGGCGAACTGGACAAGCAAAGGTGAGGTTAGTGTAACCTAACCAATCGGAGACGATGTGGCGTTGTCCGCAGCTCGACGCTCTGCCTCGAAGGGGCGGGCCGATATCGGGGGCCGGTTAGCATTACCTAATTTCTTAGGGTACGCTAACTTCGAAAACCTGATCTTGCGAGAGGCGTTCTCATGGTGGTTGCTCGTCCCGAGGCGAGGGCGGATATCGATATCCGAGCAGAAGTCGGATCAGTTCTGGGTATCGCGCCGGAGTCGCTCGACCTGGACGGCGACCTGATCACGCAGGGCCTGGATTCGCTGCGGATGATGCGGCTGGCGGGCCAGTGGCGTAAGCGCGGGCACGACATCGATTTCGCCCGGCTGTCCGGGGCGCCGACGATCCGGGCCTGGACGGCCTTGCTCCTCGGCGACGCCGCCGATGGTGCGGACTCGGATCGGGGCGCGAGGTCCGCGGAGCCCGCCGAGCGGATCGGCGATCTCACCAGCGACCTCGGCGCCGCGTTCCCGCTGGCCCCGATGCAGCACGCGTACTGGATCGGGCGCTCCGACAGCCACGCCTACGGCGACGTCGCGGCCCACCTCTACATCGAGTTCGACGGCCACGACTTGGAGCCGGAGCGCTTCCGCGACGCGGTCACGAAACTTCTGCTGCGCCATCCCATGCTGCGGATTCGGGTATTGCCCGACGGCACCCAGCTGGTCGGCGCACCGCATCCGGAGGCCATCGCGATCCACGACCTGCGCGAGCAGTCGCCGGAATCGGCCGCCGACATCCTGGCCCGCCGCCGCGAACAGGGAACCCACCGCGCGCTGCCGATCGAGGACGGCGCGGTCGTCCGCGTGGAACTGAGCCTGCTGCCCGGCGGCGGCAGCCGGGTCCACCTCGATGTGGACATGATCGCCGCCGACGCCATGAGCTACCGCGTGCTGGTCGACGACCTGGCCCGCATCTACCGCGGCGAGCATCTGCCCGAGCTGCGTGTGCACTTCCCCGCACTCTCTGCCGAGCGCACCGGCCGCACCCCCGACGAAGCGGATATCGCCTGGTGGCGGGAACGGATCGCGGATCTGCCCGGCCCGCCGGAACTTCCGGTGCGTGAGGCCGCCGCGCGCGGCGAGGCGCCCCCTGCGACCGTGCGCCTGCACCATGCCATCGACGCCACCGACCGCAAGCGTCTCGAGGAGTACGCCCACAAGCGTGGTGTCACTCCGGCCGCCGCGGTGGCCGCGGTCTTCGCCGAGGCTGTCGGCGCGTACTCCGCCGGTCCCCGCTTCCTGCTGACGGTGCCGCTGTTCGACCGCGACCCGGTGCACCCCGATGTCGAGAAGGTGGTCGGTGACTTCACCTCCTCGCTCGTCATCGATGTCGACCTGCGCGAGAACCTGACCCTCGCCGAGCGCGCCAGGGCGATGCGGGTGGCCATGCACGAGGCGGCCGCGCACGGCAGCTTCGGCGGCCTGGATGTACTGCGTGAACTGAGCAGGCAGCGGGGCGAACCCGTGGTGTCGCCGGTGGTGTTCACCAGCGCGCTCGGACTGGGCGAGCTGTTCTCCCCTGCGGTCACCGAGGTGTTCGGCGAGCCGTCGTGGATCGTCTCCCAGGGCCCGCAGGTGCTGCTCGACGCCCAGGTCACCGAGCTCGCGGGCGGTCTGCTGCTCAACTGGGACGTGCGGGCCTCCGATCTCGAACTCGACACCGCCCGTGAGATGTTCGCCTACTACGTTCGGCTGCTCGATCTGCTGATGGCCGACGAGTGGGATCGGCCCGCCCCGGACCCGGTCTCCGACGAGGTCCGCGCCCAGCGGCTTTCGGTCGAGCGACCGCTGCCCGGCACCGAGTTCTTCGACGGCACACTGCACGGACACTTCCTCGCCTCCGCCGAACAGCGCGCCGAGGCTCCGGCGATCATCAGCGACGCGCGCACCTGGAGCCATGCCGAACTGGCGCAGGAGGCCCGCCGGGTGGCCGGTGCGCTGCTGGCCGCGGGCGTGGGCGCCGGTGACACCGTGATCGTCGATCTGGCCAAGGGCGGCGACCAGATCGTGGCCGCCCTCGGCGTGCTCACCGCGGGCGCGGCGTATGTGCCGATGGCGCCCACCCAGCCGCGGGCCCGCCGCGAGCGGATCGCCTCGGTGGCGACCCCGGCCGCGATCCTCACCGATCACCCGCAGCGCTGGGCGGATTCGGCCGTCCCGGTGCTCGGGCCGGCGGACGCGCGCACCGCCGCGCCCGCCGAGCCGGTGGCGGTGTCCACCGACGCACTGGCCTACGTGCTGTTCACCTCCGGCTCCACCGGTCTGCCCAAGGGCGTGCAGGTGCCGCACCGCGCGGCCGTGGCGACTCTCACCGATCTGGTGCGCCGTTACGAACTGGGCGCGAACGATCGCAGCCTGCAGGTCTCCGCGCTGGAGTTCGACCTGTCGGTCTTCGACATCTTCGGTCTGCTCGCCGTGGGCGGCGCGGTGGTGGTTCCCATCGACGACCCGGACGCCAAGGTCGACACCTGGACCCGTCTGCTGCGCGACGCTCAGGTGACGGTGCTGAACTGCGTTCCCTCGGTCCTCGGCATGATCCTCGACATCGCCCCGCTGCCGGCCGCGCTGCGGGTGATCATCATGGGTGGCGACAAAGTCGACGTCTCGCTGCTGCACCGCGTCGGCGCGCAACTGCCCGGCTGCCGCGTCGCCGGTCTGGGCGGCACCACCGAGACCGCCATCCATTCCACGGTGTGCGAGGCGCCGGACGTGCCCGCGGGCGCGACCTTCGTGCCCTACGGCGTGCCGCTGGACGGCGTGCGCTGCCGGGTCGTCGACGCCGTCGGCCGGGACCGGCCCGACCGCGTCCCCGGCGAGCTGTGGATCGGCGGCGCGGGTGTGGCCGACGGCTACCGCGGCGATCCGGAGCGCACCGCGGACCGGTTCGTGACCGTCGAGGGCGTGCGCTGGTACCGCACCGGCGACATGGTGCGCTACCTGCCCGGCGGGTTCCTGGACTTCCTCGGCCGCGCCGACCACATGGTCAAGATCCGTGGTTACCGGGTGGAACTCGGTGAGGTGGAAGCGGGTCTGCTCGGTCTGGACGCGGTCACCGGGGCGGTGGCCTGGTCCGACGGCAAGGATCTGCGCGCCGCGGTCACCGCGACCGGCGCCACCGGCGAATCGCTGCGCGAACAGCTCACCGAAGCCCTTCCATCGCACATGATTCCGCGCTCGATCACCGTGACGGAGCACCTGCCGCTGACCTCCAACGGCAAGTACGACCGCGCGAAGGTCCAGCAGCTCGTCGTCGCCGAGGACCGGTCGGCCGCGGTCGCGCCACGCACCCCCGTCGAGTCGGCCCTGGCGGAGATCCTCGGCACCGTGCTGAGCACCCGACCGCTCGGCGTCACCGACGACTTCCTCGCACTCGGCGGGGATTCGGTGCTGGCCACCGCGTTCGTCGCGAAAGTCCGCCGCTGGCTGGATGTGCCCCGGTTGACGGTCGCCGAGATCTTCGGCCGCCGCACCCTCGCGGGTCTCGCGCAGCGCCTGACCGAACTCGACGGCGAACGCGCCGAGCGGGTGGCGGCGCTTTTCCTGGAGGTCATGCAGTTGTCCGACGCACAGGTCGACGCCGAACTCACCGCAGCCGAACTCGCCACAGCCGAACTCACCGCAGCCGAACTCACCACCACCGAACTCGCCACCACCAGGGCGCTGCCGTCCTACGAGTTCGAGCACCGGCGGATGACGGTCGAACTCGACGCGGTGATCGCGCACGAGTGGCTCACCCATCCGAAGTCGGGCTACTGGGGGATGCTCGACAGCACCGTCGCCGAGGTGGCGGAGCTCATCCGGCACAGCGCGACGGTCGGCGGTTCGCCCGAATTCGGTCTGCGGATGGGCAGTTACGAGGGGGAGCGCTCGTTCTTCTTCGAGCTCTACAACCCGGCGGTGGGCGATCTGGCACAGCCCGGCACCGGGTACACCTACGTCCCCGGTGACATCGGCATGCACCTGCTGGTCTCGCCCAGCGACAAGCGCCTGCCCGGCTTCACCGCGAACGTGATGCTGCACATCATGCGGACCGCGTTCTTCGAATCGGGCGCGCAGCGGGTGGTCGTGGAGCCGGACGTGCGCAATCTCGATGTGCAGCGGCTCAATGCCGCGGTCGGTTTCGTCGTCGCCGGTGACTACCCGGTGGCCGACAAGATCGCGCGGCTGAGTTACTGCACGCGGGAGGACTTCCTGCGGGCGACCGACAACGGGCGGATCATCACGCCGCAGGCGCAGATCGATTCGTGAGAGAGCAGAGTGTGAGCACCCGATCCGTCAGCCATTCCCCAGCCGTGCGCGATCCGCGATTCGTCGAAGGCCAGTCGTTCTGGCCGGCCTATCACCTACGCATCGCCCGCAAGATCCTCGCCGAGTTCTGCCACGAGCGCTACATCCTGCCCGTGGAGGTGGCGCCGGGGGAGTACGTGGTCCATTCCGGTGACCGGCGCACCGAATACCGTTTCCGCGCCGAGATCCTGTCGCTGGACAGTTGGAACATCGACGAATGGTCGATGCGGCGCGTGCGCGACGGCGAGCAGTTGCGCGTCGACGCCCTGGAACTGCTCGTCGATCTCGGTGATTTCCTCGGCATTCCACGCGAAGCGCTGCCGGAATATCTGGAGGAATTCACCAACACGCTGGTGATCAGCGCGGGCAGGCATGATTCCCGCCGCATCACCGCCGCGGAACTGGCGGTCTCGGATTTCCAGACCATCGAGGCGACGATGACCGAGGGGCATCCCTGCATCGTCGCCAATGCCGGCCGGCTCGGATTCAGCGTCGACGACATCGCCCGCTACGCCCCCGAACAGGGCAACCGCTTCCGGCTCACCTGGGTGGCCGTGGCGCGGGCGAACTCCGAATTCGCCGCCGTCACCGGCGTCGGCTACGACAGCCTGGTGCGGGCCGAACTCGGCGAGGAAACGCTCGCCCGGTTCGACGCGGTGCTCACCGGCCGCGGCCTGGATCCGGCCGAGTACTACTACATGCCGGTGCATCCCTGGCAGTGGGCGCACAAGGTCGCCCGGATCTACGCGCTCGACATCGCCGAAGGAAAGATCGTCGAGGTCGGCGAGGGCCGGGATCTGTACCAGCCGCAGCAGTCCATCCGGACCCTGTTCAACACCACCCACCCCGAGCGCCAGTACGTGAAGATGGCGCTGTCGATCGTGAACATGGGTTTCACCCGCGGCATGTCGGCCGATTACATGCGGACCACCCCGCTGATCAACGACTACATCCGCGGCCGGGTCGGCGGCGACGAATATCTCCGGTCCATCGGTTTCGAGATGATCTACGAGACCGCCGCGATCGGTTACCGCAACACCGTGCTCGACAAGCTCACCCAGCCGGGTTCGGAATACCGGAAACTGCTCTCGGCGCTGTGGCGGGAGAGCCCCGTTCCGCTGGTCGAACCGCATGAGCAGTTGACGACGATGGCCGCCCTGCTGCACATCGACCATACCGGCGCACCACTGGTCGCGGAATTCATTCGCGCCTCGGGCATTCCCGCCGAGGACTGGCTGGCCCGCTACCTGCGGTCCTATCTGCACCCGATCATCTACCTGCTCTACAAGTACGAGTTCAAGTTCTCTCCGCACGGCGAGAACCTGATCCTCGTGCTGGATTCCGGTGTCCCGGTCCGGGCGATCCTCAAGGACATCGGCGAAGAGGTCACCATCTTCTGCGATCCCGACGTGGTGCCGGAGAGCTGCCGCCGGGCGGTGTCGCGGGAATCCGACGAAATCCGCAATATGGGCGTGCTCTCGGACGTCTTCGACGATTACCTGCGCCATCTCGCGGCGATCCTGCATGCCGGCGGACTGGTCGCCGACGAGACGTTCTGGGCGGTCGTGGCCGAGAGCGTCGTCGAGTTCCAGGACACCCACCCGGATCTGGACGAGCGATTCCGGCGCTGGGATCTGTTCGCGCCCACTTTCAAGGCCATCCACATGAACCGTCTTCAGCTGACGAACAATCGCCGCATGGTCGCTCTCGGCGACTCGTACGCGACGCTGGTCGACTCCGACCACGAACTGGTGAACCCGATCGCGGTGTTCCGGCCCGCCGCCGACCGCGCCGCCCGCCGAGCGGAGGTGTCGGTCTCGTGAGCGCCACTCCCGCTGTGGAGATCATCCGCGACGCACACGGCATCGCGCACATCACCGCGGATTCGGCCACCGGCGCGCTGTTCGGCCAGGGCTACGCCTGCGGCGTCGACCGTGCCTGGCAGCTCGAATACCTGCGGCTGCGCGCCGAGGGCCGCACGGCCGAGATCGTCGGCGCGGTCGGCGTGAGCTGGGACGAGTTCGCCCGCCGCGCCCGCATCGACGCGGCCGCCCGGCGGATCTTCGAGGCTTCCTCCGAACGCACCCGCGGTCTGGTCCAGGCCTACGTCGACGGCGTCAACAGCACTCTCGACACCGCCGAGGCGCTCGAGTTGACCGAGTTCGACCATCGGCCCACCCCGTGGCAGCCGTGGACGCCGATCTCGATCTTCATCGTCCACCACATTCTGTTCGGCCGGTTCACCACCAAGTTGTGGCGGCTGCACGCCTGCAAGGCGCTCGGTCGGGACGCGCTGCGCCTGTTCGACTGCGAGGGCGTGGACGAGTCCTGGGAGAGCGTGCCCGCGCTCCCGGACGAAGCCTTCCTGACCGAGGTGCTCGCCGAGTTCGGCGCGGGCGCGGACGCCGGGCAGCCGGACCGTACCTCCTTCGGCGAACCGCTGTCGGGCAGCAATGCCTGGGGGCTGGCCGCCGCGCGCACCGCCACCGGCGCCCCGCTGATCGCGGGAGATCCGCATCGGTTCCTGGAACTGCCCGGCATCTACCAGCAGGTGCACCTCGCCGCACCCGAATTCGACGTCGTCGGTTTCGCTTTCGCCGGTGTGCCCGCGGTTCCGCACTTCGCCCACGCCGGCCCGGTGGCCTGGGGCATCACCAATGCGATGGGCGACTACCAGGACCTGTACTTCGAGCGCCTGACCCGCAGGGGCGCGGATGTGCTCGCCGAGTCGGCCGACGGCCCGCGCGTCGCGACGACCCACCGCGAGGACATCCTCGTGCGCGACGGCGACCCGGTCTCGGTGGAGATCATCGGCACCGGCAACGGCTCGGTCGTCTTCGGTGGACCGGAGGCGCCGTTCGCCATCAGCCTGCGCACCCCGCTGCTCGACGATGCCGACGCGACCTTCGATTCCGCGCTGGATCTGTTGTTCGCCCGTTCGGTCCCCGAGGTCGAGCAGGCGCTGACGCAGTGGGTCGAACCGGCCAACCGCGTCGTCGTCGCCGATGTCGAGGGCAGGCTGACCCGGCACGTGGTCGGAGCCATGCCCCTGCGCGCGCCGGAGAACTATTGGCTGCCGGTGCCCGGCTGGGACGCTCGCTACCAGTGGCGCGGGCGGGCCACCGCCTCGGTGTCGGATACCGCTTTCGACGCGACCGTGGGCTCGTACGCGGTGATCGCCAATCAGCGCATCCGCGCATCCGCGCCCCTACAGCCGGTCACAACCGAGTGCGCGGCCCCCGACCGCGCGGAGCGCATCGCGGCTCTGCTCGACCGATTGACGCTCACCACGAACCAGGCAGGCACGGAACCAGGCGGTGCGGAGCGGGTCGATGCGCCGGTCACGGTCGACGACTGCGCCGAGATCCACCGCGATGTGGTGTCGGAGGGCGCGCGGACCCTGCTGTCGCTGCTGGGTTCGCTGACCGGTCTCACTCCGGCCGCCGAGCAGGTGCGTGAGCGCCTGCTCGCCTGGGATCGCACCATGGCCGCCGACAGCGTCGACGCCTACGTCTTCGCCGAGGTCCGCACCCGCCTGGTCTCGGCGATCGCCCGCCACGAGGCGCTGGCCGGACTGGCTGCCCCGCACGGCTTCCCGCGCGTGTTCGACCCCTGGTTCGTGGTCGAGACCCGGCTCGGGGCCGCGCTGGACTCGGTCGTGCACCGAGCCGCCGCCGTCGGCGTCGACATCGCCGTGGTGGCGGCCGCGGCGATCGAAGCGGTCGCGGCGCACCTGGCCGAGCAGAAGACCCCACCGACCTGGGGCAGCGTCCATGTGCTGCAACCGATCCACGGTATGGACCTGATGGGCGCCACCCCGGCGCACCCGGAACTGTCGGCGAAGATCCGCCCGGCCCGGCTGCCGCTGGGCGGCGACGGCGAGTGCGTGATGGCCAATGCCAGTGCGATCGGCTTCTCCCACGCGTGCAGCCTCGGTTCGGCCGCGCGATACATCTGGGATCTCGCCGACCGCGACGCGAGCCGCTGGATCGTCCCGCTGGGCGTCAGCGGCGATCCGCGCTCGGACCACTTCCAAGACCAGGCCCGGCTGTGGGCGCGGGGCGAACTCGTCGGCGTCGTGGGCGACTGGCAGGCACTGCGCGCGCGGGCGACGACGGTGGACGCCTTCACCCGAGTCCCGAAAGAGGCCGCCGAATCCGGTGGTCCCGTCGACAGTTTCGTGCTCGCCCGAGCCGAGCGGACGACACCACCGCAGTCCACCGACGACTCGACGCTGGGAGAAGCATGAACGCATTGACCGACGCGCGACTGGCACTGCTGCGCCGCCGGATGGCCGCGGCCGGGATCGCCGGCGAGCACGTCCCCGCCCGGACCGTGGCGGCGCCCACGGCGAACCGGGCGCAGCCGGGTACCGGTGAGTTCGGCATCGCCGAGCGCCGGATGTGGCGGATCTACGAGTTCGACCAGGACTCGGTCTCCCACAACATCGCCCTCGTCCTGGATTTCGGTGACACCTACACCCTCGACGCTCTCGTCGCCTCGACGGAACTGATGATCGGCAGAGCCGCGGTGCTCGGCTCGATCGTCACCGTCGGCGCGGACGGCGTCGCCCGCCGCACGCCCAGCGGCGTGCGTGGCCGCTGGGCCGACCGCGGCCGGGTGTGGGAGTACGGCACGCTGCCGGCCTACGACGGCCGCACCGATCGCGACGGTGTGCTCGCCGCCGCGGACGTGCTCGCCAGATCCCCGTTCGCCTTGACGAAGGAACCGCCGCTGCGGGTGCGTCTGTACTCCCGCGCCGACGGCGGTGTCACCATGATCCTGGTCGTGCACCACCTGGCCGTGGACGACACCTCCTGGCCCGCGCTGCTGGGCACCCTCACCACCGGGGCGTGGCCGGAGCAGGCCGGGGCCGACGGGCAGTCGGCCGCCGATCGCCCGGTCGCCGCCGTCGAGGACGCGCTGCGTCACGCCCAGCGGACCTGGGCTGCCGAGGATGTGCGCTTCCCGTTGTCGGGAGATCTGCCCGCCCTCGGCGCCGAGGAGAGCTGGCTGTCGCCGATGGACGACAGGCCCGGCGCGAAGCTGTACGCGCCGGTCGCCCCCGAGCACCGAACCGCACTCGACGAGGTGGCTCGTGAGGTCGGCGCCACCAGCAACGCGCTCTACATCGCGATCTGCGCGCTCGGCGTCTACGCGCTCACCGGCGCCGCCGACCACGTGCTGCTGGTGCCCACCGACAACCGCAGGCCCGGTGACACACCCGACCGTGTCGGCTACAGCGGCAATATCGTGCCGATGCGCTTCACCTTCGACCCCACATCGAACCTGCGCGAGGCGCTGCGCTCGGGGGTGGCCGCGGTCTACGCGGCGATGGAGTACTCCACGGTCGATTACGGCGCCGTCCTCACCGCGCTGCGCGGGGCGGGCGGGCGTTTCCCGGTCGCCGAGATCATGGCCTCGGTGCGCAACGCGCCGCTGCGCGGCATCCCGGTGCCCGAGGGCGCGTCGGTGTCGTGCCGTTCGGTGTTCAACGGGGTCGGCAACTACCCGCTCACTTTCGCTTTCGAGATCGGAGCTTTCGAGATCGGAGCCGACGAGCGGGTGCACCTGGAGGTGGATTACCAGACCGGGATCGTGGACGAGGAATTCGCGCACCGCGCCGCCGCGCTGCTGACCGGACTGATCGAGCGGATCCCGGACCGTCTCGACATCGAAGTGGGACAGCTGGTCTCGGCGCTTCGCGAACCCGAAGTCATCTAGCCGTCCCGCCTCGAAAACAAGCGATCACCGCGGTGTGCCCGGCCTGCCGGGGCCGGAATGACCCACCGCGCGACCACCGGTTGAGCGACCACTCGGTACCGCTCGACCGCTCTTTATCCGAATTACCTGATGGGGCTGTCCGTGTCACAAGAAATTGTCTTCCCGTGGGGGCAGGCGTCGAAGTTCTCCCGCCCTGGCGACGGCTGGGCGGAAGTCGGCGCCGGCTTGACCCGCGTCGCCGCCGTAGTCGATGGCCGCCATCACGGATTCCCCCTGCCCGCGGGTGATCCGGCCACGGTGCTGGCCGCCGTGGCGGACGTGCTGGGCCCGGAACAGATTCCCGCCGCCGGAATCGGTGCGGAGGCCGCGCTCGAGCAGGTGGCCGACCTGGTCGCCCGCTACGGCCTCGACCTGACCCACAAGCAGTGCGCGGCGCACCTGCAGCCGCCCGCGCTGACCGTGTCCGTGGTCGCCGACGCGCTGGCCAGCGCCTCCAACGCGTCGCTGGACACCTACGACTCCGGCCCGGCGACGCTGGGCATCGAGCAGTGGACCATCAAGTCGCTGGCCCGGCTGGCCGGTCTCACCGACGCCGCGGGCGGCGTGTTCGGCCCCGGCGGTTCCTACTCGAACCTGCTGGCGTTGCTGGTCGCCCGTGACTACGGTGCGGCGCGGCGCGGCGTGGATGTCCGCCAGAACGGGGTCAGCGCGCTGCCGCGACCGGTGGTGTTCTGCTCGCGGGTGGCGCACTTCTCCGTGCATCGCGCCTGCGCCGCACTGGGATTGGGCGAGGCCGCGGCCATCGCGGTGCCGGTCGACTCCGACCACCGGATGATCCCCGAGGCGCTCGAGGAACTGCTGGAGCGCTACAGCGCCGATCACACCCCGATCGCGATCGTGGCGACCGCGGGCACCACCGATTTCGGCAGCATCGATCCGCTGCCGGCTATCGCCGAGATCGCCGCCCGGCACGACGTGTGGATGCACGTCGACGCGGCCTACGGCTTCGGTTCGCTGTTCTCCGGCAACCTTTCGCATCTGCTGACCGGCGTCGAACGCGCCGACTCGATCACCCTGGATCTGCACAAGGTCGGCTGGCAGCCGGCCGCGGCCAGCGTGCTGCTGCTGGCCGACCAGCAGCGCTTCGCCTCGCTGAACCGCTCGGTGGCCTACCTCAATCCCGACGACGACGTGGAGGCCGGCTACGGCGGACTGCTCGGCCAGACCCTGCAGACCACCCGCCGCCCCGACGTGCTCAAAGTCGCCGCCACCTTCCTGGCCTACGGCCGCGAAGGACTCGGCGAGATGCTCGACACCTGCCACGAATTGGCCCTGCACGCCGAGCGCCGGATCGCCACCGAACTGCAGCTGGACCTGGTCGCCCCGGTCACCCTGACCACGGTGGTGTTCCGTTACCGCTGCGAAGACCTGGATCTGGATCAGGTCAACGGCGAAGTGCGCCGCCGTCTGATCGATTCGGGCAAGGCGCTCATCGGTCGCACCCAGGTGCGCGTCCACGGCGAGGGTGAGCCGCGCACCTGCCTCAAGCTCACGCTGCTCAATCCCGAGGCGACCGAGAAGGACATCGACGCGCTGTTCGACGACATCCTGCGCATCGCCCTGGAAGTGGAATCAGAAGGTCTGGAACACAGTGTCGAGGAAATGGTGAAGGTCCATGAGTGACATCGAATCGGTAGACATTCTCGCGATCGGCTGCGGTCCGTTCAATCTCGGTCTGGCGGCGCTGGCGTCGACGGTCGAGGACGCCGACGTACTCGTGGTGGACTCGGCCGAGGAGTTCCGCTGGCATCCCGGCCTGATGTTCGACGAGGCCAAGCTCCAGGTGAGCTTCCTGTCCGACCTGGTCTCGCTGGTGGACCCCCGCCACCCGCTGTCGTTCCTGGCCTACCTGGCCGATGTCGACCGGCTCTACCCGTTCCTGGTGCGCGAGGACTTCTTCCCCACCCGGCGCGAGTACGAGGCCTATCTGCTGTGGGTTGTCGCGCAACTGGACTCGCTGCGCTGGCGCACCACCGTCGAGCAGGTGCGCTGGAACGACGAGCTGGAGTTGTTCGAGGTCTCGGTGACTTCTGGAAGCACAGCCTCGGTGGCTTCTGGAGGCGCAGCCTCGGTAACTTCTGGGGGCACGGCCTCGGTGATCCACGCGAGGCACGTGGTGGTCGGCATCGGCACCGAGCCGGTGATCCCGCCCGCGCTGACCACCGACTCGCCCGCCCTGATCCACAGCTCGCAGTACCTGTTCCACTCCGACACCGCGCACGCCGCGGACTCGGTGACGGTGATCGGTTCCGGCCAGTCCGGCGCCGAGATCGTCATCGACCTGCTCGAGGAGAACCTGCGCGGCGGCCCGGCGGTCACCTGGTGGACTCGCACCCCGTGGTTCGCGCCGCTGGACTTCACCAAGCTCTCGCTCGAGATGACGACCCCGGCGTACATGGACTACTTCCATTCGCTGCCCGAGGACGCCCGTGATCGGGTGCGCGCGCAGCACTGGCAGTTCCACAAGGGCATCTCCACCGAGACGCTGGCGCGGCTGCACGACCTGCTCTACCGCAGGCAGTTGCTGGAGAAACTGCAGCCGGTACGGTTGCGCCAGAGCGTCGCGGTCGAGCGCATCGACACCCTCGGCGACGGCCGGCTGCGGGTCCGCGGTCAGCACCTGGACACCGGGAAGGCACTGGCGCACACCGCCGATCTGGTCATCGCCTGCACCGGCTACCAGCAGCGCAAGCCGGACTTCCTCGCGCCGGTGGTCGATCGGCTGCATCGGGATTCGCGGGACCGGCTGGTCGTCGAGTCGAATCATTCGGTGGCCGCCGACGGCGCGCTGGCGGACCGGCTCTTCGTCGTCAATGCCGAGGCGCACGCGGTCGGTGTGTCCGCACCCAACCTCGACATCGGCGCCATGCGCAACGCCAAGATCCTCAACACGGTGCTCGGTCGCGAGGTCTATCGCCTGCAGCGCAACACCGCGTTCACCAGCTTCGCCGCCGACGGCGAAGACGTCGTGGACGAGCAGTAGTTAGTTAGGTTTGCCTTGCCTGACCATCCAGGTGTCGATTAGTGTTTGCTCGGCCCCGACGGTGTCCGGCTCCCGGAAGTATCCGGTTCGCCTGTGAAGGAGAAGTTCTCGAATGTCCGACCATATCCGTGAAACGCTCGACAGCATCCTCGAAGAGGATCTCGACCTGCCGCTCGCGCAACTCACTCGCTCGTCGCTGCTGATCGAGGACCTCGGTCTGGATTCCGTCGCGTTCGCCATCGGCGTGGTCGCCATCGAGGAGCGCCTGGGTGTGCAGCTGAGCGAGCGCGAGATGTCCGAGGCTGCCTCGGTCGGCGACCTCGAGGATCTCATCCGCTCGAAGGCAGGCAGCGTCGCGAAGTGACGTCCTACGACGAGTTGCTCGACACGGTCTTCGACGATCGCGTCGTGGCATGGACCGAGCAGGCCGAGCGGGAGGAGAAGTTCCCCAGGGAACTGCTCGAGCACCTGGGCGCGGCGGGCGTGTTCGCCCGTAAGTGGTCCGACCGCAAGCTCACCGACCTGGGTATGCACTTCGCCCTGGCGCTGCGGCTCGGATCGTTGCAGTCGGCGGGCATCGCCGTCGGTGTGAGCCTGCACGATTCGGCCATCGCCATGCTGCGTCGCTTCGCGCGCAACGACTTCCAGCGCACGCTGGCCGAGCAGGCGATCAGCGTGGAGAAGGTGCTCTGCATCGCGGCCTCGGAGGAATCCGGTGGCTCGGATCTGCAGAATGTCGCGACCACCCTCGAGGCCGAGAACGGCGGCTACCGGGTGCGGGGCGTGAAGAAATTCGTCTCGCTCTCGCCGATCGCGGACTACATCATGGTCGTCTGCCGGCATGTCGACGGTGCGGCCACCGCCGACTCGGGCGCGAGCAGCGCTGTCGCGCACGGCAATGTGGCGCTGGTGATCGTGCCGACCTCGCAGGTCGTCATCGGAACGCCCTACGCCAAGCTCGGCGCGGGACCGCTGGACACCGCCCCGGTCACCATCGACACCTGGGTGCCCGAGGAGAACCTGCTGGCGCGTCCGGGCACCGGCCTGGCCGTGATCAGCTGGGGCCTGGCGCACGAACGCTATTCGGTCGCGGGCCAGATTGCGGCCAACTGCGAGGCCATGATCGGCGTGACGCTGGCGCGGATGATGCACCGCAGCCAGTTCGGCAAGCGACTGTTCGACCACCAGGCGCTGCGCCTGCGCGTCGCGGACCTGCAGTCGCGGGTGGACCTGTTGCGCTACGGCCTGGCAGGCGTCGCCGCGGAGGGCAAGATCAACCTGCGCACCGCCGCCTCGCTCAAGGCGACCGCCGCCAACCTCGGCGTCGAGGTGGCCTCGGAATGCCTGCACATCTTCGGCGGCTCAGGCTATCTCGAGTCCGAGACCCCGGTGGGGCGCTGGTGGCGCGACATGAAGCTGGCCCGTGTCGGCGGCGGCACCGACGAGGTGCTGTGGGAGCTGGTCGCGGCGGGCATGAAGCCCGACAACGAACGTTACGAGAAGCTCTACAAGAGTCAGGTGCCACAGTGACCAGTCCTGTCGAACTCGCCCCGCCCGACCACACCTATCTGCATCTGGACACCAAGACCAGTCCGATGCACTGGGCGATGGTCATGGTCCTCGCCGAAGACGGCGAGCACCTGTCGATCGACGATCTGCGCGCGCGGGTGCGCGAGCGCGGCACGCTGTTCGACCTGTTCCGGCTCGGTATCCGCGAAGGCCGCTGGCGCAGGCCGCGGGTCGAGCTGGCCGCCGAGGTCGACGTGCAGGCCCAGGTCGCGCATGCCGAGTACACCGACGACGCCGACCTGTTCCGGCGCATCGCCGTCCTGCACGAACAGCCGCTGCCCCGCCCGGCGCCGATGTGGCACATCACGCTGTTCACCCCGCACGCGTCCGGCGCCCAGCACATCGTGCTGCGCGTGCACCACAGCGTCTCCGACGGCATCGCGGGCGCGGCCTTCGCCGCCCTGGTCGCCGACGGGACGCCCGAGGAACTCACCGAGTTCGAGCGTTTCGCCACCAGCCCGCGCTACCGGATCACCGAGATCGATCCCGAACAGTTCGCGGCGTCCAAGGCTGCCTTCGGCGAGCAGTGGACCGCCGGTCAGGCCGGGCGTGGCTGGCCGAAACTCACCAAGAGCGGTCGCCGCGAAGTCGCCATGACCGGGGTATCCACCCGCGATCTGCGCCGCGCCGCCAAGCACAACGGCGCGACCGTGCACGAGTTCGTGCTCGCCGCGGTCGGCCGGGCGCTGAACCTGACCCCGCCGCCCGGCAAAGCGGGCGGCGAGATCCTGCGGGTGACCCTGCCGGTGACCCACGACGAGGCGTTCCGGCACACCGGCAACGCCGTGCTGGTCTCGCTGCTCAATCTGCCCGGCGCCGAATCGGATCTGGCCGCGCAGATCGAACGCGCCCGCGCCGAGCTGACGCTGATCGAGGAACGCAAGCCGCACCTGTCGCTGGCCGCCACCGACAACGGCCCCAAGGCGCCGTGGCCGCTGCAGCGTGCCATCACCATCGCCTCGATGGCCCGGATGGCCCCCGACATCCACATCGGCATCAATCCCGGCTTCTCCCGGATCAGGGCCGTGCTGGGCAAGAAGATCACCGAGCTGACACCGCTGTCCCCGCTGGTCGGCTACTCGTTCTCGGTGACCTGCCTGATCCTGGGCAACCGCACCTCCTTCGGCGTCGTCACCGACCCGGTCGCGCTGTCGGACGGATACGCCGCCACCTTCGTGGAGACCTTCGGTCGTGTGCTGGCCGAGGCCGCGCCGACGTCCTGAATCACGGCACCGCGCACACCGATCCCGCAGTACCGCAGCCTTCACCGCAGACTGAGATGAGAAAGTACCGATGAGCAGAATTACCGACCTGTTGTTCCGGCAGCCCGCGCCCGAGGACACCGGTCTGTGGAGCGGTGAGAGTTCGTCGGAGCTGTCGTTCCTGTCCTGGGCGCAGGTGCGCTCGGCGGCGGGCGCGGCCGCCGCGGGCCTGGCCGGCGCCGGGGTCGGGCCCGGTGATTCGGTGGCGATCCTCGCCGGTGGCGCCGAGGACGTCACCGTGACGGTGCAGGCGACCTGGATGCGCGGCGCGGCGTTCACGATGCTGCACCAGCCCACTCCGCGCACCAACCTCGAGACCTGGCTCGCCGACTGCCGCGAGGTGGTGCGGATGCTCGGCGCGCGGGCGGTCGCGGTGGGACAGCCCTTCTTCGACGCCGTGCGCGAACTCGATCTCGGCGCGCCGATCGTCTCGATCGACGAGATCCGCGCCGGGACGAGCCGGATCGAGGCCGTCGACACCGACGAGGACGATCTCGCGGTGCTGCAGCTGACCTCCGGCACCACCGGTGTCCCGAAGGCGGTCGCCATCACCTATCGCAACCTGTGGGCGAATCAGCAGGCCATCGTGCAGGCCGCGGACTTCCGCACCGACGACGTCGCGGTCAGCTGGCTGCCGCTCTACCACGACATGGGCATGATCGGCACCCTGATGACCCCGATGTTCGCCCGGACGACCACGGTGATCACCACGCCGATGGCCTTCCTGAAGAACCCGCTGTCCTGGGCCGAGCTGTTCACCCGCTTCGGCGGAACCTTCACCGCCGCCCCGAACTTCGCCTACTCCGTGCTCGCCCGCCGCCTGCGCCGGGCGCCCGACGGCGCTTACGACCTGTCGAAGCTGCGCGTCGCGGTCAACGGCGCGGAGGCCATCGACACCGGGGTGGTCGAGGAATTCCTCACCGAGGGCGCGCGTTTCGGGGTCAAGCCGGAAGCCATGATGCCCGCCTACGGCATGGCCGAGACCACGCTGGCGGTGTCGTTCAGCGCCCACGACCAGCGCTACACCGTCGACGTCATCGACGCCGACCGCGCCGAGCGCGACAACATCGCCGCGCGCGAGGACATCGGGCGCGAACGGACGGTCGTGCGGCTCGGCCCGCCGGTCCCCGGCCTCGAGATGCGGGTCGTCGACGAGGAGGGCAACCCCCTGCCCGCCGACCACATCGGCACCTTCCAGGTGCGCGGCGAGGCGGTCACCCGCCGCTACCTCGGCCCGGACGGTTTCGTCGCGGCCGTCGACGCCGACGGCTGGCTCGACACCGGCGACCTCGGCTACCTGACCGCCGACGGCGAAGCGGTGGTGAGCGGTCGCAAGAAGGACATCATCATCGTCGCGGGCCGCAACATCTCCCCGGTCGTGGTGGAGCGCGCCGCGGGCGTGATCCCGGGCGTGCGCGCGGGCGGCGTGGCGGCGCTCGCGGTCAAACTGCCGTCGATGGCGCGCGAGGGCATCGCCGTCATCGCCGAATCCGACGCGGCGGGCGATGCGGAGGAGTCCGAGCGCATCCGCAAGGAGGTCGCCCGGGCGGTCTATGACGATGTGGGGATCGCCCCCGCTGTGGTGACCATCGTCGGCAAGGGAGCGCTGCCCAAGACGCCCTCGGGCAAGCTGCGCCGCGCGGCGTCGGCGAGCCTGATCACGGCCTGATCGTCTCCTCGAATCGCCGCGCCGCACGCGTTGCGGCCCTTACCCGAATCCTTGACCCGCCAAGCGAGTTCAGGGGTGGATTACCCACCGCGTTCCGGATCTTCGGGGGATCGACCAGTGCATTGCGGAGCGCCCCGACGCCCGTACCCTGCCCGCCATCGTCCCAGTCGTCGTCCACAGCGGACCTCACGGCCGCCGCTGGAACACCCACCGAGCTGTCCGAACTCATCGACCTGCCCCCCGCCACCCGCCCCGCACTCGGCGAACACCTGCCCCGCCTCCGCCTGATTCTCGATGACCTCACCACCGTCGATTCGACACCCTGCGCCGCCGCGACCTCACCCCCCGCGACACGGCTGATGTTCATCCTGCACAAGATCACCGCGGGCTGCCAGATCCGGGCCGCTCAGGAGATCAGCGCTCACAGATCCAGCGTGGAACGCAGTATCAACCACCTGCGGACGCCGACAGCACCAAGATCGGGGCGCCTTCGCGCAAGACCGCTTGATGCATCTGTTCGAACACCCCGGCGGCTTGCCAGTCCCGCAACCGACGCCAGCACGTCATCCCGGATCCGAACCCGAGTTCCTGGGGTAAATCTTCCCATCCGATGCCGGTGAACAACACGAACAAGATCCCCTGAAACACCAACCGTGGATCATGCTGGGCCGGGCCCGGTGTCCCGGCAGGTTTGATCGGTGGTAGAGGTTCGATAACCGACCATAACTCGTCATTCACGATCCACGGTGCTGCCACGACGAAAGATACTGCACTACAGCATGACCGCCGCTATCCGAGCGAGCCCGTTAGAGGCTCTACGACTGGCTTCGCGCAGCGAAGACGATCGCACAGGAGATCCCAGAGGACGACTACTCCGAGGATTTCTCACCATATGCCGATGCATTCATTTTCAAACGCATCTGGGGTACATGTTCTACGATTTACGCGGGGAGGATCCCGCTTCGGGCGATCCCCATTTCTGGATCTATGCCGAAATCGTCCGCTACAGAGAAGTGGGGACACGTTTTCATCGAGTGGATTCGTATGCTGGCCGCAGATCTGCCGCGGGTGCTCGAGACGCGCGAGCGTCTCTACGGCTGACGCCGTCCCCGTCACTACGACAAGACTGGTCATGCCGTCGAATTGACCAGTGGACACCAATAAAGTATAGTCGGGGCGCTCGAGCAGCGTGCAATTAATGCGCGCAGGGTTGATGCAGCAAGGGGGGTGTGATGTACGAGGAAGTCCAGAATGCCGAGAACGGGCAGACGCCGACCATTCGTAGTTACGATACATCTATTCATCCAAATTATCCGACGGTCGATCTGAGTAATTACGATACACTTTCGGACCTCACCGGCGAATTGACTCAGGCCAATCTGGTCCAAGCAGCCTCGGTGGGGGCATACTTTGACGTGAGAGACCGTCCGATCGCCAAAAAGTTGTTCGATCACTACTATCGGAGGACTGGTGACGACTATTACCTGGATGAATCAACCGTTGACCGCTGGATTGCAGAGGACAGCAACGCATACGGTGATCCAAAAATTTCAACTTGCCCTGTAGTAGTTGCCGACAACAAGGAGGCTACGATAAGGAGAGCGATCGCCGAAGTGGACAGGACCCAGAATCCCGTCAAGGTAATCTTGTCCACCGACTGGGTGGTCGTCGCCGGAAGTTCGAACGATAATGTTCAATCGATTGGCCGCTACAGCATGGCTTCGACTACCGTGGTGATCGCTCGGCCGGGAGAGATCAATTCGCACCAAATCGAACTCCGGCAGCAGTCCCACATCTGCGACATTTACAACTTTCACGAGGACTCCGATTACGGGAATATGGCGCAGTCTGCGGTGAACACAATGGCACAGAGCGAGCAACTCGGACTTGCCAAGCCGTTCCTTGTGCAAGGGGAGAGTTCGGTACATGCATGGTCGGGCTCGAGGTAGGTAGAGGCATGACTGACAAGAGCAGCAGGTCGGAAAACGCGCTGATGCCCTCGATCGTGGGTGTCATCACTGGTGGCATATTGGCGGTGCTCGTCTATTTCCCTGTGGTTGCGTGGCTGCAGAACGTTTTTGATGTTCCCGAACTCACACCGGTTCCCAAAAAATATCGAGGCGAAACGGAACCGATATCGATGTGGTACTGGGCAACGTGGATGATTCCGATACTTGTCGTGATTTCCATCGGATCGGCATTGTCTTTCTGGCGTCGACTCCGGGTCTTCGCGCTGGTGTTCACGGTAGTTTTCGTCCTGGGCTCGGCCGCAGTTGCTGCTATGGTGATCTCATTCGAAACCAACGGATTTGCACCGGACTGACCGGGTGGAAGTGGCCGGATCGGAAGGGGATGCGAGTTCGAACCGAACGTTGTCGCCGGGCCCTGAGGGGGGAACCTATGAATGACTTCACCGTGCAGGTGGCCAGTCTCGAGGGATTCGGGCTGGACCTGCAGGACCTTGGAATGAACTTCTCCTCCAATGCCTCGCGCATGCTTTCGGAATTATCAATACCCAGTGGCACGACCGGGTTACTCGCCACGCTGACATCGTCGGTCGAGAACCTTCAGGCAAGGTTGGCCACGTCGTATCAGCAGGACTTGACCAGCTTGTCTTCCTACCGGTCCAGCCTGTCCACAGCTTCACGTCAGTTTCAGGGAACCGACAATGCTTCCGCACACGCGATCTCGACCCTCGCTGCGAGCACGATGATTGATCAAGCGACCACTGGGCTGTCGGAAGCTATCGGAGTCACCCGATACGCGGGTCTGCAGTTGCCTACACTGCCAGCAATCGAGGACAGTCAGTTCACCGTGCGCAAGGTGGTCGACTCGGCTATCGAGCTGCTCGCACACTTCGATGATCCGCTGTACGGGGCGATCGGGATCAAGCCGACAGCAGACTATCTCGTCCCGCTGGCCTCGGATTGGGAGAGGTTGGAGGCGCTGGGCAGTCGGATTCGACAGCTCGGCTTCAATGACTTCGTGGCGTCGGAAAACCTGTCCAGCGGCGTCCGGTGGTTGCAGGGCAGCTGGTCCGGGAACACTGCGGAGTCCTTTGCGACGAGTGCGACTGCCCTCGGGCAGGCCCTGTCCACCCGCAGCTCCGATCTGGACGTCGTGGCGAAGATCGTCACCAACGGTGGGGCTTGCCTCGAACGTCTGGTCTACAACCAGGCGATGGCCTTGAGCAGCGGGCTGTCCCAGCCGATGACCTTCCTGAACTTCACTCTCCCGCTCGGAGGCTGGGCTCAACTCATCGATCGGCCGATGAACGAGTCCTATAGATCGCAGATCGTCACGGCAGTCGATACTCTGAAAGCAGCATCCGCTGCTCGGCACGAGTCGATCACGACAATGATCGGCAAGATCACCCAGGCGCTCGACTACGCGCCGGGAGGGGCCGTTCCGACCTTCTCCGCTGCTGAATATGAGGTGCCAGACAAAGTGGTTGTCGATTTCGGTGCGAGCCGATACGGGTTCGAAAACCTAGTGTGGTGGGAGAGCACCATTGCATCGCCCTCCTAATAGTGCTTTGTTAGGTATGAGGTGGTTGTATCCGGGCCAGGGCTCCGTCAAAGTCTCCTTTCAGCAGCTCAGTAGTAGTTCGAACGGCCGGGTGAAGTCGTGCGCGTAGCGCGGCGGCGATATTGGTGTGGCCGCTGCCGATCGCCCGCGCTGCCGGCTACGAAGGCTCACCCCATAACTTCCGCCGCCTGGTCGCGGAGCAGAAAGCTGCCGGCCACCAGCGGGGGCTTACGAATGGCCGTTGACATCGGCGACCCATTCCGGCGGCGGGAAGGCGGAACCACCTGCGCCGAAGATTGTCATCAGATTTGAGCGGGCGGCGTAAAACTGCTGGTAGACAAAGCGCTTGAGCTCGACATGGAGTCATCGATCACGCGCGGCCGCCGCCTGAGCGATCAACCAGTCGACCGTTCTCCGATACCGCTGCCAGTCCGGCGCGAGTCTGTTCGATCATCGTGTCCCGCTCCAGGCCATGCCGTAGGACTTGCGTATTCGCCGGATGACTTCGCCCGTCGCGGTGGTCATCGCAAGCCTTCCGAGGTCCATTGGCTTGGGGGATCGATGCGATCGGAATCTCGGTACCAGGGTGGTCCCCGTCTGCTCGTGCGACCTCATGCGATTCGCGCATACCTCGATAACTCTTCGCGGATTTGCCCTCGGCGCTGCCGAATCCGCGCCCATATGGTCGCCCCGGCGCTCGACACCGGGTGACGCCGTCCTCACCCTCACACGGCGCGGCGGCTTCCCCGGAGAGGAGGGAAGCCGGTGGCGAAAGCCCCGGTGTCGAGTGCCTTCCACTCCAACGACCCTCCAGGAGGCGCTGTGCTGGGATGTTCGCCCGAGCTACCGGTAGCCGCTCCGCACCACACCAGCTCGACATCATCAGCGAGTCGCGAACAGTGTCGCCGTGATGGGTGCGCATCGTCCGCATTCCGTTCGATCCGGAGTATCACGTTGCCTACAGCGCATTCCGCCGATCCTGTTCTGCATGGCGTGGGCCGTGGCTCACCGCAGGACGCCGACAACAGTTTCCGCGTCCCGATCTACACCGACCGGTTCGCGGCCGACCCGCACGCCGCCTACGCCCACATGCGTGAGCGGTTCGGTTCACTGGCGCCGATCTGGCTCGCGCCGGGCGTCCCGGCGACTCTGGTGATCGGCTACTGGACCGCGCTGAAGATCATGCACGACCCCGAGATGCGCTGTGGTGCCCGACAGTATTTCAGTTGCCATTAATACGAAGCATCTCTGCTGCATCACCCTCGATCACAGTAAATGCTTACCTGAATATCTGCACAGTTACTTTCTTCAGCATCCGGACGCGCAGAGGTACCTTCGGCAGAAGGCCAAGGGTGCCATCATGGCCGGTTTGAACATGGGAATCATAAAATCGCTTCCTGTCGCAGTTCCTCCTCTGGAACTACAAGAGCGCTACGTACAACGGGTCCGAAAGATTCGAGAAGCACGTCAAGTTGCGGAGCGCCACCTCGCCCATCTGGACAACCTTTTCGCCTCCATCCAGTCCCGCGCCTTCCGTGGCGAGCTCTGGCAAGATGACGTGAAAGCCGTTTAAGGGGAGGACTTTTCGTGACCGACAGCAACTTCGACTTCCTGCGCACCGAGTGGCCGGACCTGTTCGCCGAAGCGATCCGGGCCGAGCGCAGCGCGGTGGGCGATCCGCGAGTCTCGTGCTTCTTCGCCCGCCGCACGCTCGAGCTGGCGGTCGAATGGTTGTTCCGGGCCGACAGCGCCCTGCGCATGCCCTACCGCGACGATCTGAGCGCCAAGCTCAAGGAGCCGACGCTGGCGCAGGTGGCGGGGCAGGTGATCGTCACGAAGATGGATGTGGTGCGGCGGCGGGGCAATGTCGCCGTCCACCGCAAGGGCGAGGTGCCGGCGCAGGATGCGGTGGGTGCGGTCGGTGAGCTGTTCCATGTGCTGTATTGGCTGGGCCGCACCTATGCGCGCTCCGAGGAGGGTAAGCCGTTCGACGGGCAGCGGTTCGACACCTCGCTGATCCCGCGCCCGCTGCCTGCCGAGGTGCGCAAGAAGAAGCAGGCCGAGGTCGCCGAGATGGCGAAGGAGTTCGCCGCGCAGCAGGCCGAGCTGGCCAACGAGCGGCGGCGAAGCAAGGAACTCGACGACGAGGTCAAGCGGCTGCGGGCCGAGGTCAAGGCGGCGAAGGCGGCCAATGCCACGGTGCCGGACCGGCACGATTACGCCGAGGCCCAGACGCGGACGCAGCTGATCGACCTGTTGTTGCAGGAGTCGGGATGGGCGCTGGACGGGGACGACGACCGCGAGTACCCGGTGACCGGGATGCCGACGGACAGCGGCAAGGGCCGGGTCGACTACGTGCTGTGGGACGACAACGGCAAACCGCTGGCCGTGGTGGAGGCCAAGCGCACGTCCAAGAGCGTGGAGTCGGGCAAGTATCAGGCGTCGCTGTACGCCGACGCGCTGGAGCGCCAGCACGGGCAGCGGCCGGTCATCTTCTACACCAACGGCTACGAGACCCAGATCTGGGACGACACCTTCTACCCGCCCCGCCCCGTCCAGGGTTTCTACACCAAAGAGCAACTGCGCCTGCTCGTTCGGCGGCGCGCGAATCGGCGGTCCCTGGCGACCGAGCCGATCAACGATGCCATCGCGAGCCGGCACTACCAGAAGCGTGCGATCGAGCGCATCGGGGAGGCGTTCGAGAAGGACAGACAGCGCCAAGCCCTGCTGGTGATGGCGACGGGCACGGGCAAGACGCGCACGGTGATCGCGCTGGTGGATCAGCTGATCCGGGCCGGTTGGGTGAAGCGGGTGTTGTTCCTGGCCGACCGGCAGGCGTTGGTGGCGCAGGCGACGAATGCGTTCAAGACGCATCTGCCGAGCGTGCCGACTGTGAACCTGTTGAACGAGAAGGACAGCAACGCACGGGTTTACGTGTCGACGTATCCGACGATGCTCAATCTCATCAATCAGGTCGACGACACCAAGCAGCGGCCGTTCGGGCCGGGGTACTTCGATCTCGTGGTCATCGACGAGGCGCATCGGTCGGTGTATCAGAAGTACGGGGTGATCTTCGAGCACTTCGATTCGCTGCTCGTGGGGTTGACCGCGACGCCGAAGAACGAGATCGACCGCAACACCTACCGGCTGTTCCACCTCGAGGAGGGCGTGCCGACCGACGTCTACGACCTGGAACAGGCGGTGCAGGAGGGTTATCTGGTCCCAGCGCTGGCGAAAGAGGTGCCGCTGAAGTTCCTGCGCACCGGTATCCGCTACGCCGAGCTGTCGGAGGCGGAGAAGGAGTACTGGGAAGAGCTGGAATGGCGTGACGACGAGGACATTCCCGAATCGGTCGACGCGCACGCGCTCAACCAGTTCCTGTTCAACCACGACACCATCGACCAGATGCTGCTCGTGCTGATGGAGCAGGGGGACCGGGTCGCCGATGGGGAACGGATCGGCAAGACGATCATCTTCGCGCGCAACAACCGGCATGCCGAGCTGATCGTGCAGCGGTTCCGGGTGCTGTATCCCGACTACCCGGGCGACTTCATAGAGATGATCACCCATGCGCAGGGCAGCTACGCGCAGATCCTCATCGGCAAGTTCGAGAACCCGGAGAAGGCGCCGCATATCGCTGTCTCGGTGGACATGCTCGACACCGGCATCGACGTGCCCGCGGTGGCGAATCTGGTGTTCGCGAAAGCGGTGCGCACCAGCACCAAGTACTGGCAGATGATCGGGCGCGGCACCCGGCTGTGCCCGGATCTGTACGCGCCGAACCAGGACAAGGAACGGTTCCTGGTGTTCGACCTGTGTCAGAACGTCGAGTACTTCAACCAGGATCTGCCGACCGCCGAAGGGCGCACGCAGACGTCGATGAGCGAGAAGGTGTTCGCGGCCCGTGCGGACCTGGTGCGCGATATCGACCAGGTGCACGCGCCGGGGAGCAGGCCCGCCGAGATCCCGGAGGGCGAACCGGCGAGCCTGCCGGACGTGCGGTGGCAGCTCGCCGAACGGCTGCGGGTGGAAGTCGCGAACATGAACCAGCAGAACGTCGAGGTGCGCAAGGAACTGCGCTACGTCGAGAAGTTCTCCGAGCCGGGCAGCTGGGACGTCGTCACACCGGAGATCCGGGTCGAAGTCGGCAATCTGGCCGGGTTGCCCACCCAGTTCGCCGCCGACGATACCGGCCCGGCGGCCAAGCGGTTCGACCTGCTCGCCTATCGGCTGCAGTTGGCGCATCTCGCGGGTGACCCGGCCTACGACGGGCTGCGGGAGAAGGTCCAGGAGGTTGCGAGCTCGCTGCTGGATCCGAGTTTGAACAGCATCACCGCCATCCGGCAGCGGCACGCGTTCCTCGAGGACGTGGCCGGTGACGCGTGGTGGGAAGACGTGACGATTCCCATGCTGGAAACGCTGCGTCGGCGACTGAGGGGACTGGTCGGATACATTCCGCCCAAGGATGCGCAGAATCCGCTGTATACCGATTTCCGGGACGAGCTGGGCGAGGTGATCGACGTCGAGATGGCGGTGCTGCCCGGTGGCGGCAAGGGCATGGCGCGCTTCGAGTCGAAGGTCCGCACCTATCTGCGCAGCCACGAGAACGAGCTGGCGGTGCAGAAGCTGTTGCGCAACAAGCAGATCACTTCGGCCGATCTCGGTGAATTGCAGCGGGTTTTCCTCGACAACGGTTTCGGGACCGCCGAGGACGTCGAGCACGCGGCCGAGAAGCACGGCGGGCTCGGCTTGTTCCTGCGCTCGCTCAGCGGGCTCGACGCCACCGCCGCCACGGCCGCGTTCGACGAGTTCCATGCCGGTCGCACCCTCACCGCGAATCAGCTGCACTTCCTGAAGCTGCTCATCGACTACATCACCAAGAACGGGGTGATCGAGGTTGGCGCGCTCTACGAGCCGCCGTTCAAGTCGGTGGCGCCGGCGGGGCCGGAGGACATCTTTTCCGAGGATGAGGTGGATCGGATCGTGGCGGTGGTCGAGAACATCCGCGCCACGGCACTACCCGGGCAGGCGGCGGCGAGCGGTTAGCGCACGCAGATTTCGACCGGCCCGGCAGGCGCTGTTCTATTCGGCGGACCCGGCAATCAGGTCATTCGCCCAGTCGCCGGGTGCCGACGAAGGCAGCGAGTTCACGCGGGTCCCGGTGAACGTCGTACTCGCGCAGAAGTTCGATGTACCGACACTTGTCCAGGTGCCAGTCATACAGTTCTGGCACGTCCGTGTTCTGAGCCGCCAAGAAGACCAGGTCGGCGAGTAGGCGGGTGGTTCTGCCGTTTCCGTCGGTGAACGGGTGGATTCGGACAGTCTCGGCATGCGCCGCGATGCCGAGTTCGCGCCCTGTCCAATCAGCGGTGTGCTGCCAGCGGTAGAGGATGGTATCCAGCGAACCCCGCAGCTCGACTGCGATCTGCTCTGGAGCGACTCCGATGTTCAGCTCTCGATGTCGGTAAGTGCCGGCCCAAGTCCAGACATCACCATAGAGCCGACGGTGTAGATCGCGAAGAAAATAGTCGGTCAGCAGTTCTTCGACCACGAGATTTCCGCCGATGACCTCGACGAAGCGCTCCTCGGCTACCTCGTCCTGAATCGCCTGCTCCAGGTCGTATACGGCTGCTTTGACAAGCTGGTTGCCTAGCGCCTCACGAACAGTAGGAAGCAGCGAAGCGGCGTCGTCTTCGGGCACAGGCGTCTCGCCATAGCCGGGAGCGAAGGTCATCAAGCCGTCCGGCGGCGGTCTGCCAAGAACCGCTTCACTGCGTCTGAACGCACGTAACCGGTAGGTAGGCTCCGCCGCTCGAGGTGCGCCGATGCCTTGGTCGACCGCACAACCGACCGCTTGATCGCATCCCTGTCCACTGGCTTTCCGGAAACCGCATGCCGTTTCATCAATCACACCCCGCTCTCCCGATCTTCATGCACAGCCATCCTATCGCGGCTACCACCTGGGGCGAAGCTCGCATCGCCTGTCGATGAAGCCGGTGTGCGCGCTACCAAGGGGCGCTGCACACAGCCAGGTAAGGGGACATGCTTTCGGGGAGGGTGCGGAACGGCCACAGCTATCCGGCCCGCACACGGGGGCATCGCCGCGAAATCCGGGCGACCGGTGTCGGCGTCCTCCGATACCCTCGGACTGGTGAAAAACCTGGGGTCGCGAACGAGCGAGCTGGACGAATTCTCCGCCGCGCTGAGCTTCACCCTCGATCCCTTCCAGCGTGAGGCCTGCGCGGCTCTCGAGGACGGGCACGGGGTGCTGGTCTGCGCGCCGACCGGCGCGGGCAAGACCGTGGTCGGCGAGTTCGCGGTGCATCTGGCCTTGGCCGCGGGCGGCAAGTGCTTCTACACCACGCCGATCAAAGCGCTGTCCAATCAGAAGTTCGCCGACCTCACCGCCCGCTACGGCCGCGAGCGCGTCGGCCTGCTCACCGGCGACCAGTCGATCAATCCGGACGCGCCGGTGGTGGTGATGACCACCGAGGTGCTGCGCAACATGCTCTACGCCTCCTCCGATTCGCTGCGCGGGCTGTCGTATGTGGTCATGGACGAGGTGCACTTTTTGGCCGACAGGTTCCGTGGCGCGGTGTGGGAAGAGGTCATCCTGCACCTGTCCGAGGACGTGCGGTTGGTCAGTCTCTCGGCCACGGTCAGCAATGCCGAGGAGTTCGGCGCCTGGATGGGGACGGTGCGCGGCGACACCACCGTGGTGGTGGACGAGACCAGGCCGGTGCCGCTGTGGCAGCACGTCATGGTCGGGCGGCGCATGTTCGATCTGTTCGACACCGACTCGAGTGCGCAGAAGGTGATCGTCGACGAGGAACTGGTCCGCTACATCAAGCATCGCGAGGTCGCGGACCGGGCGGAGAGCTGGGGCGGCGGGCCGCGCGGCCGCGGCGGCCCCCGGCGCAACTTCCGCCCGCTGCCGCGCCCCGAGGTGCTGGCCAAGCTGGACGAGGAAGGGCTGCTGCCCGCGATCACCTTCATCTTCAGCCGCGCGGGCTGCGACGGCGCGCTGGCTCAGTGCCTGCGGTCGCGGCTGGATCTGAGCAGGCCCGCCGACGCCGACGAGATCGACGCGGTGATCGAGAAGCACACCGGCGACCTGCCCAAGGGTGATCTCGAGGTGCTCGGTTACTGGGAGTGGCGCGAGGCGCTGCACCGCGGCCTGGCCGCCCACCACGCGGGCATGCTGCCCGCGTTCCGGCACACCGTCGAGGAACTGTTCGTGCGCGGCCTGGTCCGCGCCGTGTTCGCCACCGAGACCCTCGCCCTGGGCATCAACATGCCCGCCCGGACCGTGGTGCTCGAGCGGCTGGTGAAGTTCAACGGCGAATCGCACGCCGAACTGACCCCGGGTGAGTACACCCAGCTGACCGGCCGGGCCGGACGGCGCGGCATCGACGTCGAGGGCCACGCGGTGGTGCTCTGGCAACCCGAGGTCGACACCAGCGCCGTGGCCGGTCTGGCGTCCACCCGCACCTATCCGCTGCGCAGTTCCTTCAAGCCCGGCTACAACATGTCGATCAATCTGATCGACCGGATGGGCGCGGCGGAGGCGCGGGCGCTGCTCGAGCGGTCCTTCGCGCAGTTCCAGGCCGACCGCTCGGTCGTCGGGCTGGTGCGCGGCATCGAACGCAACGAAGGACAGTTGCGGGGTCTGCGCGATCAGCTCGGCGGGGCCGAAGGCGGGTTCCTGGAGTACATCGCGCTGCGTGAGCGGATCAAGCAGCGCGAGCGCCAGTTGCTCCAGCAGAGCCGGGCCGACCGCCGGGGGCAGGCGGTGCAGGCGCTGACCTCGCTGCGTCGCGGCGATGTGGTGGCGATCCAGTCCGGCCGCCGGATGGGCCTGGCAGTGGTGTTGGAACCCGATGCCACGCCCAATGACCCACGTCCGCTGGTGCTCACCGAGGACAAGTGGGCGGGCAGGGTCTCGGTGCACGACTTCCCGGTGCCCGCCGAGACGCTCGGGCACATGCGGTTGCCGCGCCGGGTCGATCACCGCACTGCCCGCACCCGCCGCGACCTCGCCTCGGCTTTGCGCAGCACCGGCATCAGCGCGCCGGGGCACGCGCGCAGAGGCAAGCGCTCCGAGGCCGCCGAGGATCGTGAACTCGACACGCTGCGGCGCACCCTGCGGGCGCATCCGGCGCACAAGCGTCCGGATCGCGAACAGATGAGCCGCGTCGGCGAACGCTACAACCGGATCCTGCGCGAGACCGAGAGCATGCGCCAGAAGGTTGCCGCCACCACGAACTCGCTGGCGCGCACCTTCGACCGCATCCTCGGCCTGCTCGAGGAACGCGGGTTCGTGCACGAGGGCGAGGTCACCGCCGACGGGCGCAGGCTCGCGCGCATCTACGCCGAGAGCGATCTGGTGGTGGCCGAATGCCTGCGCCGTGGCGTGTGGCGCGGACTCGGTCCGGCCGAGCTGGCCGCGGTGGTGTCGATCCTGGTCTACGAATCCAGGCAGGAAGGCGGCTATCTCGGTCCGGCGGGTCCGACGCAGCCGATCAAGCGGGCCGTCGGCGCGACCGTCGACATCTGGGGCGAGCTGCGCAGCGACGAGGCCAGGCACAAACTGCCGCCCACCAGGGAGCCGGATCTCGGATTCATCACCGGCGTCCACCTCTGGGCACGCGGAGACGGATTGGCCGAGGCGTTGCTGGCGGGCGGCGACCAGGGCACGCCGCTGTCGGCGGGCGATTTCGTCCGCTGGTGCAGGCAGGTGATCGACCTGCTCGACCAGATCCACAACACCGCCGACGACACCGAAGTGGCTTCCACGGCGGCCAAGGCGGTGCGCGCGATCAGGCGGGGTGTCGTGGCGGTGGACGCCGCGTAGTGGATTCGTCTGTGATTTGATTTCTTTCGCGTACCGACTGTGGCGGAGCTGTCGTGCTGTACGACCAGACGCTGTCGGGGGGCTACCGTATGAGTAACGATGCGAGTGGAGGCAACCAATGAGCGGCCCGTTTGGACCGAACGAAGCGGGGGAGGGACGCAACGATCCCACCCAGGTGTGGGGTGGCCAGCAGCCGCCCGGCGCCGCGGGCCCGACCCAGCAGTGGGGTGGGCAGACGCCGCAGCCCGCCCAGCCGACCCCGCAGTGGGCCGACCCGAATCAAGCTCAGCAGCAATGGGGCCAGACGCCGGGGCAACCGCAGCAGCCGTGGGGCCAGACCGGCGGTCAGCCGCAGCAGCCGTGGGGCCAGACGCCCGGTCAGTCGCACCCGCAGCAGCAGTGGACCCCGCCCGGTCAGCCGCAGCAGCAGCCCTGGGGACCGACGCCCGGTCAGGCGCAGCCCCAGCAGCAGTGGACCCCGCCCGGTCAGCAGCCGCCGCGCTCCGGTGGCAAAACCGGCCTGATCATCGGCTTGGCCGTGGTCGGCGTGCTCGTTCTCGGCGGCATCGTCACGCTGGTGCTGTTGCTCACCGCCACCGACAAGCTGGACCAGAATGCCGTGCAGAACGGCGTCTCGTCGGTGCTGAAGGATTCCTACGGCATCACCGACGTCGCCGACGTCTCCTGCCCCGCGGATCAGAAGGTGGAGATCGACAACACCTTCCAGTGCACGCTGAAGGTCAACGGCGAGGACAAGAAGGTCAATATCAAGGTCACCAAGGAGGACGGCACCTACGAGGTCGGCCGCCCCAGCTAGTGATTTCCCGGCCGGTCGATCGGTGACCCTCGCCCGGTCCGATATGGGGGTGGGACGAGCCCGCGCGAAACATCGCGCGGGCTCGCTTGTTTCCGGACCGGCCGCGGTCCTCCCGTCGCGATGCCCCCACCCGGCCTCCGAGGCGCGCTGCTCACGATGGCCGCGCACCCGGTTCGTGGCTGCGGGACCGTGCGTCCGGATCTGATGCGCGGCCAGGCAGGTAGGCCCGCGAAGCTCAGCCGCGTGGCGCCGCCAGAGCTTTGACGAGCCGCTGGACGGGGCTCTCGGCGTTGTAGGCCGTGGCCAGGGCCAGCAGCCGGTCGAGGTCGGCGGGTTCGGCGGGCAGGTTGTCGGGGCGCGACAGTGCGATCTCCGCGTCGCGGACCACGCGCACCACCGGCGCCGCCGCGTCCAGATAGTCCGATGCCGCAGTCAGTTTCGCGCGCGCGGCGGGTGCGAGGTCGGCCGCGGGGTCGGCGAGCGCCGCGCGCAGAGCCTCCAGTGAGCCGAAGCGCGAGATGAGCGTCGCCGCGGACTTCTCGCCGATGCCCGCCACGCCGGGCAGGCCGTCGGAGGCGTCACCGCGCAGCGTCGCGAGATCGGCGTAGGCCTGACCGGCATTCTCCTGTGGCACATGGTATTTGGCGGCGACCTCGGCGGGGCCGAACAGCTCGGCCTTGGCCAGGCCGCGACCGGCGTAGAACACCCGGACCGGCGGGGCGGGTTCGTCGCGGACCAGTTGCAGCAGATCACGGTCGCCGCTGACGACCACCACCTCGTCGTCGCGCTCGCGGTGCGCCAGGGTGCCCAGCACGTCGTCGGCCTCCAGACCGATCGCGCCGCCGGTGGCGATGCCCGCCGCGGCCAGCACCTCGAGGATCATCTCGACCTGTGGGGTGAGCCGATCGGGCACCTCCTCGGCGTCGGGCGGTCCCTCGGCGGCCACCCGATGCGCTTTGTAGGAGGGCACCAGCTCCACCCGGAACCGGGGCCGCCAGTCCAGGTCGAGGGCGACCACCAGTCTGCTCGGGCCGAAGCGGGTGATCAGCGAGGCCACCATGTCGGTGAAACCGCGCACCGCGTTCACCGAGCGGCCGTCCTCGGCGGTGAGCTTGTCGGGGATGGCATAGAAGGCGCGGAACCAGAGACTGGCGCCGTCGAGCAACAGCAGCGGGCCACCAGGAATCGCAGCAGAAGTCACCCGCCAGAGGCTACCGCCCGCGACCGACGATTCCGCCCCGTGACGTGCTCGTCGCTCGGCGCGGTCCCGCGCTGCGGGTAGGGTCGTCTGGTATGAGTTCGCACACGCATGCCAGGTTCGCGGCGGATGTCTACGGAGAGCGGCTCGAGCGCGCGGTGGCCGCGATGCGCACCGCCAGCCTCGACGCACTGCTCATCACTCCCGGACCGGATCTGCGCTACCTCATCGGTTCGGCGGCCCAGTCCTTCGAACGGCTGACCTGCCTGGTCATCACTTCCGACGGTGCGACGCCGTCCGTCGTGGTGCCGAAACTGGAACTGCCCGGTCTGGCCGATTCGGCCGCGGGCGAACTCGGGCTGCGCATCCTGGACTGGGTCGACGGGGTCGATCCGTACCAGATCGTGAAATCCAGTCTGCACGCCGGATCGCGGGTCGCCGTCGCCGATGCCATGCCCGCGCTGCATCTCGTCCCGCTGGCGGCCGCGTTCACCGGGCTTCCGACCTCCGCGACGCCGGTGCTGCGCGAACTGCGAATGATCAAGGACGAGGCCGAGATCGAGGCGCTGCGCCGCGCGGGCGCCGCGATCGACCGGGTGCACGCCCGGATGGGCGAATTCCTGCAGGCCGGGCGCACCGAGGCCGAGGTCGGCGCGGACATCGAGGCGGCGCTGATCGAGGAAGGTCATCTCGGGGCCGAGTTCGTCATCGTGGGCAGCGGACCGCACGGCGCCGACCCGCACCACGGGGTCTCGGACCGGCGAGTCGAGCGTGGTGACGTGGTGGTCGTCGACATCGGCGGCCCCGTCGAACCCGGCTACTTCTCCGACTGCACCCGCACCTATTCCCTCGGCGAGCCGTCGCCGGAGATCGCCGGCCGCCTGGCCGAACTCGAGCGGGCTCAGGCCGCCGCCGTCGCCGCCGTGCGCCCCGGCGTGACCGCCGAATCGGTGGACGCCGCAGCGCGCGACCTGCTGACCGAGGCCGGCGTCGGCGACGCATTCGTGCACCGCACCGGGCACGGCATCGGTCTGTCCGTGCACGAGGAGCCCTACATCGTCGCGGGGAACACGCTCCCATTGCGCCCCGGCATGGCGTTCAGCATCGAGCCGGGCATCTACTTCGGCGGCTCGTGGGGCGCGCGCATCGAGGACATCGTCATCGTCACCGAGGACGGCTGCGAGTCGGTGAACAACCGCCCGCACGGGCTCACGGTCCTGTGAGTCGCACCGGCCTGTGAGGGGCCGTTCGACGGCCGATTCGGGCGTTCCCCGGAGAGTACCCCTGCGGGGATCGCGCGCGGGTGGAAGTCGGCCGATGCCCGGGAGCCGGGATGTCCGGCGGTGGAGCCGGATCAGCGCAGGGTGCTCGAGGAGAGCACCTTGCCCACCTGGATGGCGATCACCACGCGGGTCGGATTCTCTCGGGGCTGCCGGTAGCGCCCGGCGTAGCGGCGAACCGCCTCGGCGACGCTGTCCGGGTCGTCGAGCACGACGGCCGGGCCTTCCAGCGTGAGCCAGCGCGGGCCGTCGACCTGGCTGACCGCCGCGTACCCGGAGCGGCGCACATTGCGCACCTTCACCGAACCGTCGTTGGTGATGATGCGGGCGATGCCTGCCTCGGCGTCCCAGGTGAATCCCACGGCGACCACGTGGGGGGTGCCGTCGGCGCGCAGCGTGGTGAGGGTGGCCAGGTGCCGTTCGGTGGTGAAATCGATGGCGGCGGGCGTCAACTGCGCGGTAGTGGTCGGCATCCGTCGACGGTAGCCGATGCTGTGCGGGCGACCGCGTGACGCCCGCATCGCGCCGTCCCGGCGGGATGACAGACTGGGCCGCATGGGATCGGGAGAGATCGACGCCGGCGCGGTGCTGCTGCTCGGCGGACGCAGTGAGATGGGTGTGCGGGTCGCGCAGCGGCTGGCGCCCGGCCGGACGGTGATCCTGGCGGCTCGGCGCAGCGGTGAACTCGCCGCCGAGTCCGCCGCGGTGCTCGAGGCGGGAGCTGCCGCCGTGCACACCGTCGAATTCGACGCCGACGACACCGCGAGTCACCAGGCACTGCTGGAGAAGATCGCCGCCGAGCACGGACCGCTCGGCGTGGTGGTGCTCGCCTTCGGCCTCCTCGGCGACCAGGCGCGCGCCGAACAGGACCCGGCACACGCGATCGCGATCGTGCACACCGACTACGTGGCTCAGCTGAGCGTGCTGACCACCGTCGCGAATCTCCTTCGCGCCCAGGGCAGCGGCCGCATCGTCGTGTTCAGTTCGGTGGCGGGCGCTCGTGTCCGGCGCGCGAACTACGTCTACGGCTCCGCCAAAGCCGGCCTGGACGGATTCGCCTGCGGCCTCGGCGACGCGCTGCACGGCAGCGGCGTGCGGCTGCTGCTGGTGCGTCCCGGCTTCGTCATCGGCCGGATGACCGAGGGGATGGACCCCGCCCCGCTGTCGAGCACCCCCGACCAGGTCGCCGACGCAGTCGTGCGCGGCCTGCGCCGACGCTCGGAGGTGGTGTGGGTGCCGTGGGCGTTGCAGCCGATGTTCTTCGTCATGCGTTTGCTGCCCCGGTTCGTCTGGCGCCGGATGCCACGGTGAGCCCGGACGCACCGATGAGTGCCGCGTCCGGCTCGGGCGCCGGCGGGGGGCGCGTGGGTGGGCTGCGCATGACTGTGGGTCGCGATGATTCGGGTCGCGCTGAGGCGGGTCGCGCTGACGCGGGTCGCACTGAGGCGGGACCCACTGAGGCGGGTCGCACCGCCGCGGGACCCACTGAGGCGGGTCGCACCGCCGCCGGACGCACTGGCGCGGGTCGCACCGACGCGGGACCCGCTGACGCGGGTCGCACCGCCGCCGGACGCACTGAGGCGGGTCGCACCGCCGCCGGACGCACTGAGGCGGGTCGCACCGACGCGGGACCCACTGGCGCGGGACGCACCGCCGCCGGACGAACTGCTGAGGGGCGTCCTGGAGAGGGACGCACTGTCGAGAACCGCACCGGCACCATCGACAGCGGTGGCCGGCGCGGGGACGTGGCCGGTGCGGGCCGCCCGAGTGCCGCCGGATCGAGGGTGACCGGCACGAGTGAGGATCGGGCGGCACGCTGGCCGGGTTCGCCGATCGCCGTCGTCGGCATCGGTGCGGACGGGTGGCCGGGACTCGGCGCAGGCGCGTGCTCGGCGATCGAGGGCGCCGACCTGGTGTTCGGCTCCGCCAGGCAGTTGGAGCTGCTGCCCGCGCGGGTCGGCGGTGAGCGCCGGTCGTGGCCGTCGCCGCTGCTTCCCGCGCTGCGCGACATCCTGCTCGAGCACGCCGACCGGCGGGTGTGCGTGCTGGCCAGCGGCGACCCGATGTTCTACGGCATCGGCGTGACGCTGGCGCGGATGTTCGGCCCGGCCGCGCTGCGGGTGCTGCCGCAACCGTCCTCGGCCTCGCTGGCCTGTGCCCGCTTGGGCTGGGCGCTGGCCGACACCCCGGTGGTCAGCGTGGTCGGCCGACCGCTGGCGGGCGTGCTGCCCGAGCTGACCGACGGCCGCCGCATCCTGGTACTCAGCGCGGACGAGACGACCCCCGTGGGACTGGCACAGCTGTTGTGCGCCAATGGTTTCGGCGACTCACGCCTCACCGTGTTGGAGCAGCTGGGCGGCCCGGCCGAACGAATCGGCACGGCGACGGCCGAGCGCCTGGCAGCTACGACCGGTGATCCGGTCGAATCGGACTCCTCCCGTGTCGATCCCGGCGACCGTGCCCCGAGCGCCGCGATCGGCACCGGCCGCGACGAGCCGTCCCGGGCCGACCAGGCCGGCGTGGTCCGGCATGGACCTGGCCGGCATCGTGCCGACCGAAAGGAAGGTGAGCCCCTCGGCTCCGCCCGGTACAGCGGCGAGCCGCGTCGTGTGGAGCGACGCATCCCGTCGGACATCGGGCGGCCGAGTGGCGAGATGATCAGCGCTGCCGCGGATGGTCCCGACCCGAGCGGCATCGCCCCGCGCCCCACCGGCGCGGGCTCCATCGACCCCGGTTCCATCGACCCGCTGAACATCGTCGCGATCGACACCGTGGCGAGTCCGGACGCCGCCCGGCGCACCCGCGTGCCCGGTCTGCCGGACGAGAGTTTCGGCGGCGACGGTCAGCTCACCAAGGCCGAGGTTCGGGCCCTGACGCTGTCGGCACTCGCGCCCGCGCCCGGCGAATTGCTGTGGGACATCGGCGGAGGGTCGGGCAGTATCGCCATCGAATGGTGCCGCACGCACCCCTCCTGCCGTGCGATCGGTTTCGAGCGCCTGGAACGCAGGCGGGCCGGAATCGCGGCGAATGCCGAAGCGCTCGGCGTGCCGCAGGTGACGGTGCGCGGTGAAGCCATGGCCGAACTCGCCGCCGATTCCGACGGGACGCCGGATGCGATATTCGTCGGCGGGGGCCTCACCCAGGAGGGACTGCTGGATTCCTGTATGGATCGGCTGCGTCCGGGCGGCCGGTTGGTCGCGAATGCGGTCACCGCCGAGACCGAGGCGCTGCTGGTGCGCTCGGCGGGCGAGCACGGGGGGCGATTGCGCAAATTCCAGATCTACCGCGCCGAACCCTTGGGTGGATTCACCGCGTGGCGTCCGCACTTGCCTGTGGCGCAATGGGTATGGACGAAATCCGGGTGACGCAACCGGGGTGAAACACCGGCGCTTCGGCGGTAGGGTCGAGCGCGTGATCCGATCGTTATCGGAAAATCGAACTCTGGGAGAACAATGAAGTACAAGAAGTTCGCCGCCACCGCGGTGATGGCCGTCGCCGCGATGGGCGTCGCCTCCGGCACCACCTACGCCGATCCGGCCACCCCGCCCGCCGTCACCGAAGAGGCGCCGCTGGCCGCCGAGGGCGCCGAGAAGGGTGTCGACTACTCCGCGGTCATCGCCGACGCGGGCCGCTCCATCGTCACCACCGTCACCGGTGGCGCGTTCACCCTCGATGCCGACGGCTCGGCGGTGACGCTGAAGAACGACGCGGGCGAGGAGGTCACCCGTATCCCGCTGACCGCGCGTCAGGCCACCGACGGCACCGAGGTACAGCTCGTCGCCGCGGTCGACGAGTCCGGCAGCAAGCTGACGCTGACCCCGCAGGGTGAGGCCATCGCCGTGCAGGACATCAACGCCCAGCAGTGGTTCTTCGCCGAGTTGCAGCGCGCCTCGCTCGGCGCGGCCGTCGGCGCCGTCATCGGCGGTCTGATCGGCCTGTTCGGTTTCGTCGTCGGTGTGATCCCGGGTGCGGCCATCGGCGCCGTCATCGGCCTGCTCGTCGCGGGCGGTCCCGCGCTGCTCGATTCCGGCAGCGCCTACTTCAGCGGCCAGTGAGACACGTCCACCGGGTGACGGGCCACGGGGAGACGGGTCACTGAGAGTACTGATACTCGGCGGCACCGGCGAAGCCAGGGAGTTGGCCCGAATCGCGTCCGGCGAGCGAGGATTCGACATCGTCTCCTCGCTCGCCGGACGCGTGCGCGACCCTCGGTTGCCCGAGGGGGAGGTCCGCATCGGCGGGTTCGGCGGCGCTGAGGGGCTGCGGACATGGCTGTCGGACAATGCGATCGACCGCGTCGTCGACGCCACCCATCCCTTCGCCGCCACCATCGGCGCCAACGCCTCGCGCGCGGCCACTGCCGCGGCCGTGCCGCTGTTGCGCCTGCTGCGTCCCGCCTGGACCGCCGCTCCCGGTGATCACTGGATCCCGGTCCCCGACCTCGACGCGGCCGCCCGAATCGTCGGCGCGGGCTTTTCGCGGGTATTCCTGACCATCGGCCGTCAGGGTGTCGGCGCTTTCGCCGGACTGACCGAGCCCTGGTTCCTGATCCGCGCCATCGACCCGCCCACCGCGTCCGTTCCGCCCCGCCACCAGCTGCTGCTCGCGCGCGGCCCGTTCTCCGTGGCCGACGAGATCGCGCTGCTGTCGCGCCATGCCATCGATGTCCTGGTGACCAAGAACAGCGGCGGCGATCAGACCGAGGCGAAACTCGACGCCGCCAGGGAACTGGGCATCCCGGTCGTCATGATCGACCGGCCGCCGGTATCTGCTTCGACAGCGGTGGTCGGAAGTGCCGACGAAGCGTGGACATGGCTGTCGTCGGATATCGCGGTCTGACGCCTGCCCGAACCGTCTCGGCGCCGACGATCGAAATCGGCGGCGCGAGCGGTCGCCCTGTGGAGAGCGGCCACGTCCCGCGCGGGGCTCAGTGGCCCAGAATCTCGGGGAGCCGGTCGAACCAGGCGAGCACCGCGCGTTCGTAGCCGACACCGAATTCGAGGGTCGCGCGCTGGTGCGCGGGCATGTCCTTGTCCTCGTCGGCGAGGTAGCGGGCCAGGCGGTCCCGGTGGATCTCGCGGTTGGCGGCGATGATGACGGCCAGGCGCTCGGGGGTGATGTGCTCGCCGAAGTGCATGCTCAGCAGCAGCGGGACGCGGATGGTCTCGGCGCCCGGGTCGCGCACGACCCACTCCAGGAATGCCTCGCGGCCGGCGTCGGTCAGGTGGTAGGGCGTGCGGTCGCGGGCACCGGCCTCGCCTTTCTCGACCAGACCGTGGGCGGCCATGGCGGCCAGTTCGCGGTAGACCTGGCTCTGGGTGATGGTCCAGAAGTCGCCGATCCGGTCCTGGGCGAGGGTGACCAGATCCCAGCCGGACATCGGCCCTTCGTGTAGGAAGCCCAGCAGCGAGGCCGCCGTGGAGTTCAGCGACTTGCGTGCGGTCGCGGTTTCGGGCACAGCTCACTCCCTTCGGTCAGAACTCGATCCGATATTCCATAGTGGAATATTACCGGATCGGGGAAGGGGCCTCGGCGGAGCTGTAGCGGCGCGAGGTGTAGACGCGGGTGCCGTGATCGGTTTCCACCACCGCCGTGGTCGTCGCGCCGATGATCAGCAGCGTGCGCATGTCGACCTCGGCCGGGTCCAGTTCGGCCAGCCGCACCACCCGAACGCTCTCGGTCGGTCCGCCGACATCGCGGCCGAGCACCACCGGGGTGTCCGGTGCGCGATGCTCGAGCAGCAGATCCCGCATGGCGCCGACCTGCCAGGTGCGCTGCGAGGAGGCCGGGTTGTAGATCGCGATCGCCATGTCGGCCGCCGCGACCGCGGCGAGCCTGCGCGCCACGACCTCCCAGGGCTTGAGCCGATCCGACAGCGAGATCATCGCGTAGTCGTGGCCGAGCGGCGCGCCGACCCGGCTGGCCACCGCGTTCGCGGCGGTCAGGCCGGGCAGCACCCGCACCGGCACCGCCCGCCACCGCGGGTCCGCCGATTCTTCCAGCACCGCCGCGGCCATCGCGAAGACGCCCGGATCGCCGGAGGACACCACCGCGACCTTCGCCCCGCGCAGCGCGAGGTCCAGCGCCATCGCCGCGCGCTCGGATTCGACCCGATTGTCGCTGGCGTGCCTGCGCTGGCCGGGCCGCACCGGCACCCGATCGATGTAGGTCGTGTAGCCGACGAGATCTGTTGCCTCGGCAAGAGCTTCGCGCACCTCGGGTGTTGTCCAGTCCCGGCTGCCGGGGCCCAGGCCGACCACGACCACTTCGCCGGTCGCCGTCGTCGTTTGCGGCTCCGCCTGCGCAGCCGTGGACTGCGCGCCCTCGGTTCGAGCACCTGCTGCGGCCGGGCCGGGTTGCTCCGCGCGAACGGATCGGACCCGGGGCAGCGGGGTGGTCGGGCGGGGTCCGGGGACCAGGGTGATGGAGAAGTAGGGCACGTCGGCGTCGTCGACTTCGGCCGCGGTGAGCACGCGCTCGCGGGTGCTGCTGGCGCGCTCGATGTAGTAGGCATCGTCGAGCCGGCCTGCGTCGGCGAGGGCCTGGCGCACGCCGGGGTAGGTACGGCCGAGTTTCATGATGGCCGCGGCGTCGGTATCGCGCAGACGGCGGGTAAGTTCCTCGGTGGGCATCGTGCCGGGCAGCACGGTGAGGACCTGTTCACCTTCGACCAGCGGGGTGCCCAGCGCCGCGGAGGCCGCGCTGACCGAGGTGATGCCGGGGATGATCTCGGCGTCGAACCGGTCGGCGAGGCGGCGGTGCATGTGCATGTAGGAGCTGTAGAACAGCGGGTCGCCCGCGGCCAGCAGGGCGACCGAGCGGCCCGCGCTCAGGTGGGCGGCGAGGCGTTCGGCGGCCTCGGCGTAGAACTCGTCGATCGCGCCCTGGTAGCCGCCGGGGTGGTCGGTGGTCTCGGTGGTCACCGGGTAGACCAGGTGTTCCTCGAGCTGTCCCGGACGCATGTACGGCGCGGCGATCCCGCGCGAGATGCTGCGCCCGTGCCGTGCGCTGTGGAAGGCGATGACATCGGCCTCGGTGATGATCCGTGCTGCCTTGACCGTCACCAGTTCGGGATCGCCCGGACCGAGCCCGACGCCCCACAACTTGCCCGCGGCAACCACTTCGCTGCTCATTCTTGTTCGCTCGCAATCGCATTCAGTGCCGAGGCGGTG
Source organism: Nocardia shimofusensis NBRC 100134 (assembly GCF_001613125.1). Taxonomy (GTDB): domain Bacteria; phylum Actinomycetota; class Actinomycetes; order Mycobacteriales; family Mycobacteriaceae; genus Nocardia; species Nocardia shimofusensis. The sequence goes on from NZ_BDBT01000006.1 coordinate 73,808, forward strand.
ATGGCGCTGCCGCCGCGCCTGCCGCGTACGGTCAGATATTCGACGCCGCCGTATTCGATGAGCGCCTGCTTGGACTCCGCCGCCCCCACGAATCCGACCGGGATGCCCAGCACCGCCGCCGGGCGGGGTGCGCCCGCGTCGAGCATGTCGAGCAGGTGGAACAGCGCGGTCGGGGCGTTGCCGATGGCGACGACCGCGCCGTCGAGCCGGTCGCGCCACAGCTCCAGCGCCGCCGCCGAACGGGTGTTGCCGATCGAGGCGGCCAGTTCCGGCACGCGCGGGTCGCGCAGCAGGCAGACGACCTCGTTGTCGGCGGGCAGACGCTTGCGGGTGACGCCGGAGGCAACCATGTTCGCGTCGCACAGAATCGGCGCGCCGTCGCGCAATGCCGCTCGCGCGGCCGCGATCACGCCAGGGGAGAAGGCGATGTCGCCGGCCAGGTCGACCTGCCCACAGCCGTGGATCATCCGCACCACCACCTGCGCGACATCCGCCGGGAAACCGCTCAGATCGGCCTCGGCGCGGATGGTCGCGAACGAGCGCCGATAGATCTCGGCCCCGTCGGTGAGGTAGCTGGCACGCAGGTCGGACATGCGTTCCACCCTAACGGGCGCCCTCGGCCGGTCCGGGCACGGCTCGAGTGTGCGGGCGCCGCAGCGGCAATCGGCGGGCAGCGCCAGTTGTGGGCGGTTCCGTCCAGGCCGGTGGCCGGTATCCGCCGTGCGCGGGGTCCGATCTCCCACGGCCGGTCGACCACGCCCATGTCGGCTCGGAAATAGCACGGTCGAAACGAGATTCGTCGGCCCGCCGTGGCGGCGGCGGTGAACAGCCGCGAGTTCCCGGGCCCTCGGCGAGCGTCATCGTTGTTGGTACGGGCTTACCAATTGGATGGTACGTTGGTATCAACAAGTCGAGGGGAGGCCGCCACATGGCCGGTATCGGACGGTTCAGGAACGACGCGGCGCTGGAGCGGTACATGCGCGCCTACGAGGCATTGGCGGCGTCGTGGTCGGTGCCGACGCAGACGGTCGACGTGCCGACCTCGTTCGGGCCGACGCATGTGCACCGGTGGGGGAGCGGTTCGCGGACGCCGATCGTGCTGCTGCATCCGATCGGCGGCAGCGGTCTGTACTGGCGCGATGTCGCCGCGCAGTTCGGGAGCGACCGGGTTGTCTACGCCCCGGACACCATCGGGACCGCCGGACGCAGCGTGCAGACCGCACCGTTGCGGCGGGAGGCGGATTTCGCGGTCTGGCTCGACGAGGTGCTCGACGGGCTCGGCGTCGAGCGTGCCCATGTGGTCGGCTATTCGCACGGCGCCTGGCATGCCGGCGCGGTCGCGCTGCACGATGCGAGCAGGCTGGACAGTGTCACGTTGATCGAACCCGGTGGGGTGTTCGTTAAACCGTCGTGGCGGGTGCTGGTGAAGATGCTGTCCTTCGGGATGCGGGGCAAGTCCGACGAGAACATGCGCCGGATCGCGGAGTGGCTGACGCCCGGGGTGAGGCTCGACGATCTCGAAACGGCCTATGCCAAAGAGGCGTTGAGCTATCGCATGAAGATCGGCTGGGCGCGGCTGCTGACCGACGAGGAGATCCGGTCGATCACCGTCGCGACGTTGGTGATCTTCGGAGCCGAGACGATCGTGGCCGATCCCGAGGCCGCAGTGCGCCGGCTGGCCGAACACTTCCCGGAAGCCGAGACCGAGATCTATCCCGAAGTGGGACACGGCATTCTGAACCAGATCCCCGAGCAGGTGACGCGTCGGGTGCTGGAGTTCGTCCAGCGCCACGACCGGCTCATGTCGTCGCCGGAGTGAACCCGTCGGTGCGTGAATTCACCTGTTCGTTCGGCGTGCGGGACTCCGCTGCCATGCTGCCGAGCAGACTCAGCGCCTGCGCGGTGTCCGAGCCCGGCTCGGCGTGGTGGACGACCAGCGTCTGGCCGGGTGCGCCGTTCACGGCAAAGGTCTCGTAGGCGAGGGTGAGTTCGCCGACGAGCGGGTTCGTTTGCCGTCATGACGAACAACATCGCAGGCAGGGTGGCCGTGGTCACCGGAGCATCCAGTGGAATCGGCGCGGCGACAGCGCGCAGACTGGCCGTCGACGGCGCGAAGGTGGCGTTGCTCGGTCGGCGCAAGGATCGGCTCGAGCTCTTGGCCGAGAGCATCGGGGGCGACACGCTGGCCGTGGTCGCCGACGTCACCGACCAGCGGTCGGTGACCGACGCGGCGACGACGGTGCGCGCCGCGTTCGGTCAGATCGACCTCGTCGTCGCGAACGCGGGTGTCATGCTCGGCGCGCCCTTCGAACTCGCCCATACCGACGAGTGGGATCAGATGGTGGCCACCAATGTCACCGGATTGCTCTACACCGCAAGGGCCTTCATCGACGATCTGCTCGCGACGGCGAATGATCGCGCGCCGGCCGACCTGGTGCTGGTCGGCTCGATCGCCGGACACGGAGTGTTCCCCAACTACAGCGTCTATACCGCGACCAAAGCCGCGGTCGCCCACCTGACCCGGAACCTGCGGTCCGAATTCGGGCCGCGCGGTGTGCGGGTGAAGAACGTCGAACCCGGCTTCGTCACTACCGAACTCGGCGACGGCATGAGCGACGCCGAGCAGTTGGCCGGGCTCGCCGAGATGCGGGCGGGGCTGGAACCACTTGTCGCCGACGACATCGCCGACGCCATCGCCTACGCGGTCGGCGTGCCGGGCCGGGTGAATGTCGCCGAGCTGATCGTCGTTCCGACACCGCAGGGCTGAGGCGCGCCTGCGCGCACCGGATCGGCCGGTGCGCGTGGGACCGGCAGGCGGGCGCACTCGACCGGCTCTGCCGGGGGCCGTATTCCGCGCGCCGTCGATCTGGCGCGAGAGCGAGCCGGGCGCCCGTCGCATCGCTCACCCGTGGGTCTCACCGGTGAGCACGGTCAGTAGACGGTGATGCGCAACGCGCGCATCTTCGCGTAGAGCGTGGTTCGCGAAATGCCGAGGGCCTGGGCGGTCTTGACCTTGTTGCCCTCGAATGTGCGCAGGGCCTCGACGATGACGTCACGTTCCGCGCGGTCGATGGGCGCCAGTTTCCGGATCGGCTGCTGCGTGCGGTAGGCCTCGGGTAGGTCGTTGAGCACGACGGCGCCGGTGCGCCGGTGCCGGATGACCTCGGTGATGACCGCGCGTAGTTCGCGGAGGTTACCGGGCCAGTTGTGGGCCGACAGTGCCGTCAGGGCGCCGGGAGTGAAGTGCAGCGAGCTGTCGGCGCCCGCGTCGCGCAGCATGGCGGCGACCAGGGCCGGGATCTCGCCCCGGCGGTTGCTCAGCGGCGCGAGTTCGATCCGGTCGGTGCATTCCGCGGCCAGCGCGGCGGCGCGGCCGGTGAGGGTTTCCACGGCGCCGGTGACCAGCACGACCCGCGGCATCTGCCGGTCGGCGACGTGGGTGGCGACGAGATCGATCAGGTTGTCCGACAACAGGTCCAGTCCGTCGATGCAGACCGTGCCCTGCCGGGCGCGTACCAGGGCGGCGAAGTCGCGGGCCCACGCGTCGCTGCCGTCGAGCAAGGCGCTGGCGGCGGTCAGGACGGTGACCGGTTGCTCGGTGGCGTGTTCTCGCGCGGTGTGCGAACGCCCTGATCCCGGTGGGCCTGCCACCAGCAGCGGATCGCCGGGCTCGAGCGCCGCGCGGGAGTAGACGATGCTCGCCTGTTCCTTCGGTTCGACGTTGAGCAGGGTGCCCCCGGCCGGGCCGCCGACGCGTGTGGCTTCGACGCGCACGGCCAGCCCGGATTCCAGCGTCAGGTCGATGACCGAGCTACGGCGCACATCCGCCGCCATCATGCGCAGCAACGCGAAGTCGGTGGCGCCGAGCAGATCGGCCGCGGCTTGGTTGGACATGAGCAGGTCACGGCCGATGGCCAGCACCGCGCGGCGGCGGGTGCCCGCGGCTTGGAACGCGGCGAGCAGTTCCTTGTCCGAAGTGCGGGAACCGTCGAGCAGACGCTGCTCGATGTCGGCGACCGCGCGGGCGACCAGTGGCGGCAGCAGGGGGCTGGCCTCCTGGACCACTGCCGACAGGTCCAGCACGCCCTCGATCCGGCGGGTCGTGGGGTGGAAGATCGGGTGGCCGTAGCAGCTCAGGCGCCGCAGCGGAACGGCGAAGTGCTCGTCGCCGTTGACGGCGATGCTGGTGCGGGTCTCCAGGACCACGCCCGGCGCGGTGGTGCCGACCACCTCTTCGAGCAGGGAAGCGCCGACATCGACGCCGAGGTTGTCGAACGCCTCGCGGGCACCGCGGTTACCGCACCATCGGTGCGCGACGCGGCCTTCCCGGTCGACGACCAGGGTGGTGAAGTCGGTGCCCTCGAGTCGCTGGTTGAGGTCGTCGAGCACCACCGCGGCCGCGGCCATGAGCGGGCTGGCGTCGTCGATATCGGTGTAGGTGATGGTGTCCAGCGCGGAGCCGGGTTCGAGACCGGCCATCGTCGCCCGGTGCCAGGACGCGGCGATCGGTTCTCGTCTGGCCTCACTCCTGACCGGATTCACCACCGCGCTCACTCCGTTTCCATCGACTTGCCCGGGTCAACCGTAGCAACCGTGACCGGGGTCACGATTGTTCAACTTCTGAACAGTGGAAAGAGCCCGGCCTTGCGACTGTGGTTCCCGTCACGCCAGACGCGGCGCATCGACGAGGATCAGGAGAACCCGCCATGAAGACCAAGGCTGCGGTCGTCTATCAGCCCGGCAAACCGATCGAGATCGAAGAGCTCGAACTCGACAAGCCTCGCGAAGGAGAGGTGCTGATCAGGTACCTCTACGGCGGGCTGTGCCACTCCGATGTCCATATCGCCCACGGTGACCTCGAAGCGCGGCTGCCGATGGTGCTCGGGCACGAGGGCGCGGGCATCATCGAAGAGGTCGGGCCCGGCGTGACCCGGGTGGCGCCCGGTGACCACGTGGTGTGCTCGTTCATTCCGAACTGCGGCACCTGTCGCTATTGCTCCAACGGCCAGCAGTCGATCTGCGATATGGGCGCCACCATCCTCGAGGGCTATCTGCCCGGTGGCCGCTTCCCGCTGCGGGGACCGGCCGGTGAGTACGGGGCGATGTGCATGCTGGGCACGTTCAGCCAGTACGGGGTGATCCACCAGAACTCCTGTGTGAAGGTCGACGATGATCTGCCGCTGGACAAGGCGGTGCTGGTGGGCTGCGGTGTGCCCAGCGGTTGGGGATCGGCGGTCAACACCGCCGAGGTCAAGCCCGGTGACGTCGTGGTCGTGTTCGGTATCGGCGGGCTCGGCATCAACGCGGTGCAAGGCGCGCGTTTCGCCGGCGCGCGGTATGTCGTCGCGGTCGACCCGCTGCACAACAAACGCGAGCGAGCCCTCGAACTCGGCGCCACGCACGCCTTCGCCGACGCCGGTGCGGCACTGGTCGCGATCAACGACCTGACCCGCGGACAGGGCGCGGACGCGGCCATCCTGATCCCGGACCTGGTGACAGCCGAGATCGTGCGCGCCGGTTTCGATGCTGTCGGCAAGGGCGGCAAGGTCGTGCTGACCGGGCTCAACAAGCTCGACGAGATCAACATCCAGCTGCCGGGATCGATCATGACGCTGTTCCGGAAAGAGCTGCGCGGCAGCCTCTTCGGCGACTGCAACCCGACCGTGGACATCCCCAGAATCCTCGGTCTCTATCAGAGCGGTGATCTGAAGCTCGACGAACTCATCACCCGCACCTACAGCCTCGAACAGGTCAATCAGGGCTACGACGACCTGCTCAACGGCCAGAACATCCGTGGCGTGCTCGTGCACGACCACTCCTGATACGGAGGAAACACGATGACCGAAGTACTCGAGCCCACCACGACCCCGGTGCTGCCGCAGGTCCGTGACTGGCTGTCGACCCCGAAGAAGCTGTTCATCGGCGGCCGCTGGGTCGAAGCGGCCTCCGGCCGCACGTTCCAGACCCGCGATCCCGCCACCGGGCAGGTGCTGACCGAGGTCGCCCACGCCGAAGCCGTCGATGTCGACCGCGCCGTGCGCGCGGCACGGACGGCGTTCGAGGGTGAGTGGGCGCTGTGGACACCGGCGCAGCGCCAGCGTCTGCTGTTCCGCGCGGGCGAGGCGATCTACGCCCATGCCGAGGAACTGGCACAGCTGGAATCGCTCGACAACGGCAAGTCCGCCGCTGTCGCCCAGGCGGTCGACATGACCTGGGTCGCCGAGCTGTTCGAGTACTACGCCGGATGGGCCACCAAGATCGAGGGCCGCACCATCCCGGTGTCGGTGCCGTGGGCTCCGGGCACCCAGTGGCACGCCTACACCCTGCGTGAGCCGGTCGGCGTGTGCGGGGCGATCATCCCGTGGAACTTCCCGCTGTTGATGGCCGCGTTCAAGGTTCCGGTGGCCCTGGCGACCGGCAACACCGTCGTGCTCAAACCCGCCGAGGACACCCCGCTCACCGCGCTGCGCCTGGCCGAGATCCTGGCCGAGGTCGGCCTGCCCGACGGCGTGTTCAACGTCGTCACCGGCTACGGCGACGCCGGTGCCGCGCTGGCCGCCCACGACGATGTCGACAAGATCGCCTTCACCGGCTCCACCGAGGTGGGCAAGCTCATCGTCGACGCCGCCAAGGGCAACCTGAAGAAGGTCAGCCTCGAGCTCGGCGGCAAGAGCCCGCAGATCGTCTTCGCCGACGCCGACCTGGATCTCGCGATCCCCGGCACGGCCTCGGGGTTCCTGTTCAACCACGGCCAGGCCTGTACCAGCGGCACCCGGCTGCTGGTGGAGGACAAGATCTTCGAGGAGTTCACCCAGGGCGTCGCCGAGGTCGCCGCGGCCAGCAGGATCGGCTCGGGTCTGGACCCGGCCACCGACATCGGCCCGCTGGTGTCGCAGACCCAGCTCGACCGGGTCATGGGTTATGTCGACGCCGGGTTGCGCTCAGGCGCGCGGGCGCTGACCGGCGGCCGCCGCCACGGCGACAGCGGCTACTTCGTCGAACCGACGGTGTTCGTCGACGTCGAGACCTCGTTCAGCGTGTACCGCGAGGAGATCTTCGGCCCGGTGGTGGTGGCGACCCCGTTCAACGCCGAACAAGGCGTCGCCGCGGCCGCCAACGACACCCCCTACGGGCTGGCGGCCTCGGTGTGGACCAGCGATGTGTCGAAGGCTCATCGCACCGCACGCCAGATCAAGGCGGGCACGGTGTGGATCAACGCGCACAACGCCTTCGACGCCGCTCTGCCCTTCGGCGGTTACAAGCAGTCCGGCTGGGGCCGCGAGCTGGGCGCCGCGGCGATCGATGCCTACACCGAGCAGAAGTCGATCAACACCTTCCTCGCCTGATCCCGGGCTCCGGCGCCGACCCGTAGTGTCGGTGCCGGAGCCGCCCCACCCGACTCGCTTCGTCTCGGAGAACGCCATGACCACGATGACCCCTTCCGCCCAGGCCTCCTACGCCCGGGGTGACACGACCATCCCCCTGCTCGAAGAGACCATCGGGACCTGCTTCGAACGCACCGTCGCCACCTACGGCGACCGGGAAGCGCTCGTCGAGGTCGCGACCGGCCGGCGCTGGACGTGGAACCAGCTCGACGAGGCGGTCGACCTCGTGGCCCGCGGGCTACTGGCCGTCGGCATCACCCGAGGCGACCGAGTCGGCATCTGGGCGCCCAACTGCGCCGAATGGACGATCATCCAGTTCGCCACCGCCGAGATCGGTGCTGTCCTGGTCAATATCAATCCCGCCTACCGAACCCACGAATACGTCTATGCCGCCGAACAGTCCGGACTCCGTCTGCTGCTCGCCACGACCAGCTTCAAAGGCAGCGACTACCGCGCGATGATCGAACAGTCCCGGCCCCGGACACCGATGCTCGAGCATGTGGTCTTCATCGACACCGGCGACTGGGACGATCTCGTCGCCGCCGGCGCCGCCATCACGCCACGGACCCTCGCCGAACACGCCGCGATCCTCACGCCGGACGACCCGATCAACATCCAATACACCTCGGGCACCACCGGTTTCCCGAAAGGCGCCACGCTCAGCCACCGCAACATCCTCAACAACGGCTACTTCACCGGCGAGACCCTCGCCTTCACGTGTGAGGATCGCGTGTGCATCCCGGTGCCGTTCTACCACTGCTTCGGCATGGTCATGGGCAACCTCGGCTGCGTCACCCACGGCACGACGATGGTGATCCCGGCACCCGGATTCGACCCGGAGCTCACCCTTCGCGCGGTCCAGGACGAACGGTGCACCGCGGTCTACGGCGTGCCCACCATGTTCATCGCCATGCTGGGCGTCGCCGACTTCGACACCTACGACCTGTCCTCGCTGCGCACCGGCATCATGGCCGGCTCGCCCTGCCCGGTCGAGGTCATGAAGCGCTGTGTCGACGACATGAACCTGACCGAGATCTCGATCTGCTACGGCATGACCGAGACCAGCCCGGTCTCCACCCAGACCCACATCGATGACGACCTCGACCGGCGCACCGCCACGATCGGCACCGTGCACCCCCATGTCGAGATCAAGATCATCGACCCGGACTCGGGCGCCACCGTCGAGCGCGGTGTCCCGGGCGAGTTCTGCACCCGTGGCTATTCGGTGATGCTCGGATACTGGAACGACCCCGCCAAGACGGCCGAGGCCATCGACGCCGACGGGTGGATGCACACCGGCGATCTCGCGGTGATGCGCGAGGACGGGTACTGCGTGATCGTCGGCCGGATCAAAGACATGGTGATCCGCGGTGGCGAGAACATCTATCCCCGCGAGATCGAGGAGTTCCTCTACACCCACCCCGACATCGACGATGTCCAGGTCGTCGGGGTGCCCGACCGCAGGTACGGCGAGGAACTGTGCGCGTGGATCCGGTTGCGCCCCGACGCGGGCGGCCTCGACGCGGACGCTCTGCGCGAGTTCTCGGCAGGCAAGCTGGCCCACTACAAGGTGCCGCGGTACGTCCTGATCGTCGACGAATTCCCGATGACGGTGACGGGCAAGATACGCAAAGTCCAGATGCGAGAGGAATCCATCCGCAGACTCGGCCTCGGCTGATCAGGCCCTGGTCAGGCCGGCGGCTCGTCGACGCGGTATCCGCCGGGGCTCGCCGTCACCTCGACGACCGGCCCTCGGGGGCGACCACAGTGCCGATCGCATCCGGACCAGTGCTGGCGGCCCACGACCGTCAGCTCCCGGGCGGACAGCGAGAAACCCGGGGTGGTCGTGCCCGCGCCGCCGGGCAGGACCCGGCCCGCATCGATCGCGGCGGCGACATCGGCCCGCACATCGGTATGGGACTTCGCGCAGCCGGGGCGGCCCGCGCACGCGCTGACCAGCAGCCACGGGGATTCGGCGTCGAAGACCAGGCCCATCGGGGCGAGGACGCGCACGACCTGCTCGGCGGTCCATTCGTCGAGATCGGCGAGTACGACGCCGCGCCACGGGGTGAGGATGACGGGGCGTTCCACCGCGGCCAGGAATTCGGCGGTCCGTGCGGGCATCGAGCCGAGCGGGACGCCCGCGCCCAGCGCCACGGCTCCGTCGTCCTGGGGCAGCCAGCCGATCGGGGACTCCGGGGCGGCGCCGGTGGCGAGCGGGTCGGCGGTGGGGGACAGGCCGAGCAGGTCGATCAGTCGTGGTGTGCCGTCGGGGATTTCGTGCAGCCGCCACTGACCGGAGCTCAGCTCGAGGAAGCCGTGGGCGGCGGCGAGCATGACCTCGACCGTGTCGGCGGGGGCGAGCCGGATGCCGGTGTCGGCGCCGGCGAGCAACAGGGCGAATTCTTCGCCGGTCGCCTGCACGCCGATGTCGGGACCGAGCCCGCTGACATCGCCGCGCCCGTCGTCGGCGGTGAACAGCACCCGGCCGGGCAGGTCCGCGAGCCGGGGATCGGCCTGGATCCGGGCGTCGAGGGCGGGGGCGAGCGGACGCACGTCGGCCAGGCCGCCGACCCGGCCCGACAGCGGCGAGGCGAGGATGTTGCGGACCCGCTCGTGGGTGCGGCTGGGCAGCAGTCCCACGGCCTCGAGGCGTGCGGTCAGTTCGCCCGCGTCCCGCACCCGGCGCAGTTGCGCGTTGCCGCGGGAGGTCAGTTCGATCGCGCCGTCGCCCAGGTCGGTCGCGGCCTCGGCCAGCGCGCGCAGCTGATCCGGGGACAGGACGCCGCCGGGCACCCGTACGCGCGCCAGCGGACCGTCGGCGGCCTGATGCAGGCGCAGCACGCCGGGGCAGGAATCGGGAGTTGTTCGCGTCATGACATGCCCAGGGTACGGGCAGTGACGTCCGCGAAGGAGACAGTGACCTCCGCCGAGCAGGCAGCGACATCCCCGAGGTGGGGCAACGCGACGACCTCCCGTATCGGCCGAGCAGGGAGGCGGCACACGGTGTGCGCGGCGGTCGTATCGGCGGAGCCGGAGCCGCACGCCGGGTGGTGAGCCCTGCCGGGTAGCATCCCCGGTGCTCGGCGGGCGTCGAGGAAACCGGTGGAATTCCGGTGCGGTCGCGCCACTGTGAACAGCCAGACCCTCTCCGGCGAGCACCACACCCCGATGGGCGCGCCACCCGAGGAAGGTCATTCGTGATTCTGCTGCTGTCCACGTCCGACACCGATCTGCTCAGCGCACGCGCCAGCGGCGCGGGCTACCGCCTCGGCAACCCGGCCAGGCTGCTGGTGGAGGACCTGCCCGGCCTGCTCGACGGCGCGGATCTGGTGATCGTGCGCATTCTCGGCGGCAAGCGCGCCTGGGAGGACGGGCTCGACGCGCTGCGCGACAGCGGTGTGCCGATGGTGGCGCTGGGCGGTGAGATCGCCCCCGATGCCGAACTGATGGAGTGCTCGACCGTGCCCGGCGGCGTCGCGGCCGACGCGCACAACTACCTCGCCGCGGGCGGCGCGGACAATCTGCGCGAGCTGCACCACTTCCTGTCCGACACCGTGCTGCTCACCGGCCACGGCTTCGCGCCGCCGGTGCAACTGCCCAGCTGGGGTGAACTCGCGCGCGAGGCCCGCTACCCGGAGCCGGTCGAGGGCGTACCGACGGTCGGCGTCGTCTATTACCGCGCCCAGCACCTCGCCGGCAACACCGGCTACATCGATGCCCTCTGCCGGGCCGTCGAGGACGCGGGCGCGCGCCCCGTGCCGCTGTACTGCGCCTCGCTGCGCACCGCCGAACCGGAACTGCTCGCCACGCTCGGCCAGGCCGACGCATTGGTCGTGACCGTGCTCGCCGCGGGTGGTACCAAGCCCGCCACCGCCTCGGCGGGCGGCGACGACGAAGTCTGGGACGTGGCCGCGCTCGCCGCGCTGGACGTGCCGATCCTGCAGGGCCTGTGCCTCACCGGCTCCCGTGCCCAGTGGGACGACAACGACGACGGCCTGTCCCCGCTCGACGTGGCCACTCAGGTCGCGGTGCCCGAGTTCGACGGCCGCATCATCACGGTGCCGTTCTCGTTCAAGGAATTCGACGACGACGGTCTGTCGACCTACGTGCCCGATCCCGAGCGCGCCGCCCGCGTCGCCGGTATCGCCGTGCGCCACGCGCGCCTGCGCCACATCCCCGCCGCCGGCAAGCGCCTGGCGCTCATGCTCTCGGCCTACCCCACCAAGCACGCCCGCATCGGCAACGCCGTCGGCCTGGACACCCCCGCCAGCACCATCGCCCTGCTGCACGAACTGCGCCGCGCCGGGTACGACCTCGGCGAAGCGGGCGACGTGCCCGGCCTCGAGGAACACGACGGCGACGCGCTCATGCACGCCCTCATCGCCGCGGGCGGCCAGGACCCCGACTGGCTGACCGCCGAACAACTCGAGGGCAACCCCATCCGCATCGGCGCGCAGACCTACACCGCGTGGTTCGACACCCTGCCCGCCGAGCTGCGCGAAGCCGTGATCGAGGCGTGGGGCCCGCCGCCCGGCGAGCTCTATGTGGACCGCTCGGCCGATCCGAACGGCGAGATCGTCATCGCCGCACTGCGTTTCGGCAATGTGGTGCTGATGGTCCAGCCGCCCCGGGGCTTCGGCGAGAACCCGGTCGCCATCTACCACGACCCCGACCTGCCGCCGAGCCACCACTACCTGGCCGCCTACCGTTGGCTGGCCGTCCCCGCCGAGCAGGGCGGATTCGGCGCCGACGCGATGGTGCACATCGGCAAGCACGGCAATCTGGAATGGCTGCCCGGCAAGACCCTCGGCATGTCCGCGGCCTGCGGCACCGACGCCGCCCTCGGCGATCTGCCGCTGATCTACCCGTTCCTGGTCAACGACCCCGGCGAGGGCACCCAGGCCAAGCGCCGCGCGCACGCCACCCTGGTCGACCACCTCATTCCGCCGATGGCGCGCGCCGAGAGCTACGGCGACATCTCCCGCCTCGAGCAGTTGCTCGACGAGCACGCCAATATCTCCGCTCTGGACCCGGCCAAGCTGCCCGCCATCCGCCAGCAGATCTGGACGCTGATGCGCGCGGCCGAGATGGACCACGACCTCGGCCTCGCGGAACGTCCCGACGAGGACACCTTCGACGACATGCTGCTGCACGTCGACGGCTGGCTGTGCGAGATCAAGGACGTGCAGATCCGCGACGGCCTGCACGTGCTCGGCCAGGCGCCGGTCGGTGAGTCGGAAGTCGACCTGGTGCTGGCGATGCTGCGCGCACGTCAGCTCTGGGGCGGCGAGCAGTCGGTCCCGGGTCTGCGGGAAGCGCTGGGGCTGAACGAATCCGGATCGGAGTCGCGCGAGCGGGTCGATGCCGTGGAGGCGCGTGCGCGGGAACTGCTGATCGCCCTGCAGGCGGCGGACTGGTCGCCCGACGCGGTCGACGGCTTGGTCGAACGCTTCGCCGGTCAGTTGTTCGGCGACCAGGGCGGTGACCGTGCATCCGTGGGCGCCGTCCTGCGTTTCGCCGCCACCGAGGTGGTGCCCCGCCTGCGCGGCACCAGCATCGAGATCGAGCGGGTGCTGCACGCGCTGAACGGCGGCTTCATCCCCGCCGGTCCCAGCGGCTCCCCGCTGCGCGGCCTGATCAATGTGCTGCCCACCGGACGCAACTTCTACTCCGTCGATCCGAAGGCCGTGCCGTCGCGGCTGGCCTGGGAGACCGGTCAGGCGATGGCCGATTCGCTGCTGCGCCGCTACCTCGACGACCAGGGCGAATACCCGCGCTCGGTGGGACTGTCGGTGTGGGGCACCTCGGCCATGCGGACCTCCGGCGACGACATCGCCGAAGTGCTCGCGCTGCTGGGCGTGCGGCCGGTGTGGGACGAGGCGAGCCGTCGCGTGACCACCCTCGAGGTGATCTCGCTCGAGGAACTGGGCCGCCCGCGCATCGACGTCACCGTGCGTATCAGCGGCTTCTTCCGCGACGCGTTCCCCCACGTGCTCGCCCTGCTCGACGACGCGGTCCGCCTCGTCGCCGGTCTCGACGAGCCCGCCGAATCGAACTACGTGCGCGCGCACACCCTCTCGGACCTGTCCGAGCACGGCGACGAACGCCGCGCCACCACCCGCATCTTCGGCTCCAAGCCGGGCACCTACGGCGCGGGCCTGCTCCAGCTCATCGACTCCAAGAGCTGGCGCGGCGACGAGGACCTCGCGCAGGTCTACACGGCCTGGGGCGGTTACGCCTACGGCCGTGACCTCGACGGCGCGCCCGCCGCCGACGACATGCGCACCGCCTACCGCCGGATCGCGGTGGCGGCCAAGAACACCGACACCCGCGAACACGACATCGCCGACTCCGACGACTACTTCCAGTACCACGGCGGCATGGTCGCGACCGTCCGCGCGCTGACCGGCAAGAACCCGGAGGCCTACATCGGCGACAGCACCCGCCCCGACGCCGTGCGCACCCGCACCCTCTCGGAGGAGACCACCCGCGTCTTCCGCGCCCGTGTGGTCAACCCGCGCTGGCTGGAGGCCATGCGCCGCCACGGCTACAAGGGCGCCTTCGAGATGGCCGCCACCGTCGACTACCTGTTCGGTTACGACGCCACCACCGATGTGGTCGCCGACTGGATGTACGAGAAGCTCAGCGAGAGCTACGTCTTCGACGAGACCAACCGCAAGTTCATGGAGCAGTCGAATCCGTGGGCACTGCACGGGATCGCCGAACGACTGCTCGAGGCGGCCGAGCGCGGCATGTGGTCGGCGCCGGAGCAGGAGACGCTGGAGCGGTTGCGGCAGGTGTACCTGGAGACCGAGGGCGAGCTGGAGTAGGCCCGTCCGCGTCGGCCCGGTGCCTGCGCGAGGTTGCCCGGTCGGACATTCGACCCCGGTGGCTGGTATCTAGTGGCCGGTAGCCGGTGGCTGGTATCTAGTGGCCGGTAGCCGGTAGCCGGTAGCCGGTAGCCGGTAGCCGGTAGCCGGTAGCCGGTAGGCGGTAGGCGATCGCCCGGTGGTCGGCGCCTCCACCGCGTCGGCGGGCGGGCGGCACTGTCAGCCCGGGCAATTCGGTATCTGCGGCCTGTCGGCGAAGCGGGCACGGGTCCAGGTGATGAGTTCGGGGACGAGCGGGGAGTCCGCGGCCACGACGCCGAGGTGGTCGCGGCCGTGATAGATGCGGTAGTCGATGTTCCAGCCCGCGGCGCACCGGTCGCTCGCGTAGGCCCGCTGAACATCCGGGGTGATGAGTGAATCGGCGCCGCCCTGGGCGAGCAGCAGCGGAACGGTGAGCTCGCCCGCCGGGACGTTTTCGCGCAGGCGGTCGCCGAACGGTCCGTCGAGGGGGTCCCTGGCGAAGATCGGACGATCGCGGTCGATGGACATCGCGCTGAGCACCGAGACGAGGACGCCGGGTTCGGCCAGGCAGCGGGTGCTCATGTCGCGGACCAGGGTGCGGGCGGCCGGAATGATGTAGTGGTCGACGTTCACGTCCGGGTAGATGGCGGTGTAGGCGGCGATCACGTAGGAGCCGAAGACCGTGCCGCCCGCCACGTTCGGCAGGTGCCGCACCAGGCCGGGACCGTCGGCGGCCGGCGCCATGGCCGCGACACCGACGACGTTCGCGTCGGGCGCGTAACCGGGGGCGAGGACGCCGGTCCACAGTGCGGCGTGGCCGCCCTGGGAATGTCCCCACACCACGGTGCGGTCGTCGAGGTCGATGTCGGGCAGTTGCCTGGCGGCGCGCACGGCATCGAGCACCGAGGTCCCCTCGCCGTGACCGATCAGGTAGGGGTGCGGTCCGGCAGTGCCCAGGCCGGTGTAGTCGGTGGCGACCAGCGCCCATCCTTCGGCCAGCAGTTGGGGCAGCGCGGGCAGGGCGCCCGCGGCCAGCGGTTCGGGCAACAGCGTCGGGGCGCATCCGGTGGCGAAACCGGTGGTGCCGTGCGCCCAGGCGACTACCGGCAGCGGCCCGGCCGGGGCATCGCGCGGCACCAGGACCAGACCGCTGGACAGCGCGGCCGACCCGTGGGCGTCCACCGTCGAATAGAGAATGCGCCACGCCCGCGCCTCGGCCGGAATATCGCCGCGGGCGAACGGCTCGGCGCGCAGCAACACACCGGATTCGGCGGGCACGCTGTCGGGCGCGGAGTAGAAATCCTCCGTCCGCGGCGACGAGGCCCGCAGATGTGCGCTCACCACGGCCACCGCGATCGCCAGCGCCAGCGCCAGCCCCGCCGCCACCACCCGGCCGACCCGCGCGAGCGTGGCCGGAGCCGCCGGAGCCGCCGGAGCCGCCGGAGTCCCTGGAGTCCCTGGAGTTGCCGGAGTCGCCGGAGTCGCGGGAATCGCCCGCTGACTCGGCCTGGCCGCCCACAGCAGTCCCGCACCGAGTGTCACCGTGCGGATGCCGAACAGCACCGCCACCACCAGCAACGTCACATCCGGCCAGAGCCAGGCCACCACGCCGAGCACGATCTCGGCGGCGGCGAGCATTCCGGCGATCACCCGGTCATCGAGTGTTCCGGCGCGGACACCCGCCGCTCGGATCGCACCGCCGATCACCAGTGCCGCCGCGACGAATCGCGGGAGCAGGTCGATCGCGGACCCCATCTGGACCACCACGAGCACACCTGTCAGCACCCAGCCCAGTGCGAGCGCCGTGGCGAGCCGGCCCGCACAGCGCGGCAAGACCAGCTCGCCCACGCCGGTCACTACGCAAGCCGCCGCGATCAGGAGCGCCAGCGCGGTCAGCGCGGTCAGTGGGCGGACCATGAGCAGCAGTCCGACGAGCACTGCCAGCAGCCCGACGACGACGGCCGACGCTCGGGGCAATCGCTCGGCGATCACGTCCGCACGCGGTATCAGGGCACGAAAATCACGGGCAGCCATGCGGGCTCCTCGACATTCGATCCACGGGATCGCCCGCCGGCGAACCCACAGTTGCCCTTCATGCTCGCATGAGCCGGCATGGCAGCGCGGTAGCCGGGCACGGGACGCGAGAAGTCGGTCAGTCGGTCACGGTGAGGCCCAGCGCCGCCGCGAACGAGGGCGCCAGTTCCATCAGCTGCCCGTGGTCGACCGTCGCGCCGCGCAACGACTCGATTCCCTGGGCGATGCTCAGCGCCTGCGTGCCGCGGAAGTCGACCTTCGTCATCGTCGTCTTGTTCAGGGTCAGCGATCCAGGCGCTGCCGCCGATCTCGGCGTCCAGCCATGTCGTCTCCGCCAGCGAGGTCGCGGTCATGTCGACGTGGTTCAGCCAGACATCGGTGAACCTGGTGTGCGCGAGATCGCCCCCGGCGAACACGAGATCGGCCAGAGCCGACTCGGCGAACCGCACATTGCGGAGGTCGATCTCCTTGTATTCGGCGCTCTCGAGCCGGACGCAGTCGTAATCGGCTTCGGGGAGCGGGTCCTCGCCGAGAGGACCGAGGTAGGCGGCGTACGGCAGTTCGTGGAGTTCGCGCATGATCGGTATCTCCCTTCAGCTGGTGAGGGCGATGATCATTCTGGCGGTGAGAACCCGGGTGTGTTCGAACGGTGCCTCGGTGAGTGCGGGGGTTTCGATCACCGATCGCATGACACCGAGGCCGAGCAGCAGCGCACCGACGAGTTCGGCGCGCAGCGCGGCGTCGGGTGTGGGGATGCGGTCGGCGACGGCGTCGAGGTAATCCTCGCAGAGGTGGGTGCGCAGCTGGTCGCGGATCTCGTCGCGGTTGGCTGAGCGGAGCATGGCCAGCAACGGGTGCTCACCGCCGTACTCCGACTGGTCGGCGAAGACGACGTCGCGCAGCAACTGGTCGGCCAGATGCGCCACGGGGCGGTGGCGGTCGGCGGCCAGCCCGGTGGGGATCTCCATGTGGATCGCCTCGGCGTAGAGCTGCTTCTTGGAGCCGAAGTAGCGGAACACCAGTGCGGGGTCGACGCCTACGTCGGCGGCGATCTCCCGCACGCCGGTGCTGTCGAACCCTTGGCGGGCGAAGCGGCGGCGGGCGGCGTCCAGCAGGGCTGTCCGGGTGGCGGCGCGGTCCCGGCGGCGGCCGGATCGGGGAGTCACGGAGTCACCCTAAGTCATCAATAGTTGACTTGTCGTTCGAGTCGCTCCTACCGTCGGGTCATGGAAGTCGAAAACCTTTGTGATACAAGGGATATACATCGTCGAAGCTATGTCATCGCCGGTGGCACCGATGGCATCGGCCGCGGCCTCGCGCTGCACTTGCTCGGCCGCGGTGATCGGGTCGTCGCCATCGCCAGCGGCGCCGAGAAGGGGCAGCGGTTCCTTGCCTCGGCAACCTCGATCGGCGCGGCCGACCGTGCCCATTTCGTGCGCGCCGATCTGAGCACCCTCACGGGTATGCGGGCCGCCGTCGTGGAGGTCGGCGCGTGGACCTCCACGCTCGACGGACTGGTCTTCGGGGCGCAACGGTTCCAGCCCACCCGGGTCGAGACCGGGGACGGCCTCGAATTCACCTTCGCGCTGAACTATCTCAGCCGCTACGTGCTCGGCCACGAACTCGCCGCCCAGCTCGAGCGCGCCACCGTACCGGTCGTGCTGAGCCTGGCCGGTTCCGGCGGGCTCCCCGGCAAGATCCGATGGGACGACCTTCAATTCGTCCGCGACTATCGCGGTCGCCGCGCCGCCATGCAGGCCTCCCGCTGCAACGATCTGCTGGCTGTCGCGTATCCGGCCCGCCATCCGGGGACGAACGTGCGGTACGTCCTGTTCAATCCCGGCTTCGTCCGCACCGCCATGGCCGATCCGCTGCCCACGGCCCAGCGCGTGCTGACCAAGGGGCTGGCCACCGTGTTCGCGCGTTCAGTGGAGGAGACGGTGCCGTCGCTGGTCGAGTTGCTCGACGGGCCGCCCGCCGCGCCGGTCTCGGCCTGGTTCCGCAATCGGCGAGTCCCGTTGACCGGCAGAGATTTCGATCCGCCGCGCGCGATGCGGCTGGACACCGTGACCGCCGAGCTGCTCGCTCGAGCGCGGTCGTCGTAGGGCGGGTGTTCGCGCTCAGGCGCTGAGGCGGTTCAGGGACGTCGCGATGTTCGCGTGCCCGCGCGCGGTCTTCTCGTCCATGGAGAGGTCTTCACGGTACCGGCTGGACACATCCTTCCGGTCGGAGACGCCAGGACGCTACTTGCCTCACCCTCCCCGGGCAACGGATCGTCCTACCGGGCAGAGCTCAGCGCGTCGGCGGCCAATCGGCCGACTGCGGACGCACGGTCAGGATCTGCTGGGCGTAACCGACGGGACCGGCGACGTCATGCAGGATCGTGGTGGTGAGCCCCTGTCCCGTACCGCCGAAGACGACGGCGGTGTCCAGGCCGACCCAGCGGCCTTCCGGCTGCCGGTGCAGGTGGATGCTCAGATCGAGGTTCGGGAACATCCACTCCGACGGCTTCTCCCTGGCGGCGATGCCGTTGGCCGTGTCGACGAGAGTGATATACGAGGTGACCGTGTCCGAAGGCTCGCCCTCGACCAGATCCAGCTCCGTGGAAATCCAGGCGGCGGCGCGTCCGGGGCGGTACTCGCCGACGGTGCGGACGTCGAGAGAGGCGATGAACCCGCCCGGCCACAACGAGTCCATCGCCCAGCGCGGCCGGGATTCGGGCGCGGGGAGCGGGTCGAGCGCGCCGCCTGCCACGCTCGCGGTGTCGCCGCTGCTCATGAGCCAGGCGCGTGCCGTGACGACGGCGCGACCGGCGGCGACGGCGGTGGCCTCGACCAGTTCGATGGTCCGGCCCGGTCGTACGACTTGGACCGCGACATCGAATTCGCCGACCGGCACCCGGCCGAGGATGTCGAAGGTGATCCGGCTCAGGTCCATCGCGGGACGCTGCTCGTCGGCTCGCATGCGCTGGATCTCGTGGATGAGCAGCCCGGCAACCGGGGCGAAATGCTGCTCGTCGGCGGTCCATGCACCGGTCGCGTGCGCGGTGGGGACGAAGCGCTGGGGACCGACGCGCCGGAAGTAGGCAGCGATCTCGCTCTTGTCGGACATACGTCCAAACTAAGGAGTCGATTTCCGACCGATCAGTCGGGTGGTTGTCTTTGTGGCCGAGTTCACCCATCCCGGCGCGCGGGCGCGGGCGGGCGGATCGCTAGGCCGACTCGGCCAGCCCGGCCGAACGCCACACCTCGGCGAGCTCGTCGAGGGGCAGGTCGAGCGTCTGACTGAGGGCGACGACGGTGCCGAAGGCGGGGGAGGGCAGGCGGCCGGTCTCGATCTTGCGCAATGTCTCCGGCGAGATGCCCGCGGCGGTGGCGACATCGGTGAGGTCGCGGTCGGCGCGGGCGGCCCGCAGCCTGCCGCCGAGGCGGCGACCAGCCTCGATCTGGGCGGGTGTCAACGGGAGACGGACCATGCCGACCAGGGTAGGCGGCGCGACGACGCACCCGCAATCGCTCGGCTGGTATTAAAATACCGATTCGGCTACGGTGGTATTAAAATACCGGTTTGGAGGGCGTGACATGCTCGAGTTGAAGACCCCGCGGGAGATCGAGCGGATGGCGGTGACGGGGGCGTTCGTCGCCGACGTGCTCGCCGAGCTGCGCGAGCGGGCACAGGTCGGAGTGAATCTTCTCGACCTGGAAGCGTATGTGCGAGAACGGATCCGGGAGCGCGGTGCGGTCTCGTGCTACGTCGACTACGCGCCCTCGTTCGGGCGCGGACCGTTCGGCAACACCGTGTGTCTGGCGGTGAACGACGCGGTGCTGCACGGAATGCCGTTCGACTACCGGCTGCACGACGGCGATGTGCTGACGATGGATCTGGCCGTGTCCATCGACGGCTGGGTGGCCGATGCCGCGATCACCACGATCGTCGGCACCGCCGCCGAGGAGGACCTCAGGCTCGTACGGGCGACCGAGGAGGCGCTGGCGGCGGGGATCGACGCGGCCGTGCCGGGGAACCGGATCGGTGATATCTCCGCGGCCATCGGCGCGGTGGCCGCCGCCTACGGATATCCGGTCAACACCGAGTTCGGCGGGCACGGGCTCGGTCGCACCATGCACGAGGATCCGCACGTGTCCAACACCGGTCGCGCGGGCCGTGGCCTGCGGCTGCGTCCCGGCTTGACGCTGGCGCTGGAACCGTGGTTCGCCCGCACCACCGGCCGTGTCTACATCGACGACGCGGACGGCTGGACGGTGCGTTCGGCCGACGGTTCCAGGACGGCCCACACCGAACACACCGTGGCGATCACCGAAAACGGGCCGGTTGTCCTCACTCGCCGGATCCCCAGAGCTGATGATCTTGCCGACATCGGTACCTAGGATGTCGGCATGGGCCTGCTCGTCGCGATGACCGTTCCCGGTCTCGCCCTGCTGTTGATCGCGCTCGCCGTTGCCGAGGTCGTCTGGAACCGGCTCACCGGCTCGCGCTTCCTGACCTGGAGTAGGCCCCGCGGGGGAGCCCCGGTGGCCGCGGCCGGCTTCGAGGAGGTGACCGCGGCGTTCCAGGGCTCCAAGCACATCGAGTTCGAGCAGCGGATGACGACGCTCATGCACCGCGAGGCGCCCTCGGACGGGGCGCCGCCGCGGGATGAGATCGACCTCGCCGCGGGGGCGGCCTGCCTGGTCCGCCGCGCCGTGCCGTAGCGGTGAAGCCGCGAGTGCGGTTCAGGGCTTGGTGGCGACGACTATGACGTTCTTGCCGAAGAACTTGCCCGTCAGGATCTGCAGTGCCTTGCTGAGCGGGAAGATCGCGCGATCGTAGAGTTCGACGGATCGGGGGTCGAGGGTGCCGTCGGCGGAGCCGAGCACCTTGTAGGCCAGGGTCGCGAAGAAGCCGATGGGGTCGCAGTATCGCGATTCGACGATCTCGAGGCCGGCGTTGCGCAGGATCCGGTTCAGTTGGGTGCGCCGATAGCGGCGGTAATGCCCCACTTTGGCGTCCATGGTGCTGTACAGGATCTCCAGCGCGGGTACGTAGACGACCAGCTTGCCACCGGGTCGCAGCAGTGTCGCCAGCTGCTCGGAGGCGGCCTGATCGTTCTTGATGTGCTCGAGAACGTTGAAGGTGTAGATGAGGCTGTACTGTTCGGTCTCGCTGGGCTGCGCCTCGTCGTAGTCGACGACCTTGTAGCCCTTCGACCGCAGGATGTGCTGCAGTTCTTCGTCGGGTTCGAGGCATTCGGGGCTGATCCCCCGCTCGGAAAGCATGTCGGCGTAAGTGCCCGAGCCCGCGCCGAAATCCAATACCCGCATATCGGCTGGGATGTCGGGGAAGGTGAGATGTTTGTCGACTGTGTCGACCAGGAAAGTGTTGTAGTTGACCGCCTTGGTCATCGCCTCCAGGTTGTCGCACCCGGTATACGCGAAATCGCTGCTGCCCACGGGTTATCCCCTTCGTCGGCCGCCGGTACGGTGCCTCTCCCCGACGGCATGCTGGATGCCGCTACGCTCGTCGTCGGCGACGCCGATCACCGGAATCGCCGTGGTCTCCGAATGGATCGCAGAGTCCGTGTCCTGCCGCGACGCTAGTGGATGGGCACCGGGAGATGTCAAAGTCACTCGGCGTGTCCGGTGAACGACTCACCCTTGTCACCGAGCCAGCGCGCCAATTCCTCGCCCGCCCGCAGTTCCTCGGCCACGGCGGTGCGCTGCTCGTCGGACAGCGGAAGCGCCGTGGCCTCGGCGCGCAACCGCTCGGCCCGCGCGGAATCGCCCGCCGCGATCGCGATTTCGGCCAGCATCGCCAGGGCCTTGGCTCTGTCCACGGCGGGTGCGATCTCGTGGAAACGGCCGAGCCCGACCTCGAGCACTCGCCCGGCGGCCTTGTCGTCGACCTTGAAATCCCGCAGGATGCGCGCATTGTCGATCACCTTGGCCAGGCCGCTGAGGTCGGCGGCGCCGCCGTATTCGACGTCCATCGGTTCGTCGCGCTGGATGAACATGAGCGTGTTGCCGTCGGGATCGATGAGGCTGAACCGGGACTGCCCGGGGCGGAATCGGGTGATCCGCGGGTACCCCTTCGTCAGTACCTTGCCGTAGGCGCCTCGCATGGCCTCGGTGAAGGCCCGGTGCCGCGCGGCGACGTCGTCGACCATGACCAGGCAGTAGACCGATTCCGACGGTGTGACCGTGCCTTTCGGGGGTGGACTGAAATGCAGGTCGCAGCCCGCCAGTTCCACACCCAGATAGACGTAGGGCTTGGTCTGCTCGTGGGTGACCGTGTAGCCGAGCGCTCGGTAGAAGTCGAGCGTGGCGCGCGAGTTCGAGGTCCGGAGAATGGGGACGGGGGAGTCGGTCATCGGGACTGACGCCTTTCGGCTGGTAGTCAAATTTGATTACCAACCTACGCCCGGTCCTGCGGAAGTCAAGTTCGACTAGCATCGAGGGCTACCAGAAGGGAGCCGCCGTGTCCGTGGTACGCCTGCTCGTCCTCGGAGTCCTGCGCAGCCAGGGGCCCGCGCACGGATACGCCGTGCGACGGGAACTGTTGTCGTGGCGGGCCGAGACGTGGACCAACGCCAAGCCCGGCTCGATCTATCACGCGCTCAAGCAGTTGAGCGCCGAAGGCAAGCTGCGCGAGGCGGGGAGCGAGCGCAGCGACGAGGGCCCGGCGCGGACGCTGTACGAGCTCACCCCCGACGGCGAGACCGAGTTCCGGCGACTCATGGATCAGGCGCTGGTGAGCATCGATATGGAAGAACTGGGCGCGGGCATCGCGTTCATGGACGCGCTGCCCCGTGCGCAGGTGATCGACCTCTTGCGTGAGCAACAGCGCAATGCCGCGGCGGTGCGCGAGGAACTGCTCGCCATGATCCCGCAATTCCCCGGCCGCTACGAAACTCCGCACGCGACCGATCTGCTCGAACTGTGGAGCGGCGTCTTCGACAATCTCACCGGCTGGACCGGCGGTCTGCTGGCCCGCCTGGAGGCAGGCGAGTACGCACTGGGCGACTGACTGCGGCTCACCGGGGACGGCGGACAACCTGGAGCGTGGCCGGGCTCGCCACGACGACCTAGGCTGCGGACATGACGAATGCGTTCGGGGAAGCCGGAACTGCCGACTACGTGATGCTGACGACCTTCCGCAAGGACGGTACGCCGGTCGGTACGCCGGTGTGGGCGGCGGCCGACCAGGGAAAGCTCTACGTGTGGACGGTCACCGACAGTTGGAAGGTCAAGCGGCTGCGGCGTGATCCGGCGGTCCGGGTGCAGGCGTGCGACGCGCGAGGAAAGAAGCTGAGCGGTCCGGTGATCGAGGGGACCGGCCGGGTACTCGACGCCGCGGGCACCGAAGAGGTCCGCACCCTGCTCAAGCGCAAATACAAGCTGCTCGCGTGGGTGGCGCTGGTGGGCAGCAATATCCGTCGCGGCAAGGCCGGGACGGTGGGCATCGAGATCACACCCGCTGTCTGACCCCGCTTCCGGTCCGCGGGGGAGGGAATCGGCAAGCCGGGCACGGAGATTCCGGCCCAGGAGCCGCCGTTCACCGGGGTGTCGGCTATTCTTCGACGGGCATAACCGGGGTGGTCCCCAGGCGGACATGATGTCGCGTCCCTGCCCCGGCGGGAGGGATCGTTCATGACAGCACCGACGCGGCCACCGAGGGCTTCTCAGCCCTACCCGGTCGCCGAAGCGCCCGAACCCGAGCACACCGACGGCGGTTGGGCTTCCGTGCTGGTCGCCGCCATCGTGGCGGCGGTCGCCATCGCGGTGGCCGGGGTGATCGCCGGACTGGTGGTGGTGAATCTGCGGGAGAGCGCGATGAGCGACGCCCCGCGGACTACGGTCACGTCCTCGCCGGTGGCCGCCGCGCCCGCCGGTCAGATTCCCGCACCGCTCGAGATCACCGTCGCCACCGAGGCGCCCGCGGTCACCACCCTCGCCCCCGAGACCGGCGTCCTCGATCAGGCCGCTGTGCAGAGCGGGGTGGTGACGGTCCTGACCGACTCCTACAGTCTCACCGGCATCGGTGCGGCGACCTGCCCGGCGGGTCAGGCGATCGTGGTCGGCGCGCAGTTCGTCTGCGCGGTGACGGTCGACGGCGAGCCGAAGTCGGTGTCGGTGACCATCACCAGCGCCGACGGTGTCTACGAGGTGAGCAGGCCTTTCTGAGTCCCGCCGGGGGACGGGCTCAGGTGGCCCGGCTCACCGAGGACATGTGGAAGTCGGGAATCCGCAACGGCGGCATGGCGGTCCGGGTGAACCAGTCCGACCATTCCCGTGGCAGCGTCAGCTCGGTCGCGCCCGCTTCGCTCACCCGGCGCAGCAGATCCAGTGGGCTCTCGTTGAACCGGAAGTTGTTGACCTCGGCGGTGACCCGCCCGTCCTCCACCAGATAGACGCCGTCGCGGGTGAGCCCGGTCAGCAGCAGGGTGGCCGGATCCACTTCGCGGATGTACCACAGGGTGGTGAGCAGCAGGCCCCGTTCGGTGCTCGCGACCAGATCGTCGACGCTCGCCGACGAGCCTCCGGTGAGCAGCAGGTTCTCTCCGGGGATCGTGGTGACGGACCCGAATTCGGCTGCGGTGGCACGGGATTGGGCCAGGGCGTGGACCACGCCCTCGCGCACCCAGTCCACCCGCTCGGCGAGCAGGCCGTTGTCGAAGACCGACAGCGTGTCCGAGGACGCGGAGGTCGCGACGAACGGCCGGTGCCGCAGATGCTCGGCGGCCGGGTCGGAGTAGAGCGTGAGCGGCAGATCGGTGAGCCGCTCCCCGATCCTGGTGCCGCCGCCCGGCTTGGCGAAGGCATTGTGCCCCTCGTACGCGCCACGGGCCTCCATCGACCACATCAGCGAGATCATCAGATCGGCCACCGCCGAGGGCGGCAGGATCGTCTCGTAGCGCCCGGCGGGCAGCTCGACCTTCTTCGCCGCCCAATCCAGTCGCCGCGACAACTCCCCGAGCAATCCGGCGACGTCCACATCGGTGAAATCGGGCGTGCCCACCCCGACCCACGCGCTGGCCGGATCGCCGTCGGGACCGCGCTTTCCGTTGATCTCCAGCGATCCGGTGGGCTGGACGAACCGCCTGCGCAACCCGGTGGAGGAGCCGAGCCAGGTGGTGTGGACCCGGTGATGGGCGAAACCGTAGAGCCGGTCGGCGCCGTCGAATCCGCGGGCCAGCCCGCGCGCCAACTCGGTGAACACCTCGATACCGGTGCTGCCCGGTTCGCCCGCCCAGTCCGGCGCGGGGCCGTCGGCCTCGAGCAGCGGCGCGGCGTCCTTCGCGGGTTCGGCGGTCCGCGCGGCCTCTTCGGCGGCCCGCACCACGGTCTCGATTTCGGCCGGATCGACGCTGGTGGAGCCGACGCTGCCGACGCGCGCGCCGTCCCGGCCGTCACGGAAGATCGACACCACCGCCCACTGCCGCGACACCGAGACGCCGTTGGTGGTCATCGAATTGCCCGCCCAGCGCAACGACGCCTCGTGCGCGTCGGTGACCAGCACGATCGCCTCGTCGGCCCGGGACGCGGCCAGCGCCCGCTCGACCACCTCGCCCGCGGGCACCCCCAGTGCGCTCACCGACCTGCCTCCGTCCGGGTGTTCAGAACATTGATGCCGCGCACCAGGATCGACGGGCAGCCGTGGCTGACCGCGGCGACCTGACCGGGCTGGGCCTTACCGCAGTTGAACGCACCGCCGAGCCGCCAGGTCGAGGGGCCGCCGACGGCTTCCATCGCGCCCCAGAAGTCGGTGGTGGTGGCCTGGTAGGCGACATCGCGCACCTGCCCGGCCAGCTCGCCGTTGCGGATACGGAAGAACCGCTGACCGGTGAACTGGAAGTTGTAGCGCTGCATGTCGATCGACCACGATTTGTCGCCGACGATGTAGAGACCGTCCTCGACCCGCGAGATCAGCTCCTCGGTGCTGGTGTCGTTCTCCGGATCGGCGGCCAGCGACACATTGGCCATCCGCTGGATAGGCACGTGGTGCGCGGAATCAGCGTAGGAGCAGCCGTTGGAGCGCTCGAGTCCCAGGCGCGGGGCGAAGGCGCGGTCGAGCTGGTAGCCGACGAGCACACCGTCACGCACCAGATCCCAGCGCTGCCCGGCCACGCCCTCGTCGTCGTAGCCGACGGTGGCCAGGCCGAACGGCTCGGTGCGGTCACCGGTGACCTGCATGATCGGGGTGCCGTAGCGCAGGGTGCCGAGCTTGTCGGGGGTGGCGAAGGAGGTGCCCGCGTAGGCGGATTCGTAGCCGATGGCGCGGTCGTACTCGGTGGCGTGGCCGATGGATTCGTGGATGGTCAGCCACAGATTCGTCGGGTCGACGACGAGATCGGTGGGGCCCGCGACGACCGTGGGCGCTTTCACCTTCTCGGCCAGCCACCCGGGGATGCGGGCGAGTTCGTCGTCCCAGTTCCAGACGCCGTCCGCCCCGGTCACGTACTCCCAGCCGCGGCCTGCGGGCGCGGCGAGCGTGCGCATGGTCTCGAAGACACCGGCGGCCGAATCGACAGTGGTCGCCTCGAGTTCCGGGTGCACGCGCACCCGCTGCTGGGTGACGATCGTCCCGGTGGTGTCGGCGTAGTAGGTCTGTTCCTTGACCTGCAGCACGCCCGCGGTGACGTGATCGACCCCGTCGGCGGCGGCCAGGCGCTCCGAATAGTCCTGCAGCAGCCCGACCTTGTGCGCGGTCGGCACCTCGAACGGGTCGATGTCGTAGCCGGACACCCATTCCACATCGTCGTAACGAGGTTCGGCCGCCAACTCCACGCGGTCGCGATTGAGCTCGCGCAGGGCTGTCGCGACCTCGACGGCCTGCCGGGCCACCGCGGCCGCGTGCTGCGGGGACAGGGCGGCATGCGAGGCGAAACCCCAGGTGCCGTCGACGATCACGCGCACCGCGAAACCGAGGTCGGTGCTGTCGGTGACCGCCTCGACGCGCCCGTCGCGCAGTCGGATGGACTGGGTGCGCAACCGGTGCACGCGCAGATCGGCGTGTTCGGCGCCCGCAGCCCTGGCCGCGGCGAGCGCGGCCTCGGCGAGCGCACCGAGGGGTAGCGCACGGAATTCGGCGTCGACGGCCCGGCCTGCCCGGCCCTCGGAAATCGCGGTGCTCACCTCGGCCACGCTACCGGTTCCGCCCCGGCGACCGCATGAGCGGAACTCAGCCGAACTGCTGCCAGCCCAGCCGGACCACCATCACGACCACCACGACCAGCAGCACGATCCGGACGAACTCCGCGCCCTTGCGCAGCGCCATCCGCGAGCCCGCGATCGCGCCCAGCACATTGGCCACCGCCATCCCCGCGCCGAGCGCGAACAGGATGTGCCCGGTGAGGCCGAAGAAGATCAGCGCACCGACATTGGAGCCGCAGTTGATCACCTTGGCCATCGCCGCGGCGCGCACGAACTCGGTACCGAGCAGCGTGGCGAAGGTGATGATCAGGAACGTCCCGGTCCCCGGTCCGAGCAGACCGTCATAGGCGCCGATCAGACCGGCCGCCAACAGCACCACCAGGATCGTCTTGCGGCGAGTCGGCGGGTCGGTCGCCAGTGTGATGCCGACCGACGGCCGCGCGGTCACGAAGACGGCGACCGCGACCAGGACCACCATCACGATCGGGATGAACAGGTCCTTGTCGATCAGCGAGACCGCCGCCGCGCCCGCGGCAGACGCGCCTGCGGCGAGGGTCGCCGCGGGCAGCAGCAGCTTCCAGTTCATC
Organism: Nocardia shimofusensis NBRC 100134; assembly: GCF_001613125.1. Lineage (GTDB taxonomy): Bacteria > Actinomycetota > Actinomycetes > Mycobacteriales > Mycobacteriaceae > Nocardia > Nocardia shimofusensis. The sequence goes on from NZ_BDBT01000006.1 coordinate 101,815, forward strand.
GGGACCTTGCGCGCGAAGGTCAGCACCGAGGCGGTGGTTCCCGCGACCGCGGCGAACTTGTTGGTGCCCAGCGCCGTCGCGGGCGCGATGCCCGGCGACACCAGGAACAGCGTCGGCAGAATGATGAGCCCGCCGCCGCCGACCACGGCGTCCACCCAGCCCGCCGCACCTGCGGCGGTCAGGAGAACGAGCCAGTCCGTGAGATCCACGCGCTCCAGCCAACCAGACATCCGATGAATCCGCGCCACCGACCGCGCCCCTAGGCTGGGACGGTGCGACAGTTCAGTCTCTGGCTGCGCGGCAAGCCTCTGGTGGCGGATTCGATGCTGGCGCTGGGCCTGCTGGTGTTCGACCTGACCGCCATCGGCGCGGCCGTTCAGCCCGCGGTCTATCTGGTGCTCGCGGGCCTGCTCCCGCTGCCGATCGCGCTGCGGCGGCGGTATCCCCGGTCGATGTCGGCGGCCATGGTGGCGCTCGCGATCGGCACGACGCTGCTGGGATATCTGCTCGACGATGCCGTCCAGCACCCGGCGCTGCTCGGCCTGGGCGTGATGCTCTACACCCTGGTCGCCTACGTGGGCAGGCGCGAGGGACTGATCCTGCTGGTGGCGCTGGCGGTGGATTCGCTGCTGGCGATGGCGCTGCTGCATCAGCCGACCACCACCACACTGGCGTTCGTGGCGGTCTACTACGCGCTGTGCTGGACACTGGCCGAATTCAACGGCGCCAGACACGCCTACGACGCCGAGGTCGCCGCGCGCCTGGCGGTGGCCGACGACGAACTGCGCCGACGCACCCACGAAGCTGTCGCCGCCGAGCGCACCCGGATCGCGCGGGAACTGCACGACGTGGTCGCGCACGCGGTGTCGGTGATCATCGTCCAGGCCGACGGCGCCCGCTTCGCGCTGCGCCGTGACCCCGACGCCGCCGAACGGTCCCTCGGCGTCATCGCCGCCACCGGCCGCGACGCCCTGCGCGAACTGCGCCGCACGGTGGAACTGCTGCGCACCGAGCACGCGCCGGGCGAACTGCCCCAGCACGGGACGGCCGGCATCGCCAAGGTGGTGGCGATGATGCGCGGCACCGGGCTCGCGGTGGAGTTGGAGATGACCGGCGCGATCGACGACATCACCCCCGAGGTCAGCCTCGGTGTGCACCGCATCGTGCAGGAATCGCTGACCAACACCCTGCGGCACGCGGGCGCGCACCCCAAGGCATGGGTGCGGGTGCATCGTCGCGAGCACGACGTGCTGATCGAAGTCACCGATTCCGGCGGTGCCCCGGTCGCCGACTCACCTTCCGGGGCGCCGGGGGCGAGTATGCCCGGGCGCGGCGTATCCGGGCGTCGTGGCGAGCCGAACAGCGTGGGCGGCACTTCGTCGACCAGCGCGAGCGGGCTGGGCGGAGGCAGCGGGCTGGGCCTGGTCGGTATGCGCGAGCGCGTGGCCGTGCTCGGCGGCAGCCTCACCGTCGGGCCGGAACCCGGCGGCGCCTGGCGGGTGTGCGCGATCATCCCGCTCGAACTCGCCGAACATCCCGGGTCGACCGGAATGCCCTGGCGCTGAATGCCTTCGGCTGCGTAGCTCAGCCCAGAGCGTCGGTGAGTTCGCGCAGCACCTCGCTCGCGGTGAGCGGATCCAGCACTCCGAAGACGGTGTCCCCGCAGCGACTCCACCAGGGCGCGGGAGGCGCGGAGGACAGTTCGACAGCCTCCACCACCCGTTCGTCATCGGCCCACGGGTCGTCGGCGGCCAGCCCGTCGTCGAGCTGCAGCAGCACCCGCAGGTCCGCGCCGACTGGTCGGTAGAGATGATCGTGCAGGCCGTCGACCGGGCGGGCCAGCCGCCAGCCCGCCTGGCCCAACCGCGCCAGCGCGGCGGTCGGCACCATGCGACGGGCGAATCTCGCCAACGAGGTGGCACGGCGTTCGGCCTCGGTCAACCGGAACACCGGCCGCGCCGACGGCGGCGCGGGAAGACCCGCGCACTGGACAGTCGATCTGGGCCCCGGCCGCGCCGGGGTGCGCCGTCCGCCGGCGGAGACACCGGGGAAGCCGGGGATGTCGAGCATTCGGAGTTCTTCGTTCATGCGCCCCACCACGATTGGATCGATCGAACCGGAAAGCGTAACGACGAGCGCCGACACCGTTCTCCGCTCGACGGACCGTTCGCGACCGGTCTTCGGCGCGGCTAGATTGGTGCGGTGCCGATCACCGTACTCGTCGTGGACGACCAGGAATTGATGCGCATGGGCTTGAAGATGGTGCTCGGCGCGCACCCCGACATCGAGGTGGTCGGCGAGGCCGACAACGGCGCGGTGGCACTGACCCGCACCAGGGAACTGCGACCCGACGTGGTGCTGATGGACGTGCGCATGCCGGTGGTCGACGGAGTCACCGCGACCACCCGCATCCTCGAAGCGGGCACCGGCTGCAAAGTACTGGTCATGACCACCTTCGACCTCGACGAGCACGCCCTCGGCGCGCTGCGCGCGGGTGCGAGCGGGTTCCTGCTCAAGGACACCCCGCCGGAGGATCTGATCTCGGCCGTCCGCAGCGTCGCGGCCGGGGACGCGGTGGTCTCACCCAAGGTGACCAAACGCCTGCTGGACCGCATGGTGGCCGCCGACCCCGCCGGCATGCGCGACCCCTCGATCCTGGACGCGCTCACCGCCCGCGAACGCGAAGTACTCGAGCAGATCGCCGCGGGCCGCTCCAACGCCGAGATCGCCGCCGAACTGTTCCTGTCCGAGGCCACGGTGAAGACCCATGTCGGACGGGTCCTGACCAAGCTCGGTCTGCGCGATCGGGTCCAGGCGGTGGTCCTCGCCTACGAAACCGGACTGGTGCGACCCGGAGGTTGAGGACCCGCGCACCCGCGCGATGCCACGATCAGGGCAGGAAGGGGCCGGTCGATCATGACGGTCGGCGGCGACTCCGGGTACCGGGTGCGTGACTCAGAGGATGCCGTACGCGCGGGTGTCGGCATCGCGCAGCGCGCTGACATAGTCGTCACGCCCGCGGCTCGTCCCGTTCGCGCCGGGGGGCACGGCGAGCAACCCCCGGAACTCGTCGACGCCGCGGTACTCCTTGCGGCGCATCCACTGACACAGGGTGTCGAGCAGGACGGCGGCGTACTCGGGACCATGGCGCAACAGCGCCGACGCCGACTGCACGACATCGGCCCCGGCCAGTAGGTACCCGACGACGTCGGCGCCGTCCTCGACTCCTCCGCTGCCGGCGAGTGCGGCGTCGATCCGCCCGCGCAGCAGGGAGATCCAGGTCAGCGGCAGGCGGGATTCGGCCGCGGTGGACAACTGGATGTCCGGGACGACGGTGCGGGTCTCGCAGTCGATGCCCGGCTGCAGGAACCGGTTGAACAGCACCAGCCCGTCGGCGCCCGCCTCGTCGAGACGCAGCGCCATTTCCGCGACAGAACTGAAATAGGGGCTGATCTTGACCACCACCGGCACGGTGACGGCGTCCTTGACCCGGGCCAGGACGTCGAGGTGTCGTTGCTCGACGTCCCTTCCGCTGATGTGCGGATCACCTGGCAGGAAGTAGATGTTCAGCTCGATCGCGGCCGCGCCGGCGTCCTGCATGGACCTGGCATGACCGGTCCAGCCGCCCGGGGTGACGCCGTTGAGGCTGCCGATCACCGGAATCGGCACGACCCGCGCGGCGCGTTCGAGCAGACTCAGGTACCGGCGCGGGCCGTGATCCTCCGCGGCTCGCTCCGGAAAATACGACAGGGACTCGGCGTAGCTCTGCGAACCGTGCTCGGTCAATGCCGCATTGCGCTGCGCTTCGCGCATCAGTTGCTCTTCGAACAGCGAATAGAGCACCACCGCGCCGACGCCCGCGTCGGCGAGCCTGCGGACGCCCTCGACCGTCCGCGAGAGCGGGGACGCCGCCGCCACGAGCGGATTCCGCAGTGCCAGACCCAGGTACCGCGTCGACAGGTCCATCAGCGAGCCTTCCGAGCGTCGGCGGTGAAGTGTTGCGGCCCTTGGGAAGCCATCTGCTCGTAGCGGCTCCAGCGTTGCGCGATCGCCTCTTCGGCGAGGGCGAGGATCCGGTTGTACTCGGCCGGGTCGCTGTTGGCCAGCGCGCGATAGCGCAGTTCCCGGCTGCGGTATTCGTCGAGGGAGATGCGCGGGCGGTGCGAGTCGAGCAGGAACGGGTTCCGCCCGGCCGCCCGCAGCATCGGGTCGTAGCGGATCAGCGGCCAATGCCCGCTGGCCACCGCGCGGTACTGCTGATCCATCCCCTGACGCATGTCGATGCCGTGCGCGATGCACTGGCTGTAGGCGATCACCAGCGAGGGGCCCTCGTAGGCCTCGGCTTCGCGCATCGCCTGCAATGTGTGCTGGGCATCGGCGCCCATCGCGACGCGGGCGACGTAGACGTTGCCGTACGCGATAGCCTGCAACGCGAGATCCTTCATCGGTACGGTCTTGCCCGCGGCGGCGAACTTCGCGATCGCGCCGAGCGGGGTGGCCTTGGACATCTGCCCGCCGGTGTTGGAGTACACCTCGGTGTCGAGGACCAGGATATTGACGTTGCGGCCGCCGGCCAGAACGTGGTCGAGTCCGCCCGCGCCGATGTCGTAAGCCCAGCCGTCACCCCCGACGATCCACACGCTGCGCCGCACCAGATGATCGAGCACACTGCGCAGGTCGGCGGTCAGCGCCGGATCGAGCTGTGCGAGCAGGGTGTCGAGTTCGGCCACCCGCTCCCGTTGGGCGCGCAGCTCGGACTCGCGCAGTTGCGGCGCGGTCAGGATGTCGTCGACGAGAGCGGGCCCGATCACGTCCCGCAGCTCGGTCAGACGGCGCCGGGCGAGGTCGGTGTGTTCGTCGGCGGCGAGCCGCAACCCGAGCCCGAATTCGGCGTTGTCCTCGAACAGCGAATTGGACCAGGCGGGTCCGCGCCCGTCCGCGTCGGTCGTCCACGGGGTGGTGGGCAGATTGGCGCCGTAGATGGACGAGCAGCCCGTGGCGTTGGCGATCATCGCCCGGTCGCCGAACAGCTGCGAGAGCAGCTTCAGATACGGGGTTTCCCCACAGCCCGCGCAGGCGCCGGGGAACTCGAACAGCGGCTCGAGGAACTGGGTGCCGCGGACGGTCCCGAAGTCGACGCGGGAGCGGTTGACCGCGGGCAGGGATTCGAAGAACGCGATGTTCTCCCGCTCGGTGGCCACCCGGGGTTCGCGGGGGGTGAGATTGATGGCCTTGGCGGGTGGGGTGCCGGGAGTGAGCGCGGGACAGGCCTCGACGCACAGGCCGCAGCCGGTGCAGGCCTCGACGTAGACCTGCAGGCTGTAGCGGGCCTGCGGCAGACCGACGGCCCCGAGCGGGGCCGACGGGAAGGCAGGCGGGGCGCCGGTGAGCCGGCCCTCGTCGTAGAACTTGGTGCGGATCACGCTGTGCGGGCAGACGAAACCGCAGTTGCCGCACTGGATGCAGGTGTCCGGATCCCAGGCGGCGACGAGTTCGGAGATGTTGCGCTTCTCGTAGGCAGTGGTTCCGCTGGGGTAGCTGCCGTCGACCGGCAACGCGCTGACGGGCAACGCGTCGCCGCGGCCCGCCATCATCTCCGCGGTCACGGTGCGCACGAATTCGGGCGCGTCGTCGGGCACGAGCGGGGCGGGCACGGCGGTGCTGCTCACCCGGTCCGGGACGGCGATCCGGTGCAGGGATTCGACGGCCAGATCGACCGCCTCGAGTTCGCGCCGCACCACGTCGGCGCCGTGGTCGGCATAGGTGGCGGCGACGGCGTCCTTGATCCGGGCGAGCGCCTCCGCCCGGGGGAGCACGTTCGAGATCGCGAAGAAGCAGGTCTGCAGCACCACGTTGATCCGCCCGGCCAAGCCGACCCGGCGGGCGATGCGGCCGGCGTCGACCGCGTAGACGGTCAGGCGCTTGTCGAGGATCTGCCGCTGGACCTGCCGCGGCAGGGCGTCCCACACCTTGTCGGCCGGATACCGGCAGTTCAGCAGCAGCGAGGCGCCGTCCGCGGCGCGGCCGAGCACGTCGACCTTCTCGAGAAACCGGAACTGGTGGCAGCCCACGAAATCGGCCCGGCCGATCAGATACGGCGCCCGGATCGGGCGTGGCCCGAAACGCAGGTGCGAGACGGTCTGTGAGCCGGACTTCTTGGAGTCGTAGACGAAGTAGGCCTGGGCGTGCAGGTCTTCCCGCGCGCCCAGGATCTTGACGGTGTTCTTGTTGGCGCCGACGGTGCCGTCGGAGCCGAGACCGAAGAACACCGCCCGCACCGTGTCGTCGGCCTCGAGATCGAACCCGGGATCGTAGACGATGCTCGTGCCCGACACGTCGTCGTCGATGCCGACGGTGAACCGGCTGCGCGGGTGCTCGCGAGCGAGTTCGGCGAACACCCCGGCCACCATGGCGGGGGTGAACTCCTTCGACGAGAGCCCGTAACGGCCGCCGCAGACCCGCGGCAGATGCGCCCGCCGCCCGGTGGCGTACGCCTCGGCCAGGGCGGCGACGACATCGAGATACAGCGGCTCCCCGAACGAGCCCGGTTCCTTGGTGCGGTCGAGCACCCCGATCGTGCGCACCGTCGCGGGCAGGGCGGCGAGCAGCGCTTCGGCGGGAAACGGCCGATACAGCCGCACCTGCACCGCCCCGACCTTCTCCCCGGACTCGGCGAGCACACGCACCGTTTCGGCGGCGGTCTGCGCTCCCGAGCCCATCAGCACCAGCACCCGCTCCGCCTCGGGATGGCCGGTGTAGTCGACGACGCGCATGTCGCGTCCGGTGCGCTGCCCGAGCTGGGCCATCAGTTCGTCGACCACCGCCGGAACCCGGGCATAGAACGGGTTGACCGTCTCCCGCGCCTGGAAGTAGGTGTCCGGGTTCTGGGCGGTGCCCCGGATGAAAGGGCGTTGCGGCGACAGCGCGCGTCCACGGTGATCGCGGACGAGCCCCTCGGGCACCAGGGCACGCAGGTCGCCGTCGGAGAGGGTCTCGATGGTGTTGAGTTCGTGCGAGGTGCGGAAGCCGTCGAAGAAGTGCAGGAACGGCACCCGGGTGCGCAGGGTGGCGGCCTGCGCCACCAGCGCCAGATCGTGGGCCTCCTGCACCGAGGCCGAAGCGAGCAGGGCGAATCCGGTCTGGCGCACCGCCATCACGTCGGAATGGTCGCCGAAGATCGACAGTCCCTGCGTGGCCAGGGACCGGGCCGCGACGTGCATGACCGCCGAGGTCAGCTCGCCGGCGATCTTGTACATGTTCGGAATCATCAGCAGCAGGCCCTGTGAGGCGGTGAACGTCGTCGCCAGCGCCCCACCCTGCAGGGCGCCGTGCAGCGCGCCCGCCGCCCCGCCCTCGCTCTGCATCTCCACCACGGTCGGCACCGTGCCCCACAGATTGGGCCGTCCGGCGCTGGACCATTCGTCGGCGAGCTCTGCCATCGTCGACGAGGGCGTGATCGGATAGATACAGCACACCTCGTTGAGCCGGTAGGCCACCGAGGCGGTGGCCTCGTTGCCGTCGACCGTCGCACGTGTCATGTCGGCTCCGGGAACATCTCGATGGCATGGACCGGGCACTGCTCGAAGCACTCCGCGCAGCCGGTGCACTTGTCGTAGTCGTAGCGGTAGCCGTGGCCTGCGCCGAGTTTCACGATCGCATCCTCCGGGCACGCCCCGAGGCAACCGTCGCATTCGAAACAGTTCCCGCACGACAGGCACCGGCCCGCCTCGAATGTCGCGGCCTGCGGCGAGAGACCGCCGACCACCTCGTCGAACCCGGCCGTGCGCTGCTCGGCGGGCAGTTCGGGCTGGGCACGCCGGTCGGCGTCGGTGAAGTACCACAGGTGCAGCTGATCGAATGTCGCGATCGGATGCTTGGCAGGCCGGGCGTCGGACGTGCCACGCAGCCAGGCGTCGATATGGTGGGCGGCCTTCTTGCCGTGCCCGACCCCCGCGGTCACGGTGCGTTCGCCGGGCACCATGTCGCCGCCGGCGAAGATGCCGGGGCATCCGGTCATCAGCGACTCGTTCACCCGCACGCTGTCGTCACGGTCGAACTCGACGCCGGGCAGCGTCCGCAGGAACGTCGACTCGGTCTGCTGCCCGATCGCCATGATCACCGTGTCCGCGGTCAGAGTCTCGAGGCGTCCGGTCGGCCGGGGACGACCGGACTCGTCGAGTTCCATGACCTCCACCTGCAGTTCAGGGCCGTCGAACGCGGTGATCGTCCGCAGCCAATTGATCCGTACGCCTTCGCGTTCGGCGTCCTCGGCCTCCTCCGCGTGGGCGGGCATCTGATCGCGGGTGCGTCGGTAGAGGATGACGGTGTCCTGCGCGCCGAGACGGCGGGCGACCCGGGCGGCATCCATGGCGGTGTTCCCGCCGCCGTAGACCGCCACATGCGTGCCCACGTCGGGCCGCTCGCCGGACGCGACGCGACGGAGGAACGACACCGCGTCGACCATCGTCGCGGCGTCGCAGTCGGGGATGTCGACGCGTTTGGACAGATGCGCGCCCACGGCGACGAACGCCGCGGCGAAACCGCCCTCGTCCCGTTCGGCGGCGAGATCTTCGACCCGGTGATCGAGCGTGAAGCGCACGCCCAGGGCGGCGAGACGCCCGATCTCGGTGTCGAGCACGTCCCGGGGCAGCCGGTAGGCGGGGATGCCGTAGCGCATCATTCCGCCGGGTTCGGCTCCGGCATCACGGATTTCGACGTCGTGGCCGCGGCGCGCGAGATGATAGGCGGCCGACAAGCCGCTGGGGCCCGCGCCGACCACCAGGACGCGACGGCCGCTGCGGACCGGCGGCGGGGTGAACGTCCAGCCGTGCTCGCGGGCCTGGTCGCCGAGGAAGCGTTCGACCGCATGGATGGATACCGCCTCGTCGAGACGGCCGCGGTTGCACACGGATTCGCACGGGTGGTAGCACACGCGGCCGTGGATGGCGGCGAACGGATTGTCGTCCACCAGCTGCCGCCAGGCCTGCTCGAACCGGCCTGCCTTCGCGTGCGCCAGCCAGGCCTGGATGTTCTCACCGGCCGGGCAGCGTGCGTTGCACGGCGGCAGCAGATCCACATACACCGGACGCCGCACGCGCTCGGGCCCGGCGCGGGGGCGGCCGTGCCGCAGATCCGGCAGCGCCGTGAGCTCCTGCGAGAGCCGGACCGGAGGCTCTCCGGCCCCGCCGGTGCTGCGCGCCTCAGCAGTCATGCCCCCCACGATAGGACCTGCCGACCGCCCCGGCAGGGCTACCGGGCGTGTCGCTCATCCGCACGTGCGGGAACCAGGACGGGCCGGTGCCCGTTGAAGTAGTCAGCGGTCACCGGGCAGCGCGTCGCTGCCGAGGGTGACCAGAACGGAAGGACCGCCCATGCCCGCCCTGTTGTTCGTGCTCTACGTCGTCGTCGAGATCGCCGCCCTGGTGGCCGTCGCCCAGTGGATCGGCGTCGTCGCGACCATCCTGTTGCTCATCGCGGGCTCCGCGATCGGCATGGCGCTGGTGGGCGCGCAGGGCCGACGGGTGTTCGAGCAGTTCCGGCGGGTGGGCCGGGGTGAGGTGAGGCCGGGGACCGCGGTCGCGGACGGCGTGCTGGTGGCGCTGGGCGCGGTGCTCATGTTCGTGCCCGGCCTGGTGACCTCGGTGGCGGGGCTGCTCCTGCTGGTCCCGTTCACCCGTGCGCTGGTACGGCCGGCGGTGACCGCCCTCGCCGCTCGCAGGGTCGGCGGGCTGGTCGGACAGACCCGCTATCGGGGCGTGGTGATCGATACGGACGGCGATGTGGTGGACGGGATGGTCGTGCGACAGTGGTACGACGACGGTCACGGCGTCGGCCCTCGCGCCATCGACCCGGCCTGAGGACACCGGTCACGCCTGCCAGGCGCCGACCGGAACACGGTGGCCGCGGGCCATACGGCAGACTGGACAGCCGTGCGAACCCAGTTGCTCATCGGTGGCCGCTTCTACAGCTCGAGTTCCCCGGACGCGACCGCCATGGCGGTCACCGACGGCACGGTGGTGTGGCTGGGCGCCGAGCAGCCGGGGCGGGCGCTGCACCCGGACGCGGAGATCATCGATCTGGACGGCGCCTTCGTGGCCCCCGCCTTCGTGGAGCCGCACATCCACCTCACCGCCTACGGCCTGCGCCTGACCGGGCTCGATCTGTCGGGCACCCGCTCGCTGGCCGAGTGCCTGCGCGCGGTCGCCGAGTTCGCCGCCGCGCACTCGGAGACGACCGTCCTGGGTTCGGGCTGGGACGAGACCCGCTGGCCGGAACGCCGCGCCCCCTCCGCCGAGGAACTCGACGCCGCCGCGGGCGCGGGGAAGCGGGTGTATCTGTCCCGGGTGGACGCCCACTCCGCCGCCGTCTCCACCGCCCTGCTGGACGCGGTGCCGCCCGCGACACCCGGCTACACACCGGGTGAGCCGCTGCGCGCCCGAGCGCATCATCTGGTGCGCGCCGCCGCCCTGGCCGGCCTCGATCGCGCCCGCCGTGACCGCGCCCGCCGCGCCGCCCTCGACGCGGCGGCCGCGCACGGCATCGTCGCGGTGCACGAATGCGCGGGCCCGGAGATCGCGGGTCCGGACGATCTGCGCGAACTGCTCGACTTCGAGCACGGCGTGGCGGTGCGGGCGTACTGGGGCGAAGCGGTGCGCACGGCAGGCCAGGCCCGCGAACTGCTCGTGGCCACCGGTGCGCACGCGCTCGGCGGGGATCTGTTCGTCGACGGCTCTCTCGGCTCGCGCACCGCGTGGCTGCGCGAGCCCTATACCGACGCGCCGGGCACCGGCGCGAGCTATCTGGACGCCGACGCGATCGGTGCGCATGTGCGCGCGTGCACCGAGGCGGGTATCCAGGCCGGATTCCACGTCATCGGTGACGCGGGTATGGACGCCGTCGTCGCCGGATTCGAGCAGGCGGTCCGAACGCTGGGCGGCCCCGCGGTGGCCGCGCGCGGCCACCGCGTCGAACACGCCGAGATGATCGATGCCGAGCAGATCGAGAAGCTTGCCCGCTGGGGCGTGATCGCCTCCGTGCAGCCTGCTTTCGACGCTGCCTGGGGCGGACCGGACGGCATGTACGCCGCTCGCCTCGGCGACAAGCGCGCCGCCGGTCTCAACCCCTACGCCGCGATGGCCTCGGCCGGGATCTCGCTGGCCATCGGCTCCGACGCCCCGGTCACCGACATGAATCCGTGGGCGGCGGTCCGCGCGGCGGCCCTGCATCGCACCCCCGAACACGGGATCTCCCCGCGCGCCGCGTTCGCCGCGGCCACCAGGGGCGCCTGGCGCGCGGGCGGCGTCAGGGACGGCGTCGCGGGCACCCTGGTCCCCGGCGCACCCGCCGACTACGCCGTCTGGGAGGCCGACGAACTGGTGGTCGCCGCCTCCACCGCCTCGGTGCAGCGCTGGTCCACCGACCCGCGCTCCCGGGTGCCGGGCCTGCCCGCGCTGGACGCCGATTCGCCGCTGCCGCGCTGCCTGCGCACGGTTCGCGCGGGCGTCACCATCTACGAGGCATGAACATGGGTGAACAGCGCCGGGAAGCGGACGCTCGCGGGAACCCGGCGAGGGGCGCTGCGGAGCCCACCGCGTCCGCGCGCCCGGCGCCGGACAGTGCCGCACCGGTAGCGGCGTATGCCCGCACGAGTTCGCCGGATGCGCATGCGGCCGGTGCGGAGAGACCGCGCACGGCGCAAGCGAGCGCGGACACGACCGCTGCCGATGGGGGCGGGCGTCCGGCAGGGGCAGGCGCAGGCCATGGCGCGGCGGCGGCGAATGCGGGGGTCGGCGCGGCGGCGAGTACGCACGAGAGCCGAGGACGAGCAGGCGCCGTCACGGGTGCTGTGGACGCGGGCGAGAGCGCGGCACAGGCTGATGGCGCGGATTCGGGCAGAAGCCCGGTGTGGGCGACGCTGTCGCGATGGCCCGTGCTGTGGAAATCGGTCGCGGCGATCGTGGCCGGTCTGCTGATATTCGGCAGCTTCCCGCCGCGCCCGTACTGGCTCCTCGCGCCGGTGGGGATCGCGGTGCTCGTCGCGGTACTGCGCGGCGGTGCGCGGCTGCGCGGCGGCTTCGGCTACGGGTTTCTGACGGGACTTGGGTTCTTTCTGCCGCTGCTGCCGTGGACCGGGATCTACGTGGGGCCGGTCCCGTGGCTGGCGCTGTCGGCCGTCTGTGCCGGCTATATCGGCGTGTTCGGCGTGCTGACGCGGTTGCTCGCTCGGCTGCCGGGGTGGCCGGTGTGGGTGGCGCTGGCGTGGGTGAGCGTCGAATGGATGCGGTCGAGCTTTCCGTTCGGCGGATTTCCCTGGGGGCGGCTGGCATTCGGGCAGGCCGACGGGTGGTTCCTGGCGTGGGCCGCGGTGGGCGGCGCGCCGCTGATCGGGTTCGTCGTCGCGTTGGTCGGGTGCGCGTTGGTCGCGCTCGCGCGGGATCTGGCGCCCCCGGTGCGCGGCCGGGCCGCCGCGGGGCAGGAGTCGGCCGCCGGACGCCGGGGATGGCAGCGCCGTGCGGCGCTGATCGCCGTGCTGGTCGTCGCGCTGCCCGGGGCGGGGCTGTTGCTGCGATCCGCGCTGCCCGAGGCGGCCGACGGGGACGATTCGATCACGGTCGCCGCCGTCCAGGGCAGCGTGCCGCGACTGGGTCTGGACTTCAACGCCCAGCGTCGCGCCGTCCTCGACAACCACGTGCGTCGCACCGAGGAGCTGGCCGATCAGGTCGACGCGGGCGAGATGCGCCGCCCCGAGGTGGTCGTCTGGCCGGAGAACTCCTCCGACATCGACCCGCTGCGCAATGCCGACGCGGCCGAACTCATCACCAGGGCCTCCGAGCGCATCGGCGCGCCCATCCTGGTCGGCGCGGTGCTGATCAACGGCGATCGCACCACGACGAATTCGGTCATCGTGTGGGACGGCGCGGCCGGGCCGCGGGAACGTCACGACAAGAAGATCGTCCAGCCCTTCGGCGAGTACCTGCCGATGCGCTCGTTCTTCCGGCTGTTCTCCGAATACGCCGATCGCGCCGGATATTTCGTGCCGGGCGATGGTGACGGCACCGTCCGGGCCGGGGGCGCGCAGATCGGCGTGGCCACCTGCTACGAGGTCGCTTTCGACCGGGCGTTCCGCGATTCGCTGGCCTCGGGGGCGCAGCTGCTCACCGTGCCCACCAACAACGCCACCTTCGGCGACAGCGAGATGACCTATCAGCAGCTGGCCATGTCGCGGGTGCGGGCGGTCGAACACGGCCGCGCGCTGGTCGTCGCCGCCACTTCCGGAGTCAGCGCCATCGTCACCGCCGACGGCGCGATCGAGCAGTCCAGCGAGCTGTTCGTGCCCGCAGCCCTGGTAGCCACCCTGCCGCTGCGTTCGGAGACGACCCCGGCCACCCGGCTCGGCGGCCTCCCCGAACTGCTCGCCGTGGCACTGACCGCAGGCGCGGTCCTGTTCGCTGTCGCCCTCCGTCGCCGGAACAACATCGCGGAGCGCACCGGCAGCCCCGATCAGGGCGCGAAATCCGCCTGACACGGAAGAGGGTGCCTGCGGCACCGATGCGCGCCAGGTTTGCCCGGCGGTGTCTGATTTCGGGTGAACAGCCGTCGGTCGGCCGTCGGTTTTCTCGGCCGATGTCGCCGTCGAGCGACGATGTTCGTCCGGTAGTTCCTGCTGCGCAACAACTTACGGCGAATCGGCCGACGGATCGGCCCTGAATTCATCGCTGGCGCAGTCTGCTTCGAGTCGTGCGAACGACCGACAATTTGGGCCTCTCGGCAATCCGCCCGCGTACGGGCTCCGAATCCAAGGCGTGTATCACGTCCTGCGGCCCTCCACGCGTGCGTGCGAGGGCCGTCCGATGCTCGGGGGCCTCGGAGTCAGCCGCGGAAGAATGGAGTGATTGATGAGTTCGTTGGCCACCGATCGCGTCGACTGCAATTCGAGTGGCTTGGCCCGGCAGCTCTCGGACCGGGATCTCTCCGATCGGCTGTTCGATCTCTCACCTGCGCAGACCGCGCTCTGGTATGCCCAGCGCATTCGTCCCGACGTACCGCTGACGATCGCGCAGTACGTCGAGATCCACGGCGATCTCGATGTCGGCAGGCTGCTCTACGCGGTCGAGCGATGCGGCGCGGAGAACCAGTCGGCCTACCTGCGGGTGGTCGAGATCGATGGGACGCCCCGGCAGGTCGTCGACCCGTCCCGCAGGCCCGGCTGGGGGCGGGTGGATCTGCGCGACCGGCCCGATCCCCGCGCGGCGGCGATGCGCTGGATGAGCGAACACGCCGCCTCACCGATCGACATCGAGAACGACCCGCTGGTCACGAACATCATCCTGCGTATCGGCGACAGCCAGTATCTCTGGTATGCCCGCGCCCACCACATCCTGATCGACGGCTACGCGGCGATGTCCGGTGTGGCGCGTACCGCCGAGATCTACACCGCGCTGGAGAACCACACCGAACCCAGCGTCTCGCGCGCGACCTCGCTGGCCGAGATCTACGCCGAGGAGTGCGCCTACCACCGGACCAGCAGGCACGACCGTGACCGCGCCTACTGGAGCGAGCACATGCAAGGCGCCGGTGAGCCGATCAGCCTGTCCACGGTCGCGGCGGGTCCGATGCCGGATCCGGGCAGGCGGCTGGCCCAGGGGCTGCTCGCCGACGAGTTGGCCGCCGCGCTCGGCAGCGCGGCCGACGAGCTCGGGTCCACCACCTCGACGCTGCTGGTCGCCGCCCTCGCCGGCTATGTGCACTCGGTGACCGGCGATCCGGACGTGGTGCTCAGCCTCCCGGTCGCCGCCCGCACCACCGTCGCCCTGCGGCGCTCGGCGGGCGTGCTGTCGAACGTGGTGCCGCTGCGGTTCGGTTTCGGCGCCGCCACCACCGTCGGCGACATCGTGCGCGCGGCCGAACTGGAGATCACCGGCGCGCTACGCCACCAGCGGTACCGGCACGAGGACATCCGCCGCGATTGCGGCTACTCGGCCAACACCCGCGGGTTCTTCGGCCCGATGGTCAACATCATGCTGTTCAACAACGAACTGCGCTTCGGCAGCCTGGCCGGGGAACTGCACGTGCTGTCCACCGGCCCGGTCGAGGACCTGTCGGTCAACATCTACAACGGTGAAGGCGGCACCCACCTCGACTTCGAGGCCAACCGGCTGCTCTACGCCGAGCGTGAGGTCACCGCGCATCACGAGCGCTTCCTGGACTACCTGGCTCGCTTCCTGACCGCCGCTCGCGACGCGACGGTACGCGAACTGCAGGCGATCACCGCGGGGGAACGCGATCTGGTGGTGCGGGCCTGGAACGACACCGAGGTCGCGGTGCCGGAGGCCACTCTGGTCTCGCTGTTCACCGAGTGCGCCGCGCGGTGCCCCGAAGCGATCGCCCTCGACTTCGAGGACACCACCCTCACCTACGCCGAGTTCGACCAGCGGACCAATCGCCTGGCCCGGCTGCTGATCGAGCGCGGCGCCGGTCCGGAGACCGTGGTCGCGCTGTGCCTGCCGCGCGGCATCGACCTGGTGGTCGGCATGTACGCGATCGTCAAGACCGGTGCGGTCTACCTGCCGCTGGACCCGGATCACCCCGCCGAGCGCCGCGACGGCATCCTCGATCAAGCCGCACCGGTCTGCGTGCTGGTCGCCGGCGGCGACGATCTGGAGCCGCCCGCCCGCACCCCCGTCCTGCGCGTCGACGCGGCGGCCTCGACGCGCTACGACCCGTCCCCGATCACCGACGCGGAGCGGACGGCGCCGCTGCACCCGCAGCATCTGGCCTACGTGCTGTTCACCTCCGGTTCCACCGGCAAGCCCAAGGGCGTGGGCATCAGCCACGCAGCCATCGTCAACCGGCTGCGCTGGATGCAGCACGAATACCCACTCGACGAGACCGATGCCGTCCTGCAGAAGACTCCGGCCACCTTCGACGTCTCGGTGTGGGAATTCTTCTGGCCCCTCCAGGTCGGCGCGCGCCTCGTCGTGGCCGCGCCCGACGGTCACCGCGATCCATCCTACCTGGCCCGCGTCATCACCGAGAAGCGCGTCACCACGGCTCACTTCGTACCGTCCATGCTCTCGGTGTTCGTCACCGACACCGACGTGCGCGATTGCCGGGTACTGCGGCGGGTGTTCTGCAGTGGGGAAGCGTTGCCCGCCGCCACGGTCACCGCCTTCCACGCCGCGCTCGGCGCGGGTCGTGACACCGGTCCCTACCTGCACAACCTGTACGGGCCGACCGAGGCCGCCGTCGACGTGACCGCCTGGCCGTGCCCACCGGGCATCGCGACCGTGCCGATCGGCTCGCCCATCTGGAACACCCGTACCTATGTGCTCGACCCGCACCTGCGTCCCGTCCCACCCGGCGTCACCGGCGAGCTGTACCTGGCCGGCGTGCAGCTGGCCCGCGGCTACCTGGGCAGACCCGTGCTCACCGCAGACCGTTTCGTCGCCGATCCCTTCGTCCCCGGTGCCCGGATGTATCGCACCGGGGACCTGGCGCGTTGGCGCCAGGACACCGGGCCCGGCGCGCCCGGCGCGCTGGACTACCTGGGCCGCACCGACTTCCAGGTGAAGATCCGCGGCCAGCGACTGGAACTGGGCGAGATCGAGGCCGTGCTGCTCGACGACAGCCGGATCGCGCGCGCGGTGTGCGTCGCGCGTCCCGGCCGCAGCGGCGACGAACTCGTCGCCTACCTCGTCGCTTCCCAGGACGCCGCCGTCCCCGTGCTCGACACCGACGACATCCTCGCCGGACTGCGCCGCGCCCTGCCCGGCTACATGGTGCCGTCCGTGCTGGTGCAGTTGGCCGAGCTGCCGCTCAACGCCAACGGCAAGATCGATCGCAAGGCGCTGCCCGCGCCGCCGGAACGTCCGGTGCGTTCGACCGCCGAGACCCGGCCACGGACGGCGACCGAGCAGATGCTGGCGGAGATCTTCGCCGACGTGCTCGGTCTCGACGACGTCGGTGTGGCGGACGGATTCTTCGAGCTCGGCGGCAATTCGCTGAGCGCGGCCCGCGCGGTCGCCCGGATCACCGCCGAACTCGGCCTCGGACCGACCATCCGCGACCTGTTCGAATCTCCCACCGTGGCCGCCTTGGCCGAGCGCTTCGCCGACGGCGTGCCGGAGGAGGCGCCGCCGCGTCTGGCACCGGTCAGCCGCCCGGCGCACATCCCGCTCTCGCCCGCCCAGCAGCGGCTGTGGATCCTGAACCGGTTCGCCGAGCACGCGGCCGCCTACAACATGCCGCTGGGACTTCGTCTGGACGGACCGCTCGACCAGGCCGCGCTGCGTGCCGGTCTGATCGATGTCATCGACCGGCACGAGAGCCTGCGCACCACCTTCCCGGAGGGACCGGACGGTCCCTACCAGTTGATCCACCGGGCCGAGGACATCCCGCTCACCCTCGACCCGATCGACGCCTCCGGTGCCGACGTCACCGCGTTGGCCGCCGAATTCGCCGGGTACGGTTTCGATCTGCGCAACCAGGCGCCGGTGCGGGTGGCGTTGTGGTCGACCGGCCCCCGTCAGCACGTCTTCCTGATCGTGCTGCACCACATCAGCGGTGACGGCTGGTCGATCGCCCCTCTCGCCCGCGACCTGATGGCCGCGGTCACGGCGCGATCCCAGGGCAGTGCGCCGCAGTGGACGCCGCTTCCGGTGCAGTACGCCGACTTCACGCTCTGGCAGCACGCGCTGCTGGGCGCCGAGGGCGACGCGGGCAGCGGGCTGAATCGTCAGCTGGCGTACTGGCGGTCCGCGCTGGACGGCCTGCCCGACCAGCTCGACCTGCCGCTGGACCGCCCGCGCCCGCTGCGCAGGCAGGCCGGGGCCGCCCGGGTCCGGTTCGCCATCGCTGCCGACATCCGCTCCGCCGCGTACGAACTCGCCGCCGGCCGCGGGGTCAGCCTGTTCATGGTCCTGCACGCCGCGCTGGCGACGCTGTTGTCGCGGTTGTGCGCGAGCACCGATATCGCCATCGGCACCCCGATCGCGGGCCGCTCGGATCCGGCGCTCGACGAGCTGGTCGGCATGTTCGTGAACACGCTGGTGCTGCGCACCGAGGTGGACCAGGCCGCCGGGTTCGAGCGGGTGCTCGAGGTCGTGCGCGACGTAGATCTCGACGCCTTCGCCAACGCCGACGTGCCGTTCGAGCGGCTCGTCGAGGCGGTCAACCCGGAACGCTCCACCGGCAGGCATCCGCTGTTCCAGGTGATGCTGTCCTACGACCACACGCCCGAGCTGCGGATCGAGCTGCCCGGGGTCACCGCCGAAGTCCTCGAGGTGGCCGCCGACATCGCCAAGTTCGACCTGCATCTGGAGGTGCACGACGGACGGCCCGACGGTTCGCTGGACGCCGAATTCGTCTACGCCACCGACGTGTTCGACCACGACACGGTCGAGGCGTTCGCGCGCCGGTTCGTCACCGTGCTGGAAACCGCCTCGGCCGCGCCCGCTGTGCCGGTCGGTGACATCGAACTGCTCGACGCACGCGAGTTCGCCAACCTCGCGCCACTGACCGCGGCCCCGGCGGACCCGCCGACCACCCTGGCGCGCTTGCTGTCCGAGACCGCCGAGCGGGTGCCCGACGCCGTCGCCGTGCGCCACCTCGAGCCGCGGGCCGAAAATC
The DNA here is from genome assembly GCF_001613125.1 of Nocardia shimofusensis NBRC 100134. GTDB lineage: Bacteria > Actinomycetota > Actinomycetes > Mycobacteriales > Mycobacteriaceae > Nocardia > Nocardia shimofusensis. The sequence continues at coordinate 120,442 of NZ_BDBT01000006.1, forward strand.
CCGAATATCCCGAATATCCCGAGTATTCCGAATATCCCGAATATCGCAGCACCAGCTACGCCGAGCTCGACGCACGCTCCAACCGCTTGGCCCGCGCGCTCATCGCGCACGGGGCGGCGCCGGAGACGGTCGTCGCGGTCGCCATGCCCCGCGGACTCGACGCGATCACCGCCATCTGGGCCGTGGCCAAGACCGGTGCGGCCTATGTGCCCGTCGACCCCGGCTACCCGCCCGAACGCATCGCCCACATGCTCGCCGATTCCGGCGCGCTGCTCGGCCTGACCCTGTCGGAATCCGTGACGGCTCTGCCCGCCTGGCCCACGGCCGCGCGTGGCAGGCACGCGCGGACCGCATCCGACTGGCTGGTGCTCGGCTCGGCGGAGTTCACGGCCGAATGCGCCCGTCACTCCGCCCACCCGCTCACCGACGCCGATCGGCTGCTCCCGCTGCGGGTCGCGCACCCGGCGTACCTCATCTACACCTCCGGGTCGACCGGCACGCCGAAGGCCGTGGTGGTCACGCACGCGGGACTGGCCTCGCTCGCGCACGAGCAGGTCCACCTGTTCGGTATCGCCGTGGGGTCACGCACGCTGCATTTCTCCTCCCCGAGTTTCGACGCCTCGGTGCTCGAGCTGCTGCTCGCCTTCGCGGCGGGCGCGACGATGGTCATCGCGCCCGCGGGCATCTACGGCGGCCGGGAACTGGCCGATCTGCTGCGCGCCGAGCGGGTGACGCACGCCTTCGTCACCCCGGCGGCGCTGGCCACGGTGCCCGCGGAGGATCTGCCCGATCTCTCGACGGTCGTCGTCGGCGGCGAGGCATGCTCGCAGGACCTGGTCACCACCTGGACCGCCCGCCACCGCATGCACAACATGTACGGCCCGTCCGAGGCCACGGTGGCCGCGACCGCGTCGGATCCGATGGCCGCCGGGCAGCCGGTGCCGCTGGGCAGGCCGGTGCGCGGGATGCGGCTGTTCGTGCTCGACGCCCGGCTGCGGCCGGTCCCGCCGGGCACGCCGGGCGAGCTCTACCTGTCCGGCCCCGGCCTGGCCCGCTGCTATCTGGGCCGCAACGGCCTGACCGCGCAACGCTTCCCGGCCAATCCGCTCGGCAGGCGCGGCGAACGCATGTACCGCACCGGCGATCTGGTGGTCACCGACGCCGCGGGCGCGCTGCGCTTCCTCGGCCGCGCCGACGACCAGGTCAAAATCCGCGGTTTCCGCATCGAACTGCACGAGATCGACCACGCGCTGCGCGCCCATCTCGGCGTCGCCTTCGCGCTCACCGTGGTACACACCGACGAACACGGTCACCCGCGCCTGGCCGCCTATGTGACAGGCGAACCCGGCGGCGCACCCCTCGACGCCGCCGACGTCCGGGCCACCGTCCGCGACCGGCTGCCCGGCTACATGGTGCCCGCGGCGATCGTGGTGCTCGACCAGGTGCCGACGACGCCCTCGGGCAAGCTGGACCGCAAAGCGCTGCCCGCCCCGGAATTCACCGCGGCCGGACCGACCCGGGCCCCGCGCACCGATGCCGAACGCCGGGTGGCGGCGGTCTTCGAGCAGGTGCTCGGCCGTCCGGTGCCCGGCGCGGAGGACAGCTTCTTCGACCTCGGCGGCACCTCACTGCTGGCCACCCGGCTGACCGCCGCACTGCACGCCGAGTTCGGCGCGGAACTGCCGGTGCGCGAGATCTTCGAAGCCCCCACCGTCGCGGACGTCGCCGCCCGGCTGGCCACCGCCCCGCGCACCCATCGGATTCCGCTGACCGCGGCCGATCCGCGCCCGGCCCGCCTGCCGCTGTCGCTGCCCCAGCAACGGCTGTGGTTCCTGAACCGGTACGCACCCGAATCCAGCGCCTACAACATCGCTTTCACCTTGCGGATCGACGGGCCGCTCGACCTCGGCGCCCTGCGCGCCGCGCTCACCGACATCATCGAACGGCACGAGGTGCTGCGCACGGTGTACCCGGAAGACGGCGCGGGAGCCCACCAGGTGGTGCTCGGTGCCGCCGACGCCCTGCCCGAGACCCGGTTCGCCGACGCCCATCCCGACACCGCGGGCGAACGCCTGACCGCCTTCGCCCGCACCGGCTTCGACCTGGCCACCGACACCCCGCTGCGCATCATGCTGCTGCGCACCGGAGCCGACCGCTACCTGCTCGGCATCGTGCTGCACCACATCGCCGCCGACGGCTGGTCGCTGGCGCCGCTGACCCGCGACCTGGTCACCGCCTACCAGGCTCGCCGCGACGGCATCGCTCCGGCGTGGACGCCGCTTCCGGTGCAGTACGCCGACTTCGGGCTGTGGCAGCGCGCCTGCCTCGGTGACGCCTCCGATCCCACCAGCGCGGCGGGCGCCCAGCTGGCCTACTGGCGTGAAGAGCTCGCCGAATTGCCGGAAGAACTGCCGCTGCCGTACGACCGCCCACGACCGGAGGACGGCCACTATCGTTCCGGCACAGTGGAATTCACCGTGCCGGAGGATCTACGCGCCGCGTCGGCCGCCATGGCGCGGGAACAGGGGGTGAGCCTGTTCATGCTGATGCGGTCGGCGCTGGCCGTGCTGCTGCGCGCGGTCACCGGCGGGCGGGACATCGTGATCGGCACCCCCGTGGCCGGCCGCACCGACACCGCGCTGGACGAGCTGGTCGGCATGTTCGTCAACACCCTGGTGCTGCGCTCACAGGTGAACCCGGACGCGTCCTTCGCCGAGCTGGTGCGCGCGGATCGCGACAACGAGCTGGCCGCCATCGCCAACGCCGACGTGCCGTTCGAGCGGGTTGTGGAGGAGATCGGCCGGGCCGCGGGCTCCGGCGCGCAGCGACCGGTCGTGCAGGTGGCCCTGACCGTCCAGGACGGCCCCGCGCCCGCGCTGCGGCTGCCCGGCCTGGAACTACGGGCCGAGGAACTCGACATCGCGGCCGTCAAATTCGACCTCGAGCTGCGGGTCACCGCCGGCGCGGGCACCGATCCCGCCTTCGCCTTCGTCTACGCCACCGAACTCTTCGACGCCGAGACCGTCCACACCCTGGCCGGCCGTTTCCAACGCGTACTGGCCGCCGTCTGCGCAGACCCGCAGGTACTGATCCGCGACATCGACGTCCGAACCGACATCGAGCGCCTCCACTTCAGCCCGGCGTGGGGGGCACGCACCGCCGGGATCGCGGACGCTCCGCTGCTCGGCGCCGAGTTCGTCGATACCGAGTTCACCGGTGCCGAGTTCACCCCTGCCGAGGTCACCCCTGCCGAGTTCACCGATGCCGAGTTCACCGATGCCGACTCCGGTGACCTCGCGGCCGGTGCCGATGCCGGTGCGGTCGCGCTCCGGGACGTGGGTGTGCCGGCGGCGCCGGGCGGCGCGACGACGCGCGAGGTGTGCACACTGGCGGCGTATTTCGCCGACGCGGTGCGCCGCGGTGGGACCCGCGTCGCGCTCGTCTCGGTCGTGGACGGGATCGAGCTGACCTACGCCGAGGTGGATCGGCGCGCCAACCGCCTGGCTCGCGCGCTGATCGCCCGCGGACTCGGCCCGGGGGACCGGGTCGCGCTCGGGCTGACCCGCTCGATCGATTCCGTGCTCACCATGCTGGCCGTCGCCAAATCCGGCGCGGCGTTCGTGCCGGTGGACCCGAACTACCCCGCCGATCGGGTGCGCTACATGCTCACCGACTCCGGCAGCACGTTCGGCCTCACCACCACCGCTCACGCCCGCGAATTGCGGGACTGCGCCCCGACCGGCTGGCTGCTGCTCGACGACCCGCGCTCGCGCGCCGAGCTGGACGGGTACCCCAGCCACCCGATCGCCGGGGACGAGCAGACCCGGCCGACTCTCGGCGCGGACCTCGCCTACCTCGTCTACACCTCCGGTTCCACCGGCACCCCCAAGGGCGTCGCGGTCACCCAGGCCGGGCTGGCGGACTTCGCCGACGAACTGCGCGACCGGATGGGCAGCGACGGCACCTCGCGCATCCTGCATTTCGCCACTCCGAGCTTCGACGCCTCCGTGCTCGACCTGCTGATGGCGCTTGGCCCGGCCGCCACCATGGTCATCTGCCCGCCGCAGATCTACGGCGGCGACGAACTGGCCGAACTGCTCGAGCGCGAGCGCGTCACCCACGCCTTCATCACCACCGCCGCCATGGCGACCATCGACCGCGACCGGTGGGCTCTGCCGGATCTGCGCGATCTGATGGTCGGCGGCGAGGCGCTCGGTCCCGAATTGGTGGCGCGCTGGGCGCACGGACGGCGGATGCTCAACGCCTACGGCCCCACCGAGACGACCATCGTGGCAACCATTTCCGCGCCGCTGGTGGCGGGGGAGCAGATCACCATCGGCACGCTGGTGCGCGGCGCGCACGCCGTCGTGCTGGACGAACGGTTGCGACCGGTGCCGGTCGGCGTCGCGGGCGAGCTCTATCTCGGCGGTCCCGGCGTGGCGGCAGGCTATCTGGACCGCTTCGGGCTCACCGCCTCCCGATTCGTCGCCGACCCGTACGGCGCGCCCGGCACCCGCATGTACCGCACCGGCGACGTGGTTCGCTGGACGGCCGAGCAGTCGCTGGTCTATCTGGGCCGAAGCGACTTCCAGGTGAAGATGCGCGGGTTCCGCATCGAGCTCGGCGAGATCGACGCCACGCTCACCACCCATCCCCGGATCCGATTCGCGCACACCGAGGTGCGCCGGATCAACGGGGCCGACCGGCTGGTGTCGTTCGTGCACCCGGTGGGCGGCGACACCGACCTGGATGTGGCGCAGGTCCGCGCCCACGTCGCCGAACACCTGCCCGGGCACATGGTGCCCGCGAGCATCACGGTGCTCGACGAGATCCCGCTCACCCCGGTGGGCAAATTGGACCGCGCCGCCCTGCCGGAACCGGTCCTGCTCGCCGCGAGCGCGGGCCGCGAACCCGAGACCGGCACCGAACGCCTGGTCGCCGCGGTAATGGGCGACCTGCTCGGCACCGAAGGTATCCGCGCCGACGACAACTTCTTCGAGATCGGCGGCACCTCGCTGCTGGCCACCCAGCTGGTCGCGAGGCTGGCCGCGGCCACCGGCGTCCGGCTGGAGGTGCGCGGCGTCTTCGCCGCACCGACCGTCGCCGGGCTGGCCACCGCTCTCGACGCCCGCATCGGTTCCGAACCGGGACAGGAACGGCCCGCACCCGGCAAACGCGAACGGCCCGAGCGTATCCCGCTCTCGGCCGCCCAGCGCAGGCTGTGGTTCCTGGACCGGTTCAACGCGGGCGCGCCCGGAGCCGAGGGCACCGCGGGCGCCTACAACGTCCCGGTCGTGTTGCGGCTGCACGGCAAGCTCGAACTGCCCGCGCTGGTCGCGGCACTGCACGAGGTGCAACGCCGCCACGAGTCGCTGCGCACGGTGTACCCGGAGATCGACGGCGGGCCTGTCCAGGTGGTGCTCGACCCCGCCGAGGCCGCCGTCACGCTCTACACCGCCACGGTCACCGAGGACGAGGTGGCCGCCACCGTGCGGGGGTTCGCGGCGGGCGGCTTCGACCTGGCCGTGGCCCCGCCGTTGCGCGCGGCGCTGATCACCCTCGCCGACGCGGCGGAACTGGCAGTGGCCACCCCCGCCACGGCCACCCGGAACGTGCTGGTGCTCGTGGTGCACCACATCGCCATCGACGGCTGGTCGCTGGAACCGCTGGCCGCCGACGTCGCCGCGGCCTATCGCGCGGCCTGCGCCGGACGCGAGGCCGACTGGCCCGAGCCGGAGCTGCAATACGCGGATTACACGCTGTGGCAACAGGACACGCTCGGCACCGAGGACGATCCGTCCTCGCCGCTGAGCCGTCAGCTCGACTACTGGGCGCGCACCCTCGACGGCAGCCCGGAGCTGCTGTCGGTGCCCGCCGACCGGCCGCGCCCGCCGGTCCCGTCCTATCGGGGCGGCACCGTCGAATGCGCGATCGACGCGTTCACCCACCGTGAACTGCACCGGGTGGCCGTGGCCAACAACGTCAGCATGTTCATGATCCTGCACGCGGCGCTCGCGGTGCTGCTGCACCGGATGACCGGCGCCGACGACATCACCGTCGGCACCGCCATCGCCGGACGGGGCCATCCGGCGCTGGACCGGATGATCGGCATGTTCGTCAACACTCTCGTGCTGCGCACCCGGATCGATCCCGACGCGCGCTTCACCGACCTGCTGCGCGAGGTCCGCGAGACCGACCTCGACGCCTTCGCCCACGCCGACCTGCCGTTCGAGCGGCTGGTGGAGGTGCTCAACCCGGCGCGCTCACAATCGCATCACCCGCTGTTCCAGGTGATGCTCTCGGTGCGCGACCATCCGGTACGGGTACTGGAACTGCCCGGCCTGCGCATCGAGGCCGAGGACATCGACACCGGAATCGCCAAGTTCGACCTGCAGTTCACCCTCACCGAGTCGCACACCCCGCTGCGCGAACCCGACGGAATCACCCTCGCGGTGACCTACGCCGGCGATCTGTTCGACGAGTCGACGGCCCGTGCGCTCGGCAAGCGCCTGCGCAGGCTGATCGCGGGAATCGCCACCGGCCCGGCCACCCACGTCGGCGACCTGCAGCTGCTCGACCCGGTCGAATGGTCCGGCCTGGCGGAGGTGCGCGGCGCCGCGGCCGACCGGCCGATCACCTTCCCCGAGGTGTTCGCCGCGGCGGCCGCGCACGACCCGCTCGCGGTGGCGTTGTGCAGCGACGGCACCGAGGTCACCTACGAGGCGCTGGACCGTTGGACCAACCGACTGGCACGGGTGCTGATCGAGGCAGGCGCCGGACCGGAGACTCTGGTGGCCCTGGGGTTCACCCGATCGGTCGAGGCGATCGCCGCCATGCTGGCGGTGGCCAAGGCGGGTGCGGCCTTCGTTCCGGTCGATCCGCTGTACCCGCCCGACCGGATCGCGCACATGCTGGCCGACTCCGGCGCCGCGCTCGGTCTCACGCTCGCCGAGAGCCGCGCGGCCCTGCCCGCCGAGTCGGGCTGGATCCTGCTGGACGACAACGATTTCCGTACCGCGGTGCTGGCCGCCTCACCGGCCCCGATCACGCAGCGCGACCGGCGCGGTCCGCTGCGCATGGACAACCCGGCCTACGTCATCTACACCTCCGGTTCGACCGGCAAGCCCAAGGGCGTGGTGGTCTCCCACGGCGGTCTGTCGAATTTCGCGGCCGAATGCGCGCAGCGGTACGACGTGCGCCCCGCCGACCGGGTGCTCAACTTCGCGACCCCCAGCTTCGACGCGGTGATGCTGGACCTGCTGTTCGCTCTCGGTGGCGCGGCCACCCTGGTGATCGCACCGACCGGTGTGGTCGGCGGGACGGAGCTGACCCGCACTCTCGTCGAGGAGGAGATCACCCACGCGTTCATCACCACCTCCGCGCTGGGCACCGTGGACCCGGAGCGGATCACCGACCTGCGGCACGTGCTGGCCGGCGGGGAGGCACTGCCGCCGGACATGGCCAACCGGTGGTCCGTGGGCCGCAACCTCCACAACGTGTACGGGCCGACCGAGACCACCATCGTCACGCTGATGTCGCAGCCGCTGATCCCGCACGGCCCGATCACCATCGGCGGTCCGATCCGCGGTGTCGGCGCGAGCATTCTCGACCGGCGACTGCACCCCTGCCCGGTCGGCGTGACCGGCGAACTGCACCTGTCCGGCAACGCCCTGGCTCGCGGCTACCTGAACCAGCCCGGCCTGACCGCGCAGCGGTTCGTGGCCAACCCCTACGGCAAGCCCGGTGAGCGGATGTACCGCACCGGCGATCTGGTGCGCTGGCGGCCCGCCTCGCCCGGCGACGTCGAATACATCGGGCGGGTGGACGATCAGGTCAAGATCCGCGGTTTCCGCATCGAACTCGGCGAGATCGACGCCGCGCTGGCCAAGCATCCGGCGGTGGCGATGTCGACGACCTTCGGGCACAAGACCGCGGCGGGCAGCACCGCGCTGGTGACGTATGTGAAACCGCACCCCGGCAACGAGGTCACCGCCAGGGAACTGACCGCGCACACGGCGGCGCTCGTGCCCAATTACATGGTCCCGCAAGCGATCATGCTCATCGACGAGGTGCCGCTCGGTCCCACCGGCAAGATGGACCGCACACGGCTGCCGGAGCCGGTGTTCACCGGAGCGGTCGAGTACCGGGCGCCCGGTACGGCCGTCGAAGCGGCCCTGTGCGCGGCCTACGCCTCGGTGCTCGGCGTCGAGCGGGTCGGCGTGGACGACGGGTTCTTCGAACTCGGCGGCAACTCGCTGCTGGCCACCAAGGTCGTCGCGGAACTGCGCGCCCTGGGCATCGACATGCCGGTGCAGGTCATGTTCGCCGACGCCACTCCCGCGGCGGTGGCGGCCAAGCTGTCCGACGCCGATCCCGCCGCCGCGGTCACCGCGGCGCTGGCGCCGGTGCTGCCGTTGCGTTCCGGCGGCGCCAGGCCCGCGCTGTTCTGCGTGCCGCCCGGTGTCGGATTGTCCTGGTGCTACGCCGGGCTGCTCGCCCACCTGCCCTCGGACCTGCCGGTGTTCGGTCTGCAATCCCCGCACGTCACCGGGACCGCGGGGTTCACGTCGATGGACGAGGCGGCCGAGCACTACGTCGCCGTCATCCGCTCGATGCAGCCGCAGGGCCCTTACCATCTGGCCGGCTGGTCGCTGGGCGGTCTCATCGCCCACGAGATCGCCGTGCGCCTGCGCGAAGACGGCGACGAGGTGGCGACCCTGGCCATGCTCGACAGCCACCGGCTGACCGATCGCTGGCTGGACCGGGCGATGCCCTCGGCGGCCGAGATCCTCGCCGAGTTCGGCGTCGACCTCGGCGACCAGGCGGGCCCCGACCTCGACGCCGACCAGGCGACGCGACTGCTGCGAGCTCAGCCGGGACCGTTCGCGGCGCTCACCGACGACCAGCTGCGCGGTCTGTTCCGCGAGTACGCCACCGGCACGGTGCTCGCGCACGGTTTCCGGCCCCGCGTCTTCGACGGTGATCTGGTGTTCTTCCACGCCGCCGCCGACGAGATCAACCTCGCCGACCCCGACCGTCGCGCGGCGGCCTGGCAGCCGTTCGTCGCCGGCCGGGTGCACGAGCACGCGGTGCCGTGCTCGCACGCGGCGATGACCACCCCCGAAGCGCTCGACCGGATCGGCCCGCTGCTGCGCGGTCATCTGGACGGCTACGGGCCCGACCGAGCAGTGATTCCGACCGAGCAGTGATTCCGACGAAGGAGAACTCTGGTGAGTGAGGCCACCGGCGTGCGCCGGGACGAAGGCGGGCGCAGATGAGCATGGCTGTGGAAGTGCGCGGACTGGTCAAGAACTACGGCAAGACGCGCGTGCTCGACGGGGTCGACCTGGAGATCCCGGCCGGCACGGTGATGGGCCTGCTCGGTCCCAACGGCGCGGGCAAGACCACCACCGTCCGGATCGTCACCACCCTGCTGCGCCCCAGCGCGGGCACGGTGCGCGTGGCGGGTGTCGACGTGCTGCGCGATCCTGCCGCGGCCCGGCCCCGCATCGGCCTGTCCGGCCAGTACGCGGCGATCGACGCCAATCTCACCGGCTTCGAGAATCTGCGCATGGTCGCCCGGCTCTACGGCATGAGCAGGCAGGAGTCCACCGAGCGCGCCAGGATGCTGCTGGCCGAACTCGGCCTCGAGGAGGCCGCCGACCGCAGGGCGGGCACCTACTCCGGTGGTATGGCGCGCCGCCTCGATCTGGCGGGCGCGCTGGTCACCCGGCCGCCGGTGGTGGTGCTCGACGAGCCGACCACCGGCCTGGACCCGCGCGGCAGGCTCGACATGTGGCGGGTCATCGGCGAACTCGTCGAGGACGGCACCACCGTCCTGCTCACCACCCAGTACCTCGAGGAAGCCGACGTGCTGGCCGACCGGATCGTGGTGATCGACCACGGCCGGGTCATCGCGCGCGGTTCGGCGGAGGAGCTGAAGTCCGCCATCGGCGGTGACCGGCTCACCGTGACCCTGGCAGCGGGCCAGGACGCGACGCCCGCGCTGACCGTGCTCGGCGAGGTCGGGCTGGGCGAGCCCCGGCACGAACCCGGCGGCGAGGAGGTCTCGGTGGTGGTCGGCGACGGCACCCGGACCATGGTCGAGGCACTGCGCAGGCTCGACGATGCGGGCGTGTGCGTGCTCGACGCGAGCGTGCACCGGCCCAGTCTCGACGACGTGTTCCTGTCCCTCACCGGCAGCCCCGCCACCGGCGATGCCGAACCGGAAACCGACGACGTCCCCGAGGAGATCCTGTCGTGACCACCGCCGCCGAACTGGCCCCGGACGACATCGCGCCCACACCCCCGACGAAAAGCCCGGTGGCGGTGGAATACTCGCCGAGATTCCGGTTCGTCAGGGACAGCGCCATCGTCGCGCACCGCAATCTGCTGACCATCCTGCGGGTACCGACCCTGCTGGTCACCGCCACCATCCAGCCGCTGATGTTCGTGTTCCTGTTCGCCTACATCTTCGGCGCCTCCCTGGGCGGCAGCCAGTATCGGGAGTTCCTGCTCGCGGGCATCTTCACCCAGACCGTCGCCTTCAGCGCCGCCTTCACCACCGTCGGCCTGGCAGGCGACCTGCAGAAGGGCATCATCGACCGGATGCGCGCGCTGCCGATGTCGCGGATGGCGGTGCTGATGGGCCGTACCCTGTCCGACCTGGTGGTCAGCGTCCTCAGCTTGGCGGTCATGGTCGGTTGCGGCTACATCGTCGGCTGGCGCATCAACGGCTCGATCGCCGACGCGGCACTGGCCTTCGGCATCATTCTGCTGTTCGCCTTCGCCATGTCCTGGGTCGGCGCGCTGACCGGGCTGCTCTCACCCAATGTGGAGGTGGCCCAGAGCGCGGGTCTGATCTGGCTGTTCCCGCTGACCTTCATCTCCTCGGCGTTCATCTCCGCCGCCGCGCTGCCCGGTCCGCTTCGGGTGATCGCGGAATGGAATCCGATCACGGCGGTGGCCGCGTCGGGGCGGAAGCTCTTCGAGAACGGTGCGCCGCCGTTCTTCGCCCAGCCCACCGGCTGGCCCGCCGAGCACTGCGTCGAGTACGCCGTGCTGTGCTCGGTGGCGATCCTGGCGGTCGCCATGCCGCTGGCCCTGCTGCGCTACCGCAAGGTCGCCAGCCGTTAGAGCCGCACAGCTTTCGCGCGTACGAGAAAGGCCGTTCCCCCGGAGTCGGGGGAACGGCCTTTCTCGGTTCGTCGCGAAGGGTCAGCCGCGGCGGCGGGTCTTGAGCAGGTCGAGGCGCTCCTTGAGCAACTCCTCGAGCTCTTCCTTGCTGCGGCGCTCGAGCAGCATGTCCCAGTGGGTGCGCGGCGGCTTGACCTTCTTGGCTTCCTGAGTGCTGCCTTCGAGCAGGGCGCCTTCCTGGCCGTTGCGGCACAGCCAGGTGGGCGGGATCTCCGCGTCGTCGGCGAAGGGAACGTCGAACTCTTCGCCGTTGTCGGTCCGGTACCTGGCGATGCGGCGCGGAGCGAGGTCGTGGTCGCGGTCGGTCTCGTAGCTCACCGCTCCGAGCCGACTGCCCCGGAGTACGCGATCTGCCATGGTGTGCCTCTCCCTGTATGTCCGAGTGTCCCTGTGTATGCCTGTAAGGACAACGCCCGAATCCGCGTCTTCGTTCCCGATCCGGCGATCGGAGAACCGTTCCATCCTAGTCGGTGGCAGGGCCGGGGCTGCTCGCGGCCGTCGCCGACACGTGCCGTCGCGGACACCGGTGATGGGGTCCGCGCGCGAATCCGCGTGTGACGCACTAGTCTCATGGCCCATGACGCGGCGCTTGCTGGCCTGCCTGTGGTGCGGGCGGGAGATCGTGGAGTCCGAGTCGGGACGCCGGCGCCGCTATTGCCGTCAATCGTGCAGGCAGCGTGCCTACGAGCACCGCAACAGCGTGAAAGGTACCGGCATTCCGGAGGATTCGGTGATCCTCAGTGCTCAGGAGGCCGCCGATCTGGCCGACCGCTGGTTCGCGGCCCGCTGTGCCGCCGAGGACATCGCGACGGCGATCGAGGAGGGAGCCGGCACCGACGAACTGCACGAGCTGAGCGTCACGCTGATGAAACTCACCCGGGAGGCGGAACGACTGCGCTAGCGGAGAGCGCGTCGCCGGTGGATGACCACCTCAGTGGTGCACGTCGATGCCGCGCGCGCCCAGCCAGCCGGCCGGGTCGATCGGGCCGATGCCGGGCACGTGCACCTCGAAGTGCAGGTGCGGGCCGGTGGAGTAACCGCGATTGCCCACGGTGGCGATCACGTCGCCCGCGCGGACCGGCTGGCCGACGGAGACCAGGATGTCGTTCATGTGGCCGTAGACGCCGACGGTGCCGTCGTCCTGTTGGACGCGGACCCACAGCCCGAATCCGCTGGCCGGGCCCGCCTCGATGACGACGCCGTCGGTGACCGCCGCGATGGGGGCGCCGATCGGGTCGCCGAAGTCGAGGCCGGCGTGCATGGCGCCCCAGCGCGCGCCGAAAGTCGAGGTGAGCACGCCCGCGACCGGGCGGACGGTCTTCGGCCGCGCCGCTTCGACAGCGAGGCGGTGCTGTTCCCACAGCACGGCCTCGGGCACGATCTGCGGCATCTGGGCTTCGCGCGGGGTGAAGGCGGTGAACTCGACCATGTTCCCCTCGGCGTCGACGACCTCGCGGTTGGTGTCGGCGATCGCGGCGGCCGAGGCGGTGCCGGTCTCGTCCGGTCCGACCGCGTTGACGACGGTGAGCGACACGCCGAGGGCGGCGGTCAGGGCCAGCGCACGGCCCGTGACACGACGACGCGATCGGGCGGTGCTCGGCCGGAAGGTTGATAACAAATCGGTCACGGACATGCCGATGAACGTACGACAGGTCTCGCCGCCGCCCGCAATCCTGTGGTTACCTTCACAACGCCGCAAAGGCGGCCACATCGGATAACGAAGTGGTTAAGGCACGCCGTGGCTGCATTGACAACCTGGGCCGATGCTGTAATAGGGCGATCTTGAAGAATCGCGCCGGGGTGAGCAGACTGTTGAAGTGCTGACTAACGGAGTTCGCGCCCTCGAGGCGCTCGCCGACCCCACCCGGCGGGCCCTGTTCGAGACGCTCGCGCTCGGCCCGCACTCGGTCGGCGAACTCGCGGCCATCGCGCGGGTGAGCAGCTCGGCGGTGTCCCAGCATTTGAAAGTCCTGCGTGCCGCGCGGCTGGTCATGCGGCGTCCGCTCGGCAATCGCCGGATGTACAGCTTGGATCCGAGGGGGCTGGGGGATGTCCGCGACTATCTCGAGCAATTCTGGCCGAGTGCGCTGGCGGCCTATTCGGCGGCGCTCGCGGAGGCGAAGCCCGAACTCGGGCCAGAATGAACTGCGGGCCGGTCAGCCGACTCGGCGACAGCCTGCGGGGCGCCGGGGCGCGGAGGCGGTGCCGGGCCAGGTGCGGCGGGTGAGTTGCTGGTCGACGGCGTCCACCACCTCGGGCACCTCGATGGCGAGCAGGCCGGGGTCGGGGGTGTCGGCGAGGGGGTCGCCGTGCCGGCCCGCCCACAGCACCGCGTGCCTGCCGAGCAGGTGCGGCGGGGGTCCGGCGCAGCGTGGCGGGGTCGGACCGAACAGCAGCACGGTGCGGGTGCCGAAGGCGGTCGCCAGATGCGCGATGCCGGTGTCGCCGCTGACGACCAGCGAGGCCTCGGCGACGGTCGCGGCGAGTTCGATGAGGTTCTGGGTCCCCGCCAGCACCCGGTCCTTGGCCAGCCCGGCGCGGGCGGCGACGCCGAGGGCGATGTCGCGTTCGAACTCGTCGCCGGTGAGCACCACGTCCCGGCCTTGGACCAGCAGATGCCGCACGACTGCGGCGAAGCGCTCGGCAGGCCAGCGGCGTGCGGGCGCGCCCGCACCGACATGGACGACGACGCAGTCGCGATGGCTGGTCGTGGCGACCGGCGGCACCAACCCGAGATTGCGGCGGTCGGCGACGATGCCGTCGTACTCGAGCAGATGACACCAGCGCTCGGTGTAGTGCACGTCGGGCTGCCACCGCGGACCGTCGACCTCGGGCGAGGCGGGGTGACGGTAGGTGAGGACCCGGTTCGCGCCGGTCCGTGTCAAGGCGGCGATACTCTCCGGGCCCGGTCCGTGCAGGTTCACCGCGAGCGCGGGCGCGGGGGCATCCCAGCGCAGTACGTCGGGCGACGAGGTCGGCAGCAGGGCGTCGACCGAGGAGATGAGGTCGACGATCGGCTTGAGCCGTTGTGGCGCGGCCAGCACGATGCGGTGACTCGGCTCGGCTCTCCGCAGCGCGCGCAGCGCCGGGACCGCGGTGAGCAGAGCGCCCAGCCCGCGTGCCTGAAGCACGAGTAGTTCCGCCACCTTCGTCTCTCCTAGCAGCCTTCGGTCCGTGGTCCCCGACTCGTCCACCCGCGGCCGGCTTCGGCGCACGCGGCGAGAGTCACTGGATGAGGACTTCCCCTGGCGTCGCGGCGATAAACGTTGTGGGGGTGTGGCGTTATCGATCCCACTGCGCGCCGCGCGCAGTATCGTCTGTTCGGGCCGTACGGGCCGGTGTTCTCCCCGCTAGATGTACTCCCAGCCGGAAATTCACACGACGAGGAGTGTTCTCATGGTGAGCAAACTCAACCCCTATATCAGCTTCCGCACCGAGGCCAGGCAAGCGCTCGAGTTCTACCGAGATGTCCTCGGCGGAGACCTGAGCATCCACACCTTCGGCGAGGCCGGGGACGCGCCGGGTGATCTCGGGTCGCTGGTGATGCACGGCCGGCTCGAGACCCCCGACGGGTTCACTGTGATGGCCTCCGACACCCCGCCGGACATGGAGTTCTCCGAAGGCAGCAGGGTCACGATCAGCCTCAGCGGTGCGGACGCCGACGAACTGCGCGGCTGGTGGGACAAGCTCAGCGCCGGTGGTGTCGTCACGGTCCCGCTGGAGAAGCAGATGTGGGGCGACGAGTTCGGTATGTGCCTGGACCGTTTCGGTATCGGCTGGATGGTGAACATCAACGCCCAGGGGCGGTAGAGACCGGGGCGGTAGAGAACAGCCCGCACCTGACGTGCCGCCGAAGGTCCGCGGAAATCCCGCGGACCGGGAATAGCATCTTGCCATGACAACCGAAAACGTGGTGGACGGGCCGGTCCAGACGCTTGCCAGATCGGCGTGGCAGGCGATTCTCGTGACCGGTGTGATCTCGGTGCTCGTGGGCATCGTCGTACTCGTGTGGCCCGGTAAGACGCTGCTGGTGGCCGGCATCCTGTTCGGCATCTATCTGGTGGTCTCCGGTGCGCTGCAGTTGGTGTCGGCCTTCGGTGCGACCAAGACCGCGGGCATGCGGGTGCTGTACTTCCTCAGCGGCGCACTCTCGATCGTGGTCGGCGTGTTCTGTTTCCGCGACGAGCTGACCTCGATCCTGCTGCTGGGCCTGTGGATCGGCATCGGCTGGCTGTTCCGCGGCGTCGCGCTGATGGTGGCCGTGGTGTCCGAGCCCACCCTGCCGGGGCGCGGCTGGCAGGGCCTGTTCGGTGTGCTGACCATCATCGCCGGCGTGATCCTGGTGATCTGGCCGGTCAGTTCGATCGCCACCCTGACCCTGGTGGCTGGTATCTGGCTGATCGTGCTCGGTGTGACCGAGATCGTCACCGCGATCGGGGTCCGCAGGGACGCCAAGAGGCTCGACGACGCGCTTCGGGTGCCACCGAATCCCGTGTAACGCGAAGTGCGGGAGAAGGGCTCGGGAGCCGCGTCCGGCAGACGCCGCTCCCGAGCGGGGGACTCTCAGACGTACTGGGCGCGCAGCTTGCCCTTGACCAGCTTGCCGGTGGGTGTGCGCGGCAGATCCTCGGCGAAGTCGAAGCTGCGGGGGACCTTGTAGTGGGCGATCCGCTCACGCAGGAAATCGCGCAGTTCGCTCGCCAGCTCCGGTCCGGTCTCGACGCCGGGCGCCGCCTGCACGACCGCCTTCACCGACTCACCCATCTCCTCGTCGGGCACGCCGATCACGGCCACGTCCAACACCTTCGGGTGCAGCGCGAGCGCGTCCTCGATCTCCTGCGGGTAGATGTTCACGCCGCCGGAGATGATCATGAAAGCCTTGCGATCGGTGAGGAACAGGTAGCCCTCGTCATCGACGTAGCCGATGTCGCCGGTGGTGGTCCACGTCGGATGCTCCGGGTGAGCCGCCTCGGCGGTCTTGGCCGGATCGTTGTGGTAGGCGAACGGCGCCACCTCGCGCTCGAAGTACACGGTGCCGATCTCGCCGACCGGCAGCTCCGCACCGTCGTCTCCGCAGATGCGGATGACGCCGAGGCCCGCCCTGCCGACCGAACCCTGCTTGCGCAGCCACTGCTCGCTGTCGATGAAGGTGACGCCGTTGGCCTCGGTGGAGGCGTAGTACTCGTGCAGCACCGGGCCCCACCAGTCGATCATCGCGCGCTTGACCTCGACCGGGCACGGCGCCGCGGCGTGCACGGCCACCTTCAGGCTGGACACGTCGTAGCGGTTGCGCACCGACTCGTCGAGCTTGAGCATGCGCACGAACATGGTCGGCACCCACTGGCTGTGGGTCACCGAGAACTTCTCGATGGTCGCCAGCGCCTTCTCGGCATCGAACTTCTCCATCACGACCAGCGTGCCGCCCAGGGCGTGCACGACGCCGCCGAACCGCAGCGGCGCGGCGTGATACAGCGGCGCGGGCGAGAGGTACACGGTCTCGGTGTCGAATCCGTACATCGGACCGAAGATCGCGGTGTAGGTGTCGCCGGGTGCGTCGCCGACCTGGCGTTCCGGCAGCGGCTGTTTGATGCCCTTCGGCCTGCCGGTGGTGCCCGAGGAGTACAGCATGTCGGTGCCGCGCGGCTGGTCTTCCATCGGCTCGGCCGAGGACGCGGCCAGCGCGTCTTCGTAGCAGGTGTGGCCGGGGACCTCGCCGCCGTAGGCGATGCGGAGTTCGACCTTCGGGGTCTGCTCGACGATCGCCTGCGCGGCCTCGGACAGATCGGCCGACACGATCAGCGCCTTCGCTCCGCAATCGTCGACGATGTAGGCGATCTCGGCGGGGGACAGGTGCCAGTTGACGGCGGTGATGTAAAGCCCGGATCGCAATGCGGCCCAGTAGACCTCGTAGATCTTCGGGTCGTTGCCCGACACCAGCGCCAGGTGGTCGCCCTTGCGCAGCCCCGCTTCGCGCAGGTGCCGCGCGAGCCGGATCGAGTTGTCCTCCAGCTCCCGATAGGTCAGCGTCTCGCCGGATTCGGCCATGACCACCGCGGGCTTGTCCGGGAAACGGTCGACGTGTGCGCCGGGATACATGCTGCTCCTCGCAGGAACGAGCGGTCCGTTGCCGTGACCGCCTGGCCTAGCCGGGATACGACGAAGCACGGCCGGGCCGGCGTCGTCGATGTCCCGTCGAGCGGTTGCTCTGGTACAGGACAATAGCCGAAAGTGAACCCGGATTCGTGTTCTGTCACACATTCGCGGTGCCGCTGGGGGCAGTCGGACCCGCTCACCTCGGTCGATCCCGGCTGTGTTGGCATGGAGCCATGCCGATCGCTGATGAGACCGCACAGTTCCCGCCAGGCTCCGCCGTCGAACCGGCCCTCGTCACGCCGTGGTCGCGTGCGCTCGGCCTGCGCGTTCCGGTCGTGAACGCACCCATGGGCGGGGTGGCCGGAGGCCGGCTGGCCGCGGCGGTCACCGCGGCGGGCGGACTCGGCATGATCGGCATGGGCAGCGCCGCGACAGGCGATGCCCTGCGCCGCGAACTCGCCCACACCGAGCCGGTCACCGGCCCGTTCGGCATCGGCCTCGTCGACTGGGTCGTCGCTCGTCGCCCCGAGTTGCTGGAGATTGCCATCGCTGCCCGCCCCGCGCTGATCGCGATCTCCTTCGGCGAGGACCTGTCCTGGGCCGCGCGCGTACGGGAGCACGGCATCCGCACCGCGACCCAGGTGTTCACCGCCGACCACGCCCGTCGTGCCGCCGACGCCGGAGTCGAGGTCCTCGTCGCCCGCGGGCTCGAGGGCGGCGGACACGGCGCGATCGAGATGGCCACCGTGCCGCTGCTGGACGCGGTGCTCGCCGCCGTCGACATCCCGGTGCTGGCCGCGGGTGGGATCGGTTCCGCCGCGAGCCTGGCCGCGGTGCTCGCCGCCGGTGCGGGCGGCGCGTGGATCGGCACCGCCCTGGCGGCGTGCGCCGAATCCTCGCTGTCGGCCACCGGTCGCCAGGCGATGCTCGCCGCCGACGGCGCCGACACCGTGGTGACCACCGCTGTCGACGTCGCCCTGGGCTACCCGTGGCCTGCCCATTTCCCGTCGCGGGTGCTGCGCAACGATTTCGTCACCGCCTGGACCGGACACGAAGACGCCTTGCGCGCCGACGCGGGCGCCCGGGACACCCTGCGTGCCGGGATCGCCGCCGACGATCCCCGGGTGCTGCCGGTCGACGCGGGGCAGGGCGTCGGGTTGGTCACCGCCGTCGAACCCGTCGCGCGGGTGCTCGACGGCTGGTGCCGCGGGGCGGCCGAATTGCTCGCACCCCGAACTCCGATCGGCAGCTGACCTGCCTCGGACCGGTCCCGGCCGAGCGCGTCGGTGCGGCGTCGCCGCGCACAGCAGTCGACGATGATCGGTCCGATTCGTCACCGGATCGGACCGGAGCCGCCCATCGACAGACGGCAGAGCCGAGCGCGCGGGGTGGCCGGGCGGTGAGGAGAGGTGCCGACCACCCGCCTCGGTCAGGTCTCGAAGAGGGTCTGTCCGAGGTACCCGCCCGGCTCTCGCACGCCCGGAGGCAGTGCGAACACCGCGGACCCGATGGGGGTCGTCCACTCGTTGAGGGCGTCGAACTCCGCCAGGCGTGCCTGCACGGGGAGAAATTGGGTGTGCAGGTCGCGCTGGTAGGCGGTGAACAGCTGGCCGGAGTTGGAGATCTGGCCCGGGCCGGGCGCGTCGTCGTAGTTGTAGCCGCGTCGCAGGAACTGCTCGCCGGGGTGGGTGCGCCTGGCACGTGCGACGTGTGACGACGGTGGAATGACCGGGATGCCTAACGAGTCGACAGCGGCCAGGTCGGGGTCGTCGAACTCGTTCGTGCCGGTCAGCGGGGCGCCGGTGGCGAGCGTGCGGCCGATGGTGAGTTCGCGTCCGGCCGGGTCGATCTGGTCCCAGGTGTCGAGGTTCATCGCGATGCGGCGCAGCACCAGTGAGGTGCCGCCTGCCAGCCACGGGGTCGCCGAACCGTCGTCCCACACCAGCCGGTCGAATTCCACGCCGGGCGCGGGGTTGACCGTTCCGTCGACTTGCCCCATGAGATTGCGTGGGGTCCGGCCGGGCTCGGCGTCGCGGAAGCCGCGTTGCACCCAGCGCACGGTGACCAGGGAGGTGACGCTGCGGGAGAGCACCCGGACCGCGTGGGCGACGGTGGTGGCTTCCTCGGCGCAGACCTGGAGGAGCAGGTCGCCGTCGCACCACGCCGGATCGAGCCGGTCGATGGAGAACGGCGGCAGTGGTCCCAACCAGGCGGGCCGGTGGTGATCGAGCCCGGCGGCGGTGAACACCCCCGGGCCGAAACCGACCGTGATGGTGAGCCGCGCGGGGCGGGCCGCCAGTTCCGGTTCGGTGTCGGCGAGGGCGGGTTCGCCCCCGGTCAGGCGAGCGGCATCGACCGTCCAGATCTTCAGCAGGCCGATGATGTCGTCGCGGTCGAGGCCGGGGCGCAGGTCGACGGCCAGGAAGGTGGCATGACGCTGCGGCCGGGTGGCGATCCCGGCTTGGTGCTCGCCGTGGAACGGTTCGGTCGCCGCAGCCGAGGGCGCCGCGCTCTCGCTGCTTCCGCGCGCGAGAGCTCCCGCCCCGAGCCCGGCAGCGCCTGCCGCACCTGCCGCGACGGCGCCCGCTCCCAGCAGCCGCCGTCGTGACCAGCCCCGCGCCTGTTCGCGCTCAGGCACCGTCATCAGGGGTCGCCGGAGCCGCCGGGGCGCCGTGACCGGAATTGGGCACGTAATTCTCCTGGTTGCCCGCGAAGTCGCGGACCTGCGCGGTGAACGTCGTGGTCGAGCCGTCGCCGAAGGACAGCGTCACCGGCACTTCCGAACCGGTGCGCAGCGGGCCGTTGAGGCCCATGAACATGATGTGTTCGCGACCGGGCGCCAGCGTCAAGGTGCTGCCCGCGGGCACGACGAAGCCGCCGTCCTTCTCGCGCATGGTGGTGACGCCGGACGCGTCCACCACGACCTCGTGGAGTTCCACGCGTTCGGAGGCCGGGCTGGTGGCCGACACGATGGTCAGTTCGCTGTCGCCGGCATTGGTGAGCACGCCGAAAGCGGCGGACATACCGCTGTCGGCGGCCTTGATCCACTGGTCCTCGATGGTGACTTCCTCGGCCGCGGGGGTATCGGCGGGCGAGCTGTCGCCGGAGCAGGCGTTGAGCAGAAAGGGGGCGATCGCGACGACGGCGAGGCCGGCGACGCGACGGTGCAGGGATCGCTTGATCATGGGAGGGGACTCCGTTCGAGTTCAGGTGTGGCACGACGCACAGGCGTCCCGCGTGGCAGGGGCGCTGGCGTCCCGCGTGGCAGGACCGCGCAGGCGCCGGTGAGGGCATCCGTGAAAGGTGACGACGCGCAACGGGCGTCGATGGCATGAAGACGGGCGCACGATCCGGCCACTACGACGCGCCGGCGGCCTCGTCCTTCATCGAGAAGAACTCAACGTCGCCGCGGAGGTCCGCGGGTCCCCGCTCCACCGGACAGCAACCGCCCGGATCGGACCGCCGGCTCCGCGCCGACGAGCACGACCGGCGCGTACTGCCACCGAAACACGCCGGCAAGCGCGGCCAAGGCGCGGCGCACGCTGGACGCGGCCGCGAGAAGTCCGGCCTCCGCCCCCCGGATCAGCAGCGCCGCGCACAGCATCGCCACCAGATGGGCGACCACCATGGCGGGCGTCAGGTGCGCGGAATGCGGGTGGCCGACGGTCAGTGCCGCGTGACCGATGCCCTGCCCGGCGGCCAGCAACGCCACCAGTTCGACCCGGCCGACCCGGCCCCGCCGCGACCCCGCGGCGACACCGACGGCCGCGCACGCGCCGATCAATTGGACGAGCGCCGCCTGCGAGAGATGAACGGTCCCGCCGCCGAGCGGATGGGCAGCCAGGCTGACGGCTCCGGCGGCCGCCCCGACGAGCGCACCGCGCGCCGCCGCTGCTCCCTCGTGAACCGCCGTCCGCACGCCATGCATACTACCCGGCGTCGTAGATCGGGCGGGGTGAGGTCGGGCTCTGTCTCAGCTCCCCGTTCGACCGAGCATGTGACGCAGCGCGTCCTCGAGTTCCGGATGCCGGAACGAGTGCCCGGCGGCGACCAGCCGGCTGGGCAGCACGCGCTGATCGGCGGCGGCGAGCTCGCGCGCGCCTTCAGTGCCCAACAGCAGCGCGGGTCCGAAGCCGGGCACCGGGAGCAGGGCCGGGCGATGCATGACCCGTGCCAGCACACGGGTGAACTCGCTGTTGCGCACCGGGTTCGGGGCGACCGCATTGACCGGTCCGGACAGCGTGTCGTCCCAGAGGGCACGGTGGTAGATGTCGACCATGTCGTCGAGCCCGATCCAGGAGAACCACTGCTCGCCGCTGCCGATCCGCCCGCCCAGACCGGCGCCGAACAGCGGTCGCAGCAGGCGCAGGGTGCCGCCGCGTGGCGAGAGGACGATGCCCGTGCGGACCCGCACCGTGCGGATTCCCGCCTCCTCGGCGGGACGGGTCGCCGCTTCCCAGTCGGTGACGAGATCGGCGAGGAAACCGTGGCCGCGCTCGGCGTCCTCGGTGAGGGTCTCCTGTCCCCGGTCGTAGCCGTAGTAGCCGATGGCCGAGGCGCTGACGAAGCGGGACACGCCGGTACGGGCGGCGAGCTCGGCGAGGGCGCGGGTGGGCTCGATCCGGCTGTCGGCGACGGCACGTTTGTGTTCCTCGGTGAAGCGCCCCGCGATGGTCGCGCCCGCCAGGTGCACCACCGCGTCCACGCCGTCGAGCAGGCCGGCATCGGGGGCATCGGGATCCCAGCGGCGTTCGCCGGGACCGCTCGGGGTGTGACGTACCAGGCGCAGCACCCGATGCCCGCCGGTGCCGAGGAACGCGCAGAGCGCGGTGCCGACCAGTCCGGACGCGCCGGTGACCGCGACCGTCAGCGGGGCGAGGCCGTGCTCGGACGCCCGGCGATGGGCGAGCAGGTCGCCGCTGAGCTGGCGGTAGCGGTAGTCGAACATCGAGCGCAGCGCGACGGCCGGGATCGAGGTGTCGACGCGGTCGATCACGCGGGTGTGGTCGGCGTCGACCTGCTCGAACTCGTGGATGTGCCGCCAGTGCAGCAACCGTGCGACCGGTGCCGAGGCGAGTCCGTCGGCGGCCACGGCATCCACGAACCGCCGCGGCGGGTCGTAGCCGGTGGGGTCGTGCTCGGCCACCCAGCGCAATCCGCCGGGCAGCCCGAGCACGGCGCGACCGTCGGCGAGTGAATCCGCTTCGGCGATCGGTGTGACCGGCTGCCAGGGCGGCGCCAGCCGGGTGAAAGCGCCCGGCCTGGCGTGCCAGGCGAAGACCTCGTCACGGGAACCGGGGACGACGCTCGAGCAGTCGATGGACATGTCCGGAATCTAGCCGCGAACGGTGCGGCGAAACCTCGGTCGGCGGAATCGGATCCGGATCGTGGGAAGGGGGAGGTCCCTGGCAGCCACACCCCGGACTGCGGCAGACTCGACCACAGGCCCCGGGGTGACCAGACCTACCGGCGGGACCGAGCCGATCGACCCGGCCGAGCGAGCAGGCGAGTTCGATGAGGAGCCGTGATGGGAGAAGGTATGAGCGCACGGGAGACTCCGGGGCACGCGCCGATCCTGGTGGCGGTGGACGGCTCACCGAGTTCGCGGCAGGCGGCCGCCTGGGCCGCGGTGACCGCCGCACTACACGACGCCCCTTTGCGCGTGCTCAACTCGATCGACGACTGCGCGGGACCGGCGCGCCTCCTGTCGGCGGCCGATCGGGAACGCCTGCGCGTGGACGGCGAGGGCCTGGTCGCCGCGGCCGCGCGGATCGCGCGCGAGGCGGTGGACGCCGAGCTGGACATCAGCACCGAGGTCTGCGCGGACCTGGTGATCCCCACCCTGCTGGAGCGCTCGGCCACGGCGCGCATGATCGCGCTGGGCAGCCGGGGGACGGGCGCGTACCTGCCCGGCCTGCTCGGATCCGTGACGACGGCGGTGGTGCGGCACGCGAAGTGCCCGGTGGCGGTGATCCCCGACCGGTCCGTCGACGACGAGGCCTTGCACCGGGCGCCGGTGGTCGTCGGCGTGGACGGCAGCCCGCACAGTGTGGCGGCGGTGGATTTCGCCATCGAGGAAGCCGCTCGCCGCGAGGTCGAACTGGTCGCGGTGCACTCCTGGTGCGACACCAGCACCGTCGCCCTTCCAGCCGACTGGGAGGCGATCCGGACCGCGGAGGAGGCGGTGCTGGCCGAGCGAATGGCCGGGTACGGACAGGACTATCCGGAGGTGACGATTCGTCGGATCGTGGTGTCCGACCGCCCGGTCCGCGCCCTGCGCGAGGCCGCGAGACAGGCGCAGTTGCTGGTCGTCGGAAGTCGCGGCCGAGGCGGGTTCGCCGGCATGCAGCTCGGCTCCACCAGCAATGCGCTGCTGCACATCGTGGCATGCCCGATGGTCGTGG
Source organism: Nocardia shimofusensis NBRC 100134 (assembly GCF_001613125.1). Classification (GTDB taxonomy): domain Bacteria; phylum Actinomycetota; class Actinomycetes; order Mycobacteriales; family Mycobacteriaceae; genus Nocardia; species Nocardia shimofusensis. The sequence goes on from NZ_BDBT01000006.1 coordinate 144,135, forward strand.
TGCGCTGACTCCGGGTCCTACCGGAACGCTCGTGCGCCGGGACGGGGTGCGTTACATTCCGACGGGTGGTCGACCCTCGCGTTCGCATGCTCCTGGCTCTCACCGTCGCCCTCGGGGTGGTGTTCGGGACGGGGACGCCCGCCGTCGCGGGCCCGACCGACACCGTCGATTCCGGCGTCCGTCGCGACGCCGGAACAGCTTCCGCGCACATCTCCCGGGCGACCGTGCTCGACTCCGGCCGCGAGTACGAACTCGACGTGTACTCCGCGGCGATGGACACCGGCGTCCGGGTGCGTGTCCGCAGCGCCCCCGACCCGCGGCTTCCCGCACCGACGGTGTATCTGCTCAACGGGATCTCCGGCGGCGAAGACGGCGGCAACTGGTTCGAGAAGACCGATGTGACAACGTTTCTCGCCGATGAGCAGGTCAACCTGGTGATGCCGCTCGGCGGTGAGGCCAGCTATTTCGCCGACTGGCACGCCGAGGACCCGGCGCTGGGCGTCCAACGGTGGGCGACATTCCTGACCCGAGAACTGCCGCCGCTCGTCGACAGCGCCTTCCACGGCAACGGAGCCAATGCGATCGCGGGAATCTCGATGGCCGGAACCTCGGTCTTCCAGCTCGCCATGGGCGCACCGGGCCTCTACCGGGCGATCGGCGCCTACAGCGGCTGCGCCAGAACCAGCGACATGCGCGGACGCGCGATCGTGAACACTGTGGTCCGCATCCGCGGTGGCGACCCGGACAACCTCTGGGGACCGCCACAGGACCCCCGGTGGGCAGCCAACGACCCCTACTTGCGTGCCGAGGAGTTGCGCGGCACCGCCGTGTATCTGTCCGCCGGTTCCGGCCTGCCGGGCGAACACGACACCCTCGACGCGCCCGGAACCGACGGCGACCCACAGAAATTCGCCGACCAACTGGTGATCGGCGGAGCGCTGGAAACCATCGCCGCCGACTGTGCTCGCCAGTTGTCGGACCGGCTGCGCGCGTTGAACATTCCGGCCACGCTCGAACTGCGTCCCAGCGGCACGCACACCTGGGCCTACTGGGCGGAGGACTTCCGCCGCTCCTGGCCGCTGATCGCCGCCGCTCTCGGCGCGGACTGACCCCTCGCCCGCCCGCGGGGACAACCCGAGGAGCACGCACAGGGGAAGGAGGCGATGGCCGCGATGCTCACCCCGCGCTCTGCGACGCTCCCACGGAACGCTCCGGCACGATCTTCAGCATCCGCCCGAAGGTGCCCTGCCAGAACGACCCGTCGGATCCGATCGTGCCGGTGAGCTGCAACGGTTCGTCGAGCGGCGCGAAACCCACCTGCTCGTGTGCGCGCCGCTGCCCGGTGTCGAAATCGACAGCGCTGTAGTAGATCGGTCCGACCTGCTGCACACCGCCCTGCGCGGGAATCGGACCATAGGCCAGCGCGTGGATCGATCCGTCGGCGCGGGAGAGCTTCGGCAGAGTGGCCATCCGGTCGTCGCTTTCCCACACCCGCCCGCAACCGCTCTCGGAGACATCGATGCGCGTCATACCGCCGGTGAAGACGGCGTGCGGCGGATCGCTGGGTCCGTCGGTAGCGTTCGGGGGATAGCCGAAACCGTAGGTGCTGGGAACGATCAGCGAGTTCCCCCACGCCATCGGCGAATTCTCGGTGCCCTGTCCGGACCTGCCGAACGCCGGCATACGGCACACGATCGATCCGTCGGTGGTGCGGTGGACGATCAGCTGGGGCGGCTCGGCGTCGTCGACGATCGCCACCCAGCCGTCGCCGTCCGGCCCGAAATAGGTCGGGGTGGTGCCCGATCCGGCGGCGAGCTGACCGGGCTTGCGGGTGGTTCCCGCGTCGTAGTCCCGCCGCCACACGATCTGCGGGACACCCGTGTCGTCGGCGGCCATCTCGTAGAGCGCGCGGCTGGTCAGCACCGAGGCGCCCCCGGGGCGAATGCTCAGGCCGTTGGTGAGTTTCTCCCCGTCGGGCAATCGGGTGCGGCCGATCCGGCCGTCCGCGTCGACGGTCCCGATCACGCCGCCGGTCGTGGCGAACCAGATTCGGCCCTGGTAATCCGGGGCCACGCCGGTGACCGTGTCATCGGCGGAAAGGTGCGCGGCCAGGTCGATGCGTCCGTCCACGAACAGCCTCGTCCCGCCATCGGCATCCCGATGGTGCGCGACCCGCACGATCGCTCCCGATCCGTCGGCGACCACCACCCGGTCGCGGCTGTCGAGATAGCCGTAGATCCCGCCCAGCAGGCCACCTTTGGTCAGTTGCAGCGATGCGACGGGTTGCGCCGAGACCGGGTCGAACATCACGACCGTGGGCGCGACCACCGTGAGCGGGTCGCGCCCCACGACGGCGGTGCACAGCGACACCGGCCGGCCCTCGGAGGTCAGGAAGGTCGCGCCGCACACGCCGCCGGGGATCGACCACGCCGCCGGCCGGGCGCCGGGCCCCGGACCCGGATGTGGAGTGGAATCGGTGGAGGCGAGATCACCGTGCATCATCGCGGTCCCCGCCGGTCCCACATCGGGTACGGCGGGCAGGGCAGGCGCGGCCGCAGCCGGTCCCGGCCCGGCCACCGTGAACAGCGCGGCCGCGAGCGAAGCCAGACGTGTCTTCAGGCGAAGCATCGGCCACTTCCTCGGCAACTCGACGTCCGGCGAACGGTCCCCGGCCGGCACCGAGGCAGGCTACCGCGCCGAGGTATCCTGCTGCGCCTCAGGCCTTGTCGTGCTCGATCCGTTGGTCACCGAAACGACGCGACGAATTCACTACTGAACGTAGTAGACACGGTGGTGATCCATTAGTCTCTGGTCCCATGGATGTCGTCTACAACTTGATCGTCGTCACCCACTTCCTCGGCCTCGCGGCGTTGATCGGCGGTTATGCCGCCGGGCAGCCCAAGGTGAACGAGGTGATGGTGTGGGGCGCGCGCCTTCAGATCGTCACCGGCGTGATCCTCGTCGGCTTGGCCGAGTCGATCGACTCGCTCGGCAAGGACCCCGACATGGCCAAGATCGGCACCAAGTTGGTCATCTCCCTCGTGGTCGCCGCCTTCGCCGAGATCGGACACGCGGACGCCAAGAAGGGCAAGGACGTTCCCTGGATGACCCACGCCGCGGGCGGCCTCGGCATCGTCAACGTCATGATCGCGGTGCTCTGGACCTGATCGCCGTAGGCGATCAGACGCCGCCGCGGGCGTTGTAGACGGTGAGGCCGCGTTCGAGTGCCATGCGCCCGTAATCGGCGAACATCGACACGGCCTGCTCGCGTTGCACGCCGACGACGACCTCGATGCCGCGGCGGCGCAACTGTTCGGCCCAGTCCTCGCGCATCGGGCCTTCGTCGAAGCCGGTGAGCTGCTCCACCTCGGGGCCTTCCCCGGCGATGACCAGGCGTTTCACGCCCGACCACAGGACCGCCCCGTAGCACTGGGCACACGGTCGCCAGTTCACGACGAGCTCGCGGTCGGGGGCGCCCGCGGCCCCGAGATCCCAGTCGCCGACGCGGGTCTGAGCGAGCGAGAGCGCGGTGACTTCGGCGTGCGCGGCGGAAAGCCCACTGGACAGGACGAGATTCACGCCCGCGGCCACGATCTCGCCGGTGGGAGAGTCGACGACGAGCGCGGCGAACGGTCCGCCGGAACCCTCGAGGGGGTTGCGCGCGGCCAGTCGCAGCGCCAAGTCCATGCGCTCCGCGTCGGTGCGCAGTGGGGTAGGGGAGTGGGCCAGCTCGTCGAACACCCAGTCGGGCAGGGTGGCTCCGAACGAGCGCGGCATGTGTGCGAGGTCCACGGCGAGGTCCCTTCTCGTTGGCGCGAGTTCGTTCACCCGCCCTTCGCAAGGTAGGCGAGGGCGATTGCGGAGTAGTTACCAGGGTGAGTCACCGCAATGACTCATATTTAGTGCCGATATGGAGATATTGCCATCCAACTATGTATTTCCAGCCCGGTGTGGGCGAGAACCGTCGCCGCGAACACCGTCCAACCGAGCAAGGAAGGGGAGGGGCCTGTCAACCGGCGAGTCGTTCCCGGAGGGCGAGCGCGTCGCGGGGCGCCATCACCTTGGCGTCGTTGTCGAAATAGGCGTACACGTCGTTGTTCTCGGCCCAGTGCTCGATCTTGCGGGCCCACATGTCCAGCCCTTCCTCGGTGTATCCGCTGACGTACAGCTCCTCGTGACCGTGTAGTCGCACGTAGACGAAATCGGCGGTGACCTCTTCGATGAGGGGGTATTCGCCCGCTGTGTCGGCTACCACGAGGCCGATCCGGTGCTCGCGCAACAGATCGCAGAATTGCGTGGTCTCGAAGCTGGGGTGCCTGATCTCCAGCGCGTGCCGCATCGGACGATCGGCGCCGACGGTGGTGTACGGGTGTTCCACGCGGTGGTCGTGATGGGTGGCGATCTCGGCGGCGTGCGCGGTGCTGCGCGGCAGGGCTCGAAAGAAGCCGGCGAGCGCCGCGGGGTCGTAGCGGAAGGTCGGCGGCAGTTGCCACAGGATGGGGCCGAGCTTCTCCTCGAGGGCCAGGACGCCGGAGGCGAGGAAGTTGGCGAGTGGGCCCTGGCCGTCGCGCAGGCGTTTCATGTGGGTGATGAAGCGGCTTCCCTTGACGGCGAAGCGGAAATCCGGTGGGGTCTGCTCGGCCCAGCGTCGGTAACTCGACGGTCGCTGCAGGGAATAGAACGATCCGTTGATCTCGACGCTGTCCAAGCGTTCGGCCAAATAGGCCAATTCGTTCTTGTGCGGTAGGCCTTCGGGATAGAACACGCCGCGCCAGGGCGGGTACACCCAGCCCGAGGTTCCGATGCGAATCTCACCCATCCCTCTATGGTGCCCCCGCGGGCGATCGGGCGGTTTCGGGAAACGCTGTCGCCCTTGGGGACGGGCCGGTGCGGAAGGGTTTCGGCGTGGTCGTAGACTCTCCTCGCTCCTGCCGCCCGGCCCGCGAACGACCTTCATGTGATCGAGATGTTTTCGAGGGTTCGCCGAGGTCGCTCTCGGGTACGAAGAGACGGTTGCTGTTCTAATTCAAACAAGTTCGTGGAGGATCAGAAATGCCGAAGGTCGATGCCGTGCGGCTGTCGAGTGAGCTGGGCATCGGTTTGCCGCAGGCCATGTTGCGGCTGCGGCGCGAGGCTCATCCCGGTGAGACCGAGCACGATACGTGTCTGCGTCTCATCGCCGAGGAGTTCCGCCGCCGCAAGCACGGAGCCTGACGTGATCGGGTGGGCGGCGATCCTCGTCGGCGCCGCCCATCCGATCGATCGTTGCCAGGATCGTCGCCCGCTGGGGTAGCCGCAGTCGGCCGGGAGTGGGTTCGCCGACCCAGCGCCATCCGAATCCGCTGTCGGTGACCGGCAGGATCACCCGGCGTCCGCGCGCCCGCACGGTGATCCCGCATTCGGCGAGGTGTCGCTGCTGTGCCGCGGTGATCGGGCCGACCGGCCGGATCAGGAAAGTCCACACGGTGTCACGCGGATTGCGGATCACCGGCGCGGATATCTCTTCGGTCGTCGCGGCGGTCGTCAGTGCGTCGAGTACCGGGACAGCCATCTGCGCGGGGATGTCGATCGCCCCGACGCGTGCCCCGCAGACGAGCGTCGGCCGGTGGCTTTCGAGGTCGACCGGCAGACCGTAGCGGGCTCTGAGCACGTGCGCGATATCGTATGGGCTGCAGCAGGATTCGTACATTCGCAGAGATCATCAGAAGCCGGTTGCCGACCGATTGCATTACTGTTGCCTGTGCATTGCGCACACTGGTCCGTGGTGTTCGTCGGGCCGTGAGCCGTGGGTGCCGCCGGTGTGATTCGCTTCGGGGCGCTGCCCGACGGCGGGGCCGAGATGGGGCATGCTGGCAGGACACGGCCGGGACGTTTCCCGGACAGACACGTTGGAACGGAAGGGACCCGAGGTGGCCGAGACACGGGAGAAGTCGATCGAACCGGTGGTTGTCGCCGCGGTGGACGGTTCGGAGAGTTCGCGCCAGGCGGCGGTGTGGGCCGCGGCCGAGGCGGCGCTGCACGGCAGCACGCTGCATCTGCTCACCTCGGTGGCGGTGAGCACCGGCTACGGTACCGGCCTCACCCTGCCGGTGACCGAGCTGGAGTTGCTGCAGGCCGAAGGTGAGCGCCTGGTCGCCGAGGTGCGCGGGCAGCTCGCGGTATCCGCCCCGGCCGACCTGAAGATCACCACCGAGGCGACGTTCGACTTCATCATTCCCTCGCTGCTGGCCTACTCGGAGCGGGTCAGGATGATCGTGGTCGGCTCACGGGGGCTCGGGGCGTTCCGGCGCGGGCTGCTCGGTTCGGTGAGCACCGCGGTGACCCGGCACGCGCAGTGCCCGGTCACCGTCGTGCACGAGACCGCGGCGGGCGCCGACCAGTGGGCGGGCAAGCCGATCCTGGTGGGTGTCGACGGCACCGAGAACAGCGTGGACGCGGTCGATTACGCCTTCGAGGAGGCGAGCAGGCGCGGCGTCGGGCTGATCGCGCTGCATTCCTGGAGCGACACCAACAGCCTGGAGCTCGGCATCGTCGACTGGGAGGCCATCGCCGCCGACGAGGAGGCGCTGCTGGCGGAACGGCTGGCGGGGTACGCCGAACGTTACCCGGATGTGGAGGTTCGCCGGATCGTGGTGGCGAACCGTCCGGTGCGTTCGATGCTGGACGCCTCCGCGGACGCGCAGCAGGTGGTGGTGGGCAGTCACGGCCGCGGCGGCTTCACCGGCATGCTGCTCGGCTCGACCAGCAACGCGCTGATCCACACCGTGGAGTGCCCGATCACGGTGGTCCGCCGGCGCTGAGCGCTCAGCCGGCCACGTAACCCGCGCCGGTGGACGGCGGCTGGTCCGCCAGATGTTCGACCTCGTCGTCGGTGAGCAGCCGCGAGCGCAGGAGGAAGCGCACACCCTCGGGCGCCTCCACCGAGAATCCGCTGCCGCGGCCGGGCACCACGTCGACGGTGAGATGGGTGTGTTTCCAGTACTCGTACTGGTCGGCGCTCATCCAGAACGGGATGTCGCCGCCCACCTCACCGAGCAGCACGTCGGAGGCGCCGACGCGGAACTCTCCGCGCGGGTAGCACATCGGCGCGCTGCCGTCGCAGCATCCGCCGGACTGGTGGAACATGAGCGGGCCGTGCTGTGCGGTCAGCCGCGTCAGCAGTTCGGTCGCGGCCTCGGTCAACGCGACCCGCTCGATGCGTTCGGGCATCAGAAGAATCCGAGCTTGTCCGGCGAGTAGCTCACCAGCAGGTTCTTGGTCTGCTGGTAGTGGTCGAGCATCATCTTGTGGTTCTCCCGGCCGATGCCGGACTTCTTGTAGCCGCCGAAGGCCGCGTGCGCGGGGTAGGCGTGGTAGCAGTTGGTCCACACCCGGCCTGCCTTGATGGCGCGTCCGAGCCGGTAGGCGGTGTTCATGTCGCGCGTCCACACGCCCGCGCCCAGGCCGTAGAGGGTGTCGTTGGCGATCGAGATGGCCTCCTCGACGGTGTCGAAGGTGGTGACCGAGACGACCGGGCCGAAGATCTCCTCCTGGAAGATGCGCATGTCGTTGCGGCCCTTGAAAATGGTCGGCTCGACGTAGTAGCCGCCCTCGAGGTTGTCGACCTTGCGCGGCCCGCCGCCGGTGAGGATCTCCGCCCCTTCCTGGCGGCCGATGTCGATGTAGGACAGGATCTTCTCGTACTGGTCGTTGCTGGCCTGGGCACCGATCATGGTGGCGTCGTCGAGCGGGTTTCCGCTGACGATGGCCTTGGTGCGCTCGACGCAGCGGGCCATGAACTCGTCGTAGATGGAGGAGTGGATCAGCGCGCGCGAGGGACAGGTGCAGACCTCGCCCTGGTTGAGCGCGAACATCACGAAACCTTCGACGGCCTTGTCGAGGTAGGCGTCGTCGGCGGCGGTCACGTCGGGCAGGAAGATGTTGGGGCTCTTGCCGCCGAGCTCGAGGGTGACCGGGATGATGTTCTCACTGGCGTACTGCATGATCAGCCTGCCCGTGGTGGTCTCGCCGGTGAAGGCGACCTTCGCCACTCGCGGGCTCGACGCCAGCGGCTTGCCGGTCTCGATACCGAAACCGTTGACCACGTTGAGCACGCCGGGCGGCAGCAGGTCGGCGATCAATTCGACGACCTTCAGGATGGAGGCCGGGGTCTGCTCGGCGGGCTTGAGCACCACCGCGTTACCGGCGGCCAGCGCCGGGGCCAGCTTCCAGGTGGCCATCAGGATCGGGAAGTTCCACGGGATGATCTGGCCGACCACGCCGAGCGGCTCGTGGAAGTGGTAGGCGATCGTGTCGCTGTCGACCTCGCTGATGCCGCCTTCCTGGGCGCGCACCGCTCCGGCGAAGTACCGGAAGTGATCGACGGCCAGCGGCAGGTCGGCGGCCAGGGTCTCGCGGACCGGCTTGCCGTTCTCCCAGGTCTCGGCCACGGCGAGGGATTCGAGGTTGGCCTCGATCCGGTCGGCGATCTTGTTGAGGATGTTGGCGCGCTCGCTCGCCGAGGTGGCTCCCCAGGCGTCGGCGGCGCCGTGCGCGGCGTCGAGAGCCAGCTCGACGTCGGCGGCCGAGGAACGGGCGACCTCGGTGAACACCTGACCGTCGACCGGCGAGGAATTCTCGAAGTAGCGTCCCTCCACCGGCGGCTTCCAGTCGCCGCCGATGAAGTTGTCGTAGCGGGCGGCGTAGTCGGCGACGCTGCCCTCGGTTCCCGGCTTGGCATAGATCATGGCGGGTCACTCCTCGCTGAGTCCGGATGCATCCACGGTGCGTGACCGTGATGCGGCTCACTATGCCCGGCGAGGGTTGGCGAAACGTTGAACCGAGGGCGGGCGCGTCGTCAGGCCCGGCTGGGAGCGGGTTCGCCGGTGTGCGCAGGGGCGGCCGCTACGGTCGCGCGACGGCTGGGGATTCCCACGGCGACCAGCGCCGCGACCACGGCGACACCGCAGCCGAGCAGCAGACCGGTGCGGAAGCCGGCCTCGGTCGGGATGGTGTGCCCGGCGAACTGCGTGGTCATCTGCGCGAGTACCACGCCGATCACCGCGGCCGAGGTGGTGGTGCCGATCGAGCGCATGAGGGTGTTGACGCTGTTGGCCGAGGCGGTCTCCGACAGCGGCACCGAGGACATGATCAAAGCGGGCATCGCGCCGTAGGCCAGGCCGACGCCCGCGCTGGACACGCATGTCACCACCAGCAGGCCGGGCGCGGAGCCCATGAGGAACATCGAGATGCCGTAGCCGAGCGCGATCACCAGGCTGCCTGCGATGAGGGTGATCTTCGGGCCGTAGCGCGCCGAGACGCGGGCGCCGATCGGCGAGACGGCCATCATGACCAGACCACCGGGGAACATCCACAGACCCATCGCCGGCATGGACTGCCCGAGCCCGTATCCGGTCGCGGTGGGCAGCTGCAGCAGTTGCGGCAGGATCAGCGCTTGCGCGTACATGCCGAAGCCGATCACGACCGAGGCGACATTGGTCAGCAGGACCGGGCGTCGCGCGGCGACCCGCAGGTCGATCAGCGGGTCGTCCAGGCGCAGTTCCCACCACAGCCAGCAGACCAGGGCTACGGCGGCGACCGCGAACAGGCTCAGGGTGACGGTGCCGGTCCAGCCCCAGTCGCCGCCCTTGGACACCGCCAGCAGCAGGCACACCAGGGTGATGCCGATGCCGAGCGCGCCGAGCGGGTCGAAACCGCCGATGCCCTTCGGCTCCGCGTTCGGCACCAGGAACCACACACCCGCGGCGACGATCGCGACCAGCACAGCGACGCCGAGGAACATGATCCGCCAGCTGGTGTACTGCACGACCGCGGCCGAGATCGGCAGGCCGAGCGCGCCGCCGATCCCCAGCGAGGCGCTCATCACCGCGATGGAGCTGCCCAGGCGTTCGGCGGGCAGTGCGTCGCGCATGACGCTGATGCCCAGCGGGATGATGCCCGCGCCGATGCCCTGCAGTCCGCGGCCGACGATCATCGGCAGCACCGACGAGGAGGCCGCGCATACCAGGGGGCCGATGAACAGCGGGATCGCACAGATCAGCAGCAAGCGCTTCTTGCCGTAGAGATCGCCGAGGCGACCGGTGATCGGTGTGGCCACCGCGCCGACCAGCAGGGTCACCGTGATCACCCACGAGGCGTTGGACGCGGAGGTGTTCAGGATGCGTGGCAGTTCACCGATGAGGGGCACGACCAGGGTCTGCATCAGCGCGGCGACGATCCCGCCCGCGGCGAGCGCGGCGACGACGAATTCGCTGCGCCCGTGGGTTGCTGGGGGCACCGGGATCTCCTCACGACGAGCCGAGCGTGCGCGTAGACGCGACCGATGCAGGATACACACGAATTGCATAGTGCAAAATGGCTGGTGAATGGCGTAACCGGGGGCAGCGGGCGTAATCTCGGCCGGCCTGGCGCTCGTGCGTCGTGGCTCGCGCGGGCCCCGGTCGTCTGCCGGTCCGCTCGGCGGGAACGCGGCGGAGGTGTGTGGACCGAGAGCGAGATACTCGAACCCCGGTGGCGCGCAGCAGGAAAGCGCGACGCGCGGCGGTGTGGTGCGCGACGATACATCCGGATACGACACGGCAGGGAAGGTGCAGATGGGAGGCGGCCCGAGCGAGGACGGCGCGGTGTCGGACGACGCCGTGAGCGATCACGCGAGCAACGACGCCGAGGGGAGAGGCGGCAGGGTGGTGGGGCATGCGGCGGCCGGTACATCCACGGGCGCGCCCACCGATGCGGTCGAGTTCGAGACGATGCTGCTCGGTCGCCACAGCCTGGCCGGCATCTCGCGCCGGGGCGGCCTGCTCGATCGCAGCGCCTACATCGTGCTGCATCGGGTGCGGATGCAGGGGCCGATGTCGGTCGGCGAGCTCAGCGACGCGTTCGGCCTGGACACCTCCACTCTGCACCGCCAGACCACCGCCATGATGGGTGCGGGCCTGATCGAGCGGATTCCCGACCCCGACGGCGGGCTGGCCCGCAAGTTCCGCATCACCGACGAGGGCACGGCCCGGCTCGAGGAGGTGCGGGCGCGCAATATCCGGGCGTTGGGTCGCGCCCTCGCGGACTGGTCCCCGGAGGACGTCGCGGCCTTCGCCGACTACCTGCGCCGGTTCAACACCGGGCTCGAGCGCTTGGATCAGCGCCCCTGGCCGCGCCCGGATGTTCGTGCCGGCTCCGCGGATGACCACACCGAGTCGCCGGACGCCGAGCAGCCCTGGTGAGGCCCATGCGACCGGGTGACACGGCGCCTGCGCGTTATCCTGACGCGGCCGCGGGGCCGGGAGCGCCGGTCGCCGGGCGCGTATCCGCAGGCAGGCCGAACCGGTAGGGGTGCCCATGAATGAGCCCGTCCTCGTCAAACGTCACGGCGCGATCGTGGTGTGGACGTTGAACAATCCGTCCGCGCGCAATCCGATCTCCGAGCCGGAGACGATCGAGGCGCTGGAGGCGGCGATCGCCACGGCCGAGGCCGACCCGGAGGTGCGGGTGGCGATCCTCACCGGCGCGGGCCCGGCGTTCTCCTCCGGCGGCAACATCAAGCACATGCGTGATCGCGCGGGCATGTTCGGCGGCGGGCCTGCCGATCTGCGTCCCGGCTATCGGCACGGCATCCAGCGCATCCCGAAGGCGTTGTACGACTGTGAGATCCCGACCATCGCCGCGGTCAACGGCCCGGCCATCGGCGCGGGCTGTGATCTCGCGCTGATGTGCGACATGCGCATCGCCGCCGACAAAGCCGTCTTCGCGGAGAGCTTCGTCAAGGTCGGGCTGATCCCCGGCGACGGCGGCGCCTGGTTGCTGCCGCGCGCGATCGGCATGGCCAGGGCCAGTGAGATGGCCTTCACCGGTGATGCCATCGACGCGGCCACCGCGCTCGAATGGGGTCTGGTGTCTCGGGTGGTGCCGGGGGAGGAGTTGCTCGCCACCGCTCTGGCGCTGGCCGCGCGGGTCGCGGTGAACCCGCCGCACGTGTTGCGGATGACCAAGCGACTGATCCGTGAGGGGCAGCATCAGCGCCTCGAGTCGCTGCTGGAGCTGTCCGCGGCCATGCAGGCGATCGCGCACACCACCGAGGATCATCACGAGGCGGTCGCCGCGATGCTCGACAAGCGCCCGCCCCGATTCACCGGTCGCTGACCGGCGCGCCGGCCTCGCCCGCCGCCTTTCTGCTTGTCGCCGCCCCGTCGCTCAATGAGCGACGGGGCGGTCGTGTGATGTCCGTTATGAACTATTTGATTAGCGAAAGCAACTAAAATATAGTTGCTTACTGCAACCAATCAATCCGTGGAGGTCACCGATGTCGGTGTCGACCGAAACAGCCCGGAATCTGATCAAGGAGTTCTATCTGATCGGCCGGGCTGTACGGGGTGCGCTGACGCATCCCGACGAGAGCATGCTGCTACCCGGTGCGATCGGGGTGCTCGGCACCCTCGATGCTCGCGAATCGTGTCGGCAGGGCGATCTGGCGGTCGATCTGTGCATCAGTGCCTCCGCGCTGAGCAGGCACGTCACCGAACTGGTCGCCGCGGGCTATATCGCGCGTTCGCCCGATCCCAGTGACGGACGCGCCACCCTGATCCGGGTCACCGACTCCGGGCGCGCGCTGCTCGCGCGCATCAGCGCCTCCCGTGCGCAGGGGCTGCAAGCGATTCTCGCCGAATGGGACGAGGCCGACGCGGAACGCGCCTGCGCGGCGATGCACAAGCTCAGAACCTCGTTGACCGAGTATGCGCAGTTCGAGCACGCACAGACAGAGCACGCACACCGCACCCTCGCGGGCGAGGGCAGGCCGGTGACGAAAGAAAGTCAGGAAGTAGATGTCTAGTTCAGTGGAGACGGTGAGACGATCCGATCCCGCCGCGATGACCCATCGCGAAGTGCTCGAGGCGATGACGGGTCTGCTGGCCGCGCTTTTCACCGCGTTGCTCAGCACCACCATCGTCGCGAACGCGCTGCCGACCATCATCGGCGATCTGCAGGGTTCGCAGACCGCCTACGCCTGGGTGATCACCACGGCGCTGCTGGCGAACGCGGCCTCGACCCCGATCTGGGGCAAGCTCGCCGACCTGTTCAACAAGAAGCTGCTCGTCCAGTCCTCGATCGTCATCTTCGTGGCGGGTTCGGTGTTGGCGGGCTGCGCGCACAATGTCGATCTGTTGCTGGTGGCCCGGGTGATCCAGGGCATCGGCATGGGCGGTCTGACCGCGTTGGTGGTCGCCATCATCGGCTCGATCGTCGCCCCGCGTGAGCGCGGCCGCTACTCCGGCTACATGGGCGCGGTCATGGCCGTGTCGATGTCCGGCGGCCCGATCCTGGGCGGCGTGATCGTCGACAGCCCGCTGGGCTGGCGCTGGACCTTCTTCGTCTGCGTGCCGCTGGCCGTGATCGCGCTGTTGCTGCTGCAACGCACGCTGCGGCTGCCCACCGAGCGCAAGCAGGACGTCTCTATCGACTGGCTGGGCGCGACGCTGCTCACCGCGGGTGTGTCGGTGCTGCTGATCTGGGTGTCGTTCGCGGGTAAGGCGGGCTACTACGGCTGGGTGTCGAAGGAGACCGCGCTCTACGTCGGTGCGGGCCTGCTGCTGCTGGCTGCCACGGTGTGGGTGGAATCGCGGGCGAAGGCCCCGATCATCCCGCTGAAGATCGTCACCGAGCGGACCACCGGCCTGGCCATCATCGCCTCCATCGCCGTCGGCATCGGCATGTTCGGCGCCACCACCTTCCTGGGGCAGTACTACCAGACCGCGCGGGCCTACTCGCCGACCGTCGCGGGCATCCTGACCATCCCGATGGTGGGCGGCATGCTGGTCGCCTCGGTGGTATCCGGTCAGCTGATCACCCGCTTCGGCAAGTGGAAGGGCTTCGTGATCGCGGGCGCGGCGCTCATGGTGGTGGGCTTCTCGCTGCTGGCGACCATCGACCACGCCACCGACCTGTGGCTGGTGGGCATCTACATCACCATCGTCGGCATGGGCACCGGCATGATGATGCAGAATCTCGTGCTGGCCGTGCAGAACACCGTCAGCGTGCAGAACATCGGTGCGGCCTCGAGCAGTGTCGCCTTCTTCCGGACCTTCGGCGGCGCGATCGGTGTGTCGGTGCTGGGTTCGGTGCTGGCGACCCGCGTCGCGGACCTCTCGGCCGACGGCCTGGCGAAGCTGGGGGTGCCCGCGGGTTCCTCCGGTGGCGGCAACCTCGATATGAAGGCACTGCCCGAACCGGTACTCGCGGTCATCCGGGCCGCCTACGGTGACGCCACGGGACGGCTGTTCCTGTTCGCCGCGGTCGCCACCTTCGTCGCATTGCTCGCGACGCTGGTGCTGCCGAACCGCCCGCTGCGCACCACGATCGACATCGATCCCGCCGACGATCCGATGCGCCCGCAGGCAGGAGACCGCCCGCAGGTACAGGACGAGGCGATCACCGACATCGAAGTGGAACTGGCCGAGGCGCCCGCCACCCCGGCCGAGCTGGTCGAGGAGGCGTCGGCTCAGGCGTCGAACAGCAGGTCTGCCACGCGAACGGCAACGAAGACGCCGTGAGTGCGTATTCCCGGGCCGAGCGTGACCGGGCCGGTCGACGGTGGTGACCGGCCCGTGTTCGGACACCATCGTGACCTGACCGAACACGGCTGAACTCGGTCCGTCGGCCGATCTGGGCCGGCCCAGCGGTCAGCGGGCCGCGCTCAGTACCTCTCGCAGAGTCCGGGCAAACGCGTCGGGCTGCCCCGGATAGCCGAACTCGCCGTCCATGAAACCGCCGTGGTGGCTGGGGAACACGGTGGCCTGCTGTCCGAGCAGCGCGGCGGCCGCGTGCGAGGTCCGAGCGGTCAGGGTGTTCCCGGTTTCCTCGCCGACCGCGATCACCACCCGGGTCGGCGCCGCGGCCAGCGCCGCGATGTCGGGGTGGTAGCCGCTCACAGCGCGGGAGCGGTCGGACAACAGCGGGTCGTCACGGGAGCCGTCGTCCTCCGTCGGCATCCCGAACATGGCCGGATCCGCGGCAGGCTGGGCGAAATAGTCCTCGGTGAACTCGCCCTGCCACGATGTCATCACGAGGAAGGCGGCCATTCCGGCACCGAAGCCCTTGGCCTGGTAGGCATCGCGTACCTCGGCGAAGGCGCGCTCGGCGGCCGCGGCGTCGGGGAGCAGCGGGAGCATCGGCGGCTCGTGTGCCACCAGTGTCGTCACGTCGCCCGGGTGGGCGGCCACCAGAGCCAGTGCGGTGACCGCGCCGCCGCTGCTGGCGAACATCTCCACAGGACCCGCGCCGAGGGCCGCGATGACCTCGTGCACATCCTCGGCCTGCGTCGACGGCGTATGGTCGATCCGGTCGTCCTTGCGCTTGCTGCGGCCGAGCCCACGCGGGTCGTAGGTGACGACGGTGCGATCGGGGAATCGGTCGGCCAGGGCTCGGAAGCCCGTGGCGTCCATGGGCTGGCCGATCATCATCAGCGGTGGGAGCCC
The DNA here is from genome assembly GCF_001613125.1 of Nocardia shimofusensis NBRC 100134. GTDB lineage: Bacteria > Actinomycetota > Actinomycetes > Mycobacteriales > Mycobacteriaceae > Nocardia > Nocardia shimofusensis. Next base: position 159,599 of record NZ_BDBT01000006.1, read on the forward strand.
ATCCGCGGTGGGCAGCGGGCCTCGCACGTCGTAGACGAGGTCGACCGCAGCGATTTCCAGAACATGTGTGGTCTTCATGTCACTGTGGACGGCGCGCGTGGGGAGAATTCATCGCTCCAGGGGGCGACTGCGACTGCGACCGGATCGATCGCCGGGATCGGGGTGGCCGATGCTCAGGATGCGATTGCCGCGCTGATCTGTTGCGCCGCGGCCGTGGTCGCCGCCACGTACTCGTCGCGCTCCGCGCGCGTCGCCGCCGAGCGCAACGGCCCCAATTGCACCTCGTGCGTCGCCACACCTTCGTCGAACACCGGCGCCGCCAGGTAGCTGAGCGGCAGCGGATCCGGTGAGTCCAGGTCGTCGGCGGTGTACGGCCGCGCGGTGAGCTCGCTCAGGCTACGCAGGGTCCGGGTGCGCAAGCGCGGCTCGAGCATCTGCGGTCCTAGCGCGGTGAGCAGATCGGCCAGCAGTTCCACGGTATCGGCGTCTTCGGGGCGCGGTCCGAACACCGCGACCCCGCGCTCCCGGACCAGCGCGGGCAGGGCGGCGGCGCCCGATCGTGCGGCATCCGGCGCGCCGGCCAGCCAGCGCCGCAGTTCGGCCTCCGGACGCCACGGCAGTACCGCCGCGCCCGCCGGGTAGCGGACCGGAATGCGATGTCCCAGGGGAACTCCGGTGATGTCGCGGTTCGGTCCGTGGCGCACCGCCAGCACTGTGAGGCCGTCGCTGTCCACCCGGCTCAGGGTGGCGCCGGCGCCGGTGCGGGCCACCAGGGTGGCGAGCGCGTCGGCGACCGCGGCTTTCGGGGGGCCCTCCGGCGCAGGGCCGCCGAGCAGTGCCGCGGGGGCGGGCCCGAGCCGGTAGCGGCGTTCGGCGTCGCGCTGTGCCCAGCCCGCAGCGTCCAGTTCGGCCAGGATGGCGGTCACCGTGGCGCGGGCCAGCCCGAGCCGGTCGGCCACCGCGGCCACCGGCAGCGGTTCGTGGGCGTCGGCCAGCAGGGTGAGCACATCCAGCACCCGCCGGGTGGGTGGCGAGGGCGAGCGATCCACGGTGACCTCCGGAGGCGAATTGCGCGCGATCCCTTGTGTTTCGCACGCATTGGTTCGTACCATGTCGAATATTAGTCAATCATCTGTCGAATATTCGACATCAGTGTTATCGACACCGAGGAGGGGCATGATTCTCGATCGGTTCCGGTTGGACGGCAAGGTCGCCGTCGTCACCGGTGCGGGCCGCGGTCTGGGTGCCGCCATCGCCCTCGCCTTCGCGGAGGCGGGTGCGGACGTGCTGATCTCGGCACGCACCGAGGACCAGTTGCAGGCAGTGGCCCAGCAGGTCACCGAGGCAGGCAGGCAGGCCCACGTGGTCGCGGCGGATCTGCGCGATCTGGACGCTGTGGCCGCGCTCGCCGACGCCGCGGCCGCCCGGTTCGGCCGGCTGGACATCGTGGTCAACAACGTCGGCGGAGCCCCGCCCACTCCGCTGCTGGATCTGACCCCGAAGGCCCTGACGGCGGCGTTCGACTTCAATGTCGGCACCGCGCACGCGCTCACCCGCGCCGCCGTGCCGCACATCCTGGCCGGCGCGGGCAGCGGGTCGATCATCAACATCACCTCGGCCATGGGCAGACTCCCCGGCCGCGCCTTCGCCGCCTACGGCACCGCGAAGGCCGCGCTCGCGCATTACACCCGGCTGGCCGCGCTGGACCTGAACCCGCGAATCCGGGTGAACGCCATCGCGCCCGGCGCCATCCACACCTCGGCCCTCGAGATCGTCGCCGACGATCCCGGGATGCGTGGCGAGCTCGAAAAGCGCACTCCGCTGCGCAGGCTCGGCGCCCCGGAGGACATCGCCGCGGCCGCCGTCTACCTGGCCTCGCCCGCGGGCGCCTACCTCACCGGCAAGGTGTTGGAGGCCGACGGCGGACTGATCGCACCCAACCTCGAACTCCCGATCCCGGATCTGTGACATGACAATTCGCGTAGCACTCTTCGGTACCGGCAATGTGGGGCGGCACGCCCTGGCCGGCATCCTCGTCCACCCCGACCTCGACCTCGTCGGCGTGCGGGTCAGCTCCGATGCCAAGGCCGGGGTGGACGCCGCCACCCTGGCCGGCCTACCCGACCCGGTCGGCGTCGCGGCGACGACCGACACCGACGCGCTGCTCGCGGCGCGACCGGACTGCGTCGTCTACTGCGTCATGACCGACAACCGCCTGTTCGAGGCGGTGCAGGAACTCGCGAGCATCCTGCGTGCCGGAATCGATGTGGTGGCCTGCGCGCCGGTCTTCTTCCAGTACCCCTACGGCGTGCTGCCGGACGAACTGCTGCGTCCTGTCGAGGAAGCCGCGGCCGCGGGCGGATCCACGCTGTGGGTCAACGGCATCGATCCCGGTTTCGCCAACGACCTGCTGCCGCTGGCACTCACCGGCACCTGCCTGTCGGTGGAGCAGGTGCGTTGCCTGGAGATCGTCGACTACGCCAGCTATGACAACCGCGCGGTCATGATGGACATCATGGGCTTCGGCCGTCCGCTGGAGGAGACACCCGTGCTGTTGCAGCCCGGCGTGCTCTCGCTGGCCTGGGGCAGCGTGGTGCGCCAGCTGGCCGCCGGGATCGGGGTCGAACTGGACGCGGTCACCGAAACCTACGAGCGCGCGCCCGCGCCGGAGTCCTTCGACATCGCGACCGGGCACATCGCGGCGGGCAGCGCCGCCGCACTGCGCTTCGAGGTGCGCGGCATGGTGGGAGACCGAGCGGTCACGGTGCTCGAGCATGTCACCCGGCTGCGCTCGGACCTGTGCCCGCAGTGGCCGCAGCCCACCCACCCGGAGGGCTGCTACCAGGTGCGGATCACCGGCGAGCCGTCCTACGCGCTGGATCTGGTGGCCTCCAGCCGCAACGGCGACCACAACTACGCCACCCTGGTCGGCACCGCCATGCGGATCGTGAACGCGGTGCCCGCGGTGGTCGCCGCGGCGCCGGGCATCCTGACCGCCGCGCAGATCCCGCTGATCACCGCACCCGCGGCGCACTGATCCCCGGTCGGGGAGTCGATGTTCGTTTCGCGGGCGTGCCGATGTGCGAGATCCCACGTGCCGAACGGGTCAGAACAGCAGATACAGGCCCGTGAAAGTGAATCCGACCATCGTCAGCATCAACGCGAGCTGACCGGTCAGCCGGTGTCGGGGAGGCAACAGCTCCAGGCACCGGTCGTGCGCGGCGGTGACGCCCAGGATGTGCCCGGCCAGCACCGCCGCCACCTTGATCGACCCCAGAGCCGCCGGATGGGTGGACAGCACGTACTGCACGTCCCAGCCGCCGAGGCCGGGCAGCGACCAGCCGAGACCGAACGGGTCGGCCAGCAGGATCAACGTCGCCTGTCCCTTTTCCACCAGAAAGCTCAGGTAGTGCGCGACGACGTAACCGGCGACGACCGGGATCAGGCTGTGCGCCAATCGGATCGGCAGCAGCCCGCGCTCGTCGCGGGACACGCCGCCGGTTGCGCGGGCGGCGAGGGTGAACACCCCGGCCACGATCCCGATGATCGCCAGCAGACCCGCCGTGTGGATCAGCGTCCGCGCCGGAATCGACGTGCCGCCGAGGTCGAGCACCAGATCGCGCCAGCCCACCGAGGCCGAGAGGCTGTCGAACGCGGTCGATCCGAGCAGTGTCGCGGTCACCGCGACCATGCCCGCTACCGCCGGGGTGCCCGCCAGATTGTTCAGCGGGGACCGCAGAACCAGCGTCCCGGACGTCCGCCGTGCCATCGGACTCAGCCGCGCCATCACGGAGCTGTAGACCTCCAGTGGATCGCCGCGCTCGGCCCACACCGTCCCGAACACCGTCAGGCCCGCCAGACCCACCACGACATAACCGAGCAGCCACAACGTCACGGCGAACACCGAACCCGGTTCGGGCGAGGCCAATTCGAGCCACACGAAACTCAGCAATCCCAGCGCGGCGGGCCGCATCCCCCACGACGCCGGGTAGGCCACCAGCCCGGCCGCGGGGTCGCGACCGGCGATCCGGCAACCCAGCCGGTGGATCGCCCGCACCGGCGAGACGATCTTCCACACCGGGCCCACGACCAGCGACGCGATCATCACGCCGACCCACAGATAGATGTAGACCATGCCGGGCAGCGCGTTGCGAGCCGGATCCTGATCTCCGAACAGCCCGATCACCAGTGCCGACGCTGTGACCAGTACGCCGAGCGTTCCGAGGATCGTGCGTACGGCGGTGCGGTCGCAGAAGGCGCGAAGCGCTCGGGGGAGGGCGATGCCGGGTGAGTCCGGGTCCAGGCGCGGTTCCCGCCAGGCGACGGCGAGGATCGCGAAGGAGAACGTCAGTGCCCAGGCTGCGCCGATGACGGCATAGGCGAACGGGATGGGCAGATCGGCGGCTCCGCCGATGCCGTGGGCGAGCAGGGTCAAGGGCGCACGTAGATGGTCGTGACCGTCACGTTCGCCCGGTGCAGTTCGACATCCACTCGTCCGGGCACATCGACAGCGAAGGTGAAGCGCTGGTCCGTGCCCGCCCGCACCGTGAAGGTGTGTTCGGGCGTGCCGTGGACGTGCACCTCGTCGTCGACGTCGCTGTCGACCACGAGGGTGACCGGCCGGCCCACGTGCGCCTCGGCCTGCGCGTTGACCGGGGTGACCGTGCCGCCCGCGATCCGGATGTCGACGGTCACGGCGTCCTCGCTGTGATCGGCGGCCGTGGCCTCGGCGAGGGCGGACTCCTCGGCCGAGGAACTGTCGCCGCCGCAGCCGGCGAGCAGGCATGTCGCGGTGACGAGTGCGGCGAGGACGAGTGCCGCCGGCGCGGATCGGGCCGGTGTGAATCGGCCGGACCTGCGGGTCATCGGTTCTCCTCTCGTTCGCGCGGAGAATCGTCGCGGGTGGTCTCGCCGTGCTCCCTGGCCTCGGCGCGGCGGTCACGCACGGCGATCACCACGATGACGGCGACCAGCGCGATCGCGGGGAGGAACGCGGGGATCGCCAGCAGCACCGAGTGGTCGGCGAGCAGGTCGACCTCGGGGAGGCCGGCGGTCACCGCTCGCCCGCCCCGCTGTCACCGGACCTGCGGTGCCTGGCTCCGGAGTGGTCCGACGCGGACAGTTCGGCCTCGTCCGTGCCGCCTCCGGGGCCGCCGGTACGGGCACTCGCCGGGGTACCGGCCGGCTCGGTTCCCCCGGGTGACGAGACGGCGAGATACCGGTCGTTGATCCGCGCCGCACCCCACGACAACCCCCAGACCAACGCCAGGCTGCACAGCAGCACCACCAGCGAGGCCGCGGCGAACAGCCAGGCCGGATGGTCGAAGGAGCGTTCGCGTTGCAGCACAGAGATCTCGGGGATGAACTGACGCTGGAATTCGGCCAGCGCGGGCGTCTCCTCGGCGCCGATGCCGGGATCGGCGGCCATGTAGATCGGCAGCGCGGTGTAGGTGCGGCCGTCGTGCACGCGCAGGATGGTCTTCCAGGTCCCGTCCACCGGGACCGGGCGGGTGGACAGGTAGTGGCCCTCGCCGACGCGGGTGAGTTGGTCGATGACCAGTCCGCTCCCCGCGTCGTCGGCGCCGACACCGCCCTGCCAGGCCAGGATCTGCACCCACTCGGGGTCCTCGCTCACCAGGTCGGCCGGTTGCAGGCGGACATCGGCCACGACCGCGCGTCCGCCGCCCACCGGTGTCGTGTCGCGCAGGGCGACCGTGGCCGAGGCATTCTCGGGCACGCTGACCATCAGTCCGTTGGCGGTCGCGGCGCCCAGCACGAGGACCGCGGCAACCATGACCGCGCGCCGCACGGGGGGCCGGGGAAGCTGCTCGCCGCGCAGCACCACACCGAGCATTCCGCCGACCACGCCGCCGAGAATTCCGGTCGGTACGGCCATGGCGAGCAGTTCCGGCCACATCGCCGTCGGCCACGGATTGAGATAGACCGCCTCTACCCAGCGCGATTCGATCCACAGACCGACCGTGGCGATCCCGAAGCCGGCCAGCGCGCCCCACCAGATCCGGTTGCGGTGCAGCGGCAGCAGCGCGAGGAGTTCGACCACGACCGCGGCCCCGAGATACAGGGGGAAGACATTGCGCGGGGCATCGATGATCGGTCCGGCGACGAGGTAGGCGACCAGTCCCCGAACCACCATCGCGAACGCGACCACCGCCAGGGTGCCGCCGCGACCGAGGACGATCCGGGCGGCGACCAGGGTGACGGTGGCGGCGGCGGTGATGAGCAGCGGTTGCAGCACCAGCGGGAACTGCTGGACGCCGAAGTCGTATTCGACCTGGAAGACCGACAGGCCGATGAGCAGACCGCCGAAGGCGAAGACGCGCTGGACGCGCACACGCCACAGGTCGGGCTCGTCGGGGCGGGGCTTGTTGCGGCTGCCCTCGTACTCCAGCAGCAGCACCGCGACCAGGGACAGTCCCGCACCGCCGATGAGCATGAGATGGGTGGGTCCCCACAGCGTGACGTCCTGGCCGAAGATGCGGTGCCAGATGTCGTCGAGCGGGAAGCCGATCAGCGCGTACAGACCCGTCGCCGCGAGCAGGATGCCGCCGACGGGCGCGTGCCAGGTGCGGGTGATCCGCACGGCCGCCGGCCCGGGCTTCTCGTCCAGCGGCAGCACGATCGCGGTCATGCCCGCGGTGAAGAGGAAGAACAGGCCGACGAGGATGAAGTAGTGCGCGGGGTTTGCCAGCGGCCCCTCGTCACGGCCGTTGCCGATGTGCAGGCTGACGTCCCAGATGAAGCCGATGAGCGCGGTGACGATGGTCAGCAGGAACAGCAGCAACGGCAGGGCCACCCAGCCGGGCCGGTTCATGCTCTCGCCCAGCCGGTCGGCCACCGATCCCAGCCAGGTGATGCGCCGGGTGCGGTGCAGGTAGCCGATCCACAGCAACAGCGCGCCGATCACGCCCGCGGCCCCGGTCATGGCGAAGACCTGGTCCAGTGCGGCGCCGCCGCCTTCCTGGGCGAGGAGTTGTACGACCGCATCGTCGGTGGTGCTGGGCACGCGACCTCCCGTTCGGTTACCGGTACCTGTAACTCAGAGTAGTGCGAATATTGCCGAGCCGGGCACGCTTTCCCGCGATACCCGGCTCGTTCTGCCGGTGTCGGCCCGACGAGTACGCGAAGCCGACACCGCCCCCGCCGCAATGCCTGATGAATAGCCCGGTAGGCGCCTCGCTAACACATCTTCGTCACCGACCGGGACAACGCGCGCTCCCCGCGCCGACCTCAGCGACTGCCGGGGTGCGGGAACAGCAGCGGCGCCAGGAATCGGCGTGCGAACTGCTTGGCCGCCGCGGCGTCGTCCAGCGGCAGCACCCCGCGCGGGTTGGAGATGAACGACATGGTCAGCCGGACGAACAGTTCGGCGACCACCTCGGTGTCGAAGTACCCCAGTTCGCCTCGCCGCTGCCAGTGCGAGAGGAACCGGGCCACCAGCGTCCGCCCCTGCGCGATGAACTCGTCGCCGGTGAGGAAGCTGGTCAGCTCACCCGCGGCCGAGGACACCCGCAGACTGCGGGTCAGCAGGCGAGGCGAGCGGGCCTCGCTGACGAAGGCCGCGAACATCTCCGCCAGCGCACTCACCGGCCCCACCGACCGATGCACCGCCTCGGCCATGATCACCCCGACGCGCTGCGACTCGGCCATCAGCGCGAAACGCACCAGCGCCGACTTGGTCCCGAACCGCCGATACACCGTGGCAACCCCGACCCCGGCGAGTTCGGCGATGCCGACCATGGTGGTCTCCTCGAACCCCACCTCCGCGAAGCTGTCGCGTGCGGCGTCGACGATCCGCCGCGAACGCGGGTCGAGAGTAGCCAGATCAGCCCAGGTCTCGCCCGCAGCGGCAAGGAATTCCTGTGCGGTGCCGTCGATTTCGGCGTGAGACTGGAGAGCGGGCGCGCTGTCGGATCGGTCGCTGTGGCCGGTGCTGCTCCTCGGATCCTCGGTATGCGCCTTCACCGGCGCGAGCCTACCGCTCACCACCGCCGAGCCCCTCGCACGCCGCGCCCGGCGCGACACACGTTCGCGCCGCGCACCCGCCCGCTCACCAGGCCACCGTCGATGTGATGCCCACCAGCCGATCCGACACCTGGAGGGTGCGAAACTCGAGCAATCTCACGGACAACCGAGCCGGAACCGAGAACCCCCAGGTAGACGCACACGGGACCGGCGGGCCGCCACCCGTCGAACGCGAGTTGTGCACCGGCTCGTGTCGCCGCAGGCTCGAAGGCATGGATCACCTGTCCTACGCACAGTTCTTTCCTGCCCCCTACCGCTACGAAACGCTCCCCGCACCGGAGTCCACCTTCTGGTCGTGGCGCGGAGCCGACATCCACATCGCCCGGCGAAGCAGCCCGACGGCCCCCCTCCGCGCACTGGCCGTGCACGGCGCCGGCGGGCACGCCGGACTGATGTGGCCGTACCTGGCACTCTCCGAGCGGAACGAAGCCGAAATCCTCGCCATCGACCTGCCCCTCTACGGCGACACCCGTGAGCTCGCACCCCGCAAGGTCCGCTATCGCGACTGGATAGACCTGCTCACCGCCTTCGTCCGTGCCGAAACCGACAACGACGACCGTCCCCTGATTCTGCTCGGCGCCAGCATGGGCGGCATGCTCGCCTACGAAGCCGCAGCCCGCAGTGGACGGGTCGCCCACGTCGTCGCCACCTGCCTGCTCGACCCCGCCGATCCCGCTGCCCGCCGGGCCGCGGCCCGCTGGTCCTGGATCGGAGAGCACGCCCCGACCCTCATGCGCGCCCTCGGCCCCGCCGCAGACCTCCGACTCCCCGTGCGCTGGCTCGCCGACATGGCGAACATGAGTGCCGACCCAGCCCTGTCCCGCCACTGCGCCCGCGACCCCAAGGGCGGCGGCGTGCGAGTGCCCTTGGGCTTCCTCCACGACTACCTGACCTTCCAGCACACCCCACCGGAGACCACCACCACCCCGGTCACCCTCGTCCACCCCGCCGCGGACCGATGGACACCCCCGGAGCTGAGCCTGCGATTCCTCGCCCGCATCGCCGCCCCGCACGAAGCGATCATGCTGGAGAACTGCGGCCACTTCCCGATCGAGGAACCCGGTCTCACCCGAATGCTCGACACCCTGCGCGCGGTCGCCGCCGCGACCATCCCCTGAGCGGTCACCGGGTCAGTCGGTCGACCAGCGCCACCAACTCCTCCACATCGAGCCGATGAACCATCGACACCCGATGCAGATGCGCGTCGACCAGATGCACCACGGTGCGCGCGGTGTGGTCCACTTCCGGCTCGCCGCGCCCGCACCGGTCCAGATGGAACGCGACCTCCGTGACCAGCCGATTCTCCAACACCCGCATCTCCTCGACCTCCACCGGCACCAGCGGCGTGACCACCCGATGCAACAGCGCGTGCAACCCGGGCCGATCCCGATGCACCTCCACCACGGCCTCGATGATCGCCCGCACCGACTCCTCGAACCCGGGCTCGGTAGCCCGCAACTCGGCGAACACCACCTCCAATACGACTGTCACCTCGCCGACGTGCCGCCGCGCCAGCGCCCGCAACAGCGCCTGCTTGTTCGGGAAGTACTGATACAGCGTGCCCACCGACAACCCGGCACGTTCGGCGATCCGGTTCGTCGTCGTCGACAGCCCCTCCCGCGAGAACATCTGCGCGGCCGCCTCCAGCAGTGTGGCCACGGTGTCTCGTGACCGACGCTGACGCGGCCGCCGCCGACCCTCCGCCATCACCGGATCACGACTCGGCCAGCAGCCGGTCGAGTTCCTCGGCGTCCACCCCGAAATTGGCCAGCCTGCGCAACGGAATCGACTCCAACATCCGCAGCAAGTCGACACCGAGAGCGCTACCGCCGCCGAGCATCGCTCCCATCCCCGCCGCGACCTTGCCCAGCGCTTCGGCCGCCTTCGGATCGGCCAGCGCCTCACCCAGCGTGGAATCCAGCGTCACCGGCACCCGCACCTCGTCGCCGGCGACCGGCACGCGCGCTCTGCCACGCAGATCACGGCTCGACGCCCCGACGAACACCTCGTACTCACCGCCCTCGACCACCCACCGATCCAGGCGCGGATCCCAATACGCCAGATCCTCGCGCCGAATGGGCACCGCCACCCGCACGCTCGTCCCCGCCGCCACGTCCACGGTCGCGAACCCGGCCAGCACCCGCACCGGTCGCACCACCGACGACCCCGGCAGTCCGACATAGACCTGAACGACCTCCCGGCCGTCCCAGGAACCGGTATTGGTGACGGTCACCTCCACCACCCAGCCCACCGCATCCGAATCCACCGTCAACTCGCTGTAGTCGAAGGAGGTGTAGGACAACCCGTGTCCGAACGGGAAACACACTTCCATCTCGCGCGCGTCGTACCACCGATAGCCGACGAACAGCCCCTCGCCGTAGCGCACTCGCGAATGCTCGCCGGGGAAGTTCAGGAACGCCGGAGTGTCCTGCAGACGCCTGGGCGCGGTCTCCGCCAGCCGCCCCGACGGATTCACCACCCCGAACAACACATCCGCCAGACCACCGCCACCTGCCTGCCCCAGCAGTCCGCCATCCAGAATCGCCTGTGCCTGCGCTGCCACGGGCTCGAGCCGCAACATCCCGCCGTGCGCGAGCACCACCACCGTTCGCGGCTGCACCCGGACCACCTCGGTCAGCAGCCGCAACTGATCGGCGGGCAACTCGATGTCGGTGCGATCGAACCCCTCCGACTCCTGATTCGCCGCCAACCCCAGAAACACCACCGCCACGGCCGCTTCGGAAGCCACCGCCACCGCCTCGACCCGCAACGCGTCCGCGTCCCCGGTCCCATCGGTGGTGAAACCGCGCGCATAGGTGACCGACCCCGGCCCCGCATGAGCGCGGATCTCCTCCAACGGCACATCCAGCCGCGCCGCGTTCACATGCGAACTGCCACCACCCTGATAGCGCGGCGACTCGGCAAACTCACCCACCACCGCCAGCGCACTACCCGCCGACAACGGCAACAACTCACGATCGTTCTTCAGCAACACCACGCACCGCCCCGCCACCTCCCGCGCCAGCGCGTGATGAGCCGCCACGTCCACCTCCGGGACGTGGAGTTGCCTGCCCTGCCGCACCCGCTCGGCCAGCACCGCCATCCGCTCCGCCGCCCGATCCAGATCCGCCGGGTCAAGCACACCCGCCTCGACCGCCGAGACGACCCGCGCATCGGAGGCGCCCCCGCTACCGGGCATCTCCAGATCCAGCCCGGCCCGCACCGCCCGCACCCGATCGGTGACCGCGCCCCAGTCGCTGACGACCACCCCGTCGAAGCCCCACTCGCCACGCAACACCTCGGTCAGCAGCCACCGGTCCTCGCAAGCGTGCACCCCGTTGATCCGGTTGTAGGAGCACATCACCGTCCACGGCCGCGCCGTCCGCACGATATGCGCGAACGCTCGCAGATAGATCTCCCGCAACGGCCGCGCGTCGACATCCGAACTCGACCGCATCCGATCGTGCTCGGCATTGTTGGCCGCGAAATGCTTCAACGACGCCCCCACCCCGGTGCTCTGCAACCCCTGCACCCACGCCGCCCCCAGCACCCCGGTGAGCAGCGGGTCCTCGGAGTAATACTCGAAATTCCGACCGCCCCGCGGATCGCGCTTGATGTTCACCCCCGGCCCGAGCAACACATCCACCGCCGCCGCCCGCGCCTCGTGCCCCAACGCCACCGCGACCCGGCGCACCAACTCGGCGTCCCAGCCCTGCGCCAGCCCGACCGCGGGCGGGAAACACGTCGCGGGCAGGCTCTCGGACAGGCCGAGATGGTCGGTGGCGCCGACCTGTCTGCGCACGCCGTGCGGACCGTCGGTCATCGTGACCGACTCGATCTCCCCCACGGACTTCGTGGTCCAGAAATCCGCCCCGCTACCGAGTGCCGCCTTGTCCGCCGTCGACAGATCCGCGATCGGAGAGTCAGTCATGGGCCAACACTAGGGCACGACGACGCGCTGACCACGGCATTCGACGCCCGCGCTGCCGCGCCGAGCCCCCGACCGGCTCACGGCACGATAGCAAGCTGCCGGGACTGGGCGACCAGAACGCCTGTGCTGTCCCAGAGTTCGAAATCCTCCTCGTGGAAGCCGTTCACCAGATGCTTGGTGGTCACCCGGCAGGCCAGCCACCCGGGCGCGGGACGCCTGCGGATGTGCGCGGTCAACTCGATGGTCGACGAAGCGCGGACACCATGATCGAAGATGACCGGGGGAGCGGCATCGACCAGCGCCGCGAGCGCGATCGGGTCCGCGTCGCGACCGTCGGTGAAGCGCATCCAGAACTCCCAGGTCGTCGCCCGGCCCAGCTCGCCGCCCCAGAAGCCGCGCAACGCCGGCATCCGGAACTCGACCCGCTCACCGATCCCCGTCTTGGCGACCTTGTTCCGCCCCGCGACCGGGTCGACACAGTCCTGCGGGGCAGGCAACTCCGGTGCGACACCGAGCTCGATCGTCTGCCCTTCGGCCGCCGCCAGATCGGAGAACGTGGCAAGCACCCGGATGATCTCCTTGTCGTCGCGCAACAGCGTCGCCGCGCCGGTCCCGGTCCGCCGCCCGATCCGCGCCGTCTCGGTCACCACCCGCGCCGGACCCGGCGTGCCGGGGCGCAGGTAGTGCGCCGACACCGACAGAAGATCGGGCTGCGGCACCTCACCGCGCAACGCCTGCAGACAGACCGCCAGCAGATAACCGCCGTTGGCGGTGCCCGCAGGGGTGTTCCAGCGGTCGGTCAGCTCCAGTTCGTAGACATGGTCGCCGATCGAGGTGCTCGCGGTGTCGCTGTCGAAGGCGTAGGGCGCGGTGGTGGTCATCGTTTTCCTTTCCCGTACTAACGATGATCATCGCGCACCGGCCCGACGGCACATCCGGTGGTGCCGGGCAGCGAGCCCGCCCGGCCCGTCGAGTCGGTCAACCCAGCCGGGCGATCACCTTCTCCGCGAACCGCGACAGATGCGAGATCTTGGTCTCCAAGCTCTCGGTGTCCGGCTCCCGGGTATAGGGGTAGCGGAAACCGACGATCACATCGGTGACGCCCTTGTCCTCCAGCCGCTTCACCCCGTCCACCGTGAACCCGTCCATCGAGATCACATGCACCTCGAAATCCTTGCGCGTGCCGTACTCCGCGCGCAGCGCGTCGAGCTCGCCGAGCAACCGATCCAGCTCCACCGGGTCGCCGCCGGCGTGCATCCAGCCGTCGCCCCGCTGCGCCGCGCGCCGCAGGGCCGCCTTGCTGTGCCCACCGACGAGAATCGGGATAGGCTCGCTCGGCACCGGGGCGATCTTGATGGGTGGAAGATCGAAGAACTGCCCGTGGAACTCGAAATACCCGCCCGCCGTCAGCCCGCGGACGATGTCGATGCACTCGTCCATCCGCGCGCCCCGCTTCTCGAACGGCACGTCCATGATCTCGAAATCGTCCGGCCACGGACTGATCCCCACACCGAGCCCGAGCCGGTTCCCGCTCAGCACCGCCACCGAGGCCGCCTGTTTGGCCACCAGCACCGGCGGACGAATCGGCAGCTTCACCACGAACGGTGTCAGTCGCAGGTTCGTGGTCGCCGCCGCGATGGCCGCCGAGAGCACGAATGCTTCGGGAAAGGGCTTGTCCTCCAGGAACTCCCGGCTCCCGTCGGGAGTGTAGGGATAGGTGGCATCGGAATCGCGGGGGTAGGCGATGCTGTCGGCGATCGTCATCGAGGTGTAGCCGGCCGCCTCCGCCGCCTGCGCCAGCGGCACGTAGAACGACGGGTCGACCATGGTCTCCGCATAGGTGAATCGCATCCGATCAGCCTTCCTGCTCGCGCGGCAGCGTGATCGCGGCCACACCCTGCCGCCCAATCAATCATCCGCTCCGCAGGGCGTCAAGACCGGCTACGTCGAGCGGGCCCGCCGCGTCAATTCGACCGTCGCCGCCCGCAATTCACCGATTTCCTCGATCGGCTCCGCATAGCCCACCCGCGTGCGAGCGACGCCGCGCGGTGTCTGCACCCGCAGATCCAGCCCGTACCGATCCGCTCGCTCACACAGCGCCGCCGTCGCATCGGGATAGCCGCCCAGCACACGCGCCATATCCGCCAGCGCGTCGGCATGATCGTCGTTGAGATGGGCGACCGCGCGCGCCGCGTTCGGCACGATCCGGTCCGGATGGGCGGTCGCGTACTGCTCGGCACTCGCCGAATCCATCCGTCCGTAACCGCCGACCCAGCGGACCCGCTGCACGCGCAGCACCCACACCGTGAAATCGCTGTAGTCGATGTAGTGCTTCGCTGCGGGCACCCCCGCCAGGTGCGCGGCCCGTGCCCGCTCGGCCTCCTCGCCTTCCGGGCGCTCCACGATCCCGGCGAGGGTGACTCGGGTGCCCGCCAACGGATCGGACGGCACGTCCGGCGCTACGACGGACAGACTCGCCCGCGCGTCGGCGGCCAGATTGCGCCCGTGCTCGGCCATCCGCGACACGCACATCACCGGCTGACCGTCCAGCTCGCCGTAGGTGACGAAAGAGGCCCACGGCGCACCGTCCTGCGAGAGGCTCGCCAGCGTCGCCATGTTCGTCGACGCGACAACGGTCCTGGCTTCCTCGGCGGGGGAGGGCCGCGCCGGATTCACCACCGGCGCGGTCGGCTGGGGGACCGAGGGGGCGTCACCGGGGTCGCCGTGATCGAGAGTCATGCCGTACAGAGTGCCATCCAGGGTGAGGGGAGGGGAGTGGCGCTATGGCGACGGCACTGCACTGTCAGGGGGGATTCCTGAACGAGAGCCCGCTCGATCCGGTCGAGGGAAAGCGGGAAGGGCGAAAATTACTCCGAAACCGGTGACTCCATCCTTGTAAGACATTTGAGTATGGACATATGCGCATCAAACCATCAATCTCCTTACTGCCTCACAACCCACCGAACCGAACATCACCTATAAAAACCGCACAAACAACGAGGGCTGTGGGGATCGGAAGTCGACTCCGTGAACGGCTACAGAGGCCGTAACGGGGAGGCGAATCCTGCTGAACCGCAAGGGGAACCCCCGCTGCCGCTCGGCGTCGGGGGAGCGCGACACGCGAGCGGCAGCGGACCTGATCACGGATTGGCGTTGAACACATACCAGAGCACGGCCATCGTCCCCAGCCCGAACAGCGGTGCGATGACCCAGGTCTCGACCTTGTTTCCGGTCCGCTCGATGATCGGCACGCTCGTCCGCCACTTGATCGGCCACAGCAGGGGACAGCCGCGATCGGTCAGGCAGTCGCCGAGGATGTGCGCCAGCGAACCCAAGGCGACGCAGAACGGCAACCAGGTCGGCTTGTCGCTGATCCAGTGATCCATGGCGAAAGTGCCCGCCGCCGCGAGCGCCGCCACTGTGCCCCAGCTGCGGATGCTGTCGCCGGGTGGGCACAGGTGCAGTGCTTTCACCGCCAGTGCGAGCAGAAAGAAGACCAGGGCGAGGGTGAAATACCGGCCGATGTAGAGCATTCCGGCCCAGGTGACCACTCCGGCCGCGAGCACGAAGAGCAGCGAGTGAGTGCCCTGCCGGTGTCCACCGGAGAGCATGGAGATGAGCTTGCACGCGTAATGCGTCAACGGCCCGAGTACTCGGGAGATGGTGCCTTTCGGGTGATCGGCGTCGGGCAGCAGTGCCGCCCCCGCCGTCAGGAAGACTCCGAGCAGTACGTCCACGGGCCCGAGACGGGTTTCGGTGTCCAGCATCTCCGGAAAGGTCATGACCGCTAGAGGCAACGTCGCCGCTGCCGCCGACCAGGCGAACGCG
The DNA here is from genome assembly GCF_001613125.1 of Nocardia shimofusensis NBRC 100134. Taxonomy (GTDB): domain Bacteria; phylum Actinomycetota; class Actinomycetes; order Mycobacteriales; family Mycobacteriaceae; genus Nocardia; species Nocardia shimofusensis. The sequence continues at coordinate 175,401 of NZ_BDBT01000006.1, forward strand.
CCGCTGGTCGCATGTGAATGTCCGAGCACCAGTTCGAGATTAGTTCACTTCAAGATCATATCTCGCCGTCGTCGCCACGGTCACCTGGCCGGTGACGCACGGCGCCCCGTGAACCAGCAGGTCCACGGGGCGCCGATCGCCGAGAAAGAGAATCAGCCCGGTACGGATCAGGCGATGTCGAACCGGTCGAGGTTCATGACCTTGTCCCACGCGGAGACGAAGTCGCGAACGAACTTCTCCTTCGCGTCGTCGGTCGCGTAGACCTCGGCCAGCGCACGCAGCACCGAGTTCGAGCCGAACAGCAGGTCGACGCGGCTGCCGGTCCACTTGACCTCGTCGCTGCCCGCCGCCTTGCCGACGTAGGTGCCGTCGTCGTTGCCCGACGGCGCCCACTCGGTGTTCAGATCGAGCAGGTTCACGAAGAAGTCGTTGGTGAGCGAACCCGGCGTGTCGGTGAAGACGCCCAGCGGCGAGTTCAGGTAGTTGGCGTCGAGCACTCGCAGGCCGCCGACGAGCACCGTCATCTCCGGCGCGGTCAGGGTCAGCAGATTCGCCTTGTCGACCAGCAGGTACTCGGCGGGCAGGCGCGAAGCCTTGCCGAGGTAGTTGCGGAAACCGTCGGCCTTCGGCTCGAGCGCGGCGAAGGATTCGCTGTCGGTCCACTCCTGAGTCGCATCGGTGCGGCCCGGAGTGAACGGAACCTCGATCGTCACGCCGGCGTTCTTCGCCGCCTGTTCGATCGCGGCGACGCCGCCGAGCACGACCAGGTCGGCGAAGGAGACCTTCTTGCCTCCGGTCTGGGCCGAATTGAACTGATCCTGTACGCCTTCCAGGGCACGGATCACCCGGGCGAGCTCGTCGGGCTCGTTGACCTCCCAGCCCAGCTGCGGCTGCAGGCGGATGCGACCGCCGTTGGCGCCGCCACGCTTGTCGCTGCCGCGGAACGACGAGGCCGCAGCCCACGCGGTCTTCACCAGCTGCTGCACCGACAGGCCGACGCCCAGGATCTGGGTCTTGAGCGCGGCGATGTCGGCGGCATCGACCAGTTCGTGCTCGACGGCCGGGACCGGGTCCTGCCACAGCAACTGCTCGGACGGGACCTCGGGGCCGAGGTAGCGGGCGACCGGACCCATGTCACGGTGGGTGAGCTTGAACCAGGCGCGCGCGAACGCGTCGGCGAACTCGTCCGGGTTGTCCTTGAAACGGCGCGAGATGACCTCGAACTCGGGGTCGAAGCGCAGCGACAGGTCGGTCGTGAGCATGGTGGGCAGCTGCTTCTTCGACGGATCGAAGGCGTTCGGGATGATCGGCTCGGCATCCTTGGCGACCCACTGGTGCGCGCCCGCCGGGCTCTTGGTCAGCTCCCACTCGTAGCCGAACAGGATCTCGAAGAAATCGTTGCTCCACTGGGTGGGCTTGCTGGTCCAGGTGACTTCCAGGCCGCTGCTGATCGTGTCCGGGCCCTTGCCGGTGCCGAACGAGCTCTTCCAGCCCAGGCCCATCTGCTCGAGCTCGCCCGCTTCCGGCTCAGGGCCGACCAGGCCCGCGTCACCGGCGCCGTGGGTCTTGCCGAAGGTGTGCCCGCCCGCGATGAGCGCGACGGTCTCGGCGTGATCCATGGCCATCCGGCCGAAGGTCTCCTTGATGTCGACCGCGGCCGCGATCGGATCCGGATTGCCGTTGGGGCCTTCGGGATTGACGTAGATCAAACCCATCTGGACCGCGCCGAGCGGGTTCTCCAGGTCGCGCTCGCCGGTGTAGCGCTGGTCGTCGAGCCATTCGGCTTCCGGGCCCCAGTACACGTCCTCTTCCGGCTCCCAGACGTCCTCGCGGCCGCCGGCGAAGCCGAAGGTCTTGAAGCCCATGGTCTCCAGCGCGACATTGCCGGTCAGGATCAGCAGGTCGGCCCAGGAGATGCTCTGGCCGTACTTCTTCTTGACCGGCCACAGCAGGCGGCGGGCCTTGTCGAGGTTGACGTTGTCGGGCCAGCTGTTGAGAGGAGCGAAGCGCTGCTGGCCGGTGCCCGCACCGCCGCGGCCGTCGTGGATGCGGTAGGTGCCGGCGCTGTGCCAGGCCATCCGGATCATGAGCGGACCGTAGTTGCCGAAATCGGCGGGCCACCAGTCCTGGGAGGTGGTGAGGATCTCGGCGATGTCGCTCTTGACCGCGGCCAGGTCCAACGCGTTGAAAGCGGCCTTGTAGTCGAAGTCCGCGCCGAGCGGGTTGCTCTCGACGGGGTTCTTGGCCAGCACCTTCAGGTTGAGCTGGTTGGGCCACCACTCATGGTTGCCGCCACCCTGCAGCGGGTGCCGCAGACGGCCGGCTACCGGGCAACCGCTCTCGGCGGGTTCGGTATTGGCCTCACCAATGGGCGGAGTTTCCACAGACACGGCGTTTCCTTTCGAGGGAGTAAGCAGGCTGCTCACTTCGGTGGTGCAGACAGCTGGGCTTTCGAACAGTCGGGGCAGTGGCCCCAGTAGATGACCTCTGCCTCGTCGACGACGAAACCGTGTTCGTCGGCGGCGTCGAGGCAGGGAGCCTCGCCGACCGCGCAGTCGACGTCGACGATGACGCCGCAGCCGCGGCAGACGAGGTGGTGGTGGTTGTCGCCGACCCGGGTCTCGTACCGGGCGACCGAGCCCATCGGTTGGATGCGTCGCAGCAGACCCGCGCTGGTCAGTGCGCGCAGAACGTCGTAGACGGCCTGGTGGGACACCGTCCCGACGCTCTCCCGCACCCGCCCGAGGATCGAGTCCGTCTCCGAGTGCGGATGCTCGTGCACCACGCTCAGCACGGCGAGCCGCTGCGCGGTGACCCGCAGGCCTGCGGTGCGCAGCATGCGCTCGAAATCGGGAACTATGGACACGCTCAGAAACTTTACACGTTCAAGTTTCGCGGGGCCAGCAGATCCGTCGAAGTGATCGTGAACAAGAGGTGGCCGGACGGTCCGCACGGCATCGACCTGCGAAGACCCGTGAAAACGCGTACCGCCCGCACTGCGAGCGAGCATGCCACAGTGCGGGCGGCCGTAGGGGAGATCCGGTAACTTCCGTCCCTCTGCCCTCTGCCCTCTGCCCTCTGCCCTCTGCCCTCTGCCAGCGCCTCAGGATGTCGTGAGGACAACCAACTGTCGCGTCGCGCGGGTCATCGCGACATACCGGTCGACCGCGCCTTCCACGCCCTCGCCGAACGCCTCCGGATCGACCAGGACGACCAGGTCGAACTCGAGCCCCTTGGCAAGCGTCGGACTCAGCGACCGCACGCGCGGCCTCGCCCGGAATGCCGGATCGCCGATGACACAGGCGACCCCGTCGACATTCTCGGCGAGCCAGGCATCGAGCACCGAGTCCAGTTCCGAAGCCGGGCCGTGAACGACCGGGATGCCGCTGCTGCGAATGGAGATCGGCACATTCGCGTCCGGCAGCGCCGCCCGGATCACCGGCTCGGCCACGGCCATCACCTCTTCCGGCGTCCGATAGTTGATGCTCAGCGACGCCATCTCGACACGATCGACGCCGACCCGCTCGAGCCGTTCTCGCCAGGACTCGGTGAACCCGTGCCGGGCCTGCGCACGGTCTCCGACGATGGTGAAACTGCGTGACGGGCAGCGCTGCACCAGCATCTGCCATTCCGCGTCGGTCAGCTCCTGGGCCTCGTCCACGATGATGTGGGCGAAGGGCCCGGCGAGCTGGTCCGGCTCCACGGTGGGCAAGGCCGCGTCGTCGACCAGCATCTCGCGCAGATCCCGCTGGCGCAGCTGCGTCATCAACCCCTCGCCGTCGGCATAGGTGTCGGAGGCGATCAGATCATCGATGACGCTCGACATGCGCGCTCGTTCGGCGTCCACCGCGGCGGTGTATCGGCGCGCCCGCAGCGACGCCTTCGGATCACCGAGCCGCCGCCGCGCCACGTCGAGCAGCGGTAGGTCCGACATCGTCCACCGTGCCTGCGCCGGACGCTGTAGCCTGCGGACATCCTCGGGACCGAGCCACGGCGCGCATTTACGCAGATAGGCCGGAACCGACCACAGATCCGCGACCAGGTCGGCCGCCTCGATCATCGTCCAGGCATTGTCGAGCGTGGCGCGTAAATCGTCGTTCTCCCGCAACGACTTCCGAAGCTGCGCAGGGGAGGCGGAGCCGTCGTACTTGTCGATCAGGATCGTGAGCAGTAGCTCCCAGATCTGCTCACGTGCCTCGTTGTGGGGAGTGCCGGGCTCCGGTGCCTCGAACGCCTCGGCCCAGTCGTCGGGGCTCAGCGGGATGTCGGCCCAGTCGGTCGCCACCACCATGCCCTTGCGGGGCGGCTGCTCGTAGAACGCGACGGCCGCGTCGATCGCCTCGACCATCCGCGCGGACGACTTCAGGCGAGCCACCTCCGGGTCGTCCTCCACTGTCGCCGATTCGCCCTCGGCGACGAGGTCACGCAGGGTGCACAGCTGCACGCTCTCTTCGCCGAGGCTGGGCAGTACGTCGGCGACATAGGCCAGGTACGGCTCGTGCGGGCCGACGAACAGCACGCGGTGACGTAGCGCGGGGTCGGAATAGAGCAGGTACGCGGCCCGATGCAGCGCGACGACGGTCTTGCCCGTGCCCGGCCCGCCGTCGACGACCAGAGCGCCGCGTGAGCCCGCCCGGATGATGGCGTCCTGGTCGGCTTGGAGGGTGCCGAGCACGTCACGCATCTTCGGTGACCGATTTCCGCCCAGTTCGGCGATGAAGGCGGACTGGTCGTCGAGCGCGGCATTGCTCTGCCGACCCTCCGCGGTGAACACCTCGTCCCAGTAGTCGCTGATCTTGCCGCCGGACCAGCGGTATCTGCGGCGCCGCGCGAGGCCCATCGGGTGGGCGTGGGTGGCGCCGAAGAACGGCTCGGCGGCGGGGGAGCGCCAGTCGACGAGCAACTGGTTGCCCGCGCCGTCCAGCAGACCGAGGCGCCCGATGTACACCGGCTCCGGGTGGTCCTCGCTCACCATGTGCCCGAGACACAGGTCCAGACCGAAGCGGCGCAGCGAGCGCAGCCGCGCGGTCAGCCGGTGGATCTCCAGATCCCGCTCCACGGCCTCCTGGCCCATGCGAGTCGGCGCCTTGCGGGTCGCGTCGAGTCGTCGGGTCAGGTCGGCGATGGACTCCTCGAGGCTGGCGGCGATGGTGGCGAAGTGCTGTTCGTCGGCGGCGATGAGCGCCGGATCGGCTTTGGGGGTGAGGTGGTCGGCAAGAGCGAACGCGCTGGCGGTCGATGACGACACGTGCAATTCGGGACCTCTGTTTCCGCAGGTGGATGGCTCGAGCGGACCATTCTGCGGTATCACCCGGGTCTTGCCGCAAGCCCTGGGGTGCGATATAAGTTGAAAGTGGAAGGAGTGTTTTCTCCTCCTTTCCGCCTTTGATCCCTACAGCTCCGTCTCCGATCCCTACAGCTCTGTCGCCGATCGTTCCAGCTTCCGGTGGCTACAGTGCCTGATCACCGAGTGCCCGATTCCGCCGCGGACCTCGCTGACGAGCGATCCACCAGGCCACAGCCACGCCGGCGACGGCGATCACGCACACCACGACGACGGCGGTCTGCTCACCCCATCCGGTCACCAGGATGCCGATCAGCGCCCACACCAGACCGATCGGATAGAGGGGGAGTGCGCCGCCGTAGCGGGCGGTGACGGCGATGCCGAAGAGCGCGCCCAGGATCAGGATCGCCAGCTGCCACCACAGGACGGTGGGGTCGCCGAAGCTCGCGCCGATGTCGGATGCCCAGTTCTGGAACACCGCCGCCGACGCCCACGCCGCATAGAGGCCGACGATGGTCCGGGTGAGGCCGGTGAGCCATCCGGGCGTGGACTCGTCGTACGAGCTCGCGGTGAGGCGCACCGCGTCGAGGAGCGCGATGGTCATGATCGTGAGGATGATCGGGGTGATCCACGGGATCTCGGCCGCCGATCCCGCGATCCACGCGGACGCGCCGAGGAAGGTGATGAGCAGATCGGTGAGCAGGTGGTCGGGGCGGTCTGTGCCGGTGGCGCGTTTCCAGACCACGCCAGCGGTGGTGGCGATCGACAGGGTGTAGATGACACCCCAGATCGAGAACGCGTATCCGGCCGGAGTGATGTACAGGTCGGTGGTGGATTCGTCCGGGGAGGCGCCTCCGCTGAGGCCCGCGACTACGGGCGCGAGGGCCTGAGCGATCGCGGCGAAAAGAGTTGCCCAGGCCAACGGTGGGGTGACTCGCATTCGAGGGCTCATGGATCCGAGCGTAGACACCAGGCCTCCTGTCGGAGCGGCACTCTTCGGTCATTCCGGCGATTCCGGTCGAGGGCTGTGCCAGTATCGAAGGACGTATTCACTTGTAATTCCGCACTTTTCGGGGAGGGGACCGGTGAGTACTCTCGTTCTTGCTGTCCACGGCGTCATGGGTGATGTGCTCGCGCAGGGGAATCCCACTCCTGAGGCGCCGCCGAGCTCGGACAAGTATCTGCAGCTCGTGCGATACCTGACCTGGTTCGGGGTGCTGGCGGTTCCGATCCTCGTCATCGCCGGGGTGGTCCTGGCAGCGCTGGTGATCCGGGGGAGAAGCAATCGACAGGATGCGTGGACAGCGCCGCCGGCTGCCGAGGAGCAGCGGCCCGCGGCGCCACCCGTGCAGCAGTCGTGGATACCACCCCACCGGTATCCCGGCCCCGGTCCGAGGCGTCCCGCGCCGGACCCGGCCTTGCCGGACGATATCGAGTGGGGCCCGCCGGATCCGTCGGTGTGGGGGCGTCCCGAGCAACGCTGACGCCCCGGCCCGTGCGGGCGAGTGGCACACCGGTTACGTGAGATCCGCGTCGGTGACGTGCCGCCCCGTCTGCGCGGGCGTGATCCAGTCGGCCAGGTCGAACCCCTGACACCTTGCCTCGTCGAGGAATTCGGCTTTCGTGGCCTCGTCGACGACCGGTCGCCGGGCCAGGAACCACAGGTTCTTGCGATCCGGGGTGCCGACCAGTGCGTGGTCGTAGGACTCGTCGATCTTCAGCACCCAATAGTCGCCCTCGGTGAAGGGGATCCAGCGCAGACCCGCGGGCAGGAAAGTCACCTTCAACTGCGCCGGTTCACCCTCCACCGGAGTGGCTTTGCCGATCGACTGGGTCGGCTTGCCGTCACCGTCGAAGCAGCGATTGTCGACTCGGATCGTCCCGTCGTCCTCGAGCGAGTACTGGGCGGTGATCTCGCGGGCGTCGTCGTCTTCCCATCTGAGGGGGAGACGCCCGATCTCGTACCAGAGTCCCAGGTACCACGCGAGGTCCAGGTCGGGTAGGGATCGGACTGCGGTTTGTTCGGTCATGAGGTGCGCTCCCTCGGTCGAGCTGCTCGCTGGTGTCACCGTGGCAATACCCGGATCCGCCCACCTCACGCCGGCCGAGCTCCGAGGTTCGGACGCCGCGCTTCTGAGTCGCGCGGCAAAGCCTCCATCGGGGAGGGCGGTCCGCCGGTTAGTTGACATAATGTAGATTATCGGCGCGGCAACGGGGTTGGCGAGAGGGGTTGTTTCCCTTCGGTGTTGCGTGCATACGCGCCCGCTGTGCATATCGATCGGCTCGGGCGTCGAACCCCGTCGGTCGTGGCCGCCCGCGCTCGCTCGATGTCGAATCCCGCTTCCGGTTGCGCGATGACGGATCGGCGATGCTCGGGATCGTGCGCGCATGGACGATATTTCGCCCGCCGTAAAATTTCCGGTCTCGGATCGAGCTGGTGGATCGAGCGATTCGGCATGATGGTAGCGCGCATGTGCCCCTCCCCTGCGGCGTCCGCGGGCGAGAATTGAATCGTCACGTGACGATTGAAGAGCGGGGAAGTGGGGACCGCCGGCTATTCGATGATGCATTGTCGCGCAGCATCTTTGGCGCGCATGCACCAAACCTGCGTGGTGTCGATATGGTGATCGGTGGCCTCGGATCGGATCCGGGGCTCGCGTTCGAGAGGGGATTTCATGCGTGTCTTGGTGACCGGAGCCAATCGCGGAATCGGAGCGGCCATCGCAGTGCGGCTGGTCGAGGAAGGGCACACCGTGTGGGGCGGTCATCGGGGCAAGGGGGTGCCCGAGGGGGTCTTGCCGGTCGAGATGGACGTCACCGACGACGACTCGGTCGACAGGGCCTTCACGCACATCGAGCAAACGGACGGTCCCGTGGAGGCGGTGGTCGCCAATGCCGGCATCACCGAGGTCAAGCTGATCATGCGGATGACGAGTGCGGAGTTCGGTCGCCTGGTGGACACGAACCTGACCGGGGCGTGGCGGGTCGCTCAGCGCGCCAGCCGCAATATGATCAAGGCCAAGTACGGGCGCATGGTTTTCATCTCCAGCGCGGCGGGTACCGACGGCATGGCCGGGCAGGTGCATTACGCGGCCGCGAAGGCCGGGCTGGTCGGGATGGCACGGTCGCTGGCGAAGGAAATCGGCGGTCGGTCACGGAATTTCACCAGCAATGTCATCGCGCCCGGATACACCGACACCGACATGCTCGCGGCGGTCCCGGAGGCCAGGCTGGAAGCCGAGCTGTCCACGATCCCGCTGGGCAGGCTCGGCAGGCCCGAGGAGGTCGCGGGCACGGTCGCGTTCCTGCTCTCCGACGACGCCGCGTACATCACCGGTGCGGTGATCCCGGTCGACGGCGGTGTCACGCTCAGGTAGGCCCGCCGAGCTCGCCCGCGCGCCTCGGTAATTGTGCGGGCGGCGCTGCCTGCCGGACCTGAGGTGGAGTCGCGCTGTTCGGGCGACGATGCGATGCGCGGGTGTAGCGCTAGCCGACTGAGTAAATGAGACGAATTGGTCGAAAGTCTCTCGTGTGGGTGGGGGTCCGGCGGTAGCCTGAGCGGAGGACCGTGGAAGGTGGCGCGAGGAAACATGAGCACTGAGACCATCGCTCGGCAGTGCACGCTGTGCGAGGCGCATTGCGGCATTCTGGTGACCGTCGAGGACGCCCAGGTGACACGGATCGAGGGCAACCCCGACGACGTGTTGTCGAAGGGCTACATCTGTCCCAAAGCCACCGCGATGGCCGGCCTGCACCACGATCCCGACCGGCTGCGCACCCCGGTGAAGCGCGTCGGCGACGAGTTCGTGCCGATCGGGTGGGACGAGGCGTTCGCCGAGATCGGGCAGCGGCTGCGCGCGGTGCGCAAAGAACACGGGTCGCACGCGATCGCGATGTACCTGGGCAATCCCGCGGCGCACAGCTCCTCGGTGCTCTATGGCGTACTGCTGCGCGTCGCCCTGCTCACGCGCAATTTCTTCACCGCCTCCTCCATGGATCAGTTCCCGCAGGAGTTCGCGGCCTGGCAGATGTACGGGTCGAATCTGCTCATGCCGGTGGCCGATATCGACCGCACCGATCGGCTGGTGATCCTCGGGGCGAATCCGGCGGTGTCCAACGGTTCGGTGACCACGATGCCGGGCGCCAAGCAGCGGATCCGCGCGGTGCGCGATCGTGGCGGCGCGGTGGTGGTGATCGATCCCCGGCGCACCGAGACCGCGCGACTGGCCGACGAGCACGTGGCGGTCGCCCCGGGTGGGGATCTGTATCTGCTGCTGGCGATGCTGCATGTGCTGGTGACGGAGAACCTGTGCGACGAGCGTGCGGTGCGGCAGTTGTGTTCGGGCTGGGACGAACTGCGTGCCCTGGTGGCCGAGGTGACTCCCGAGGCGATGGCCGGGCCCGCGGGCGTGGACGCGGAGACGATTCGTCGGCTGGCGCGCGAGCACGCCGCGGCGAGTTCGGCGGTGCTGTACGCCCGAGTCGGGGTGTGTCAGCAGGTGACCGGGACGTTGACGCATTGGCTGGTGAACACCATCAACGCCGTGACCGGGAATCTGGATCGGCCGGGTGGGCAGATGTACTCCACTCCCCCCGTCGACGCGCCGGCCTTCGCGCGGTTCCTCGGAGTCGGGTACGGGGCGTGGACGGATCGCTCGGGCGCCTACAAGTCGTTCCGCGGTGAGCTGCCGGTGGCCGCGCTGGCCGAGGAGATTCTGACCGAGGGGCCCGAGCGGGTCCGGGCGATGGTCACCTACGCCGGTAATCCCGTGCTGTCCACGGCGCAGGGCGGTCGGTTGACCGCGGCGCTGGAATCGCTGGATTTCTATGTGGCCGTGGATATGTACATCACCGAGACGACCCGGCACGCCGACATCATCCTGCCGCCGGTCTCGCAGCTCGAGCGTGAGGATCTGAGCATCCTGTTCCCGGTGTTCAGTGTCCGCAACAATGTGCGCTTCGATGCGCGGGTGTTCGAGCCGCCGGCCGATGGGCTCGAGGACTGGCAGATCCTGGCGCGGTTGGTGACCGAGGTGCTGCCGTTGCCGGTGCGTCGGTTCAGCGGCCGGGTGATGAACGCGATGTTCGGGGTGGCGTCGCCGATGCGGTTGACGGGGTTGGCGATGGCGACCGGTCCGTACGGGGTGTTGCGGCGCGGGCGTCAGGGCGTGACGGTCGCGAAGCTGCGGCGCACGCCCGGTGGTGTGGATTTCGGTCCGTTGCGGCCGCGGTTGCGGTCGATCATCGCGACGAAGGATCGCAAGGTGCATGTGGCGCCGGAGGAATTCGTGCGCGCGGCTCGGGATCTGGTTGCCGAGGCGGCGGCGGGGCGGTCGTTGACGGCCGCGCCGGACGGGTTCGATCTGAAGTTGATCGGTCGGCGTCATCTGCGCAGCAACAATTCCTGGCTGCACAATCTGCCGTCGATGGTGAAGGGCCGGGCCCGGTGCACGGCGTTGATGCATCCCGACGATGCCCGGGCGCGCGGCCTGACCGCTGGTGACCAGGTGGAGGTGACCTCGGTGACGGGGTCGATCGTGGTGGCGCTGGAGGTCAGCGACGAGATCCGCGCCGGCGCGGTGGCGGTGCCGCACGGGTGGGGGCATCAGGAGGCCGGTGTCGGCTGGTCGGTGGCGGCGTCGCTGCCGGGGGCGAATGCGAACCTGTTGCCCGATCCGACGTTGGTCGACCCGTTCTCGGGGGCTTCGGCGGTGAACAACACATGGGTGCGGGTCGTCCCCGCCGGGGTCGGTGTGGACTCGGAGCCGGGCGCGCAGGTGAGTACGGGGAATCCGGCCTCGGTGTGAGCCGTTCGGCGGCCGAACCGGAAGGGAAATCCCCACCTGTGTGGCCGCGCGGGGGGCGAGCCGGCGGCGCGGAAGTCAGTCGCGAGTGTAGGAGTAGATCAGGCGCTTGTACTGGGTGAGCAGGTCGTCGAGCGAGGTGCCGTCGCCGCCGCCCGCGGCGATCTGCTGGTAGCCGACGAGCATGGCCATGCCCATCGAGGTGACCACGGTGGCGGTGTCGTCGTCGCCGAGGACGTTTCGGACGGCTTTGTGGACGGTGCGGCGGCGGGATTCGTCGACGCGCTTGAGGGCGAGGTTCACCGATTCGTCGTTGGCGGCCCAGGCGCGGATGGCGGCTTCGGCGGCGTGGTGCAGACCGAGGGCGAGGTCGGCCATGGCGGTGACGTCGTCGTCGGGGTTGCCCTGGTTGAAGTTTCGGCCGCGCAGCAGCAGGATCTGGCGGTTCTCCCAGTGTTCGAGCAGGGTGTCGACGAAGCCCTGCCAGCTGCCGAAGTGGTGGTAGAACGAGCCGCTGGTGACGCCGAGTTTGCGGCATAGGACGCCGATGTTGAGTCCTTTGAAGCCGAGTTCGGCCAGCACCTCGAGAGCGGTGTGGAAGTACTGCTCCTTGGTGACCACTCGTGACATGCGGTGCCGTTCTGTTCGTTCGGGTGGGGTGTGGGAGAAGCAGGTCGAAGGCTACCGCATCGGGGCCGGGGTCGGTCGTGAATCCTGTAGTGCGCGTGCGCAACCCCGCACATTTCGGGCCCCCGCAATAACAGAGCGCTCGCTCTGTTATTGTGCTGCGTATGCCCCGCCCCCGTGTGCACGACCCCGATGTCGTGCTCGATGCCGCCGAAGCGCTCGCCGCGCGTTCGGGTCCTTCGGCGGTGACGGTGCGCGCGGTGGCCACGGCGACCGGGATGTCCAACGGCGCGCTCTATCACACGTTCGGTTCCCGCGCGGGTCTGCTGGGCCGGGCCTGGTTGCGGGGTGCGCACCGATTCCTCGAGCTTCAGCGTGAACTCGCCGACACTGCCGGTTCGGATCCGGTGGAGGCCATCGTCGCGGCCGCGGAGGCGCCGAGCGTGTTCGCCGAGCGCTTCCCCGCCTCGGCCCGGCTTGTGCTCACCGTGTCCCGCGACGAACTGCTCGGCGCCGAGCTGCCTGCCGAGCTGGCCGCGCAGATCGCCGCGACCGAGCGGCAATTGGTCGATCTTCTGATCGGCCTGGCGGTGCGCCGGTGGGGCAGGCGGGATCGCCGCGCGGTGGAAGTCCTGACCACCTGCCTGGTCGATCTGCCGACCGCGCTGCTGTTGCGCCGAGACCGGTGGGCCGACCCGCTGGCGCGCCGACAGTTACGGGCCGCCGTCCGAGCGGTCCTGTCCATCCCACCACCGGCCGTCACATCTGCCGACATCACACCATCGGAAAGGGAAAACCTGTGACCACCCTCGATATTCGCGATTCCATCGCCGTGCTCGACCTCGGCGGCGACGAGAACCGCTTCTCCCCCGCCTTCCTCGAGGAGGTCAACACTCACCTCGACACCGTGCTCGCCGAGGGGGCGCACGCGCTGGTGACCACCGCGACCGGCAAGTTCTACTCCAACGGCCTGGACCTGGAATGGCTGGGCGCCAATGCCGATCGGATGCAGTGGTACGTCGGGCAGGTGCAGGCGCTGCTGGCGCGGGTGCTGACCTTCCCGTTGCCGACCGCGGCCGCGGTGAACGGTCACGCGTTCGGGGCCGGCGCCATGCTGGCGATCGCCCACGACTATCGGTCGATGCGCGCGGACCGGGGCTTCTTCTGTTTCCCCGAGGTCGATATCCGCATCCCGTTCACCCCCGGTATGGCGGCGCTGATCCAGGCGAAGCTGACCCCGAAGGCTCAGATCGCGTCGATGACCACCGGGCGCCGCTTCGGTGGCGCGGACGCGGCCGCGATCGACCTGGTGGACGCGGCCGTCGCCGAGGACGCGGTCACTGCCGCCGCGCTCGACATGGTCCGGCCGTTGCTCGGCAAGGACTCCGGCACCATGGGCGCGATCAAGAACACCATGTTCGCCGGCGCCGTCGCCGCTCTCACCGAGGGCTGACCGGGTGGGGCGCGGGTCCGCAACGAGGGGTGCGGACCCGCTCGCGCCGGTAGGTTCGACAAGCAGTGGCCCGCACCGTGGCGGGTCGCAGCGAGGAGGTCCGCACATGTCCGAAGCCGCCACCCTGCAACGCCGGGGCGCTGTCGCAGTCATCACCCTCAACCGCCCCGATGCCATGAACGCCGTGGATTCGGCGCTGTCGAGGGCGGTGGGGGCCGCTCTGGAGGAACTGGCAGGCGATCCCGAACTCCGCGTCGGCGTCATCACCGGCGCGGGCCGGGCGTTCTGCGCGGGCGCCGACCTCAAGGCGCTGGCGCAGGGGCGCGATATCGGTGATCCCGAGCATCCCGAATACGGATTCGCCGGACTGGTCCAACATTTCATCGACAAGCCGCTCATCGCCGCAGTCAACGGATTCGCCCTCGGCGGCGGCACCGAGATCATGCTCGCCTGCGACCTGGCGGTGATGAGCGCCGAGGCGACACTCGGTCTGCCCGAGGTCAAGCGCGGCCTGGTCGCCGCCGCGGGCGGTCTGCTGCGGCTGCCGCGTCAGATTCCGCAGAAGATCGCCCTCGAGATGGCCTTGACCGGCACGCCGATCGACGCCGCGACAGCCCTGCAGTGGGGGCTGGTCAATCGAGTGGTGCCCGCTGACGAGGTGCTGGCCGTGGCGCTAGAGCTGGCCGAAACCGTCGCGGCGAACGCGCCGCTGGCGGTGCGCGCGTCCAAGCGGATCATCCACAAGGCCGCCGATTTCGGGTCGGACTGGGATGCGCCGATCTGGCAGATGAATCTCGAGCAGACCATGCCGGTGTTCATGAGCAAAGACGCCGCCGAAGGGCCGCGCGCGTTCGCCGAGAAGCGTGCGCCGCGGTGGCGGGGCGAATAACCAGTCTCCTGGCGGCCGGAGGCGTCCCCTGCCGGAGGTTTGCTGTCGATAAGCTGGTGTCATGGCGCCGCCCGCACCGATGCTGGCCACCGCAGGGACCCCTCCCGCCGATCCGAGCGGGTGGGCCTTCGAGATGAAATGGGACGGCATGCGCGCCGTCGCCGACACCACCTCCGGTGCATGCGTGCTCTACAGCCGCAACGCCAAGCAGGTGAGCGACTCCTTCCCCGAGATAACCGACGCGGTGACACAGCGGGTCGCCGCCGAGCGTGCGGTGCTCGACGGGGAGATCGTCGCACCCGGCGGGGAACACGGCGCGCCGTCGTTCTCCCGGTTGCAGCGCCGCATGCATGTGCGGACGCCTTCGGCGCAGCTCATCCGTGAGGTGCCGGTCCTGTACATGATCTTCGACCTGCTCATGCTCGACGGCAGCCCGACCGTCGGCCTGTCCTTCGCCGAACGTCGTGCGCTGCTGGACCGGCTCGACCTGGCCCACCCGCCGCTGCAACTCTCCCCCGTGTGGACCGATGTCGATCCCGAACGGCTGGCGGCCGACGCCGCCGACCACGGACTCGAAGGCATCGTCGCCAAGCGTCTCGACTCCCCGTATCGGCCCGGTGCGCGCAGCCGCGCCTGGATCAAGATGCCGCTGCGCAAGACGACCGAAGCGGTGATCGCCGGATGGTTGCCTGGGCAGGGGTCCGTGGGCGGGTCGTTCGGTTCGCTGATTCTCGGCGCCTACGACGACGAGGGGCTGTTGGTGCACATCGGCAATGTCGGCACCGGCTGGAAACAGCGCGATCGCACCCTGCTGCGCGCCCGCCTCGACGAGCTCGCCCGGTCCGACTCGCCGTTCGACCTGCCCGTGCCGCGTGCGATCGCGTCCTCCGCGCACTGGGTGCGTCCTGAACTGGTCGCCGACATCGAGTACCGGGAAGCCACCTCCGAGGGGCTGCGGCACCCGAGCTGGCGGGGACTGCGCATCGACAAGAATCCCGACGAGGTCCACTCGCCGATCAGCTGAGCAGAGCCGGCTCGTGGGGTCGGAGGAGTTCAGCCGTCCTCATGAGCTCTGCGGCACGAAGATGCGCACCTTGTCGCCGTCGTCTCGAACCAGCGCGGTGGGTGGTTGCCTGGCGATCAGGAAGACTTCGACGTAATCCCCAGCCGACCCGGCGAAGTTCAGTGCCGTCAGAACGTATGCGGTGAGCCGATAGTCGGTGGGGAGGGTGAAAACAGCGGCGAGCAGGGCAAGGCCCCAGAGGATGCTCGGCGCCGAGGCCACGAGCACTGTGTCACGCCGGGTGAGATAGGCGTGGTTTCCGGTGGTCACGAAGGGAAACCGCACGGCGTAGGTGGGGCGTACCCGGGTCAGCAGTTGCAGGACGACCCCGTGCGTGACCTCGTGCACGGCCAGATAGACCAGGCACGCGAGCAGTGTCACCGCGACGGTGACGACCGAGCTCCAGCTCGAGGTGAGCGGCAGGTCGAGCAGCGGCACCGCCGCGATGGCGACGCCGGCCACCACCGCGAAAATCCCCTGGACGGCGAAGGAGAACTTCCTGTCCCTGCCGAGATCCACCGTTCGATGGATGCGGTAGTCGGCAGGAAGTTCTGCGGCGCTTCGCAACCGGGCTTCACCTCGCATACTGTCTCCTTCCGGGCTCGTGGCGACAGCAGTCGCGAAGATACCGGAGCCGGCCGAGCCCATCGCGCTGAACGCGCCGCCGACGGTGCGCGCGTCGAAGCGGATCATCCACCAGGCCACTTGTCCGACCGGCGGAACCGACCGCCTCACGAAATCCCGGTAGCCTCGAGAATGACGAGAGCAGTCCGATTTCGCCGGAGACGAAGTGAGGGAGCGGCGCCATGACCGATGCGCCGTCGGCGCCGAAGGCACCGTGGCATGAGCGCATACGCTCTCGAGGCCAGTTGGTTTTCCTGATCGCCAGCGTGACCGCCCTGGCAGCCGGTGGTGTCGCGTGGCTGGCGGATGCTCGTGACGTCGCCGATGCCTGGTGGATCGCTGGGACTGTAGTCGCCATCGCGCCGGCCGTATGGTGGGTGATCGACGCGCTGCGCCGCGGCCGGATCGGGGTCGACCTGATCGCGGTGCTCTCCCTGGTGGGCACATTGCTGGTCGGCGAGTATGTCGCCGGTGCGCTGATCGGTGTCATGTTGGCCTCCGGGCAGGCGCTCGACGCGGCCGCGGAACGCCGCGCCACCAAGGATCTGCGGTCCCTGCTCGAGCACGCTCCGCGCACAGCCCGCCGCCGAGTCGGCGACGAGTTGGAAGTGGTGCCGCTGGCCGAGGTCGCTCCCGGCGACACCTTGGCCGTCGGGCCGGGCGAGGTGGTCCCCGTCGACGGCTGGCTCACCTCCGAACTGGCGGTACTCGACGAATCCGTGCTCACCGGCGAGCCGATGCATGTGCAGCGCCGGACCGGGGAGGCGATGCGCAGCGGCGTCGTCAACGCCGGCGGAGCGTTCGAGATGCAGGCGCGCGCCACCGCCGAGGACAGTACCTACGCCGGTATCGTGCGCCTGGCCCGCGAGGCCGCTGCCGAGAGCGCCCCGGTGGTGCGGATCGCCGACCGGGTCGCCGCCTGGTTTCTGCCCGTGGCGCTGGTCATGGCCGGGCTCGCGTGGCTGCTGAGCGGCTCGGCCACCCGTGCCGTCGCCGTACTCGTGGTCGCCACCCCATGCCCCTTGCTGCTCGCGGCGCCCGTCGCGATCGTCTCGGGACTGTCTCGGGCTTCGCGCCTGGGGGTGGTGATCCGCAGCGGCGGCGCGCTCGAGAACCTCGGGCACGCGACAACGCTGGTGATGGACAAGACCGGCACGCTCACCAGCGGTCGTCCCACCAGCGCGGACATCGTCACCGCCCCCGGCGGCGACGCCGCCGAAGTGTTGCGGCTGGCCGCTTCCGCGGATCAACTCTCCCCACACGTGCTCGCCGAGGCGATCGTGCAGGAGGCGAAGATCCGGGGGCTGGCCCTGTCGATGCCCACCGACGTCGACGAGCAGGCCGGTTCCGGTGTGGCCGCCACCGTCGACGGCCGCCGGATCACCGTCGGCACCCTCACCCTGCCCACCGACGCTCCGGGATGGGCTCGGGCGGTGCATAATCGTGCCGCCCTCGACGGCGCCGTGATCGCGTGGATCACGGTGGGTGGCGATCTCGCGGGCGCGCTGCTGTTCGTGGATCCGTTGCGGCGCGACGCCTCCCGCACCCTGCGGCGGCTGCGCTCGGCGGGACTGAACCGGCTGGTCATGCTCACCGGTGACCGGCGCGAGCCTGCCGAGGAGATCGGCTCCGTCCTCGGTCTGGACAGGGTGTACGCCGAGCAGTCCCCGGCCGACAAGGTCGCCGGTGTGCGCGCCGAGCGGGAGTCGGCGGTGACGGTGATGGTCGGCGACGGTGTGAACGACGCGCCCGCGCTCGCCGCCGCGACTGTCGGTGTCGCCATGGGCGCCCGCGGTTCGACGGCGAGTTCGGAGAGCGCGGACATCGTGCTCACCAGCGACCGGCTCGACCCGCTCGCCGACGCGATGGAGATCGCGCGCCGCTCACGCCGCATCGCCGTGCAGAGCGCCACTGTCGGCATGGGGCTGTCGCTGATCGCGATGGGGTTCGCCGCGTTCGGATATCTGCCTCCGGCGGCGGGCGCACTGCTGCAGGAGGGCATCGATGTCGCGGTCATTCTCAACGCCCTGCGTGCGCTGCGCGGTGACCGAGCGCGCGAGCTGAACCTGCCCGAAGACACCGAGACGATGCTGCACAGGTTCTCCGCCGAACACGACGAGCTGCGCGATGAGTTGTCGCTGCTGCGCGAGGCCGCCCAGTTGCTCAGCTCCGGTGACCTCGTCGCCGCTCATGCGGCACTGCGCCGCGCCGACGCGTTCTTGTTCGACACGCTGTTGCCGCACGAACGCGCCGAGGACAGTGAGCTGTACCCCGCCCTGGCGGCGCCGCTCGGCGGTGGGGAGGCAACCGCGACGATGAGCCGCATGCACGCCGAGATCGATCGGCTCAGCCGTCGGCTGCGCGCGCACCTCGCGCAGGCCGATGAGGCGGGCGGCCTGCGGGCCGACCAATGTGACGACTTGCTCGCCGCCCTGTACGGGCTGTATGCGCTGCTCAAGCTGCACTTCGTACAGGAGGAAGAGAACTATTTCACCCTGGCGCCCGAGGGCGGAGGTACCGGCTAGCCACCGGGTGCGTGGAGGGCGGGTCCGCCGGTGCATGGCCGTGGTCGAGCGGAGACCGTTGTCGAACGGGTGGGACCGAATCGGGTGAGGCGGCACGCCGACACGAAGCGGGTCGCTGGTCGCCGAGCGTCTTGGCGGCTTCGGACAGCGTGCGCGCCGGGATCAGCACCGCGGTCTCGATGTCGGCGCGTGCGGGCGCGTGGTGGATGTCGGCGGCAGCGTCGGAGTACGGCCGCAAGATCGAGTGCGGTAGGGTCGCAGAAGGTGCGCCGGGAAGTCTGGTCGGCAAAAATGTGATCTTGTTGTCGAACCGGAGGCCCCTGTGTCCGCACTCTTTGGCTCTGTCCCCGTCTGCCCGGCCGGTAGCGATCGTCGATCGACGCAGTGACCGATTCTGCAGTCACCGATTCTGTAGGGACCGATTCTTCGGCGGAGGACCTGTCTCGCGCTCCCGTTGATCACGTCCCGTAGTCGGCGCGACGCCGTGCGTGTTGCCCCGCAGCGGTGATCGCCCGCCCAGTGCCGAGAAGCGCGGCGGGTTACTGCGATCACCGCGACCTCGTCCCCTCCCCGCCGACCTCCGAGGATTTGTGTTGTCGAGTACGTCTTCCGGTCCCCCCTTCCTGTCTCGCGGTTCGTGGCAGGAATCTCGTCGCGTAGCCGAGATCCTGCGTAAGGAAACCGTCGGCGGTGTGTTGCTGCTGATCGGCGCCCTGGCCGCGTTGATCTGGGCCAACACCGCCTGGGCCGATTCCTACCTGGCATTGCGCGACACCACTGTCGGTCCGGCGGCGCTGCATCTGGACCTGAGCCTGGGGACATGGGCCGCCGACGGGTTGCTCGCGGTGTTCTTCTTCGTCGTCGGTGTCGAGCTCAAACGTGAATTCGTCGAAGGCAGTCTGCGGGATCTGCGTCGCGCGGCGATGCCTATCACCGCCGCACTCGGTGGCATGGTGGTCCCGGCGCTGATCTTCGTGGCGATCAATCTGCGCGGCGGTGCCGAGGCGTTGAACGGGTGGGCGATTCCGACGGCGACCGACATCGCCTTCGCGGTGGCGATCCTCGCCGTGATCGGCAGCCGGTTGCCCTCGGCGCTGCGGACCTTTCTGCTCACCCTCGCTGTGGTCGACGACCTGCTCGCGGTGACGGTGATCGCCGTGTTCTACACCGATGAGGTGAACCTGCTCTACCTGGGCGCGGCGTTGCTTCCGCTGGTGGCGTTCGGTGTCGCGCTGCGTCGTGGCGCGGGCGCGCGGTGGTGGCTGCTGCTGCCGGTGCTGCTGCCCGCGGCGGCCCTCACCTGGTGGCTGGTGCACGAATCAGGGGTGCACGCCACCATCGCCGGTGTGCTGCTCGGGTTCATGGTCCCGGTATCGCAGATGGTCGGTGGGAAGGAGATCGCCGTCGCCGAGCAGATCGAACACCTGATCCGGCCGATCTCCGCGGGAGTCGCGGTCCCGGTGTTCGCGTTCTTCGCCGCAGGCGTCACGGTCGGCGGGCTCACCGGGCTGACCGACGCCCTCACCGACCCGATCTCCGCGGGCGTGATCGCCGGGTTGGTGCTCGGCAAGGTCGCCGGCATCTTCGGGGTCAGCTACCTGATGGCCCGGTTCACCCGCGCCCACCTCGACGACGAGCTCAGCTGGCTCGACGTCCTCGGTGTTTCGCTGCTCGGCGGCATCGGCTTCACGGTGTCGCTGCTGATCGGCGATCTCGCCTTCGGCGCCGGCACCGTCGCCGCGGACCACGTCAAGGTCGCCGTCCTGTGCGGCTCGCTGCTCAGCGCCCTGCTCGCCTCGGTGGTGCTCACCGTCCGTAACCGCGCCTACCGCACGATCGCCGCGCTGGAACAGATCGACGCCGACGGAGACGGGATCCCGGATGTCTACCAGAAGCGGTGATGCCCTAGTGGCACCGAAACCACCACCTGGCACGTCACTCTGCCGACCATGTCGAGGAGAAGATCGTGAACTGGACCGTTCTGACAGTCTTCGTCGTCGTGTGGGTGCTGATCGGGCTGGCGACCGGCCTGTGGATGGCCCGGCGGGGACACGATGTTCGCTGGACGCTCATCGCGGTCATCCTCGGGCCGTTGTTCGTGCCCATCGCCTACGAGCGAGCCGAACGCGGTCCACGCTCTGTGGAGGCGAAGCCGGTCGGCAGATGGGAAGCCGCCACCAGCGACGCGGGTGAGCTGCGTGTGATGGTCGGATACGACGGCTCCGCCCAAGCTCAGCATGCTCTGCAAGCCGCGCTGAGCTTGTTCGGCTCCGGCAAGGGCGTGCTCGAACTGGTCGCCGTGGTGTCCTACGACGATGAGACCGATCCCGATTCGGCCGTGCTGCACACAGCGAAGCAGAAGCTGGCCGAGGTGGCTGCGGCGGTGCAGGAGGCGCCGGTCGGCTATGCGATTCTGGCCGGGCCGCCGGGGCAGTGCCTGCGTTGGTTCGCCGAGGACCAACGCGCCGATGTGGTGGTGGTCGGGAAACGTGGCCGCGGCATGTCGACCCGGATGCTCGGCAGCGTCACCGAATACCTCACCGCACACTGCGATGTTCCTGTCCTGGTTGTCGGCTCGTCGGATTCCGCTTCCGGGCCCTTGGATGTGGCGGCCTCGTCGGTGCGGTTCGAGTACCTGCCGACGGGTTCGGCGCGGACAGAGGAAGAGCCGTGACGAGAGGACGTCAGCGCAGGAAGATCACTTCGACGAGGACGAAGGCCGCCACCGCGAAGATCAGGTAGGCGAACCACGTCTGTAGTCGGCGGGTGTCGGCCTTCTTGCCGAAGTGGCCCGCGACGAGTGATCCGCCGATGGCGGTCGCGGTGAACACCGCGACGAGCACCCAGTCCAGGTCGAGGTTGCCGAGGTAGGCCAGCAGCCCGGATCCGGAGTTGGCGGTGACGATCACCAGCGAAGTGCCGACAGCTACCGACATCTCGATGCCCAGCAGCAGCACCAGCGCGGGGATGATGAGGAACCCGCCGCCGACGCCGAAGAGTCCGGTCAGGAATCCGACGCCGAGGCCGGCGGGAACGGCGCGGGAGGTGCATCGGCGCCAGTTGACGGTGGAACCCTCGACACGGCAGGCGGTGCCGACGGATTCGGATTTCGACAGCATGCGGATTCCGGCCGCGATCATCACGATGGCGAAGCCCGCGAGGGTCAGCGCCGGAGGCAGGAGCCGGTTCACCGCGCTGCCCGCGAACGCGGCGAGCAGTCCGGCGACGGCGAACACGCCCGCGACGCGCCACTGGACCTGTCCTGTGCGGATTTTCGGGATGGCGCCGAACAGCGAGGCGATGCCGACCACGATCAGCGACATCGGGACAGCTTGTCCGAGCGGGATGCCGAGGCCGTAGACGAGCGCGGGCACGGCCAGGATCGATCCGCCGCCGCCGAGCAGGCCGAGCAGGATTCCGATGACAGCACCCAGCACCACGGCGACGAGGATCGTCATGGGTGTCTCCTGGGGTGTGAGGGTGCTGCGGGGTCATCGGTGCTCGGCGGGGGCGAATCGCCCGGGGATCAGTTTCCGGCGGCCAGGGCGTCGATCGCGGCCTGCAGGCGTCGACCGGCGTCCTCGGCGACGCCCTCGAGTTCTGCTTGATCGGTGACCTGCACCATCACCTGCGGGTTCATCGCCTCCACCAGGACGGCGCCGTCGCCGGAGGGTGCTTCGCGCACGATCACGTTGCAGGGCAGCAGCAGGCCGATCTGGCGGTTGGCCTCCACGGCGCGGTGCGCGAGCGGCGGATTGCAGGCGCCGAGGATGAGATAGCGCTCCATGTCGGCGCCGATCTTGGCTTTCAGGGTGGCCTGCATGTCGATCTCGGTGAGGACGCCGAATCCTTGTTCCTGCAGTGCCGCGCGGGTGCGGCTGACGGCGTCGTCGAACGATGTCCGCAGGGTGGTGGACAGTGCCAGGTTCATCGGTGTGCCTCCGTCTGGTCGGTCGATACCTTCTGGGGTGTTCATTCCTGGGTTGCCGGGATACGGCAGCTGACGCGCTCGAGCCCGACCTTCTCCATGATCAGGCTCGCGGGGCACCATCCGGCCGCCGAGTAGAAGACCAGATTGGCGCCCACGAACCCGGTGAGCAGCAGCCACCACGGCGTGAAGGCCACGGTCAGTGCCACGCTCAGCAGTACCATCACTCCTGCCATCAGTGGCACGACGCGCTCGACGGTCCAGCCGTGGTGGCGGGGAAGGCTGTTCACGGGATTCTCCCTTGTGTTGCGGATGTGTCAGGCGAGTGCGAGGAAGAGCTTTTCCAGCTCGTCTTCGCTGAGGGGTTC
Organism: Nocardia shimofusensis NBRC 100134; assembly: GCF_001613125.1. Lineage (GTDB taxonomy): Bacteria > Actinomycetota > Actinomycetes > Mycobacteriales > Mycobacteriaceae > Nocardia > Nocardia shimofusensis. The sequence goes on from NZ_BDBT01000006.1 coordinate 197,966, forward strand.
CTTGCCGTTTTCGACCTCCCCGGTCAGGCATTCGCGCAGGCCGCTGGCTACGATTTTGAATCCGGCCTTGTCCAGTGCGCGCGAGACCGCGGCCAGTTGGGTGACCACGTCCTTGCAGTCGCGGCCGTTCTCGATCATCGAGATCACCCCGGCGAGCTGTCCGTGGGCGCGGCGCAGTCTGTTGAGCACCAGAGCGATGCTCTCATCGTTTCCGACCATGACGATTTCCTTTCGGGTGTACCTTCCCCCACTATACCCCAGGGGGTATGCACGGCGGGGTGAGATCCGCCATGCATACCCCCTGTCGCATCAGCCGTGGGAGAAGCGGATGCTCGGCAGCGCCCGGCGCAGCCAGGCGGGCGACCACCAGGCGGCATGGCCGGTCAGTCGCAGCAGCACCGGCAGGAGCATGAGCCGGATGAACACCGCGTCGAGCAGCACCGCGACGCCCAGGATGATGCCCATCTCCTTGGGCGGCAGCGGATCGGCCAGGGCGAAGGTGAAGAACACCGCCACCATCACCGCCGCGGCCGCGGCGATCACGCGGCCCGAGTGCGCGAGCCCCATCACATGTGCCACATCCGGGTCACCGGATTCATCGTAGTGCTCCTTGGCCGTCGAGAGCAGGAACACCGTGTAGTCCATCGCGATGGCGAAGATCATCGCGAAGAAGAACACCGGACCCCAGCCGTCCAGGAAGCCCTGCGGGGTGAAGCCGAGCAGGCTCGCGCCGTGCCCGTCCTGGAAGATCAGCTTGGCCACGCCGAACGCCGCGGCGGTCGACAGCAAGCTCACCACGGTGCCCAGCACCGCGATCAGCGGCGCCTGCAGCGCGACCAGCAGCAGTACGAAACCCAGCGCCAGGATGACGCCGATGATCACCGGCAGGTAATCGTTCAGGGCCTGCTGCAGGTCCAGATTCTCCGCGGGCGCGCCGCCGACGAGAGCATCCGAGGGCAGATCCGCGCGCAGCCGGTCGAGAATCCCGCCCATGGCCTCGTCGGAGGGGTCGACCTCCGGGATCGCCTGCAGCATCACGTACCCGGAATCATCCATGGCCGGCATCGGTGGGGTGACCATGACGATCCCCGGTGTCGCCTGCGCGGCCGTCGCGCTGGCCTGAGCCTCGGCGGCGGGGGCGACGATCTGGAGCATGCCCGGCGCGCCCTCCCCCATCTGGGCCTGGACCAGTTCATAGCCCTGGCGAACGGGGGCGTCGGTCGGCACGACCTGGATCGAGGGCATGGCGACCTTGAGTCCCAGCACGGGAATCGACAGCGCGACCAGCACCAGCATCGAGCCGATGGCGAAAGGCCACGGGTGCTTGTGCAGCAGGTTGCCCCAGGCCTCGAACCGCGGAGACCGATGCACCTGCCGCTTGGCGTAGGGCAGCGAACCGGCGTTGACCTTCGATCCGAGCTTGCCCAGCACCGCCGGAAGCAGGGTCAAGGTGGCGGCCAGGACGAACACGACGGCGAGCATGATGCCGACCGCCATGGTGCGCACCGCGGGAGCGGGAACGAGAAGCACGGCGGACAGGCTCACCAGCACCGTCAGGCCCGACAGCACGACCGCCTTGCCCGCGGTGTCCATGGTCTCGGCGACCGCGGCGCGGGGATCGCCGGTCTTGCGCAGGGCGTCACGGAAGCGCGCGACGATGAACAGGGCGTAGTCGATGCCGAGCGCGAGGGCGAACATCATCGCGAAGTTCATCGCCCACACCGAGATCGGGGTGATCTGATTGAGCAGCACCAAGCCGCCCGCCGAGGCGACCAGGCCGGCCAGAGTCAGCAGCAGCGGCAGGCCCGCGGCGACCAGTGAGCCGAAGGCGAGCACCATGATCGCCAACGTCACCGGCCAGGACATCATCTCCGCTTTGATCATCGCGTCGTGATTGGCCTTGTTGAAGTCGCTCCACAGCGCCGACGCGCCGGTGGGATAGACCTCGATGCTGTCGGTCGACAGCGCTGTCAGCTCGTCTTTGAGCTCGTCGACGGCCTTGACCATGTCGTCGGTGCTCGCGTTCGCGCCGGCGATCAGGATCCCGGTGTGACCGTCGGGGCTGATCGACATCCCGGGCTGGGGAGCGATCACCTCACCGAATCGGTCGTCGCCGCGGAAGATGGCGGTGGCCTCGGTCAGCACCTGCTGCACCGCGGGATCGGAGACCTGCTCGGCATCGGAGTGCACGACCACCTGCACCGCGGCCGAGGAGTTCCCGCCGAAGTGCTGCTGGGCCAGCTCGCGGACGCGCACCGATTCCGAGCCGTTGGCCTGCCAGCCCGCGCCTGCCAGCGAACTGAACACGGTCGGCGCCGCGGCCCCTAGTGCGACCAGAGCGATCAGCCACACGCCGAAGACCCACTTCGCGTGCGAGGACATCATCGCGCCCATGCGAGCCAGCGCGCCGGTCTGCGTCGTCGGCGGGGCAGCTCCCGGCGGGGCAGCTCCCGGCGGTGTCGTCGCTGGCGGCTTATCGTCGGCGACGGCGTTCTTGCTGCTCATTACGAGCCCTCCTGATACGGGTGGGGGTATATAGAAGGGCGCAGTGCGCCCTGGGAATTCGGTATGGGGACCGCCCGCGGGCGGTCATCGGTCAGTGGATCAGCGGCCGAAGAGGCGGCTGAAGAATCCGGAGCCGGTCGCGGTCGCCGAGCCCTTGCGGCACTCGCAGCGACGGGACGCGGGCACGTTGCGCATGACGCTGTCGACGTGCGACCCGCAACCGCCCCAGGTCGTCTTCTTGCAGGTGGAGCAGGTGACGGGATAGCACACGGGATTCTCCTTCGGGTTCGGATTCAGGTTCTGAATATACCCATGGGGGTATATTCAGTCGAAGTGCGAGTGCTCACACGGGGACGAATCGGCCCCTGGCAGTCCGTAAGTCCGCCCAGCACGGTATACCCCAGGGGGTACCGTGCATACCCTAGGGGGTATCTCGCAATCTGTCCACCCGCAGGCGATCGTGAGCCCCGCCGCACACCTGCGCGGGTCGGTGAACAGCCCACTTCGCCGAGACCGGCGACATGGTCGCCGAGACCGGAGACCGGATCGTGCTGATCACCTACCCCGGCGAAACGCAGCAGGCCGCGCCGCGGCGGTCGCGATCGGCTCCGACGAGGTGTCGGCTACTCGGATGTCGACCGCGACGCGACAGCCTGAATCCGGCGGCCCCTCCCCGCGCCGATCAATCGCCGGCGGGCTGTTCGGTGAGGTGCTGGTCGAAGAAGGCGAAGATGCGCTGCCACGCGTCGGCGGTGGCGGCCTCGTTGTAGCCCAGGCCGGTGACGCGCAGCAGCGGCTCGGCGCCGAAGGTGTTGGCGAAACCGTGGGTGACGCGCGGGTAGGTCTTGATGTCGTGCGGGACGCCGAGGTCGACCAGGGAGCGCCGCAGCTTGGCCGCGCCGCCGATGAGCGAGGGATCCAGTCCCGCGTAACTGGCGACGATCGGGCAGGCGCCGTCGAGCAGGGAACGGAAGTCACCGTAGAGGCCCGGGTAGAAGGGGGCCGCGGCATCGAAACCGTGTGGTGCGGTGAGCAGGGCGAATCCGCCGCCCATGCAGAAACCGACGACGGCGGTGCGACCGGTGCACCGCGGGTCGGCCAGCAGATGGTCGCGGGTGGCGAGAATATCGCGCACCGGGGTCGCCTCGGCGTCGTTGCGCCCGCCGGTGAACCACAGCGCACGCATCACCGAACGCATGCAGCGCGCCTTCCCGCGCGAGAACAGGTTCGGCGCGATGGCCAGGTAGCCGTGCTCGGCGAGCATGGTGACGTGCTTGCGCACGTCGGCGCCGAAGTCGGTGGCGTCGTGGACGATCACCACCCCCGGCCAGGGGCCCTCGCCGTCGGGGCGGGCGAGAACGGCTTCGATCGCACCGTCGGGGGCGGGCAGGTCGATGGTCTGCATGGCAATCGAATGTAGGCGACGCCGCATCGGCGCGCACCACCGTGGATCAGGCAGCGTACGAGCGGGTTTCGGTGGCCTTGACCGCCGCCCAGATCTCCAGCCCCGGACGCAGACGCAACTCGGCGACGGTGGCCGGGGTGATGTCGGCCAGGACCGAGGGCGTCCCGTCGAGACGCACCCGGGTGGTGTGGGCGTGCTGCTCGATGCCGGTGACGGTCACCGGCCAGCTGTTGCGGGGGCTGCCGGTCGGGCGTTGCGGATGCAGGCCGACCGCGTGCGGGGCGAAGGTGACGAACACCGGGCCGTCGGCGGGCTCGGCGAGGATGAGGCGGCCGCCGTCGTCGAGATCGACCACGGTGCCCCGGGCGACACCGCGATACAGGTTCAGCCCCATCAGGTCGGCGACGTAATCCGACCGGGGGCGGGCGGCGACCTCGGCCGGAGCGCCCTGCTGCACGATCCGGCCGTTCTCCACGATGATCAGCCGGTCGGCCAGGATCATGGCATCGAGCGGATCGTGGGTCACCAGCACCGTGTGACCGGGGTAGTCGCGCAGATGACGTCCCAGATCGGTGCGCACCTGCAGTCGGGTCGCGGCATCGAGCGCGGCGAGCGGTTCGTCTAGCAACAACAGCCGCGGATCGGTGACCAGGGCGCGGGCGAGCGCGACCCGTTGCGCCTGACCGCCCGAGAGCTCGCCCGGTCGGCGATCGGCGATCCCGGTCAGGCCGACGCGGGTCAGCCACTCCTGCGCGCGGGCGCGCGCCGGGGCGCGGCGCATGCCGCGCGCTCTCAGCCCGAACGCGACATTGTCCAGCGCCGACAGGTGTCCGAAGAGGAGATAGTCCTGGAAGACGACGCCCACCCGGCGCTGCTCGGCCGCCACGAACACCGACGGCGGCGCGTCCCAGGTGTGCTCGTCGAGGCGGATGTGTCCGTCGGTGAGCGCGAGCAGCCCGGCCAACGCCCGCAGCGCGCTGGATTTGCCCGCGCCGTTCGGTCCGAGCAGGGCCACCACCTCACCGGCGTGCACCCGGAGCGGCAGGTCGAGCACGAATTCGCCCCTGGTCACCTGCAATCGTGCGGTCAAGGTCATCGTGCGCCCCCGCGTGCGCACCCGGCCGAGGTATCGCGCCTCGAGGTCATACCGCACCCCGGATCCAGCGTTCCCGCAGCGCGACGAGCACCGCGACCGACACCAGCAGCAGTACCAGGCTCAACACGATCGCGGCCTCGGGATCGGACTCGAGGGCGAGGTAGACCGCCAAGGGCATGGTCGTGGTCTTGCCCGGGAAATTGCCCGCGAAGGTGATGGTCGCCCCGAACTCGCCGAGCGCGCGTGCCCAGCACAACACCGCGCCCGCGATCACCCCCGGCATGACCGAGGGCAGCGTCACCCGGCGGAAGGCATACCAACGGCCGGCCCCCAGCGTCGCGGCGGCTTCCTCGAACCGGGGATCGGCGGCCCGCAGCGCGCCTTCGACCGAGATCACCAGGAACGGCATGGCCACGAACGCCTCGGCGACGATCACCCCGGCGGTGGTGAACGGCAGCGACACCCCGAACCACTCGTCGAGATAGCGGCCGATGAATCCGCGCCTGCCCAAGGCCAGCAGCAGCGCCACACCGCCGACCACCGGCGGCAAGACCAGCGGCACCGTGACCAGGGCGCGGATCAGCCCGCGCCCCGGCAACTGCGCGCGCGCCAGCAACCACGCCAGCGGAATCCCCAGCACCAGGCAGATCACCGTGGCCGTACTCGCGCAGATCAGCGAAAGCCGCAGCGCCTGGCCGACGTCGGCGCTGAACAACCGGCTCGGCACCGTCGTCCACGGGGCGCGCGAGAACAACCCGATCAGCGGGATCAGCAGGAACGCCAGTCCGCACACCGCGGGCAGCATCAGTATCAGCGGGCGCCGCCCGCGCGCCGCCCGTCGTCGCGCCGCAGTGGTCATGGGAGGTCGAATCCCGCGGCGGTGAAGACCGGTTCGGCCTGCTCGGAGGTCACGAAGGCGACGAATGCCGTTGCCGTGGCCGGATTCGGCGCCTCGGCCAGCGGGGCGATCGGGTAGTCGTTGACGGCCGCCGCGGATTCGGGGAAGTCGATGCCTTCGACCTTCTCCCCCGCCGACAGCACGTCGGTGCGATACACCAGTGCCGCGTCGACCTCACCGAGGGTGACTTTGGTCAGAGCCGCCTTCACATCCTGCTCGCGGGTGTCGGGCGAGGGGGTGATGCCCGCGGCTCGGAACACCGTCGCCGCGGCCGCACCGCAGGGCACCTGCTCGGCGCACAACGCGATCGTGTTGCCCGGCTCGGCGAAATCGGGCAGACCGGTGACGCCGCCCGGATTACCCCGCGGAACGGCGATTTCGAGACGGTTGCGCACGAGGGCGACCGGTTCGGCGGTGACCTCCCCGCTGTCGCGGACCTGCTGCATGTTCTTCTCGGCCGCCGAGGTGAACACATCCGCGGGAGCGCCCTGCGTGATCTGCTGGGCCAGCGCGGAGCTGCCCGCGAACCCGAACACCACGTCCACGCCGGGGTTGGCGGCTTCGAACCGCTGCCCCAGCTCGGTGAACACCTCCGTCAGCGACGCCGCCGCGAACACCGTCACCGTGCCCGACACCGTCGAGCCGGCACCGGATCCGGTGCTGCCCTCGGAGCCGCAGCCGACCAGGACCGCACCAGCCAGCACTGCCGCGATCGCCGGATGCGCGCCGCGCGTCGTCTTCGTCCCCACAGCCCTCGTTCCCGAATTCCTCACCCTCGCAGCCCTTCGGGAATCTCCACCACGACATGCGTGGATTTCACCGATGCCACCGCGACGCTGCCGACCTCCAGCCCGAGTTCGTCCACCGACTCGCGGCTGAGCAGTGACACCAGCCGAAACGGCCCGGCCTGCATCTCCACCTGTGCCATCACCGTGTCCTTGACCACCCGGGTCACGATCCCGCGCATCCGATTGCGCGCCGAGGCCGCCACCGTCGCGCCCACCGCCGGAGCCTCGGTGTGCGTGCGCAGGAACTCGGCCAGATCGCGGCCGCTGACACCTTTGCGGCCGGAGTCGAGCTGAATCGCCGCCAGACGGCCCTGGTCGATCCAGCGGCGCACGGTGTCATCGCTGACCCCGACGAGCTCGGCCACCTCGCTGATCCGCAGATTCGACATGATCGGCAGTATATTCCCGCATCCACGGATCGTGCGCCCGATAGATGCGGGTATCCCGTCGGCAGCGTTTGTAGCGGCACCTCGACACGCGATGGACCGGTCAGGAATCGAGAAGCTTCCCCTGCTCGCCGCTTCTAGCGTGATCGTCGAGAGGTCGGGTATGTGGTCACCGATCGACGACCCGGACCGATGGACGAACTCACACGACACGAACCGGAGGTGGCCGGACATGGCCGGAGAACAGCGGACGACAAGCGGTGACGAGCGGGCGGCCGGACCGTTGCGACGGCTGTCGCTGTGGTTCCAGCGAACGACCAACGCCCGCACGGTGACCCGTATCCGGCGTAAGGGGGGACGGATGATGGGCATGGACGTGCTCATCCTGCACACCACCGGCCGCCGCAGCGGCGCCCATCGTGAATCCCCGCTGGCCTGGTTCGCCGACGGCGAGAACTCCTGGCTGATCATCGCCTCCGGCGGCGGCGACCGGCATCCCGACTGGTATGTGAACCTGATGGCCAACCCGCACGACGCCGCGATCGAATTCAGCGGCTGCGAACCGCGCCCGGTCCGCCCGCACCGGCTCGACGGCCCCGACCGCGACCACGCGTGGAGTCGCGTCGTGCGTGAGCAGCCGCGCTACGAGAAGTACCAGCGCAAATCCGACCGCCACTACCCGCTCGTGCGTCTCACCGCCGTCTGAACGCCCGCGGCAGCGCCCGCCGCCACCGGCCGCCACGGGCGCTGTCTACGCCCACGATGTCGGCTCGGTCGACGGCACCCGCCCCGGCCTCGGCCTCCGCCCCGGTTCGGACCTCGCCACGGACCCCGGCCTCGGGGCGAGCATCGCGCCGGACTCCGCCGTCGGCGTCGGCAGCCGACGAGGTCCGCGCGGAGGTCGGCGAGCGAGAATCTCCCCGCGCGGCCGAGCGCGCCTGGCGGCACGGCCGGCTCACCGGCCTGCGAGCCCGCACCGAGGCCGCTACCCGAACGGCCCGCTGCGTGATGTGCCGGGTTCAGGCGGTTCGGGTCGACGGACCTGCCGCCTACAGCGAGAATGTCAGCCGGTGCGGGGCGAGATAGTCCTGAGGGTCGTGCAGGGAGCGCAGTTGCGGGCGCAACGGGATAGAGAGGCGGTCGAGCTCGGCGGTCAGCGGCGGGTCGTAGGTGGCGGCCGAGGCGGTCAGGCCGGGGAGCCAGTTGTCGTGGTGACCTGGCACGAACACCGTCGGTGACAGGGCCTCGATGTAGGTGCGGGGGTCACGCAGGCCGTTGCTGATCTGGTTGTAGCCCTGCACGGCGCCGATGTGCACATCGGTGGGCGGCAGATCGGCCAGCACATCGAGCACCTGCGGGGCGACCTCACACAGCGGGCCCGAGGAATCGTGCCAGGTGAGGGCGAAACCGGGGACACGGAACTGGTAGAGCAGCACCCCGCCCTCGGGGTCGAACAGGCGCGGTACGGTGCGGCGCAGATCCGACAGCGACGGCGGATGCCGCAGGATCGGGCCCAGTTCCGGGCGGGGGAAGAAGCGTGGTGAGGCGGTGGCCGGGTCGGTGGGGGTGCGCGCGGAATGCAGGTGCCGTACCGCCGTCAGGCGCACCGGGCCGACCGTGCGGTCCTCGCGACGGCCGATCGGGGTGCGGGCATCGCCCAGCCCCACCGTCGGGAACCAGGCGCCGGGGACCTGCGCGCGGACCGTCGCGCAGTGCTCGGCGGTGCCGTAGACCGTCGCACCCGTCGCCGCGGCGATCGGTCCCGCGTCGGCGGCGTGGTCGAAATGGCCGTGGCCGATGAAGATCGCCTCCGGGCGCAGATCGGCCAGGTCCTGCACGGTGGCGGGCACGTAACCGGAACTGGTCAGGCTCGGCACCCACGCGTCCAGCAGCAGCACCGCACCGCCGATCGCGACCGCGTAGGTGGTGCACCCCACCCACGACAGCACCACCCGATCGGTGCGCACCGCGCCGGTGATCTGGTCGACGACATCGGCGCCGAAGAACCGGGTGCGCGCGGCCACACAGCGCGGTGAGCCCGCCTCGACAGCCGCCAACGGCGGTGGCGCGGCCACCAGCCCGGCGCCGAGCGCGGCGACGCGTCCGATCAGATGACGGGGATCGATACTGCACACGTCAGCACCACATCACGCCGCATCCCTCGCGAGCAAGCCTGGTGCCCAGGTCGACATCGACCGCCGCTCACAGATCCACGCCGAGCAGCGCGTCGACCGCCGCGGCGAGCGCGGCCGGTGCGGCGGTGTCCGAGCCGCCGTACTCGGTGGCGTCGTGCACCCAATTGTCGACCGCGGCGAGCGCTTTGGGCGTATCCAGGTCGTCGGCCAGATGCTGACGCAACCGGGCGATCGTGTTCTCCGCGGACGGTCCGGAGGCCAAGGCGGCGGCGTGCCGCCAGCGGGCCAGGCGCAGCAGGGCCTGGTCGAGGATCGCGTCGGTCCACATGCGGTCCTGGCGGTAGTGCCCGGCCAGCAGGCCCAGCCGGATCGCGGCCGGATCCACCCCGGCCTCACGCAGTGCGGAGACCAGCACCAGATTGCCCTTGGACTTCGACATCTTCTCGCCGTCCAGGCCGATCAGCCCGGCGTGCACGTAGTGGCGGGCGAAGCGGCGCCCGGCGACCACCGATTCGGCGTGCGCGGCGGAGTATTCGTGATGCGGATAGATCAGATCGCTGCCGCCCCCCTGGATGTCGAGCTGCGGGCCGAGCCGGTTCATCGCGATCGCCGAACACTCGATGTGCCAGCCGGGACGGCCGGGGCCGAACGGGGCGGGCCAGGACGGTTCGCCCGGTCGGGCGGCGCGCCACAGCAACGCGTCCAAGGGGTCGTGCTTGCCGGCGCGGTCGGGGTCGCCGCCGCGTTCGGCGAACAGCCGACTCATGGTGTCGTGGTCGTAACCGGATTCGTAGCCGAACTGTTCGGTGGCGTCGGCGCGGAAGTAGATGTCGGGGAACTCGGGATCCTCGACGGTGTAGGCGGCGCCGTTGGCGAGCAGCTTCTGCACGAATTCGACGACCTCGTCGACGGATTCGATCGCGCCCACATACTCCCGCGGCGGCAGCACCCGCAGCGCGGACATGTCGGTGCGGAACAGTTCGATCTCACGGTCGCCCAGATCACGCCAGTCCACGCCGTCGCGTTCGGCGCGTTCGAACAGCGGGTCGTCGACGTCGGTGACGTTCTGCACGTAGTGCACGTCGTGGCCGTTGTCGCGCAGCACCCGGTTGACGAGGTCGAAGGTCAGGTAGGTGGCGGCGTGACCGAGGTGGGTGGCGTCGTAGGGCGTGATGCCGCAGACGTACATGGTGGCCGTCGCCGCGGGAGCCAGCGGACGCACCTGACGATCGGCGGTGTCGTACAAACGCAACGGCGGCCCTGCTCCGGGAACGGTCGGTAGGGCGGTGTCGGACCAGGACTGCATGGTGTCGAGAGTAGATGTCGCGGCAGCGGTGCCGCCGCACACCCCGTCACTGCCGGTGCCCGGCCGCGCGAATGTGACGGCCGCTACCTGCCGTGACCGGCAAACCGTCGGCGACGGTCAACGGTTGCGTTCCGGCGGAATCCAACAGCCGCGGAACCGCGGCGACGGGTAGCGAAGCGCGGGGTCAGAACGCCGGCCACGGGATCGGCCGACCGGTGCGCGGGCGCGGCATCACCGGATCATCGAGCAATTCGCGGGTGCGTTCGCTCAGCGCGTCGATCTCGGTGTCGGTGATGTGCTCGGCCAGCGCGTCGGCCAGCGGCCCCGACAGCGCCTGCGCGAAGGCGGTGATGTCCTCGACCAGCGCGGTGTCGATCGGGGCGCCCGCCCACCCCCACAGCACCGTGCGCAGCTTGTGTTCCCGGTGCAGGCAGATGCCGTGATCGACGCCGTAGACCTGACCGTCGACACCCTCGAGCGCGTGCCCGCCCTTGCGGTCGGCGTTGTTGAGGATCAGATCGAGCACGGCGACGCGGTGCAGGCGCGGGTCGTCGGCGTGGATGAGCGACACCTCCTCGCCGGTGTCGTCCAGCGCGCGCAGCACTTCCCGGAACCCGTCGGGCACCGCGGCCGGTGGGCACAGGTCGACCAGGTCCAGGCGCGGGGTGTGACCGGGATGCACGTCGGTGTGGTGGTCGGCCGATTCCACCCAGCGCTGCACCATGCCCGGGCCGTAAGGGCCCTCGCGCAGAATCGTTTCGGGGATGACACCCCAGCCGATCGCCTCGGAGATCAGATACGAGGCGACTTCGCGGCCGGCGAGGGTGCCGTCGGGGAAATCCCACAGCGGGCGTTCCCCCCGCACCGGCTTGTACACCACGCGTAGCGGCGCGGACTCCTCGCCGAGGTCGGGTGGGGCGATCTCGCAGACCAGGGTGACGTTGCTGGCAGTGGTGACCCGGCCGATGACGCTCAGTTCACCGGTGCGCAACCGGTCGGGCTGGCTCACCGCTCACTCCTCGTCCTCGGCATCGGCGGCGCCGAAGATCTCACCGCGTTTGTAGCCGTTGGTGCGCACGCACATGTGCCCGCGCGCCGAGAGCGGCTCCCCGCACAACGGGCACGGCGGGCGTCCGGCGGCGATCACCTTCGCCGAACGCAACGCGAACTCCCTCGCCTGCTCGGGAGTCAGGAACACCCGCACCGCGTCGGGACCTTCCTCGGTGTCGTCGAGCACCACCGACTCGTCGACCTCGGTCTCGGTGATCGCCAGCAATTCCACGACCACCGCGCCCGCGTCGGCGTCCCAGCCCAAACCCATCGTGCCGACCCGGAACTCGGCGTCGATCGGGGTCACCAGCGGATCGGTGTCGGAAACGTCCTCGGCCTGCGGAGGCACCTCGGCGCCGAAGCGGCGCGCCACCTCGTCCAGCAGCAGACCCATCCGATCGGCCAGCACTTTGACCTGCTGCTTTTCCAGCAGCACGCTCACCACCCTGGGCTGTTCGACGGCTTGGAGGTAGAACGCGCGATCGCCAGGCTCACCGACGGTCCCGGCGACGAACCGATCAGGAGTGCGAAATACATGGATCGCTCGTGCCATCTGCACCTCCTCCAGATCGATGTCTCTGCTCGACTACCCACGCCAGGTGATCGTTACCGCTGCGCATTCCCATTATCCGCCCCGGCCGTGCCGCCGATCTCGCCGCCGGGCACCGGCCCGGACGGCTGCTCACGCCCGGCGTCGGGGGCCGGTTCCCGCACCGCGGCCAGCGCGGCCAGGTCGGTGCCGGTGTCGTTGATCCGCCACACGTAGGGGGCGTGCGGGGTGTACCGGATGACACTGATCGAGGCAGGCTCGACCACGATGCGCTGGAATCCGTCCAGGTGGATGCCCAGCGCGTCGGCCAGCACCGACTTGATGACATCACCGTGTGTGCACGCCACCCACAGCACGTCGTGACCGTGCCGCTCGGCGAAGACTCGGTCGTGTTCGCGGATCGCGGCCACCGCGCGCTGCTGCACCTGCGCCAGCCCCTCGCCGCCGGGGAACACGGCGCCCGAGGCGTGCCGTTGCACGACTTTCCACAACGGCTCCCGAACCAGGTCGGCGATGACCTTGCCGGTCCACTCGCCGTAGTCGACCTCGACGATCCGTTCGTCCTCGCGCGGATCCAGCGACAGCTTCTCCGCCAGCGGCGCCACGGTGCGGCGGCAGCGCAGCAGCGGTGACGCGACGATGTGGCGGATCGGCAGCCCGGCCAAGCGGTCGGCGAGCGAGCGCGCCTGTTCGTCGCCGTACTCGGTGAGGTCCACGCCTTGGCTTCGGCCGGCGAGGGTGCGCGCGGTGTTGGACGTGGACACGCCGTGGCGCAGCAGGATCACCGTCATGCGATCAGCCTAACGGGGCCGTGTGCGGCCGGTCGGGGTTGCGCGGCGGGAGATCATATCGCCGAGATCACCCCGCCGGCGAGCAGACCCATGATGATCAGGCCGAGCACGATGCGGTAGCCGACGAACCAGTTCAGCGAATGCTTGGCCACGAACTTCAGCAGCCACGCCACCGAGATGTAGCCGACGACGAAGGACACGAGCGTGGCGACCAGCAGTTGCGCGCCCGAGGCGTTGAGTCCCTCACCGGCGGGTTCGAAGGCATCCGGCAGGGAGAACAAGCCCGAGGCGGTGACCGCCGGGATGGCCAGCAGGAACGAGAACCGCACCGCGGCCTCCCGCTCGAGGCCGAGGAACAGACCGGCCGAGGACGTCGCGCCCGAGCGGGAAACGCCGGGGATCAGCGCCAGGCACTGCGCGAAGCCCATGATGAGACCGTCGCGGGTGGTCAGTTTGTCCATGGGACGCTTCTGTGTGCCGTAGTACTCGGCGGCCGCGATCACCAGCGCGAACGCGATCAGCATGAACGACACCAGCCACAGGTTGCGCGCGCCGGTGCGGATCTCGTCCTTGAACAGCAGCCCGAGCACGCCGATCGGGATGGTCGCGATGATCACGTACCAGCCGATGCGGTAGTCGAGTTCGCGTTGCGCCTCCAGCGCGAAGTGGTGCTGGTTGTCGGCGGTCATGACCGGCAGGCGGGTGGTGGGCTGGTCGTGCACGGGTACCTTCGGACCGACCGCGACCCTCAGTTTCGCCCACACGGTGGTGCACCAGGTGATCGCGATGCGCCAGATGTCCTTGGCGAAGTACACCAGCACCGCGGCTTCGGTGCCCAGCTGGGTGACCGCGGTGAACGACGCGCCCGCGTCCGCGCCGAAGAACACCGAGGACACGATGCGCAGGTGCGCCGAGGAGGAGATCGGCAGAAATTCGGTCAATCCCTGGACCAGCCCGAGTACCAGCGCTTGAACCCAGGTCATCGACTCGACCACACAACCTCCAACGTCATATATCTCGCCCGAAAACTCGTTACGCCGCTGGGCAATTGGTTTCGCGGCGCGACCGACGCCCTGGAAAACCCGGCGCGATCACGCAGCGACAGTACATGTTCGCTCGGGCGCGGGTGAGCTCGACCGGGCCCGGTACACCTTAGGCTTGCCGGGTGACGAAGACGGGGATCAGGTGATGGAACAACGCACGGTGGGACGCAGTGGACTGCGGGTGTCGCGGATAGGCCTGGCCACGCACACGTGGGGCTCACACACCGACACCGACGACGCGGCCGGACAGCTGTCGGCGTTCCTGGAGGCGGGGGGCACGCTGGTGGACACCTCCCCCGCCTACACCGGCGGCGCGGCTCAGCACATGCTCGCCGCGCTGCTCGGCGATCTGGTCTCGCGCGACGAGCTGGTGCTCAGCGGCTGCGCGGGTGTGCACCCGGTCACCGCCGCCGCACAGGCCGATCTGCCCGCCGCGCCGCGCACCTGGATCGACACCTCCCGGCGCGCGTTGCTGCGGCAACTGGATCGCACCCTGATCGAACTCGGCACCGACCACCTCGATCTCTGGCATGTCTCGGCCTGGGACGCGCGCACCCCGCTCGAGGAGATCGCCGACACCCTCGAGCACGCGGTCCGGGCGGGTAAAACCCGCTACGCCGGGGTGCGCGGGTACTCGGCGTGGCAGCTGGCGAGTCTGGCCGCGTGCGCGCCGATCATCACCGCGCACGCCCCGTACTCGCTGCTCGCGCGTGGCGCGGAAACCGATTTCGTGCCCGCCGCGATGTACCACGGGGTCGGGGTGATCGCTTCGGCGCCGCTGGCCGGGGGCATCCTCACCGGCAAGTACCGGGACGGGGTGCCCGCGGACTCGCGGGGCGCGGACGAGGCCACCGCCGCCGAGATCCGTCACCGCCTCGACGAACGCGCCACCCGCGTGGTCGACGCCGTGGTCACCGCCGCCGACGGGCTGGGCACCTCCCCGCTGGCGGTGGCGCTGGCCTGGATCAGGGATCGGCCGGGGGTGTCGAGCATGATCGTCGGCGCCCGCGACATCGGTCAGCTCACCGGTGTGCTCGCCGCCGAAACGCTGGAGTTGCCGCGCGCCATCGCCGCCGCGCTCGACGATGTGAGCGCGCGCACCGACTGAGGTCCGCGCGCGGGCCCCGCGGCGGCGCGCATATTAGGCTCGCCTTCATGAAGGTGCGCGACGGTGTCGGGTCCGGTTCGGTGCGGTTGCTGCTGGCGGCGCTGGCGCTCGCCCTGATCGCGGCGGTGGCAGGCTGTGGCTCCGGCGGTTCCGGTACCGCCGGTGGGACCGGTCCCACCACCGCGACCCTCGCCGATCCGGACCCTGTCCCGATCGGCCCCGCTCCGCAACCGGCCCTGCCGGTGACCGTCCGTTCCTTCGACGGCGCCGAGGTCACCGTCACCTCCGCCGATCGCATCATCGCCGCCGACCGCTTCGGCACCCTGGCCCAGACCGTGTACGCCCTCGGCTTGGGTGACCGGTTGGTCGGGCGCAGCGTCGCGGCGTCGTTCCCGGCCGTGCGGGACGTGCCGAACGTGACCGGCGGCAGCGGGACGCTGAATGTCGAAGCGGTCCTCGCACTGCGGCCCACCGTGTTTCTCACCGACACCACCAGCGCTTCCCCGGCCGTGCGGGAACAGTTGCGTTCCGTGGGCATCACCGTCGTGTATTTCGACCCCGAACGCGGCATGGACAAGGTGGGTCCGCAGATCCAGGCCGTCGCCGACGCCCTCGGGGTTCCCGCCCAGGGGCAGGCGCTGACCGAGCGCACCCGTCAGGAGATCGCCGCCGCGGGCGCCGAGGTTCCCGAGCAGCGGGACCGGCCGCGCATCGCGTTCCTGTATCTGCGCAGCAGTGCCATCACCATGCTCGCCGGACCGGGTTCGGGTGCGGACTCGCTGATCACCGCGATCGGCGGGGAGGACGCGGGCACCGCGGCCGGGCTCACCGAACCGTTCACCGCCATCACCAGTGAGGCCATGATCGGCGCCGCCCCCGACGTGATCCTGGTGATGACCGACGGCCTGGACTCTCTGGGCGGTGTGGACGGACTGTTGCAGGTGCCCGGCATCGCCCAGACCCCCGCGGGCGCGGACCGGCGCATCGTGGACATGTCCGACGCGGTGCTGCTGAGCTTCGGCCCCAACACCGGCCGGGTCGTGCAAGCTCTCGCCGACGCGGTGTACGGCGCGCAGGCATGAGCGGTCGCAGCGAGGCCGGTGAGATCGACACCGCCGGTTCCCGCCCCGAGCTGACCACCCCACCGGCGCCGCGCCCGCACACCCGCTCCCGCGCCTTCGTCGCCTTCGCTGTCGCGGTCGTGGCGTTGGTGGTGCTGGCGGCGGCCTCGGCGGCGATCGGGCAGGTGCCCACCAGTCCCGCCGAAGTGGCGGGCAGCATCTTCCATCGGATCGGCCTGGACTGGGGGCCGATGCCCGCCCACCCCGCCGGTGATGTGACGTTGTGGGAGGTGCGTTTCCCGCGGGTGCTGCTGGCCGTCCTCGTCGGCGCGGCACTGGCCACCGCGGGCGCGCTGCTGCAGGGCGTGTTCGCCAACCCGCTGGCCGAACCCGGTGTGATCGGGGTGTCCTCGGGTGCGGCGGTCGGCGCGGGCGCGGTGATCGTGTTCGGCGGCGCGTTCGTCGCCGCCTGGTCGGTGGCGTCGGCCGCTTTCGTGGCCGGACTGATCACCACCATGCTGGTGTATGTGCTGGCGCGCGCCAACGGCCGCACCGAAGTGGTGACCCTGGTGCTCACCGGCATCGCCATCAACGCTTTCGCCGGCGGGATCACCGCGTTCCTGCTGTTCGTCGCCTCCCCCGCTGCCCGCGACCAGATCGTGTTCTGGCAATTGGGCAGCCTCAACGGCGCCACCTGGGACGCGGTCGGCGTCGTGGCCACGCTCACCGCGTGCGGGGTCCTGGGCGCGGTGGCGGTCGCGTCCAGGCTGGATCTGCTCGCTCTCGGTGACGCCGCGGCCCGTCATCTCGGGGTCGACGTGGAGAGTCTGCGGCGCACCGTCATCGTGATCGTCGCGGTGCTGGCCGCCGCCGGTGTCGCGTTCACCGGCATCATCATGTTCGTCGGCCTGATCGTGCCGCATCTGGTGCGTATGGTCGTCGGCCCGGGACACCGGGTGCTGATCCCGCTCAGCGCGGTCGTCGGCGCGGTCGTGCTGCTCGCCGCCGACGTGGGTGCCCGCTCCCTGGTCGACAATGCCGACCTGCCGCTGGGCATGCTCACCTCGCTGGTCGGCGGACCGTTCTTCTTCTGGCTGCTGCGCCGCACCCGCGCCCGATCCGGAGGCTGGGGATGACCACCACCGAAACCCTGTCCCTGCGTCATCGCCTGACCGCGCTCACCCGCAGCCACGACCTGCCCGCCGCTCCCGAACCAGGGCGGGTCACGGTGCGCGCGATCGGCCTGACCGTGTCGCGACGCGGCGGCGCCGGACCCGCCCGCCGCGTGCTGGACGGCGTGGACTTCCAGGTCGCCGCCGGTGAGATCGTCGCCCTCGTCGGCCCCAACGGCGCGGGCAAATCCACCCTCCTGGCCGCCCTCGCCGGCGAACTCACGCCGAGCGAAGGCCACGTCGAACTCGACGGCCACCAGCTCACGCACTGGTCGGCCCTGGACATGGCCCGCCGCCGCGCGGTCCTGCCGCAGAGTCACACCGTCGGCTTCCCGTTCACCGCCCGCGAAGTCGTCGCCATGGGCCGCGCCCCTTGGGCCCGCACTCCCCGCGAGCTGGACGACGATCGGATCGTCGCCGAAGCCCTCGCCGCCGCCGATGTCACACACCTGGCCGAACGCTCCTTCCCCACCCTCTCCGGTGGTGAACGTGCCCGCGTCGCCCTGGCCCGCATCCTGGCCCAGGACACTTCCACTCTGTTGCTCGACGAACCCACCGCCGCCCTGGACCTCGGCCACCAGGAAGAAGTTCTCGAACTCGCCGCCGGCCGGGCCGCCGCGGGGGCGGCGGTCGTGGTCGTCCTGCACGACCTCGGCATCGCCGCCGCCTACGCCGACCGGGTGGCAGTGTTGGAAGGCGGGCGCATCGCCGCCGACGGCCCACCGCGACAGGTGCTCACCGGTGAACTGCTCAGCCGCGTCTACCAGCACCCCGTCGACGTCTTCGACCACCCGGTCACCGGCGCCCAGCTCGTCCTGCCCGCCCGCGGCTGACACGGACCGCCCGTCCACGGCGCGCATCCCACCCGTGCGGCGGGGTCGGCGCGACAGCGAGGCCGACCGGTCTGTGGCGGTCAGCGCAGCACGTTGACCCGGCCCGCGCGCAGGTCGGCCAGCACATCGGCGTGCAGGTCGTCCACCAGCGGCCCCGGCAGGTCCTCGTCCAGAGCGCAGAACCGCAGATCCGACACCCGCGTCGCGGGCGGCTGGGCCCGCGTGCCGACGATGCCGCAGCGCAGCACCGTCGTGATCGTCTGCGCCACATCGCCGTTGGCGAACTCGTGCCGGTACCCGCTGTACACGCCGTGCAGCGCGCTCACCTTCACCTCGAGACCGGTCTGCTCGGCCACCTGACGCACCGCCGCGTCACGCACCGTCTCACCCAATTCGACCGTGCCGCACGGTAAACCCCATCGTCGGTCATCGGCGCGTCGCCGCAGCAGCACTCGGCCGTTGTCGATGACGGCCGCGGCGGCGTAGTGCAGTTGGATCGGTGCGTGGCCGACGTATCCGCGCAGCCATGCGATGTAGTCGCTCATGACTGCGAGTTTGGCAGGATATTCCGCCAGAAGTATTGGCGGGAAATCCTTTACACGCAGGTAGCCGCACGGTGCTGTGATCATGCACAGCGCGTCGGGACGGCCGCGACGCTCATCTCCAGATCAGGTCGCTCATCTCCAGATCAGTTTGAGCACCGCGGGGGTCAACATCAGGCGGATGACGGTGGCATCGATGAGCAGGGCCGCGATCATGCCGTAGGCGATGTATTTCATCAACACCAGATCCGAGAATCCGAACGCGCCGGTCACCACGATGAGGATCGCCGCCGCCGAGGTGATCACACTGCCGGTGTGGGCGATGCCGTAGCGGATCGCCTCCTGTGGTTCGGCACCGTTCGCGCGGGCCTCGCTGACCCGCGAGAGCAGGAACACCTCGTAGTCGGTGGACAACCCGAAGATCACCGCCACGATCAACGCCAGCACGGCGAACATCAACGGCCCGGGCGTGAAATCGAAGACTCCCGCCCCGTGCCCCTGCACGAACACCCAGGTGAGGATGCCCAGCGTGGTGAGCAGGCTCAACGCGCTCATCACCACCGCCTTGACCGCCAGCACCACCGACCGGAACGCCGCGTACATGATCGCCAGCGCCGCGCACACCAGGATCAGCAACAGCAGCGGCAACCCGTTGAGCAGGCCGTTGATGCTGTCGCGTTCCAGCGCGGGGACCCCGGCCACCATGATCTGCACCCCCTCCGGTTCCGGGATCGCCCGCAACGCCGACATGACCGCGTCGGCGTCGCGTTTGTCCAGCAGACCTGCGTCGAGAACGTTGATGCCCGCGGTGGTCGGCGCTGCCGGTTCGAAACGCCCGGTCAAGCCGGGAATCTGGTTGGCGGCATGACGGATGTCGCCGAGCTGGGCCGAATCCGCGCCCACCACCACCAGTTTCAGCGGTTCGGTGCGGAAACTGGGGAACAGCTCGTCGAAATCCTCCTGCGCCACCCGCGCCGGATTGTCCGAGGCCAGATAGCGTTCGCTGATCCCGCCGAATTCGATGTGACGCAACGGCACCGCCAGCGCCAGCAGCACGAACACGATCGACAGCGACACCGTCCACGGCCGCCGCATCGAGAACTGCGCCAGCTTCGAGAAGAATCCGGCATCGATCTCGGCTTCGGTCTTGGTGCGGGAGAACCGCTTCCAGCCCAGGAAATCGATGTTGTGTCCCGCGATCGCCAACGCCGCGGGCAAGGCCGTCACCGACAGCACCGCCGCCAGCAGCACCGAACTGATGCCGCCGTAGGGCACCGAACGCAGTACGCCGTTGGGGAAGATGAACAGCGCCGCCAGACTGACCGCGATGATCGCCGCCGAGAACAACACCGTGCGCCCGGCCGTGGCGACCGTGCGGGCGGTGGCCTCTTCCACGCTGCGCCCGGCCGCCAGCTCCTCCCGGAACCGGGTCACCGTGAACAACCCGTAGTCGATGGCCAGACCGAGACTGACCAGCGTCATCACGGCGCTGGCGAAGACGTTGACGTCGATGTGGTCGGTCAGGCCCCGCAGGATGCCCTGGGTGCCCAGCACCGTCATGCCGCCGATCAGCACCGGCAGCAGCGCGCCCACCACGCCGCCGAACACGAAATACAGCAGGATCGCCACCAACGGCAGGGCGATCAGCTCCGCGCGCCTGATGTCGTTCTGCATGCCGATATTGATGCCCTCGACGATCGGTTGCAGCCCGGCCAGCTGCACTGTCGTCCCGCCGGGACCGCTGCCGTCGGTACCCGCGTCCAGGGCCGGTTTGATCTCGAGATAGTTCTCGACGGTCTCGGTGCCGCCGTCGCCACGCAGGCCGACGCTGGCGAAGGCGTGGGTGCGGGAAGCGTCGGTGGCCTGCCCGGCGAACGGGCTGTCCCAATAGCTGTCGATCTTGAGGATCTGCTCGTCGTAGTCGCGCAACAGCGCCGACAGATATCCGGTGACCGCCGCACGCACCGGCGGATCGTCGACGGTGGCGCCGGTGGGGGCGGTGAACAGCAGGATCAGATCGGAGTCGGTGTCACGGCCGAAGGTGGAATCGGCCAGCTTCGCCGCGGCCACCGACTCGCTGGACTCGTCGAACCAGCCCTCCTGGGTGAACCGGTCGCCCAGGTCACGGCCGTACCAGCCGGACAACAGGACAGCGAACGCGACGACGGCGAGCACGAGGAAACGATGGCGGTGGACGAACCGTCCCCACCGCAGGGAACCGGAGTGCAGCATGGCTGGATCGGGGCGCTATCCGCAGGCCGGGGTGCGGTAGTCGGCCGAACGCAGGATGCCGCACAGATCGTCGCGGGAGATCTTCCAGCGGTCGTCGAGGTACACGAAATGCACGATCGTGGTGCGCACCGCGGCGCCGGTGCCGTCCTTGTCCAGTCGCATCGTCGCGGTCAGAGTGCCGTCGCGGTTGTCGAACACCGGGTCGGTGACTCCGTAGACCGCGCGCGGATTGTCCTGCAACGCCTTGTACATGTCGGGGATGGCGTCGCGGAAGGCGTCACCGTCCTCGATGAGGGCGGTGCGTTCGCTGTCGGGCAGCGAGGGATCCAGCGCCCGCTTGATCTGGGCGTCGAGTTCGGCGGCGGTCGGGATCGGGCGCGCGGCGATCGAACTGGACGTCGCCGCCGACGAGGACGACAACGCGGCCACCGCTTTGGAACGGGCCGCGTCGACGGCGGCGTCGTCGGCGGTGTCCGAGCCGCAGGCTGTCACCGTGCCCAGGACGAGGGCCAGCGCGGCAGTGCCGAGAAAGAGCCGGCCGGCCGTGATCGGGCGGGTCCGCAACGAACGAGTGGTGTGCATCACTACCTACTTACCATCTAGGACAGATCCCAGCCGCCCCAGCAGTGCCCGCACCGTCACCCCGCGCGGGGTCGGGTCGTGCTGCACCGCCTCGGCCGCCGGGATCAGATCACGGACCAGCGCGACCACGCTGCGTTCGTCGTCGAGGTCGACATCGGTCACCCGGGCCTGCGCGACCGCGACGATGTCCTCGGGTCCGGGAACGGCGCCCGCGTCGAGGTCGGCGCGATAGATCTCGAGGCTCAGCACGGCGCGCACGGTGCGGAAAGCGAACGGCCTGCCGTCCTCGGCGGTACCGAAGCCGTGCGCGAACCGGCCGAGAGTCACATCGTCGACGGCGAACCCCGATCGTTGCTCGGCGGTCACACGGATCTCCCTGGGTCGGACGCTGGGGTGTTCACCGTAACGCTGGTCACCGACACCGCGACCCGCCGGACCCCGGTCGGCCGGTGTGTCGGGGCGGCGTGGTCAGATGGAGTGTCGTTTTTTCCGGTGGTGAAGGAGTTCGGTGGATGCGCCCAGGCGGTCCGGTTTCCCCGATCCTGGTGGTGGTGGCCTCGCTGCTGGTACTCACCGGCTGCGGTTCCGACGATCCCGGCACGCAGGTCCCGACCAGGGAACCGGCCACCGCGGCCCCCGCCCCGGCGACCACCGTCACCCCCGCCGGTGAACGTTTCGCCCTGCCCGGTCCCATCGATGTCCTGCTCGCCGAATCGGGCACCGGCCTGCTCGCCGGACTCGACACCGACCCCGGCACCGCCCTGCTGATCGTCGACCCCGCCGACGCCCGGGTGGTTCGCACCGTGACCCTGCCCGCGCCCGGCGCCGCGCTGTCCCAGGGCGTCGACGGCGAAATCCTGGTCCCCGCCCGCGACCGGGTGCTGCGGGTGGACGCCGCCACCGGCGCCGTCACCGAGATCGCGCTGGCCGGGGACCTGCGTACAGCGGCGCCGGCCGTCGACGGCGGCCTGGTCGTCGGCGACGCCGAGGGCCGGGTGCGCACCGTCACCGCCGACGGACAGGTGCAGACCACCGTGTCCGGACTGGTCACCGCCGACGTCGTCGTGCGCGCGGGCGACCGCCTGGCCGTCCTCGACCGTCGCCAGACCTCGCTGACCGAGATCACCCCTGGTCAGGACCGTCTCGGGCTGTCGCTGCGGGCCGGGGACGGCGCGGTGAACATGATCGCCGACCATTTCGGCCGGGTCCTCGTCGCCGACACCGCCGGATCCGAGCTGTTGGTCTACAGCACCGGACCGCTCGTCCTGCGCCAGCGATTCCCGGTAAGATCATCGCCTTACGCGCTCGCCTACGATCGCCGGTCGGAGACGGTGTGGGTGACGTGCACGCAGAGCAACGAGGTCGTCGGATTCGATCTGTCGACGGGGATCGGGCAGGAGGTCGGGCGTCATCCGACGGTGCGCCAGCCCGACTCCGTCACCGTCGACGAACGTACCGGTGACCTGTTCGTCGGCTCCGCCGCCGGCGACGGCCTGCAGCGGATCCCGGCGGACGAGCTGAAGGAAGGGCAGTGATGGCGTCCAGTAGTTCCCGCGCGTTCCCCGCCGGTTGGGAGACCGGCGGCGAAGGCGACGATTACGAATACGTGCCGCTGCGGCTGCCCCGGGAGGTCACCCGGGTGACCGCCTCGATGCGCCTGGCCATCCAAGCCGAATTCGGCGGCTGGGAGCTGTCGCGGGTGCGCGCCTACACCGACGGCAGCCGCAAAGTGCTGCTGCGCCGTCGTAAGAGCGCGCTACTACCCACGCCCGAACCGGGGATGTGATGGGCCGGATGTATGCGCTGCTCCTACGACTGATGTTCCTGCTGCCGCCCGAACGCGCCCACCACCTCGCGTTCGCGGCGATGCGCCTGGCCGCCCGGTTCGCGCCGCTGCGGGTCCTGATCAGCCGGATCGCCGTCGTCGACGACGAGATCCTGCACAACACCGTCTTCGGCGTCCGGTTCCGGGCGCCGCTGGGTCTGGCCGCCGGATTCGACAAGAACGCCGAAGGCGTCGACGTGTGGGGCCCCTTCGGCTGGGGATTCGCCGAGATCGGCACGGTCACCGCCCAGCCCCAGCCCGGCAACCCCGCTCCGCGCCTGTTCCGGCTGCCCGCCGACCGCGCGCTGATCAACCGGATGGGCTTCAACAACCACGGCGCCGCCGCGGCCGCCGGCCAGTTGCGCGCCCGCACCGCCACCGTCCCCCTCGGGGCCAATATCGGCAAGACGAAAGTCACCCCCGCCGCCGAGGCGCCCGCCGACTACGCCACCAGCGCCGCCCTGCTCGGCCCGCTGGCCGACTTCGTGGTCGTCAATGTCAGCTCCCCCAACACCCCCGGCCTGCGCGACCTGCAGGCGGTCGAATCGCTGCGCCCGCTGCTGCGCACCGTGCTCGACACCGTCGCCGAGAGCGGACGCCCGGTGCCGGTGCTGGTCAAGATCGCCCCCGACCTGTCCGACGAGGACATCGACGCCGTCGCCGACCTCGCCCTCGAGCTCGGGCTGGCCGGCATCGTGGCCACCAACACCACCATCGGCCGCGCCGGTCTGCGCACCGACGCCGCCACCGTGGCCGAGATCGGCGTCGGTGGACTCTCCGGCGCGCCCGTCGCCGACCGCTCCCTGGAAGTGCTGCGCCGCCTGCACCGCCGCGTCGGCGACCGGCTCGCACTCATCTCCGTCGGCGGCATCGAAACCCCCGACCAGGCCTACGAACGGATCCTCGCCGGCGCGAGCCTGCTGCAGGGCTACACCGGATTCATCTACGGCGGCCCGTTCTGGACCCGCCGCATCCATCGCGGCATCGCCGAGCGGCTGCGCCGCGACGGATACACCTCGATCGCCGAAGCCGTCGGCGCGGGTGATCGCGCCGCGCTCGGGCGCAAGGAGTCCGACTCCCGCTGACGACGAAGGAGTCCGATCTTCGCTGACGACGAAGGAGTCCGGCCTACGCCGCCGACGAAGGAGTCCGGTCCTTCCGACGACGAAGGAGTCCGGTCCTTCCGACGACGAAGGCGCAGCATTCGCGGGGATGCTGCGCCTTGAAAGGTCGATCCACCGGGCCGGACTCACCGGCGCGGGATCATGCGTGCTCGGGGAACACCCGCCGGTTGCTGCCGGTGTCGAAATCCGGCGGCAACTCCAGCCATTCCCGCACATCGGGGCCCGGAGGACCGTTTCGCTCGTGGTGGCGCTGCACGATCCGCTCCCAGATCCGTATCAGCGCGTCCTGAATGGTGATGCCGAGCAGATCCGCGCGCGTTTCCATCATCGCGAACACGATCCGATCGTCGACCAGGTCCGGCTCACTGACCAGCACATCCAGTTCCATACCCGCCAACGCCTGGCTGCGCGAGAGCCACCGATCCGGCAGCCAGCTCAATCGCCAGCAGCGTGGCCCCGCTCGTGATTCGCGCGCCGCCCGTTCCGGGCTCACCTCGCTGGTCATCGACGTTCTGTCGATCCGGATGCGCGTGGCCGGGATATGCGCGAACAAGCTGTTCATGGGCTGCCTCCCCTGGGGGGCGATGCGTCACCTGGTTCCCAGTGTGACCGGTCGCACCGGTCCCCGCCATAACATTTTCGGCAGTTGCCGATTCAGACGTGGCATTTGCCGTGACACTGGCAGAATTCACCGTAACAACAGTGGTTGAACGCCGCAGGGCTTTACGCGGGCATCAGTGGAGGGGCGATCGTCGATGACGGCGCAGCAACCGGGGACCGTCGCCGTCCGGAACATCCTCACCAGACTCTGCAAACGCTCCGGGCTGAGCGCGGATCGCTTGCGCACCACCGAGATCGACATCTCCCCCCTGCTCGATCTGCCGGTCATCCGGCGCCGGGCCCACCGCGACGGCGTCGTCGATCTACGCCTCGTGGTCTCGCCCGTGGTGCGGGAATACGCCGAAAGGCTCGATCCCAGTAGACGATTCATCGTCGACGCCGCGCTGGCCCTCGGCTGGTGGCGCGACCGGGCGCGCGGCGAGATCGACCTCGAC
Source organism: Nocardia shimofusensis NBRC 100134 (assembly GCF_001613125.1). Classification (GTDB taxonomy): domain Bacteria; phylum Actinomycetota; class Actinomycetes; order Mycobacteriales; family Mycobacteriaceae; genus Nocardia; species Nocardia shimofusensis. Next base: position 223,453 of record NZ_BDBT01000006.1, read on the forward strand.
CGCCTCTACGCCGCCGACCTCGGCGAACGCCGCGCCTACCTCGCCGAACACTGGACCCGACTGCACGAGATCGTCGGCGCCACACCCGATCCCCCCGAACTCACCGCCCGCTATCTGCGCACCAGCCCCGAACACCGCGCCTTCACCGACCTGGCGGCCCTGCTGGATTCCGATCCTGGCTACGGCCGAAGCCCGGATCGGGCAACCGGATCCGACGATCCGGACAGCGATGCCCGCACCGGCGTCGCAGCCGTGCCGCCCTCGCGCGGAACGGTCACCGTCGTCGGCGACGCGGTCATCGACCACATCTACCGCACCGATCACCTGCCCGGCGAAAACGCGCCCGCCCGAGGCAGTTTCACCGAGAGGATCGGCGGCAAAGGGCTCAACCGCGCCGTCGCCGCCGCCCGGCTCGGCTTCCACACCGAATTGATCGCCGGCGTCGGCGACGATCCGGCGGGCCGCCGCATCGTCGGCTATCTGCGCCGTCACCGCGTCGGTGCCCGCCACCTCGAGACCGTCCCCGGTGAACCCACACCCGTCGGCGCCGTGATCGTCACCGCCACCGGCTCGTTCGCCACCATCGAACACGACGCCGACAGTGTGCGGTTGACCGTCGAAGACCTCTCCACCGCCGAGGTGATGGATGCGCTCACCGTCAGTGACGCGGTCTTCCTCACCCTCGAACACCCCACCTCGGTGCTCGAACACGTCCTGCGCACCGTACGCGCCGCACCGCGTCCGCGGCTGTTCGTGCACGCCGCGCCGCCGGTCCCGGCGCCGCAGTACTACTACGAATTCTTCGACCGCATCGACTATCTCATCGGCAGCAGGTGCGAACTGGCGCGGCTGCTGTCGCCCGGCGTCGACTTCACCGGCGAAGGTTACGACGACCCCGGCGTCTTCGATGCTCAGGTGATCGCCCGGCTGCGTGCGCTCGGGGTCGGCTGCGTCTGCGTCATCGAGCACTTCCACTGTCAGGTGCGTTCGGCGCGCGTTCGCCTCGACATCGCCCCCGCCCTGGCGGTGCGCGTGCAGGATTCTCCCGGCGCGGCCGCCGCGTTCACCGCGGCGTTGGCCTATCGTCTGGCGGGTCACGATTGGGTCGCGGCCCCCGAAGATTTCTCATGGGCGAGCGCGGCGATGGCCGCCGCGCAATCCTTCGGCGACATCCCCGACGCCATGCCGGTGGTCGAGCGCATCGACCGCATCGCCGGATTCCGGACGTAACGGACTCCACAATGGTGGACGTATGGCTACGATGAGTGAGCTACGCCACTCGAACACATCCGCTGTGTGAGATAGTGCGGTGGCGATCGAATCATCATTTCGGGTCCTTGCCGAGGTCCGGGCGGCCCCGGGAAGGGTTCGAAGCAGGTCGAGTCGCGTTCACGAACGACATCGGGAACAGGGAAATATGAGCACTTCAGCAATCGGTTTCGCGCATGAGACGGGCAAGACGGTCTACACCGTTCCCGAGGCTTTCCAGGAGACTCTCACGCTGCGACCCGATCAGGTCGCGCTGCGCACGGTCGGCGGCACCACCGAGATCACCTGGCGCGAATACGGTGAACGGGTGCGGGCCCTGGCCGCCGGCCTGGCCGGGCTCGGTCTGAAGCACGGCGACACCGTCGGCATCATGCTCACCAACCGTCCCGAGTTCAACCTCGTCGACACCGCCGCGCTGCACGTCGGCGCCACCCCGTTCTCGGTGTACAACACCAGTTCCCCCGAGCAGATCACCCACCAGTTCGGCAACGCCGGCAACAAGGTCGTCGTCACCGAGCAGGCCTTCCTCGACGTCATCAAGGCCACCGGCGTCGACCTCGAGCACATCGTCGTCGTCGACGGACCGGCCGAAGGCACGTCGACCCTGGCCGACCTCGAGGCCAACCCCGCCGCCGACTTCGACTTCGACGCCGCCTGGCGCGCGGTCGCCAACACCGACCTGGCCACCCTGATCTACACCTCCGGCACCACCGGTCCGTCCAAGGGCGTGGAGATCACCCACGCCAACGCCCTCGCTCAGATCACCGCGCTGGTCAGCGGCCCGCTGCGGGTCGGCCTCGACGACCGGGCGGTGTCCTACCTGCCCGCCGCGCACGTCGCCGACCGCATCTCCGGGCACACCATCAACCTGGTCACCGGCATCCAGATCACCACCGTGCCCGACCCGCGCGAGATCGCCGCGGCCCTGCCCGACGCCCGCCCCACCACCTTCTTCGGCGTGCCGCGCGTATGGCAGAAGATCAAGGGCGGTGTGGAGGCCAAGCTCGCCGCCGAGGCCAGCCCGGTCAAGAAGAAGCTCGCCCTGTGGGCCGTGGACACCGGCGTCGCCGCCGCCCGCGCCGACCTCGCGGGCAAGGGCCGCCCCGCGCTGCTGTCGTTGCAGCACAAGCTGGCCGAGAAGCTGGTGCTGTCCAAGCTGCGCGCCGCTCTGGGCTTCGACGAACTCAAGGTCGCCGCCTCCGGCGCCGCGCCCATCCCCGCCGAGACCCTGGAGTTCTACCTGGGGTTGGGCTTCACCGTCAGCGAGGTGTGGGGCATGTCGGAGACCACCGGCGTGGGCACCTTCACCGAACTGGACAAGCCGCGGCCCGGCACCGTCGGCCGCGTCGTCGACGGTGTGGAGATCAAGCTGGCCGACGACGGCGAGGTCCTCATCCGCGGCCCCATCGTCACTCCCGGCTACCGCGGCATGCCCGACAAGACCGCCGAGGCGATCGACGCCGAGGGCTGGCTGCACACCGGTGATGTCGGCACCATCGACGACGACGGCTACCTGACGATCATCGACCGCAAGAAGGAACTGATCATCAACGAGGCGGGCAAGAACATCGCCCCCAGCAATATCGAGAATGCCGTCAAGGCGGTGTCCTCGCTGGTCGGTCAGGTCGTCGCGATCGGTGAGGCCAAGCCCTACATCACCGCGCTGGTCGTCCTCGACCCCGACATTCTCGCCCTGCGGGCCAAGGATCTGGGCGCCACCGACGCCGACTTCGCGGCCCTCACCGCGCGCCGGGAGATCATCGACGAGGTGCACGCCGCGGTCAAGGCGGGCAACACCAAGCTCTCCCGCGTCGAGCAGATCAAGCGCTTCACCATCGTGGACTCGGTGTGGGAGCCCGGCGGTGACGAACTGACCCCGAAGATGTCGCTCAAGCGCAAGCCGATCGCCGAGAAGTACGCCGCCACCATCGAAGAGCTCTACGCCGAGACCCCGGCCGAGCACATCGTCAACGTCTGACGCCGCACATGAGAAGGCCCAGGGCGCGAAACGCCCTGGGCCTTCTCGCTCGTTCGAACGCTACTTCTGCTCGTAGGTGCCCACCAGGGTGGCGCGTGCCAGGGTGTGGGAGAACAGGTTGAACCCCAGTACCGCCGGAGTGGTGTTCTCGTCGATGCCCAGGTGATCCACATCCACCGCGTGCACCACGATGAAGTACCGGTGCGGGCCGTGCCCGGCCGGCGGGGCCGCGCCCACGTAGCCCGCGCCACCGGCGTCATGGCGCAGGGTGATCGCGCCCTCGGGCAGTCCACCGTCGGCGGCGCCGGAGGCCAGCGAGGTCACCGAGGCCGGGATGTCGGCCACGGCCCAGTGCCAGAAACCCGACGCCGTCGGAGCGTCCGGGTCGTAGACGGTGACCGCGAAGCTCTTGGTCTGCGGCGGGAACCCCGACCAGGACAGCTGCGGGGAGATGTCCTTGCCGCCTGCGCCCATCACGCCACTGACCTGATCGTTGCCCAGCGGCCGACCGTCGGTGACATCCTCGGAGGTCAGCGTGAACGAGGGGACCTTCGGAAGCGCGTCGTAAGGGTTGTGAGCCATGGTTCCTTCCTGAGCGGAAATTGCGTACGTCCAGATCAACTGTTCAACAGGAAATGTTCCAGCACCTTGGTACCGAATTCGAGCGATTCCACCGGAACCCGCTCGTCGACACCGTGGAACAGCGCACTGAAATCCAGTTCCGGCGGAAGCCGCAGCGGCGCGAAGCCGAAGCAGCGAATCCCCAAGCGGGCGAACGCCTTCGCGTCCGTGCCGCCGGAAAGCATGTAGGGCACCGTGCGCCCGTCGGGATCGTGCGCCAGGATCGCGTCGTTCATCGCGTCCACCAGATGCCCGTCGAAGGTCGTCTCGTAGGAGTCGAGCTTGGTGATCCACTCCCGCTCCACGTCCGGGCCGATCAATTCGTCGACCTCGCGCTCGAAGGCGGCCTGCCGCCCCGGCAACACCCGGCAGTCGACCACCGCTTCGGCGGTCTGCGGGATCACGTTCGCCTTGTATCCGGCCTGCAGCATCGTCGGATTGGCGGTATCGCGCAGCGTCGCGCCGATGATGCGTGAGATCGTGCCCAGCTTGGCCAGCTGACCTTCGATATCGGGGCCGTGCGGATCGAACGGCAGCCCGGTCTCCTCGGCGACCGCTGCCAGGAACTCGGCCACCGAATCCGACAGCACCAGCGGGAAGGTGTGCGTGCCCAGCCGCGCCACCGCCTGGGCCAGCATCGTCACCGCGTTGTCCTCGTGCAGGAACGAGCCGTGTCCGGCGCGCGCCCTGGCGCGAAGACGCATCCACCCCAGGCTCTTCTCCGCGGTCTCCACCAGGTAGAACCGGCGGTCGGTGCCGTCGCGGCGCGGCAGCGTCAGCGAGAAGCCACCCACCTCGCCGACCGCCTCGGTGATCCCGGCGAACACATCGGGCCGGTTGTCGACCAGCCACTGCGAGCCCCACCGGCCGCCGTTCTCCTCGTCGGCCAGGAACGCGAACACCAGATCACGCGGCGGGACCGTGCCCTCGGCCTTGAACTGGCGCGCCACGGCCAGCATCATGCCGACCATGTCCTTCATGTCGACCGCGCCGCGACCCCACACGTATCCGTCGTGTACCGCGCCGGAGAACGGATGCACACTCCAGTCCGAGGCCTGCGCTGGAACCACATCCAGATGACCGTGGATCATCAGCGCCCCCCGGCTGGGATCGGCGCCGTGCAGACGGGCGAAGAGATTTCCGCGGCCCGGAGCGCCCGACTCCACGTACTCGGTGGTGTAGCCGACCTCACGCAGCCGATCACCCACCCACTCGGCACACTCCTGCTCCCCCTTGGTGGTGGCCAGGTCGCCGGTATTGGATGTATCGAACCTGATCAGCTTGCTGACCAGGTCCACCACTTCGGCGACCGCGCGTGAGTTCTTCGAATCGGATTCTCGACCAGTTGCGGACACGCTCCTTTCCTACCATCTTCTCCGGAAGCGGCGCGCCGATGGTGATCGTGGTGAGTCGATGCCCTATCGGTCCCGCGCCCGCGGCCGCATCGGCACCGCCGTGTCCGGTCCGCCGGTGAACGACAACGCACGCCGCACCGGGCCCTCGTAGGCGGGTTCGAGATCCATCCGCTGGGCCAGCACCGCCAACGCCAGCGTCATCTCCATCATCGCGAAATTCTGTGCCACGCAGATCCGTTTGCCCGCGCTGAACGCCAGCATCCCGTGCCTGCGCTCGGCCGCCGTCGCCGGATCCAGATGCCGCTGCGGATCGAAGCGCTCCGGCTCGGGCCACACCGACGGATTGTGGTGCACTCCGTGCAGGCTGATCACGATCGTCGTGCCCGCCGCGATCCGGTAGCCACCGAGCACGTCGGGTTTCTTCGCCACCCGGGTCAACCCGATGATCGGCGGATACAGCCGCATCGACTCGGTCAGCACCGCCTTCGTCCACTCGAGCTCGTCGACATCGTCGGCGGTCGGGGTGCGCCCGCCCAACACCCGGCGCAGTTCCTCGTGCATGCGCTCACGCGCCTGCGGATGCGCGGCCAGCAGCGTCCACGTCCAGGTCAGCGCGGTCGCCGAGGTCTCCATGCCCGCGCCGATGAAGGTCATCAGCTCGTCGTGGATCTCGGTGTCGCTGTAGGCGTGCCCGGTCTCGGGATCGCGCGCGGCGGTCAGCAGGCCGAGCAGATTGTCGGTGCGCGTGATGCGGCCCTGACGGTGATCGTCGATCACCGCATCCACGGCGCGCTCGATCCGGCGCAGCTCGAGCATCATCGTCGGCGAGGACAGCCACGTGACCCACCGCATCGCGCGAATCGGAATCCGGGAACCCGCTCGCCGCGCGGGCGGGGTGGTCACCCGGACGACCAGCGTCGACACAGCGCGCAACGGGCGGCTGATGTTGGTCATGAAGCCGATGCCGAAGAATCTCAGCAGATTCGTCAACCGGATCTGGGAGATCGGCCCCGACAGGTCGGTGCCGAACATGGTGCGCGCGACGATGTCGAGGGTCAGCCGGTTCATCTCCGCGCCGATGTCGACCGGGCCGTGGGCGCCGAGCACCAGGATGCGCTCGGCGGCGTCGGCGGCGGCCTCGGTGATCGGGACGGCGAAACGGTCGATGTTCGCGCGCGAGAATATCGGCTGCACCAGGCGGCGATTGCGGTGGTAGCGGCGATCGTCGGGGTCGGTGACCAGACCCTGACCGAACGTCACCGCCATCATGTCGTATTCGGCGCTCTTGGCGTAGGCGTCCTGATTGGTCACCAGGATGCGCCGGGCCAGCGCGGGACTGCGCACCACCACGAATTTCAGCAACGGCAGCCGGGTCACCAGCACGTCGTCGGCGCCGGGCAGTTCGGCGGCCAGATAGTGGATCAGGCTGCGATCACGCCAGCGCGGCACGAATTGCGCGACATAACACCAGGATTCGCGCCAGCCGACGCGGGTGCGATGCCAGCGCATGGGAGCGGGTTGCCAGCGCGGCGGATACAGAGTGGTGTCGCCGTCGGGCGGGGCGATGTCGGACGGCGGAGACGCCATGACGGGCCATCCTTACGTCGAGTGTTGTCGTCGAGAGGGCAGGACACGTCGCCGTGAACGGGGTGCGCGCCGCCTGCGGGTGGCACGCGGCGCACACGCGAAACATCCACATGCCGTTGATGTTTCGCTGTGTTACTCGTCAGTAGCGATCTGGTGCGCGTCGGAGCCTATTGGTGTACGTTGCTGTCTGTCAATGGTGTGCAGGCCGCCTGCTCCGGGCGTGGCCGATGCGAAAGCAGGGGTGTGCGGTGACCGCTACCGATACCGAGATCGTCGTCAGATCGGCGGTGAAAGCCGATGTGCCCGAAATGGTGTCGATCCTCGACCGCGCCTTCGGCAGCGACGACCCGTTCGGCGAATACATGTTCCCCGACCCCGCGCGCAGGCCCCGCCACCAGCATCGGCTGCACCGCGCGATGCTGCGCCACCAATACCTGCCCAACGACGGCGCGCTCGTGGCCACCGTCGACGGCCGTGTCGCCGGCGTGGGCTTGTGGCAGAAACCGGACCACCGCTTCGGCCCGCTGCGCTACCTGGCCGCGATCCCCGAATTCGCCTGGGCCATGGGCTCGGCCGGTCCCCGTGTCCTGCGCATGGACGCCACCATGTCCGCCATCGCGACCGGACTGCCGCACTTCTTCGGCGTCAGCCTCGCGGTGGCCCCCGAGCAGCAACGCGGCGGGGTCGGACGCGCGTTGCTCGCGCACGTCATGGGCGAACTCGAACGTGCCGAGGCGCCCATGTTCGGACTCTGCAAGGACGGCAACGTCGCCTACTACGAGGCCGGTGGCGCGCTGCGGATCGGACGCGTCCGGCTCGGCCGTCGCGGCCCCGACGTCAACGTCATGATGTGGCTGCCGCGCAGTCTGCGCGCGAGCGGCGAATGAGCGAAGGAGCACGATCCGTGTCCGACATCGCGATCATCGGCATCGGCTGCCGCTACGGCGCAGGCATCGATTCACCGGAAACCTTCTGGGACTTCGTCATCGGCGGCGGCGACGCGGTCACCGACATCCCCGCCGACCGCTGGGACCACCGCCGCTTCTACGACCCGGACCGCCGCGCCCCCGGCCGCATGTACACCCGGCGCGCGGCCTTCCTCACCACCGACCCGTGGGCCTTCGACCCCGACTTCTTCGGCATCTCCCCGCGCGAGGCCACCGCCATGGACCCGCAGCAGCGCCTCGCCCTCGAAGTCGCCTGGGAAGCGCTCGACGACGCGGGCGTGGCCGGGCGCGCCACGGACGCACCGGTCGGCGTCTACCTCGGCGCGTTCACCCTCGACCAGCTCGCCGTCGGATTCACCGGCGCCGCACTGCCCCACATCGATATGCACTCCTCGGCGGGCGCGTCCTACACCATGCTGTCCAACCGCATCTCCTACGCCCTCGATCTCGCCGGTCCCAGCCTGACTGTCGACACCGCCTGCTCGTCGTCGCTGGTGGCACTGCACGCCGCCTGCCGGGCGCTCGCCGACGGCGACTGCGAGATGGCCCTGGCGGGCGGGGTCAACCTCATGCTGCAACCGGGCACCTTCGTGTCCATGTGCAAGGGCGGTTTCCTCGCCGAGGACGGCCGCAGCAAGTCCTTCGGCGCGAGCGCCGACGGCTACGGCCGCGGCGAGGGCGCGGGCATGGTCGTGCTCAAACCGCTGGCCGCCGCCGAACGCGACGGCGATCGCGTCTACGCGGTGCTCGAGGCGACCGGTGTCAACCAGGACGGCCGCACCACCGCCATCACCGTCCCCAACCCCGACGCCCAGCAACGCCTCGCCGACACCGTCCGCGCACGCGCGGGCAGGGCGCCGCACGAGATCGACTACGTCGAAGCCCACGGCACCGGCACCCCCGTCGGCGACCCCCTGGAACTGCGCGCCATCGGCCGCGCCTACGGCGCCGTCCCCGGCCGCACCCGCCCCCTCGGCGTCGGCTCGGTCAAAGCCACCCTCGGACACACCGAAGCCGCCGCCGGCATCGCGAGCGTCATCAAATCCGCCCTCGCCCTCACCCACCGCACCCTGCCCCCGCAAGGCTGGCTCGACGACGAACTCAACCCCGACCTCGACCTGGACGCCCTGAACCTGACGATCCAGACCCGCGCCGAACCGCCGACCGGGGACACACCGATGGTGGTGGCCGTCAACGGATTCGGCTACGGCGGCACCAACGCACACGCCATCCTGCGCGAGTATCGGCCCGGCCCTGTCACCGGGCGACACCTGTCCGGGCAGCCCACGGCCGCGCGGATCAGCGCCACTCACGCAGCAGCTCAGCAGACGCGGACCGAGCGTGCGGAGATCGGCCGCGCGGAGATCGGCCGCGCGGAGATCGAGCAGGCCGGCGTCGCACGGGCTGAGAGTGTGCGGGCCGAGCGTGCGGGGGCCGAGCGCGCGGGCGCCGAGACAGGGCAGCCCGAGGTCACGCCCGCTGCGCACGCGCGAAGCGCGCCTCCGTATGCCGCGAGTACGCAAGCCGGGGTCGCACACGCCCGGAACAAACCCGCCGCGATCGCCCGGGTGGTCGGCGGTGGAGTGTTGCCCCTGTCGGCGCGCAGCGAACAAGCCGTCCGTGATCTCGCCGCCGCGTTCGCCGGCGAACTGGAAGCCGGAGCCGACCCGGACCGGCTCGCCACGGCCGCGTGGACCCGGCGCGCGCACCACCCGTTCCGGCTCGGGATGCCCTTCACCGACACCGCGACCCTGATCACCGACCTGCGCGCCTTCGCCGCGGGCGAGGGCCGCGCACCCACCCGCACCGTCGCGACACCCGAGACCGGCATCGTCTTCGTCTACACCGGCATGGGCCCGCAATGGTGGGGGATGGCGCGCCGACTGCTCACCGAGAACGCGACATTCGCCGCGGCCGCCGAACGCGTCGACACCGTCTTCACCGCCCTCGCCGACTGGTCGATCCGCGCCGAACTCACCCGCCCCGAAGACCAGTCGCGCGTCACCGCCACCGAGATCGCCCAGCCCGCGAACTTCTTGGTCCAGGTGGCTCTCACCGAAACCCTGGCCGAACTCGGCATCCGGCCCGCCGCCGTCGTCGGCCACAGCGTCGGCGAGGTCTCGGCCGCCTACGTCACCGGCATGCTCTCCCTGACCGACGCGGTCACCGTCGCCTACCACCGCGCCCGGCTGCAAGCCCGCACCGCGGGCACGGGCGCCATGCTCGCCGTCGGCCTGCCCGCCGATCGGGCCCGCGAATTCACCGGCGAAGGCGTGGACATCGCCGCCGTCAACAGCCCGAACGCCACCACGCTGTCCGGCGCGGCCGACCGCCTCGACGAGATCGCCGAAACCCTCACCGCACAGGGCATATTCGCGCGCCGGCTACACGTCGAAGTCCCCTATCACAGCGCGCTCATGAATCCCATCCTCGACGAGCTGCGCACCGAGCTGGCCGGGCTGCAACCCCGTACACCCGCCGTCCCGCTCTACTCCACCGTCACCGGGGCCGCCGTCACCAGCGCGGACTGGGACGCGGACTACTGGTGCGCCAATGTCCGCGAACCGGTCCGCTTCGCCGATGCCGCCCGAACCCTGCTCGCCGACGGCGGGCGGGTCTTCCTCGAAGTCGGCCCCCACCCCGTCCTCGGCGCCAACCTCCGCGAAATCCTGCTGCAGACCGGCGAGAACGGCGCCACCGTGGCCACACTGGACCGCAAACAACCCGACGACTCGAGCCTGCGCCGCACCATCGCCGGCCTCTACGCCGCAGGCGCCCTCGACCTGCCCGCCCTGCTCGGCTCGGAACCCGCACCACACCAGCCGCTTCCGCGCTACCCGTGGCAACGCCGCCACTTGCGCTCGGACCTGCCCGAATTCACCCAGCAGCGCCACGGGACCCCCGGCATCCCCACCATGCTCGGCGACCCCGCCCTCGACGAGGACCACCGCTGGACCCTCCAGTTGGCCGCCGCCACCCTGCCCTGGCTCGACGACCACATCGTCGACGGGTCCCGCATGCTGCCCGGTGCCGCCTACCTCGACGCCGCTCTCAGCGCCGCCGCCGTCGAACGCTCCGCCGCCACCACCGCCCGCACCGCGCGATGCCGCGCCGCGGTCGAGGACGTGCGCTTCACCGCCCCCCTGATCATCGAGCCGGGCGACATTCCGATCTTCGATGTCCGGGTGGAGAAATCCACCGGCCGCCTCACCATCCGCTCGCGCCCCGCCCTCGGCGCGGTCTGGACCGAACACGCCACCGCCCGCCTGGTCGACGGCGACTACGAACCCGCCGAGATCATCGTTCCCGACACCACCACCATGACCCCCGCCGACCCGGCCCGGCTCTACGCCGATCTGCGTGCCACCGGCGTCGAGCACGGCCCCGCCTTCCAGCTGGTCCGGCGAGCATGGGTGGCCGGTGACACCGTCGTAGCGCACATCGTCGCCGCCGACAGGAGCGCTGCCGCCGACAGGAGCGCTGCCGCAGACACGAGCAGCGGCCTCGGTACGAGCACCGCTCTCGGCCCGAGGAGCGGGCCCGGAACGAACGCCGCCGACCCGAACATCGAGCTCGGCACCGGCACCGGATACTCCGGTCACCAGGCTCACCCCTGCGTCCTGGACGCCGCCTGGCAGATCGTGTCCCTCGGCGACGCGGGTGGCCCCGAACTCGACGGCGCGGTGATCCCGGTCGGCGCCGACGCGGTCCGCCAGTTCGCCGACCTCCCATCGCAGGTCGTCGTGATCGCCCACCTGACCGCCCCGCTACGCGCCGACATCACCGTCCTGGACAGCGAACACCACCCGGTCCTGCAGATCCTCGGCGCCCGCTTCCGCGCCGTCCCCTTCGGCGGCGGTGCACTCCGCACTCTCGAACCGCTCTACTACGAGGAACGCTGGACCCTGCTCGACCCGATCGCCACCGTCGAGCAGACCGGCCCCGCGCACACCCTGATCGTGCTGCTCCCCGGCGCCACCGCCGACCGCGTCACCCGCGCCGCCCGGCCGAGCGGAACCGTCGAAATCCTCGATGCCGCAAACCTCGTCGGCCCCGGCACGGGTCGCGGCCCCGCGCAGTCCACCGCATCGACGGCCGGCAGTTCGGCGACCACCCATTCCGCGGCCGGTCCCGTGGTCGCCGCGGAAACCACCCGCACGTCGGAAACACTTCCGGCTCCGAATTCCGCGGTCGGAGATCACTCGTCGGCGTCGCTCGGCACCGTCGCCGACATGAGCCGCGCAACCCCCGGTGTCGTCACCCACGTGGACGAGCCGATCGCCGAGCACCTGCGCACCCGCCTGCATACCGCGCACTCCCGCGACGGCATCGAACGCCTCCACGTCTGTGTCGTCGCGGGCACCGGCGACCCGGTGCCCGCACTGTGGCTGCTCAGCCGCCTCGCCCTGACCGTCGAGCGCTTCGCCGACGACATCAACCCCGAACCGCTGCCGCTCACCGGCGACGGCTCGCTCCACGTCAGCCTCGTCACCGAGCGCGCCTTCGTCCATCCCGACGACCCCACCGCTCCCGACCCCACCCACGCCGCCCTCGCCGGCGCCCGCCGCGTCCTGCTCAACGAACAACCTTCGCTGCGCTGGCGCCTGATCGACATCGACCCCGGCACCACCGATGCCGAACTCGCCGCCGAACTGCGCGTGCCCGGCGCCTTCGGAGCCGACGGCACCGACGAGATCTTCCTGCGTAACGGCCTGCGCTGGACCAGCATCGTCGAACGCGCCCTCCCCGAACGGACCGCCGCCCTGGACGTCGCCGCCCCGCTGCTCGACCTCGAGGCCAACTTCGCCCTCGACGTCCCCCGCTCGCGCGTCCTTTCCCAGCTCGGCTGGCGGCGCGCCGAACGCCGTGACCCCGGCCCGGGTGAAGTCGAAGTCCGGATGGCTGCCATCGGCCTCGGCTTCAAGGACCCGCTCAAGATCCTGGGCGTCCTCGACGAGAACGATCTCGCCGGAACACATTTCGGCACCTCGCCGGGCATGGAGGGGGCGGGCACGATCGTGCGCGTCGGGCCCGGCGTCTCCGGACTGTGTGTCGGCGACCGCGTCGGCCTGGCCTCGCCGGGCATGATCGAGCGCTACCACGTCACCAGCGCCGAGCTGGTCGGCCCGGCCGCCGACACCATCCGCCCCGAACTGTGCAGTTCCACGGTGTCGATGGTGACCGCCGAATACGCCCTGCTCGAGCTGGCGCGGGTCCGCCCCGGCGAGACGGTGCTCGTGCACGGCGCGGCGGGCGGTGTCGGCGCCTGCGCCATCCAGGTCGCGAAACTGCACGGCGCGAGGGTGATCGGCACCGCGGGCAGCGACGAACGCCGCGCCTACGCCCTCGACCAGGGCGCCGACGACGTGCTCGACTCCCGTTCACTGAACTTCGTCGACGACGTCCTCGGCCTCACCGGTGGACGCGGCGCCGACATCGTGCTCAGCACCGCACCGGGCGAGATCGTGCGCCAGAACTTCAAAGCCGTCGCCGAATTCGGGCGCATCGTCGAGATCGGGAAAGCCGACATCTACTCCGGCGGCGTGCTGGACCTGCGCAATTTCGACAAGAACATCGCCTACTTCTCCTTCGACCTCGACCGCATGCTCGCCCTGCGCCGCGGCGAGGTCATCGCCCGCGTCCAAGCCGTCAACGATCGCCTCGCCGAAGGCACCTATCGCCCGTTGCCCTACCACAGTTTCGGCGCCGACCAGGTCGGGGCGGCCTTCGAAGAAGCGCTGCGCTCCACCCGCCTGGGCCGCATCACCCTGGACCTGTCCACCCAGGCGCCCCCGGTCCGCCCCGCCGCCACCGAGGTGGCGGTCCACGCCGACGGCCGCTACCTCGTCACCGGCGGCCTCGGCGCGTTCGGTCTGGCCACCGCCCGCCGCCTGGTCGCGCAGGGCGCTCGCGGCCTGGTCCTGGTCGGTCGCGGCGGCGCCCGCACCGACAGCGCCCGCGACCAGGTGGACCGATGGCGCGCCGAGGGCATCGACGTGCGCGTCGAGCGCCTCGACATCACCGACCCCGTCGCGGTCACCGACCTCATCGCACGCACACACACCCCCGACCGGCCGCTGCGTGGCGTCTTCCACGCCGCGGGCGTGCTCGACGATCAGCGCATCACCACCATGAGCAGGGACAGCCTGGCCGCGGTCTTCGCCCCGAAACTCGACGGCGCCCGCGCACTGGCCGACGGGCTCGCCGCCGCCGCCGTCCGGCCGGACCTGATCGTGCTGTACTCCTCGGGCAGCGCCATCATGGGCGGCATCGGCCAATACTCCTACACCGCGGCCAATCTCGCGTTGCAGGCGATGGCGGAAGTGCTGGCCCGGCGGGGCGAGCGCGTGCTGTGCGTGGGCTGGGGCGCGATGTCCGGCGGTGGCATGGTCGACGCCGACGAAACCGTGCAACGCTACCTGCGCATCGCCGGTTTCGACGCCATCGACATGGACGCGGGCACCGGCTACCTCACCGAACTGCTGCGCCTGGGGGTTCGCACCGCGGCGGTCATCCCCGTCGAATGGGGCAAAGTCGTGCTCGCCGCCCCGCAACTGGCTCACACCGCACGCCTGGCGCACCTCATCGCCGATGCCGCCGAGGACAATTCGGCCGCCGCTCGCCTGCGCGCGGAGATCACCGCGCTCGAGGAAGTCCAGCGCGCCGCCGTCGTCGGCTACGTCCTGGCCGAACAACTCGCCGAAGTGATGGGCGTGGCCGCCGACTCCATCGATCTGTCGGTGCCGTTGCCCGAACTCGGCCTCGACTCGCTGATGGCCGTCGAATTCGGTGCGCTGGTCGGCAAAACCCTCGGTGTGGAGATGAACAGCATGCAACTGGGTCGCTCGTTCAGCCTCGCCCAAGCCGGTGCGCGCATCGCCGACCTCGTCGTCGGCGCGGACAGCACCGCGGGAGCGCGATGATGACCGCCGACAGCGCGAACGAACGCGACATCGCCCGCCGCCTGCTCGCCGGCGCCGACCCCACGGCCACGCGATCCGCCCGAGCCGTGCAGGCGGTCTCACCCGCGGTCCCCGACCGGCGCGGGCCCGCCATCCGCAGGCGCGGTCCCGGCAGGCAGTTCGCCGACCACCCCGCCGTGGTCGCCGCGCTCGAGAAACAGGCGGCCATCCAGCAGTTGATCGACACCACCGGACTGCCGCATCCGCTGTTCCTGTCCCCCGACGGCCACAACGGCGCGGTGATCCGTTCGCGCGGAAGCGAACTGGTCAACTACAGCTCCTACAACTACCTCGAACTCGCCCAGCACCCACGCGTCGTCCAGGCCGCCGACGACGCCGCGCGACGCTACGGCACCTCCGCCTCGGCCACCCGCATCGTCACCGGCGAGATCCCCCTCTACGGCGTGCTGGAACAGCGCCTCGCCGACATCTACGACACCGGCGCCGCCCTGGTCTGCTCCAGCGGATTCCTCACCAACGCCGCCGTCATCGGCTTCCTGCTCGGCGACCGCGACCTCGCCGTGTGCGATTCCCTCGCCCACGCCAGCCTGGTGGCGGGCACCCAGTGGGCAGGCTGCAAGCGAGTCGCTTTCCGCCACAACGACCCCGACTCCCTGACCGCCCTGCTGCGCTCCACCCGCCACCGCTACGACCGCGCCCTGGTCGTCCTCGAAGGCCACTACAGCATGGACGGCGACCTCGGCCGCATCACCGAACTCGCCGCCGTCGCCCACGAATACGACTGCGCCGTCCTGGTCGACGAAGCCCACGCCCTGGGCGTGCTCGGCCCGCACGGACTCGGCAGCGGCGAACACTTCGCCCTCCCGCCGGGAACGGTCGACCTGTGGGTGGGCAGCCTGTCGAAATCCCTCGGCAGCACCGGCGGATTCGTCGCCGGAGACAGCGAACTGGTGCGCGCGCTCAAATACGCCGCCCCCGGCCTAGCCCTCTACACCGCAGGCCCCTCCCCCGCCAATATCGCCGCCGTCTCGGCCGCGCTCGACGTGCTCGCCGACGAGCCCGACCGGCTGGCCCGGCTGTGGTCCAACGCGCTGCTGTTCACCGCCGCCCTGCACGAGCGCGGCATGGACCTCGCCGACTCCGAATCCACCCCCATCGTCCCGGTCATCGTCCCCGGCGAGATCCGCGCGGGCTACGCCTCCGCGGCTCTGCTGCAACGCGGCTACAACGCGGGCGCGATCCTGTCCCCCGTCGTGCCCGCGGGCACCGAACGCCTGCGGTTCTTCCTCACCAGCGAACACACCGAACGCCAATTGCTCGACACCGCCGACGAACTGGCCGACATCCTGCGCATCGTCGACCACATCCCCGACGTCGGCATCGGCGCCCCCGGAACCCCGACGGGTCTGGACGGACTACCGCCGCATCGAACCCGCCGCGCGTAGTCTCCCGGCGACATCCGGATCGTTGATCCCTGGGCGGCTGCCGTCGTCGGCATGTGGCTGCGGCGCAACAACACCAGAACGTGCCGGAACTGTGTGGATTCCCCATCCCCTTTTCAAGGTATAGCGCACAGGGGGGCTTGCCGCAAGACCCGGGTCGTGCCGCAGAATCGTCGAGCCAACGCCGCGACCTGTGTAAACACTCAGGTCCGCGGGGTGCGGGTTCCGCAGACGCGGGATACCCGACGCGCCTTGCCCACACGCAAGGCTCGGCAGGCAGACGACTCGTGACAGATGGGACTTCATGATCGACGTGATCATCGCAGGCGGCGGACCGACCGGCTTGATGCTGGCCGCCGAACTACGACTGCACGGACTGCGCACCGTGATCGTGGAAAGGGAGGCCGAGCCGACGAAGATCGTGCGCGCGGGCGGCCTGCACGCGCGCAGCATCGAGGTGATGGACCAGCGCGGCCTGCTCGAGCCCTTCCTCGAACTCGGGCAGAAATACACCGTCGGCGGCTTCTTCGCCGGCATCGATCAGCCCTGGCCCGAACGGATGGACACCTCTCACGCCTACGTCCTGGCGATCCCCCAACCCGCCGTCGAAAGACTCATGAACGAGCACGCGCTCGCGGTCGGTGCCGAGATCCGGCGCGGTTGTGAACTGGTCGGAATCGGCCAGGACACCGACGGGGTGTCCGCGGAACTGGCCGACGGCTCCCGGTTGCGCGCCCGCTACCTCGTCGGCTGCGACGGCGGCCGCAGCACCGTGCGCAAACTCCTCGGCATCGGCTTCCCCGGCGAACCCGCCAAGGTCGAGACCCTGCTCGGCGAGATGACGGTCACCGAATCGCCGGAGCAGGTGGCCGCCGTCGTCGCCGAAGTCCGCAAGACCCAGAAGCGATTCGGGCTGATGCCGTTGGAGGACGGCGTGTATCGCGTTGTGGTGCCAGCCGCGGGAGTCAGCGAGGACCGCTCGATCCCCCCGACGCTCGAGGATTTCCGTACCCAGCTCCGAGCGGTCGCGGGCACCGACTTCGGTGTGCACTCACCACGCTGGCTCTCGCGTTTCGGTGACGCCACCCGCCAGGCCGAACGCTACCGGGACGGGCGCGTCCTGCTGGCGGGCGACGCCGCCCACATCCACCCACCGACCGGCGGCCAAGGCCTCAACCTCGGCATCCAGGACGCCTTCAACCTCGGCTGGAAACTGGCCGCCGAGATCGCGGGCTGGGCGCCGCCCGGTCTGCTCGACACCTACGAAGCCGAACGTCACCCGGTGGCCGCCGACGTGCTCAACAACACCCGCGCCCAGATCGAGCTGATGTCCACCGAACCCGGACCGCAGGCGATCCGCACCGTGCTGACCGAGCTGATGCGATTCGAGGAGGTCAATCGCTACCTCATCGAGAAGGTCACCGCGATCTCGGTCCGCTACGACTTCGGCGAAGGCCACGAACTCCTCGGCCGCCGGATGCGCGACCTGCGACTGAAGGACGGCCGCCTCTACGAACTGATGCACACCGGTCGCGGGCTGCTGCTGGACCAGACCGGCCGCCTGTCGATCGACGGCTGGGCCGACCGGGTCGATCACGTCGTCGACGTGAGCGAAGAACTGAGCGCGCCGGCGGTGCTGCTGCGTCCCGACGGCCACGTGGCCTGGGCAGGCGAGGACCATCAGGACATGCACGCCCACCTGGCGCGGTGGTTCGGTGCACCGGCGCGCTGAGCGGTAGCGTCCGGCGGCCCGATCCGCACCATCAACGACCATCTGGCAAACGCACCGCATCCCACGGCACCCAATGCCGCAGCGTCGTCTCCGTCAGCTTGTTGCGGGTGCGGTAGTCCACCGCCACCTCCGCGTACCACGCCACGTAGTGACCGAGATGCAGTCGCACCCAACCGAATTGCGTGGCCGGCACCCACGGCTCCTGGAACCGTGGGTCCAGGCTGTTCGACGACACCCCGAGGCTCGGGCGGCCGGGCCCCGGCCGCGCGGGCAGCAACCACACCCGCTTCGGATCGATCAACACCGGCCGGGGCCGGGCCAGCCGACGGACAGCGGAGACCTCGCCCTCGCTCATAGTCGATCACCCGGCCCCGGCCCGCGACCCCGCACCGGACCCGCGTCCCGCAACACCACCGCAATCGAACACATGTTCCCATGATGGCACGTCTGGACGCGCAAGGCATCGCCCAGGGTTCGATATGGCCGGCGGGGGCGGTTCCGCCGGGTGAGAACCGCCGGTCAGCGCAGTTTGATCACCGACATATACATCTCGAGGATCGGCCGGTAGAGGTCGTGGTCGTCGAGTTTGCTCCCGAGCACGACCGAGTCGCTGGTGTGGATGAGGACATGGGCAAAGGTCAACGGCGGGATGAGCAGGGTCCCGCCGAATCGGTCCAAGCCCTCCACGACGAACTTGCCCAGCTCCTCGGCCACTTCCAGCCGCTTGGCGGCCACCCGCTCGCGTGCCTCGGGATTGCGGAGCAGATACAAGGTGAACTCGTAGCCCAAGGCCGCGTGCGCGGCGCCGCGGGCGCGGCTGAGCTCGCGCCAGCGTTGGGCGACCTTGTCGAGCTCGCGCGGTCCCACCTCGGTGCCCGCCAGCAGTATTTCGGCGAAATTGTCGAAGTAGCGACGCCAATGCCGGTCGCTCACCGCCAGGAAGAGGTCTTCCTTGGTGGGAAAGTGCTTGTAGATGGCGCCTTTGGTGTAACCCGCGGTATAGGCGATGTCGTCGAGAGTCGCTGCCGTGAAGCCTCTTTCGGCGAAGACCTCCTCCGCGGCGTCCAGGAGCAGCGAACGGGTGTGCTCGAGGCGCCGTTCCTTCGTCCAACGCTCAGCCATGCTGCCAACAATACGTGGTATTCAAGAACCCTCTCGCCATGCCGGATACCAGCCGGTTTCCTGAACGGTCGACCGCACGGGATCGGGCGCGCCACCAGGCCCACGCTCGCGTTGTCACGGGACCGGGACGGGGGCGGAGGGACCACCGAAGGGGGTGGGGATGGTCAGCGGACCGACAGGCACGGGGTCGGCGGTCTGGAAAGGATCACCCTGCGGCGGGCGTGGCACCGGATCATCAGGCGGGCGCGGGGCGTTGCGGGCGCCACGCGGCAGCAGGGTGGTGTCGGGATCGGCGCAGTCGGCGTGCAGGTAGGGCTGGGCGTAGTCGGGGACCGAACCGGGGCGTCGTGGCGTGTTGTAGTCGCAGGCGTAGCGAGGGTAGATGCTCGCCAGTGCCCAGACGCCGCCGTCGTGGAACGCCGAGGCCACGGCGTCGAGCGCCGATCCGGCCCGCTGCTGGGGAAAGAAGAACTCGGTGAGCGCGGGGATCCGGGAGTAGGCGACTTGGGAGACGGTGAGCAGGTTGCCCAGCAACTGGACCATCGTCGGTGAGTTCTCGGCGATGACGGCTTCTAGCGCCGACAGCATCGGCGGTGTCTGTGTGACCAGTTGCTCGTAGCCGCCGGTCATCGCGGACATGCCGCCGAGAGTGGCCGAAAGATCGGCCGCCGTGGATCGCAGAATCGGCGCCCCGTCGCTCAGGACGCCCAGCACCACTCTGCTGTTGTGGAGCAGGCTCACCGTCTGCGGCAGCACGGCGTCCAGCGTGGAGATCAGGAAGGTGCCGCCGTCGATGATCGCGGCCAGTTTGTCGGGACCGGCATGGCCGACCCCCAGTTCCCGAGATATCGCCGCGAGCTGGGCGGGATCGATCTGGGCAAGTGTGGCGCCGAGGCTTTCGAGCATGTCCGACAGCGGGACCGGGGTCGCGGTGCGGTCGACGGTGACGACATCACCGTCGGTGAGATAGGGGCCGCCATCGGTGGCGGGCAGGAAGTCCAGGTATTGCTCGCCCGCCGCGGACAGGCTCGCGACATGGACCTGACCGGAGGCGGGAATCCGGACCTGTTCGCCGATGGCGGCGACGGCGATCACCTTCTCACCGGCGACGTCGACGGCCTCGACGCGTCCGACGCGGACCCCGCGCACAGTGACGTCCTGGCCGGGAAGGAGTCCGCCGGATCGGTCCAGCTCGACGCGCACGCGATACGAGTTCTCGAGCGGAGTGATGCCGAGAGTGCCGAACAACAGAGAGCCGCTGCCGACCGCGAGGATGGCGAGCAGGCCGAGCAGCGACACCGCGAGCCGGTACCGGTGCGCGCGGCGGACGGCGCCGACCAGCACACGGGCGGGCGGCTCCCAGAGACTGCGGCGAGGTGAGCTGGTCATCGCGGCGTGCCTCCCAGACGGTCGCCCAAGCGGGTGAGCATGTGCTGTAGCGAGCCCACGAAAGCCGTCCAGTCCGTCGCGTCGGGCAGCCTGCCGCCGAGCGTGCCGGGGAATCCGGGGTCCGGGACGGCGCCGACAGCCACCTGTGCGACATCGACGTCGACGTGTCCGTTGGGACCGCTGATCATCTTCAGGACGATCGACAGCATGCTGTTGAGCTCGTCGAGGTCGGCTTCGGGATTGACGGCCGCGGCGCCGAGACCGGCGGCGAGCCGGTCGAGGTCGGCGGCCATGCTCGTCTGATTGGTGCCTTGAATACTGGGGAACCGTGCGAGCTGTGCGGTGACGGTGTGGATGCGGTCGACGAGGGTCGCGAAGGAGTCGGTGTTCTCGGCCAGAACCTGCATGGCGGGTCCGGCGGCGGCGACCGTGTCGGCGATTCCGGTGCGTTGTGCGGCGATGGTGGCGGTGAGGTCGGTGGCCGAGTGCAGGACCTCGGCGATCTGTTCGGATCGGGCGGCGAGCGTGCCCAGCAACGTCCGCGTCTGCTCGAGCAGCACCGCGAGTCGCTCGCCGCGACCACCGACGTGCTCGCCGAGTGCGGAAATCACCTCGGTGAGTGCGGAGATGGTGCCTCCACTCACCAGAAGCGATGCGCGAGTAAGCATTTCCTCGATGGTGCTGGCGGCCGAGGTCGACTCCAACGGAATCGCGCTGCCATCATCGAGCATCGCGGTCGCCGGGTCCGCGGCGGCGGGCGGGTTCATCGCGACGAACACATCGCCCATCGGCGTGGCCGACCTCAGCTCCGCGGACGTGCCGACGGGCAGGCGCACGGCCGCCGTGATGCGCAGCGTCACCACGGCGGTGTAGTCGCGCGCGGTCATGGAGTCGACTCGGCCGATGTCGGCGCCGTTGAGTTTCACCTTCGCCTCGGCCGGCAGATTGAGGGCATTGGCGAATGTCGCTGTCAGGGTGTAGGTCTCGCCACTGAGCTCTGGGGCAGGCAGCGGCAACCGGTCCAGGCCGGCGGCGCAGCCGGTGAGCGACACAGCGAGTGCGGCGGTGACGACGGTCATGCGAAACGGGCGCACCGACGGTGACAGTGGCGGCGTCATCGGCTGTGCACTTCCGCGAGTCCGGTCAGGATGGCGGTGATGCCGAAATCCGGTCCCATGTCCCGCAAGGTGCCGGTGGCGCAGCCCAGATCGGTCAACTGCAACAGATTGCAGATCTCCTTGATCATCTGGCCGTCGAGCAGGACCCGGTTCAGATCGACGCCCGCGCGCAACGCGCCGACATCGTGATCGATGGCGTTGTAGGCGTTGTCGGTGACCAGTGGGAAGACATCGAGGAATTCGGCGAGGTTGTAGTCGTAGGCGGCCAGCGATTCCGCCAGCGTGTCGGTGTCGCGGGCCAGAGCAGCGATGGTGCCCTGGTGGCGACGCAGGAGGTCGGCGACCTGGGAGATGATCCGGTTCAGCGCGGCGCCGGTCGATCCGGTGCCCAGGTGCTGCTCGGCCAGGAAATCGCTGAGCATCGCTACCCCGGAGCCGAATTCACGAAGCGTCGACTCGTTGCGTGCGGCGGCGGCGGTCATCGAGTCGAGGTTGGTGACGACGGTGGTGATGGCGTCGCGGGTGGCGGCGCCGTTGTCGGTTCCCTGTTCCAGTGCTCGTGCGAGCTCGCCGAGTGCGGAGCGGATCTCGGCGCCGTTGCCCGCGGTCCCCGCGGTGCCCAGGTCCATCAGGTCGGCGATCGGGCCCGAACCGTTGCCGTCGCCGCCCAGCGCGGTGGTCAGCTGCTGCGTCATCGCCAGCAGTGCGTCGAATTCGACCGGGGTCTTGGTTCGGGTGGTGTCCAGGACGGCGCCGTCGGGCAGGGTGGGCCCGCCTCGGTAGACCGGTGTCAGTTCGATGTGGCGGTCGGTGAGAACGGAGTCGGAGATCGTGACCGCCCGCACATCGGCGGGCAGCCGGATTCCGTCGTCGATGCTCATCTCGACTTCGACGTCGGTGCCGTGAGCGTCGATGCGCGTGATGCGGCCGACGCGCATACCCAGCACCGAGACCGGGTTGCCCTCGTAGAGGCCGTTGGCGTTGGCGAAATGGGCGGTGACGGTGGTGTTCTCGCCGCCTGCGCCGATCGAGCAGCCGACCGAACAGGCGGCGGTGAGTGCGACGACGGCGAGTTTCAGGGTCGAGAAGAGAACACTCATCGGCAGTCCTGGAGGTAGGGGGCTTGTCCTGCGGTGACGGCGGCGGCGCTGATGGCGCACATCCAGGAGTCGAAGAACGCGCCGTCGGGGATATTGGCGTTCAGTTCCGCGCCGGTGCCGGTGGCGTTGGCGAACAGGCGCCACGGGACCGGCAGGATCTGCAGGATGTTGCGCAGCAGGTCGTCGTGCCCGGCGATCATCGCGGTCATCTCGTGCAGGTCGGCGAGCAGTTGGTCGATCTCGTCGTGCTCGCCGACGACGATCGGCTCCAACTGCCGGACCAAGGAGGTGACGGCCTCCAGCAGCCGGCGCAGCGAGTCCTGGCGGGCGTCGATCTGCTGGAGCAGGGTGCGGCCCTGGCCGATCACCGCCGCGAGATCGGTCTGCTGGTCGCGCAGGACGGTGGTGACCTGGCCGGTGCTGGTGAGCAGCGCGCCGATCTGGTCGCGACGCTGCGCGATGACCGTCGACAGGGATCGGACGTCGCGCAGGACGCCGGGGATGAGCGCGGGCGTGCCGTCGAGCCCGCGTGAGAGCGCGGTCATCGATTCGGCGATCCGGTCGGCGTCGATCTGGTCGAACGTGCTCGTGACGTCCTGCAGTGCGGTCTCGAGGTCGTAGGGCACCGTGGTCTGCGACAGGGGGATCCGGTTGCCGGGAAGCTCGCCGACTCCGGTGGAGCGCAGTTCGACGTAGCGGGAGCCGAGCAGGGTGGTGAGTTCGATCGCGGCCTGTGTGTCGGCGCCGAGGGTGATCTCGTCGTTGTCGATCTTCATGGTGACCTCGACGCGGTCGCCGGCCAGTCGTGTGCCGGTCACCGTGCCCACGGGGATGCCTGCCCAGGTCACCGCGTCGCCCGCGCCGATTCCGGCGGCCTGGGCGAATTCGGCGTGGTAGGTCCGTGAGCCCAGGTGCAGCGAGTTGATCCCGATCGTCGCGACCAGCACCAGCACCAGCACGATGACGGCGGTGAGTCCCAGGCGCAGGGATGTATCGATATCGGTTGCCGCAGAATCTGTTTCACGTCGCGGCAGCAGCCGGGTGAGAGTGCGTGGTCGCCGGTGCATCGTCGTCATCTGCATATCGCCGAGTTCTGGGGTCGATGGGTGGGTGAGGAGACGCCCAGGACCTGCGAGATCACGGGATCGACTCCGGGGACGAGGCTGAATCCGATGTCGCAGACGTAGGCGTTGACCCAGGCGCCGCTGTCCACGGCCCGGGTCATGGCCTGTAGCACCAGCGGGATGTTGAATCCGAGGAAAGCGAAACGATCGCGGCCCTCGACGAAGTGGTGGGCGAATCCGGGTTCCCGGGCGATGAAGTCGGTCAGCGACGGGGCGGCGCCCGACACTGTGGCCGCGGCATCGGACACAACCGTCGCGATCCGGGAGGTCTGGTCGATCAGCAGATCACGGCGCGCTTCGAGG
This sequence comes from Nocardia shimofusensis NBRC 100134, assembly GCF_001613125.1. Taxonomy (GTDB): domain Bacteria; phylum Actinomycetota; class Actinomycetes; order Mycobacteriales; family Mycobacteriaceae; genus Nocardia; species Nocardia shimofusensis. Next base: position 247,463 of record NZ_BDBT01000006.1, read on the forward strand.
CCGTCGAAGATCTTGCGTGTCTGCTCGATCGTCGTCTGCATCGCGCCGCTCTGCCCGGCGAGTGTGGTCATGACCGCCGCGAGATTGTCGATGAGTGCGCCCAGTATCCGGTCGGATCCGTCGAAGGTCTGCGCCAGCGTCGCGGTCTGGCTGATCAAGGCGGCGACCGCGCCGTCGTCGCCTTGCAGGGCTCGGATCAGCGCGGCGGTCAGATCGTCGACGTCGCGGGGATCGAGCGTGCTGAACAGCGGCTGGAATCCGTCGAGCAGGCCGGACAGATCGAAGGAGGGGCGGGTGCGCTCCAGCGGGATCTGCGTGCCCGGTGCCAGGGGCGCGGGATCGCCGGTCTCGGACAGGCTCAGTCCGAGATAGCGTTGCCCGATCAGATTCTGGTAGGTCACCGAGGCCACGGTGTTGCCGTGGACGACCTGGTTTCGGTCGAGCCGGAAGGTGACCTCGGCGTGCGGTCCGTGGACGTCGATGGCATCGACCCGGCCCACCCGCACCCCGGCGACCCGGACGTCATCGCCCACCCGCAGTCCGGAGACATCGGTGAACACCGCGGAATAGGTGTGGGTGACGACCGTGACGTCGCGTTCCAAGGTCACATGGACCATCCAGGTCAGCAGACCGGCGACGAGCAGGAAGACGATCAGGACGGCGAGGTCGGGCTTGTGTTTCATCGCGGGGCTCCCGGTTCCGGCGGCGTGGGCGATGTCGTCGGGGCGGCGCCCTGGACGCCGGGGTCGGTGGGTGGATGTGCGAAGCCGAACAGTTCGGCGATCCCGGCGAATTCGGTGGGCAGGCCGAACTGTTCGCCGAGGCGTCGGCGTTGCTCGGGTGTGCCGGCCGGCACGTCGAGGCTGTCGATGACCGAAGGCTCGGCGGCGGGACCGTTGTGGCAGCTCGCCCCGGCCAGTTCGCCGTAGCGGGGGCAGTCGGTGCGGGTGTACTGCTTGTGGGGGGTGAGTTCGACGATGATTCGCGCTGTGCCGCTCTGGCTTTCGGCGTTCCAGAACTCGGTGTTGAATATCCGGGCCACGCGGGTCTGCGAGGTCGTCATCTGGACGAAGTTGTCGCTGCCCGCGGCGAGAATCCGCAGAACCGGCCCCAATCGGGCGGTGAGGTCGATGACGGAATCGGCTCGGTTGGTCAGCGCTGTGCCGACGGTCGTGGTGGTGGTGATGCCGCCGGTCAGCAATCGCGTCAACTGGAGCCGTTGCTCGGCCACGCCGCGCAGGGGGACGACCGCGTCGTGCAGCGCGGCCAGCAAGTCGGGTGCGGACTGCTGTAGCCCGTGCACTGCCTGCGCGAGTTCGACGAGCACCGAGGCGCCGTCGCCGGGATTCGCCTGCTCGTTGTAGGTGCGCACGATCCGCTCGAGCTGGGTCGCGGCTCGCCGCGCGTCCTCGCCACGGCCGCGGGTGGCTCGCTCGATGGTCTCGAGGATGCCGACGGTGGGATCGGAGTCCGGTCGCCCCACGGCGGCGACGATGCGGTTCAGAGCGGTCAGCGAGGTCTGCAGTTTCACCCCTGCGTCGCTGTGGTCCTCGGGGATCGACGCGCCTGCCGCGATGGCGGCTCCCGGACCGTTGTCCATGAGCTGGATCGACGGGACCGCGAACACATTGCTCGGGACCACACGCGCGGTCACGGTCGCCGGAATCCCGGCGGCGTGCTCGGGGATCAGATCGATACGCACGATGTTGGGCCTGCCGTCGGTGGCGGGGACGACCTCGCGGACGCTGCCGACCAGCACGCCGCGGTATTTCACATCGGACTTGGTGGGCAGTCCGTCCCCGACGTCGACCAGTGCGGCGGTCACCTCGACGGTGGGTGTGAACACTCCTTCGGAGCGGGCGATCATCGCCGCGGCGGCCGTGGTGATCACGACGAGCGCGATCACGCCACGCACGAACAAGCCGAGAGTGGTCAGATTCCTGTCGTCGGATTCGAACAGTATCGACATCGCGCTACCCGCTGATCCTGGAACCGGCGTCGAAACCCCACAGCGCCAACGTCATCAGCAGATTCACCGAGATCATCACCGTGATGCTCGCGCGCATCGCACGCCCGGCCGCGATGCCGACTCCCTGCGGTCCGCCGCTGGCGTAATAGCCGTAGTAGCACTGGATGGTGGTGGTGACGATGACGAATACGATCGCTTTCAGCAGCGCGTAGGCGATGTCGTTGCCGCTGAGCACCAGATCGAAATAGTGATCGTAGGTGCCGGAGGATTGACCGCCCGCCACCCCGACGAAGACCTTCACCGCGAGGTAGCCGGCGGCGAGTCCGGCGAGGAACAACGGGATGACCGCGACGACCGAGGCGATCAGTCGTGTGGTGACCAGGAACGGGATCGGGCGGATCGCGAGGGAATCGAGGGCATCGATCTCTTCGGAGATCCGCATCGCGCCCAGCTGCGCGGTGAACCGGCATCCCGCTTGGGCGGCGAACGCGATGGAGGCCATGATCGGGGCCAGCTCGCGGGTCGCGGCGGTGGCGGCGATCATCCCGGTCGCAGGCTCCATGCCCAGCAGTTTGAGCGCGTTGAATCCCTCGATGCCGACGATGCCCCCGGCGGTGGCCCCGAGGATGATCATCACCCCCGCCGTGCCGCCGCCGACGATCAGCGACCCGTTGCCCCAGGTGACGTCGGACAGAATCCGCAAGGTTTCCCGGCCGTAGTGGCGCAGCGTCACCGGGATCGCGGTGACCGCACGGCTGAAGAAGCTGAACATGTGCCCGAGCCGGAGGACGCTGTACCACAGTGGGCGCGCGAGCGCGAGCAGCGTGCGCGTGCCGGGAGGATGGTAGGTGCTGGCCATTACAGTGTGGTCCTCGGGAACAGGATGGTGTACATCTCGGTGAACCCGAGATTCACCACCATCAGCGCGATGATCGAGGCCACCACCGCGGCGTTGACCGAGTTCGCCACACCACCCGGTCCGCCTCGGGTGTTCAGCCCCTTCTCGCAGGCGATGACGGCGACGATCACCCCGAACACGGCCGCTTTGATCATGCTCAGGTACAGATCACCGGCGGTGGCGAAGGAGGAGAAGGTCGCCAGGTAGCTTCCGGGTGTCCCGTTCTGGACATAGACGTTGAACAGATATCCGGACAGGAATCCGACGAAACAACTGAGGCCGGTGAGGGCCATGGCCACCACGACGCACGCGGCCAGTCGCGGTACCACCAGCCGTCGCAACACCGAGACACCCATGACCTCCATCGCGTCGATCTCGTCGCGGATCTTGCGTGAGCCCAGATCCGCGCACAGCGCCGAGCCGACCGCCGCCGCGAGCAGAATGGCGGTCACCAACGGCGCCGACTGGCGGATCACGGCCAGGCCGCTGGCCGCACCCGCCAGCGCGGTCGCCCCGACCTGGCCTGCCAGCAAACCGAACTGGATCGACAGGGTGGCGCTGATGGGCAGCGCGACCGCCACCGTCGGGAGCAGGGAGGTCTTGACCATGAACGCCGCCTGGGCGACGAACTCGTCGAAGGGGAAGCGGCGCCGGGCGATGTCGGTGACGAGGTAACGCACGGCGCTGCGCCCGAGCACGACTTGGCGGCCGACCGTCCGAAGCGAGGCGGCTGGATGCCGCTGGAGGTAACCGGTTGTCCACTCCCTGATCTCGGTAGCAGCGGCAGGCGCGGCCGGGAGCGGTGTCTCGTCGAGTTTCATTGCGAGCCTCTTCTCATCGAAGGTGCCCTTCCTCGAAGGATCGGGTACTACGTGCGGATCGTCGGCGCGGCGAGCTCTCGTAGCGACGCCAGGAACAGTTCATCCATTCGCGGGCTCAGTTCGGACAGGGTCGCGGCCGCGGCGTAACCGACGGAACCGAAGACGCGTTCGAGAACTTCGCCGCCAGTGGCGGCTCCGACCGTCAGGCACAGGCAGGCGACGCCGTCGACGCGCAACTCCTCGAGAGCTTTGCGGGCATCGGCGTCGGCGTAGCGACCTTCGTAGCCGTCGTCATAGGGGAAGCCGTCTGACAGGACGAGCAGCATCCGGTTCTGGGTCCCCGCTTCGTTTTTGAGGATCTCGCCCGCGCCGCGGATGCCTGCGCCCAGGCGGGTGTAGTTCGACGGCTGGAGCTGATTGAGCCGGGCCCGCCCGAGAGCGCCGAAACGTTGGTCGAAGGTTTTGATCGCAGGCAGATGGACCGCGTGGCGGCCCTGCGAGCGGAAGGCGTAGACCGCGACGCGGTCGCCGAGTTCTTCCAGTGTGTGGGCGAGCGTGGCCGCCGCTCGTCGCTGATGGTCGTGGACGGCCAATCCCTGCGGATCGGTGTCGGTGGCCGAACCCGAGGCATCGATCAGGATCAGAACGCCGAGATTCCTGGCGAGTTTGCGGTGTTCGAGGTAGACCTGTTCGGGCGGTGAGTAACCCGAGCGCAGATCGATGACCAGGTCGATGAGCGCTTCGACGTCCAGGTCGTCGCCATCGGGACGGCGACGCAGAACCTTGGGACCGAGACCGACCCGCGACAACCGTCGCCGCAGCACATCGTCGTGCCCGACGTCCGCGGCCGAGATGTCGGCGGCGACGGTCAGCGGGAAATCCAGAACCCGGCACCAGTCCGGCCGGTACCTGCCGTTGTGGACATCCCACTCCGGGTACAGCGCCCCGCCGACACCGGTCGCGGCGCCCGGTGCGCCGTCGTCGGTGAACCGGATCCGGGTGGGCAGCGGCCGGGCGTTCGTACCGACCGTGCGGGCTCGCCGCACCGCGCGCACCGGCGTCTCCGCCCCGGCCGACCCGTCCCCGGAAGAACGGGAGTTGCCGAGCAGCTTGCGCAACTGGTCCGACAGGGCGCGGGAGTTGAACAGGGGATTCTCGAACAGCCTGAGGATTCTGCTCTGTCCGGACTGTCCACCGTCATCGTCATCGTCATCGTCGTCGTCGGCCTCGGGCAGGTCGGCAAGATCGAATTCCAAGCGCAGTTCTTTGTCGGCGACCCGCCCCCCTGGTCCGGCAGGAGACTTCACCAGGAGGGCGGGTTTGATCGCACCGAACCACTCGGGCGGATCGGCGATCTCCGATCGGCTGGTCGCCAGCCGCAGTGACTCCTCGGCGGTTGCCGTCACCGGCGGCTGTTCGAGGCCGACATCGGCGGCCAGAGGCAGCCGCCGGGCGAGGTCGGCGAGGACTCGCCACCCCTCCAGGGCAAGGTAACGGCGGGCCAGGGCCGGACGCGCTCGCAGCGCCTTCACCAGCTGCCGATCCAGACTGCCCGCGCCGAGGAGCGCGGACTGGACCAGCATCTCGCGTCGCTGCTCGGCGAGGGACCGGCCCGCGGAGACGAACACGACCTGGCCGTTCGTGTGCGCTGCCCGGCCCGCCGGCGCCTGCGCCACCTGGACAGAGCGACCGGCGAGATAGGTGGCCAGGAACGTGAACCGGTCCAGACCCTCGGTGCTCGAGCTGTTCATGGCCGTGACACAACGGCGTCGACGAGCTCGCCGAGGGCGCGCACGACATCGGCATCATCGGACAGCGTCTGCACGATCGCCGACTGAACAGCCGCGCGCAGGCTCAACCCTTCGCCGATGAGACCGCCTGCCAGAATCAACAGCCGCGTCGAGGCCACCTCCCGCAACGGCGAGCCGTCCAGCGTGCGAATAGCGTTGCCCAGCGTCACCAGTTCGCTCGCAGCCCCGATATCGATCCCGGCTTCGTGGGCGACCACGTCGATCTCCGTCTCCGCGGGCGGAAAGCCGAGTTCGATAGCGATGAACCGTTGGCGGGTGGACTCTTTCAGGCTTTTCAGGACGCTCTGGTAACCGGGGTTGTAGGAGATGACCAGCTGGAACCCCGGTGCTGCCCGCAAGGTGGTGGCGAGCCGATCGATGGGGAGCTCGCGGCGGTGATCGGCGAGGGGATGGATGACCACCGTGGTGTCCTGGCGTGCCTCCACCACCTCGTCCAGATAGCAGATGGCGCCTTCGCGCACGGCCCGGGTCAGCGGTCCGTCGACCCAGACCGTCTCGCCGCCCTTCAGCAGGAAACGCCCGACCAGATCCGCGGAGGTCATGTCCTCGTGCCCCGCGGCGGTGATCAGCTCGCGGCCGAGTTCGTGGGCCATCGCCTCGACGAAGCGGGTCTTGCCGCATCCGGTGGGCCCCTTCAGCAGCACCGGCAGACCACGGCGGGCCGCGGCGCGGAAGACCTCGACCTCGTCACCGACCGCGCGGTAGAACGGCGCGTCGACAGCGGGCAGCAGTGCGGTGGATGAATTGCTCGACATATCAGTTTCCTCGCTCGAACGGCACGATTTTCGGAAGCTCGGCGCCCTCCGGGAGCACGACCCGTCCGTCGGGATCGATGTAGGCGGTGCCCTCGCCGGGAATCGGAAGCACCGGATCGGGGCACAGTCGCCCGGTGCCGTCACCGCAGACGCCCATGTTGAAGTAGGAACGTTTCTGGACGTCCTCGGGCCACGGGTCGGCGTTCATCGCAAACCACTGGGCGGGAAGGTTGTAACAGACGAAGAAGAACATGCTGACCGCGGCGAAGATGGCAAGGAAGCGCGTGGTCTGCTGCTTCACGAAACCGCCCCGGATGTGCTCGGATCCGCGTTCGACGAAGGTCCGGCCGCGATCGTCGGTGTAGTAGCGCAGCGCGCACAGGCCCGCCTGCACACCGCCCCACATGAGCCCTTCGTAGATCGGCCATTGGTAGTAGGTGCCCGCGTTGATCGACAGGGATTGGATCGCGCCGGGGTAGGTGAAAAGACCCATCGGCATCAGGAACATGCCCTCGATGACCAGATCGAAGAAGAACGTCCACACGATCAGCACGCCGATGAGCCCGAGGTTGCTGATGTTCGGCCATTTCGCCTTGGCGCGCCGCATGATCCAGCAGCCCAGGATCGTGCACAGCAGAACGCCGTAGGAATAGCCCGCCGCGTTCATCAGCAAAGGCTCGGCCATCATCTGTCCCGGTTCGGCATACGACCGCCAGCCCGGAATCTCGGCCACCCACGAACCCCGGTTGAACATCCAGGTGTTGTAGGTGCTCCAGGTGTTGAAATAGTTCAGCAGCGGATCCTGGAAGAACATCAGACCGCAGGCGACCAGCAGCATTCCGTCGGTGGTGATCCGCCGCTCGCGCCGCCACGGCCTGACGATGAAGAAGTAGACGCCGACCGGCCAGCCGACCAGGATCACCGTCGTCCAGGTGATCAGAATCGTCTTCATCCACGTCGGTGGGTCGCTCGGGCCCGTCGGTACGCGCACGAAATGAGGGCCGGTGGCCCAGCGGATCCAGATGTACATCTGGAACGCCAGGATCACACCGCCGATGACAGCCCAGATCAGTACGGGTCTACTCGGGGACTGCACCTTGGCGCCGAGTGCGGCCGTCGCGCCGATCGGCTCGGTGACAGTGGGGGAATTCTTCTTGTTCGACAGTTCGCTCACGACTGTCTCCTTCGGGATCGTCGCAGTACAGCGCACATATCCGTTCGCGCACGGGGATACGGATCGGCGACGGGCTCAACGTCATGGGGGTAGGCGTGGGACGGAGAGTCGTTCACCCCATTTTCTCGGGGCCTGCCCGCCTGAAGATACCACTGAGAATCTGCGCATCCAATAGGTTTCACAGATCCTGATGAGCGGTCTGTTTGCGGCGGAACGGCGGGCAGCGGCATGTCGACTCGGACGCGACTGTTCGCTTTCGTTGCGAACGGCATCGACGACGACCAGCCCCGCGCGGATCTCGCGGGGCCATGATTCACAGCGAAATATGCTCTATCGCCGGCGCTTTCGATCCGCCCTCGGTGTGCCCGTCGGCGTGGAGGCCGAGGCGCAACACATGCTCGGAGTGGGAGTGTCGCAGGCCTGGCGGCCACGGGACCGCGCTGCCTGCGGTGTCCAGTACCGGTTCGCTTCGGACCCAGCCGGCCCGCCGCGGTTCAGGCGGAGTGCTTGCGTTCGCCTTCGATCTCGTGCAAGAAGTCTTCGACCAGTGCGACAGCGTCTTCGTGCGCGGTGTCGAGGTCGAACGCCTCCTCCATGCGCAGGAGGCGGGAAATGCCCGACATCAGCAGCACCAGCGCGCCCGGAGTGTAGGCGGCGGCGCGTGGACCGCGATCGGCCAGCACTCGCGACACGATGTCGAGCTGGAGCGCGCGGAACCGCCGTGAGGATTCGGCGATTTCGGCGCGGATCGCCTTCCTGTGGTTGGCGAGCGCGACGAATTCCATGGTCAGTGCTGTGTGCGACTGGTCGTGGATGGCTTCCCACAGCGACCACAGCGGCTGGCGGGAGGACAGGGCGTCGAGCTGACGCTGATAGCTGCGTTCGGCGCCGCGCCGGAACAGTTCGACGAACAGGTTGTCCATGTTGCCGAAGTAGTAGTAGACCAGTGCGGGATTGGCCTCGGCGCGGGCGGCCAGGCGGCGGGTGCTGACCGCGGCGTAACCCTCGGCGCGCATGATCTCCTCGGCGGCGTCGAGCAATGCGTTGCGGGTAGGCGAGTCCTGGCCGTCTGGCTCCCGAGCCGGTGTCATCTCCAGCCTCTCACTCTGGGGCCGCATGCCCGATCGTTGTGCGCACCCTACCTCGGCAGTATCGCGGCACCGCACCCCTGGCGTGCGGCAGCGGACCCCGGAAATCGGCCGGCCGTCCTGACGCCGAGTGCGCACCGGCCGCCGGAAGTCCGCTCCCCCAGCGCCGTTGACAGCTGCGACGTGGGTCACGTATACCTTAATCACTCGCTCAAGGCTCCGGAGCTGCGCCTACGGGCATTCCGACGCTCTGATGGTGGCAATGGGACCACCGTGTGGCCACGCGAAGAATGTGAGTGTCGCTCGTGTCATTTCCCTGTGCTGCTGCCCCGGTGAGACCGTGGCCCACTCCCCCTGACCGCACGTTCGGCCCACTCTGGCGAGGCGAGAGGCAGATCCGATGACCCCGCGCGCAGGCACTGCCGCACCGGGCCGTGTCACGGTGGTGACGGGCGGCGCATCCGGGATGGGAGTGTCGATCTGTCAGTTGATGGCTGCGAACGGGTACCGGGTCGCCGTGCTCGACATCGACGGCGGCGGGGCCCAGCGCATCGCCGAGGGCATTCGTGCTCGCGGCGGCACGGCCATCGCCTGTGAAGCCGATGTCACCGACCGAGCGGCCGTGGACGACGCGCTGCGCAAGGTTCGCGCCGAGTTCGGCCCGGTCGAAATCCTGGTCACCAGTGCTGGTTTGGTCGGGTTCTCGCCCTTCACCGAGATCTCGGCGCAGGCGTGGAACCGGCTGATCGACGTCAATCTGAACGGTGTCTTCCATTGCGTCCAGGCCGCGATACCGGACATGATCGCGGCAGGCTGGGGACGCATCGTGACCATCTCGTCCTCGAGCGCCCAACGCGGCTCCCCGGGCATGGTGCACTACACGGCCGCCAAGGGCGCCGTGGTGGCGATGACCAAGGGCCTGGCGCGCGAATACGCAGCCGCCGGCATCACCGTGAACACCATCCCGCCATCGGGAATCGACACCCCTATGCAGCGGCAATCGCAGGCGGCCGGACACCTGCCCGACGACTCCGTCATGGCCCGCGCCATCCCGGTCGGACATCTGGGCACCGGCGAGGACATCGCCGCGGCCTGCCTGTTCCTGTGCTCCGAGGCAGCCGGCTACATCACCGGGCAGGTGCTGGGCGTGAACGGCGGGTCGGTCATTTGACGCCCCCGGTCCCCCGGCAGGATCCGCCGCCGCAGTTCGACCACGACCACACCCGAACCCCTTCACGACCGGAAGCGGAGGAACGACCGTGAGCGCACCAGCGAAACCCCGTCAATGGCCCAGACCCGCCGAAGGCACGTGGACACAGCATTACCCGGAGCTGGGAACCGGAATGATGTCGTTCGAGGATTCGGTGTCGCCGGAGTTCTTCGAACTCGAACGCGAGGCCATCTTCAAGCGCGCTTGGCTCAATGTCGGCCGCGTCGAACAGCTTCCCCGCACGGGCAGCTACTTCACCAAGGAACTCGACGTCGTACGGACCTCGATCATCGTGGCTCGTGACCGCGACGGGAGCATCAACGCCTTCCACAATGTGTGCCGCCATCGCGGGAACAAACTGGTGTGGAACGAATTCCCGCGCGCGGAGGACGCCGGAACCTGCCGCCAGTTCACCTGCAAGTACCACGGCTGGCGTTACGGTCTGGACGGGTCGTTGGCGTTCGTGCAGCAGCCGGACGAGTTCTTCGATCTGGACGAGAAGGATCTGTCGCTGGTTCGGGTGCACTGCGAGGTGTGGTCCGGATTCATCTTCGTCAACCTCGCCGCCGAGCCGCGCCAGACCCTGCGGGAATTCCTCGGGCCGATGATCACCGGACTGGACGGCTATCCGTTCGAGAAGATGACCGAGTGGTACGAATTCCGGGCCGACAACCAGAGCAACTGGAAATTGTTCGCCGACGCCTTCCAGGAGTACTACCACGTGCCCGGCCTGCACTCCCAGCAGGTGCCCAGCGGAGTGCGCACCCCCGGTAAAGGGTTCGAATGCGCGCACTTCCAGGTCGACGGTCCGCACCGGATGGTGTCCACCGGCGGCCCCCGGCGCTGGACGCTGCCCGCGGAGTTCATGTATCCGATCGAGCGGCTCACCCGCAGCGGGCTGGTCGGTCCGTGGGAATCACCCGACATCGGGACACCGCCGCCGGGACTCAACCCCGGCCGGGTCGAGCCGTGGGGCATCGACAATTTCCAGATCTTCCCCAATATCGAGATCCTCATCTACCGCGGCTGGTATCTGCTCTACCGGTACTGGCCGACCTCCTACAACAGCCACCGCTTCGAGGGAATGCTGTGTTTCCAGCCTGCCCGCACGGTGCGTGAGCGCGTCGAACACGAAGTCGCCTCGGTGGTGTTCAAGGAATTCGCCTTGCAGGACGCGGGCATGCTGACCGGCACCCAGACCGCGCTGGAATCGGCCTACCGCACCGCCGGTGTGACCCATTTCCCGGTCAACGACCAGGAAATCCTGGTGCGGCACTTCCACAAGACGGTCGCCGACTGGGTCGATCAACACCTCGCCGAACTCGCCGGAACGGAGGCCCGATGACCGACACCCTGCTGCCGACAGCGTTCCTCGATCTCGAGCCGTTCGCCGAGACCTGGTGCCTGCCCACCGAAAACGAACGCTACGCGCGCCGGCTGAAGACACCGATGCCGCAGATGCGCGAGTTCTACGACGCCTGCTTTCCGCGGGTGGACGACGCCATCACCTACTGCGACAAGTTCCCCCTCGACGAGCTGCCCGAAGACGCGCTCAACCTGCTGCACCTGGTGTATTCGCTGGTGATGGTCGCGATGGCGATCGAGATCTTCCAGCAGGCCACACCCGTCGACAGCGCCGACGCCGAACTCGAACGTATCGCCGAACCATGGCCGTGAACGACGGCCGAAAAGGACTCCTGCCATGACGATCACGATCGACGAACTCAGCGACACCGTCGGCGCCGAGGTGCGCGGCGTGTGGGCCGAGACCCTGCTCACCGACGAGTCCCTGCCCGAAGTGGTTCTCGACGCCCTGGAGGAGCACGGGGTGCTCGTCTTCCGCGACCTGCATCTGGACCCGCGCACCCAGGTTGAATTCTGTCGCAAACTCGGCGAGGTCGACACCTCACCGGGCCACCATCCCGTGCCCGGCATCTACCGGGTCAGTCTGGATACCAGCAAGAACTCGTCGGCGAGCTATCTGCGCGCGACGTTCGACTGGCATATCGACGGCTGTACGCCCGAGGACGACGCCTACCCGCAGAAAGCCACGATGCTCAGCGCGAGGGCGGTCGCCCCCAGCGGTGGCGAGACCGAATTCGCCAGCACGTATCGGGCATTCGACGATCTCGGCACCGCCGAACGCGACCACCTCACGCCGCTGCGGGTCGTGCACACACTCGAGGCGTCCCAGCGACTGGTCACCCCCGAACCCACACCGGAGCAGCTCGAGGCATGGCGGCGACGCCCGGCCAAGGAACACCCGCTGGTCTGGACCCACAAGTCCGGGCGCCGATCCCTCGTACTCGGCGCCTCCACCGATCACATCGTCGGCATGGAACCCGAGCGCAGCCGCGCGCTGCTCGACGATCTGCTGCGCCGCTGCACCGCGCCCGAGCGTGTGTACCGGCACGAGTGGGCGGTGGGCGACACGGTGATATGGGACAACCGCGGGGTGATCCACCGCGCCGCCCCCTATCCGGTGGATTCGCCGCGAGAGATGTTGCGCACCACCGTGCTCGGTGAAGAACCGATCGAATAGCCCACATACCGAACGTTCCAGGAGTCACCCATGCCTCGTTGGCCCAAGCCCGCCGAGGGCAGCTGGACCCAGCACTATCCCGAACTGGGCACCGCGCCCATGTCCTACGAGGACTCCATCTCGCCGGAGTTCTTCGACCTCGAGCGTACGGCCATCTTCAAACGCGCCTGGCTCAATGTCGGCCGCGTCGAGCAATTGCCCCGCACCGGAAGCTATTTCACCAAGGAGATCCACGCCGCGCACACCTCGGTCATCGTCGCCCGCGACCGCGACGGCACGATACGGGCGTTCCACAACATCTGCCGCCACCGCGGCAACAAACTCGTCTGGGACGAATTTCCCAACGCGGAGACCTCGGGCACCTGCCGCCAGTTCACCTGCAAGTACCACGGCTGGCGCTACGGCCTCGACGGTGGCCTGACCTTCGTGCAGCAGGAGGAGGAATTCTTCGACCTCGACAAGAACAGCCTCGGTTTGGCCGGCGTGGCGTGCGAGGTGTGGTCGGGCTTCATCTTCGTCAACCTCGATCGCGAGCCCCGCCAGTCGCTGACCGAATTCCTCGGCCCCATGATCACCGATCTCGACGGCTATCCCTTCGGGGAACTCACCGAGCGCTACAGCTACCGAACCGAAGTCGGCGCGAACTGGAAGCTCTACATGGATGCCTTCCAGGAGTTCTACCACGCACCGGTGCTGCACGGAAAACAGACACCCGACAATTTCTCCGTCGCCGCGCAGCAGGCCGGATTCGAGGCGCCGCACTACCGATTGGAGGGCCCGCACCGGCTGGTCAGCACCTCCGGCGTGGTCACCTGGGAACTGGACCCCACCATGCGCAAACCCATGGAGGACATCACCCGCAGTGGATTGTTCGGCCCCTGGGACGTCCCGGATCTGGGCCCGATGCCCAAGGGGCTCAATCCGGCCGGCTGCGATCCGTGGGGGCTCGACTCGTTCCAGCTGTGGCCCAATTTCGTGATCCTCATCTGGTCCGGCGGCTGGTATCTGACCTACCACTACTGGCCGACCTCGCACAACAGCCACATCTTCGAAGGCAACCTGTACTTCCCACCCGCCCGTACCCCCCGCGACCGCGTCGCCCACGAGATGGCCGCGGTCACCTTCAAAGAGTATGGATTGCAGGATTCCTCGACGTTGGAAGCGACTCAGCTCATGCTCGAGTCCCGTGCGGTTACCACCTTCCCGCTCAACGATCAGGAGATCCTGCTGCGGCACCTGCACAAGGTCGCCGCCGACTGGGTCGGCGACTACCAGCGCGAACGCGCGGAGGGAGCACAGGCATGAGCACGTCGTTGTTGCCACCGGAATTCGCGGATCTGGAATCGTTCGCCCCGCGGTGGTGTCTTTCCACCGAAACCGAGCGATACGACGCGCGGCTGAACAGTTCCATGGAGGAGATGCAGCGGTTCTACGACGCGATCACTCCCAGGGCCGAGGACGCGATCGCCTACTGCGACAAATTCGCCGTCGACGATATGCCCGAGGACGCGCGAAATCTGATGTATCTGCTCTACTCGATGATCCAGGTGTCCTTTCCGGTCGAGGTGTGGAGCCAACCCCGCATTCCCGACACCGGGGCGGCGTCGCTGACCTGTGTGATCGAGCCGCCGTTGTGAGCGGGCACCGAGTCGTCCTGCGCGCGGCCGGGTGGGTCGACGTCGAGACCGGCCACAGGCACACGCCCGCGGTGATCGTGATCGAGGGCAACCGTATCGTCGCCGTCGACCCGCCACAGCCACCGCCGGACGCCCAGGTGATCGATCTGGGCGAGCTCACCCTGCTGCCCGGGTTGATGGATATGGAGATCAACCTGCTCATCGGCGGACCCGACACCCCGACCGGGTTGCCGAACCCGATGCACGGCGTTCAGGACGACCCCGTCTACCGCACCTTGCGGGCTACCGTGAACGCGCGCACCACCTTGCACGCGGGGTTCACCACCGTCCGAAACCTCGGCCTCATGGTGAAAACCGGCGGTTATCTGCTGGACGTCGACCTGCACCGGGCCATCGAGCAGGGCTGGTGCGAAGGTCCGCGCATCGTGGGGGCAGGGCACGCCATCACACCGACCGGCGGCCACCTGGACCCGACCATGTTCCAGCGTCTGGCCCCGCACATCATGCCGATCGGCGTGGAGGAAGGGCGCGCCAACGGGGTACCGCAGGTCCGCGAATCGGTGCGCTACCAGATCAAATACGGCGCCGAGGTCATCAAGATCTCCGCCTCCGGCGGCGTCATGTCGCACGGCACCCTCGCCGGAGCCCAGCAGTACTCCGACGAGGAGCTGTCCGCGATCGTCGACGAAGCCCACCGCGCGGGTGTGCGGGTCGCCGCCCACGCCCACGGCGACGCGGGCATCCGCGCCTGCATCCGTGCCGGGGTGGACTGCATCGAACACGGGTCACTGGCAAGCGAGGACACCATCGCCATGATGGTCGACCACGGCACTTTCCTCGTCCCGACCAGCTATCTGTCCGAGGGGCTCGACGTCTCCAAAGCCGCACCCGCACTACGGAAGAAGGCCGCCGAGGTCTTTCCCAGGGCCCGCGAAACGCTGCGCAAAGCCATCGCGGCGGGAGTCAGGATCGCCTGCGGCACCGACGCTCCCGCCGTGCCACACGGCGACAACGCCAAGGAGCTCTGGGCATTGGTCGACCGCGGCATGACACCGGCACAAGCCCTGCGCGCGGCCACCGTCACCAGCGCCGAACTCATCGATGCCGACGACCGCGGCCGTCTGGCCCCCGGACTGCTCGCCGACATCATCGCCGTCCCCGGCGACCCGACCGCCGACATCACCACCGTCCAGGACGTGCGATTCGTCATGAAGGACGGCCGGATATGCAAACACATGTGACCCGCACGGCCGGAAACTCTGGGCCGTCACGAACCTGAGGAGTTGTTCGATGGACAAGGGAATTCTGCTCGTCGAGTCGCAGCCGATCTCGGCACAAGCCGCCCAGGCATACCACCGCTGGTACGACGAGATCCACATGAAGGAGATGCTCGGCATCGAAGGACTGGTCGCGGCCCGCCGCTTCGCGCCCGTGACCGGAGAGGGGCAATTCGTCGCGGTCTACGAGATCGAAGCCGACGATATCGCGCACGTGCAGGCGAGATTGGCCGAGATCACGAAAGCCGGAGGATTCACCGCGCCGGTCGGACTCCGCACCGACCCGCCGCCGACCGTGCGTTTCTATCGCGACATCAGCGCGCACTCGGTGTGACGGACGGGCGCGGCATATCCATGGCGACCTATGAGGACCTGTACATCGGCGGGCGGTGGGTGTCCCCCGCGACCGCCGACACCATCGCGGTCATCTCGCCGCACACCGAGCAGCTCGTCGCCCGTGTCCCCGCAGCCTCACCCGCCGATGTCGATCGCGCGGTGACCGCCGCCCGCGCGGCATTCGACGACGGCCCCTGGCCACACACCGACCCGGCCGAGCGGGTCGATGTGATCCGCCGGCTGGCAGCGCTCTACACCGCCCGCGAGGACGAGCTCGCCCGGTTGATCACCACCGAAATGGGCGCGCCGATCACCTTCTCGCGCTCCGCGCACGCCCGGCTGCCCGGTGTCATGATGCGGGCCTTCGCCGATATCGCCGAGAAGTTCCCGTGGCGGGAGACCCGCTCGGGCTTTCTCGGCAGTGACGTCGTGGTCGAGCATCGACCGGTCGGGGTCGTCGCGGCGGTGATTCCGTGGAACATGCCGATGTTCCTGATCGTGGCGAAACTGATTCCCGCCCTGCTCGCCGGATGCGCCGTCGTGGTCAAGCCGTCCCCGGAGACGTCGCTGGACGCCAACTTGATGGCCGAACTGCTCGACGAGCTCGATCTGCCGCCCGGGGTGGTGAGTGTCCTGCCCGGCGATCGCGACATCGGGCGCCATCTCGTCGCCCACGAGGGCGTGGACAAGGTGTCGTTCACCGGGTCCACCGCCGCGGGACGTCAGGTCGCCGAGGTATGCGGCGCGGCTCTGCGCCGGGTGAGCTTGGAGCTCGGCGGCAAATCCGCCGCTGTCGTCCTCGATGACGCCGATCCCGAGGATGTCGCTCAGGGCATGCTCGTCGCCGGACTCATGAACAGCGGCCAGGCGTGCGTGGCCCAGACCCGGGTACTGGTGCCGCACCGCCGCCGTCGCGAATTCCTCGACGCACTGGTGGTCGGAGTCGAGAACCTCACTGTCGGTGATCCTTTCGACCCGGCGACCCGAGTAGGCCCGATGGTCTCGCAACGTCACCAGCAGCGGGTGCGCGGCTATATCGAACACGCGCGGGAACAGGGTGCGCGTCTGGTGCTCGGCGGCAGCGATCTACCCGAGACGGTCGAGCGCGGGTGGTACATCCGCCCGACGGTGTTCGCCGACGTCGATATCTCGATGCGCATCGCCAGAGAGGAAGTCTTCGGTCCGGTCCTGACCGTGCACACCTACACCGACGACGACCACGCCGTCGAGATCGCCGAGGCCACCGAATACGGACTCTCCGGCTCGGTATGGACATCGGATATCGACCGCGGCCTGGCGTTGGCCGGGCGCATCCGCACGGGCACCCTCGGCATCAACCAGCCCTACACGATGGACCCCGTCGCGCCGTTCGGCGGCGTCAAGCACAGCGGAATCGGACGCGAATTCGGTCGCGAGGGTCTCGCGGGCTACCTGGAAACGATCTCGATCTCGGTCCGTGAGCTGCTATGACGACACTTTCCTCGACAACCGACCCGGCCGAGGCCGCCGGCGTCCCGCAGAGCCGATCCACCGACCGGCAGCGCGATCATGCTCCGTAGGTGACCATGAGAAGGTGATCTGCCCGAACTGCCAGACGAATCTGCTACGCAAGGAACGCACCGACCGACGCTGTTCGCGCTGCCACAAGACCCTTCGCGCTGGAACCGAAGGAAGACCTCTTCGCCATGCACGACGAGCGGATGCGCCGGCTGGTGGACAAGCTCCGCGCCGGGCAGGACCTGTATTACACGGGGAGGCAACTGTATTACGCGGCCGGGCGCAAGCATCTGCCGTCGTTGACCGAGATTTCCACTACGGACTGCCCCGCCTTCTCCTCTGCGCATCCCACGCCATCGCGGACATGCTGCGCGCCAACGGCCTGCCGATGGAATCGGCGTGCCCGGTCCTCGAGCGTCGCAGAACTGCCCCTGCACCCTGACATGACGGCCATGCTCGAACGTGTCTCCGGCACGGTCTATCTCCTGCACGAGGCGAGCGCCGACGGAATGAGCTTCCCCGTCCGCATCCGTGCACGCACCGACCTGCCGGAGAACGCGCGGGTCGTGTCGATCGGGCTGCGGCCACGACAAGCCGGATCGCTGCACCTGTCCACACCGATACGGGGCCGATCTCCCAGGCCACGCCGCTTTCCGGGACGATCGCACTCGACGACAGCGAACGCCGCTGGCTGAACTCGGGCCGCGCCGTCGAACTCGAAGCCGTGCGTCCAGCCGCCCTGCTACCGAAATGTGGGCCAGTGCGCCGCCCTTCAGGGCGGTGGTGAAAGCCCACGCGGGAGGGCCTAGAGGCCCGAGTGTGCCGTAGACCGGAGCATGAGACATGTTGTGGTAGAACATGATTCGGTATCCGGGTGATAAGATTTGGGCGTGCAGCTTCGGTACAGTTACCGCGTCTATCCGACGCCCGGCCAGCAGATCGCGCTGGCACGGGCGTTCGGGTGTGCGCGGGTGGTGTACAACGACGCGCTCGCCGCCCGGATGGAGGCGTTCGGTAAGGGTGAGCGGATCAGCGACACGGAGTTGTCGAAGCGGCTCACCGCGTCGAAGGCCACTCCGGATCGGGCGTGGCTGGGTGAAGTGTCGAGTGTGGTGTTGCAGCAGGCGTTGGCCGATCTGAACACCGCCTACCGCAACTTCTTCGCCTCGATTTCGGGGAAGCGGAAGGGTGCACGGGTCGGGCTGCCTCGGTTCCGGTCTCGGCGGGATAGCAGGCAGGCGATCCGGTTCACGAAGAATGCCCGGTTCGCGGTCACGGTCGGCGGGAAGCTGCGACTGCCGAAGATCGGTGAGGTGAGAGTTGCGTGGTCGCGCAACCTGCCGTCCGATCCATCGTCGGTGACGGTGATCAAAGATGCGGCGGGCCGGTACTTCGCATCGTTCGTCGTGCAGACCGACGGTCAGCCGTTGCCCGAACTGGATACCGAGGTGGGTATCGATCTGGGGTTGACGACGTTCGCGGTGTTGTCCAACGGCAAGACGATCGATTCCCCGCGTTTCTTGCGGCGGGCCGAACGCCGTCTACGCAAGGCGCAGCAGGCCCTGTCGCGGAAGGAGAAGGGGTCGAAGAACCGGGCGAAGGCTCGGGGCTGAAGGTCGCTCGTGCGCATGCCAGGGTGGCGGATACGCGGCGAGACTGGGCGCACAAGCATTCGACACGGATCATTCGCGAGAACCAAGCGGTGTTCGTGGAGGACTTGTGTGTGAGGGGTCTGGCCCGCACCCGGTTGGCGAAGTCGGTTCACGATGCGGGCTGGTCGATGTTCGTGACCATGTTGGAGGAGAAAGCCCGCACGTGGGGGCGGACGTTCGCCGAGGTGGACCGCTGGTTGCCTTCCACCCGCATGTGTTCGCACTGTGGGGTGGTCGGGGACAAGAAGCCTTTGCACGTGCGTGAATGGACTTGTGGGTGCGGTGTGACTCACGATCGTGACATGAACGCGGCGGTCAACATCCTCGCGGCCGGGCGGGCCGAGAGGTTAAACGCTTGTGGAGGGACCGTAAGTCCAGCCGCGTAGCGGAGGGCGAGTCCCGGTGAAACAGGAACCCACCGAGAGCGCCCGCCTGGGTGCTGGTAGGAATCCCTGCCATTCATGGCCGGGAGGACGTCAACGGCAGGCCGACACCACCGCACCGGCCTGGCATGCGGCTGCCGTCACCGGAAGGATGGACGGCATGACCGATACCAACGACTGGAACACCGGCATCATCGAGGAATTCCGTGCCAACGAGGGCCGGGTCGGCGGACCGTTCGAAGGGGCGCCGATGGTCCTGGTGCACCACCGCGGCCGCAAGTCCGGTCGCGAACTGCTCACCCCGCTGGTCTACCTGCCCGATGAGCACGACCCCGACCTCATCTACGTCTTCGCCAGCAAAGCCGGCGCCCCCACCCACCCCGACTGGTACCACAACCTGGTCGTCGCCGGCCGCACCGAGATCGAACGCGGCACCGAACGCTACCCCGTCACCGTCACCGAGATCACCGGGCCCGACCGGGACCGTCTCTTCGCCGAGCAAGTAAGGCGCATGCCGGGATTCGGCGACTACGCCACCAAAACCGAAGGTATCCGCATTATTCCGGTCATCGCCCTGCGCCGCGCCTGACCACCTCGCCCTGATCCCCGGGAAGGGTGGCCTTCGGCCCCGGACCCGGGGACCTCCGGCCGCCGTGCGGCGACCGTCACAATTCCTAGCCTGAGAGCATCACCACCGCCTTCGGTAAGGAAGCGCCTCTCATGGTCGGACAGCACAACAGCGGGCAGGACCGGCACACCGCCCCACTCGTCGTCGGCGTCGACGACTCGGCGGCAAGTGATCTGGCGGTGCGCTGGGCGGCCGAAGTCGCCCTGGCCCGCCGCAGGCGCCTGCATCTGGTCCACGCGCTGGACCTGGTCGCCACCCGCACGGTTTTCGCCCCCAACGACCGGCTCATCCCCTCGGTCACCACCGAACTGCGCGCGCAGGGCGTCGAATACCTCGCCGCGGCACAACAACTCGCCGTCGAAACCGCACCCGGTCTCGCCGTCGACACCGAACTCGTCGAGGGCTCGGCCGCCGAAGTGCTCACCGACCGCTCCACATCCGCACTGTGCACCGTCCTCGGCACCGGCAACGCCGGGGTCCTCGGCTACCTCGGCTCGACGGTGTCCGCGGTCGTCGCGCACGGTCGCGGCGCCGTGGTCGTGGTGCGGGCTCCGGGCGGCGAACTCCACGTCCGCCGCACCGGCCCGGTCGTCGTCGGCATCGACGGCGGCGGCGAGCACAACCAGGCCGCCATCGGCGCTGCCTTCGCCGAAGCCGCCGAGCGCCGCACCACTCTCATCGCCGTGCACTGCTGGAGCGATCTGCGTTTCGAACAGCTCACCGGTCTGCCCGACACCATCGACGACCAGAAGATCGAAACCGCCTCCCGCGACCTGCTCGCCGAACAATTGGCCGGCTGGGACGAGAAATATCCGCAGGTGCGAGTCGCCCGCAAGGCGTATCTGTCCGGCCCGCGCCACCATCTCATCGAATGGTCCAAACCGGCGCAACTGGTGGTCGTCGGCAGTCGCGGGCGCGGTGGATTCCGGCGCCTGCTGCTCGGCTCCACCAGCAATGCGCTCGTCCAGCAGGCGCACTGCCCCGTCATGGTCGTACATCCCGGCTCGGTCTCACCGCAGTGAAGCCGTGGGCGCCCGCATCGTCGGTCACGGCGGCGTGCGGGTGCCCGCGATCGACTCGGCGACATCGCACAGCCTGTCGATAGGCTCGCCGCTCGACCGATGACGAACTGATCCGCACCGGCTCGGCGCGGCGAGCGGGTCGGCGTCGGCAGCGGGTCCGCCGTGGAGACGAGCGCGTCGAGGAGGCGAACGCTCAGGACGGTCGGGACAGTCGAGGCCGGTCACCGACGAGCATGTCGGTCACCGCCCGCCTCGGCGTGCGCGGCAGCGGATCCTCGGTGTCCGGCGCCCACCCGATCCGCAGACAGGCCTGCGGATGTGCCGCCCCGTTGAGCACCCCGCGGCGGATGCGCTCACGTTGCGCGTGCACCTCCAACGGCTCGGTCAACGGGCACGTCGCCAAACCGATATTGGTGGCGGTCAGCAATACCGAACTCAACGCCTCCCCCGCCTGAAGTCGCGCCGATCGGTCGTCGGACGGCGTGCCCAGCACCAGCACATCGGCGTGATCGGCCTCGGCGGGGGCATCGCGCAGCCGGGGGGATCCGAACCGGCGCGCGGGCAGGTCGTCGATCGCGCGCGGCGCGGGCGTGTTTCGCGCGGGCACCCCGTCGTCACTGCTGTAGCGGCCGGACCACAGTGCCAGCTCCCAGCGGTAGTCGGGATCCTCGGCATGGCGTTCGGCTGCGGCCCGCGCCGCGGCGACCAAGCGGTCCCGTGCCTTGTCGTCGACCAGTCGCACCATCGCGCCCAACGCACCCGCCCGCTCGGTCAGCAACCCCAGATATCCCGGCGGCAACGGCACCGCCTTGTAGTGCCGCCGGTCGGTGCGCCGCCGCGGGATCATCGCGCTCATCTCCACGTCCTGCGTGGTCGCTCGGTGCGTGACCAACCGGATCGAGGCCAGATGATCGGGATTGCGCGGATCGGGCATCCGGGTCACCACCGTCGCCCAGCCCATCGCCGCGAACGCCACCGTGACATGGTGCAGCGCCGCACCGCAACTGATCACCACATCGCGCAGGTCCGGGTCGGTGTGCGGCAACGAACGCTCGGTGTCGAGGAACAACTGGATTCCCTGCCGGTCCGCCCGCCACCGCCACGGCTGGATGTTGTGCACCGACGGCGCGCGCCCGGCCAACGCGAGCGCCGTGGCGATCGTCGTGTCGTCGGGCTGTCCGCGCAGCATGGTCCGTCCTTCGTGAGAGTTCCCGCCACCGTCGCATCGGCGGTCAGCTCCCGGTAAGGGCATCATGTCCCCGGTGTCGGGGACTTCGGTTGCCGGATCTACCGGACCTCCGATATCGCTTCATGACGCCGGAGCGACCTGCGTAGGCTGAGCCCATCGAGAGAAGGGACTCAGGCGATGGTCAAGGTGTTTCTGGTCGACGATCACGCCATTGTGCGGCGTGGCGTAGCCGACCTCATCGACGCCGAAGCCGACATGGAAGTGATCGGTGAGGCCGCCGACGCGGCGCAGGCGCTCGCGCGCATCCCCGCGCTCGACCCGGACGTGGCGGTGCTCGATGTGCGCCTGCCCGACGGCAACGGCATCGAGTTGTGCCGGGAACTGCTCTCCCACGGCGGCAAACTGAGGTGCCTGATCCTGACCTCCTTCACCGACGAACAGGCCATGCTGGACGCGATCCTCGCCGGCGCCAGCGGCTATGTCGTCAAGGACATCGGCACCACCGACCTCGTCGACGCCGTGCGCGCGATCGGCGCGGGCAAATCCCTGCTCGACAACCGCGCCGCCGCTGCCCTGATGGCCAAACTCCGCGCCGAAGCCGAGGCCGACACCGGCCCGCTGTCCACCCTCACCGATCAGGAACGCACACTGCTGTCGCTGCTCGGCGAGGGGCTGACGAACCGGCAGATCGCGGGACGAATGTTCCTGGCGGAGAAGACCGTCAAGAACTATGTCTCGCGCCTGCTGACCAAACTCGGTGTGGAGCGGCGCACCCAGGCCGCGGTGCTGGCGGCCAAACTCGAACAACCCACGCGCAAACCGTGATCCGGCGATCGGCGCCCGCTCACCGTCGGATCGGCAGCCCAGGGCGGAAGTGAGAGGATGCAGGACATGGAAGGCTCCTCGCCGCACTCGGGCGATCGACCACCGGTGATCGAGACCCTGGCCCAGTCCCGGCTGCGTGAACTCCTCGCCGAGGTGCAGGAGCGGATCACCGAGATCGTCGGGGTCCGCGACCAGATGGACCGCCTCATCGAAGCGATGCTCGTGGTCACCTCCGGCCTGGACCTGGACAACACCCTGCGCACCATCGTGCACACCGCCATCGAACTCGTCGACGCCAAGTACGGTGCGCTCGGTGTGCGCGAAAGCGATCCCGATGCCAGAGAACTCGCCGAATTCGTCTACGAAGGCATCGACGACCGCACCCGCGTGCGCATCGGCGATCTGCCCCGCGGCCACGGTGTGCTCGGCCTGCTCATCGCCGACCCGCGCCCACTTCGCCTGGCCGACATGTCCACCCACCCGTCCTCGGTCGGCTTCCCCGCCCATCACCCGCCGATGCGCACCTTTCTCGGCGTCCCCGTCCAGGTCGGCGGCGACGTGTTCGGCAACCTGTATCTGACCGAGAAATCCGGCGGTCAGGAATTCACCGAGGACGACGAAGTGGTCGTGCAGGCACTTGCCGCCGCGGCCGGCATCGCGATCGCCAACGCCCGCCTCTACGAGGAATCACGCATCAGGCAGCTGTGGCTGGAAGCCACCCAGGAAGTCGCCACCGAATTGCTGGCAGGCGGCGAACCCCACGAGGTGTTCACCGTCATCACCGAACGCGCCCAGACGCTGACCCGCTCGGCATGCGCCTTCCTGGCTCTGCCCGAAGACCCCGACCTGCCCGGCGAGGAAGTCACCGAACTCGTCGTCGTCGCCGCGGCAGGAGCCGACGCCGCGGCACTCACCGGGCGCAGGCTGCCCGTGGACGAATCCGACACCGGCATCGTCTTCCGCGACGGCAGCCCGCTGGCCGTCGACCCCGCCGACGCCCTCGCGTACGCGCCCTCCGTCGACTACGGTCCGGTGCTCACGCTGCCGTTGCGCGTGGGCAACTCCGTCGTCGGTCTGCTCACCACCATCCGCCCCCTGGGCCTGCCCCCGGTGGACGCCGCGGGCCAGGCCATGATGAGCGCCTTCGCCGACCAGGCCGCCCTCGCCCTGCAGATGGCCTCGACTCAGCGTCGGATGCGTGAACTCGACGTCGTCTCCGAACGTGACCGTATCGCCCGCGACCTGCACGATCACGTCATCCAACGGCTCTTCGCGGTCGGACTGTCGCTGCAGAGCACCGTCTCGCGCGCCCGCTCCCCGGAGATCAAGTCGCGGCTGATGGACACCGTCAACGACGTGCAGTCCATCGTCCAGGACATCCGTCACTCCATCTTCGACCTGCACTCGAGCACCGCTGCCGAAACTCCGGCGCTGCGCAAGCGCCTGCACGCGGTCCTCGCCGAGATGACCGAGAACACCGAGTTGCGCACCACCATGCGCATGTCCGGCCCGGTGTCGGTGCTCGCGCCGTCGATGTTCGACGACGTGGAGGCGATATTGCGCGAAGCGGTCAGCAATGTCGTCCGCCACGCCCAGGCGACCGCGCTGTCGGTGCGCCTGACCATCCGCGACGACGTCGAACTCGAGGTCGCCGACAACGGCATCGGCCTGCCCGACCAGCTCGAGCGCCACAGCGGACTGGCCAATATGGCCGCCCGCGCCGAGAAAGCCGGCGGCAAGTTCAGCGCCGAACGCGTCCCCGAGGGCGGCACCGTCATCCGCTGGTCGGTGCCTCTTCCCTGATCACACCGCGCCCCGCGCGATCTGTGATCATGCGCCCCGCGCGGACGGCCGCGACAGCCGCAGCGCCCGCCCGCCCACCAGTTCGATGCCGTTGACCAGGGTCGGCTCGATCGCCACCACCTCGTCGGCGGCACTGTTCACCCACGGCCGCAGCCGGTGCCGGTACTCCTCGAGCAGCCTCGCGTCGGTCACCGGCCGCGCCACGCCGGTGACCACCACCGACCAGCCCAGCCTGCGCACCGGATCGATCTCGTCGGCCTCGTAGGCGACCACCACCGACCGCGCCGAACGCACCGAATTCGACAACCCGGTGGACAAGCCGGTGCGCACGATGATCAGCTGCCTGTCCACCAGATGATTCACCGGCCGCACCGCCGGAAGCGCGTCGCGGGTGAACACGATGCGCCCGAACGGCACGCTCGCCAGCCGCCGCATGGCCTCGGCGCGGCTCAGCTCGACGGTGCCGCGCGGCGCCTCGCCGAACTCGGGATCGCACTCGGGCTGACTCACGATCTGCCCCGCTTTCTGCTGTCTACTGGTCGCTGCGAACTCCATGGCACCATCCGCGGCCGCACCCGGCACAGTGCCGAAGGTCATCACCTCCGGCACCCCTGGACACCGTGGTCAGGGCACGAAACGAAGCCGGAGCATCATGTCGTGATCCTCGTGATCGAGGATGTGGCAGTGCCACACATAGCCGCGCAGATCCTTGCTGTGGTCCACCCCGTTGTGCACCTCATGCCGCCCGCTCGACCCGTGACCCCCGCCCGCCGCGGGATTCAGCGGCGTGAACGACGCGTCCGGATCGAACCCGAGTTCGTCGGCGGTCGGAATGCGCACCAGGATCCGGGTGACCGTGCCGCCGTCGACCCGCACGATGTCCTTCCATCCCCGCTCCCACGGCGCCGCAGCCACCGGCGGGCCCGCCAGGAACCCCTCCGCCGACGGATTCCACCGAATACCGATGGGCGGCTGGATGTTCGCGGCCTGATAGTCCAGGGTGCGCAACGGCGTGCGATCCAGGATGCGGAACGTCACCAGATGAATGTGGATCGGATGCGGATCAGGGGTGACATTGATGAAATTCCATTGTTCGACCGTGCCCTGACGAGGCATCTCGATGTCGGGATCGGAATAGCGCAGATTGTTCAACGTCATGATCGACGGCGGTATCCGCAGCTCGTAAGGCTGACTCAGGGTGATGTTGCGAACCACCGTGGGCGTCTCCAGCCCCGGCAACACCGCCGACTGCCTGCGCTCACCACGCAACCGCTCCGGCACCGCCCCGGTGAACCCGCGCCGCTCCTCGGCGGTGAACCGGCAGAACACCGGCATCCCCACCTGCCCGATCAGCCGTGCCTGGAAAACCGGCTCCTCGTCGTTGCACAACTCGACGCTCTCCCCCGGTGCCAGCCCCGAGAAATCGACCAGCAGATCGATCCGCTCACCGGCCGCCAACCGGAAGTTCTGCACCGGCACCGGCGCGTCGAGCAACCCGTGCTCGTTGCCGATCACCCAGAACCGCATCCGATTGCCGAAGAACAGATTCCAGGTACTGAACTGCGAGGCATTGATCGTGCGGAACCGGTAGAGCCCTCGCGCGACCGGCATCCGCGGCCACAGCTTCCCGTTCACCACCCCGGTATCGCCCGCGCCGCCGCCCTCCCACCGTCCCTCCGGCACCATCGCCGTCGTCCGGATGTTCTGCTGCCCATCCGGCCGGAAGATCTTCTCCTGCAACACCAAAGGCATCTCGAACTCCCCTGAGGGCAGCCCGAGTGTGTTGTCCGACTCCCCTGTGTCGAACTCGTCCCGCAGCAACATCATCCCCGCCAGCCCCGCATACACATTGGCGCGGGTGATGCCCATCGGATGATCGTGATACCACAGCGTCCCGGCCTCTTGGCGCAGCGGATAGCTGTGGTCGATACTCTGCCCCGGCATCACCGTGTTCTCCGGATGCCCGTCACTGCCGGGCGGCGTCACACCCCCGTGCAGGTGCAGCGACGTCGGCGGCGCGGTCCGCCAGCTCTCCTGCACCCCGTGGACGCTGGTGTCCAGATCCGCCGCGAATGGATGCGCGCCGATCGTGTTGCTGAACCGCACATGCAACGGCTCGTCTCGATGATGTTCGATCGTCGGTCCCAGATACGACTGCCCGTTGTAGCCGAACGCCGGCGCCTCCGGCAGATCCCGATGGAACCGGTGCGTCGTCGTCGAAGCCTCGATATCCAGCCGCGACCCCCGCACCACCGGAATCCGCGGCAGCTCGTCGACGAATTTCTCCACCTCCGGCGAATGGAACAGCAGCGGACTCTCGACCTCGATCGGCTCCGCCGCCGCCTTCCCCGCGAATCCGCCCAACGCCCCAGCTGCCGCCACCGCGCCCGCACCGCGCAGCACCTCCCGGCGCCCGATCGGCCTGTCCATCCCGCTAGCCCTCCGTACCCCGACGCCACTGTCGGCGGGGGTGACCATACCATTAAGTATGGTCACCCCCGAGGTTCCCGGGCTCGGCGGCCCTCCCCCTCCGTCTCGGCCGCTAGCCCGCTGACCTGGCAAAATATCGACAGATGCCGATTCGCCGACCCGCGATTTGGTCCGCGAAGCCGTATCCGATAACCTTGCTGAGCATCACCGGTCCGGGTGGCGGAATGGCAGACGCGCTAGCTTGAGGTGCTAGTGCCCGTATTAGGGCGTGGGGGTTCAAGTCCCCCTCCGGACACAAGAACTGCGCAGAACTGCACCGAATCCGGTGTCCGGACACTGTCCTGACACCCATTTTTCTCCGGTCGTCGCGACCTGCGGTTTCACCCCTCAAGGGGGTGAAACTTGTGATTGACGACACACTGTCGCCTGTTCAGGCATCACTCATCGGTGAGGTGTTCGCTGGCGCTCCAGGCCTGGCTACCGCCGACCGGGGCCTACCTCTGGCGAATGTTGAGCAATCGTCTCGGCGGACGGCCGTGCACAGCATCCGCATCGTCGACGGCAACGGCCGTATCGGTGACCGGGCGGCACTCGCGGCGTTGGGGTGGGAGCCTGGCGATCTGCTGTCGTGGCGGGTCGTGGGTGGACTGGTCGTGATCAATCGCCGCAACTTCGGCAAGCAAGGCGTGTGGAAGAGCGGGTATTTGTCGCTGCCCGCTCGCGCGCGTGAGGCGGCGGGCATCGCGATCGGGGACCGGGTACTGCTGGCCGCCGACCTCGACCTGGGACTGCTGGTGGTCTACCCGGCGCAGGTGCTCGACGATATCCTGGCTCGCCGCTTCGCCGAAGGGGGTGGCCGGTGAACGCGCGCACCGACGCCGATGTGACCGCGGTGCGGATGATGATGGAACGGCTGGGTGTCACCGTCGACGAACTCACCCGCACCGGCCCGCCGCACCAGGTTCCCACGTTCGCCGAGTACATCCCCGTGGTGGCGGCCTCGATCCCTGCGGGCAAGACGCGTGATCATCTGTCGACCTACTGGAACAAGATTCTCGCTCAGGCCGGGTGGGCCGAGAAGGCCCTCACCGAGCCGACGACCGCGGACCTGCGTGACTTGTGTGAGCAGATCCGACAGGTACGGGTGATCCGCCGCAGTGACCGCGGCGGCAACGATGTCATCCGCCACGTCATCGACAGCCTGCGGCGGCTGTACCTGCACGCCGAGGACAACCGGGTCATCGATCCTCGCGACAATCCCACCACTCGACTGCGGCGCCCCAAGCAGCAGCCGTCGAACCGGCGAGGGTTGCCCGTGCACCTGCTCGCCGAACTCGTGCGCGAGGCAGTGGCCATCGCCCGTGACCCCGCACTGGACGCGCTGTTGCTGCGCCTGCACACCGAGACCGCGTGCCGACGCGGCGGCGCCCTGGCATTGCGGCCCCAGGACCTGGACCCGGTCCAGTCGCTGATCTTGTTGCGGGAGAAGGGCGGCACGATGCTGTGGCAGCCGGTGTCGCCGACGCTGATGCGTGCGTTGTGTCGCCACGCCGAGCAGCGAGGTGCCGATCCACAATCCCAGCTCTTGCGTGCTCGCTCGGGTCGACCGATCACGCGCCGGTACTACGACCGCCTGTTCGAGCGACTCGGCGAGCACCTGCCCTGGGTCCATGCCCACGGTGTGTCGGCCCATTGGTTGCGGCACACCACGATTACCTGGGTCGAGCGCCACCACGGCGGGGCCGTTGCTTCGGCTTTCGCCCGTCACAGCCGATCCAGCGGTAGCACTACCGCGCGCTACACCACCGCCACGCTCGAGGAGGTGGCCGCCGCGGTTGCTCATCTCACTGGTGAACCACATCCCCTCGTGGCCGCTTCTCCTGCATTGGCAGCACCGACACGCCAGGAGCTCACCGCCGTTCAGGGAGATTCCCGATGACTCTCCGCATGTCCCTCCACACCGACCTGGGCGCGAGGGAGTTCACCTCTCCCATAGATCCTTCGCTGCACGGACAGGTCGCAGCCGAGGATGCTTCGCTGCCGTTCGAACTGCCAGATCCCTATCGGCCCCGAAGCTGTGACCAGCTGGGGAGCGGGCTCGGCTCCCTCGCCGGACCCGGCGAGGTGAGCAAGCTCGAGTACACGGGACCCCCTGTAGATCCGCGGCAGACGCACGTCGCCAGCAGGCTCGAGCAACTTGTGACATCGGCCGCGGTTCGGGTTGCCTGGCAGGATCGGCCCGAGCTGTATGAGGCGATGGACGACGAGGAGATCGCTGCCGAGCAGTCTCGTCACCGTCGTATGCGCAGGCTGCTACGTGCGGAACGCACGCGTGAGTTCCGGGCAGAAGTCAGGGCACGCAGACGCTCCCGGCGCGTTGATGCCCAGCTACAGCGCGATCAGGAGCGTCAGAACCGCTGGCATGCGCGTGCACATGCCGCCCAAGACCGGTTCACCAATCGTGACGCCCATCTGGCATTGGTGCATCGCCAGGCGACCCGTTCCTCGATGCGGCTTCGTGCGGTCATGATGGTCGGGCTGTGCTGGTCGGCTGTCAATGTCGGCCGCAATCTCACCTCCAACCATGGCGCCGATGATGTCACCTGGTGGCTGTTCTGGGTGCTGTCGTTCGCGATCGAGGCCATGATCTCGGTGCCGATCTTGGAAGTGATGGGCCATGCTTCGACAGCAGCCCGGCTCGGGAGGAAGGTCGACCGCACTCGCATCGCGCTCTTCGAAGCCGCATTGCTCACCGGAACCATCGGACTGAACAGCGGCCCGCACCTCGCCGGCGGCGACTACGGGCGGGCCGCGGAGTATTCGGTCGCCCCGATCATGGTGGTCGTGCTGATGTGGCTGCATTCGTGGCTCGCCAACCGCAACGCCGAACTGCTCAGTCACCTGACTACATCGGAGTCCGACAACGGAGATGCCATCGCAGACCGTTCAGCAGCGCAGATCCGGCACCCCACGCGTAGCAATGACGATCAGGACTCCGCTTTCGAAACCGAGGCTATCGCAGATCAAGCTGCTGCGGCGGCGCACACGGCGGACCCCCAACTCGACGATCCCCATCGTCGAAGGTCGAGGGAGAATGCGGACCTCGAGTTGATCGCGCGTCAGCTGGTGACCTTGCGCAGGACTGAGAAGTCTGTCGAGGAAGTCATGCGGATACTCGAACTCGCGGCATCGGGGATGAACCCCCAATCGATCGCATCCGAGATGACGCGGCGGCAGAACGCGACCTGGCCGCGCTCGACCGTCGACCGAATCCTCGGGCGCGCAGCTGAACTCGGCTTCCCGTACTGCCATCGGCGCCGGGGAGGAACTCAACCACAGGAGAACTCCTAGGCATCCACGACGGCACGTCGCCTGGTGTGACTGCCTAGGCAGGAGGTGCCCGTGCCCCATCTGGGCGACAACTGAGCGGCTCCACGATCCGCCGACGCGGATCGTGGTCGCCGCCGACTTCTGCGAACAAAGGTTGGCCATGACAAATGCCTTGGAGAGCGACCTTCGCCCGTCCGTCCCGCCCATGCTTCGCCGAGCGCCTTCTACAGCCAGCGCAGCGGCGCATCCATCGACGGGGGTTGAGAGCGACGCCGACGAGGCCCCTCAGGATCAGCGAGCGTTGTCGACCGCTTCTGCGGTGTTCGCGGCTCTAGCGCCGCTGATCGCAGCCCGTCGATCCATGCGATTGTGGGACCCCGTCACGGGCCGCTACTGCGACCGCGCGCGGACCCTGACCAGAAAGCTCCCGCGCACGGCGGCTGCGCTACCTGTGTACCTGCATCGACGGACCCGACTGCTGGTTCTGGACTTCGACGCGAAGCACGATCACAGCCCTGCAGTCGTCGACCGAGACTTCCACACCTGTCTGTCGTTGCTGAAGTCGTGTGGCGCTCGCACCGTGACCGATCGCTCGCCCGCCGGTGGCAGACACATACTTGTGCCCCTCCCTAAGGGGCTATCGCTCACGCGCAGCCAACTCGAGCCGGCACTTCGATGCCTTTCTGCTCGTCTGCCCAGCCTGGACATCACCCCGATGCTCAACGACACCGCCGGCGCCATCACTCCACCCGGCAGCCGATGGCGAACCACAGGTTTCCGAACCCTCGACGGCTCGGTGGGCGAGGCTGTCCATACTCTCACCGTCGGGTCGGCAGCCGACTTCTGGCCCCGCCTTACAGCAGAACTTAAGGTCACCACCGCTGCCACCTTCACGTCGGTGGATGCCTTAGCGGCGCGCGCGGCCGACGCCGAGGCAGAGGCAATCGCGCGCGACGCGCGCAGCGCCCGAAACACCGATCGGAGTCAGATCTGGGAGGACGGCGGCGATCACGCGCGATTGCGTGCTTCTTTGCGACGGTCAAGCCCGATACCGGCCGCGGTGTTGGATTTCGCGCGCAATGGCCGTGCCAGCGGAGATCGCTGGCGGGCTGCCGACGGACGGCTCGATCGATCCGCCGCCCGTCAATCCGTGCTCGCCACCGCCGCACTGCGCGGCTACAGCCTCGCCGACGTCATGGCCGAACTTCCTGCCAATGGAGGCTCTTGGGACGGACTCGCCAACGCCTACATCCGCTACGGGCCCTATCGACAACGCGCTCTTCACCGGGACTGGATAGCCGCTTGCCGGTGGGTTTCGCAGAACGCACACGAATTCTCGGCTACCGCGCACAAGAACCTAAGGCACACAGGGGGGATCTCGGCAACACAAGCCGAAACCCAACGGCGGTGGCTGGCGGCTGCCCTGCGGTGGACCGACGCGCAATGGCCACACTCACCGAAACGGTGGACCGTGCACGCTGTCCTGCAAGCTGTCGCCTACGCCAGCACCCTCAAGCCCACCCACTATCAAGGATCACCGACTGTCGAATTCGGCGGCCGCTCACTGTCACTCATAGCCGGCGGCCTTCCCGAAACCACTGTCTGGCAGACCCTGCGTGACATCCGTGCGATCGCTGGCGCACCGCTCGAGCGACTTCGCAAGGGCAGCGGTCTCCACGCTGACCTGTACGTCCTTGCGAGCCCCGCGCTCGATCGCATTACCGGCCGGGTCGGTGACGCGAGCATTGCGCGCGCTCGGGTCGAGGCTGTATCCCCAGCCTGGCGCGTACTCGGCCTGCATTGCCGACGCCTCTACGAAACCATCCTCGACGGCACCACCACGCCCCGCGACGCTTTCCGCGCAGCGGGGATGGCACCCAGCAGTGGCTACCGTGCCCTCGCAACACTGACCACGAGCGGCCTGATCCAACATGCGCGCGGCATCGTGCGCGTCGGCATCATCAGCCTGGATCGCATCGCGCGCGACCACGGCCTAGTCGAACTACGTCACACCACCATCACCCGACATCGCGTCGAACGCGCTCGATGGGCATCCTGGCTGGCCACCCAAAGCGCATACCCCATGCCACGAACCACTCGGTCCTGCGACTCGAAAATTCGTTCGCGCTCGAAGAGTTGGAAGCATGTGATTGCGCCCGTTTTCGGCATCGATGCGCCAGCAGTCGCTCGCGAATGCACACAGCGACGGGCCAGACAAAGAGGTGCATCATTGGATGTCGATGCGGTCTGCGCGCGTGCCCACGACTCCGACAGTGCGGACATCTCAAGGATCGAAGTCGACGAGATCTATGTAGAGTCCTCGTCCAGGCCTCGGCTCGGCGGTCGCTGGCTTGTTTCGCCGAGAGGCGTGGTGCGCTACCAGCGGCCCACGGGAGTGGTCACCGCCTCCGTCGCGCCTGCAGCGCTGCTGCGTACCTCACCGGATTGGAGACAACTCAAGGATCTCCGCCTGGAGCCCATCGAATCGTCGGACCGTTCGGTGTAACCCTCCAAAAGTCTGTGGAGATAGCTTATGAACATGACTCAAGGGCAAGGTGTGCGATCATCGAGTGGAGCCGTGGCGGCGATTCCCCGAGGCACGCGCCTTCGCTCACAGCCCCCACAGCGATAACAGGCCGCCCAGTTTCGGGTGGCACCCCCTACCAGACAGTTGGGCTTCCGGGGGTCTGGGGAGAGTGGCACTGCTGCATGCCCACTTGGCCTACCTTGATGGGATGGCGGACGGTACCGGGATTGAGTGGACGCAGGCGACGTGGAACCCGACGACCGGTTGTGACCGCATTAGTCCGGGGTGCGACAACTGCTATGCGTTGACGTTGGCGAAGCGGCTCAAGGCTATGGGCAACCCGAAGTATCAGAGCGACGGTGACCCGCGCACCAGTGGACCAGGCTTCGCGATCACCGAGCATCCGTCCGCGCTGGATATCCCGCACCATTGGTCGGCCCCGCGACTCATCTTCGTCAACTCCATGTCCGATCTGTTCCACGCGCGGGTGTCGTCGTCTTTCATCCGCGAGGTGTTCCAGGTGATGGAGGCGACCCCACGGCATACCTACCAGTTGCTGACGAAACGGCCGAAGCGTGCAGCGAGCATGGCAGCTGAGCTTCCCTGGCCGAGCAATGTGTGGCTCGGGGTGAGCGTGGAGACGTCTGATCAGCTGTGGCGGCTCGACGCGCTCCGCCGGGTGCCTGCCGCTACTCGTTTCGTGTCGGCTGAGCCGCTGCTGGACTCATTGGCTGGGATCGACCTGAGCGGGATGCATTGGCTGATCGCAGGTGGTGAGAGTGGTCCGAGGCACCGCGAACTCGATCCGGTGTGGGTTCGCGAGCTGCGGGACGCCTGTTGTGATCAGGACGTCGCGTTCTTCTTCAAGCTTCTCTGCACTACGGCGTATGTGAAGGCCCCGTTGAGCTTGAAGCAGGCTCAATGCGCTTTCAGCGAACGAAGTACCTTGCGTAGCAACCGGATCGGACGACTCACTTCTGGGGATGCGAGCGCTGACCCGGAGGCATCTGGGCCTGAGGGAATCTCCGAAGCATCTAGATCCTCAGGTTGTTCCAGTCGGGTCTGTTCGCGTAGGAGCGCTCGCTCGATCAGGTCAATCGCATCCTTTGTTGCCTTCGAGTCGGCGTTCGAGATCACGACCTCTTCGCGCCCCATGCGGACCGTGATATCCGTCCGGCGAGCCTTCACGAACTCAGGTAGCACCCGGACTGCCGCGATTAGCACCCCGACGCTTCCCGCGATCAACTCGGCAACAACGGGTTCGCCAAACGCCGAGCCCGGCACGCAGATGTCGATGTCCTTGACGCCTGCCGCCCCCAGAAGCCCCTTGAGGGATTTCAGATCCTCTTCTATCGATTCTGAACCTTCTTCGGCACCCCAGCGGCCGTCAAGCACCACGAATGGCTGTTCCCCGTATCCGCCCATGATTCTTCTCCCCATGTCTGTCTTTGTCGCCGGGATCCAATTCCCTTGGGCTATCGTTCCACGACCTCTGCACGTCACGGCAAGATTCGCGGGCGAAGGTCCCTCTAGCCGGGCCTTGCTCGCCGACATCTCAACGGGGAGCGTCGCGTGAGCGTGTCGAGTATCGAGTGGACCGAGGTGACCTGGAATCCGGTCACCGGCTGCGATCGGATCAGCGCGGGCTGCGACAACTGCTATGCGCTGAAGATGGCGAAGCGCCTCAAAGCGATGGGTGCCGCGAAATACCAGACCGACGGTGATCCTCGAACTTCTGGCCCTGGGTTCGGTGTGGCCGTTCACGACGACGCGATCACCGAGCCGCTGCGGTGGCGTTCACCGCGGAAAGTGTTCGTGAACAGCATGTCTGACATCGCCCATGCCCGCGTCTCACCAGCGGCGCAGGCTCGGATCTGGGCGGTGATGGCCCTGACACCTCGGCATCAGTTCCAGGTCCTGACCAAGCGACCCAAGCGTCTGGCGAACCTGTTGTCCGACCGAGCCTTCTATGACCAGGTCAAGACTGCGCTCTGGGAGGTCGCGGAGAATTTCAACGGGCCGATCCCGGTCAACGACATGGATGCGGCGCTGCGATGGATCGATCCGCGCAACCGGCTGAGCGGCGCGATCCCTGCGCCTCTGCCGAACGTGTGGTTGGGAACGTCGATCGAGACCGACGAATACTGTTGGCGCGCTGATGAATTGCGCCGAACTCCGGCGGCGATCCGGTTCCTGTCATGCGAGCCGCTGCTGGGGCCGCTGCCCAGCCTGGATCTGACCGCGATCGACTGGCTGATCGTCGGGGGCGAATCCGGGCCGGGGTTTCGGCCGCTCGATCTCGATTGGGTCCGTGAACTGCGGGATCGCTGCGTGCAGCGTCGCGTCAGCCTGTTCTTCAAACAGGTCGGGGGCGTGCGGCCCAAGGCTGGAGGCCGGTCTCTGGACGGCAGGACTTGGGATGAATACCCGACGCGCGTCTCCGCGGGCGTCGGCCATGGATGAGAAATGGTCATTGCTGGCGTCCGCCGGGCATCACAGGAATTCCGAGCGCAACGGAACCTATCGCTGCCGTGCGGCGGGTCTGGTCGCGCTTGCTGCGCAGGAAGGTCAGGGTCAGCTCCAGTCCTTCGACCTCGCCGTGCCATCCCTCGGTGATGGCCCGCTGACGGCGGGCGAGAAGGTCTTCTTCGATCTCCTCGAGGCGAGGAAGCATCTTCGGGTTCACCGAGAGCATTTGGCAGCGGATGCAGGCATGCTCATGCTGGCAGGCCGTGCCGTAGGGGCGCCCGCAGGATCCGAGTTCGACTCGACGTTTGTCGAAGTGCTCCTCGAAACCGGCCCACTCGTCTTCGGTCGGTTTGCGGTATTCCTCGGCGGGGCGTTGAGCGCGCCGCCGGTCGAGGAACTCCTGGTAATGGCGGACCACATCCTCTTCGAAGACCGCGACGTAGCCGCGGGTGGTCTGGATGTCGAGGTGACCGAGCAGCGCGGCACCGATGTGGATTGGCAGGCCGTTGTTGACCAGGTCGGTGGCGAACAGGCGCCGGAAATCGTGCGGGGAGAACCTGATGTCGGCGAACTCGGGATGCGTCGGAACCAGAGCTTTAGCCGCTCGCATGACCATGGCGCGGGCCGAGGAGATCGACATCGCTCGCGGGGTGCCGCTCTGCAACCGTTGGAACAGGTAGGGCAGCGGCTCGGCGAATGTTCGTTCGCCCTGGTCGTAGAGACCGCAGACCGGGACCGTGCCGTGTTCGCGGATGTGCCGGCGGATGACCTGCGCGATGACGTGGAACAGCTCTGCCGACATCGGGATGACCCGCTCGCGGTCGCTCTTCGAGGGGCTCACGACCAGCAGCGCGACGACTTCACCATTGGGTCGTTGGTATTGGCGGATGCTGAGGTGGGTGAGCTCGATCAGCTCCTCGCGGCGCAGCCCGCCCAACCGCAACGTCTCGACGATCGCCCACTGCCAAAACGCCATTCGCTCTTCATGGGTGACGCGCAGCAGCTCCCCGGTCTCGCGGTTGAGCACCCGGATCGAACGCCCGGCGCCGAGATCGTGGTCGCGGTCATGCCGGGAGGCCATGCGTTGCCAGGTGACACCATCGACTACGAATTCCTCAGCGAGAGCTGCCTTTTCGGCTGCTTCGAGGATCGCTCGCATGCGGTGCCAGTGGGTGGTGACGTATTCGGACAGCACCGGCAGCAGCGATTGGCGTTCGCGGGTGCGGTTGGCCATGCGCTCGGTCAGGCGTCGTCGGCGCTGGCTGAATCCGCGCAGGTCGGCGTCACGGATTGGGCAAGGCGCGACCCATCGTGCCCAAATGTGCGGTTCAGCAGCCGCCCAAGTCTGAATGTCGAGGTAGAAGGCGCGGATAGTCAGCAGTGGGCCCTCGATGTGCTGGCGCGGTTTGCCGTCGGCGCGGATACTGAGCCGCCGCTTCCATTCCTGAGCGACCTGCTCGTCCAAGCGCAGGTCGGTCTGGTCGGGGTTGATGTCCTCGATGATCTTCCAGAAGTACTGGGTCAGCTTGCGAACGAGGTTGTCCAGGGTGGAGTAGTCGATCTCAACCGATCGGCGGCGGATGTAGTCGATCAGCAGGTCACGGACCTCGGTGTTGCGCAGCTGATGCCGACCGACGAGTTCCTCGATCGTCTGCCTGCCGCGGATCGTGGCGTCCTGGAGTGTGCGGGGCGCCCACGACGGGATCAGGCCCATGTCGTGGAGCACCGGCCAGGCAGTCGCCGTGGCGGTGTGTGTGGGCATCTGCTGGGAGTAGTGCAGCAAGGCTTCGGCCGTCAGGCCGCTCAGATCAACGCCGTAGACGGTCATCATCGCGCAGACGTCGAAAAACGCTTCCCTGCGCCTGAGCGCGCTCACCGGCTGCTGGGTGAGCCGCTCATTGAACTCGTCCAGCAGCGCGTCTGCGGCAACGCGCTGGAACATCGTGCTGTATCGGACCATCCGCTGCGAGCGAAGGGCGGGAAGTGTCGGACGGATCAGTCGCATGCAGAATGCTTGCAGCGCAGCAGTATTCACCCGCGTCTGCAGGTCTGCGTCATCGCCAGCGAGATCCCGGGCCGGGTGCCCGGCCTCGTCGAGGCCTGCAGCCTCCCAGCGCTGCTGCCAGGTGGCTCCGGGGAACTGTTCCAGCCGTTCAAGCAGCGCCGTCATGCCCTTCCGATAGCTGCTGATGCCGTTGCGCTCGACACCGAAGCCCTGGCCCGCCAACTCAGCGATATGCCCGATCGGTGCGGCGCTGAGGTCTCCGAACGGCCTCGGCGGAGCCTCTTGGGCAGGTGGCGGCGCCGGAACGAGCTTGGGCGTCGCATCGAGGCCGACCAGCAGGTGCGGCTGCGGGTCGGGGTGGTGGCGTTGGATCCGGTTCGACGTCAGGTGCGGACGCATGCTCGGCCCGACGGCCGCGGAGTTACTGGTCACCGAACACCGCCGCGATGTCGTCGGCGTCGTAGCGCGCATTCCATCGGGTCGGCTGCACTGGTCGCTGGTAGTGCTCGGCCAGTTTGTCGATCAGGTCGTCCAACCCGGTCACGGTGTAGAGGGCGGTGGTCGTGATATGCGCATGACGCAGAATCGTCTGCACCTCTGCCAGTGTCAGGCTCGGGTCGCGCGCCATGCGCGTAGCCGCGGTGTGCCGCAGGTCATGCAGCGTCCAGTTCATGCCGAGCCGTTCGCCCGCACGCTGCAGGATGCGTCGCATCGCCCAGTAGGTCAGCGGTCGGGATTTGCCGCGGCGAGTGCGCCAGATCGGGCCGCCGTCGCTCGGCAGGCCGATCTCGTCGAGGTAGGCGGCCAGGTAGGCCAGGGCTTGCGGGGAGACCGGGACCGGTTGCCGCAGGCGAGTGCCCTTGGAAACAACCCAAAGCTTGCCGCGCTGCCACTCGACATCGATCAGCCGGACCCCGAGCAGTTCCGAAGCCCGAGCGCCGGAACTGACGTAGCAGGCCAGCAGCGCCCGATCGCGGTTGCAGCCCATCCGCGCGAACAGCTCGTCCCACTGGGAATCGGGAATTGCACGTGGTTGCCGCGCAGGCACTTTCGGGCGCAGCCGACCCCTCCGATGCGGACGACGCCGCTCGATCGGCGACGCGTGCGCAAGGGCAGCACGGCGAGCACGGTTCTCCGGGACCGGGTTGACGGCCGGACCGCGGCCGAAATGCAGGTGGAAGGCGTAGAAGCCGTGCACCACCGACAGGTTGTGCGCGATAGTCGCCGGCGCGTATCCGGCGGCAGGGATCGGCTTGCCGGTCTTCGGGTGCACCGAACCCGCCGGATAGCCGTTGCTCTGACGCCGCTCCCTCTGCGGATTACGAGCCGAGCGCAGCCAACCAACGAGCGCGGCAGCCTCGGCTTCGGTGGCCTGTTCCCAGCCGACGTCGACCGCCCACAGCAGGCGATACCAGCGCAGCAGATCGAAGGCGTAACTGCGGCATGTGGATGGGCTTGCGTCGGTGAGCATTCGGTCGCGCAGGTAGCTGCTGACCGGTTCTTCCTCGCGGCCCGCGCCGTCCACCACCAGCCATGGCAATACCGGGCTGTCTGCCGACACCACCTCACCTATCCGGGGCAGCCGAGAGCGGCCCTCAATCAAATCAACATGCACACAGGAGAACTCGTGATTCAACGGCACCCGGAGATCATCAACAGCCCGGCCGGAAGCGGCGAGCTCAGCCCGGAGTTAGTGCAGTCAACTGGGCAGTGGGGTGGACGGACACCGAAGGCCGCCGGCCGTGAGCTCGACGGGCGTGTGTGGGACGAGATGCCGACGCCTACGCGGGCATGAGCTTCAGGCTCCACAGGTCGTTCACTCCCTTTGGATCGGTCGTCGTCTTTCCCTCGTTTCGAACCTTGTCGATGGCCTTGCGGAAGTGAGTACCGCGGACTACCCCGGCAAGATCGCCGAGCACTTCGGCTGGTCTCTGGAGGATGCTGAAGGGTTCGCCCTTCGCGAGCTCACCGGTGAGCCGCTCAGCGAGCGTGTCGATCCACTGCCGGTCCAAGACCTTCTCCTGATCCTTCCAGGCTTCCTCCCACGCACCGTCAGCGCCGAACAACGTGTCCTCGGCGGCGAGTTCGGCGTGGTACTTCCGCCAGGCTTTGAGGCCCAGGGAGGCCGATTCGCCGAAGACGACCATGCCGTTGACATTCCGGGTCGCGAAGATGAGGTAGTAGAGAGGCTTGCGGTCAGCGCGCGGGCGCACATCGATGATCCACGTGCCTGCGCCGCCGGCGCGCTCGCGAAGCCTCGCGGCATATCCCTCGACCACAGCCAGCTCGGCGGCGGTCTTCTCATCGTCCGAGGGATCCTGGGAAGGGCACTTCTCCAGCCACGCGTCGCGCCACCACTCCCCGCCGCACACCCCGTCGATTCGCTTCAGAGAAGCCTCTACCGGGTTGGGACTGTTCAACATTCCGCCGAAGCGACGCAGATGCGCGGTGAGGTTGATGAGAACCTCGGTCGCGGGCGCACCTTGCCCTCCGGGGCGGTCGACGAAGATGCTGGCGACCTCATCGAGCGGGATGATCAGGCCGCACGGGTCGAGGTAGGTGAACAACGGGATGGCCTTTGCGGCGTCCAGCAGCTTCGGCAGGTGCTGCGAAATCTCACCCTGGTTGATCGTGCACGTGAGGCCCACGCCTTCGGCCACGACTACCTCTCGAAGCCGCGCCGCGAACGCAGCCTCCTTCTCCACGAAATGGAGCTCGACCTGGCGCGGAGAGTTCATCGCGGCAGCCTGATGCGCTTTACGCAGCAACATGGCGCCGGATCCTTCTTTCCCGTCCTCATAGCGGCCCGGTCCGGCGTACCCATCGATCACGGCCACCCGATGGCCCTGCGACCACAGGCCAGTCTTGCTCGCGAAGGGCGATATGTACTGGTTGAGGATCTCGTGCTTCAGCACCGCTGCCGACTTCTTCGTCTTATGGAAGCTGGTCAAGTCTCCCCCAGAGAGCGATCCGCTATGAAGTTCATAGGCTATCGCCCCCACCGCGGCAGACGAGGAGTTCTGGAACGAAACGGCCACCACCGGTGCGGCAACCGATCTCCACTGCCCAGCTGGACTACACCTCAGCCCGACACTGGTGGCGGGTTTGCTGCTGGGCAGCGACAGAGCCGGGCGTCCTCCAGCGGCCAAGGCGACGAGAACTCGACGGCGACGGGGGCTGTTCCTGGCCGCCGGTAAGGCGCCCAAACCGGAGGCCAGGTAGGGAGCAGCGTGGCATGCCCGGCGGTGCTCTCTACGGGCACCGCTCTGCAGACTGATCCGTAGCCTCGCTGCCTTAGTCGCCTGGCGGCGCTGTCCTCTGATGGTGACATCACCCCGAGATGATGGCCTTGGTCTAGGCCGAGTCGGTGACGAGTTGGGTGCGGGTTCGGCATGGCATGCGGGGATGTCGGGGTTACCAGAGCCATTCGATGAGGCGGGTACCGAGTTCTTGCAGGGCGCCGCTGGCGAGCCAGACGCCGACGGTGACCGTGGTGGTGAGCAGCGGCGTGCGGGCCTGCTGCCAGTAGTGGGTGATCCGTTCCCACGCGGTTGGGTTGGAGGGCTGCTGGGGGCCGGTGGTGGTCATCGTGTTGTCTCGCTTCCGGTCGGGTGTGGTGTGTGGTGACCATGAAGCGGTGCGAGTTCGACAGCGTACAACGCGGGGATGCGGCTACGGTGGGTGAAATCGCATGTGGGGGATGGTTTCTCGGTTCGACGAGTCGGGCCGAGTCGGGTACGAGTCGAAGGAGACGCCGGGTGGGTGAACAGCCGGGGCTCGGGCCGGCCCGGGCACGGTTCGTGAGTGATCTGGCCGCTCTGCGTCAACGATCGCAACTGAGCCCGGCCAAGATCTCGAAGTGGATCAACGACCGGCTCCGCCGGGAGGTCTCTTCCACGACGATCAGTGACTGGCTCAAACCCGATCCGCGGATCCCACGGGACGATGAGCAGCTCGCGCTCGTACTGGAGTGCCTGCACACGGCGGCATCACTGCCCTGGAACCCCGCAACCCGGGCCCGGTGGAACAAGCTCCGCGCCGCGGCGCATGCCGAACCCCGGCCATCGACGCCACCTGTCCAGGATGAGGACGGGCTCGAACCAACGCGGTCGACGCTGAGAAGCGACCTGGTGGTGGTGGGTCGAATCCCGGGGCAGGCACCGCACTTCGTCGACCGCGAGCAGGTACGGCAGCTGCAGGAGATGCTGCGCCATACATCGGTGGCGGTGGTGGTGTGCGGGATGCGCGGTGCCGGTAAGACCCAGATCGCGGCCGCCTACGCCCGGGAGGTGACGGCGACCGGCGAACCAGGGGCGGTGGTGGGCTGGATCGGCGCCGAAACCACCGACACCGCGCTGGCCGGGTTCACCGAGGTCGCGACCGCATTGGGTGTGGCCGACCCGGACGGTGACTCGCTGGCCTCGGCGCGGCGGCTACGCGATCACCTCAACAGTGCGCGGGAGTCCTCGGGGGTGCTGGTGTTCGACAACGCCACTGACCCAGACTTCCTAGCCGAGTTCCTGCCCACCAGCGGCCGGGTGCGGGTGGTAATCACCAGTACCGACCGCGCTTTCACTAGTTTCGGGGAGCTTGTGGACGCCAGAGAAGGATTCGAGCGCAGCGAGTCGGTGCAGTTCCTGAAGACAGCGACCAGGCTCGATGACCCCGAGGGTGCCGATGGACTCGCTGCGGAGCTGGGGGATCTGCCACTGGCGTTGGCAGCCGCGGCCGCCACCATCACCCGCCTCAAATTGAACTATGAGCAGTACCTGCGGGCGCTGGCAGCTCAGCCGCTGCCGGTGGTGCTGCTCCGTCAGCGGGGCGGCTATGAGCGGGCGGTGGATCAGGCCCTGCAGCTGGCGATCGACACCGTCACCCGGGCGAACGGAGACAAGGCGGTCGATGAGCGGGTTCGTTGGCTGGTGGGGGTGATGGCAACGCTGTCCGCCGACGGTGTCGAAGCCAAACTCCTGACAGGAGAAGACGACTCGGACTTCCTGACAAATGTGGCGATCGCACGGTGCGTGGAGAGCTCGCTGGTGTCATGGTCGACAGGCGGACGGGTGCTGGTCATGCACCGACTCACCGCACGACAGGTCCGCGAACACGCCCAAGCCGCCGGCGCCCTGGACGCTCTCGCAGCGAACGCTGCCACGGTCCTCGGACCACACCTGTTCGACCCGAACGAGGCCTTCCAGCGCCGCAGCGAGGGCGCCCGACTGGTCGACCACATCGAGACCCTCGCCGAACACACCCACCAACACCCCGCCATCAGTCCCGGAACCCATGCCGCGATACTGGCCGCCCGCCGCTGGGCCACCTGCCAACTGATCCGAGCTGCCGACCTGCGCCCTGCCATCAGCCTCGCCGAACGCACCTATGCCGACCACCGCCACCACCTCGGTGATATGGACCCCGCTGCCCTGACAGCCCACGCCAACCTCGCCTATGCTTACCGGCGAGCGGGGCGAATCGGTGAGGCGATCGACCTGTACGAGCGGCTGCTCGCCGACCGCCAACGCATCCTGGGCGTCGAGGACCCGTCGACTTTGGACACCCGTCACCACCTAGCTCTCACCTACCGGGA
>NZ_BDBT01000007.1 GCF_001613125.1 Nocardia shimofusensis NBRC 100134
CCGAGACCTGGGACGGGTACACGGTGTTCCAGGCCAAGCACAAGGACCGGTTGGAGGCCAAGCCGGCCGACAACGCTGCATGGCTGTGGACCCAGGTCCGCAAGGAGTTGGATGCCTGGGGCAACCCCGGGTCCGATCGTGACCCGGTGCCGAACTATCTGGTGATCGTGACCAATGTGCCGTTGACTCCCACACCGGGGTCCGGCGGGTTCGACACGGTGAACGCCTCCATCCAGACCTACCTGGACCTTCTGGCCGACGGCACCCGTGATGCCAATGATCGCGCTACCGCCGCCCGCAAGCGCAGACAACGGCGGATGAGCCGGCTACGCGCATGGCGGATCTGGGACGGTAACCAGGTCGATGGGCTGATCACCAAGCATCAGAGTGTGCGGCGGGCTTTCGGCGCGTTCCTGACAGTCCCCGACGTGTTCGCGCACCTGGCCGAGTTCACCGACAAACTCCCGCTCCACGAGCTGGAGGGCGGACTGCGTCGCCACGCTCGGGCGGCGTTGATCGGTGATCGGTCGATCTACTTCGACGAGGCCGGTTCCGGTGGCGGTGAGGGCACCCCCATCGACCAGGTCGCGATCGACCTGCCGATCACGATCGGCCCAGGGGGTGAGCGCCGTACCGTCTTCGGGCACATCCTCGACCGCGCAGACCAGGTCCTCAAACCGCGCATGAGCTCGTGCGAGGGCCCGAAGCATGTGGTGGTGGCCGGTAGCGCGGGCAACGGCAAGACCACGATGTCGCGGTTTCTGGTGCAGGCCTACCGGGCTGCGCTGCTCGACGGCGCCACCGACCTGGGTCCCGAGCACGAGAGGGTCATCACCGCGACAGAGCGCGCGCTGCGTGATCTGGGCCGCGACGGGCTGCCGAGGTTCCGGCGCTGGCCCATGCGGATCGATCTCGCCGAATACGCCGAGGAGAAAGGGCTCAGCGAGGACTCGACCCTGCTGCGATGGATCGCCCACAAGGTGTCCGAGCGCTCCAACGTCGGCACCGTCACCCCCAGTGCGCTGGATTCGTGGATGAAGCAGTGGCCGTGGTTGCTGGTGCTCGACGGTCTCGACGAGGTCACCGAGCCACGTATCCGCAAGCGCCTCATCCGGCAGATCACCGAATTCGTCAGCGAAGCCGAAGGCGACAACTGCGACCTGCTGGTGGTGGTCACCACACGCCCCACCGGTTATGTGGAGAACATCGCGCCCACACAGT
This sequence comes from Nocardia shimofusensis NBRC 100134, assembly GCF_001613125.1. Taxonomy (GTDB): domain Bacteria; phylum Actinomycetota; class Actinomycetes; order Mycobacteriales; family Mycobacteriaceae; genus Nocardia; species Nocardia shimofusensis. The sequence goes on from NZ_BDBT01000007.1 coordinate 1,222, forward strand.
TCGAACGCATCGACCTGGCCCGCCTCGACATCGACGAAGCCCTCCGGTACGGAATCCACACGACCAAGGTCCGTCTCAAGGACGATGACGAGAAGATCGAACGCATCGCCAAACAGTTGCGTCGCGCCGCCGACGACGAGTCGCTGCGCCATCTGATGCAGACCCCGCTGCAGGTGTTGATCATGACGATCATCGTCGAGGGAGCCGGGCAGCTGGCACCGGACCGCTACAGCCTGTTCTGGGGCTACTACGACACCGTGTTCAAACGCGAACGGCTCAAGCAGACCACGCTCGCGCTGCTGCTGCAGGAGCATGCCTCCACCATTCTGACCCTGCACCAGCGTGTCGGGTTCGAGTTGCAGGTCCGCAGCGAGTCCGACGGTTCGATGGCGTTGATGCGGCCCGAGGAACTCCGCGCTGTCGCCTGGCAGGTGCTCCACGACAGTGGCTTCCGCCCCTCCGATGTCGACGCCGATCTGCTGGAGCGGATCGTGACGGCCGCGACCGACCGGCTGGTGCTGCTCACGCCGATGTCGCGTGGGCAAGACGGTCTGGGCTTCGATGTGCGGTCGCTGCAGGAACTGATGGCGGCACGATTCCTGACCACCGGCCCCCTCGACCAGGTCATCGCCCGCCTCGAGGTGACCGCGGCCAACCCGCACTGGCGCAACACCTGGATCTTCGCCGCGGGCCACCAATTCGCCGAGCCACAACCCCACCAGCACGAGGCGATCGTCGCACTGGTCGAACGGATCGATCGAGACGCCGCCTACCGGCTCGGCCGGATCTGCCCGATCGCTCCCGGCCTGGCGTTGGACCTCATCGACGACGGCATGGCCCGATCCCACCCCAAATTCCACAACCGGCTGCTGACCGTCGCGTTCGGTATCTTCGGCATACCGCGCCTGCCCGACCCGCTCGCCGTGGCCAGGGTCTTGGTCCGCGCAGCCGCCGCCAACGACGACGTACGCACCGTGATCGCCGACGCGCTGCGCGACGGTCTCAGCGGCACATCACTCGTGCGTGAGACTACTCTGGCCGTACAGGACCAGATCGCAGCCGCCACCAAGGAATCGGCCTCCACCCACAACGTCCAAGGGTTGGCCGCCGTCCGCGGCCGGCCCGTCCGAAAATCACTGGAATCGACCCGCGATCAGGCCTGGCAGCAGTACCGCCAAACGCTGGCCGACCTCGCCGACTCCCTGCCACACAACGATGTGGTCCAACGAGCCGACCTCGCGATCCGCACCATCGCACAGTCCGGCTCCAACGGCGTCGACATCTCACCGGTGATCGAGGCGTTGTGCGATTCCGACACCGCCGAACTGCTCGAGATGGCCCTGGAGAACCTTCTCGGCCACGAACCGGAACTGATGGCGCTACTGGCGAACTTCGTGCTGCCGATGATCCATCGCGGGCCGGTCGCCGAACTCATCCGCCCCACATCCTGAACAGCCCGCAACACGAACGTCAGCGCCGCGCGCAGGCGTGCGCGCTGCGCAACGCCCAGCCCGTCGACCCGGTAGAAGCGCGCCCACCGGGTGGGAATGGCCCGTGCCGTCGGATCAGCGGCGGCGCGGGCGTGTCTCGCGGATCGGTGTGCACTTGCGCCTGACCGTGCTGGTGTCGTATCGGCCGGTGGCCGCGATCACTGAATCGTGGAGGTGTAGCCCCAGCGCTCGGCAAGCCAGCTCGGCTCGACCCGTTCGAGTTCGGCCGACACCGCCGACAACGGCGACCACCCGTTGGGGCGAGCCGTCGCGGCCACCGACTCCCCCAGCGCCAGCATCAGCTTGCTCGGCGGCCACCAGCTCGGCGGCATTGCGGCGCCCCACCGTCTGGAACCTGCTCACCACCGGCGAGCACCGGCACGAAACCGGCGCCACACGCGAGCGGTGAATCCCTGCCCGGCGACATCGCGGAAGCAGATGCATTGCCGGGATGGTTTCGGGGAAGATGGGCGGTCGCATCCCGCGCGTCCGGGTCCCGGTCTGCCCGCGGCGGTACCCGCGGAAGATCGAAGCGGCGCACGGGCCCTTCGGTTCTGCGGGGTCTCAGTGAAGTCGCCGTGGCGGGCGGGCCTGCGGCGGTAGGCTTTTCGTGGAGTGTCAGGACGCGCACGCGCTCCACCTGTTCTCGCCCGAGTCACCTCGCCCACGCCGGATCGGTGACGCCGGAGGGCGCAAGGTCCTGCCCGGGGCCCGCGTTGGCTGGTTCGTGTCCGCATGCTTGCGTCACACGGCCCGGGTGGCGTGGGTGCCTGAGCCGGGAATTCAGGACGAGACATGCCGAAGAACAGCAGCGCCCGGCGCCGCCGCCGCGCCCGCCACATCGCCACCACCGAAGGTGTGCCCTACCGCGAGGCGTTGCGGCGCGGCGAGCAACGCGCCACCCACGCGAGGGAAATCGCGCGCAGGAGTGCGGTGGTGCGGCCGGAGAAGATCACCGTCGACGGGATCGAGAAATATCCGCGCCCCGCCGACGCCGAACACCCCGACCCCACCGGCTTGGCCGACCCCACCGTGGTCGACGTCCTCGCCGCCGCCGAGGCAGTCCTGCCCGGCGTTCAGGTGCTGGCCTGTGCGGTGTTGACCCCGGCCACGGTCGTCGTGCCCGACTACGAAGCCACCCGCACCAGCCACGACGAGATCGCACAGCGGATCCGGGCCACTGTCGGGCAAGCGCTCGAGGACCTGCAGCGGGTGCGTGGTGACGCCGCGTCCTGCCGCATCGACTGGCGCACCGTCGCCGTCGCCTTCTACCACGTGGAGGTGAAACTCCGCGGCCTCGAACGCCTCACCGGCGGCCGTCTGCGCGAGCAACTGGACGAGGTGGTGGAAGCGGCGGCGGTGCTGTCGATGACCGCCGAAGCCGCCCACACCCGCGGATGCCGGCTCGGCGCCCACCGGTGCCGCCACCTCGCCACCGCCTACACCCCGTGTCAGGGGGAGGTGCGGGTGCGGCTGCGCATCTACGACGACACCACCACCGTCACCGTGCCCGGCTGCGTGCGGCACGCGGCCGAACACCTCGTCGACCACGACTACGACATCGAGGAGGGCCTGGTCGAGATCGAGGCCATGGGCGGCACCACCCGCGACCTCGATGCCATCTACGACCTCACCGAACAGATCCGCCACGAACGCGCCCACCTCCACCACCAACGCGCCCGCAACGTCTCGGGAAGCTGGGACCTGCCTCAACCACCCTGGCATCACGGGCAAGACCCCGACTGACACACCATCACTCAGCACACGCCCCGGCAGCTAACTCTCCGCTAAATGGGTCGTATGGTGTAGCCGCCCCGGCGTCGGTTCGTCGGGGCGCTCGATGTGAAGGAGTGTCCATGTTGCGCATGCTCGGATCCGCCACGGCGCATTCGGTGCCGCTGTCCGTGCTCACCGCGGCCGCCGCTGTCGTCCTGACCGGCTGCGGCGAGAGCGAGTCCACGGCGACCTCGCCCGGTAGCGGGGCGGCCGGAGACGGCAAGCCGTCGGTGGAGTTGGTGGCTTCCGGGTTCGGGCAGTCGGGCAACTACGCGCAGGGTGTCGTTGTGGTCACCACCGACAGCGAGGCATCCGTCGGCGAGCATGTCACCGCGTCGGTAAACTTCCTCGACTCCGCCGGGGCGATCATCAAGACCGAAAGCCAGGTCGAGTCCTTCTCCTGGATCGGTCAGCAACTGGTCCTGCCGGTGTGGTTGGACCTGTCGTCCACTCCGGGGGTGGGCGTGGCCGCGATCGAGCCGTCGGTGGCGATCAGCGAGTACGGCTTCCCCAAGGAGACTCGGCAGCCGTTGCCGTCGGTGGAATCGGAGTCGATCGGCCAAGTCCAATTCCAGGGCACCGTCGCATCCTTCACCTTCACCAACCCGACCAGCGAGGACTTGCCCTCACCGCGAGTCGGGGTCGCCTGCTACGACACTGCGGGCGCCATCATCGGCGGCGGATACGACTACCCCGACCTCGCCCCCGCCGGCAAAGCCATTCGGATCGACGCCAGCGTGAAGACCTCCGGCGATCCGGCCAGGTGCACGGCATTCCCGAACTACGGCTGATCTCCCAGCCACAGCGTCCAGTCCCCGCTGCCACCCGGGCCTCGATCGGCGACGGTGGCCCACCCGGAATACAGGGCCCACAAAGATCGCCGGGGACCGGCGCGACGAGCTCACCGCGCATGCATCCGGGCGGCACCGAGAAAGGGTTCCGGTGCCGCCCCGAGCACCGGGTGCGGTCAGGGCCGCGAGCCACCGTGCGGCCGCAGACCGCGGGATGCCGAGGACGGTGTTGAGCAGGCCGCACGCCGATCGCAGTGACGCGGGCGGCCACCGCGAACGGTTGGTGGTCGGTCACCTCCAGGACGAAGGCGGCGACATTCAGTACCGCCGCCGCAGCGTCGAGAAGCCGCTGGCGTGGCGGGGTCGGCTGCGACGCATGAGCGTCGGCAGTGGCTGGGCGGCCAGCTTGTCCCGGTACTGCCGGTACTGCCGGTAGCTCAGGTTGAGCTGGCCGATGGTGGCGGCCAGTGGACACCCCACGCGGTTGTCTGGTCTCCGGTCTGGGCGCCTTACCGGAGGTCACTCCTAGAGTGATGACACGACCCGAACCCCGGCGTATCGGCCGCTGAGGGCCACAGGTTTCAGGCGGTGCGGCGGGGTGGGATGGAGGCCAGGGCGCGCATGGCGTCGGCGCGTGAGATGGGCTGGTCGTCGGACAGGGCGGCCAGTTCGATAGCAGCCCAGTCCCGTAGGAGTTCCGACCAGGTGACGCCGCGGGCTTCGGCTTCGGCGCGGATTCGTCGATCCAGTTCCAGCGGCATGCGCAGGGACCGGACCACCATCACCTCTTCAGCGTCGGTTTCGGTCAGCACGGGCGGTGCTTCGGCTGCGGGTACGTCTTCCCAGACCAGGTCCGGGTTGTCCATGAGGGCTTCGACCTGGTCGGGTGTCGGTACCGGGTAGTGCTGCTGTTCGGTCATCGGCGGGTCTCCTCCCACTGCTGAAACTCGGCCAACTCGACCGCGGTCATGTCCCGCGCCGAGGCGATATGCCACTGCCAGGCCGACACCTGGTAGACGCCCACTTTCAACGCTCTACCGGAGTTCGTGCGGCCCCATATGGTCAGGATGGACGCGCCGGTGCTGTCACGGCCGCGGCGCGGCCAACGTGGACGTTTCCCGGTCAGCACCTGCATCACCTCCCACGGCTCGATGCCGCGCAGACGATCCAGAGCCCATTCCGGCCAGTCGTAACCCACACCACGCATAATACGCGCGTCATACGCACTCGTCGTGCATGGGAGGCCACCTCACAGTCCGGGGCGCGGGCAGTGCCTACGGGCTAGAGGCCCGCGGCGCGGAGCTGGCGGCGGGCTTCAGGTGGAACCGGGGGCGCCCGCCACGGGTGGTGGCGAGCTGCTGGTCGGGTGTGGTCATCGGTTCGTGCTGATCCGCGCAACGGTGTGGTCGAACGAGCCGACCGGACGATCCGCACCATCGCACAATCCGGCTCCAACGGTGTCGACGTCTCACCGGTGATCGAGGCGTTGTGCGGTTCCGATACCGCCGAACTGCTCGAACTGGCCCTGGAGAACCTCATCGGCCACGAACCGGAACTGACGGCGCTACTGGCGAACTTCGTGCTGCCGGTGACCCAGCGCGGGCCGGTCGCCGAACTCATCCGCCCCGCGTCCTGAACAGGCCAGCGACACGGCGTTGACACCGCTGCGTCGCCGCATGGAGGACATACGGCCGATCGCCGTGTAGGAACCACTCCCCTTTCGTGTCGCCGAGCGTGTGGCCGGCTGGATTGAGTGCTGAGCCTTGCAAACATTCTGGTTTGCATACAGCAAGGGCGGGAGTTCGCGTAGTCGTCTGCCAACTAATCATGCACGCCGTGCCCGGTCGTCGAGGGTGTGCCATCCGGCCCGACGAAATTGGTGGGTGGCCAGGCCTGCATGAGCACCCATACGAGGCGTGTCATTGACCTATAGTGGGGAGGTCTCGACTTCTGCGCGCCAGCCCCTCGCTGAGTACGGCAATCGTGTGCATGCTTTACCCATACTGCCGGAAGATTCACGACAGCTAATTGTGATGAGGTGAAGTTCTGCGATGCAACATATCCTGTCTGCGGACGGATCATTGTTCACTGTCGAAGGAGCCTCCTTTGACAATATATGGACGCCTGTTGCTTTCGGCGGCTTCGTGGCGGGAACAGTGATCGCCGTTATATTCGGTTACCTTGCCCACAAGCTATCAACTGAGGACAGGAAGACGATCGACGTCTACCCTTTCATAGCTGGCGGGGCACTGCTGGGCGTCGCGACGGTATGCCTGTTTGCGACCATGCGGGCAGATATCCACTGGGACGATGTCGGAATACACAAAGCGGCGTACTGCGGATCGGTCGTCAATTCTGCAGAAGTGGGATATCAGAATCCTAAATCCTCCACAGACGTGATGGTAGGCGATGCTTTGAATAGTATCTGCCACGAAGCGAAGGATGAGAATAAGAAGAATGCAATGATAACCGGCATAGTAGGGGCCGTTCTCCTAGCGGTGACAGCATACCAGTACAGGAGAGTCGTCATCCGGGGCAACAATGAGTCGAACTGATGCTGTCATGTCGGCGCCGAAGCGTCTGCGCCTCAAGCGGCTGGACCGCCGCCGAACCGGTCTGGTCGGAGGTAAAGTCGTCGAGACCGCCCAGAGGGATGTCGGCGCGGTCTCGACGGCTCCGGCGACTAGCCCTTCCCGTATCCAGCGGCCAGCACACGTTCGGCCGCGGCTTGGGAGCTCATCCGCCGCGTCGTGTACTCTCACCGCGACCCGATCGTGCGCTGATCCTCTTTCCGCGCGATCCACGCGTCGGGGTCGATCACCTGCGCTAACGCCAGTACATCGTCGTCACTCATGCTGTTTCTCCCTTGTCTCGTCCGACAGGCCGCGTGCCCGGAGCCGCCGTCCGATCCAGCGAAGAGACCGCCGACTGATCCGGCGGCCGCGGACGAGTGCTCGCAACGTGTGAAGACACTGTAGGCGTTCAGTTTTCGGTGTAGGTGAGGACGCCGACCAGGCCGACGACATATCGCCTACTCCCCCACCGGCTCGGCACGGCCTCGAGCGGCACCGCCTCGGCGCCGGATTCGAGGCGTCGGCGGGAAACACGCGACGCTTCGGGGTCAGGGCATTCCGGTGCGGCCGGGTGGCGGCACCACAGGCATCGGTTCGGTGACCGTCCATTCCAGCAACCGTGCTGATTGCCGTTGGTAGTGAGCACGTTTCGCCGACTTCCGCCGCTCGTAGAGCTCCTGCCCGGGGAGACCCCAAACTTCGACATAGGTCGGTGGAGTTTCGTCGGTCAGGATGAAATCGGGGAACACCGCCGAGGTCACCTCGTCGGTGACATCGGCGTCGTAGACCAGGGGTTTGACGAAGCTGCGTCCGGCGGCGATCAACGCATCCGCCATCCGAGCCTCATAGGACGAATCAGCCGGGATGTAGGTGGTGTTGGTCAGCATCACCGCCGCATCCACCGCCCGCGCGAACCCGCCCGGACTGCGCTCGACGTAGAACAGCATGATCCGGCGCCCACCCGCACGGGCGGCGGCCTCCGACATCGCGTTGCGGTAGGAGCGACGCAGCCGCGCATCGAGCCTGTCACTGACGAACACCTGCCGTCCAGGGCTCTGCTGCGCCAGCTGATACCGCCACCCGGTCTTGCGGGCCTCGTGCACCGCTTTGAGCTCACCGAGGATGAACCCCCGCCGAATCCGATCCGGGTGGTCGGGGCGCAGCGAGTCCATGAATGCATCGAACGATGCCAGGTTCGCCTGCGCCCGGTCCGGCCGATACGGCGGCACCACATACACCACCGACCGCGCTGGTTGCCCGTTGATCGTGGTCCCCTCGAGCGCAGACGCCATCGCGGCCGTGACATGCCGCCAACCGCGGCTACGCGTGCTCGCAGTCCAGGACGCCAAACCGGCTGTTTCCCAGCAGTAGTGGACCAGCCCCAGCAGCCCGAGGGAGCGGCGTCCCAGCCCCGGGTAGGTCGCCGCGTCCACCCGCTCCCCGTGCTCGCCCGGTTGGCTGACCAGTGGGGCCGCGAACCGGATCGACGTCCCGGTCTCGGTTTCGGTGATCGCCGACGCGCACCTGCCGCGTCCGCTCATCTGCGGGTCGATCCTGAAGAACGCGCACTCCGGATGGTGGGCGGGACCACCGCCTGGCCAGCAGGCAAGAAAATGGCGCCCCGCTTGCGTGGAGCGGGTCACCAACGCCAACCCCGGCTGCCGACACAAACACCGCGCCGATTTGTTCGCCCGGGCGTCGGCCAGCAACCGCACGTGCCCGTCTGGGTCGGCACGCACCTCGCTCAGCCGCACCGTCTTCCCGTCCAACCGCACCCAATCGACGTACTCGGCCACGACATCCTCTCCCCCCAGGCGGCCGCCGCGAACACGCACCGCCCTGCCTCCCACGGTAGCGCCGGGCGGCGACATCTCACCCGAGATCCAGCGGCCTCGTCGGGTACGGGCGGTCGCGCACGCACCTCCGGTAGCCCACGGGTGGGTGCGCATCCGTCGGGATGGCATCGAGAGTGGCTCTCGGCGCCGCCCCGAGAAGCGGACGCGGCTATTGGCCGCGGGTTCGACCATCAGCCGCTCGCCACGGCCGCTCGCGCCATCGCGGCGGGCTGCGGTTGCTCAGCGCCGTCGTCGCGAGCCCACCGCGAATACCCGGAAGGAACTGCCCCCACGCGACAGCGGGCCGGAAAGGGTGTCCCGGCCCGTCGTCGCGTGTCGCGCTGCTATGTCACACGCCGACCGGCAGCTCGGACTCGGCGAGGTCGGTCAGGATGGCCGTGGCCGTGGCCATCTTCTCTTCGCGGCCCTCCACGCCGAAGTAGGTCATCACCTCGTTGTTGGACTTGACGTAGCCGGAAGCGGCCGCGACGAGGACAGCCGTCAAGGCCTGCGGCGTGATAGGGCGCACGTCGGTCGCGCCGCGGCTGGAGCCACTGGTAGGCAGCGGCCGGATCGACTCGATGTGTGGCTGATTGTGGACCGCAGCCGAGCACAGCCGGTAAGCGAAGATGCCGTAGTCGGAGTTGTTGCTGCCGCCGAACAGAGTGTTGACCAGGTCGGTCTCGCTCGGCATCGCATCGCCGAAGTGGTGCGGCAGACGCGACCGGCTCCCGCCCTGCATCGTGACGGAGAACTCGTGCTGCTGTGCGGTGGTGTGCAAGTCCTGGATCCAGGTCTCCACCTTGGCGAGTTCGGTCGCGTCCGAGTCGATGCTCGGGGCCTGGATCAGCCGAAGCTGCGCGAGGTGGGAGACGAGCACGACGTTCATCACGCGACAGATCCGTTCGCGGACCTCGATGTCGGAGTTGAGCAGGTAATAGGTATAGCTGCTCGCCGACATGGTGATCCGGGCGAGGCTGAGCACGCTGTAGGCGATGCCGGGCGCGGAAATCGCGAGCGCGAGGGTGCGCAGATGATCGGTGGCGCGGTCCATGAAGCCCTGGACATGCATGTGCAGGGTGTCCACCGGCTGCTGGGTCCACGGCCCAACGAAGTGGTGCTGGGCGTGTCCGTCCTTGCGCGCCAGGCTGCCGGGCTTGTAAGGCTTGCGCAAGCCCAGCTCGCTCACGGTGAACATGTCCGCGAGCGAGTCCAGCTGCCCGACCATCCGCTGCAAGGCAGCGTCGTTGATGTCGTTCAAATTCGGCATCTTTTGTGTCCCACGCCCGTCGGCTGCCCCGGTGGGCGACCAACGTCTCGATCGCCGGACCGTGAACCACAGGACGTACCCGACACCAGGTTCGGCGCGCCACGTCCTACCGGGTGTCGTAGCATCAGGGTGTCCTACCACAGACAAACCCGAGGCTCATGTCCTGGAGCGCACGCTCCGGCGTGAGCCTCGGCGTTCTTCCAGTGTGTGCGACCGCATCTGCTATCGCACTCGAAAATCATAGATGTAGTGGCGGACAAGTCCTGGCAACACAATAAGTTGTGTAGCGCAGTGGTTCAGCCCCGCGCTCACCGAACGAGCTGGCGCTGAGGGCTGCTGAAGGACCGATCCGATCACCTGCGGCTTGCGCAGACGGTCGCCCGATGCTCAGTCACGCAACCGCCAATCAGCGCCTGGCGAAATGATCATGCCACCCGCGCTTTCGGTGCCTCCCCGAGAAGCGAGTGCAGTCAGGGCCGCGGGCCGTCGTGCGGCGGGAGACCGCGGGTGTCGAGGACGGTGTTGAGCAGCCGCACACCGAGCGCGGTGGCGCGGGCGGCCACCGCGAGTGGCTGGTGGTCGGCCAGGTCCAGCGCCTGCCCAGCATCGACTGTGTGCGGCGACCACCTTCTCCGCCGAGCGGACCAGTCCATGCCACAGATGCCAGCGGTCGCTGACCTGCATCGAGCTGGGCAGGGCCCGGCGGATGGCTTCGGCGTAGGTGGGGTGATCCATCGCGGACAACGATCTCGATACCGGGCCGGTCACGCAACCACGCCTCGAGGGTCTCGGTCTTCCGGTCACCGAGGACGTCGATTCGCTCGTGGGTGACCGCATCGATCAGGACTGTGCCGTAGCGGTGGCTGCGACGCAGCGCGAAGTCGTCCACGCTCACCACACGAGGAACCGGTCGGACCGGAAGCGGGATTCGTAGCAGCATGCGCACCGCAGTGTGGCGGGACATCGTCACGGGCAGTGCGGCCAGCAGCCGGACCGCAGCCCGCCCTGCCAACTCCCGGGTCACCGCCTGCACCTGGTTGGTCAGCCGGATGGTGCGTCGCTGGTAGCGTGCGAGCACACCGGGGACCTGCTCACGGAACGTCTTGCAGCACCATGGTGTGGCGCAGGTGAGCCGCCGGACCCGCACCCCGACGACGACCAGGCGGCCGTCGATCGGCAGGTCCGCAACCCTCCGATAGTGATAGCTGTGGACCCTCACCGACCCGGCCCCACACCGCGGGCATCCGGCCGGGCCAGGAGCCGTCCGAGCCGACACCACAATCCGCCCGCCCTCATCTGCTACGCCTTCGACGACCAGCGGCGATAGCCCCGAAAACATGAGTCCAGCAGCATCATTCACCTCGACCACCGAGGTATCGTGCCGTCACCCCCGCATACCCCACCACCGGAAGTGAGACAGAGCCGTTAATTGGACACTCCCCGCCGTGCCGGCAGCATGACGGCATTCACCCGACACGTGTGCCGGAGTACTTGCCTCGTTCGCATTAATGCGACTAAAGTGCGATTTGCGCCCTCCTGCTTTGGGAGGTCTTCCCGGGTTGTGGGGTCATTGACCAATATCCGATCCGGATGAGGCGCTGTAGTGCTCGCTGAGTTCCCGTGGATTGGCATAGAGATGGCGTACGCCGTCTGCTGCCTCTCAGGGGACGGAAGCGACTACGCCCATCCGGATATGCGTGGTCAGCTTCCTATGGACGCCCAGTCGGCGTCCACCGCCTACACGGCGGTGTATGCGGACTGGCCTGCGAGCAACGCCCACACGCGAAATGGAGTGACCACATTGGGTGTTGAGTACTCGGGTTCGCGCATCGAGATCGGTGCGGACACGCAGTTTGAGAGCGGCGACGGCATCCCGTTCCACGACAGGGAGCCAAGAAGCTCAAGCGCGAGTGCGCTCTTCGGTGGCCTCTACAACCGCGCCACCGCCAAACCTCCGGCTCGCCGCATACTGGCACCGATCTTCGACTTCCCTGTCGACCTTGACCTACCTGGCAGCGCCACCGAACTGCACTGCACGTCGAGCACTGTCGACGAGCGCGGCCGAGTATCAGCGGGACGCCTTCTGCCACACCTCAATTGGGTCCCTGGCCAGCGCTGCGCATTCGCGATACACGAGCGCTCAGTGATCAAAGTCTCCACATCACACAAAGGTCGCTCCATCAAGGTCGGCGGACATATTCACCTCCCTCGCAGCATCCGAAACCACTGCCGAATTAGCTCCGGCGACCGTGTGCTGCTGGCTGCCTCATCGGCACACGCACACCTCGTCGTCTATCCGCCGCACACCCTGTCAGCGATCCTCACCAACCACCGCCCCGAACTCTGGAGCCTTACGCGATGACCAGCCCCGAAGCCGCCGAGGAACTCGCGCAGGCACTCTCCGCGGTCGGTCTCACGGTCATCCGCATGGGCTCGACACAAGCACCGCCCGCCATACCGACCTTCAGCGAATACATCGCCAAAGCGTCAACCGCGGCAACGCCAGTCCAACGCGAGTCCTACCGCACGTACTGGAGAGTCACCGAACAGGCCTGGGCCGCTCGACGCCTCAACGAGGTGACCCCCATCGAGATCAGCGGCCTGATGAACGACCACAAACAACGAGCGGTCAGGCGGTCCAACTGGCGCGAGGGCTGCGGAGCCGCCAGAAACCTGCTCCACGCCATTCGATGCCTCTACAGCTACGCCGAACAGGATGGTCTCATCCGACCATCAGCCAACCCTGCACGCAAAGTCAAGATGCCGCGCCGACTCGAGAGTCCACGGCATGCGCTCACCCCTGAGCAGATCAGCGACCTCGGACGCGTTGCCTGCGAGACCGGCGACGACGTCGAGCTTGATGCGCTCATCGTACGTCTACACATCGAAACCGCATGCCGCCGTGGCGCAGTACTGCGATTGAGCATCAACGACCTGAGCACCGACGACAGCACTGTCCGCCTCCACCACAAAGGAGACGTGATCACCTGGCATCCCATCACCCCCATGCTGATGCGTCGGCTTCACAAACACTTCGAGCACCGAGGCGGCACATCCGCCGAAGCCGGCGACCAGGTATTGCGCACTCGCAGGGGCAACCCGATCGGCGACCGACGCTACGACAATCTTCACGAACGTTTCCACACCTACCTCCCATGGGCGGCAGCCAAACAAGTGACATCCCACTGGCTGCGTCACACGACCTTGACCTTTGTGGAACGGGAGTTCGGAGAGGCGGTTGCGCGTCGCTACGCCGCCCACCGCGATCCAGGAACGACAGCGACCCCGACATACACGAAAGCATCACTTCCGGAGTGCGCCCTCGCCCTCGAGGCAGTCACGGGGCAACCGCATCCACTCGCCCGCAGGGATGTCTGGAATGCCGCCGGATCCCTGGAATGATGGCGACATGGAGAGGAGGGTATGGTGAGCGCATGCACACGAAAAATGTTGCAGTTCATGGTAATTCGGGTGTCCAAGTCCCCCTCCGGACACAAGAACTGCGCATATCCGCATCAGATCCGGTGTCCGGACGCTGTCCTGACATCCATTTTTTTCTCCGGTCGTCGCGACCTGCGGTTTTTCCTCCGAAATCGGACTCGCCTGCCTGCCCCCCGGCAACAGGCTCGGTGGTGGCGACCGATCCCTGCCCCGGATTCCCGGTGGCGCCATAGTCCTTACGCGGCATAAGATCTCGCCGTCTACGAACATCTCCGTACACCGGGGGAACCAGTTGGATTCGCACATCGTCCGACGGATGCTCACGGCCCTGTGCGCCGCGGCCGTCCTGACCGCCTGTACCGGCACATCCGAGGACCCCGAGACCGGCCCGCCTCCGCTGCAGCCGGGCCAGGTGCCCGCACTCGTCCCGGTCGCCTATCCCGACGCACCCCGCGAACTCGACACGACCGAGAAGCTGATGATGTACGAGCCCGGCCCGTACGCGGGAGAGGCCTTCGACCAGGAGGCGGTCCTCGACCGGGTACGCGTCATGGCGCCCGAGAGTGCGAAGGAGTGGCAGCAGGCGATCCTGTCCCAGATCCACGGCGACTACGCCGAGGCGGTGCGCGGGACCATCGAGTTCGACGCGAGCGTCGGCGAGATCGCGCCCGGCCCGGAGGACGAGGTGTCCGGCGAGCAGGAGGCGGTCGGCACCAACCACTTCGCCCTGGTCCTCGATGCCAGCGGGTCCATGGCCGAGACATCGGAGTCGGGAACCCGGCTCGACGAGGCGAAGCACGCCCTCGCGAACTTCGTCGACGACCTTCCCGACAACGCGACGGTGAGTCTGCGTGTCTACGGCCACCGCGGCGCCGACGACGAGGCGGGCAAGGCGGAATCGTGCGCGGCCACCGAGGTCGTCTACAGCGACAAGGCCGACTCCGCGCGATTCGCCGCCGCGCTGGCCCCGATCCAGCCTGTCGGCTGGACTCCGCTGGCCTCCTCGATCACCGCCGTGGCCACCGATATTCCGGCGAACGCCACCGACAGCATCGCCTACATCGTCACCGACGGCCTCGAGACCTGCGACGGCGACCCCGTGCGCGCCGCGGAGGAACTCGCCGTGACCGGGGTGCGGCCGATCGTGAACGTGATCGGCTTCCATGTCGGCGACGCCGATCGCACCGCACTCGAGGCCATCGCCCGGGCGGGCAACGGTACCTACACCGCGGCATCCGATGCCGGGGCACTCGACGATCATCTCGAGGCGGAGTACCGGCGGCTGATGGACGCCTGGTCCCGATGGCAGCGCGCCGAACTGGACCGGATCAGCGCCGAGGGGCGGGAGAACATGGATGAGGCCACCGCGCTCGGCCGGACCATCATGGACACCGCCGTGCAGGAGCGCGGCCACGCCGCGACGGTGTTCGACGCCCTGCACGAGGCGGGCGACGTCGACCGCGAGACCAAGGACGCCCTGTGGTCGTTCTTCTACGACCGCGAATCCACGCTCTGGAGTTACGGTTACACCACTCAGACGTTCAACTGGGGCAACGCCTACGCCGAGCAGACTACGAACTGGAGCGAGGTCTACGCGACCGGAACCAGCCGGTGGTCGGAGTACTACTCCAAGAGCCTCAACTGAGATCAGGCACGCCGGCGGGCCCCCGACCACGAAGATCGGGGGTCCGCATCCGGCACGCCGCTCACGCCGCACCGTTCACCACGCGGCGCACACGCTCACGACATCACATCGCCGGGCTCTCGTGAGCAGAGAGGTATTGGTCTGCCGCGGTCACGGCGCGGCGACGGTGTAGTGCTCGACGAAGAATCCCTTCCAGGGCTCGGGCGACAGACCCGGGCAGTCGAGCACACAGGTCCGGGACTGGGGTGTCACTCGCAAGGTGCAGGTCTTCATGGGCTGCCGGCAGTCGTAGAGGAAGAAGTCGGTCGCCCCTGGGGCGGCGGCTGGTGCGTCGTCGAATCCGGTGGCGACGACGACGTGCGAGCTGAGGACCGAGGTGGCGTCGACCAGCCCGAACGCTGTCGGTCTGCCGGCTCGCAGTGCCGTGGTCGCCGCGGTGATCTGGTGCGTCAGTTCGGTGCTCGTCCAGAAGCTGTCGGGTTTGAGGAATTGCAGCGCGTTGTGTGTGTCGGCCGGGATGGGGAGCACCGCGACCGGGATCGGTAGTCCCAGGAGCGGGATGGCCAGCGGCGTGAACGGCGGGACCACGCGCAATCCGAGCGAGGCGATGTGCCGCTCGAGGATCTGCCGATACAGCGGTGTGCTCGTAGGCGGCAGGCCGCCCACGGCGGCGAAGTCGTCGGTCGGGATCGGTTTGCCGGCGTGGAAGTAGTCGAGCGCGGCCCACGACATCCCTCCGCACAGTCCGTTGAGCGTCGGCGGGTTGATGATGTTGCCGGGGATCGTGATCGGCGTGACGAAGCTGTTGGCGAATCGGAATCCGTTGTTGTCGGCGGTGAACGCGGTGAATTCGAGGGTCATGATCGTCTCCTTTCGAGTCGGCGCGGTGCGGCGTCAGAGGGGTGAGGTGAAGCTTGCCGGTGTCGTTCACGGCCAGGCTTCCGACGGGCGCACGATGTCGAAGGCCAGGCCGCTGGAGCTCTCGCCGCGGCCGGGATTCTTCTCGCGCCGGGTCCAGGTGTGCCAGGTGCCGTCGAACCAGCGCGCCAGCACGGGCCTGCGGACGACGACCGCGCCTTCGCGTGGCACCTCCTCCTCGTGCACCCAGGTCTCGGAGGTCAACAGCCGCCCCAGCGGCTTCGACGTCACGCCCGGCTGTGCGAGTTCGACGAGTGCGAACCGGATCGAGGCGGGCGAGAGTGCGTGCGGGACGAGCGGGAGCCAGTAGTCGGGGACGATGGTCTGCACGGCGTAGGAGCCCGTCGGGTTCGCTGGGGGCGGGGTGGGTTTGGTGCGTTCCCAGGATGCGCTGCGGTCGATCTGTTGGCCGCGGGCGCCGGTTACGGATCGTTCGATCGCCCACGCCGAGTTGGCGAGTTCGTCGCGGGCCAGCGACACCACTTCGGCGGGTTCGCCGACGGCGCCGCGTTCGGAGGGCATCATCAACAGGCCGTCGTCGGTTCCGTTGACGGTGAACAGGTTCCAGTGCTCGTCTGCTGATCCGGCACGCTCGACGACGTGCCTGCCACCGAAGGTGTCGGTGACGATGAGCGTGTCGAGGGTGGTCAGCGATCCGGTGGGCACCTCGACCGGCACCATGAACCAGTCGTTGCCGTAGACGGTACTGAACCCGATCAGCAGCAGACGCCCGGTGTCGAGGGTGCCGACCTCGGCCGAGCCGAAATCGATCTGCGCGTCTTCCATCTCCCAGAATCGGTCCGCCGGGATGCCGCCGAAGCGGACGGTCGAGGCCAGTGCCTCGTGGCGGAAGACGAACGGGTCCGCGGCGGCTGCCGGTTGGGCTGCGCTGTCACGATCGACGGTGAACCAGTCGAGGCCGTCGCCGAGGTACTCGTCGGCGTGGAAGACGTGCTCGCCGATCGAGAAGTCCGCGCGGTGCTCGAAGCGGTGCGGGTCGAAGGTGTCAGGGGCGTCCACCGGCAGGATCTCGTGCCACCACGCCAGCCACGCCGCGCCGACCTCGTCCAGTCCGGCGACCCGGAGTCCGGCGCCGGACAGGTCGTCGGCGAGCCGGGCGGCGTCGGGGACTCTGCGCTCGAGCACGGTCACCACGTCGGTGATCGGATCCTGGTCGGCGGGGAATCCGTACTCGGCGAGCACGGTCGGCAGCCTCGCGGTGAGTCCGGCCTCGTCGAGTAGGCGCACGAAGTGCACGCCGCCTTCGACCCGTAGGCGACGGTCCGGTTCGGTGGCGTCCTCGGATTCGATCAACGCGTCGAGGGGTCCCGATGCGGAGGTGTAGGGCACCCAGTGCCCGTCGATGTCGAGTTCGTCGGCCGGGCCGGCCGGGCGCCACGCGCTGATCGGGACGCTGTGGCCGGCCAGTTCGACCAGCACGGGTGAGGCGGCGTCCTGGGCCGCGAACTCGCCGAGTTGCCACTGGCGGGTCAACGACCATGCCGGATCGTGGATCCGGGCCGACAGGCCGGTCTGGACCTCGTTGGTCCGCGGCAGGGGTTCCACGCGGAAGGTGTCGTCGCCGCGGAAGAGGAAGTTGCCGAGAATATCGTGGGTTCGCCGCATGATCTCACTCCGCCAGTTCGAGCCAGAAGTCGCGCAATATCGAATGGGGTCCGGTGAACACCGGGGGCCGCACGACGGGCAGGATGTCGTCGAGCAGCGGTAGGTCGCCGAGGTCGACCGCGCGCAGTTTGGCCAGTTCCAGGGTGTCGCGCACCACCATGGCGAGTACGTCGGCAGTCCAGCCGCGTCCGGGGTCCGGCGGCACCGCGAGCAGTATCGCCTGGGGCGCCTTGGCGTCGGGCCGGTCGAAGTGGAACGACACACCGGTCAGCTCGGACTCCACGGGAACGGCGTCCGGGCCGGATTTGGTGGACGACAGGCCGTAGGAGCCGGGGAGCACTTCGACCCACTCGTCGAACACGATCCCGGCGACGCGTCCGTTGTCGGGCACCGGGAACGGCCGATGGGCCACGAGATGTTCCCGCGCCGCGGGTCGTTCGGTGGGTGCGAAGGGCGCCCCGATCCACGGCCCACCGGTGGGGAATTGTGTGACCGACAGCGGGCACGGGCGCCCGGATCGGGCGCCGGCCAGCATGAGGGTCTCGTGCCAGGCGCAGGTGACCGGACGGATGGTGGCGAAGCGACGGGTCCAGTCCGCGATCGCGGATTCGCGGACACCGGGTGGGCCGGGCGGGATCGTGGCGGCGTCGAGCAGGGTGGCGATAGGCAGGCCGGTGCCGAGGAAGTCGCCGAGCGCCAGGGTGACCGCACCGAGCCAGCCCGCATCGTCGGTTCGGGCGACGGCTCGGGCTAGCCGTTGCGGGTCGGCGTCGATGCCCAGTGCCATCCGGTTCTGCGCCGAGGTGACGGTAGCGACGAAGGCGCTCAGTCGTCCGCGCGCTTCGGCCATGTCCGGGGCGGGGTTGTCGGTGCTCTCCCCGGTCAGGTGCGCGAGTGTCAGCGCCCGAGCGCCGGCGAGCAACCGCTGCACGCGCCGGGTGATCTCGCGCAGTTCGAGCCAGTCGCCGTCGTAGTCGATCGTGTCGGCGTCGAACCCGGCGAGTTGCGCGACCCGGAGGTCGAGTCGGCGGTGGGTGTCGGTCGCAGCGTCCAGCGCGAAACCCAAAGCACTGAACTCCAGGTCGTCGGCGGTGAAGGTGAACGTCGTCGCACTACCGGCCGGGCGGGCGGACAGCCGCCAGGTGGCTGCCGGTCCGAGGACTGCGGCGACCCAGGCGTCGACGCGTGGTTCGAGGTCGGCGAAGGCGTCGCGTGCCCAGCCCGCGGGCAGTGCCGGGTCGGCGGGCAGGATCGCCGCGGCCCGGTGGGTGATGGCGTTGCCCCGGTGCGGAGTGCGCAGGACGTCGAAGCGGTCCGGTACGTCGGTTCCGCGGCCGAGAGTGTCCGCGGCGATACCCGCGCGCATCGGGTTGCCGCCTACCAGTTGGTGCACGCTTTCAGCCAGCAGGAGATCGCCGACGGCGTCGAGTGCGTCGACGAGGTCGTCGAGCATGGGACGCGCCCGCTCGTCCGGGATCGCCAGGCCGGCTGCGGCGCGGGCGAGGGCCATGCCGTCGACGACGTTGGCCGGGGCGATCGCTTCGGCGCTGCGTCCCCACAGCTCGGAATTCTCCTGCCCGTCGGCGGGCTCGGGGACGACCGGCGTGGGGAAGGTCCGGCGGTAGAAGTCCTTCAGCGGGTCGAGGCCGGCGTCGCGGAGTGCGCGCTCGAAGCGGTAGCCCAGCAGCGCGCCCAGGTTCTGGCCGCGCCGGACCCCGGCGAGCAGCCATCGCGCTGTGCGGGCCCGTCGTGAGGTCAGGTCGACGGCCAGTGCGCCGCCGCGATCGTGGGCCAGGAAGCCCGAGCGCAGCACCGCGGCGGTCGCGGCGTGGTGTTGTGAGGGGGCGTGGATGTAGCCGTCGCTGACGGTGTGTGTGGACGGGTTGCGGTGCAGGTTCTCGACCCACCCGTACCCGCCGATCCGGACGCCGGTCACGCCCGCCGCACGGGTGTCGGCGAGTCGTCTGGTGGCCAGCGAGGTCGCCCAGGCGTCCCAGCGGTGCGAGTAGACGTCGAGAATTTCCATCAACAGTGGCAGGTACCGGTCGGCGGGGAGTTGTTCCAGCGCCGCCAAGGCGGCCAGCACGGCGGGTGCACCGGCCCGTTTGCCGCGGGCATGGTCGCGTTTGGTGGCCAGGTCCTGCGGTGGCGTGTCGGGAAAGGACACCTTCTGGATGATGAGGTCGTCGATCAGTCCCGGGATGTCGAGCGCGTCGCGCAACGGTTCGCCGGCCTCGTCGAACAGGTCGGTGCGTGGATTGTCCTTCGAGGTCGTCGCGGGGATGAAGTCTTCCTCGCCGGAGGTGCCGAACAGGTCGGGTTCGCGCTGGTTCTGTTCACCGTGCAGGACCGGGATCGGCCAGTTCTGGTCGTAGGCGGTGAGGCGCTGCTCGAATTCGGCGTCGGTGATGCCTTCTTCGAGGACGGCGAGGGCGTCGGTGAGATGTCGACGGCTGCGACCGAAGAACTGCGGGTAGCTCGCGGCGTTGGGGGTCAGGCGTCGAGCGACTTCGGAGAAGTCGGCCGGGGTGCTGTCGGAGGTCCATGCCAGGTGGCTGATCAGTGGTGTCGGCATCGACCAGCGCAGGCCGGAGCGGAAGTCGATGCCGCCGAGGGAGAGCACCGGTCCCGGTGCGCGGCGGGTGAGCTCGAGTCCGTCGAGGGTCTCGGTCATCTTGTCGAATTTCTCCAGTGCTCCGGCGGGTGAGAGCACCCGGCGGATGACGAGGTTGTTCGACACGGGCAGTCGGGTCATGACGTCGACGGCGAGCCGGTCGGCGGGTCGGCCGTCGGTCACCCGCGGGATCCATCCCGAGATGAGCGCGGCCCGCCAGTGATCACGCAGCCGCAGCAGCCACGGCGCCAGCAGCGCGTCGGCGGTGTCGTGGCGGTGGGATCGCCATTCGTCGACGGTGGACACCGGCAGGATGCCGTACGGTTGGCGCCCGACCCGCAGGGTCGGCAGCGGTCCGCGGCTGCGCACGTGGTCGACCAGGTGATCGCGGATCCTGATCCAGGTCTGCCCGCTCGGTTGCGTGAATTCGGTGTCGAGGGTGCCGAGTGCGTCGGTGGCGGCACGAACGAATCCGAAGGCCAACGCGTCCCAGCTCAGCAGCGACAGTCCGGCGACCGCGCCGTCGGAGTCGGTGGTGCCGCCGTCGCAGTCGGCCAGGAATTCGGCGCCGTCGAGACCGAGGGAGGTGACCGTCCTGGCGGCGTCGGTGCCTTCCCGCAGCGACGTGACGTCGGCGCGGGGGGCGTGTGCGGAGGGTCGCGCCGACCACGAGGTCCGGGTCTCGGGGGTGTTGTTGGTGGGGGTGCCCGCGCTGAGGAATCCGAGTCCGGCGCCGAACGCATGGCCCCGCAGGGTGTTGCGCAGTCGTGTCGCCGCTTCTGCGGGTGCGTGTTCGCTGACGCCTACGACGAACAGTTCGTCGAGATGGTCGATCCCCTCCGGCAGGGTCAGGGTGATGCCCATGCCGGCGACGACGGCGGCGGGGAAGTCGACGGCCCAGGCTGCGTGGTCGTGGTCGGCGGCGGCTTCGTCGGCCTCGAGCAGTCCCAACGGCAGCGGATCGGGGATGTCGGTGCCGGTGCTGTCCACGACGAGCGCGCCGTCGACGAATCCGAGGAACCGCCATCGGGACGGCATGGTCGTCACCTGGGGTGCCCGACGTTGCCGAGGATCACGCAAGTCCGGCTCCGGCATGCCGGGGCGGGTACGGCGGGTCGCCCAGGCGGCTCGCTGTGGGCTCAGAGTGGTCAGCAGGTCCTGCCATGCGCGGTCGCCGGGGTCGGCCCAGTAGGTGCGCGCCAGTTCGCGTTCGTCGGCAGTGAGTTCGGGGGCGAAGGCATCGATGTGGATGTCGTCGGGATAGACGCGTACCTGGATGGTCCGCTCGGCGATGCCGTTGGCGGCGGCGATCAATGCCGCGGCGGCGGGGTCACCGTAGGCGGCGGTGGCGATGGACTCGAGGGTGTCGCCGGGCGCGACGGTGTGTGTGCGGGTGATCGGGCGGGGGTGCGGCTCGCGCGCGGGGATCACCAGCACCTGCCCGATCTGGATGAGATGGGGGTTCACCAGGCCGTTGGCTCGGGCGATCAGCGGGAAGAGGGCGGCATCACCGTAGAACCGCAGGGCCAGCGCCGACAGTGTGTCTCCGGCGACGACGGTGTGATGCTGTACGGGTGTCTCGGGTTCGGGCAGCACGAGCACTTGGCCGGTCCGGATGTCGTCGGGGAGGAATTTCGTTTCGATGCGGACCGGCAGCAGGGCGATCGGGTCGACGGCTGTGGGCGCGATCTCGGGGACGACGAGCACTGTGCCGACGGGGATGCGGGTCGGGTCGTCGATCCGATTGGCGTCGGCGATCAGCGGCCACAGGTCGGCGTTGTCGTAGAAGCGCTGGGCGAGCTCGGACAAGGTCTCGTTCGGACGCATGGTGTGGGTGCGTGTCGGTGCCGCGGCTCGCGCCGGAATGGTGAGGACGTGTCCCACCTGGAGTGAGCGGGGGTCGACGACTCCGTTGGCTTGGGCGATCAGCGGCCACAGGTCGGCGTTGCCGTAGAAGCGCCGGGCGAGCTCGGACAAGGTCTCGTTCGGACGGACAGTGTGGGTGCGGGCTGGTGGCCGGCCGGCTTCGGGGATGACGATTTCCGTGCCGACGGGAATGCGGGTGGGGTCTTGGATCTGGTTGGCTCGGGCGATCAGCGGCCAGAGCTCGCCGTTGCCGTAGTAGTGCTGCGCGAGTTCGAACAACGTCTCGTCGGGGCGCATAGTGTGTCGCTGTCGTGGGAACAGAGGTGTGCCTGCGTCGAGCGAGGCCGCGAGTTCGGCGGTCGTGGCTTCGAGCTGGGTGCGCAGTTCCCGCGCCCGCACACGCCGTGCGGTTTGGGCAGCTTCGGCGTCGCGCAGGATGTCTTGTGCGCTGTTCCCGTGCGGGACGTTGGTCGGGTTCGAGGCCGCCCACTGCCGAGTCCGGTGCAGGGACGCTTCCTTGTCGTCGATTTCGGCCAGTACGGTGCCGTAGTGCAGCCGGATACGGTCGGCGCCGCGCCGCAAGGCGAACACCCGCGCCGGATCCGCGGTCGGTGGGTGCGGGGGCGGTACGAGGTCGGGGATGGTCAGCAGCTGGCCGACGACGATGAAGTCCGGGTCCGGGAGGCCGTTGGCTCGCGCGATGACCGGGAACAGGTCGGCGTCGCCGTAGAAGCGCAGGGCCAACGCCGACAGCGTGTCGTCGGGCTCGACCCGGTAGTGCGTGGGCATCATCGGCTCCTTGCTGGTGCGGTCACTGGGGTGGGGTGCCGATCATGCGCAGCGGTGAGAAGGCCAGCTGGAACGGCCGTTGGAAGGCGATGCGCGCCATGTCGGCGGCGTCGGATCCCCATTTCGCGAAGTGGGCCTCGTGCAGGGGCATCGGACGCGGCGGTTGCGGATTCGGCGACGGGGTGGGCGGCGCGGCGCCGCGCTGCTCGGGAACGACGAACCCCCGGCCGTCGGTGGGTACGTCGTCCCAGGTGAGGTCGGCCCATTCATCGAACGGCGGCGAGTCCGGTGTCTTCACATCGAAGCCGAACTGGGTGCCGCGCATCGGCTCGCGCAGCACGAACAGCCAGCGCTCTCGGATGGCGTCCTGGGCGTCGAGATCGAAGCAGTACAGGCTTGTTCGTTCGTCCACGGCCAGAGCGAAGTTGGGTTCTTTCCATTCACCACCCGCATCGGGTACACGCCCGTCGAGCGTCGCTTTGACGGCGAGCACGCTCGTGCCGGGGTACCGCTGCAACACCTCGGCGCGGACCAGCAGCACCAGGCGGTCCTTGCCGCTGTTCGCGTCGTGGTCGCCCAGTTTCACCTCGGAAGCCCAGCGGGCGATCTCTCCGTACTCGGGCTGGGACAGATCTCGGCCCGGCCAGAACCGTGCGAACGGGGTGCCCGCTTCGTCGGTCGGGAATTCGCGCCAGCGCAGTTCGCGGTTGAATTCCTGGTTCAGTCCGACCAGCAGCGCCTCCACGAACGCCGAATTCGTTTCCAGCAGTGTGGTGCTGTTCTGCGGGAACAGCGAGATACCTGGCAGGGTCCACTCCGGCCACCGCTGGAGCAGTTCGGCGCCGATCGGGAAGAGGAACCGCGGGTGCTCCATGATCGGGCGGAACGGGCGACGATCGGCGGCGCTGCGGGCGGAGACCGCGGGCGAGCTGATCGCTGTCCGCATCGCCTCCACCAACTGCCCGACCGGTTCGAGGCTTGTGCGCACGGTCGTGGCGAGCGACTCGAGCGTTCGGGCGCCGGTGAACGGGATCGGGGTGACGGCGCCGATGTCCTCGCCGTTGATCGAGCGACGCAGACCGCGCAACGCGACCGGTGCGGGAGCGAACACCAGCGCGCCGATCATCTCCTGGCCCATGTTCGTCGTCAGTGATTCGAACTGCTGGGCGACGCCGGCGCCGACGAAACCACTACGGTCGGCGAAGAGTGTGTGCTGTCCGGCGAGCAGCCCGGCCATCGTCTCCCCCGCGTAGCGTGCCGCGGGATCGTTGACGACCTGAGTAGCCCGTTCGTCGGCGCTCGCGCCTGCCAGGGTGGCTGTCGGTGGCTCGGCTTCGGTGCGCTCGAAGTACTCACGCAGCGCCGGCGTCGACGGCTGTCGAGCCGCCATCTCCCCCGCCGCGCGCGTGGCTCGCCGGGCCAGGGCGCCGCCGCCGCGGGTGAGCCGCGCGAACGCGGTGGAAGCAAGCCCGTCCGGCGCGGCGGATTGTGCGAGCACGGTGGCCAGCGAGGTGTCGGCGAACATCCGGTCGTTGTCGCGCAGCGGGTCGGCCAGTTGAGTGAGCGCGGCGTCGGTCAGGCGGTTCGTGTGCCGGTCCTGGGCCGTGGCGCCGGCAACGGCCGCCAGTTCGGTCGCTGCGAGCAGCGCGTTGGCGTCGTTGATCGCGCCGACCTGCTCCCAGGCCCGCGCCATCAGGAATTCCTGCTCGAGCTGGATGTATCGCGCGCCGAGCGCGGCCGGGATCCGGAACTGGACCTGCTGGTTCAACGCGGCCATCCAGCCGCTGGCCGGCACGGTCTGCATACCGGTGTGGTGGCTGCCGTAGAGCGGGGGTGCGACGGCCTTCTCGTCCCGGTCGGGCGCCTGGTTTCCACGGCGGGCGGCCGGTGCGTCGAGCTGTTCGACGAGCTCGGCGCGAAAGACCTCCCTGGCGTTCATGTCGGTCCACCGCTCGTCGTCGGTCTGGGTCCTCGGCAACCGCAACGCGCCCTGGATGTCGACGGTGACCACCTCGCCGGCGCCGGCGAGGACGTCCTGGTGCGGCCACGGGTTGCGCACGTCGATCCGGCGCGACCCGAAGCCCGGCAGCGAATTCCCCTGCACCGGCTCGATCTTGCGGGCGAGATCTTCGAAGGATCCTTTCGCGCCGGTGTGGAACCGCCAGGAGTAGTAGACCGGCAGGACAGCGCCTCGGCCCGCGCTCCAGGCGTCGCTCGCGGCGTCGGGTGCGTGCCCGTCGCCGCCGAGCCCGGCCGCGCGCCCCCCGATGGTCGCGGGCACCACACAGGCCAGCCAGCCCCGGTTCGGCGTGAGTTCGCGCGGGCAGATCAGCCGGGAGATCACGGCGTCGACGCCGGTGCGCAGGTCGGCTTCGATCACGGGCACCGGCGGCTGTGCGTCGTCGACGCGGGCCTCGATGTGCGCCCACGCCCAGGAATGTCGCAGATCCGGCAGTGCCGCGGCGGGTGCGTCGATCACGGGCAGGGGCCCGGTGCCGGGAACGAACCGGATCTCGTCCTCGCGCAGGACGATCAGCACCAGCCAGGGTCGTCGCTGTGGTCCTGCGGGCGTGGTGATCTCGGTGCCCGGCAGGCTGAACATCCACGGCAGGGCGCCGTCGGCGAATTCGATCGAGGCGAAATTGCCGGCGGTGCCGTGGGGGCAGCCGGCAGGCGGTTCGACTCGGGTGACCATGGCCTGGTCGAAGCCGAGGGTGTCGCCCGGGCCGAGCAGTTGCAGGTCCGGCCCGTCGAGTGTGCCCAGGTCTTCCTTGTCCTGGCCGGTGATGGCGCGAACGACCCGCACCCTCGGCGTGAATGCGGGCCTGCCGGACTGCGCGCGTCCGGCCGCGGCGGCCGCGCCGATCGCGACCGAGGAGACGAAGAATCGGCGGCTCATCGGTTCACCACCATCGGCCGGGCGGTGTCGGCCTGGACAGCACGCCATCGATCGAGCCGTTCGGCGGTGGTGACCGGGCGCGACCATGTCTCGAGTGCGAACCGGGCCTTGCCGATGAGCCGGATACGCTTGGGTCGGTTGTTCTGGGGGAACCAGTTCTCGTCGACCTCGTAGTCGGTCTCGTAGGTGTCGTCGGCCAGGCGGGGCGTGCCGATGTCGAGGTCGGTTTCGGTGAGCGCGTAGCCGCTCGGATGCCGCTCGAACGCAGGAGCGGTGAGTTGGTGTTCCTCGGTCATGGCGAAGAATTCGCCGGGGACGAACAGGTTCTCCGTCGGCCTGTTCAGGTCTGCTCGGTTGTTCGGCTCGAGCTCCACCTCGGTGAAGGTCCACTCCTGCTCGGGGATGGTGACCCGGTGGAACCGCGCGATCTTGCGCTGCAACGGCACGACGGTCTGGTCGAGGGTCAGCGTCGAATCCGGTTGCGCCACTGTGCCCTCGGCGAGGGCGGTGGCGGCTTCGTCGGTGTAGCGGATCGAGGCCCGTTGCGCTGTGCGTTCGATCGTCCACGACTCTCGGCGGACGATGACCTGGCGCAGATTCTCGAGGATGTCGTCGGCGCGTGGTGTGAGGGCGGGCTTGTCGCCCCAGCGGACGTCGAAGTCCAGTGATACGTCCCAGAACAGCACCGAGATACTGCCGGTGCCGAAGGCGTGCCATTCACCGGGGCCTTCCAGCGTGAAGTCGAGTCCGACGCCGGCCAGTCGGCGTCCGAACGCCAGAACCGCGACCCCGGCATGGACGTGCACGGAGAAGAACAGCACGGGATCCCACACCAGCAGCGCGTCCAACCCCAGATTGCCTTCGACCCCGCAGCCGGCGATGGTGGCATCGAGTTGGAGTTTCGCTCCGAACTGCAACGAGTTGGAGGTCAACGCCAGATAGGACTCCGCCCGCAACCGCAGGAATCCGCCGCCCAGATTCATCCCGAGTCGCTGCAGCTGCGGGACGCCGGCCGGACGTTGGTAGCGGGGATGGAAACCGCCTGCCGACAGCACGAACACCGGGTCGCCGCCACCGCGGAAGAGCACGTAGATCTGGCCGGTGAGCGGATAGCCCACGATCCAGGAGCCGTTCAAGGAGACGAGGAAGTCCACCATCGGAACGCCGGGGTCGATCCGCCCGAAGACGCCGGCCTGCAACAGGATCAGGGGCGCGGCCGGATCGGGTACGGCTACGACGACGCGGCCGAGCACGACGGCGCGCGCGGACCCCGGCAGGTCGAGGACGACCGCGACGGCCAGCGTCACGATCCGCCCACCCCAGTTGATCCGCACCATCGGACCGATGACGAACCTGCCGCGCGCCACCGGGAAACAGGAGTCCAGCGAACGGGTGATCTCATCGGCCCGCGCGACGACGTCGTTGCCCGGGAACAGCACGCGATCGGCGTTGCCTTCGGCGACCAGACCGCGCAACCGGTCGATGTCGATACGTCGATTGACGCCGACGATCCCGCCGACTCCGTCCAGGGCGAACCCGAAGCCGAGTTGGATGCCCGGATAGGGCAGTTGCAGACCGAGCAACACCACGAACGACAGCGGTTCGAAGGTCAGCACGCCGAGCGCCTTGACCCCGACGATGCCGAGGTCGATGTCGAGCACACCGCGATAACCATCGGCGTCGCCGAGCAGTGCGCCACCACCGGACACCGGGGGAAGTGCCAGCGATACGCCGATATCGGAGGGCATCTTCGCTTCCAACTGCGGGCCTACGCCGATGCCGTCGACACCGATGTCGATCGGTATCGAGACGCCGAGGCCGCCCAGGAGCAAGGCGATCGGCATTCCCGGCGGCTGCGCGAGGACGGTGAGGCTGGGCAGCAGGGCGAGTCTGCCCTCGACCATCCCGATCCCGATCGCGACGCCGCGCGTCGACACCCCGGGAAGCTCCAACTGCAACGGCAGGTCGACCCGAATGCCGCCGTCGGCGAACCGAATTCCGTTCGATCGGTCGGCGCGCACGGTCAGCGGAGCGTTCGTCGGTCCCATCGACGCGCCTTTCTTCGCACCGAGCAGCCCGGCGAGCACAGGCGGAAGCACGGCGGCGGTGAAGGCGTGCAGGGCGACCTCGACGGTGAACGGGCTGCCCGGGCCCACGCGGAGGCGGGTCTCGATACGTGCGGCCGACGCTCCCGGCCCCTCGGCGGCTCCCATCGTCACGCGCTGTTTGCGCAGCACATCGAGCGAGGCGGTGCCGCCGTTCGCCGGAGGTGCCGGATCGCCGCGGGGCACGGTGGCCGTCCACAGCGTTTGCGCGGCGACGGTGAGGGTCGCATCCCACTCCGCGGTGGAGGTCAGCGATACGGTCACGTCCGTCCCGGCCGTCACGACCACGTCGAGGGTCGGCCCCGGTGTGAACGCGAGCACCGCCCGGCCGCTGGGATGGGTCACGACCAGCGCGAGCCCGTGCGGGGCACCCTGCCCCTGCCGCCATCCGTGCACCCGCAATTCCGGTGGAAGGACCGGGACGATGTCGTGCAGCAGGTCGAGCAGCGCGCCACCCTGCGGCAGATCGGGCAGCTGCTCGAGCAGCTTGTCCTGCAACGCGGGCTCGGTCTCACCCGCGAGTGGCTGTAGCGCGCTCACCGCCGAAGCCACGGACGTGAGCTCGTCGTCGACCAGGTTCCACAGCATCGGGGCGACGGTGTCGAGCAGTTCACGCGGGTTCATGCCCTACCTCCGATCATCGATGGAATCGACGGTAGGGAGAGGTGCCCGGGTGGTCGCGAGTAGTCGACTACCCGAAGGGACCGGCAACTACGCGCAACCTCATTCGGCAATGGACGCCCCGGCCGTCACAAAGTGGGCTCGACTTGTTTCGCCGGGCATCATGATCGAATCCCACCTGCCGGAGTCGGGCAGTACTCCACGATCCGCGGGAGACGGGTATCACGATCGCTTCGAAACACAGCGCCACGAGATCCCTCGGATCGGCCCGAATCCCGGGCCGATCCGAGGTCGGGTGCTCAGCGCTTGGTCTCGTACCTGGTCAGGACCACGCCGTCACCGAACGTCCGGGTCTCCACGAGGGTCAGGTTCACCCAGGTGTCCAGGGCCGCGAAGAACGGTGTGCCGCCACCCACCAGGACTGGATGGGTGACGATGGCGTACTCGTCGATCAGCCCGGCCCGCATGGCCACCGCGGCGAGTGTGGCGCCGCCGATATCCATGGGGCCGCCGTCCTCGGCCTTCAGCCGGGCGATCTCGGTGACCGCGTCGCCGGTGACCAGGCGGTTATTCCAGTCGACCGTGCTGATAGTCGAGGAGAACACCACTTTCGGCATGTCCCGCCAGCGGTGGGCGTACTCGATCTGTGCCGGTGTGGCGCCGGGCTGCTGGTCGGCGGTCGGCCAGTGGGAGCTCATCGTCTCCCACAGTTTGCGCCCGTACAGCGCCGTGCCTGTCGCGCTCACCCGGTCCGACCACCACTGGAACAGCTCGTCGTTCGGTTCACTCCAGCCGAGGTCGTCGCCGGTCGCGGCGATGTAGCCGTCCACGCTCAGGTTCATGCCGAACGTCAGTTTCCGCATAGTGCCAGCCTCCCGTGAGTCGGTACTCGATGTACAGACCAGCACGGCACGGAAAAATCCTCGGTCAGGAGTTTCCGGAGGTCAGCGGCGGTCGAGCCCGGACAGCCGCCAGGCCAGCCGGTTCCGCACTGCCGGAACCTTGCCCGCCAGCGCCATGACGGTGTTGCGCATCGGCCGGACGCGCGCTGACGCGGTGGCGAGGTCGGTGAGCCGGCCGGCGAGGGAGACCACGGCTTCGGCAGCGCGGCGCCGGGCGTCGGCATAGTCGTCGAGCAGGGTTTCCGGTTCGCCGGCCAGCACACGGGACAGGGTTGTCGCGGCCGTGACGGCGTCCTCGATGCCAAGGTTCATACCTTGACCACCTGCCGGTGAGTGCACATGGCCGGCATCGCCGGCCAGCAGGACCCGGCCGTGACGGAAGACGTCGGCGATGCGGTGATGGACTCGGAAGCGCGAACCCCACACCACTTCCTCGACCACAGCCGGGCGAGTTCGGGGGCCGCGTTCGTCCAGCAGCCGCTGCACGAACGCGATATCCGGGTTGTGCGGCGCTTCGTCGACGGTGGCCACGATCCGGTATCTGCCGTCGGGCAGCGGCGCGACCACGACGAGCCCAGCCGGTGAGAAATACAGGATGACCTCGTCGGTGGGCACGCCACCGGTGAGGCGTACATCGGCGAGGGTGAACGATTCGGCGTAGCTGCCACCGGTGAACCGGATCCCGGACTGTTCGCGCGCCAGGCTGTGCATCCCGTCCGCGGCCAGCAGATAGCGAGCGCGGATCGGTTCGCCTTCGGACAGGGTGGCGGTCACCGTGTCCGGGTCCTGGGCTATCCCGGTGACCGTGGCCGGGCGGGTCACCTTCCCACCGAGCTCGGTGAGCCGATCCAGCAGGAATTTCTCGGTCTCGGCCTGGGAGATCATCAGCGTGTAGGGGTAGGCGGTGGGCAGTGCGCTGAACGGCACCGCCATCAGCAGCCGATCCCGGTCGCGGATCGTGAACGTCGGCGTGTGCACACCCCTGGCGACCAGAGCGGGAACCACGCCGTACGGCTCCAGTATTTCCAGGGTGCGCGGATGCACCACCGCCGCGCGAGAGGTGTTGGCTCCTTCTGCCTGCCGGTCCACGATCACCACCTCGTGACCGAGCTGTTCCAGCACGACCGCGGCGGTGAGCCCGACAGGGCCGGCTCCGACGATCAGCACATCTGCGATGGGGTTCTTCACGACGATTCCTCCAGGTGAACGCTTGTTGTCATTTCAGTCGGACGGCGGGCTGCCGATGTCAGCCCCTGTGGTCGGCACAACAGGTGAGTAGGTGCGGTGCCGTCGGCGAGCACACGCATCCTTACGGCGCAGTGGCTCGTTGATGCAGCACCGCAACGGATTTCGGGCGACCTGGCTCCGGCCTTCCAGTGGGCGGTGGCCCACCGGCACCGTCAGCCGCCGGTCTGGACCCGGCGGAAAAAGGCGATCTGGTCGGCGACGACGGTGTCCCGGAAGGTCTGGTCGGTGTAGAAGGAGAAATGGGTGCCGGGGTACACCCGTAACTCGCCGTGCGGCGCGGCGTCGGCCAGTGCGCGACTCGTCTCCACCGGCGTCTCGTGATCCTCGGCGGCAGCACAGACAAGCAATGGACACGACAGTCGTGCGGCAGATTCCGTGGGACGGTAGCGCATCATCGCCAGCAGAGCGCGGGGAGCGACGACGTTGCGCCACAGCGTTTTCTCTCCCCCGGTGAGCGTCTGAATGTGACGCTCCGCTTCCGGCGTCGCGGTCACGGCGACCTCCCCTGGCCGACCGACCATCGGAATGTAGTACGGGCGCATGCCCACCGCGCCACGCAGCCGGTCCCAGAGGATCGCGCCGAGCACCTTCACGGTGTCCCAGGCCGTCCTTCCTTCAACCCGCTTCGGGAAGCCGTTGAACGGGATCTGCGCCACCACGGCACCTATGCGCGGGTCGTCGGCCGCGACGACCACAACGTGGGCTCCACCGAACGAGTTACCCCACAACAGGATTCGATCGGCGTCGATGCGTGAATGATCGCGGGCGAATGCGACAGCGGCGCGAATATCGGCGAGCTGACCGGCGATCCCGGGCACCTGCCGCGGTTCGCCGGCGCTCTCGCCGAAGCTACGGTAATCGAACACCAATGCCGCGAAGCCCGCGGCGGCGAAGCGCTCGGCATAGTCGAACAGCCGGTCCATCGTTCCACTGAAACCATGGCAGAGCACCACACACGGCACCCGACCGGAGCCGGCGGGCAGAAAGAGGCGTCCGGAGCATCGGACGCCGGCGACGTCGAACGAGATTTCGGTACGCATAATTTCGGTACGCATAGAAGCCATCCCTGCGGCATAGACTGACTGTCGGTAAGTACAGTAGCGGACTTTTCTACCGTAGGTAAGTGATTGAATGACACCTGAGCGCATACTGGCGGCCGCGCGCGTCCTGTTCGCCACCCGCGGCTATCGAGCCACCTCCATGCAGGCCATCGCCGACGCGGTGGGCGTCACCAAAGCCGCCCTCTACTACCACTTCGATTCCAAGGACGCGATCCTGCACCAGCTCACGCTGCCGCTGCTGGACGAACTGGATGCGGTGCTGGCCGAGGCGGAGTCCGCACCGAGCGTCGAGGAGGTCCGGTGGCGGGCGATCGAAGGCTATGTCGACGTGCACCTGCGCCACCGGCACACCCTGACCATGCTGGTCAGAGATATGACCCTGCTCGTCCAAGCGCCGGTGGCCGACCGTTTCCGCGCCGCGATCGCCTTGGCGAACGAGCTGGTGGCGGGCCCTGGGAGCGGGATCGAGCAGCGGGTGCGGGCCTCCCAGGTGGTCGCGGGCCTGGCCGACCCCGTTGTCCTGTTCCGCGACGAACCGGTCGATCGGCTGCGGCAAATGATCCTGGACGGAGCTCGGGCACTACTGGGTGAACCCATCGTGCCCAGGTCGACCGGCCGCCCCAGGGGCCGCAAGGGAGGACGCCCCGCGAAACTCACCGTCGAGCAGATCCAGCAGGCGCGCTCGATGCACGCCGACGGCGACGACGCCGAGGACATCGCTGCCCGATTCGGTGTCTCGCGGGCGACCGTCTATCGACTTCTCAAAAACTAATGATTATGAGATTTGATTATGAGATTCCCCCTCGAGAGACCACGGTGTCGACCTCGGACGGAGCCGAGCGGTATCGCGAGCCGCCCGCCTGCTGCTGATCATCAGGACTCAGCGAAGGAATGCGGCCATCGGGGGGATGGCTTGCGCGGGGCAGTCCTCATGGACGGTGTGGCCGCAGTTCGGTAGGACGGTGGCCGTGGCGTTCGGGATGCGCGCCGCCAAGCCGTCGGCTTGCGATGCGGGCAACCAGGTGTCCGCGCCACCCCACAGGACGAGTGTGGGGGCGGTGACCCGGCCCAGTCCCGCGTCGGTGAGTCGATAGTCCAGGTTCCGCCACAGCGACAGGAAACCCGCGCGATTGGCCGGCCGGGAGAACGGCTCGTAGAACTCGTCGATCACCTCTTCGGTGACCAGATGTTTGTTGTGGAAGGTGCTGCGGATGTTGTCGGCGTAGAAGGAGCGGGTGGTCAGGGCGGTCGCCAGCTCACCCAGCGCCGGTGTGGTGAACAACGGTGTGGCAGGGGCCTTTTCGGCGTCGAGCCCGGGTGAGTCGAGTAGGACCAGACGCTCGACGCGGTCGGGGTGCTGTTCAGCGAAGAACAGGCTCCAAGCACCACCCCACGAGTGGCCGACAAGGGCGGTGCGCTGTATGCCGACGGCGTCGAGGAAGGTGGCGATGGCCTGCGACATCGCGGGCAGGTCGTAGGCGAAATCGCCGCGGTGCAGTTCGGTGAATCCCTGACTGGGCAGATCGACGGCATAGACGGTGTGTTCGGCAGCCAATGCCGGGATCACGTCTCGCCAGGAGAAGCCCCACAGCCCGCCGCCGGCGACCAGCACGACCGGTGATCCGTTCCCGGTTCGGGTGTAGTGGAAACGGGCGAGGTCGGTGTCGACGTATCGCGCCTCCACTCGGGACAAGTACCGCGACTGATCGGTCGGTGGTTGCCCGTGCGCCACGGGGGCGAGGAGGGCGGCCATTGCGGCGACCAGTGCAGAGGCGGTAGCGGCGAGCCGCCCGAGCGCCGATTTCGAGGTCATGACAGAACTTTCTGGTCGGTGGAGACTGTGCCTCTGAGACGCCCCGGCGCCGACCGTTGTGACGTGATGTGGGGTAGGTCACAACGATGCCGTGTGACGATTGCCCTCCATGGCACCTGAAACGCTCTACTTCACAGCACCGACCAGTCGGATCGAATCGCATCGTCGGTACTGCATCACGTTATGCCGCAGCGGTTTTGATTCCATCGAGCGGATTCCGCAAATCCGTGGACACCACACCCTGTCACCCCCGACACTAGAGCCAACTGCTATCAAAGGGGTGACTCACGTGGTCGGAACACACACGGTGATGGCCGGGGAAACGCTGCCTATGTTGGCATTACGCTTCCTCGGAGACGCCGAGCTATACCGGCTCATAGCTACTGCCGGCGGGATCACCGAACCCGACGATGTCGGCGCGGGACAACGGCTCATCATCCCCGGCTACAGGAAGTACGAGGTCGTCGCAGGAGAGACGTTGTCGGAGCTGGCGACGCGCTACTACGGAGACGCCTCCTTCGCCCGGTTCATCGCCGCCGCCAGCGGCATCACCGAACCCGACACCGTCGCCGCGGGGCAGCAGCTCATCGTTCCCGATCTCATGCGGTACGAGACTCTCGCGGGAGACACGTTGTCGGGGCTGGCGACCCGCTACTACGGAGACGCCTCCCTCGCTCCGCTCATCGCCGACGCCAACCGCATCGTCGAACCCGCAGCAGGTCGGATCCTGGCGATATTCCTCGGACGAAGCGACGGGTTCGGTCTGTCGATCGTGGATCGCAACGAGGACGACCCGCGCATGTGGTACTACCGATTCCGGACCGATGCAATCGGCTGGAATCCCGGTGTCAACGTCCTGCTACCCGATGATTATCACACCAGCGGACACACCTATCCCGTCCTCTATCTGTTCCACGGCGGCGGTGACCAGGATTTCCGCACCTTCGACTCTCTGGGCATCCGCGAATGGACCGCCGGAAAGCCGATCATCGTCGTCATGCCCGATGGCGGCCGAGCGGGCTGGTATTCCAACCCGACCGGCTCCTTCGTGGGTCCGCGCAATTGGGAGACATTCCATATCGCCCAGCTTCTCCCGTGGATCGAAGCGAACTTCCGAGCCTATGCCGAGTACGACGGTCGCGCGGTCGCCGGGTTCTCGATGGGCGGCTTCGGCGCGCTGAAGTACACGGCCAAGTTTCACGGTCAATTCGCCTCGGTCAGCAGCCATTCCGGCCCGGCGAGTCTGCGTCGCGACTTCGGCCTCGTCGTGCATTGGGCGAATCTGACCTCGGCGGCGCTGGAGCTGGGCGGCGCCACGGTCTATGGGGCACCGTTCTGGAACCAGGCCAGGGTCAGCGCGGACAACCCGATCGAACGGATCGACAGCTACCACGACAAGCGGATATTCCTCGTCGCCGGCACCAGCCCGGATCCGATCTACTGGTTCGACAGTGCGAACGAAACCCAGGTGCTGGCCGGCCAGCGGGAATTTCGTCGACGCCTCACCGATGCCGGTATCCCGCACGAGGCGCACGAGGTGCCCGGTGGTCACGTATTCCGGCCCGAACTCTTCGCTGTCGACCTGGAAGGAATCATCGCCCGCCTGCGAGCCGCGGCACCCGTGTGACGCCCGCGCGGAACTACCTGGCCAGCGGACTGTAGAACACCAAGCCGTTGCCCTTGTTGTCGAAGACCACGGCACGGCGTTCGTGCGCGTCGTCGTAGGGGCCCTTGACGATGCCGCCACCGGCGGCTTCGATCGCCTTCGCCGCGGCGTCGACGTCGGCGGTCTTGATACCGACGACAACCTGGCCGGGGATGGGATGGTCGACCGCGGTCGCGAGGGCAAGGGTGATCGGACCGCCGTCGAGAGCGGCGAAGTGGGCGCCGTCGCGGAACTTCAGCGGCATTCCCAGGGTTTCACTGTAGAACCGGATCGATTCATCCAGGTCGTCGGTCGACAGGATGATCATCTTGACTTCGTGCTCGCTCATGGAACCTCCTGTAGTCGAAGCATCGACAGATCGGATTTGCATCGCGCTCTCGGGCGATCGTAGCGACGACCGTTCGCCGCCGGAATACTCGAGCCGCACGCCGGGCGCCGTCGACACGATTCGATAGCTGAGACCCGGCCGGATAGGACTCAAGTCCTCGATTCGAATGACTCAGGTCCCTGCAGTGACTATCGGATTGCTCTGGATTCGATTGAATAGTCCTTGTTCTGAACAAAATTCGCGGTCGCTGCGGTAAGCGTCACCCGCCGCCGCGACGGCCCCCTGTCATCGTTGCCCTACGATTGCCATGTGCTTACCTATGCAAAGAATGTCGCGGATCAACAGGGTGCGCCGATCGATGCCGGCGGCCCGACCTTGGGGCCGACCGAACTGTTCTTCTCCACCACCGACCGACGTGGTGTGATCGGCCTGGGGAACTCCGTCTTCACTCGTGTATCGGGTTATGCGCTCGAGGAACTGACCGGACAGCCGCACAACATCGTCCGCCACCGCGATATGCCTGCCGGAATGTTCCGGCTGATGTGGGATCGGCTTGCCGAGGGCAGGCCGGTCGGGGCGTTCGTCAGGAACCAGGCCAGAAACGGAGCGGCGTATTGGGTATTCGCGGCGATGAGCCCCGTACCCGGCGGCTACGTCTCGGTTCGTCTCGCACCGTGCAGCCAGTACTTCGGTCTCGCCGAGAAGATCTACGCGCAGGCGCGAATCGCGGAGCAGGAATCGAGTGGGGCCGGGAGCGATCGCCGCGGTGTTGCCGCGAGTGGCGCACGCGGACTGGAGGAAGCGCTACACCGGTACGGATTTCCATCGTACGACGAGTTCATGTACGAAACGCTGCCGGCGGAGATCACTGCCCGTGGCAACCTGGTTTCGGCCACGTCGCTGCGGCCGTATGCCTCGGGCCCCATCGCTGCCGTGCTCGCGGGCACCGCGCTGGTGGATGAGCGGCTCGAGCAGATGGTCGGGCGATTGGGCGAATACCAGGAGTTGTGCGACCGGCTCATGACCGCCGCGGCGCAGGTCACCGACATCACCCGCCGCATCGATCGGTCCGTTGCCGCGGCCAGGGACGCCTCCGCGGGGGTCGCCGACGAACACCCGGGATTGCTCAATATCGCCCAGGTGATGGGCGAACCCATGCGCGAAGCGGCCGCCACGTTACACACATTGCGATCCGAACTGGACCGACTGCGTGCGGCGGTGACGCAGCTGCGGTTCCGAATCTCGCTGGCCTCCTTGTACAACAGTATGGTGGCGGCCTTCGCAGCCGAAGTAGTCGACAGCACGGCCCCCGCGCACACGCTGAAGGCCGTGCCTCTGTTGTGCGACACAACCGCCGGCGGGCTGTCCGGCATGGCCGACCAGATGCACGAGGTGAATGCGCAACTGTCGACGGTCGCGCGACTGTCCGAGCGGGCGAGTACGGCGCTGGACCGCTTCCGGCGCTTCCTCGGTCAGTGGCGTCTGCGCGTCCTGCGGCACAAGGCCGGACCGGTGATCGGTGCGAAACTCGCTCCGATCGACGAGGAGATCGCCGTGAGCTGGGAATGGAAGGAACTCCTCAACAGCCTCGGAGGGGAATTCCTCGCCAGCACGATAACGTTCGATTTCGTGGCACTCGATGCGCAGCTCGCGGCAATCGCATCGGCCGCTGCCCAGTGCGTTCCGGACTGACCGACCGCGTCCATCCGGCCCGTCGTCGCCCTGGGCCGTTGGTCCAGTCGATGCCGCCGTCGCGGTCGTTGACGTAGCCGTCCAGGGACACGGTGAACCCCGTAGATCAGTTTCCTCATAACCGGGTAGACCTGCTACCCGCTCGAAACTCATGGCTGCTCAGCGGACCTCGTCAGCAGGTGGCAGGCGCGGGCTCGCCGCGAACCCGGCCCTCGAGCCACGTCAGCATCGCGGGAGCGCCGACCACCGCCGCGGACAAATGGTCGAACGAGGGGACCAGCTCCGTCTGCAATCGCACCCCGGCCGCGCACCACCGGCGGTTGGTGTTGTCGATGGCGTTGATCGGAATCAGCGGGTCGGTCGGCGAATGCCATTCGAATATCGGGATTTCCGGAGCGCCGCCGTAGAGTTCCACGCTGTTCTCCGCCGCCACGGCCCAGGCATCGGGCTGCTCGAAGACACCGGGCCCCGTGGCGAGCGCGTGTGCGTTGCCACCGGCGCCGATGGCGATGATGTCGTTGGTGCAGCTGTTGGCCATCGCGTCACGCATCGCGAGACCACGCTGATTGAGGTTCGCACTGACCCGCATCCGGTCCGGGTATTCCCGCTCGAGGCCGATGACCGTCGCCATTGCCAGCCCGAAAGCCGGGTGGGGATTGTCGCCCAGCCCCTTCGCCATCGACACCAAGTTGAGCGGGGCTCCGCCGATGGCCGCGCCCGCGAGCCGCAACTCAGGTGCGTAGGACGGCTGCAGTGCGGCCGCCCACGCCGTCGGGAGGCCGCCACCGGAGTATCCGGCCAGTACCGTCGGGCTGTCCGCGACGGCGAGTTCGGGCAGCTGCTTCATCGCCCGGACGCCGTCCAACGTGATCTGGCCACCCAAACGCCCTGCTCCGAGGGCGAACTGCGGTCCGAGGTGATCCGGCAGCGCCACACTCCATCCGCGCTGCAGCATCATGCCCAACGCCGGCAGGATGATCGATAGATTCATGTCGGCGCTGTAGAGCTGCGGTGTGATCGCGCAGCCGGTGCCGAGCGAATTCATGAAATGCTGATACGACAGCAGCGGCGCGCCGGGGCGATGGCCCGCGGGAGTGGCGACAGTGGTGGTCGCCGCGATCGGCGCGCCATGGGAATTGGTGGAACGGAACTTGACCAGCCGGACCGTGGCGCCGGGGAAGAAGACCGATGGTGGCAGGACCCGCACGTCGAGCACGTCACCCGGTCGGTGCGCCGCCAGATCGGCAGGGGCGGCGTAGAACGGGTCGGGACTCGGGAGCGGATAAATCGGTTCGGTGGTAGCCGGTGTCGCCATTAGCAGAGTGCATGCCATACCGCCGAGTGCACCCATAAAACGACGAAAGGGACGAGTCACGATCTCGACCTCCAGGAGGGGTAGTTCGCCGCATTGCCGATTCACAGCCGGAACAGATCGCTTCGGAGAGCAAAGCTAGCACGTCGGGCAAGGTGGACCGCATCGAACAAAAGGCGCGTTTACGTGGAAAGGCGGGAGATCCCGAGCGCGACACCCCGCCGCCTGCGGTGTGCTGATGCAGCCGAACTCGGGCCCGAGCGTCGCGTCCACGCCATTCCCACCCCGCGCCGGCCGACAGCGCCCGGCGCTTATCTCGAAACCGAATTGTTACGTTGCCCGGCCGGTCCCCCGAACGTCGCGCCACCGATTCCTGTGATGTAGATCGCTGTCGGCGTCTCCTGACAACGCCGGACCCGGCGGCGTAGGCTCACCACAGCTCAGATAACGAACTACATTGCCACACAGCGCTATTCACGTACTTCACGCATTCCGTGGATAGAACTGTCGCACGCCTTGGGTGGTGCACACCGCAACAATCACGTGCGCGAGAGCTGCCGGCAATTCGAGTCACCCCGCAAGGAGTTCTCCGGTGCCGACCCCTCCGTCCTCCCGCGCGGTGATCGGCCGCCGCGGACTGCTCACCGCGGCGGCGCTGCTCGCCCTGTCCGGCTGCGGGTCATCGGACAACCGATCCGACGCCGCGAACCCACCGCACTGGGACTACGACGCGGAGGGCCCCGACCACTGGGCCGAGATCGACGGCCGCTACGCCGTGTGCGGACGCGGCACCGAACAGTCTCCGATCGACCTCGCCGATCACACCCCGGTCGACACGACCGAGCACGTCGACATCACCTACGGTCCCGTCCCCGCGCTCGAACTCGTCAATACCGGACACACCGTGCAGGCGAACCTGCCTGCGGGCAGCGGGCATCGAATCGCCATCGGCGGGCGCGAGTTCGCCCTGTCCCAGTTCCATTTCCATGCGCCGAGCGAACACACCGTCGACGGCGTCGGCGCGGATATGGAACTGCACATGGTCCACGGTGACGCCACGGGCGGGCTCGCCGTTCTCGCCGTGCTGCTGGTCGTGGGGCAGCGCTCGCCGTTCACCTCGGTACTGGCCGATCTGCCGCTCACGGGCGACAAACGCACCCTCGACACGGTGGATCTGCGCACCTTTCTGCCCGGTGATCTCACTCAGTTCCGGTACACGGGCTCACTCACCACTCCCCCGTGCACCGAAGGCGTCGCTTGGACGGTGCTGCGCGACCCGGTCACGGTCGGCGCCGACGAAGTCGACCGGTTTCGAGCGCTTTTTCCGCACAACAACCGCCCCGCCCAGCCACGGAACGGACGCCCGGTCGCCCTGGCGGGTGGCTGAGCGGTCACCGCCGCTGCGTCACGGCCGAGGCATCCGGCTCACGGCCTGAACCGCCCCCGCTACGAGCTAGAGCGGCCCGAGTCCTGACGTCGCGCAGGCTCCCGCGCGTCAGTGCGCTGCTTTCCCGGTGAGGATCTCACGTGCCATGTCGGCCAGCTGCGACGGGCGCTGAGCGAGGTCGTCGATGTCGGCCTCCTGGTCGCCCATGGCTCCCGCGCGGAACCGTGCCGCGATCCCCTCGGCGATCGCGGCGAGCTTCCACAGCGCGAACGCGTGGTGGTAGACCAGATCATCGAGATCTCGGCCGGTGTGGTCGGCGTAGCGGGTGAGCACGGTGTCGGCGTCGAGGAATCCGTCGGCCGGATCGGGCGCCCAGCCGAACGCCTCGGCCGAAGTCCAGGCGGCGGCCAGCCATCCGACGTCGGCCATGACGTCGCCGACGGTCCACAGCTCCCAGTCGAGGACGGCTCGCACCTGCCCGTCGGCATCGATCAGCAGGTTGCCCGGACGGAAGTCGCCGTGCACCAGGCCTGTCCAGCGCTCGGCGGGAACTCGCCGGGAGAGGAGTTCGTGGACTTCCCACACCGGTCCGGTGGTGATGCCGCCGGCGGTGAGCTGGCGGTTCCATCGCTTCAATTGCCGCTCGAGGTAGCTGCCCGGTCTACGCAGGGCGGCCAGGGCTCCGCCGGTCGTGTCGACGGCGTGAATCGCGACGAGGGTGTCCACGATCCGCTCGGACGCCGGGGCTCGATTCGGACGCGCGACCATCGCCACGGTCTCCGCGCTGTCGAGGACGTGGCCGTCGACGTGGGTCATGACGTAGAAGTCGGCGCCGGTCACCGTGTGGTCGGTGCAGCAGCCGACGACCGGCGGCACCGGCACCGCGCTGTCGGCGAGGATATCGAGGATCCGCCATTCCCGTACGACATCGTGTGCCGACGCGAGCAGGTGCCCTGTCGGCGGGCGGCGCAGCACCCAGCGGCTGCCCGCCGCGTCCCGCACCCGGTACGTCAGGTTGGATCGTCCGCCGGTGACCAGATCGAATCGCAACGGCGGCAACACATCCGGAATGTTCTCGGTGAACCAACGGGTCAGAGCCCGCTCGTCGATACCGGCAGGCCCTACCGGCGACCGGTCGTCCGAACCGGTCTTCATCGCTTCAATTCCGCGCGCGCGATCGAGCGCAGGTGGACCTCGTCGGGTCCGTCGGCGATGCGCAGGGTGCGCGCCCCCGCCCAGAGCATCGGCAGCGGCGTGTCCGGCCCCACCCCGGCCCCACCGTGCACCTGGATCGCGGTGTCGAGTATCGCGCACACCGCGCGCGGCACGGCGACCTTGATCGCCGCGATCTTCGTGCGAGCGGCCCGGGCACCGTGGTTGTCGATCAGCCACGCGGTCTCGAGCACCAGCAGCCGTGCCTGCTCCACGGAGATCCGGGATTCGGCCAGCCACTGCTGAACCACGCCTCGGCTCGACAGCGGCGCGCCGAACGCGACTCGCTCCTTGGCGCGGGTGCGCATCAACGCGATCGCCCGTTCGGCCATCCCGATCGCGCGCATGCAGTGATGGATGCGCCCGGGCCCGAGCCTGGCCTGCGCCATCGCGAAGCCCGCGCCTTCCTCGCCGAGCAGATTGCTCACCGGCACGCGGACGTCCCGGAACACGATCTCGCCGTGGCCCTGCCGCTCCGCGTAGCCGAAGACAGTCAGATCGCGCACCACTTCCACGCCGGGGGTGCCGATGGGAACCAGCACGAACGACTGCCTGCGGCTCGGCGCCGCTTCCGGGTTCGTCACGCCCATCACGATCAGCACTTCGCAGCGCGGGTCCAGTGCTCCGGTGGTCCACCACTTGCGTCCGTTGATCACATAGTGCTCGCCGTCGCGGACGATCGACGTGGCGATATTGGTGGCGTCGCTGCTGGCCACGTCTGGCTCCGTCATCGCGAAGGCGCTGCGGATCTGTCCGGCCAGCAACGGGTTCAGCCACCGTGTGCGCTGGTCGGGGGTGGCGAACAGGTGCAGCAGCTCCATATTGCCGGTGTCGGGGGCGCTGCAGTTGAGCGCCTCGGGCAGCAGGTCCGGATACCACCCGCTGCGTTCGGCCAGCGGCGCGTAGTCGAGCAACGACAACCCGTGGGCGGGTTCGGTGGAGGCGGGCAGGAACAGATTCCACAGCCCTCGCTCGCGCGCGGCTTCCTTGAGCTCTTCCACGATCGGCGGCACACCGTGCGGATCGCCCTGTTCGGCGAGTGCGCGCCGCTGCTCGAGATAGACCGGTTCGGCGGGGCCGACGCGCTCGTCGACGAAGCGGTTCAGGAGGTCGAGATAGTGCTGAGCCTGGTCGGACGGTGCGAAGTCCATGGCAACCCCTCATCGCGGGTAGTGGTGTGCGACATGAATCGAACTCGATTTCCCATTCGTATCAGACCGCGGCGTGCGAGGAGGATCGCCCGGCGCGCGGAGGGGCCCAGCCCTTGCGCAAGCTACTGAGAGAAGTAGACTGACAATCTCTCATCAACTCAGGAGGAGCTGTGGCGCAGCAAGGGGCAGCCGAACCGATCGGCGCGACTCCCCGTCGGGAGTTCTTGGCCGGCCCGGGCGCCCTGCTGGGCGGGCCCGCGAACGTGATCATGCAGCTGAGCAATGCCGCTGTGGGGCGCGGGGTGGTGGAGAGCACCGTGGAAAGCGGGCGGTTCGACCGGCACCCGCGGAAACGCGGCCGCACCACGCTGACCTACCTGGCGGTGGCCATGTGGGGAACCGACGACGAACGTGAGGCCTACCGCGAGGCGACCAACCGCTCGCACCGGCACGTTCGGTCGGGCCCCGACAGCCCGGTGAAGTACAACGCTTTCGATCCGAAGCTGCAATTGTGGGTCGCCGCTTGCATTTACCGCGGGACCGTCGATTCGCTGACTTATCTCTACGGTCCCCTCGAGCCCGCTCTCGCCGACGAGTTGTACCGCGAGTCCGCCAGATTCGGCACGACGTTGCAGATGCCCCCGCAGTTGTGGCCTGCCGGCCGGGCCGCGTTCGCCGACTACTGGGAGTCGGCGGTGTCGGAGATCTCGATCGACAGCGAAGTCAAGGCCTACCTACTCGATCAGGTGGTCGACCTCGGCCCCTACAGCCGAGCGCAACAGTTGGCCTTCCGGCGGATCAACCGCTTCTTCACCGCCGGTTTCCTGCCGCAGCGCTTTCGCGACCAACTGGGGCTCGACTGGGGGCCGCGCAGGCAGCGCGCTTTCGAAGCGGTCATGCGCGCTATCGGCACGGTGGTGCGAGCCGGACCCGAGCGGTGGCGTCGCTACCCGCTGGACAAACACCTGGCGGATATGCGGAGGCGGCGCGCGCTGGGCAAGCCGCTGGTCTGAACCCGATACTGCGATTCCTTCTCCGAGGCTCGCGCTGTCCTCCCCGGCTGCCTCGGGGTCGGAAGTGCTGACGTCTTCCAAGTGGCAGGAATACGGCGGAAAACAGCCGTAGAAATTTAGCTTGACACCCGTGTAAGGCTGGGGCTAGCTTCAAGTGGCCTTGATCACAACCAAGATCAGGCCGCCGGAATCGCTCGAGCTGTGATGCGGCGTCGAATAGGTAGATCGACGTGGGGTCCGGTGTTCACGCCCGGACTCGACCGGCCTGGAAAGGCATTCGGAATGGGTATCAGAACCGGTCGAATCGCCGCTGCGGCATTGGCTGCGGCTTGCGTGCTTTCCGTTGTTTCGTGTAGTGACGACAGCAGTTCCGAGGGCGGGGAATCGTCCATCGCGCCGGGGGTCGTGGCGAGCGGCGAACCGATCAAGGTGGGGTTGTTCAATCCGTCGAAGGGCCCGGCTACTCAGGCGGGTGTGACCACGGGCAAGAACGCCGCGATCGAGTACATCAACAACCAGA
Source organism: Nocardia shimofusensis NBRC 100134 (assembly GCF_001613125.1). Lineage (GTDB taxonomy): Bacteria > Actinomycetota > Actinomycetes > Mycobacteriales > Mycobacteriaceae > Nocardia > Nocardia shimofusensis. The sequence goes on from NZ_BDBT01000007.1 coordinate 44,786, forward strand.
TCGGCGGCATCGGCGGCCGCCCGATCGACGTCGTCGACTGCGGGATCGACAACACCTCACCGGAATCGACCATTTCCTGCGCCAACCAGTTCGTGCAGGCAGGGGTGGTCGCGGCCATCGACGGCTACAATGCCGAATCCTCGGCCGCCATGCCGATTCTGACCTCGGCGGGAATCCCGCTGATCGGCCAGATCCCGTTCAACACCGCCACCGGCGCGGTCACCGAGAACCGGGTGTTCTTCGGCCCGCCGCCCGCGGCTTTCCTGGTCGGATTCCTGCAGTCGCTCAAGCAGGCCGGTAAGAATTCGCTGACCCTGGTCAATTCCGACCTGCCCCAGGCCCATCAGGTGTTCGACCAGCTTCTCGCCCCGTTGGGGCAGCAGCTCGGCATCGACGTCAAGAGTGCCTACTACCCGCCGGCCTCCCCGAACTTCACCGCGCTGGCCTCCACCATCGCCGACGGCAATCCCGCCGCGGGTGGTCTGATGACCTCGCCCAACGACAACACCTGCAACAAGCTCGCCCAGGCATTGAAGTCGGTGAAGTACACGGGCACGATCTTCCTCGCCGCCTGCACCGAATTCGTCGACGTGCTCGGTCCGCAAGCCGTCGGTTCGCAGGCCTATTCGTCGGTGTGGCTGCCGTCCGCGGTCGACGCCGCTCCCGAGCCCGCGAAATCCAATCTGACGATCGCCGAGCAATTCATCGACAATGCCGGCGGGACCGCGGGCTTCTACGCCTACGGAACCTTCGCGACCTTCGTCGATTTCGCGCAGTCACTCACCGCGAACCCGCCTGCCGAATTCACCGGACCCGCGATCCTGGCCACGCTCAAAGGACTCACCGACTACCAGAGTTTCCTCGGTCCGAAGCTGAGCTGCGGTAAGGCGACCAGCCCGAACTGCACCACGGACATGTTGCTGTTCGAGGTCACCGCGGACAAGAAACAGGCGCCGGTGACCGGTGGTTTCATCACGCCGAGCCCCGAAGTCCTGAAACTCATCCCGGGCGCGGCGTAGCCGACTCGAGTCACCGTGGGGGCGGGCCGTTCGGACTCGAGCGGCCCGCCCTTCACGACCTCGGTCCATTTCAGAGAAATCGGGATCACATGGCCCAGTTCTTGCAGTTCGTCTTCCTAGGTCTGTCGACCGGCGCGGTATACGCGGTTTTGGCCTCCTCGCTGGTCGGCGTGCACGCCGCGACGGGAATCATCAATTTCGCACAGGGCGCTTTCGCGCTGTGGGCGGTCTATGTCGTGGCCGCGCTGCGCACCGACGGCACCTTCGTCCTGCCCATCGGCAGTGTCTCCTTCGGCAGTGCGGACCTGCCGACACCGATGGTGGCGGCCGCGGCGCTCGGTGTCGCCTCGGCGGCGGCTTGGGCGCTGCTCGCGCATCTGCTGGTGTTCCGGCCGTTGCGTCACGCGCCGGTGCTGGCCCAAGTGGTGGCCTCGGTCGGGCTCATGCTCTTCATCCAGGCCCTGGTCGGGTTGCGGTTCGACACCGAAAACCTCTTCGCCGCACCGATTCTGCCGGAGAGCACCGTCACCGTTGCGGGTGCGATGGTCAATGTCTCGGATCTGATCCTGGCAGGCGTCGCGATCGCGGTCGCGCTCGGACTGCGCGCCTACTTCACCCTCACCACCGCCGGGATCGCGACCCGCGCGGGGTCCGAGGACGAACTCGCCGCACGGCTGACCGGCTACTCCCCCGACCGTCTCGCCGCGATCGTGTGGGTGATGACCGGCGCCGCCAGCGGGCTCATCGGCGTCCTCGCCGCCTACACCATCGGCCTCAACGAGACGAGCTACACCTTCTACGTGATCCCCGCGCTGGCCGCGGCACTGGTCGGGCGACTCGCTTCGTTCGGAGTGGCCTGCGCCGCCGGGCTGGTGCTCGGATCGTTCCAGGCGGTCATCCTGTGGGCCGACACCAAGGACTTCTGGCCGAACTGGGCCCAGGCCGGGCTCGGCGACGCGGTGCCCTTCGTGATCGTGATCATCGCGTTGTTCCTGCTCGGCGGCCGGATTCCGGCGCGCGGCTCGCTCGGATCGGTGAAGATGCCCGCCGTCACGATCCCCCGGGTCCGGGTGGTGCCGACGGTGGCGGGCGTCGCGATCGCTGTCGCGGCCATCGTCGCGACCACGGGCACCTGGCGGTTCGGCGTCGTCACCTCGATCATCCTGTCGCTGATCGCGCTGTCGCTGGTGCTGCTCACCGGCTACCTCGGTCAGATCTCCCTGGCCAGTATGGCTTTCGCGGGCACCGCCGGATTCGCGCTGTCGAAGCTGGCCGACAACTGGCACGTGCCGTTCCCGCTCGGCATGATCGCGGCGGCGTTGGTCGCCACCGCGCTCGGCATCATGGTCGGCGTGCCCGCGCTGCGCATCCGCGGCGCGCAACTGGCGGTGGTGACCTTGGCGGCCGCCCTGGCCATCCAGAGTTTCGTGTTCAACAATCCGTCGCTGACCCCGGCGCAGGGCAATCTCATCGCAGACCCCACTCTCTTCGGGGTAGACCTCGGCGTCCGCGAAGGCACCGACCTGGTCACCCTGCGTTTCGCGCTGATGGTGCTGGTGGTGGTCGCGATCTGCACGCTCGCGGTGATGCGGATCATGGGTGGCGCCACCGGGCGGGCGATGCTGGCGGTGCGTTCCAACGAGCGGGCCGCGGCGTCGGTCGGCATCGACGTCGCGGCGACGAAACTGCTCGGCTTCGCCCTCTCGGCCTTCCTCGCCGGCATCGGCGGCTGCCTCATCGGCTACAGCCGCGGGCAGCTCTCCGCGGGGTCGTTCACGGTGATGATCGGCCTGACGGTGCTGGCGATGACCTACGTCGGCGGCATCACCTCCGTCTCGGGCGCGTTCATCGCGGGCACCGCGGGCCCGCTCGGCGTCGGCTACGTATTCCTCAACCAGACACTCGAACTCGGCGAGTACTACGAGCTCATCGCCGCGGGCGTGCTGCTGCTGATGGCCGTGCTCAACCCGGTCGGCGTGGCAGGCGCGATGACCGAGGCGAAACACCACCTGAAGGCGGCGCTGGCCCGCCGCTCAGGCCGAAAGCCCATCGCCGAACCGGTGCCGGGCGCGAAGGAGAAGGCAGCGGCGCATGTCTGAGCCCACGACCCTGTTGCGGACCGAGCGGCTGTCGGTGCACTACGGAGGCGTCCGCGCGAACTCCGACATCGACATCACCGTCGGCGCCGGTGAGATCGTCGGCCTGATCGGGCCGAACGGCGCGGGCAAGACCACCTTCGTCGACGCGGTCACCGGCTTCACCGCTTCGACCGGGCAAGTCACCCTCGAAGGCCGCGCGCTCGACCGGCTCGGACCGCATCGCCGCCGCCGCGCCGGACTGGCCAGAACGTGGCAGGCCGGAGAACTGTTCGGCGACCTGACGGTGGAGCAGAACCTCGCCGTCGCCCTGCAACCCACCGGTGTGCGCTCGCTGCTGACCGATATCCTCGGACGGTCGAGGCCACCGCGCGAGACCATCGACGCCGCATTGGAGCTGGCGGGCGTGCCCGGTGTCGGCGACCGCCGCCCCGGCGAACTCACGCTCGGCCAGCAGAAACTCGTCGGCGTCGCCCGCGCCCTCGTCGGCGGCTCCCGCGTGGTGCTGCTCGACGAACCCGCCGCGGGGCTCGACACCCACGAAAGTGTCGAGTTCGGGCAGCATCTGCGCCGGGTCGCGGCCTCGGGCATCGGCGTACTGCTCATCGACCACGACATGCAACTGGTGCTCGACATCTGTGCCCGCCTGTATGTCCTGGATTTCGGCGTCGTCATCGCCGGCGGCGAACCGGCTCTGATCCGGGAGGATGCCCGCGTGATCGCCGCCTACCTCGGCACAGCCACACACAGCACCGCCACACACAGCACCGCCGCCCACGGCGATGACGCGCAACCACTGGCGACGGCCGCCCGACCGGCAGGAGACAACGAGTGAGCACCACCGCCGAGACCCGCCCGGCACCGTCGCAGGCGGCGCCCGCCCTGGGCATCGACGGTCTTACCGTCGGCTACGGCGGCGTACCCGCCGTGCGCGATCTGCACGCTCGAGTCCGGCCGGGCGAGATCCTGGCACTGCTGGGCCCGAACGGCGCGGGAAAAACCACCACCCTGCTGGCGTCCGTCGGTGCGCTGCCGATCATTTCCGGCACCGTCACCGCTCTCGGCGAACCCCTGGACCGGCGGGTGGAACGCAACGCGCGCCGCGGCGTGATCCTGGTGCCCGACAGCCGCGGGGTGTTCCACCGTCTCTCGGTCGAGGACAACTTGCGCCTGGCCCGCCGCAAGAACAGCCCCACCATGGACGATGTGCTCGACTACTTCCCGAAGCTGCGCACACTGCGCGCCCGCCGCTGCGGCACGCTCTCCGGCGGCGAACAACAGATGCTCGCCCTGGCGAAAGCTCTGTTGTGCGCGCCGAAGATCCTGCTGATCGACGAACTCAGCCTCGGCCTGTCCCCCATCGCGGTGGAGGAGCTGCTACCTCGGTTGCGCGAGATCGCCGACGACCAGCACATGGCCGTGGTGCTGGTCGAACAGCACATCGAACTGGCACTGTCGATCGCCGATTCGGCAATGGTTCTCCACCACGGTCGGGCCGCGCTGACCGGTTCCGCGGCCGAGCTGCGGCAGCGCCGGGACAAGGTGGAGGCGGCGTACTTCGGTAACCTCGAGGGCACCGCGGGAGGTCCGTCCGAGAACTGACACTCGAGATCCCACCTTCGAGGCCACCCATGGGTGGCACCACGCCGAGGCTGGACCATGCCGACGCAACGAAGGGGAGGAACATGACCGGAACCGGGCAGCGGGATCGGCGCAAGGCCGCGTCCACGCGCAGAAGTACACGCAACCGCCCGACCGATAACCAACTGCTCGACGCGGCATGTGCGGTGATGGCGGAGATGGGCGTCGACCGCGCCACCATGGACATCATCGCCCGCCGGGCCGACACCTCACGAGTGACGCTCTACGCCCATTTCGGCTCCCGCGACGCGCTCGTCCACGCCGTGATCGAACGCGAACTCGACAAACTCACGACCTGGATGTTCGAGATCTACGATCAGGGCGAGACGATGCACTACGGGCAGCGCGCCCGGTACTCGATCGAGTCGTTGTTCGACTACGCGCGCCGCCACCCCCGCGGATTCCGCGTCCTGCTCGACAACCGCTACGCCGACACCCATCCCGGACGACGGCTGTCGGCTGCCCTCGAACCCCGCATCGCCGAAGAACTGCGCGCCAACTACGCCGAACGCGGAACTCCCATCGGCAGCGGCGCCGACACTCTCGCCACCATGCTGCTGGGCATCAGCCTCGATGTCGCCTACCGGGCGGTCATCGTCGACGGCTCGGACATCGACGCGGCGTGCGATCTCGCCGTCACCGCCTCGCTGGCGGTCCTACGCGCGGTCGCCCCCGACCAGTTGCGCGCCCTCGACAGCACCCACACGCGGAATCTGTGAAACCCGTTGTCCGGGAGTCGGTGAACCGCGCCATCCCCGGCCCATACGCGAGCCGCAGTGCGTTCACGGGGTGGTAGACCGCCTGCCAGGCCGCGCAATTCGAGAGTGGGAGGCGGCCCGCAACGAGTTCGGCGCGCGAACTCTCAGTGCACCGACGCGCTGTCCTTCTTCCTCGGAATCCAGTGCATGATCAGGACGACGACCGCGCCGAGGGCGAGACCGACCAGTGCGGAGGCCACCGTCCCCGACGTCCACGACAGCAGGCCGCCGACGCCACCGTGCGCCAGGTCGCCGAACCAGTGCTCGAGATCGTGCAGGCGGTCGACCGGCCAATGGAACCCGGCCTCGCCGACATTGATGATCAAGATGTGGCCGCCCACCCACAGCATCGCGGCGATTCCCACCGTGGTGAGCACCGACATCACCTTGGGCATGGCCGCCACGAGTCCACGACCGACGCGCCTGCTGATCGATGCCTGACGCCGAGCCAGCGACAGGCCCACGTCGTCCATCTTCACGATCAGGGCGACGACGCCGTAGACCAGCGCGGTGATCAGGAGGGCGACGACGATCAGCACTCCCAGACGGGTGAGGAAGGGCTCGTCCTCGACCGAGGACAGGGAGATCACCATGATCTCCGCCGAGAGGATCAGATCGGTGCGGATCGCGCCGGAGATCATGGACTTCTCGAATTCGGGACCGGCCTGTGCGGCGGGGACTTCCTCGTCGTGATGGCCGCCTGCCAGCGCTTCGTAGACCTTCTCGGCGCCTTCGTAGCAGAGGAACAGGCCACCGGCGATGAGCAGGTACGGCAACGCCTGAGGGAGGAACTGACTCAGGATCATCGCGACGGGCAGGATGATCAGCAGCTTGTTGCGGATCGAACCGACCGCGATCTTGCGGATGATCGGCAGTTCCCGATCCGGGGTGAAGCCATGGACGTAGCGGGGGGTGACAGCGGTGTCGTCGACCACCACACCCGCTGCCTTGACGCTGGCCTTGCCCGCTGCCGCGCCGATGTCGTCGATCGACGCCGCGGCTGCTTTCGCGAGTACCGCGACGTCGTCCAACAGGGCGACGAGACCACCAGCCACCAGAACCTCCAACAATCCGAATGTGCGGGAGCCGCCCCAGCGTGTGGGGTCGGCACCCGAACGGTACCGAATCGTCGGCGTGCTGCGGCGGTACCCGTCCTGGTCGACCGGGACGAGGGTCGCGGCCTGAACAACTCGTCGGCCTACGCCGGCCTGGCGCCGACGCTACCCGGGCGTCGCGCACACGACGTCGGGGTGCGTCGGAGGTGTGTCAGGAAGGTGTGTCAGGGAAGGCGCGTCAGCTGCCGGGCAAAGCCGAACAGACGGCTGCCGAGCTTGATGACGGGAAGACCGAGCGGAATCAGGAGAATCGTCGCGCACAACACCCCGCCGAGGATCCACACAACGGCCGCGAGCAATCCGACTACCGCTCCGAGCACAGCCGTCACAATTCCCACCACGAAATTGAGCAAACCCTGTATCGCTCGCATGACAACCCTTTCCGTCTGCCATTATGCGCTCTTTCCATCCGATGCGCCTCAGCATCGACGCGGCAACCGAAGTACTGTGGGACATACGGGGTCATCGCCTGTCCCCCGGATCGGAATCGCCCAATTCGCAGACGACAGGAGAGTCATGTCCGAATTCAAGTACTCGGTGGATGGTCTGCACTGTCAGGGTTGCGCAGGGACGGTCGAGAAAGCGATATCGGCTCTCCCTGATGTCGGTCACGTGACCATCGACCTCGATATCAAGGGCCTGTCCACGGTGACGATCGACGCCGGTCACGATCCCGGGGCCGGCGAGATCCAGCGTGCGCTGCACGACGCGGGCAACTTCACCCTGGTGTGAGCTGACCGGTCCCCTCCCGGCACGCACTTTCCAATGATCGCCCGTCATAACGCCCGGCGGGCGGTTCGGTCGTGATGCGGCGTGGCAGAGTTCGCACTTTGCGAGGACACTGAGGGCACATATCCAATCCGTCCCCAGGAGTACACGCGATGGCAACCAACGGGCCTTTCGGCATCGATCCGGAGGATTTCGAACGCGCATTGCGTGAGGCGGGAACCGAGTTGCGCGACCTGATCGGAAAAGCCGGTGGCTACCTGGATCGGGTGGACAACGCGAGCGTGGGTTCGCTGGCCTCGCTGCTCGGGCAGTTCGTCCAGCCGGAACGGCCACGTCCGCCGAAACCCGAGGGCGAGACCGCCGGTGAGACCGGCAGCGGGGTATGGGCGATCTACAGTATCGACGACACCGGTGAGGCCAGGGTCGACCAGGTCTTTCCGAGTGAGCTGGAAGCCTTGCGCGCGCATCGCGACAACACCGATGCCCGCCGCCGAGTGCGTTTCCTGCCGTACGGGGTTCCGGCGAGCGTGTTGGACGCGCCCTGAGGGCGGTAACTCGCACCCGAGGCCGTGGCGGGCGAAATGCTCGCCACCCCATGAGCGCCGTAGTCCCGCCCGGATCTGGGCGTGCATGAGACGGACGCGGATCGTGCACCCCGAGGCGAGACCGGTCATTTCGATCCGAACCGGCGCGGTGGACCGGCGCGGGGCGGGTAACCAGCGGGCATGGACATGCCGACCGTCGGAGTCGAAGAAGAGTTCCTGCTCGTCGATCCGAACACCGGCGCTCCCGTCGCGGGAAACGAGGCGGTGGCGCGGACCGCGCGGGAGAGGGGGTTGGACCTGCAGTTGGAGCTCACCCGATGTCAGGTGGAGACCAGCACCGACGTGCATTCGAGCATCGTCGACCTGCTCGGGCAGTTGCGCGCGCGGCGATGGCTGGTCTCGCAGTGCGCGGAGGCGAACAATGCTCGATTGCTGGCGGTGGCGGTGCCCCCGACCGTGCCCGAGGACTTCCCGGTGACCGACACCCCGCGCTATCAGTCCATCGCCGAGAACTTCGGCATGATCGCGCACGAACAGGGCCTGTGCGGCTGCCATGTCCATGTCTCGGTACCGGACCGGGAGACGGCGGTGCGGGTGAGCGACCACCTGCGCCCCTGGCTGCCGACCTTCCTGGCACTGACCGCCAACTCCGCGATCTACCGCGCAGCCGACACCGGATACTCCAGCTGGCGCAGCATCCTGTGGCGGCGCTGGCCCAGCGCGGGCCCGCCGCCGCGATACGGCTCAGCCGACGCCTACGACGCCATGGTGCGGATGATGCTCAGCAGCGGCATCGCCCTCGACGAGAAGATGGTCTATTGGGACGTGCGGCCCTCCATCACCTATCCGACGGTGGAGGTCCGGGTCAGTGATGTGCCCGCCATGGTCGAGGAGACCGCGCTGCTCGCGGCGCTGGTGCGGGCGCTCGTGCACACCGCCCGCCGCGCTCTCGCCGACGGCCGGACAGCGCCGGACGTACCGGCGGAGGTACTGCGCGCGGCGTACTGGAAGGCAGCGCGCAGCGGGATGGACGGCGACGCGGTCGCACCGGCGGACGGCCGGGTGCTGCCCGCACGTGACCTGCTCGGCGAACTGCTCGACACGGTCGACCCGGCGCTCACCGAACTGGGCGACCGGGAGTTCGTCGCCGAGGCGCTGGATTCGCTGCTGCCCCGCGGCAACGGAGCAGCGCGGCAGCGGCGGGTCTTCGAACCCGAGCACGATGTGGCGGCCGTGATCACCGAACTCGCGGCGGCCACCACCGACAGTTGCGCTCCCCCGCCGGAATCCGTCGGTGCCGCGGGCGAAGGAACGCGCTGACGACCGGCTATGGAATTCGCCGACGTGCTGGACAGCGGCTCTCGGACTCCGGTCTGAGGACTTTCGCCCCTGCCGGTGCTCCCGGCGGGCTCGCCAGACTGGTGGCGGATCGATAGCTCCCTCCGACGAACCGAGGACAGCATGATTCCTGGCGACAGCGAGATCATCGACCGCACCGGCTTGAACCGGCTGGTGGAGGTGCTCGCTGAGCTGGGATACCGGGTCATCGGGCCGCAACTCCGGGACGGGGCGATCGTCTTGGACGAGCTGGCCTCGGGTGCGCAACTGCCCGACGGATGGGGCGTGGAGGCCGAACCCGGCCGGTATCGGGTGCGCCGTCGTGACGACCGAGCGGTCTTCGCGCATTCGGCCGGGCCGGGTTCCTGGAAGACCTTCCTGCACCCGCCGCGCCGTAAGATCGCCGGCCTCACCGCCGACCTGGTCGACGAGCACGCGGCCGGTCCGGCCTACGAGCGAACAGCCGATCCGGCCTACGAGCGAACAACCGATCCGGCCGACGAGGCGCCGAAACCCTATGCGTTCCTGGGAGTGCGCGGATGCGATCTCACCGCGATCTCGGTCCTCGGCCGGGTACTCGACGGGGCGGCTCTCCCGGCCGCTCCCCCCGCCCGCCGCCGCGGCCTGTTCGTCGTCGCGGTGAACTGCACCGAGCCCGGCGGCGTGTGCTTCTGCGCGTCCATGGGCACCGGGCCGTCGGTGTCACCGGGCTACGACCTCGCCCTGACCGAGCAGGTGGACGAGGACGGGCACCGGTTCGTCGTCGATGTGGGCAGCGACGACGGCGCCCGCGTTCTCACCGAGGTCGCGCCGCGGGCCCCGGCGACTGCCGCGCAAGTCGACGCGGCACGCACGCAGGTCTCGGCGGCCGCGGACCGCATGGGCCGCGCCATGCCCGAGATCGACCTGCGCGCGCTGCTGCGCGATTCCCGCGAGTCACCCCACTGGCAGGAGGTGGCGAGCCGCTGCCTGACCTGCGGCAACTGCACGATGGTGTGTCCGACCTGCTTCTGCACCTCGGTCACCGACGTCACCGACGTGACCGGCGAGCACGCCGAACGCTGGGAACACTGGGCGTCGTGTTTCGAACTGGACTTCTCCTACCTGCACGGCGGCAGCGTGCGGCAGTCGGGCGAAAGCCGGTATCGGCAATGGATCACCCACAAGCTGAGCACCTGGTACGACCAGTTCGGCACCTCGGGGTGCGTGGGATGCGGGCGGTGCATCGCGTGGTGCCCGGCCGCGATCGATCTGACCGAGGAAGTCGCCAGCCTCGCGGCACTGTCCGGCGAAGTCACCGACGATGCCCTCCGTTGACGAGCTGGCCGCCTTCCCCCGGCTGGCGTCGCTGAGCCGGGCGAACCTGGCGGTACTCGCCGCGATCGGGAGAGAGGTGTCCTTCCCGGCCGGGCAGCGAGTTCTCGTGGAGGGACAACCGGCCGACAGGTGCTGGCTGATCCGCACCGGACGGATACTGCTGGACGCGCGGGTGCCCGGCCGGGGCGATGTGGTGATCCAATCCCTCGGTAGCGGCGACCTGCTGGGCTGGTCCTGGCTGGTGCCGCCGCAACAGTGGCATTTCGGCGCGCGGGCGGCCGAACGTGTCGAGGCCGTCGAATTCGACGCCGCCCGGCTGCTCGACGCCGCGCGCACGGACCCCGAATTCGGATTCGCCCTGACCTCGATGCTCTTCGCGGCGCTGCTGGATCGGCTGCAGGCCACGCGTGCCCGGCTGCTCGATCTCTACCGCAATCCCGGCGAGGACGACTTCTCCCCCGAGCACAGCCACCGAACCGGCCGGGAAGGAACCCGATCGTGAGCGCCGAGACCATGCTCAGGTACCGGGTCACCGGCCGCGCGCCGCAGACAGCCGACACCACCACACTGGTGCTCGAGCCCCTCGAGCGCGCCGCGCCGCGATTCCGAGCCGGCCAGTTCATGATGCTCTACAGCTTCGGGGTGGGCGAAGTCGCGATCTCGATCAGCGGAAACCCCGCCGTCGATGGCACGATTCTGGAACACACCATTCGCGCTGTCGGTGCGGTGAGCCGTGCCCTGGCCGATACGCCGATCGGCGGTGTGATCGGTGTGCGCGGCCCCTTCGGCATCGGGTGGGATGTGGAATCGGCGACGGGTCGCGATCTGGTGATCATCGGCGGCGGAGTCGGCCTTGCTCCGTTGCGCTCGGTGGTGCTCGCTGTGCTCGCGGCCCGCGACGCCTATCGCCGCGTCATCGTGCTCACCGGCGCCAGGACCCCGGCCGACATCCTCTTCCGGCGCGACCAGGACCGTTGGGAATTCGCCGAACACATCGAATTGCACCGCACCGTCGACCATCCCACCTCGGACTGGACCGGGTCGGTGGGGTTCGTCACCGACCCGATCGACCAGCTGGAACTGGATCCGGGCAACAGCACGGCGTTCCTGTGCGGGCCGGAGCCGATGATGCGCTTCTGCGCACAGGCGTTGCTGCGCCGGGGAGTCGCCGCGACCGACATCCGGGTCTCCGTGGAGCGTAACATGCAGTGCGGTATCGGTCGTTGTGGTCACTGCCAGCTCGGCCCTCTGCTGCTCTGCCGAGACGGCCCGGTCGTCGACTACGGCGTGGCCGGTCCCCTGCTGGCCGCACGGGAGCTGTGATGTCCACCCCGACACTGGCGGTGTGGAAGTTCACCTCCTGCGACGGCTGCCAGCTGACTCTCCTCGACTGTGAGGACGAGTTGCTGGCCCTGGCCGGCCGGATCCGGATCGCCCATTTTCTGGAGGCCTCCAGTGCGGTGGAGCCCGGACCCTACGACGTGTCGCTGGTGGAAGGCTCGGTCACCACACCGAAGGAGCGGCATCGGATCGTGGAGATCCGCAGGCAGTCCCGGCGACTGGTCGCGATCGGGGCGTGCGCCACGCACGGGGGGATACAGGCATTGCGCAACTTCGCCGACATCACCGAATTCACTTCCGTGGTCTACGCCGACCCGCAATACATCTCCACGCTCGCCACCTCCACCGCAATCTCCGAGCACGTCCCGGTGGACTTCGAGCTGCGCGGCTGCCCGATCGACCGTCGTCAGCTGCTGGACACCCTGACCGCCCTGCTCGCCGGTCGCGAGCCCGACATCCCGAACACCAGCGTGTGCACCGAATGCAAACGACGCGGAACCACCTGCATCATGGTCGCCGACGGAATTCCCTGTCTCGGCCCCGTCACCCAGGCCGGATGCGGCGCCCTGTGCCCGGCCTACCACCGCGGCTGCTACGGCTGCTTCGGGCCGATGGCGAAGCCGAACGTGCGCGCCCTGCTGCCCATTCTGCGCGTCAACGGCATGACGCCGGGCGAGATCGACCGGGTATTCACCACTTTCGCGGCTGCCGAGCCGGACTTCGCGGAAAGGGACCACGATGAGCCACCGGAGTAGGCAGCTGAAGGTCAGCTCGCTGGCGCGAGTGGAAGGCGAAGGCGCCCTTCGGATCACCGTCGACGGCACGACGGTCGAGCGCGCCGAACTGAACATCTACGAGCCGCCGCGCTTCTTCGAGGCCTTCCTGCGAGGTCGCGCCTACACCGAGCCACCGGACATCACCTCACGCATCTGCGGCATCTGCCCGGTGGCGTACCAGGTCAGCGCTTGCAACGCCATCGAGCAGGCGTGCGGGATCACACTGGATCCACCGCTGGCCGACCTGCGCAGGCTGCTGTACTGCGGCGAGTGGATATCGAGCCATTCACTGCACATCCATCTGCTGCACATCCCGGACTTCTACGGCTATCCCGACGCGATCGCTCTCGCCGCGCGGCATCGCGACCTCGTCGAGCAGGGCCTGGCGGTGAAGAAGGCGGGCAACAGCCTGATGGAACTCCTCGGCGGCCGGGCGATCCATCCCATCAACGTGCGGGTCGGCGGGTTCTATGCCGTTCCGGCGCGCGCCGAGCTGACCTCGCTCGCCGAACAGTTACGCCGCGCGCTCGACGACGCGATCGATACCGCACGCCGAGTCGCCGGCTTCGAATTCCCCGACGTGGAACTCGATCACCCGATGCTCGCCGCCGCCGAACCGCACCGATACGCCATCGAATCCGGGGACGTGCGCACCAGCACCGGACTCCGGTTCCCGGCAACGGAATTCCCGGCACATGTGGTCGAACGGCAGGTGCCGCATTCCACCGCGCTGCACGCGCTGCTCGACGGTGCGCCCTACCTCACCGGCCCGTTGGCCCGCTACACGCTGAACTCCCGGCAGCTCTCACCACTGGCCCGACAGATCGCCGCCGACATCGGTCTCGGTGACGAGTGCCGGAACCCGTTCCGCAGCATCCTGGTTCGCGCTGTCGAAGTCGTCTACGCCCTCGACGAGGCCCTGCGATTGATCGCGGGCTACGTCGTCCCGCCGCGTCCGGCGGTGCCCGCACCGCCGCGCGCCGGGGTCGGCCACGGCGTCAGTGAAGCGCCGCGGGGTCTGCTCTACCACCGTTACGGGATCGGCCCCGACGGCATCGTCGGCTCCGCGACGATCATTCCGCCGACATCGCAGAACCAGGCCGTGATCGAAGACGACTTGCGCAGGGCCGTCGCGGCCGGCCTGGACCTCGACGACGCCGCGCTCACCGCCCTGTGCGAACGCACGATCCGCAACTACGACCCCTGCATCTCCTGCTCGGCGCACTTCCTCGAGCTACAGATGACGCGCCGATGATCCGGCAACGCGCCGCCGTCGTCGCCGTGGGCAACGAGTACCGCAGCGACGACGGCATCGGCCCGAACGTGGCGCGCGAGATAGCCGAACTCGATCTGCCCGGTGTCGTGGTGTCGGTGTGCGACGGTGAACCCGCCGGTCTGCTGGACGCCTGGACCGACGCCGATCTCGCCGTCGTCATCGACGCGGTGCTGTGCGAGCCCTCCACGCCGGGCCGGATCTGGCGCACCACCGTCGACGCGCTGCCCGAGGGCACCTATCCCACGAGCTCGCACGCACTGGGCATCCCGGACGCGCTGCTGCTGGGACGCGCCCTCGACCGTGTGCCGCGCGAACTCGTCGTCCTCGCCGTCGAAGCGGCATCCCTGGACCTGGGCGTCGGGCTGTCCGCCCCGGTCGCCGCCGCTGTCCCGCAGGCGGTTCGGATGGTGCTCACCGAATTGCGTCGCCTCGACCGACCGGCATGAGCGAATCGGCGATGTCGGACCCTGTGAGGCCCGCGCCGACCACGATGACATCGGGTGCGAATGTACCGGTCAGGAACGGATCTCCCTGGTGTGGTGCTCGACGAGCAGGACGAACAAGTCGGCCCGACGGGCTCGCGCGGCGTCGGTGTCGGAGTCGATGAGGCATTGCACGCTCGTGCCGTCGTGCACGGCGACCAATGCGGGACCGAACCGCGCGGCGTCGATGACTTCGCGCCCCAATTGAGCGACAAGCTGCTCGAGCAGGGGCATCAGCGTCGCGAGGATGGCCTCCTCGCGCGCGGCGACCACCCGCTTGAGCGCCGGGTTGCGCAGGGAATGGGCGGTGAATTCGGCCGTGAGGCGGTACCACTTGTCGTCGACGGGAATCGTCTCGAGCACCTGTTCGACGATGTCGCGGATCGAATCGACCCGCGAGTGCACGCGACCGGCCAGCAGTGCTTCGACGTCGGCGAGCATCTGCGCCGAGCGCTGTTCCCACACCGCCAGGAACAGCTCGTCCAACGCCGCGAAGTTGGAGTAGAAGGCCCCCTTGGTGAACCCGGCTCGTTCGCACACCTGATCCACCGTGCTGCTGCCGAAGCCGCGCTCGGCGAAGACCTCGAGCGCGGCGTCGATCAGTCGCCGACGGGTCTCTCGGCGGCGGCGACTGATCGGTGGGGTCATCTCGGCCATGGGAATACTCTAGGTATTCGGTACTTTCGAATATCACATGGTTCCCCGCTCCCACCGGCGGGCTACCGGCCGCTGCGGGCCCGTGTCACCAGCGTGGATTTCCGCCGACCGGAATGTTGACGTAGCTCGGCGCCTGCGGGTCGAGCTGGAGGTGTTGAGGCGCGAGCTCGCTGTCGACCAGAGTCGGCCCGGACGGAACAGCACGGGGGAAGTTGCTCGCGAACACGTCGATGCGCAACCGGTGCCCCGGCTTCAGAATCGCATCGGTGGCACGCATGCTGATGTCGAGCGCGGTCGGCTGACCGGGCACGACCGGGAGGCGGTCTTCGATCGCGAGCGTCGGGTACGGGTCGGTGTAATCGCCGTTGGCGGATCGGGTCGACTTGCCTTCATCGATCATGCGTATCGAGGAGACGAGCTGACCTGAGGTGATCGCCGTCGACGTGCCGTCAGGGGCGACATCGTTCACCGTGGCGGTCCAGAATCCGTCGGTCGTGTCGTGAACCGTGTTCAGATGCAGCGCGATCGGACCCGAGATCGTCGTCGGCGCATCGACCGGCGGACTGGTGAAAGTCAGCGCGCTGGTTTCGGCCACCCTGCTGTCTTTGGCACAGATATCGAACACCGAGGTGATGCCGGCAGTGATCTGCGCCGAGTCCCGCGAGCACACCGTGGCAAGCCCCGGGGTGACGGTGAGTCGCCTGCTCTCCGTGGGCGGCTCGGCGGTCAAGCTGCCGTCGTGGGCGACGGGGAAGCTGGTCGTACCGCTCGGCGCTGCGGAAAGGTAGAGGCGCCGATGGACGGCATCGGGTCGAGGGAAGGTGTCGACACTGGTCCAGCCTCCGCCTTGCTGGAACAAGGTGATGGGGTCGTATCGGTCGATACCGTTGTCGATGCCCTTGAGCCACCTGTCGAACCACGCGCGTTGCAGGACATCGAGGCGGGGTGGTGTACCGGGCTCGCCGTGACGTCCGAGCGGAGTGATGTGGTAGCCGTTGCCCATCATCAACTTCTTCTTGTCCGAGGACAGCGGAATCTGCTCGAACGCCTTGATCTCGGAGTAGGCGAACAGATCGAACCAGCTGCCCACCATGAAGGTCGGCACCTCGACGTTGTCGACGCCGCTGCCCAGCCAGGCTTTGTGTCTGTCGCTGCTCGACTGCCAGACGTTCTGCGTGGACGCAGGCATCAATTCCCATGTGGCACTGAAGAAGTAGCCGATCAGGGCATCCGCCATGGTGAAGGGGCTGCTCACGCGATCCTCGAGCCATTTCCAGTCGAACGACCCGGTCAGCATCGATACGATGTCGGGCAACGCCTTCGTCGTATTGACGAAGGTGATCCAGGGGACGAGGAAGCCCACGCCGAACCCGCCACCGGTGTTGATGATGTCATGGGACAGATCATTGCCCGCGTCGACCGGGAAGATCGCTTTCAGCGCCTTCGCCCCTTTCTGGGCGGCGTGCAGCTGGTTGATCGCACAGTACGACGCGCCGGTCATGCCGACATCGCCGGTCGACCACGGCTGACTTCCCGCCCAGTCGACGATCTCGGCGGCATCGAGTTGCTCACGTTCGCCGAGCACATCCCACACCCCCTGGGAGAACCCTGTACCCCGCGCGTCCACCACCGCGACCGAGTAGCCGCTCTGGATCAGCTTGCGGTCGACGCCGGCGAAGATGCGCCCGACACCTGCGGGGATGTTCTGGGCCATATCCGACAGCCCGCCCATCCCGACCGCCGAGAAGTCGGCCAGCTTCAGCAACCGGTTGAGAGCGTCGTAGAGGGCCGGCGTCGCGATCGCGGAGTCGATCAGCATCTGAAACAGCTTGGTGTAAGGCGTGATGTTGACGATCGTGGGCGTCTTCTCGGCGATCGGCCCACGCGCATCCGCAGGGTGGTAGACGTTCGCCTTCAACACGGTGCCGTCACTCATGGTGAGCGGTACATCCCACTCGATGTGCACATCGGGGTACTTCGGTGGTGCTTCGTAGTCGGACAGCCAGCGGGCGCCGTCGGCGCCGCCGTCCGGGGCCGCGGCGGCCGGCATCCATGTCGGCGCGACGACCATCGTCGCAAACAGCGTGACGATCGATACCGCCAACGACCGACGCCGAAGGGTCCTCTTCATTCATCTCCCCGATCGGGTATCGCACATTCGTCAGCGAATGCGACCTCGGCCACCATACCCAACGGATACGATTTGGTATCCAAATGGGGGCAGGATCAACGGCGAACTGCCCCGAGGGCCGGTGCCCGTTTCCGATAGCTGTCAGGATGCTTCCGTGTCAGAGTTCTCGCACAGTCCGTGCCCCCTCACCCGGCGCCCCCTCACCCGGCGCACACTTCTCGGCGCCGCGATCGGCGCCGGTCTCGTCGCAACAGCGGGGAGGTCCGTCGCAGATCCGGACGAGCGCATGATCGCCGCGCGCACCCGCTTCTTCGGCGCGGCCAACGTCGACCCGGTGACCGGCGCGGTGCGCAGCGATCGGGCGATCCTGTCCTGGTTCGGATGCACGAGTTTCGCCGCGGCGCTGGGTGGGACCGTTGTCCTGCTCGATGCCTGGGTTCCCCGGGGCGCCCACAGTGGATACGTCCCGACCACCGTGGCACAGGTAGGCGAGCTGCGCCCCGAAGCGATCTTCATCGGGCACGGGCACTTCGACCACGCAGCTGACGCGGGCGCTCTGGCACAGGCCTCCGGCGCGGTGCTGTTCGGCACGGCCGAGCACTGTTCCCAGGCGCAGCGCCAGGTCGAGGCGTCGACCTTGCGCACTGTGACCTTCGGTGACGCGCGGTCGGCACTCGGCGAGACCTATCGCCATACGGTCGGATCGGTCGAGGTGACGGCCGTCCGGCATGTGCACTCGGGACCGAAACCCCCGGACCGCAGCGCCGACGGTTCCGCGCCGTTCTTCCCTGTGCCGGACATTCGTGACTCGATCGCGAACCCGCCGCAGCTGTGTGATCTCATCGCACTCGGGTCCGCGCTGTCCGACCAGGAAGGCGGCAGCCTGCTCTATCAATTCCGGGTGGGTGGATTCACCCTCACCTGGAACGACTCCGCCGGACCACTCGCGGAAGCCGGACCGCAGGTGTATGACGTGCTGAGGGCGCTGCCCGCCAGCGATGTGCACCTCGGTGCCATCCAGGGTTTCAACCAGCCGCTCAACGGTCTGCGCGACATCCGCCAGTACATCGAGGCGATCAGGCCCGCGGTGTTCGTGCCCAGCCATCACGACAACTGGCTTCCGGGCTTCACCGCGCGTGGTGACACCTATCAGGCCACATTGCACGGCGAACTGGAACGCATCCCCGCCGAGCGGCGCCCGACATTGCGTTTCCTCTCCGATCCCGGTGACTACATCCGACCGGATGCCCTGACGTTCACTCTCTGAGCGACAGGCCCGGCTTCAGGTCGGGGGCGACGAAACGTGGTGGCGTGGAGCCCGGCCGGAGTAGCCTTCTGTCCAGGTGCGCCGGGAAGTCTGGTCGGCAATGCGTATTCGTCGACTTGGAAAGGCTTTCCGATGTCAGTCACTGCGGCGTTGTCCGCGCGCGCCATCGATTCCGGCGCGCCTGTCTCGCTCGAGGGTTTGAGCAAGCGGTTCGGTCGTACCGTCGCCGTCGACGACCTCACGTTGAGCGTCGATCGCGGCGAGGTGTTCGGCTTCCTCGGCCCCAACGGTGCGGGCAAATCGACCACCATCCGGTTGCTTCTGGGGTTGATCCGGCCCACGTCGGGTGTGGCGAGGGTGTTCGGGGAGAAAGCGGCGGATGTCCGCGCCGCGCATCGGCACTTGGCCTATGTGCCTGCCGATGTGGCGCTGTGGCCGTCGTTGACCGGTGCGGAGATCCTCGAGTTGCTGGCCCGGGTGGGCCCCGGTGTCGATGAGGCTTATCGTGCCGAGCTGGTGGAGCGGTTCGCGCTGGATCCGGACAAGCCGGGCCGGACCTATTCCACCGGCAACCGGCAGAAGGTCGCGTTGGTCGCCGCCTTCGCCACTCGCGCCCCGCTGCTGGTATTGGACGAGCCGACCAGTGGTCTGGATCCGCTGATGGAACAGCAGTTCCGTCGGTGTGTCACCGAGGCGCGGGAACGCGGGCAGACGGTCTTCTTGAGCTCGCATCAGCTCGGCGAGGTGGAGGCGCTGTGTGATCGGGTCGCGATCCTGCGCAACGGCAGGCTCGTCGAGATCGCGACGATGGCCGATCTGCGTCGACTGCATCGCACGGTTGTGGAGGTTTCCTACGAGGGCCAGGCGCCGACAGTGGACGGCGTGGACGGCGTGATGGCCGTGGAATCGGCCGATGAGGGCCGGTTGCGCTTCACGCTGTCCGGGCCCCCCGCGCCGGCGCTGCGAGCCCTCGCCGCGGCGCAGGTGACAGCGTTGTCGCTACGAGAGCCCACCCTGGAGGAGATCTTCCTCGACTACTACGGCGAGGCCGCCCGATGACCGCCCTCGCCACCGGCACGGTCGGCGCCGCCGAACCCGGGCGGGCACTGGCCGGGCTCGCCTTCCGCCAGATCCGCCGCGGGGCCGCGGTGGTCGCTGTCGCCGCCACCGGTATCTCGACCCTGGTCGCCGCGCAGTATCAGACGACCTTCGCGGATACGCTCGACTCCGGGGCGCTGCGCGCTCTCGCGGAGAACCCGGCGGTGCGCATACTGTTCGGCGCTCCGCTCGCCCTCGACGATCCCGGCGGGTTCACCGTGTGGCGCACCGGCACCCCGGTGCTGGTGCTCTGCGGCGTGTGGGCACTGCTGGCCGCTACTCGGCTCACCCGCGGGCAGGAGGATGCCGGGTACTGGGATCTGCTGCTCGGCGGGCGGACACGCATACTGGATCTGGTCTCGCGTGCCGCGGCGATGATGACCTCGGCCGCCGTGCTCATCGCCACGGGAGTGGGTGCCGGCCTGGTCGTGGCAGGCACCGACCCGACCGGGGCACTGCTGCACACCCTGTGTGTGTTCGCCACGACCATGGCATTCGCCGGTGTGGGATTGCTCGCCGCGCAGGTGTTTCCGTCTCGGGCGGCGGCCGCCGGACTCGCCGCAGCCGCTCTCGGGGTGTCGTTGTTGCTGCGGATGCTCGCCGACGGTGTGACAGCGCTCGCCTGGACTTCCTGGCTCACCCCCTTCGGGCTTTCCGCCCGCACCGCCCCCTATGCGGACAACCGGATCGAGCCTGTGCTCGTGCTGGCCGTCCTGGCCGCCGCTCCGACCGCCGCCGCGCTACTGCTCGCCCGTCGCCGCGACCTCGGCGGCGCCCTGATCATGCTGCCCGAAGCACGGCCGGCCCGCACCCGGCTGCTGGGCTCGCTGCACGGTTTCGCCGCCCGGCGCGCACTCGCGCCGACGATGGGCTGGGCGGCGGGAATCGGCGCCTACTTCCTGCTGCTGGGCGCGCTGATCGCCTCGATCCTGGAGTTCTTCGACAAGAATCCGCGTTTCGCCGAACTCGCGGGGACAGCCGGGTTCGCCGGTCTCGGTACGGTTTCCGGGTTCGCGGCCGCGATGTTCGCCCTGCTGGCCATCCCTGTCGGGCTCTACGCGGCCATCCGGATCTCGGCCGTGGCCGCCGACGAGAGAGCGCGACGCTGGAACCTTCTGCACTCCCTGCCGCTGTCGCGATACCGGTGGGCCGGAACGGAGACAGCTGTCACGGCAGCGGGGGTCGCGATCCTGCTGGCCGTCGCGGCGGTGTCGATGTGGTTCGGTGCGGTGATCACCGGCGCGCCGCTGGGGTTCGGCCAGGCGCTGGCGGGCGCGTTCAACGTCGCCCCCGTCGTCCTGCTCGGCCTCGGCGCCGCGGTGGCGGCATTGGGCTGGTATCCCACCGCTGTCGGCGCCATCGGCGCTGTGCCCGTGGCAGGCGGATTCATGCTGGACGTCATCGTGCAGAGCATCCACGCGCCGGCTTGGCTGTCGGAGATTTCTCCGTTCGCCCACCTGGCCGCGGTGCCCGACACCGCGCCGGACTGGGTCGCGAGTGGTGTGCTCACGGCCCTCGCCGCCGCCATGATCGCGATCGGCTTGTTCGGGTGCGCGCGCCGGGATCTCGACGGCTGACCGCCGAACGCGGGAGCCGGTGTACCTCCGGCCCGGCTCCCACGCGCGAGGTCAGGGATGCTCGGCGGCGTATCGCTCGCGCCATCGATCGATCAACGGGACCAGCTCGTCGACCATGAAGGCGTAGAAGTCCTGCATCTCGTGCAGACGGCGAGCGGTGACGGTGTCCGGGCCGGTGGCGTCGATGCCTTCGCGCGCCGCGTCGCGCATGGTGGCCAGCATCGTGTTCTGCTGCGACATGAGGGCAGCCCACGCCCCGGCCCGGAAACGATAGTGATCGCGGCGGCTGCCCGGTGCGGGCACGCGTTCGATTAAGCCGACCGGCATGAGGTGTTTGATGGCGGTCGACACCGCCCCGGAGCTGATCGACAACTCCGCGCACAGGTCGGCCGCGGTCATGGTTTCCTGCTCGGTGTAGAGCAGGGCCGTCAGCACCCGAGCGGTCGAACGTTGCATTCCGCCGCCCGCCGACAAGGTCAGGGCCAGCTTCTCCGCGGATTCTCGCAATCGCTCATTGGTTCCCACGCACCGAAGGTATCAGACCTGCGAATCTTCAAAGTATTTGCAAATCTCTGAAAGTTCGATACGTTCAGATGCATGGTGAACGCAATCGAGGTGAACCAGCTCACGAAGACCTACGGCTCGTCCCGGGGGCTCGTCGAGCTGACCCTGTCCGTCCAACGAGGAGAGGTCTTCGGATTTCTCGGCCCCAACGGCGCCGGGAAATCCACGACGATCCGGCTGTTGCTGGACCTCATCCGCCCGACCAGCGGCACGGCCCGGGTCCTCGACCTCGACCCTCGTGCCGACGCCGTCCGGTTGCATGCCCGGATCGGCTATCTCGCCGGTGATTTCGTCGCGCCCGCACGCCAGCGGGTGGGATCGGCGCTGCGGTTCCTCGCCGCGTTGCGTGGCGGCGCGGGCTCCGATCGCATCGATGCCCTGTGCGACCGGCTGGAGCTGGATCAGGACAAGCAGATCTCGGCCCTGTCGAAGGGGAACCGGCAGAAGGTCGGGCTGGTGCAGGCGTTCATGCACGAACCCGAGCTGCTGATCCTCGACGAGCCCACATCGGGATTGGACCCGCTGGCCCAGCAGGTGTTCCTCGACATGGTGTCCGAGGCCGCGGCCGCCGGCCGGACGGTGTTCATGTCCAGTCACATCATGAGCGAGGTCGAAGCGGTCGCCGATCGGGTCGCGATCATCCGCGAGGGCCGTCTGGTCGCCCTCGACACCGTCGCCGGCTTGCGCGCCGACGCCCGACGGGATGTCGAGGTCAGCTTCACCCGCCCCGTCGAGGCGGCGGAATTCGCCGGCCTGGCGGGGGTCGGCGAGGTACGGATCGAGGGCTCGACCCTGCGCTGCCAGGTGACCGGCAGCCCGGACGCCTTGCTGCGCGCCCTGGCCGGGCATCACGTCGTCGGTCTGCTCGTCACCGAACCCGCGTTGGAAGACCTGTTCCACAGCTATTACACCGGAGAAGCCGATGCTGCCTGACATCTACACCCGAACCCTGATCGACAACCGCCGCCTTCTGCTGGCGTGGTCGGTCGGCACCGCGGCGGTCGGACTGCTCTATGCCGCGTTCTATCCGCAGGTGTCCGAAGGCGGCATGGCCGAAGCCGTGCAGAACTACCCCGAAGCGATGCGCGAAGCCTTGCGGATGAACGACGTCGACTCGGCGGCGGGATATCTCGGTTCGACGGTGTTCGGTCTCCTGCTGCCCCTGCTGGTGATGGCGTTCGGAGTCACCTTCGGCGCCCGCGCTGTCGCAGGCGACGAGGAGAGCGGCTACCTGGACCTGCTGCTCGCGCATCCGGTGGGCCGCGTTCGGCTGGCGGTGCAGCGATTCGCCGCCCTGGTCACCGGCGCTGTGGTCATCGCGGCCTTGGTCTTGCTCGGCATGGTGGCCCTGCGTCCCGCGGCGGACCTCGAATCGATCGGCATCGCGGAATTCGCCGCTCAATGCGCGCATCTGGCGCTGCTGGGGGTCACCTTCGGCGCGCTGGGCATCGGCCTGGGCGCCGCGCTCGGCAAACGCGGCCAGGCCCTGGCGATCGCGGTCGGCATCGGGGTGCTCACCTATGTCGCGGGCAACCTCGCCGGTGTCATCGGCGCCGACTGGCTGAAATACCTCTCGCCTTTCCACTACTACATCGGCGGCGAACCGCTGCGCCACGGAATGCAGTGGGCCGACGCCGGGGTCCTCGTCGTGGTGTCGGCCGTCCTGGCGGCTGCCGGGTTCCTGCGCTTCAACCGGCGCGACCTGCGCTCCTGACACCGGGTCCTGGGGTGCGCGGCCGCTTCCGGCGACCGCGGACCCTCGCGTTCGCCGCGATGGATTCAGGTGAGGTCGGTGAAATGCTCCACGTCGGCGACGCGGCCCGACACGATGAGCACGTCACCCGCTTCGACGACGGTATCCGGGGTCGCATAGGTGAAGTCCGCGTCGTGATGTTTGATCGCGACCACAGTGATGTCGAACTGCCGGCGCAAGCCGCTGGCGGTGAGGGTTCTGCCGACGCTGGCTCGGGGTGCGATGGTCTTGGCCATGGCGTAGTCGGCGTCGAACTCGATGTAGTCGATCATCCCCCCGGTGACCAGATGCGCCACGCGTTCGCCCATATCGTGTTCGGGCAGCACGACATGGTGGGCGCCGACCCGTTCCAGGATCTGGCCGTGGCGGCGGCTGGTCGCTTTCGCCCAGATCTTCGGAATCCGGAAGTCGGCCAGCAGCGAAGTGGTCAGGATGCTGGCCTCGATATTGCTGCCGATGCCGACGACCGCGTGCGGATAGTCCGGCACTCCCAACTGTTCGAGAGCCTCCATGTCGGTGGTGTCGGCGACCGCGACATGGGTCAGCTCATCGGAATACTGCTGCACCAGTGTCGGATTCGAGTCGAGGGCGAGCACTTCCGACCCGTGGGCGACCAGTTCCCGAGCCAGCGCGCCGCCGAAGCGGCCCAGGCCGACCACGACGACACGGGTGCCCCGTTTGCGTACGGCTCTACCCGACAATGGGGCGCTCCTCGGGCAGTTCGTAGCGGCGTCCGCGGTCGCGCAAGGCCAACGCGGTGGCCAGGGTTATCGGACCCAACCGGCCCATGAACATCAACACGATCAACACGATAAGCCCCGAATCGGGGATGTCCGCGGTGATACCCGTCGACAACCCCACCGTGCCGAACGCGGACACCACCTCGAACAGCACCGCGTCCAGAGTCATGCCGGTGATCGCCAGCAGCAGGAGCGTCCCGATCACCACCGCGCCACCGCCGAGCAACACCACCGTGATCGCCTGACGCTGTACCGGGGCGGCCAGCCTGCGCCCCATGACGTGGACCGTCGGCTCCCCGCGGATCTCGGCGATGATCACGAACGCGAGCAGAGCGAACGTGGTCACCTTGATCCCGCCCGCGGTACCCGCGCTGCCGCCGCCGACGAACATCAGCACATCGTTGACCAACAACGTCGCCGAATGCATGGACCCGACATCCACCGAATTGAACCCCGCGGTACGGGGGCTGAGCCCGTGGAAACCGCCGACCAGGAGCTTGTGCGCCGTGCCCAGCGGCCCCAGCGTGTCCGGGTTGGTCCACTCGAAGGTCGTCACCGCGACCACCCCGACCAGGCTCAACAGGGCATAGGCGATCAGGGTGATCCTGGTGTGCAGCGACCACCGCCGCCACCGGAACTCACGCACCTGTTGCCGCCGCAGCGACCGGGTGACCTCGAAGATCACCGGGAATCCGAGCCCGCCGATCACCAGCGCCAGCGAAATCGGCACGATGATCCAAGGGTCGGTGGCAAAGCCGATCAGGCTGTCCTGATACAGGGCGAATCCGGCGTTGTTGAACGCAGAAATCGCGTGGAACACGCCCAGATAGACAGCTCGCGCGACGGACTCGCCGTAACCCGTCATGAATCGCGCGGTGAGCGCCACAGCGACGATCGCCTCCACCAGCAGACTCATGCGAATCACGCCGACCACGACCCGGCGGCTCTCCCCCAACCGCACGGTCTTGGTCTCGGTCTGGGCGATGAGCTGCATGCGCAGCCCCATCCGCCGCGCCACGAGCAAGCCGAACAACGACGCCAGCGTCATGATTCCGAGCCCGCCGATCTGGATCAATCCCAGGATCACCAGCTCGCCGAACAACGACCAGTGGCTCTCGGTATCCACGACGACCAAGCCGGTCACGCACACCGCTGATACTGCGGTGAACAACGCGGTGATCGGGTCGGTTGCCGTCCTGCTCTCCGTGGCGATCGGCAGCAGCAGCAGAATCGTGCCGACCAGGGTGGCTGCCCCGAATCCGAAGACCACCAGCCGGGCCGGGTGCCGCGGTTGGGTCAGCCAACCGGTCAGCCCGCGCCATCTGTGAACGATCGCCATCGTGGACACGCACCGACACTACGTTCCGGAACCACCACTCCCGCATCGCCGCCGCCGGTTGGTAGCGACTCCGGAGAAGTATCCTGTTCCCGGCCCGCCTGTGCCTGCGTGGGAGGCCCGCACCGGCTACCCGCTGGAAATCTGCTTCGCCGGAGGGCGATGCGCTGGACTCGATGTCTGCGGCCGGGGCCGCGGACGGCAGTGACGGAGGAGGTTGCCGAGGTGGCGGATGCCGACGACGAAGCAGTCCCGCGCCGGTTTCCCGCGCGGGTCTACGGCACGGGCGTCGAGCCGGACGCCCGCTTCAGCCTGGCCAACGAGCGGACCTATCTGGCATGGATACGCACGTCGCTGGCGCTCATGGCCGCGGGGGTGGCATTGCAGGTGTTCGGAGTCGGTGACCGTTCCACACCCAGTGTGGCGGCCTCGGCTCTACTGACAGGATCGGCGGTCGTGTTGCCGATCCTGGCATGGACGGGGTGGGCGCGCACCGAACGCAGTCTGCGTCGGTCGGCGCCGCTGCCTGCTCCGCACATCGCGGTACCGCTGTCGTTGGTCCTGGCCGTAGCGGCGGGCTTGGTCTGCTGGTCGATGCTGATATGACCCCCGCTGATATGCCCCCGCGTCCATGACTCCGGGCGAAGGTGATGCCCCGGCGCCGCCGTCCGACGGTGGCTTACAGGTGGAGCGAACCACGCTCGCGTGGTATCGCACCGCCTGCTCGCTGATGATCTTCGAGTTGGTGGGAGTGCGCATCACCGCCGAGTTACGCGAGACCGCTTCGACCGTCCTGCTCATGGTGCTCACCGTGCCCACACTGGTGCTGATCGTGACAGGTGTGCCCCGCTCGGCGACATCCGGTCATCGCCTCGCGGTGGGCCGGAACGGGGTGACCTACGTGCGCTCCCCCGACGGCAGGCGATCACTGCTGCTGTCGCTGCTCGTCGCGACCCTCGGGGTCATGTGTCTTCTGGCGGTTCTGCTCGGTGGCCCGGGGAACCCGCTCGACGCGACCGTCATGGTCGACTGAGCGGCGTGGTCTCGCTCGGGCCCTGGCGGTACCGCGACACGGTGAGGCGCTGCTCGCGGTCGTTCCATTCCGGGATGGGCAGCGGGAACCAGGAGCTGCCATCCAGCCACACCTGGCCCAGCAACGGGACCGGCTGCCGCACACCTTGGCGTTCGCGGTGTTTCCGCACTTCGCGATGGATGTCGCGATGACAACCATGCTCGTCGCCGCGCTCTAGCGTCGCCTACCGGGGGCAATCGGTATCGATCACAAGCCCGAGCAATTGGGGGCACCGGACTGCCGAACTCCCTGCCGCAGAAGCTGTTCGGCGATTGCGAGGCGCGGCGGCAACGGTGAGGATGGCGGGATGTGTTCTGCCCAAGTCGCTTTGCGTGAACTGCCCCGCCTACGCACCCGTCACCTCGGCATGCTCGGCGGGCTGCTGCGGCCGGGCACACATTCCTCGCCGTTGCTCGAGCTCGGGGAACGGTTCGTCGTCTCGCCACCCGCCTTCCCGACCATGCTGGTCACCCACCAGCCCGACGACGTGCGCGCGCTGTTCGCCGATCACGAGAACTTCTCCGTCGGGCAGGTGCTGAGCCGGTTCTCCAGTCACGACGTGATGTTCGGCGAACAGACGCTGATCTTCCTCGACGGCGAGGAACACCGCCGCGAGCGCAAACTCTTCTCACCGCCTTTTCAGCACAAGGCGCTGCAGTCCTACGAGGACCTCATGGTGGGGGTGGTCGAGCGCGCGATTCCGACCTGGCCGGTGGACGAGCCGTTCGCGTTCCTGCGCGCCGGGTACGGGATGGCGCTCGACATCCTGCTCGGCGTCGTCTTCGGCGACGTCGAGCACGAGCGGATGGCGCGGCTGCGCCGAGCCGTGCGTGCCTGGTTCGACGAGATCGAGAGCCGTGGATTCCTCACCGTCACTCTGCTGACCCCGTTCCTCGGCGGCTACACCCTGCCCTATCCCCCGCTGACCCGTCGCCGGGACCAGGTCGACGCCGTCATCGTGGAGGAGATCACCGCTCGCCGCGCGACCCCGGGTGAGCACCGCGCCGATCTGTTGTCCCGATACGTGGGCACCGGCCTCGATCAGCACGACGACGCCGCGCTGGCCCGCAACATGCGCGGCGTGCTGCTCGGCGCCTACGAGACCACCGCCATCACCCTCGGCTGGGTGGCGACCATGCTGGCCGCGCACCCCGAGGCCATGGCCGAGGTGGACGCCGCGGCCGACGCGGGCGATCGTGACCGGCTGGACGCCTACCTCGACGCGGTGGTCGCCGAGACGATGCGCCTGCGGCCCGTCTCGCCGTTCACCGGGCGCCGCGCCTTGCGCGACACCGTCGTCAACGGCATCGCCGTTCCGAAGGGCGCGATCGTCATCGTGCCGATCCTGCTCATCCACGAAGCACCGTGGTACTACGCCGACCCGCTCACCTTCCGGCCGGAACGCTTCCTCGGCGAACGCCCCGGCGGCTACACCTGGCTGACCTTCGGCGCGGGGGCGCACCGGTGTCTGGGGGCCCAGTTCGCGCTCGCCGAAGCCAGGATCCTGTTCCGCACCCTGTTCGAGCAGCGGCGCATCGAGACCGTCCCCGGTCCGATCGAGCCACCGCGGCGCTACCACACCGGCCTCAGCCCCGCCTACGACGCGCGAATCACGATGCGCGAGCGCTGACATCGCCTGTCCTCATCCGAGCAAGCAGCGGCGCCTGTTTCGACACCCACGCGCCGGGTATCTGCGCTAACGATCGGCACCCCACGGATGAGAAGGCACCATGGCTTACAGCAACACCTCGACATCGTCCACGGCGGGCCGGATCGCGCAGCATCCCACGTTCGAGCGATTCGCCCGGGCCGGCTTCGTGATGTCCGGCATCGTCCACCTGATCATCGCCTACATCGCCTTGCGCGTCGCCTTCGGCGGCGGCGGTACCGCCGATCAATCCGGCGCCATGGCGCAGATCGCCGCGGCGCCCTTCGGCAAGGTCGTGCTGTGGGTCGCGGTGGTGGCCTTCGTGCTCATGGCGCTGTGGCAGCTGGCCGAGGCGATATTCGGCAGCGCATCCAAGCCCGACGAGACGGACAAGAAGAAAGAGGCGTTCCGGCGGGTCAAGGCGCTGGCAGTGGCCGTGGTCTACGCCGCGCTGGCGCTCATGGCGTTCACCTTCGCCCGTGGCGGCGGCAAGTCCAGCAGCGGTGACAGCCAGAGTCTGACCGCCCGGCTCATGCAGAACACCGCGGGCACTGCCGTGCTCGTGGTCGGCGGACTGGTGATCATCGCGGTCGGCGGCTACTACGTGCACAAGGGTGTCACCGGCCGATTCATGGAGGACCTGGACACGAACACCACCAACATCCGCCGCCTGGGCACCGCGGGTCATATCGCGAAGGGGGCGGCCATCGGCGCGATCGGCGTGCTGGTGATTCTCGCGGTCACCAGCTCTGCGCCCGACAAGGCCGCTGGGCTCGACGGCGCACTCAAGACCCTCGGCGCCCAGCCCTATGGGGTCGTCCTGCTGGTGATCGCCGCGCTCGGCATCGCCGCCTTCGGCCTGTTCAGCTTCGTCCAGGCCAAGCACGCCAAAATGTAGGCAGCGCGCTCCGATTCGGCGATCTGTGTCCGGGGTCGCGCGCGTGTGGGCGGCCGGATACTCACTCGACGACCCGGTGATCCAACTGCTCACCGCCGCTTTCGTGCCCGCGTTGTCGCCCTCGGCGGTGCGGTCAGCGCAGAGCGGTGATGAGTTCGCCCACGGTATGCGCGGATTCGAGAGGGTGACGCAGGCGGCCGTGGGCGTGGACGGTGTAGGTGTTGCGGCGGCCGTTCTTGACGCGGGTGAGGTAGCCGTCGTCGATGAGGTCGGCGATGATGGCCTGCACGGCGCGTTCGGTGATGCCGACGGCCTGGGCGAGTTCACGCATGGTCAGCTCGCCGTCGCGCGAGAGGCACAGCAGCACGTGGGCGTGGTTGGTGAGGAAAGTCCAGGTCCGTGCCGGTGCCGGCTGCGCGTCCCCGGTGGAGCGGTCGGCGGGGGTGGCCGTGGCGTCGGAGGGCATACTCGCACGATAGACCATCGTCATTTCCGGTATCCACCTTCGGATGTCGTCGCGAAGTGTGTGTCGGAACCCTCGGCCGGGAGTACGCGGGTCCGCGTCAGGCTGGCGGCGACGGCGACGGCGAGGATGACGACGACCACGGCCAGGGAGGCGGTGGTGGGGATCTTGTAGATCTCGAGCAGCAGCATCTTGACACCGACCCACACCAGCACGATCGCCAAACCCAGCTTCAGATAGATGAAGCGGTGCATCAGGTCGGCGAGCATGAAGTACATCGCGCGCAGGCCCAGGATGGCGAAAGCGTTGGAGGTGAACACCAGGAACGGTTCGCTGGTGACGGCGAAGATGGCGGGGATGGAGTCCACCGCGAAGACGATGTCGGTGGTCTCGACCAGCACCAGCACCGCCAGCAACGGCGTGGCCAGCCTGCGACCGTGCTCTCGGACCCAGAACTTCTGACCGCGCAAGCCGTCGGTCATCGGCACCAGGCGCCGGAACCCGCGTAGCACCAGGGATTTCGCCGGGTCGATGGTGTCGTCGCTGTGGCGGGCCATCTTGATGCCGGTGGCCACCAGGAACGCGCCGAAGACATAGAGGATCCAGGCGAAACTCGCGATCAGGATCGATCCGGCGGCGATGAACGCCCCGCGGAAGACCAGCGCGCCCAGCACGCCGTAGAACAGCACCCGGTGCTGGTATTCGCGCGGCACGGCGAAGTAGCCGAAGATGACCGCGAAGACGAACACGTTGTCCACCGCCAGGGATTTCTCGATCACGTACCCGGCGTAGTACTGGGCGGCGAATTCCCCACCCCACCGCCACCAGATCAGCCCGCCGAAGCCGACCGCCAGGGCGACCCATAGCGCCGACCAGACCGCGGCCTCGCGCACGCCGACCACATGGGCTTTGCGGTGGGCGAACAAGTCCACCGCCAGCATCGCCATGATGACCCCCAGTACCGCGGGCCACATCCACAACGGAACCGACACGATCGGGGTCCTTTCGCTCCGGGAGCGGTTCGGCGGCGCGAAAAAGTGAACGAATTCGGCTCACGCGCCGACATACCCATCAAAGGGAATCTTGCTTCGCGATCTATAATTCACGAACTACACTTCCGTTGTCAAGGTTCGCGAAGTCGGCTTCCCTATCGAAGGCGCACGGACGGTACAGGTCGTCGGCGATCGTTGCTCACCGTCGAGGAGATATGGGTGCTGCTGGGCCCTGGCCGCGCCGCGCTGCCGACGACGGCGACGACCGGGGTTCCCTAGCTGGTCGGCGTGCTGGATCCTTGCCCCACCTTGATGCCGACAAGGCAGGTGTCGTCATCGGTGTTGGCATCGCTCTGGTCGAGCAGATGGTCCACGAGATCGTCCAGATTCCCCTGGAACCGGGCCGACTGGTCGAGCATCCGGTCCACGCATTCGTCGATGTCGAGGTCGCGGCGTTCGACGAGTCCGTCGGTGTACAGCAGCAGGACGTCGTCCGCCTCGAGTTGGAGTTCGGCTTCCTGATAACTCGTCTCGGCCACGGCGCCCAGGAGGATTCCCGGGATCTCGGGCAGGGCGGCGGCCTCGCCGTCGCGAATCAGCACCGGCGGCAGGTGGCCGGCTCGCGCCCAGCGCAGGACGCGAGTCTGCGGGTCGTAGAGGCCGCAGACGGCGGTGGCGTAGATGTCGTCGGTGAGGTAGTGGGTGACGTGGTTGAGCCAGGTCAGCATCTGCCCGGGGCCTGCGCCGGTGGTGGCCAGGCCGCGAAGGGCGTTGCGCAACACGACCATTCCGGTGGCGGCTTTGATGCCGTGACCGGTGATGTCGCCGACGGAGACCAAGATCTGCTTGGAGGGCAGCACGATCGCGTCGTACCAGTCGCCGCCGACGAGTGCGTCCTGCTCGGTGGGCTGGTAGCGGACCGCGATCTGGAGTCCGAACGCCTCGATCGAGGGCTGCGCGGCGGGCATGATCGCCTGCTGCAGCTGACGCGCGAGCCTGCTGTGCTCGGCGGCCTGCTCCTCGGTGTGCACCAGACGGTCCTGGGTGGCCGAGAGCGCGACCTCGGTCCAATGCTGTGCGGAGATGTCCTGGTAGGCGCCGCGCAGCGCCATCAGGTGACCGGCGGTGTCGACGACCGGTTCGGCGATGATGCGGATGTGGCGGGTGTCGCCGTTCGGCCGGATGATGCGGAACGCCGCCGAGGCCGAACGGCGGTAACGCAACAGTGTCCGCAGAAGTCGCTGGACCGCGTCGGTGTCGTCGTCGTGGACGTGGGCGGGCAGTTGTGCCAGCGGGATCGGGTCGTCGGACGGGGTGAGTCCGTACAGGGCGTAGAGCTGGCTGCTCCAGGTGATCTCGCCGGTGGCGGCATTCTCCTCGAACCCGCCGACGCGGCCGAGCCGCTGAGCGTGCTGCAGCAGCGCCGCGAGCCGGGCGGTCTCGTCCTCCACCCGCCACACCACGAGCAGGGTGTCGCCGTGGCGGCTGATGCTCAGAGCGGCCGAGACGGTCAACGGCACCTGGTCGACCAGCTCGGTCAGCACCATCCGGTCGGCGCGGTAGGTCTCACCGGTGGCGAAGACGTGCTCGATGCGTTCGAACAGTTGCCCCTCGGCGGCGGCCATCGGGTAGGCCTCGAGCAGCAGTGCGCCGTTGACCATGCCCTGCGGGCGGCCGGCGGGATCGACGAAGCTCCGGTTGACATGGTGGATGCGGAAATCGGCGAGTTCGCCGTCGCCGCCGAAGTGGGGCAGCAACACCAGCGCGGAGTCGAACAAGCCGTCGGACAGCCGGACGAGGTCGGCGAGGTGGGACCGGTCCGGTAGTACCACCGTCGGCAGGTCGGCTTCGAGCGTGTGCGCGCACAGCTCGGCCAGCGCCTCGAGCTGCTTGCGCACCTGGGGCGGTTGCGGCGAAAGCGGCTGCGGCCAGCACACTTCCAGCACGCCGATCAGCCTGCCGCCCGCGCTGGCGGGGATCGCCGCCCGGCCACCGTCGCGGTCACCGATCGAGGGCAGTCCCGACCGGCCCAGATGCTCGATCCACTGCGTCTGACGCGCGTCCAGCGCCTGACGCGCCGGGGTGAGGACGCCGGGAGGCACATACCGCCACCGCTCCGCCTCGTGCAGGTCGATGCCGGCGAATCCGGCCAGCGTCAACGAGGCGTCGCTACCCACCGACCAGATCGCGAGCGCGGTCGCGCCCAGTGGAGCGAGAGCGTTCTCTAGCACCGATTGCGCGACCCGCTGCGGATCACCGGTCGCCAGCAGCCCGCTCTCGGCGGTGCGCAGCCGCACGGCGGCCGAGGATTCCTCCGGTGTGGCGGTGCGCATGAGGAATTCTTCGACGGTGGCGCTGACCTTGTCCTGCGCGGCCTGGTTGACCAGATCGGCGGCCAGTTCCAGCGCGGTGACCCCGGCGCGCTCGGCCAGCGCGTCCAGCTGACGCGCCGCCTCGGTGGGTCCGCAGCGCAACCGCTCGACCAGCACGCCCTTGGCCATCTCGATCAATGCCCGGCCGTCCGCGGCCGCCTGGGCCTGGGCGATCTCGGCACGCAACCGCTCCACCGTGGCGGCCAACCGGGTGACGGCAGGCTGGGTGAGAGCAGGCTGGTCGGCCTGATGGGCACCCGCAGCGACCGCCGGCGCCGGGCCGGGGGTGCCGGGTGACTCGAGTCCTGTCATCACGCCCCCAGCCAGTGCTGGATGCAGGCGATCAGCGCGTCGGCGTCCACCGGTTTGGTGACGTAGTCGTTCGCGCCGGAGGCGATGCTCTTCTCCCGATCGCCGAGCATGGCCTTGGCGGTCACGGCGATGATCGGCAGGTCCACGTACTCGGGCATCTCGCGGATCTTCGCGGTCGCGGTGTAGCCGTCCATCTCCGGCATCATCACGTCCATCAGCACCAGGTCCGTCTCGGGGTGGGCGAGCAGGGTGTCGATGCCCTCGCGCCCGTTCTCGGCGTGCAGCACGGTGATGCCCTGCAGCTCCAGAATGCTGCTGAGCGCGAACAGGTTACGGGCGTCGTCGTCGACGATCAGCACCGTGCGTCCCGCGAGTCTGCCGTCCGGGTGCACCGGCGCCGTGGCGGGCGCCTCCTCCCCGCGGACAAGGGGCAGTACGTCGCCGGGCGCCTCCGCGGCGACGTGCAGGGCGATGCGTTCGCGCAGTTCGTCCAGGCTCGACAGCAACTCCAGTGGCTGACGCGAGGTGCGCTCCTGCAGCAGGCGCTCCTGCTCGGCACCGAGCCTGCGATTGTTGTGCGCGAGCACCGGCACGGTGCTCGACGCCGCGTCCCCGTCCATCGTCTCGAGCAGCCGCAGCGCGGCGTCGTCGGGCATGTCCAGCTCGAGCACCACGCAGTGGAACACCTCGGTCGCCATCGCCGCGGCGGCCTCTTCCACGCCGACCGCGGTGACGATCTGCACCGGGCCGCGCGGGTCGTGGCTGTCCGCCAGGTCGCCCACCGCGCTCTGCGCGACCAGGGACAGCAGTCCCTGCGGGCGCTCCTCCACGACCAGCAGCCTGCGCAGCTGTTGGGGCGCGGCCGGAGCGGGCGTGCGTTCGACGGTGACGGCGGCCTGTCCTGAGTCCGTACGCTCCTGCGGAGGCGCGTCCTGGAAGTCCGGCCGGGCCACCGGCAGGTACAGCGTGAAGGTGCTGCCCTTGCCGGGCGAGCTCTGGGCGGTGATGGCGCCGCCGAGCAGATAGGCGATCTCCCGGCTGATCGACAGGCCCAGGCCGGTTCCCCCGTACTTGCGACTGGTGGTGCCGTCGGCCTGCTGGAACGCGCCGAAGATCGATTCGAGCTGATGTTCGGCGATACCGATGCCGGTGTCGATCACCCGGAAAGCGACGACCGGGCCGTGCCTGCGGGCGGCGGCGGGCAGTTCGTCGGCCGTCGCCGGTTCGATGCGCAGCTCCACCGACCCGGCCTCGGTGAACTTCACCGCGTTGGACAACAGGTTGCCCAGCACCTGCCGCAACCGGGAGTCGTCGGTGAGCAGGTCCAGCGGCAGACCGGCGGAGGTGACGACCCGGAACCCGAGGTTCTTCTGCGTGGTCATCGGCCGGAAGGTGGCCTCCACGTAGTCCAGCAGCTTGCGCAGCGGCACCGACTCGGGGCTGATGTCCATCTTGCCCGCCTCGACCTTGGACAGGTCGAGGATGTCGTTGATCAGCTGCAGCAGGTCCGAACCCGCCGAATGGATGATTCCCGCGTACTCGACCTGCTTGGGGGTCAGGTTGCGGGTCGGGTTCTGCGCCAGCAACTGCGCGAGGATCAACAGGCTGTTCAACGGGGTGCGCAGCTCGTGGCTCATGTTGGCCAGGAACTCCGACTTGTATTTCGAGGCCAGCGCCAGCTCCTGGGCGCGGGTCTCGAGTTCCTGGCGGGCGTGCTCGATCTCGAGGTTCTTGGCTTCGATGTCGCGGTTCTGCGTGGCCAGCAGCGCCGCCTTCTCCTCCAGTTCGGCGTTGGAGCGCTGCAGCTCGTCCTGCTGCACCTGCAGTTCCTCCGAGCGGGCCTGCAATTCGGAGGTCAGGCGCTGCGACTCCACCAGCAGTTCGTCGGTGCGGGCGTTGGCGATGATGGTGTTGACGTTGACACCCACGGTCTCCATCAGCTGGTCGAGGAAGTCGCGGTGGATGCGGGTGAAGCGGTGCAGGGAGGCCAGCTCGATCACCCCGAGTACCTGGTCTTCCACCACGATCGGCAGCAGGAGCAGGTTGACCGGCGCGGTGCGGCCCAGACCGGAGGAGATGGCGAGGTAGTCGCCGGGGACGTCGTCCACGCCGATGGTGCGGCGGCTGCGCGCGGCCTGCCCGACCAGCGACTGGCCGTAGGCGAACCGGACCTCCTGGCCCGGTTCCCGCGGGCTGCCGTAGGAGCTGATCAGGATCAGCTCGGGTTGTTCGGTGGTCTCGTCGGACAGGTAGAACGCACCGAACTGCGCGGAGACCAGTGGCGCGAGTTCGTCCATGATCAGCTCGGCCACCACGTGCAGATCCCGCTGCCCCTGCATGAGACCGGAGATGCGGGCCAGGTTCGTCTTCAGCCAGTCCTGGTCCTGATTGGCCATGGTGGTCTCGCGCAGCGACTCCACCATCGAGTTGATGTTGTCCTTGAGTTCGGCGACCTCGCCGGAGGCCTCCACGGTGATCGACCGGGTCAGGTCGCCCTCGGCGACGGCGCTGGTGACCTCGGCGATCGCACGGACCTGACGGGTCAGGTTGCCCGCGAGCTCGTTGACGTTCTCGGTCAGCCGCTTCCACGTGCCCGAGACGCCCTCGACCTCGGCCTGGCCGCCCAGCCTGCCTTCCGAACCCACCTCCCTGGCCACGCGGGTGACCTCGGCGGCGAACGCGGACAGCTGATCGACCATCGTGTTGATCGTGGTCTTCAGCGCCAGGATCTCCCCGCGCGCGTCGACGTCGATCTTGCGGGTCAGATCGCCCTGAGCGACCGCGGTGGTGACCTGGGCGATGTTGCGCACCTGATTGGTCAGGTTGTTGGCCATGGAATTGACGTTGTCGGTGAGGTCTTTCCACGTGCCCGCGACGTTCGGCACGCGCGCCTGACCGCCGAGCATGCCCTCGGTGCCGACCTCACGGGCCACCCGGGTCACCTCGTCGGCGAACGCGGACAGCGTGTCGACCATCGTGTTGATGACCCCGGCCAGCGCCGCGACCTCGCCCTTGGCTTCCACGGTGATCTTCTGGCTCAGATCACCGCGCGCGACCGCGGTGGCGACCTGAGCGATCGACCGCACCTGGCCGGTCAGGTTGGAAGCCATCACATTGACGTTGTCGGTGAGGTCCTTCCAGGTGCCCGAGACCCCGCGCACGGTCGCCTGACCGCCGAGATTGCCCTCGGTGCCGACCTCGCGGGCCACCCGGGTGACCTCGTCGGCGAAGGAGGACAGCTGGTCGACCATCGTGTTGATGGTCTCTTTCAGCTCGAGGATCTCCCCGCGCGCGTCCACGCGGATCTTCTGGGTCAGGTCGCCGCGTGCGACGGCGGTGGTGACCTGGGCGATGGACCGCACCTGCGCGGTCAGGTTGTCGGCCATGACGTTGACCGACTCGGTGAGGTCCTTCCAGGTGCCCGAGACACCCTGCACATCGGCCTGGCCGCCCAGCCTGCCTTCGGTGCCGACCTCGCGGGAGACGCGGGTCACCTCGTCGGCGAAGGAAGAGAGCTGGTCGACCATCGTGTTGATGGTGTTCTTGAGTTCCAGGATTTCGCCGCGCGCGTCGACGGTGATGTTCTGGGTGAGGTCGCCGCGTGCGACGGCGGTGGCGACCTGGGCGATGGACCGCACCTGCGCGGTCAGGTTGCCTGCCATGAAGTTCACCGAGTCGGTCAGATCGCGCCAGGTGCCCGAGACACCCTGCACGTCCGCCTGCCCGCCGAGGATGCCTTCGGTGCCGACTTCGCGGGAGACGCGGGTGACCTCGTCGGCGAAGGAGGACAGCTGGTCGACCATCGTGTTGATGGTCTCTTTCAGCTCGAGGATCTCCCCGCGCGCGTCCACGGTGATCTTCTGCGACAGGTCGCCGCTGGCCACCGCGGTCGCGACTTGGGCGATGTCGCGGACCTGACTTGTCAGGTTGCCCGCCATCGCGTTCACCGAGTCCGTGAGGTCCTTCCAGGTGCCGGACACTTCGGGCACCTCGGCTTGCCCGCCGAGCTGTCCCTCCGTGCCGACCTCCCGGGCGACCCGAGTGACCTCGGAGGTGAACAGCGACAGCTGATCGACCATGCCGTTGAACACGGTCGCGATCTCGCCCAGCAACCCGTCGGCGTCGGTCGGCAGCCTGGTCCCGAAATCGCCGTCCCGAACCGCCGTGAGTCCGGCCAGGAGCTGGTGCAATTCGACCTGGCCGGTGGCCTCGGCCTGCTCCGATGCGGTGCGCACGGCTGCCGCCGCTGTATCCGTCATGACCGTCCTCATATCGTGATCGGCTCGGACCGGACGCGCGCGGAACCGAGCGGGAACGCCGGGGCCGGCTGCCGTGCGCTCGACAGCCGGCCGGCTGGTGGCGGCTGGTCCCCCGGCAACTCTACGTCCCCCTCGTTCCAGGCGATGCAGATGCCGGATCGAGGTATGCCGATACTCGTCCGCCGTCTCGGGGGCGGCGTCGGAGCGGGCGAGATCGGGCGCGCCTGCTGAACAGGCATGGGTGGGTAGGCGGCGTGCTCGAACGACGTGGGTGGCTGTCAGGCGACTCGGGTGCCGACGGCGACGAGGGTGGTGGCGTCGAAGTGGGTGGTCGAGGAAGAGGCGAGTGTGTCGAGGTAGATCTGCCGGACGGCGCGGATCCGGTCGGCGTCGAGGTCGGCGAGTGCGCCGACGAAGCCCGATCCGGTGACGAGGAGCCAGGCGAGTTCGGGAGTGACGGGCAGGTGCAGGGGGTGTTCGTCGACGGTGACCTCGCGCAATCCCTGGTCGGTCAGCCACGTGCGGTATTCCTCGGCCCGGTTGATGTCGTCGAGGAGGCGGGCAGGCCTCGGCGGTGTGGGCGTGCCGGTGACCTCGGCGACGGCGTCGCGCAACGCACGGCCGGGGACTTCCATCGCGCCGCGACGCCAGATGGTGAGCCCGACGCGGCCGCCGGGCCGCGCTCGGCTGATGAGATGGCGGGTTCCTGCGGTCATATCGGGAAAGAAGAAGATTCCCAGCACGGCGTGGACGATGTCGTAGCCGTGGCCGGGCCAGGTGGTGGCGTCGGCGAGATGGGCGTGTATCTGAGGCAGGTCGGCGGCGTTCCTGCCGAGTTCGGCGAGCAGGGGTGCGGACAGATCGATGGCGTCGAGGTGCCCGCCGGGGCCGATGAGGCGGGCCGCGGGGATCGCCGAGGCGCCGGTGCCACAGCAGGCGTCGAGGACGCGGTCGCCGGGCGCGGGTGCGGTGGCGGCGACGGTCGCGGCTCCGATGGGGTCCCAGAGGTGAGCCGCGAGGCGCTGGAAGTCGCTGCCTGCGGTGTCGAAGGCACGGAGCTGACGGTCGTCCACGGACATGGCTCGATGATATCCATCCGGACTATGCAAATGGAAATCATTATCGTTATGATCCGTGCGGCCTTCAGCCACTTCGCACTTCGATGAGGGATGTCAACTATGTCGATCACCAGGACCGTCGCCACAGCTCTGGGCGCGGCCACGCTCTTCACCGCCATGACAGCCGGTCATGCCACGGCACAGGCGACTCCACCCGGCGGCGTGGGGTTTCACGCCGAAACCACCGAGACGGCCACCATCGTGTCCATCGACAGCGGCACGATGAGTGTCGAGGACGGCGTCTTCACGATCGCGGCCGAGGACGGCACCGTCCTCGCAGGAACCGAATTGTCCTTCCGTGTCGATGATTTCGTATTTCCCATCGCGGCCCGGATCGCCGAACGCACCGCCACTCTGACGCCGCAGTTC
Organism: Nocardia shimofusensis NBRC 100134; assembly: GCF_001613125.1. Taxonomy (GTDB): domain Bacteria; phylum Actinomycetota; class Actinomycetes; order Mycobacteriales; family Mycobacteriaceae; genus Nocardia; species Nocardia shimofusensis. The sequence goes on from NZ_BDBT01000007.1 coordinate 83,845, forward strand.
GATCTCGCGCACGCGAAATACCAGCCGGTCGCCCTCCCCTTCGAGGACAAGGCTCCCTGGAAGAACGAGTACGACCGTGAACAGGCCGCCTGGAGCCGGATGACCAGCACCATCTCCATGGGTGCGACCGTCGGCACGCTGGTCGGCGGCCTCGGTGGTGCGGCGGTGGGCTGCGTGCTCGGCGGGATCGCGGGAGCGACGGTCGCGTCGGCGGCCATCGTCGGATTGTTCGGCGCCTTCGTCCCGGCCGCGGCCGTGGGCTGCGTGGGCGGAATCCTCGCGATCGGGGCCCTGGGCACGGTGGCCGGACAGTTGCTGGTGACCGCGCCGGTCGCGATCATGGCCGCCGCGCAGTACTTCACCACCATCACCTCCCCCGCGCCCGCTCCGGCCAAGTAGTCCACCCGATGCCCGGCGGTCGTCGACCGCCGGGCATTCGAAAGGCCCACTGCGCGAAGCCTTTCGCATTCGAACGCCTTTCGCATTTTAACGAGAACGATTATCATTTGCACGCCTACGTGATGTCGAGGAGGCCGCATGGGGCATCTACTCATGGTGGAGAGCTGGGTCGGGTCGATGAGCACTCTGCTGCCACGCGGAATTCACCGCCGAGACCACAGGTTCACCTTCCTGACCAGGGATCTCGGTCACTACCTGAGGTCAGCGAACGCGGCCGGTCATCCGCTGCTGGGCGCCGCGAACATCGTCTCCGCCGAAACCAACGACGAAGCCGCGCTGCTTCCTTTCGTGCGCGGGCTCCACGAGGCGCTGCGGTTCGACGGTGTGCTGTCCTCGTGTGACTACTACCTGCCGACGGTCGCGGCCATCGCCGCCGACCTCGGGCTTCCCGGACCGAGCCGGTCCGCGGTCGCCGCCGCGTGCAGCAAAGCGGCGACCCGCCGGATCTGCGCAGCCGCGGGTGTTCCCGGCCCCGAGTTCGCGGTCGCGGACCAGTGGAGCGAGATCGCCGCCGCGGCGGACCGGATCGGATATCCGGTGGTCGTCAAACCGGTCGACCTGTGCGGCGGAATGTTCGTCCGCCTGGTCGACAACGCCGATCAACTGGCCGCCGCCGTGGCAGCGATCGCGGGGTTCCCGGTGAACGCGCGTGGGCAGCTGCGGGCGCCGGAGGTGCTGATCGAGCAGTATGTGCACGGTCCGGAATACAGTGTCGAGACCGTGACGTGGGCCGGTCACACCTCGGTCGTCGGCATCACCGACAAGCGGGTGGTCGGCTCGGGGTGCTTCATCGAGGCCGGGCACATGTTCCCGGCGGCGCTCGAGCCCGATCAGGCCGAAAGTATCGGCGATCTCGCGCGATCCGCGATCGAGGCGCTGGGCCTGGACGGCACGGTGGCGCACATCGAGATCAAATCGACCACCGCGGGTCCGCGTCTGATCGAAGTCAACCCCCGGCCCGCGGGCAACCGGATCACCGAACTGGTGCGCCGAGTCACCGGCATCGACCTCCCCGCGGTCCACGCGGATCTGGCGGCAGGCCGCCGACCCGAGCTGGACACGCGCGATACCGGAATCGGCAGTGCCGCCATCGCTTTCCTGGTGCCGGACCGAGCGGGCGAACTCGAGCGCATCGACGGCAGCGACGGGTGGTCCGGCGCCGGGCACGTCGTCGAGCATCAGCTGGCCGAGGCGGGAAAGCTCGTGCGGGCGGCCGACAACAACAACGAGTACCTCGGCCACGTGATGGTCGTCGATCCGGCGCCGGATGCCGCGGGGACGATCGCGCAGAAGCTGATCGAGAACCTGCACGTGTCCTATCGCGACACCGGCGAACTCGCATGATGCCGACGCAGCGGCCGACCGCCGCAGAGCGACCGGCCACCGTGGCAGAGCTCGTCGACCTGGTCCGCGCCCGCGCGCTGGGCCCCGCACCCGGTGTGCTGACCGTCGCCACCGCCTTCTCGACCGTCTACGGCACCAAGCACGCCGGTCGCTCCCACGGCTACCACAACGAGATACTCAGCCTCCGTGTCGGTTCCGTGGTCGGCTCGTGCGGACTCGAGGGGCCGCAGCGCCGCGATCTGTCCGGTGTCCTGGACGACTGCGTGGGCGCGAGCGTCGGCGACCTGCTCGATCATCCCGTCCCCGCCGTCCGCATCGCGGCACTCGACGCCTATCTCATGCACGTCCATCCGCACCCGCGAGCAGCCGGGGCCTCCGGCAGGCCGGTGATCGTCGACGGGCCGTCCTCGCTGGCCAAATCGCAGCGCCGCGCGCGAGCGGTCGTCGATCTGCTGCCGGCCGGCAAGGTCGGCACAGTCCTGGTGGTCGGTGTCGTCAATTCTCTTCTGGCCCAGCTACGTCGGCGTGGCCTGTCCTACATCGCCTGCGACAACGCGGGTGGAACCACCGAATGGGGCGAGAACATCGTGACATCGACCACCGCTGTCACCGACGAGTACGACGCGATGCTGGTCACCGGGATGACGCTGGTGAACGGCAGCTTCGACGCCCTGCTCCAGGACGCGGGCAGACGAGGGATTCCCCTGGTGATGTTCGCGCAGAGCGGCAGCGCGGTCTTGCCGTGGTTCCTCGGCGAGCGGGCCGTCACCGCGGTCTCCGCCGAGCCGTACCCGTTCTTCTCCCTCGACGGCAACCCGAGCACGCTTTTCCACTACCGGAACGGGGATCGGCGATGACCGCGGTCGAGCCCCACGGCGGGCGCGACGGACTGCTCCGCCTCATCGGCGGCACGCCACTGACCCTGGTGCCCGCGAACGCGACGGGGGACGCGCACTACTGGGCGAAGATCGAATCGGCGGGCGTGGGCGGGATGAAAGCCCGTGCCGCGACGGCGATGCTGACCGCGGCGGCGGACCGCGGCGAACTGCTGCCCGGCGCGGCGATCGTCGAATCCACCAGCGGCACGCTCGGTATCGGATTGGCATTGGCGGGAAAGGCGCTGGGGCATCCGGTGATCCTGGTCGTCGATTGTGAGCTCGAACCCGAGATGCGGGCATTGTTCGATCTCTACGGCGTCGAGCTCGAGATCGTCGATCACCCGCATCCGCAGGGCGGATGGCAACGCGCTCGCCTGGATCGGCTCGCCGACATCCTCGCCGCGACGCCGAACGCCTATTGGCCGGATCAGTACAGCAATCCCGACAACGCGTCGGGCTATACCGCGATGGCGCGCGAGATCCTCGGCCAGGCCGAACCGATGGACGTGCTCGTCACCACCGTCGGGTCGGGCGGGCACTGCGCGGGCCTGACCCGGCACTTGCGGGAACACTGGCCGCAGCTGCGCGTGGTCGGCGTGGACTCGGTCGGTTCGCGGATCTTCGGCCAACCGGCGAGGACCCGGATCATGCGCGGCCTGGGTAGCAGCATTCTGCCGCGCAACGTCGTCTATTCCGACTACGACGAGGTGCACTGGGTCGGCCCCGTGGAAGCCGTCGCCGCCTGCCGGACGCTCGCCGCGCGGACCTGCCTGGCGGGCGGATGGAGCACCGGCGCCGCGGCGCTGGTGGCGGGGTGGATCGCGAGCCGCGAGCCGGGAACGCGCGTGCTCACTGTCTTCCCCGACGGACCGCACCGCTACCTGAGCACCATCTACGACGACGCCTGGTGCGCGGCGCGCGGTCTGCTCGCCGATCCACGCACCGAGCCCACCGAACTGACCAGACCCGACGAACGCGAAGTCGAAGGATGGGGTCGTTGTCCGGTCGTCCGCGATCCCGCGACCCCGGAGGTGCTGCTGTGAGACTGGACTGGCACAGCACCCGGATCGAACTGACCGAGCCGCTGCGTATCTCGCGGGCGACCATCGCCGCCCGCGATGCCGTCTGGGTGAGCCTGACTCATCAGCAGGCCCAGGGCTGGGGCGAGGTCGTCACCAGCCCGCGCCTGGGAATCACCCTCGACTCCATCGACCGTGCGCTGCGTCGAGCGGCCGAATGGGTCGCCACGGACGCTGATCCACGGCGCCTGCGCGATCGCCTGCCCGAACTGCGCGCGGCACTGTCCGGCGCGCTGCCGGTGGTCGCGGCCGTCGACGCGGCACTGCACGACTGCCTTGCGGTGCGCGCGGGGCAGCCGCTGTACTCCTATCTCGGCATGCCCGAATGGGATCGGGTGCCGACCGCCTACACACTGGGCATCCTGCCCGCCGACATCGCGGTGATCACCGCGCGTGAACGGGTGGCGGCGGGCTTCACGGTGCTCAAGCTCAAACTGGGCTCCGCCGACACCGCCGAGGACGTCGCGAGGGTGCGCGCAGTACACGAGGCCGTGCCCGGCGCCGCGTTGATCCTCGATCCCAACGGCGCGTGGGACGCCGACACCGCCGTGCGGGTGATCACCGAACTCGCCGGATGCCATGTGGTCGCCGTCGAACAACCGGTGCCCGCGGGAGGTCTCGACGCGCTCGACGCGGTCGCCACCGCTGTCTCGGTGCCGGTGATCGCCGATGAGGATGCCGCCTCGGTCGAAGACCTGGCCGCCTTGCCCGCGGCGGTGGCAGGCATCAATATCAAGCTGGCCGAATGCGGCGGCCTGCACGCGGCCGCCACCATGATCGAGTGGGCCCGACATGCCGGCGTCGAGGTCATGCTCGGCTGCCAGGCATCGACGTCACTGGGTATCGCTCCGGCCGCGCACCTGAGCGGAGCGGCCCGCTGGGTCGACCTGGACGGGCATCTGCTCATCGCCGATGATCCCTGGCGCGGGCTCGCGGGGGCGGACGGCATCCTGCGCCGCCCTGCCGGGGCAGGTATCGGAGTCACGCGATGTGGTGCGGCATGAGCGTCGTGCGGCTGTTCCGAACCTTTCCCTTGTCGGTGCGCCTGCTGCTGATCAACCAGCTGGCGGGCAATGTCGGCTTCTACATGCTCATCCCGTTCCTCGCCGACTATCTGCTCGACGATCTGGCGCTGTCGGCGGCCGTGGTCGGCGTGATCCTCGGCGCCCGTAATCTCAGTCAGCAGGGGCTGTTCCTGGTGGGTGGGATGGCCGCCGATCGGCTCGGCGCCCGGCGGGTGATCATCGTGGGCGCCGCGATCCGCGCGACGGGGTTCGCCCTGTTCGCCGTCGGCGGGTCGGTGGCGGTGGTCCTGCTCGCCTCGATTCTCACCGGATTCGCCGGGGCGCTGTTCAATCCGGCGGTCCGCGCGTATATCGCCCGTGACAGCGACGACCGCGCCGCGGACGCGTTCGCCCTGTTCAACATCTTCGGCAATGTCGGATCGGCGGCAGGCCCGATCGTCGGCACCGTGCTGATCTCCCTGGGCTTCGAACTGACCGCGATCGTCGCGGCGGGGGTGTTCCTGGCACTGACCCTCGCCCAGCTGGCGCTGCTACCGCATCGTGCGGCGACCCCGAACGGCAACAATGTTCTCGGCGACCTCACCGCGCTGCTCGGCCACCGGGTGTTCTGGGCTTTCGCCATCGCGCTCATGGGGATGTTCGCCCTACAGAGCCAGATCTATTTCATCCTGACTCTGCAAGCCCAGGATGCCGCGGGCGAGGACTTCTCGGCAATCGCGGTGGCGGCGCTGTTCCTCACCGAGACCGTCACCATCCTGGTCCTCCAGGTGCGGATCACCAGCGCCCTCGGTGCCCGGGCGCGCGGTCCGGTCATGGCCGTCGGCATGACGGTGATGGGCGGCGCGTTCCTCGTTCCTCCGGCAGCGGCGCGCGTCATCGACGCGGTCACCGACCAGCCCGTCCCCGCTTACCTGGCGGTCGCGCCGGTCGCTCTCGCGGCGGCGATCCTGGCGGTCGGCATCATGACCGTCGCGCCGTTCGTCAACGAGCTCATCCCCCGTTTCGGCGGTCCGAATCTGACCGGAACCTATTACGGCGCCTTCTATCTCGTTGCCGGTGTCTTCACGGTGACGCTGACCTCGCTGGTGGGTGCCGCGGTCGACCGCCTCGGCGGGCCGCTGGGCTGGTGGCCCGCCCTGCTCTGCGCCGGAACGGGATTCGCCTCGGCGGTCGCGGTAGCGGCGATGCACCGGTACGGCGCGCTGCCCGCGACCAGCAGCGATCCCGACCGGCCCGCCCCCGCCTCGACCGTCCTCGTGAAAGGTGATTCCGACGATGCCACCGACCAGCGCTGACCCGACGCTCGTCAGCGAGAATCTACTGACCGACAATCCCGCGCTGTACGAACAGACATTCCCGGACAGCGGCGAACGCAACGCGCGCTTCGTCCACGATCTGGTGACCGAATTCTCCGATCCGGCGATGGCGGCGGGAACCACCGAAGCGATTCCCGGCGCGCGCTTGCTCGATGTGGGCGCGGGCACCGGCCGAGACGCCGCCCGGCTGGCCCACCTCGGCTACCGGGTCAGCGGTATCGACATCTCCGCCCGGATGGTCGCCTACGCCCGCGCGAAATACCCGGGGCTGGACATCCGGGTCGGTGACGCGCGTGCGGTGACGGTCGCCGAACCGGTCGACGTCGTGACCTGCCTGGGCAGCACCTTGCTGCACCTGCACCACAGCGAAGACATCCTCGCGGCCCTCACCCGCTTCGCTTCCTGTCTGCGCGCGGGCGGTCTGCTGGTGCTGGAGATGCGCAACGCCGCGTTCCTGCTCACCGACCGAGGCCGGCGGGAACTGCTCGACCACGAATCGGTGCGCCGGGTCGAGTGGGAAGGGGTCGAGTACACCTCGCGTACCTCGCTGTCGATCGATCTGCCCGCGCAACTGCTGCGTCGCCGCCGTGTCTGGACCTGGGACGGCTGTGTCGAGCCGGTCACCCAGGACACCGCATGGCGATTGCTGTTCCCCCGAGAACTGCGGCATCTGCTGTGCCTGGCCGGGTTCGACGTCGTGGCCCTGTTCGACCGCCCGGGCCCGCTCACCGAGCCCGCCTGGCCGGGGGACGGTGTGCTCGGCGAAGAACTCGACGACGACCGCCTGCACGTCGTGGCGCGCCGCCGTGCCGACACCGTTACGGCTGTCCGGTGAACGAGACGCCAAAGCGGGAGGTGCATCGATGATCACCGTCGAGGACATCGAGTTCGGCTACGGCGGTGAGATCGTGCTGTCCGGCATCGGGTTGACAGCCGAACAGGGCAGCGTTCTGGGACTCATCGGGCCCAACGGCTCGGGCAAGTCGACCCTGCTGCGATTGATCTACCGGGCGCTGCGGCCGCACGGCGGCACCATCACCATCGACGACACACCGGTCGCCGCGCTGCGTGGCCGGGACATGGCCGCACGCCTCGCCGTCGTGACCCAGGAATCGGCGAGCGACACACCGATCACCGTCGCCGAGATGGTGTTGCTCGGACGGTCACCGTGGGCGGGTGCGTTCCAAGGGTATTCGCACGCCGACCGAGTCGCGGCTGCGGCAGCCATGCGCCGGGTCGGGATCCGCGAACTCGCCGGACGCACCTATGCGTCACTGTCGGGCGGTGAACGCCAGCGCGTCCTCATCGCCCGCGCGCTGGCTCAGCAGGCCGATCACATCCTGCTGGACGAACCCACCAATCACCTCGACGTCCGCTATCAACACGAACTGCTCGGGCTCGTCCGGGAACTCGGGGTCACCACCGTGGTGGTCCTGCACGATCTGAATCTGGCCGCCCGCTACTGCGACCGCCTCGTCCTGCTCGACAAAGGGCGTATCGCCGCGGCGGGGCCGGTGGCCGATGTCCTCACCGCCGAGGTGCTCGAACCCGTCTATCACGTCACCGTGCAGCGCTCGGCGGCCTTCGGCTCCCTGCAGTTGCTCTTCGGCCCGCGCCCGCACGCCGCCGAAGACGCGCGCGAGCGGCTCCGCGAGAGCGCGCCCGACAGCGCATCCCCCGACACCGAAGAGGCATTCACACCGTGACCACCACGCTCGCAACGCCGCCGGTCGATGATCTCGATCACGCCGAGAAGCGGTGGACCACGATGGCCTGGATCGCCGGATTCACGCTGGCGCTGGCGGTGACGATCGTCGTCGCGACCGGATCGGGCCCGGTGTCGGTTCCGCCGTCGACGGTCGCCAGAATCGTCGGCCATCACCTGCTGGGGTGGCCCGGCGTGGTCGACTGGACCCGCGCCGAGGACTCGATCGTGTGGCAGGTGCGCACCCCGCGCGTGCTGCTCGGCGCGAGCGTCGGCGCCGCCCTGGCGGTCAGCGGGGTGGTCCTGCAGACCATCATCCGCAACGCGCTGGCCGATCCGCATATCCTCGGCGTCACCTCGGGGGCCTCGACCGGCGCCGCCGTCTGCCTGCTGTTCGGCTCGACGGTCTCGGCCTCCGCCGCCGCGCTCACCTCGAGTGCGTTCCTGGGGGCGATGATCGCCACCGCGCTGCTGTTCGTCGTCGCACGGATCAACGGCCGGATGACCTCCCTGCGACTCCTGCTGGGCGGGGTCACCATCGGCTACATCTTCTCCGCGGCGACCAGTTTTCTCATCTTCGCCTCGGACTCGCCCGAGGGAGCCCGCGCGGTGCTGTTCTGGCTGCTCGGCTCCTTGAGTTCGGCGGCATGGTCCTCGGTCGCCGTCACGACCACCGTGGTCTTCGCGTTCCTCGGCGCGTTGTTCGTGATGGGAACGCGGTTCGACGCCTTGTCCGTCGGTGACGACACCGCCCTGACGCTCGGCTTCTCCCCTGTCCGGCTGCGGGTCGGCGCGTTGGGCATCGTCGCCCTCGGCGTCGGCGCGGTGGTCGCGGTCTCGGGGGCGATCGGATTCGTCGGGCTGATCATCCCGCATGTGGCCAGGTTGTGCGTCGGCAGCACGCACCGCAAGCTCATCCCCGTTTCCGCGCTCATCGGCGCGATCTTCCTCGTCGCCGCGGATGTGGTCGCGCGCACGGCTTTCGCCCCGCGCGAACTACCGCTGGGCATCGTCACCGCGGTGGTCGGCGCACCACTGCTCCTCGTCCTGATCCGCCGTATGCGCGGCGTCGATGCGTGAACACCCGTCAGAAAAGGAAATCGACACAGTGAAACCCATATTCGCCCGACGCATCCGGCGATTGGCCGTGCTACCCGCCACCCTCGTGGTGGCAGCGGGCCTGACCGCGTGCGGCGAAACGTCCTCCGAGAGCGCGCAACCCACCACCGGCGGCTTCCCGCTGACCATCTCGAGTTGCGGCCGCGAGGTCACCTTCGACGCGCCGCCGCAACGGGTCGTCACCGTCGGCTCGATCGCCGCGCCGATGATCGCCGCGGCGGGCGCGGGTGACCGCGTGATCACCCGGACCTTCGAGACCGCGCCCTTCCCCGGCAAGTACGCCGACCAGCTCGCCCACGCCGAAGTGGTCGCTCCGACTGCGGATCTGGCTCGTGAAGAGATCATCGCCCGCACACCCGACGCGGTGGTGAGCTTCGAAGGCGCCGCGGTGACCGCCGACGATCTGGCCGCCGTCGGGATACCGCTCATCGTGACCCGCGGCTACTGCCAGAACGCCGCGGGTTCCTTCGACGACATCTTCGCCGACATCGAGCTGTACGGAAAGCTGTTCGGCACCGAGCCTGCCGCGACCGCGGAGGTCGAGGCGTTGCGCGCACGAGTCGCGTCCGTCGCGGACACGACGAGCGCGGTCGCGCAACCACGTCCTGCCGCGGCGCTGATCTTGTCGCGCGACGGGAGCACCCTCAATGCCTACGGCGGCACCAGCACCGTCGATACCCAGATGCGGATGCTCGGCCTGAGCAACATCTTCGGCGATGTCGACAAGCGCAGTTTCGGCGCCAACACCGAGACCCTCATCCAGCGCGACCCGGAAGTGGTGATCTTGCTGACCCAGGGCGACCAGACACCCGAATCAGCGCGTCAGGCATTGCGCAGCCGTCCCGAGCTCGCCGACGTCGAGGCCATCCGGGCCGACCGGATCATCGCCGTCCCGTTCGGCTACACCGGACCGGGGCCGGTCGCGGTCGAGGGGCTGGAAGTGCTCGCGAACGAACTGGCAGGACTGCGATGAGCACCCCTACCTTGACGACCACCGGCTACGCCATCCGCGAAGCCCGCGCCGAGGACATGCCGGGCGCACGGCGCATCATGCTCGACACCTTCTACAACGTGCTCGGCTGCGGCTACATGCCCGAACACCACGACGACGTCATCCATCCCGAACGGGTGTATCTGGACCACCCGAATCAACGACTGTGGGTGGCGGTCCGCGATGACGAAGTGGTCGCCACGACGGCCGTCCAAGCGCGCGGACCGCGCACTCCCCCGCATCCGGGATGGCTGGCCGAGCAGTTCCCCGACGGCGTCACCGCCCAGTTGTTCCGCGTCTACGTCGCGCCCGAGCATCAGCGCCGCGGCCTGGCGAGCCGGCTCGTCGAGCACGCCGTCGCGTTCGTGAAGGCCAACCCCGCACTGGATCGGCTGTACCTCCACACCGACGCGAAATCGCCGGGCGCACTGGAGTTCTGGCAGACCTTCGGCACCGTCGTCCACGACGCCCGACGACCGGGAGCCAGGTTCCAGACCGTGCATCTGACGATTCCGCTGAACTGAGCGCAGTACCGCAGGGGTACCGCCGCGAATACACCATCGCGCCGACCAGTGGTTGATAGTCGAGTTCGCTACAACTATCAACCACTGGGTGGGATCACACCGGGCAACCACCCGAGAAGGGCAGCGGCGGGGCGGCGAAGGTGTCGAGGGCTACCCTGCGGTGCGAGCGGACCAGCTTCTCGTATCGGAGGCGGTTGTAGGCCAACGGCGCCAGCAGCAGCCGATCGGGCAGGATCTTCCACGCGGTCTGCAGAACCCGGACGTAGACGGCGAATTCGAGGTCGTGCCTGCGGGTGAGTTCGAAGCCGGTCATGCGCCGCACGCCCGGGTGCATGGCCTGGGCCGAGCACACCTGGATGATGTGGCCGATCAGGGGGCGGATCAGCATCCACAGCGGCAGCAGCAGGACGCGGGCGGCCGGCGGGATGCCCAGTGTCGGCAGCGGCAGCCGGGTCAGCGCGGCGTACTTCTCCCGCAAGAAGGGATTGGCGGCCAGCTCGTGCTCGACCATGTGGTCGTAGTACTCGGTGGCAGAGGCCAGATCGGCCGGTAGCTTGCCTGCCTGGGAGGGCAGTTCCAGGTGGGCGAAGGTCTCGCGCACCATCTGATAGGCGGCTTCCCTCTCCTCCGGGCGCAACTCGATGCCGGTGCAGAAGGTGAAGGTGTTCAGCGGCACGAACATTCCGCTGACGCCGATCCATATCCAGGTCTTCGGGTCGAGCGCGCTGTAGCGGACGTCCTCGTACGCGCCCTTGCCGCGGCCGTGGACGTCGCGGTGGCGTTCCTTGAGCCACTCGGCCTCGGCCTTGCGGTCGACCGGGTCCGCCCACAGCGCGAGAATCCCGGACGCGCCGCTGCGGACTCCGCGATCGGCGAAGTTGGCGGCGAAACGCCCGCTGCGGTCCACCGCGGCGGCGACGGGAACGAGTGCGACCTGGTCGAACGCCGATCCCGCGAAGACGCCGGCGAGCACGCTCGCGGTGTGCTTGCGGAAGGCGGTCAGCACCTCCGGCCGTACGCGAGGAGATGCGGCCGCGGCTTCGAAAGCGGTCGGCGCGGTGGCGGACTCGGAGACGGATTCGGAAACAACGGGCAACGCTGCGTTCGTTGTCATGGCGCACATCCCTGAACGGCGAGTGATAGTTTAATAGTGTTTAGACTATCATTCCGACATGTCGGAGGCGAGACCCGCCTGGGCGCGCCTCCCGCGGCGAGACGGGCGGTGCGCAGTGTCGACACGGATGACCCGTCGGCTCGCCGGTAGGCTCACGGCGATGACGGCGCACCGTGAGGACCGGGCCGCCGAGCAGGCCGCGGATACCAGCGGCGGTCTGCCTTCCTCGGCCGGGTCGCTCTCTCCTTCCTTCGACATCGACGGCACGGTCGCCGAATTCCTCGCCGCGACGGCGGATTCCTGGGCCGATCTCACGGCCATGGACTCCCGTTCACGACGCATCGTCGACGCCGCACGCGACTGCTTCGCCGAGGTCGGGTTCGAGGAGACCACCATGGTCCGCATCGCCGAACTCGCCGGAGTGGGCGTCGCGACGGTGTACCGGCGCTTCGGCACCAAATCGGCGCTCGTGCGCTACGCCCTCATGGCCGAATCACAGCGGGTCGGCATGGTCATGGCCGAGGCGGTGCGCCGGTCGGCGGGGCCGGTGAGCGCGCTGGCGGAGATGTTCGCGGCCTTCGTCGGCGAGGCGAACTCGCCCCGTCTGCTCACCCGTAGCCTTCGTGTGTCCTCCGCGGCCGACCAGCTCACCAGCTTCGTCACCGGGGACGAGTTCATCGCCCAGGGGCGCGGCGTGGTGGCCCGTTTCCTCTCGCACTGGCAGCGGTGCGGCGAGCTGGGAGATTTCGAGACCGAGGTGGTCGCCGAACTGTTCGTCCGGCTGACCATGTCGTTCATCTCCAACCCGCGCGGGGTGCTGCCGCTGGACGACGCCGCGGCGGCGAAACAGTTCGCCCGTCGCTTCCTGGCGCCGCTGCTGTTCCCCCACCCGGGTGCGCGTCCCGCGAACGCCGAGTAGCCGTTCGATACTCACCGAGTTGTCAGCTGTGCGACCAGCCAGTCGCGGGCCAGCTCGGCGACCTGCTCCAGCGCGCCGGGCTCGCCGAACAGATGAGTGGCGCCGGGCACCACCTCTACCGTGACCTCGCACGGCATCGTGCGCGCCGCTTCTCGGTTGAGGTCGAGCACCTCGTGGTCGTGGCCGCCGACGATGAGCAGTGTCGGCGAACGCACGGCCGTCAAGGCCGACCCGGCCAGGTCCGGTCGGCCCCCACGTGACACGACCGCGGCGATCGACACCTCGGAGGAAGTCGCGGCGCGCAAGGCGGCTCCCGCTCCCGTGCTCGCGCCGAAATAGACGACGCGGAGCCCGGCTGTTTCGGGTCTTGTGGTCAGCCAGCGCGTCGCCTCGACCAGTCGCCGCGCGAGCAGGTCGATGTCGAACACATTGGCGCGAACGACCTCTTCGCCGGGTGTGAGCAGGTCGAGGAGCAAGGTGGCCAGGCCGGCTCGTTGCAGAACTTCGGCCACGAATCGGTTCCGGGGGCTGTGGCGGCCGCTTCCGCTGCCGTGGGCGAACACCACCACGGCGATCGCGTCGCCGGGAACAGTGAGACGACCCTCTACCCAGCCTTCGCCGACCGGTATGCGGACGTCTTGATCGAACATGGCGGATCGTCCTCACTCGTCGCGGGCACTTCGGCACTCTTCGAACGGCCTCGAGAACCTCCTTCCGCCCGAGTGTGGCCCCGCACCCGGCGCTGCGGAAGGTCCGACCGTCGCCCGCGAGGGAGCCGTTGGTCCTCGTGCTCCGTCCGACCAGGCGTGCGGCGTCCCGGCGAGCTGTGACGTTGGTCTGTCCAGCACGGGCACCATGCCTCTCCCGAGGCCTGTTCGAGGGGCGCACGCTCGATGTCGAGCGTGCGCCTTACAACCCGGTACGAACGAGGAGGAATCCGTGAACGCACGCAGTCCCCAGCTCCATTCCCGGTCCCCATTTCCCGCGCTGACCTCATGGTTCGCCGGTTTGCCCGCCGTCGATGCCATGCGTCCGTTCTTCGACGGACACCCGATACGGATGGAGGTGGACGAGAAGGACGACGAATTCGTCGTGCGCGCCGAGATGCCCGGCGTGGACCCGGACGAAGATGTCTCGGTCACCGTCCGTGAAGGCATGCTCACCATCCGAGCCGAACGGACCGAGCAGCGCGAGACCAACGGACGCTCCGAATTCGAATACGGTTCCTTCTCGCGCACCATCGCTCTTCCGACGGGCGCTCGGGAGGACGACATCACCGCCGCGTACGACAAGGGCATTCTCACCATCACCGTTCCCGTGGCGGAATCCAGCGAGCCCGCTGGGAAGAAGGTCCCCATCTCCTCGGGTCGCTGACGCCTACACCTGCTTCGGCCGCACCTTGTAGGCGGCCGATCGCAGTTCCCGCTGCTTCATCTTCTGGATGCTCCGGTGGTGCTTGCGGGCGTGATAGGCGATCGGGAAGTACGTCAGCCGCTCGGGCAGCACCCGGTAGGCCAGCCGGATCCCCGCGTAGATCCGCTCGAGCGTGCGCTGTTCCTCCTGACTCCACCGCACCCCGATCATGGCGCGCAGCCGCGGGTCGAGCAGGCCGATGATGGACAGGTAGGTGAACCGCAGCACCGGCCTGGCCAGTGTGCGGGCCACCTGGCGAGCGGGGAACGGCAACGCCCGCAATTGTTCGCTGTCGCCCTCGCGCATCATCGCGAACTCCTCGCGCATGGCGTCGTCGGCGCGCAGCACCTCGCTGACCATGCGTTCGTAGTATGCGTCGAACTCCGCGCGGGTCTGCGGATAGCCCTTCATCGGCACCTGCAGGATCTTGGCGATGCGGATGTTGTCGGCAAGCAACTCGTCGAGTTCGCCTGCGGTGAACTCGCGGCCGATGAGCAGCCGACCCGCCTTGGCGGTGGTGATGTAGGCGGTGGCGATCACCCACTGATAGGCCTCGGGATTGAGTGCGCCGATGCGCTTGCCCTCCGAGCCGCGCATGGTCAGCGGCTCGTGCAGCGACCGGAGCCGGCGTCCTTCCTGCACTGCTTCCAGCCCGCCGTAGGTCCAGCGCAGCACGGAGTCGACCGAGCGGATGGCGCGGCCGCCCGGGTCGGTCCGCGCGGCCGAGTATCGGTCGGTGACCTCACGGATCACCGGATGCATGCCCTGCATGGCGAACGCGGCGCCCTCGAGGAGGAGGTAGGTCCAGTGGCCGACCATCTCGGCCGTCAGGGAGTCGGGTGCGACGAGTTCGACGGGCTCGGCGTCCTCGCCTATCCAGACCCGCGGTGCGGGCGCGGTGGTACGGGAGTTGTGGGCGGCGCGTGGGATCTGGGGTAGCGACTGGTCGGCGGCTGTGGTCACGGTAGTTCTCCTGTGGATGGGTCAGCGAGGCGCGGCAGGCGCCTCGGTGGTCGGAACGGGCAGGTCGGGGGCGACGCCGCCGACATCGGTGATGGTCCAGTCCGCGGCGCGGTCGAGCGTGACGGTGTAGGCGGCCGTGGCCACCACGCCTTCCGGGGTCTGCCTGCTGCGGGAGTTCATGTCGACGAAGACCTGCACCACGTGGAGGTCGCCGTCACGGCTCATCACCTTCGCGGCCAGCGGCTTCGCGGTGGCGGAGTACTCCATCTGGGTGAGCCACGGGCCGACCACGTCCGCGGCGGCGGTGAGCTTCGCCGCGAGCTGTTCGGTGACACCGGATGTCAGTGCTTCGCGCCAGGCGTCGACCTGGCCGGCCTCCACCCTCGACACACCGAGGGCGTAGTCGGTGGCCACCCGCTCGGCGGCGGTGTCGGTGTCGAGTCCGGCGCGCAGGGCAGCGAGTTCGTCGGCGGCGTCGCCGGTGCGCCAGACGGTGGCGGCCGCGACGATCAGCGAGACAGCCGCGACGAGGAGCGCGGCGATCGTGATTCGCGGCAGACCGCGGAGCGCGGAGCGTTCCGGCCGGCTCCACCATCGCCTGGTCGCGGCCGTCGATGCGTCGGTCACGCGCGCCTTCGCCCCGGTCTTCCGGCGGGCGCTCGGCCGCGTCTGCGGATCTCGCCCGTCCGGCCCGGCCTCTCGATCGCCCGAGTCGTGCTGTCCGGCCTCGGGCGATTCCGCCGGGGCGGCGTCGGTTTCCTCGGGCCGGCTCGCCGCGCCCAGCGCCGTCGTCACGTCGAGCTCGCTCGCGAAGCTCGCCTCCGGCTCGGCCGGCCCCGCCTCGGGCGCCGGGTCTTTCGTTGTCGCGGTCCTGGCGTCGGTGCTGCTCATCGTTGTCCTTCCTCGGCGGGTGGCTGGAGCACGATCCGGAGCCGGTCGCCGGGCAGGGCGGCGAGGGCTCGGTCGAGCAGGGTGGCCATGTCGATGGCGCCGAGCGCGGGGCCGACGGCGGTGGTGACCGGGCGCAGGGCGACACCGAGCGCGCCGAGTTCGGGGCTGAGCCTGCTCAGGAAGTCGACGAAGCGTTGCTGTTCCTCGCGCCACGAGCCGAGCACTTCCCGGCCCCGCAGCAGGGCCGATCCCTCGAACAGGTACTCGTAGGACACGCCGAGGGTGGCGCCGAAGGCGTCCAGTTGCGGGGGCGCCGAGGTCAGCGTGGGTTTCACCCAGTCGACGTCGGGCAGCAGCAGCATCAGGTTGCGCAGCACGACCTCGAGTGCGGGTTGGTGCCTGGCCAGCGTCATGGCGAGCACGTCGGCGGCGCGGGCGAGCGCGGGCGCGGTGGCGGCGGCGTGCTCCACGGCCTGGGTGAAGGTGTCGACCAGATCGGCCAAGGTGGCGCTGTCGCTCTGGCTCAACAGCGTCGACGAGGCGGCGAGCAGCTCCGGGATCGAGGTGGGCGCGGTGACGAGGCCGGTGATCTCGTCACCGTCGGCGAGGTAGCGGCCGCCGACGTCGGCGGCGGGCAGGAAGGCGAACACCGGCTCGCCGAGTGCGGACAGGTTCTCCACCGCCATGGCCGAATCGGCGGGGACGCGGTGAACGGAGTTGTAGGACAGCCGGACACGCACCCCGCCGCGGACGCTGTCGACCCCGTCCACCGCGCCGATGTCGACGCCCCGGTACACGACGTCGGCACCGGCGCGCAGGCCCGCCGCGTGGTCCATGTGCACGGTGACGTGGTTGCGGCGTTCGGTGGGGTCGAGCCGCAGCACCCCGAAGGCGAGATAGCCCGCGCCGAGTGCGGTGACCAGGGCGAGTACGAGCACCGAGTAGCCGGCGGGGATACGGGTCACGGCAGCACTCCGATCAGCCGTAGCAGGATCAGTGCGTCGACCTCGCCGCTCGGGCTCCCGGTCAGCCCGATTCTGCGCACGTCGACGGCGGGGGCGCCGAGGAACGGGACCACCTTGCCGTTGACGAGATCCGACAACGCGGCGCCGTTGCCGATCCAGGTGGTCGCCTCCGGTGCGGGTTCGCGCAGCAGCGTCGCGGTTTTCTCCAGCGCTTCGTTGATGTGCGGCAGGCGTGGGATGAGCCAGTCCAGTCCGTTGGTGAGGGTGTTGACGTCGATGACCACATCGAGTACCGCGGTCATGAACTGCGGCACCCGGCCCAGGCGCAACCGGGCGGTCTCGGAGAACAGGAAACCGACCTCTTCGCGCATGGCGGCCAGCCGTGCGCTCACCTGATCGGTCGCGGCGAGCATGCGATCGAGGTCGGGCAGGTGTTCGACAGTGGTGGCCAGGTCGGCCCCGAGCCGGGCGGCCAGCTCCCTGGTCTCCACGGGATCTTCGGGCAGCGCCGCGACCAGTTCCTCGAGGGCGTCCTGGGTGCGCAGCGCGCTGCCGCCGTTGACGAAGGCCGCGACGCGTTCCATGATCTGCTCGACCTGCGGACCGGTGTCGGTGTGGCTCAGCGGGATTCGGTCGCCGTCGGTCAACGTGGCGGTGGCAGTGCCGGTGGTGGGCGGCAGCAGAGCGATGTAGATGTCGCCGAGCACGGTGGTCTGGCGCAGTTCGGCGCGGGTGCCGAGCGGTAGGCGTACCTCGGCGCGGATGTCGAGGTCGGCCAGTGCGGCGTGTGGGCCGAGCCGGATCGAGTCCACCGCGCCCACCTCGGCGCCGTTGCTGCGCACCCGCGCGCCCGCGGGCAGGCTCAGCAGGGAATCGAACTCGACCACGATCCGGTAGTGCTCGCCGCCCACCCCGGTGCCGGGCAGGGTGTGATCGCTCGGATCGAACCCACAGCCGGCCATCGGCGCCAGCAGCGCAGGCGCCGCCGCGAGCAGGGTCCATCGTGCCCATCGTCGTGTCATCGCCGTCCTCCCGCACTCGCCAGAACGGCCACCGGCAGGGGCAACCGGGCCGCGTTCGCGCCGAGCGTCCGGCACAGGGCGGGATCGGCGCCCACACACTGCGCGGGCGGCCGGTAGTCGAGCGCCAACCCGTCGCCGCCCTCGACCATGTTCTGCAACATGGTGATCACGCCGGGAACGGTGGCCAGCAGCTCTCGAGAGTTCTCGGCGTCGACCCGGGCGAGGGTGACGACCGGAATGGACTGCTCCAGCGCGTCCATCAGGTAGGGGAAATGGTGGTTGAAGGCGCGATCGAGCGGGCCGAGCGCGGTGGCGAGTTTGCCGACGAGTGTCTTGACGATCAACAGCGTGCTCTCGAGCAGTTCCAGCCCGGGACCGAAGGTGAGCAGAGAAGTCTTGATATCGGTCCACCGATCGGTCGCGAAGGTGCTCAACTCGGCGGAATTGTCCAGCAGCGCACCGAGTTCGGCGGCGAAGGCATCCGGCGCGGAGATCAGCTGCGCCACCGCGCGCAACTGCCTGTCGAGTTCTGGCCCGAGCCCGGCCAATTCGCGGTCGGCGCCGTCGAGCAGGGCGCTGAGTGGAGCCGAGCCGTCGGCGGCGGGGCGGGTGAGCTCGTCGGCGATCCGGGAGAAGGAGCCGAGGGCGTCGGAGACGCTGACCGGGGTCCGGGTCCGATCGCGTGGCAGGCACCGGTCCGGGGGCAGTTCGGCGTCGCCGGGCACGTCCGCGTCCACCAGTTCAACGCGCCTGTCGGTGAGCAGCGAGGTGTTGACCACCACCGCCCTCGTCCGGTCCGACAGCGGCCGGTCGCCGATCGACATCTCGACTCGCACACGGTCGCCGTCGGGCACGATCGCGCGAACCCGCCCGACGGCTATCCCGCGAATGGTGACCGGTGCGTCGTCGTAGAGGCCGAAGGTGGTGTCGAACTCCGCGCACAGCGTGCGGACCGGTCCTCGGTCGCCCCGGGTCACCGCCGCCGCGGTCGCCACCACCGCCACGAGCACGACGACGATCAGCAGTGCGGGCAGGGCGCGCCTGCGGATCGCCGCCGGGTCCGCTGTCGTCCGGGCTCTCGCTGTCCAGGTCATCGCCTCAGCACCCCGATCCCGGAACCGGCAGGCAGACGTCGGGGCGCCGCACCGTCAATCCGCTCTGGTCGACCAGCGCCCGTCCTTCCGGACCGGCCAACGCCGCGAGCGACTGGAGCGTGTGGCGGAATTCGGCGAGCACCGCGTCCGCCGAGGCGAGCAGTTCGCGTCCGGTGTCGGCGCTCTGCTCGAGCGGGAAGAACAACGGCTCCAGGCTCTCCTGGTAGGGACCGGCGAGGAAGTCGAACAGCAGGCCGACCACGGCGGTGATCTTGTCGGCGAAGATCTCCACCTCGTCGCGGGCCGCGACGATCTGTGGACCGAGCACGGCGTAGGCGCGCACGATCTCGGTGGTGAGCGCCTCGTTGCGGCGGGCGGTGGCGAGGTATTCGTTGGACAGCTCGAGCAGGCCGTGCACCTGATCGCGCTGCTCGGCCATCGCCTCGACCACGACGCCCAGCGAGGACACCGCCTCGCGCACCGTGCCGGGGGCGTCGGTGACCGCGGCGGCGGCCGCCTCGAGCGTGGTACGCAGCGAACCGGTGTCGACCTGACCGGCGATCTCGGTCGTCTGCTCGACCAGATCGGAGATCACGTACGGCAACCGTGCGCGCTCGGCGGGAATCGGGTCACGCAGCGGCTCGGCCCCGGCGGGCAGCACCGCCAGATACAGTCCGCCCACGGGGGTGAGCATGCGGACATCGACGGAGGTCCGGTCGCCGAGGTGCTGACCGGAGTCCACGGCGAAGGTGACTTCCACGGTGCGCGAACCCAATTCGACGGCGGTGACCCGCCCCACCGGCACGCCCGCGATGCGGACCTCGTCACCGGGGTCGAGCCCGCCGGTCTCGGGCAGCAGCAGACGGTAGGGCGAGCTGTTCGGCGGATGTGCGTAGAGCAGCCCGACCGCGCCGAAGGCGACGGCGAGCACGACGACGCTCACCAGCGCCCACACCAGCTCCACCCGGGTCGCGACCTCCTCGCCGCCCAGCGACAGCGATCGGCGGCCGATGCCGGTCCGTGATGGCGTGCCGGTCCGTGATGGCTTCATCGCCTGCCTCCCTCGCACACGGTCAGCTGCCTGCCCTGCAGCAGCACGGCCGCGTTCACCGGTGGGGCGAAGGTGCCGTCGGCGCAGTGACGGTCGGGCTCCGATCTGGGAACGAGGGCGTTGAGCGCGGCCAGCAGACCGGGCAGCGCCGACAGCGACCGCACCGCCGCGGTGGTGTCGGGCAGTGCTTGCCGGAGGCGTTCGGTCAGCGCGTCGGAGCTGTCCCTGGCGCCGAGCATGAGCCTGCTCAGCGCTTCGGTGGTCCGGACGATCTCGCTCATCTCCACCGAGCCCTTTTGCATGAGGTTCAGGAACTCCTCCATGCGACTGGCGACCGGCATGAAGATGGAGTGGAACACCCGCAAGATGTTCTCCAGGTTCTCCGAACGGCCGCGCAGCCGCTGCGACAGGCTGTCCAGATTCGCCACCACGACGGTGATCACGGCGCTGCGGTCCTCGGCGTAGGAGGCCAGCGCGCCGAGATCGCGCAGCAGCGGCGCCAGATCGTCGCCGTTGCCTTCGATCATGGCGACCAGGCTCTGGGCGAACCGGTTGTACACCTGCGGGTCCGCCTCGCGCAGCAGCGGTCGCAGGCCGTTGAAGACGGTGGTGATGTCGAAGGAATCGATGGTGTCGCGGACCGGTTCGCGGGGATCGTGCGGCGGTCCGGCGGTATCGGCGGGCAGCACGGCCAGATAGCGCTGGCCGGTGAGGTTCTGGAAGCGGACGGCGAGCTGGTCGCCCACGCGCAGACGGTGTTCGGTGCGCAGAGTGAAGCGGACCTCGGCCCGATGATCGGCGGTCAGGGTGATGCCGGTGACCTTGCCGACCTGCACGCCGCGCACCCGGACGTCGGCGTCGTCCCGCAATCCGAACACGTCGCCGAATTCGGCTCGATAGCTGTAGGTTTCACCGCCGACGGGGCGGGTGATGGCCTGCACCACCAGGAGCACGATCGCGATCACCACGCCGAGCAACACCAGCAGGCGCGCCGCGGCGGCACGGGGAGTTCTCATCGCGGCCCGCCTCCCGTCGCCCGTAGCGGCACCGCGAAGGCGGGCATCGCGTCGATCAGCACCTCCACCTCGAGTACGACTCCGTCGCCGTGCTGCCGCAACGCGCCGTCCAGCCCCGCGGTGAGTGCGCCGACCTGGGCCGGGGTGACCCCGCGCATCGCCTGGTTCAGGGGAATGAGCGTGTCCAGCAGCATGTCCACCAGGTCGGCGGTCGGACCGAGCGCGCCGACGAGCTGACCGGCGAAGGCGAACACCAGATTCGAGACCTCGGAGATGGTGTCGGAGGCCTGCAGGATGCGCGTGTCCTCGTCGAGCTCCTCGACGGAGGCGAGCGCGGTGAGGATGCTCAGCGCCGAGGGGGTGAACGCGGCGCCGCCCTCGGCCACATCGGCCAGGTCCGGGATGGCCTCCCCCAGCGGCACCGTCTGCGTACGCTGCCAGGTCCGGGCCAGCAACAGTGCCGAGCCGAGCAGCGGCGCGCCTGCCTCGGTGAGCGCGGCCGCGTCTTCCAGCGAGGCCGCCAGCCGCGGGGTCAGCACGTCGGCGACCGCGCGCCCGGACTCGCGCAGAATGCGGGTGACGGTGTAGTTGTCGACCCGGTCACCCACATCGAGCACGGCGCCCTCGGCGATCGGGGCGCCGCCCGGCATGGGCACCAGTTCCAGCGCGGTCGCGCCGAACAGGTTCGACGAGACGAAACGCGTCCGCATCGCCGTGCTCAATTCCGCCAGCCGTGGCGCCTCGATACTCACCCGTACCCGCCGGCGGTCCACCCCGACGGAGTCGACTCCGACGACCGCCCCGACCGTGCGTCCGCGCAACCGGACCGCGGTGTCCACGCCCACACCGTCACCGAGACTCGCAGCGACGAGGTCGAATTCGACTTCACCGGTCCTGGCGGGCTCCACCGAGCGCCACGCGGCGGCAAGGGCGAGGCTCAGCACGGCCAGCAGCACCATCCCGCGCCACCGCAGCCCGGCCCGGCCCGGTCCGCGTTCGGAGAATTGCCTCGCTCTGCTCATGGATTGCTCACCCCGCGAATCCGATGTCGGTGTCGATGCCCCACATGGCGATCGTCAGCACCATGTCGGCCGACGCGATCGCGACCAGGCTCGCCCGGATCGCTCGTCCGGAGGCCACGCCAACGCCCTCCGGCCCGCCGGTGGCGTAGAAGCCCTGATAGGCGTGGATGCAGGTGACGAGGAGGACGAACACGATCACCTTGACCAGCGAGTAGATCAGATCGCGCGGCTCGACGAACATCTGGAAGTAGTGGTCGAACGCGCCGACGGCCTGGCCGTGCACGACCGTGACGGTCAGCCGGGTGGTCAGGAATCCGAGCGCGAGGGCGATCAGATAGCTCGGCACGACGGTGAGCACCGCGGCCAGCACGCGGGTGGACACCACATACGGGATGGGATCGACGGCTTGGGCCTCGAGTGCGTCGATCTCCTCGGAGATGCGCATGGCGCCGATCTCGGCGGTCATCCGGCAGCCCGCCTGTGCGGCGAAGCCGACCGCGGCGATCAGCGGGGCCAGCTCCCGCGGATTGGCCAGTGCCGACATGGCCCCGGCCAACGGCCCCATCCCGAGGGTGTCCAGGGCCGTGATGCCGACCAGGCCGATCATCGCCCCGGCGACAACGCCCATGACGACCAGCACCGGCGCCACCCCGCCGCCGACGATCATCGAGCGCCCGTTGCCCCAGGCCAGATCGGTGAACACCGTCACGACCTGCTTGCGGTAGCGGCGCAGCGCCCAGCCGGTGCCAAGAAGGGCGGCGATGCCGAATCGCAGCTGAAAGCCCAATTCCTCCAACGGATCCCAGGCTCGGTGCCACCGCGTCGTCCAGCGCAGCCCGGCGGGCCGGTAGGCGGAGGGACGGGTGGTCCACTGACTCCCGACGGCCATCACAGGACTCCGATCGGGACGAACAGCAAGACGATCTGGGTGATGATCAGGTTCACCAGCAGGCAGGCCAGCAACCCCAGCACCACCGCGGCGTTCACACAGTCGGCCACGCCCTTGGGGCCGCCCCGCGCCTGCAGCCCGCGCTGACTGGCGATCACCGCGACCAGGTAGCCGAAGATCGCCGACTTGCCGAGGCAGATCGCCAGATCCGTGACACTGGCGAAGCTGCCGAACGACAGCCAGTACGAGCCCGGCGCGACCCCTTGACCGATCGAGGCGACGAAGAAGCTGGCCAGAATGCTCATCAGGATGACCAGCACCGCCAGCATCGGCGCCACCACCGTCATGGCCAGCACTCGGGGGGCGACGAGCCTGCGGTGCGGGTCGATGCCCATGGTGCGCAGCGCGTCGATCTCCTCGCGGATCGTGCGCGCCCCGAGATCGGAGGCGATCGCCGACGCGCCCGCGCCGCCCACCAGCAGCGCCGCCGCCAGCGGAGCGATCTGCTGCATCACGCCCATGCCGCCGACCGCGCCCGCCATGGAACCCGCTCCCACGTTCTCGGTGAGGCTCCCTACCTGTACCGCGATCACCACGCCCATGGGCAGCGAGATGAGGATCGCGGGCAGCAGCGAGACCGAGGCGAAGAACCATGCCTGCACGAGCGCTTCGCGGAACGGGAAGCGCCCGGTGGCCAGATCGGTGACCATGAGAACGGTCGCACGCGCTCCCAAGCGCACGGTGCGTCCGAATGTGGCTGCGGCCGAGACGATTCCGTCCCGAACCGCGGTTGCCTGCCCCGGCCGCGCCTGCGTTGCGCCGTCTTCCGTCGCGCTGTCCGGGTGCCGTCTCGCGCCCGCCACGTGCTCCATCGTCACGTCCACTCCTCGAGCACCATCCGGTCTCGGCGCCCGCACGACAGTGGCCGGCGGCAGCCGATGGACAGAAACGCGGATTGATAGGTGCTTGGGTATAAATCTATCAATCTCTCGGAGAATGCGGAGGAACTTGACAAAGAATGATCGATGTCGGCCACGCCGGGAATCATGCGAGTGATCGTGCTGAACTGGCCGGTGCGCAACCGCGGGCAGGGGTGCGTCCATTCCCGCTCTCCGTCGTCTGTCCAGGTGTCTGTCCCCTACACCTCGAGGAGCCACCATGACCAGGCCCGACGAATTCGAATCCCCGGCGACGCATCGAACGGATACGTCACCCCAGGCTGCCGCGCCGACGTGTTGCAGTGCCGAACGGCAGAGCACGTGCTGCGATCACAGCGAAAAGGCGACGTGCTGTGGTTCGGTGGCGACGGCCGCGGGCGGGTGCGGCTGCCAGTAGTCCTCCCCCGGCATGGTGCGGTGCGAGCCCCTCGAGGCTCGCACCGCACCTTCGTCTGGCCGTGGTGGCGTGCGGATGCCCTCGGCCGTACGTGGCTGGGTCTATCGGGTCGGATGGTCCGATGGTGACGTCGCCCCGCAGGCGCAGGCTCCGCCGCGGGGTTGGTACTCGTGCACGTGTCCGAGGCGATCCCGGCTCATTCGGCAGCAGGCGTGCAATTGCGCCCGGAGGGCGGCGCGGCCACGTTGGACGCGAGATTTCATTCCCGATACCGAGATGCCCGCTTCACCGGCGGCCGCGGCATGGGTGCGGGCGTCGAGGTCGACCATCTTCACCGCGGCAGCCTGCTCGGCGGGCAACGCGGAGAGCATCGGAACCAGGCACGCGGCGAGCTCCTTCTCCGCCGCCGTGTCGGTGTCCGGCTCACCGTCGCCCGCGGACGGATGGTCCGGGACAGCGTCGACGGCCAGTTCGCGCCGGTGGGGCGCGGACCGGTAGTAGTCGGTGATCGCGTTGCGGGTGATGGCATACATCCAGCCCAGCACCCGGTCCTGATCACGCAGATCGTCCAGGCTCTCGACCATGCGCAGGAACACCTTGGACAGGATGTCCTCGGCGTCCTCCGGCCGCGACACCCGGCGAGCAATGAACGCTCGCAGGTCACTGGAAAAGCGGCGCCAGAGATGGTCGACATCACTGTGGCCGGGGGTTGCCGTGGTTGCCGTTGCCTCGCTCATGATCCTGTTCCTCTCCGTCTCCAGTTTCCTCGCCCGGCGACACGATGGCGAGGCTCTGGTTCTCGTCACAGGTACCGACGAGGGCGCCCGCGAGGGGACGCATGCTGCGTCCGAATCCGGGGTGTCACGTCTGTACGGGTGTCGATGTCGATTCCGGAGTTTCCCGATTCGCCCGCCGTCGAGCGCGGAGAGGAGGTGTGATCATGCTGACCACACACCTGTTGTCGGATTCGACCAGTGAAGAGGTCGATCTGATCGTGGCCGAGGAACTGCAGCTCCTCGACACCGCTGTCTGAGCACCGTCGATGCCCCCATCGGGCCGATCCGCCGAAGTAACAACCATACCGGCGGCGTGCCCGGTCCCCCACGAACAGCCTGCGATCAACCAACGGCCCCGCCCTTCGCTCGAGGCGAAGGGCGGGGCCGGTTGCTGCGCTGTTCAGCGGCCGCGCGCCGGCCGAACCAGGCGGGTGAGTACCGGCACAGCGGCGACCGCGGCCCACAGTCCGATCGCCGCGACCAGAGCCGCGGCGGTGTCCGCGGCGGTGGCGGTGCCGAGCACATGCCCGCGCAGAGCGTCGATGGCGTGCGCGACCGGATTCGCCGTGGCCACGGCCTGCATCCAGCCGGGCGTGGTTTCGATCGGCGCGAACGCGCTCGAGACGAACATCAGCGGCATCATCACCATCATTCCGGCGAACTGAACCACGTCCGGGCGACGCAGCCGGTCTCCGATCAATCCGAACAGCGCACTCATCGCCCCGGCGAGCACCACCAGCACCACGACCGCCGCGACGGCATCGACGGCAGTGCCGTGGAATTCGAATCCCAGCAGTACCGCGGCGATTCCGAGCAGTGCGGCGCGGGCGAGGGTGAAGACCGCTTCGTTGACAGTGCGAGCCATTCCGGGCAACATCGCCCGCATCGGCAGGGCCGCGAACCGGTCGTGCAGGCCGTTGGTGTGATCGATCGCGGCGGAGACGCCCGCGTTGGTGCCTGCCATCACGGTGGAGACGGCGAGCATGGCCGGGGTGAGGAAGTCGATGTAGCTGACCCCGGCCGGGAAATCGGGTCCGGCGGTGACGCTGCGGAACACCTGGCTGAACAGCACGAGCATCGCCATCGGCATGGTCAGCGAGAACATCAGCAGTTGCGGGACGCGGGCGCTGGTACGCAGGTTCCGGGCGGTCAGGGCGGCGAGCTGGTCTGCGATCGGGAAACGCCCGATCGCGGTTGTGGTGTGGGTCATCGGTGGACTCCTGCCGTGTGGGCGAGGTGAGTGAAGACGTCATCGAGGCTCGGGGAGGTCACATCCAGGTCGACGACCTCGATGCCGCCTCGGTGGAGATCGGCGACCAGCGCGGTCGCCGTGGTGGCGTCGTCGACGGTCACCGACACCCGCACCCGCGTGCCGTCGACTCGTTCGGTGTCCGAGGTGAACGGCAGATCCGCGAGCTGGCGGGAGGGCACGGTGGCGTGCACGACCTTGCCGCCGAGGATTCGTTTCAGCTCGGTGGGGGTGCCGCGGGCCGCGACCCGGCCGCGGTTCAGGACGACGATGTGGTCGGCGAGCCGGTCGGCTTCCTCGAGGTACTGGGTGGTGAGCACGACGGTGGTACCTGCGGCGGTGAGTTCGTCGACGACGTCCCACAGTCCGGCGCGGGCGAGGGGATCCAGACCGGTGGTCGGCTCGTCGAGAAAGAGCACCGACGGGTCACCGACCAGGCCGGCGGCCAGGTCGACGCGGCGGCGGGAACCGCCGGACAGCTCGCCGACCCGCCGGGCCGCGTACTCGTGCAACCCGAGCCGGTCGATCAGCGCGTCGGCACGTGGTCCGGCTGTGCGGCGCAACCCGGCCAGGCGACCGACCAGCTCCAGATTCTCACGGGCAGTCAGGAACTCGTCGAGCCCGGCATATTGACCGGTCACCCCGATCCGGCGGCGAACCGCACCGGCGTCGGCGGCCACGTCGAGGCCGTCGATCTCCACGCGGCCGATGGTCGGCCGCACCAGGGTGGTGAGGGCTCGGATCAGGGTGGTCTTGCCTGCGCCGTTGTGGCCGAGCACCCCGAGCGTCGTCCCCGCGGCGGCTTCCAGATCGACACCGTCGAGCGCCCACGTTCTGCCATAGGCGACGTGCAGATCTTCGACCACGACGGCCGGGGCGGTCATCGCGCACCCCCGGCATGGTGGGCGAGGTGGTCGGACAAATGGATGGTCATCGGAGGGTTCCTCTCGGAAGAGCCGTGCTCACATCCGGGTGGATGAGAGTCCGCTTCCTCAGACGAACCGGCTCCGAGAAGGACGCACCGGTGATCAGGTGATGCCTAGACCCTGCCGAATCGGCGTTCGTACGACAGCCGTTCTTCGTCGCGGCGTCGGAGCTCGTCCTGGTTGGCGAGTTCCGGATCGAGACCGTGCTTGACCAGGCGATGCCTGCGGTAGACGTTGAGCAGCGCGACCGTGAAGTAGACGTGCGGCAGGTACAGCAGCGCCATCATGGACAACTGCATCCACAGCGGTCCGGGGAGCAGCAGGAACAGACACAGCGGCGGGATCACCGGCAGCAGGAAGCGCAGCAGGTAGCGGCGTACCGCTCCGGGGCCGGTGAGGTCGGCGACCACCCAGTCCGTCATGGCGGGCGGCAGAGTCGCGCCGCAGATGTAGCGGACCTGTTGCACAAAGGTCGGTGTCGTTCGCGCGTGCATTGCCTGCTCCCTTCGGCCTCCCCCGGTTCGGCTCGGACCGGCGGAGGGTAGCTCACCTCTTCTAGTTGCACGATAACGCATCGTGCAATAATAGTTAACGCACGATCTAATTGGCGCGGCGGGCGCCCCGGCGGGTCGCACGATCCGGGTGCCGACCACAATCGGAACGTCTGATCGACATTTCTCGAGGAGGTGCGTATGGGCAGCGCGATCGATGATCCGCTGCGACTGGAGCGGCAGGTGTGCTTCGCGCTGGCGGTGGCCAACCGCGCCGTGCTGTCGGTCTATCGGCCACTGCTCGAGCCGATGAAACTCACCCATCCGCAGTATCTGGTGATGCTCACGCTGTGGGGTGACGCTCCGCTCTCGGTCAAGGAGATCGGCGAACTGCTGCAACTGGATTCGCCGACGCTGTCGCCACTGCTCAAACGTCTCGAAGCGCTGGACTACATCACCCGCACCCGCGATCCCCGTGACGAGCGCAACCTCGTCATCGATCTCACCCCCACCGGAAGGGCGCTACGGGTCGAAGCGGAGAAGATCCCGCCCGCGGTGGTCGAGAAGCTGGGCGTCGGTCTCGACGAACTCGAAGAACTGCACAGCGTGCTGACTCGGGTGAACCGGGCCGCCCGCCGATGATCGCATCGACGGACGGCGCCCGGCGATCGGTGATCAGTCGTCGGCGACCAGCACGCGGACGTCGATATTGCCGCGGGTGGCGTTCGAGTACGGGCACACCTGATGGGCTTGGTCGGCCAAGCTCTGGGCCTGTTCGCGCGAGACGTGGGGCAACGTGACCTCCAGGGTCACCTGCAGTCCGAAACCGCCCGTGTCGGTGGCGCCGATGCCGACCGAGGCGCCGACCGAGGAATCGTCGACGTTCGCCTTCGCCTGGCGGGCGACCAGGCGCAGCGCGGAGTGGAAGCAGGCGGCGTAGCCCGCGGCGAACAGCTGCTCGGGATTGGCACCCTCGCCGCTGCCGCCCATCCGCTTGGGCACGGCCAGGCCGAGATCGATCCGGCCGTCGTCGGAGCGGACGCGGCCGTCGCGGCCGTCGCCGGTGGCGAGCGCTTCGGTGGTGTAGAGAACGTTCATGATCGGTTCCTTCCCGATTCGATGCGGGCGTCCATCGCCCGTCTCATGCGTGCCAGCGTGTCGCGCAGCGCGATCGCTTCCTCGAGCTCGAGCCCGGCGGCTTCGAAGATTTCCTCGGGAAGGCTGCATGCCCGCTCGCGCAATGCGCTTCCGCGTTCGGTGAGCCGAACCTCCACGCGACGCTCGTCGGTGGCCGAGCGGGATCGTTCCACCAGTCCGGTGGCCTCCAGCCGCTTCAGCAGCGGGGAGAGCGTGCCCGAGTCCAAGGCCAGCTCCTCCCCCAGGTCGCGCACCGTGCGACCGTCGCGCTCCCACAGGGTGAGCATCACCAGGTACTGCGGGTATGTGATGCCCATCTCGTCCAGCTTGGGCCGGTAGATCGCGGTCATGGCGCGAGATGCGGAGTACAGCTGGAAACACAGCTGCTGATCGAGCGTCGACAGTTCGGCCATGACCGAACTGTAGCGCAAAATTCAGTTGTGCACAATAGAGTTGCTGGCAATGAAAATGTCGGCCGTCAGTCCTCTTCTAGTCGCCTGAGCAACTCGTGCAGAGTGTCGGCGGTGGTGGCCGCCGCCGTCGTGAACGGTTCCAGCACCACGGCGACTCCCGCCTCGCGCAGCAGACCGGCGTCGCGCAGGGTGTGCGCGGTCAGCACGACCGGGCCGGCATAGCCGTGATGGCGCAGGTTGTGCAGCAACGCCAGATTGGTGCTCACCACCGGAATGGCACTCACGACACAGCGGGTGCGCGCCAGGGGCAGGGCGTTGAGCAGGTCGACGTCCTCGGCGCTCCCGAATACCGCCGTCACCCCGTCGGGAACCGTGGTCGCGATCCGATGTGGATCGAAATCGACCACCAGGACGCGGATTCCCCGTAGGTTCAGCCGCTCTGCCAGATGGCGGCCGAATCGGCCGAGGCCGTACAGGATCACATCGGTGTCGGTATCGGGGTCGGGTTCGGCCGCTACCGAGCCGCGGGTGCGGTCCAAGATCGCGAACCGAGGCTCGAGCCGGTCGCGAATCCAGCGGGAGTACATGATCAGATACGTCGAACCGGTGATCGTGATCAACCCGACGACCGTGATCAGGCTGACCGTCGCGCTGTCGATATGCCCGAGCCCGAGGCCGAGCGCCGCGAGGATCAACGAGAACTCCGATATCTGGGCCATCGTCAAGCCGGTGGGGAGGCCGACTCTCGTCGGATACCGCAGTGCGGACATGGTGACCAGAATGATGAGCGGTTTGGCCAGAAGCACGAACAACGAGAGCACGACAGCTTCGGCGATCTGCTCGATCACGTTGTCGAACTGGAGGCGGGCGCCCAGGTCGACGAAGAAGAAGAGAAGCAGGAAGTCGCGCAGGCTCACCATGCGGGCGCCGAGTGCGTCGCGGTACGGGGTGGAGGCCAGCGAGACACCGGCCAGAAATGCGCCGACCTCGGTGCCGAACCCGAGCCATTCGCTGACTGCGGCGACCGAGGCGGCATACGCGACGCCGAAGAGTACGAGCAGTTCCTGCGATCGCGCCACATGTTCGAGCAGCCAGGGCAGCACGAAACGCATGAGGAAGCCGGTTCCGGCCAGCAGTCCGACGCCCTTGCCGAGGATGACGGCGACACCGAGCAGCGAATTGCCGTCCGCGGGCTGCGCGAAAGCGGTGAGCGTGATCATCACCAGGACGACGGCCAAGTCTTGGACGATCAGGATGCCGACCGCGACCCGGCCGTGCAACTGATCCAGCTCGTGTTTGTCCGAAAGCAGTTTGACGACGATGATCGTCGAGGAGAAGGCGAGAGCGACTCCGACGTACAGGGCGGTGACCGAGCTCATCCCGAAGGCCAGGGCGATCAGATATCCGGCCATCGCGGTCAAGGCGATCTGCACGAGACCGGTGACAAGCGCCACCCGGCCCGTGCTGCGGATCAGATGCAAATCCAGCCGGAGACCGACGAGGAAGAGCAGGATCGCGATTCCCATACGCGAGAGCAGTTCGATCGTGTCGTCGGCCTGAACCCAGCCGGTTCCCAGCGGCCCGACCAGGATTCCGACACCGATGAAGGAGACGATCAGCGGCTGCCGCAGCCGCACGGCCATCGATCCGGCTGCGACAGCTATCGCCAGCACGGCCGCGATGATCGGAAAAGCATGTAACTCCACGATTGCCTTCCAGTGCTACCGATGACCCGATGCAGTGCACAGGCTACGCGGGCCGCACAGGTCAGGGATGCAGCGGCCGCAGCCGTGGAGTGACCCGGCGGCGGGCGATGCGCCAGCCGGCGGCGGTTCTTTCGAGGATGTCGTGGTAGACGACGCTGGCGCACGTGCCCTCGGCATACACCACCAGCCCTTTGGACATCGCTGTGACAACGTCGCCTTCCGCGCCCGTGAGAACCACATTGGTGACGTGGTGGCCGACCGGGTTGCTGTCGCCGAGTTCGCGTGCCAGAGCTGCCAGTGCCACATGTCCGCGCACGATGCCTGCGTCGAAGGCGGTGAGGTCGTAGATGACGTCGTCGGTGAAGACTTCACCGAAGCGGTCGAAAGCGCCTGCGTCGCTCAGATGCCCATGCAAGCCGATCACCTGCTGGATCGCCAGTTGGTCTGCTGTCGAGACACTCATGTCCTCAGTGTGTACGACGGCAGATGTGACGAGGGGATGCCGGGCGACACGAGGCGCTCACGGCACCAGGACGGCGGCGCCGTCGAAGCGGCCGTGGGCGAGATCGCCCAGCGCTCTGTCGGCGGTGTCGAGGTGGTAGCGGTGGGTTCGCACCTGCAAGCGGTGCTGCTCGGCGAAGGCGAGGAACTCGCGGGCCTGTGCGCGGGTGTTGGAGGTGACGCTGCGGATCTGTCGTTCGCGGAACAGATGGCGTTGGTAGTTCAGCGGCGGAGTATCGGTCAGGTGGATGCCCGCCAAGGCCAGGGTGCCGCCCGCGTCGAGCGCTTCCAGCGCCACCGGCACCAGCTCGCCGGCCGGGGCGAACAGGATCGCGGCGTCCAACGGTTCCGGCGGGCGGTCCGCGGCTTCTCGGGCCGACGCCGCGCCCAGTTCCAGGGCGAGTTCGCGCGCGGCTGCCCCGCGGGTCATCACATGCACCCGCGCGCCGCGCGCCGCGGCCACCTGCGCGGTGAGGTGCGCGCTACCGCCGAAACCGTAGATTCCCAGCACCCCGCCTTCGGGCACCTCGGCACGCACCAACGCGTGGAAACCGATGATGCCCGCGCACAGCAGCGGCGCCAGTTCCTCGTCGCTGTATCCCGAGGGCAGCCGAAGCGCGAAATCCGCCGGCACGGTGGCGTATTCGGCGTATCCGCCGTCGGCGTCCCAGCCGGTGTACAAGGAGTTCGGGCACAAGTTCTCCGCGCCGCGACGGCAGTACCGGCAGATGCCGCAGGTGTGGCGCAGCCACGGGATGCCGACCCGGTCGCCGGGAGCGAAGCCGTCCGCGCCGGTGACGACCTCGGCGACCACCTCGTGCCCGGGGACCACCCCGGCACGGTGCACCGGCAGATCACCCTCCACGACATGCAGATCGGTCCGGCACACGCCGCACGCCAGCACACGGACCAGCAGCTCGCCCTCGGCCGGGGCGGGCACCGGTTCGATGCCCGACCGCATGGGTCCGCCGTCGACCGGTCCCGGGGCGGCGACCCGCCATGCCCGCATCGTCTGCTCCACCGCCATCTGGGGCTCCTCGTCGTTCTTCGTGGCCGGATTCGGTGCGGGAATGTGCTCGAGCTGGGGTCGATTCCGCGCCGGAGACGCCGTCAGCGCTGCGACTCGAGGTCGGCTGCTCGCGCGGTAGGGTGCGCCGGTGGGTTCGGATCGATTGTTGCAGACAGTGGGTACGGCCGCCGCACATGCCAGCTTGAATGTGCCTGTGGCGGGTGTGGACGACACCGTCGGTGAGGTGCTGGCGCGGATGCGCGGCCCGCGATATGTCGAGGCGGGGATCGTCGCGGTGTGCACAGGGCGGAAACCGACCGGGGTGGTGACGATCGAAAGCCTGCTGGCCGCGGACGATTCCGCGCGTATGTCCTCGCTGATGGACGCGGACTTCCCGGTCGTGGCAGGGCAGCAGGATCAGGAACGAGCCTTGTGGAAGGCATTGCACCACGACGAGTCCGCTCTTGTGGTGGTCGACGCGGCGGGCAACTTCCAGGGCGTCATCCCACCGCACCGTCTGCTCGCGGTCCTGCTCGAGGAGCACGACGAGGATGTCGCGCGGCTGTCCGGTTATCTGAAGTCGGCGGCGGGCGCGCGGACGGCGAGTACCGAGAGTGTGGGGCGGCGGCTGTGGCATCGGCTGCCCTGGCTCATGGTGGGATTGCTCGGCGCGATGGTGTCCGCGGGCCTGATGGACGCCTTCCAAGCGCAACTGGAGCGCCAGGTGCTGGTCGCGTTCTTCATCCCCGGCATCGTCTACCTGGCCGACGCTGTCGGAACCCAGACCGAGGCGGTCGTCATCCGTGGCCTGTCCGTCGGCATCGGCGTCGAGCGGATCGTGACACGGGAGATCATGACGGGGCTGACGATCGGGGTACTGATCGCCCTGATGTCCTATCCGGTGACGTTGCTGATGTGGCACCAGAGCCAGGTGTCGGCGGCGGTGTCGCTGTCGTTGTTCGCCGCGTGTTCGGTAGCGGTGATCGTCGCCATGGCGTTGCCGTGGGCGATGTCGAAGTTCGGGGTGGACCCGGCTTTCGGCTCCGGGCCGCTGGCAACGGTCGTGCAGGATCTGCTGTCGATCCTGGTGTACCTCACCGTGAGTACCGCACTGGTGGGGTGACATCGTCGAGCCAGGTCGGGCCGTCCTCGTTCCACACGCGCCTGGCCAGCACGGCCGTGCCGAGGCCGAGCGCGCCGAACGTCGGCTGCAGCCAATGGAAACGGCCGATGATGAACGGCTGGACGGTGACCCATCCCGTCAGCAGCAGACCGCTGCCGACGCCCACCGGGCCGGCCAGCGATCGTGACCGGCCCGCCAGCACCGCGGTCGCGGTCATCGGAATACCGACCAGCGCGGCAAGCGCCGCCCCCGCGAACACCGGGCTGCGGAACGGCAACCGTGCTGTGACCTCGCTGCCAGGGTCCGCGCCGCCGCCCGCGAGACCGACCGCCCCGGCGAAGGCCCAGAAGGCGACGAAACCCGACGTTCCGGTGAGAGCGGCTCGCAAACGTCGACTCTGTCGGCGCTGCGCTCGAGATGGGATCACTGGCCCTCCATTTCCGCCATACTCGGTTGATCGGCGTCTACCCGATTCGGACCGACGAACACCGGAATGAGGTGCTGTCCATGGATACCGAATACGAGTCCGGTTATCCGTTGTCCCTGAGGGGTGACCTCGACCCGCCGCTGTCTCGCTGGCTGTGGCTGATCAAGTGGCTGCTCGCGATCCCCCACTACATCGTGCTGTTCTTCCTGTGGATCGCCTTCTCCGCACTGACACTGGCCGCGGGGGTGGTCATTCTGTTCACCGGCCGCTACCCGCGTGCGATCTTCGATTTCAATGTGGGGGTCATGCGCTGGAATTGGCGGGTCCAGTTCTACAGCTACGCCGCGCTCGGCACCGACCGCTATCCGCCGTTCACCCTCGGATCGGTCGAGTACCCCGCCGACCTGCAGGTGGCCTACCCGCAACGGTTGTCGCGGTGGAAAGTCCTGGTGAAATGGTGGCTGCTGGCCATCCCGCACTACCTGGTCGTGGCCGCGATGACAGCGAGCGGACCGAGCTTCCGCTCCGAGGACGGCGGCGGCTCGATGCTGAGCATCCCGCTGCTCGGCATCCTGGTTTTGATCGCGGCGGTGATATTGCTGTTCACCGGCCGATACCCGCGGTCGGTGTTCGACTTCGTGCTCGGCATCGATCGCTGGTTCTACCGCGTGCTCACCTACGCGGCGCTGATGCGCGACGAATACCCGCCCTTCCGGCTCGATCAAGGGCCGCGGGAACCCACGACGACGGTGCGCGCCGACTGAATACTCGGCCGGCGACCATCCGAGGACACGGAGTCGGTCGTAGGTGACGCACAATGCCCGGGTGAAGTCGGTGCGTGTGTTTCCCGGTCTGCGGCAGTTACAGGGGTACCAGCGCGCCTGGTTGCGCGCGGACGTGCTGGCGGGCGTCACGGTCGCGGCGTATCTGGTGCCGCAGGTGATGGCGTACGCGACTGTCGCCGGACTGCCGCCGGTCGTCGGCCTGTGGGCCGCGCTGGGCCCGCTGGCCGTGTACGTGCTGTTCGGAACCTCGCGTCAGCTGTCGGTCGGCCCGGAGTCGACCACCGCGCTGATGACCGCGGTCGCGCTCGCGCCGCTGGCGGCGGGTGACCCCGCTCGATACGCGGCGCTGGCCGCGATGCTCGCCGTGGTCGTTGGCGTGCTCTGCCTGCTCGCGGCCCTGGGCGGGCTCGGGGTGCTGGCCGACCTGCTGTCCAAGCCGGTGCTCGTCGGTTATCTGGCCGGCACCGCGGGCATCATGATCGTCGGGCAACTCGGCGGGGCGACCGGTGTGCCGGTGGACGGCGAGACCATCCCGGCCCAGTTGCGCTCGTTCGCACAGAATCTGGAGCGCTGGCATCCGCCGACCGCCGCATTGGCTCTGTGCGTGCTGGTCGCGTTGCTGGCGGCGGCGCGGTGGTTGCCGAAGCTGCCCGGGCCGCTGCTGGCGGTACTGCTCGCCGGTGCGGTGGTCACCGTGTTCTCGTTGCGACGCTATGGCATCGAGACGGTCGGGCCGGTGCCCGCGGGCATCCCCACCCCGGGTTTCGCGGCGGTCGATCCGGCCGACCTGGTGCAGCTGGTTCTGCCCGCCGTGGGCATCGCCGTGGTCGCATTCTCCGACAACGCGCTCACCGGCCGCGCGTTCGCCTCTCGGCACGGTCGCCACATCGAGGCCGACGCCGAACTGGCGGCCCTCGGCGCGACCAACCTGGCCGCCGGGGCGCTGCAGGGCTTTCCGGTCAGTTGCAGCGGAAGCCGCACGACCATCGCCGATGCGATGAATGCCAGGACACAGCTCTACTCACTTGTCACGCTCGGCACGGTGCTGATCGTTCTGGTCGGCGCGTCAGGGGTACTCGCGGTGTTTCCGACCGCGGCGCTGGCCGCGCTGGTGATCTACGCGGCGCTGCGGCTGATCGACCTGCCCGAGCTGCGCCGGATCGGGCGGTTCCGGCGCAGCGAGCTGGTGCTGGCCCTGGCCACATTGTCGGCGGTACTGACGCTCGGCGTGCTCTACGGCGTGCTCGTCGCGATCGCCCTGTCGATCCTGGATCTGCTCCGGCGCGTCGCGCGCGCCCACGACGCCATCCTCGGCTTCGTGCCGGGGCTGGCGGGCATGCACGACATCGATGACTACTCGCTGGCGCAGCCTGTCGCCGGGCTGGTGATCTATCGCTACGACGCGCCGCTGTGCTTCGCCAATGCCGAGGACTTCCGGCGGCGCGCGCTGGCGGCTGTCGACCAGCAGACCGAGCGAGACGGAGTCCCGGTGCGCTGGTTCGTGCTCAACGTCGAGGCGAACGTGGAGGTGGATCTGACCGCCTTGGACGCGGTGGAACAGTTGCGCGGCGAATTGACCGAGCGGGGTATCACCTTCGCGATGGCGCGGGTGAAGCAGGATCTGCGTTCCGCGCTGGACGCGTTCGGACTCACGGCCCGCATCGGAGCGGAGCATCTGTACCCGACGTTACCCACCGCGATCGAGGCCTATCGGGCGGTGACCGGCTCAGGGGCGTGAGCGGGCGCTATCCTTCGACCTCCGGTCTCCGGGCAGCTTCCGCCGCCTGCATTTCGGTGGCCGCGAGATGTTCCCCCCAGGCTCGGGCCCGATCGATCTCGCCGTCGACCACAGGCCCTGGCGTTCCGGCGACGAAGAAGTCCTGCGGATCGTCGGTCAGCTGATATCCCAGTGCTTTCAGCCGTTTGCCGATTCCCCGTGCCGCCGAACCCGGCAGCCATGGCGGCTTGCCGACCTTGGTGCCGAACGCCGCGGCGCGTGCCCCCTCGGGAGCGGGGGACGCGTCCTGCAACCACTCGCGGATGCCGATCTCCGTCTCGACCGGTTCGTCGGTCTGCCCGGCGGCATCCAAGCGGGTGCGGGCGCGACTGAGGCCGAAGGCATGGGTGGGGCCACCGACGATCAGCAGATCCACCGGAAGGTCGGGCAACTCCGAGGCCGCGACCACGCCCATCACCTGCACCTCGGCGCGCCCGTCGAAACCCTGGGCTATGGCTTCGGCCACCTCGGCGGTGTTGCCGAACATCGATTCGTAGACGATCCGTACCTGCATCTGGTCGATCCTTCCCGGTCGGGATCTGGTCTGCATGCTGTACCTCCGCGCATCTGTACCGAAACGCCGCCGTAGCGGATCATCGATGGCATGCCGCACAGCGCCGACACCGGCAATCGGACGATTCCGCAGGATTCCCCGTGGCCGCTCCCCCCTCCGTCCGATGCGATACCCGCCGGCGACAGCGTCGCGATCCTGTCGGGAAAACGGCTGTGGCGCCGGTGGTTCGCTCTGGTGACGGTCGGGGAGCTCCTCGGTTTCCTGACACCTTCGGTGGTGGGCGCGCTGGTCGTGGATCGCGTCGACCTGCTCGCCGCCGGCGCGCTGCTCGTGGCGGGAGCGGTGGAGGGCGCGACACTGGGCTGGTTCCAAGCTCGGGCGCTGCGACCGGCGCTGCCGGGATTGCGGAGTTCGCGCTGGATCATCGCGACCGTCCTGGGGGCACTGGTCGCCTGGTCGGTGGGTGCGTTGTTCGTCGTCACCGACGGACTCTCCGGATGGGCGCGGGGGGCGCAGGTGGCGGGATTCGGGGTGGGCGGACTGGTGATTCTGCTGTCCATCGGGGTGGCGCAGTGGGCGGTCCTGCGCGCGCACACCGACCGTGCGGCGCGCTGGATCTCGGCGAACGCCCTGGCATGGCTGGCAGGATTGACCGTCTTCACCGCGTTCACCAGTCCGCTCTGGCAGCCTGGACAAGCGGCGGCCGTGGTGGCGGTCATCGGTGTATTCGGCGGCTTGCTGATGGCCGCCGTGATGGCCGCGGTCACCGGCCTGTTCCTGGTCGGACTGGTGGAAAAGAGTAGACGATGAGCGAACTGGGCCCCCTCGACGCGGGTTTCCTCGAACTGGAGGACACCGATCTGCACGTGAGCGCGCGCATCGGCGTAGTAGCGATTCTCGCGGGCAGTCCGGGAGATCGCGCGGACTTCGAACGCCGGCTCGCGCGCCGCATCGAAGCGAATCCACGAATGCGGCAGAAGATCCAGCGTGGCCGCTGGGACATCACCGCGCCGGTGTGGGTGCCCGATTCCGCGTTCGATCTCGGACACCACCTGACGTGGGCAGCGCTGCCCCGGCCGCGGGACGAGGCCGCGCTGTGGGAGTTCACGGCGAACACGATGGGGCGGCGGCTGGACCGGGATCACCCGCTCTGGCACTTCACCGTCGTCGAGCAACTCGAGGGCGACCGCTGGGCGGTGATCCTGGCCGCTCATCACAGCCTGGTCGACGGCGTCTCCGGGGTCTCCTTGCTGCGGAGCCTCTGTGACTCGCCTGCCGAGGATGCCGGCGCCGCCTCCGCGGGAAGCGGGGCGAGCGAGCCGCCCGCGGAGAGCGCGGACGGTACGACAGCGGACTGGCAGCGCCTGTTACGCGGTGGACTGGAGTTACCCCTACGAGCGCCCGGACTGTTGGCGCAGGCGCCGCGCGCGGTGATCCGTACCGCGCGCGGGATGGCGCCATTGCTGCAGAGCGTGCTCGCCCCGCCGCGTCGCGGCTCGTCGCTGAACGGGCCGATCGGCAGGCAGCGCCGTTACGCGGTCGCCCGCGTCGGGCTCGACGAGATCGACCGGGTGCGGAAAGTGTTGGGCGGCACGGTCAACGACGTGGCGCTGACAGCGGTCACCGCGGCACTGCGCGCCGTCCTGCTGGCGCGCGGCGAGCAGCCGGGGCCGGACTCCGCGCGTGTGCTCACCCCTGTCTCCACGCGGTCGGCGCGCGCCTCGGGGAAGTTGGACAACCGGGTGTCGCTGATGTTGCCCGCTCTCCCGGTCGATCGCGAGGATCCGCTGGATCAGTACACCGCGGTGCGCGAGCAGATGGACAGCCTCAAGAGCGGCGGCGAGTCGGGTGCGGGCCGGATGCTCATCTCCGCGGCCGGGCTCGTGCCGTTCGCGCCGCTGGCATGGGTGGTGAAGACAGCGCTGCGCTACCCGCAGCAGGGTGTCGCAGCCCTGGCCACGAACGTGCCGGGACCGACGCAGACACAGCACCTGTTCGGCGCCGACGTCCTCGAAGTGTTTCCGTTCGCCCCGATCGCGATGCGCTTACGCATCGGCATCGCCATGCTGAGCTATGCGGGCACCCTGAACTTCGGCATCACCGGCGATTACGACGGCGCGCCCGATATCGACTTGGTCGCCCGCACGATCCCGGCCGCAGTGCATCGACTGCTCGAGCGCGCAGGCGTGTGAAGGCGTTCGAGCAGGTATCCGCCACCACCGCATGCCATCGAACGTCGTGCCCTCGTCATGCGCGGCGGTGGGCGAGGTGCTTTCGCACCGCGGTGATGATGCTGCCGGCGCAGACCAGGATCACCGCGATGGCGCCGATGCCGATGGCGATGTCGAGTGCGCGACCCAGATCGCCCTCCTGGCCTTCCTGCAGGTCGGCCAGGAACTCGTCGGAGAAATACGGCCGGTGCACCAGGATCGCGGCGGCAGTGGTGACGGCGAGCAGATCCGCGACGACAGACAGCGCGGTGACCGGCAGAGTCCAGGCGCGCACGACCAACTGCGCGATGGCCACGATCACCCACAGCGCGGCGACGACCGCCGCCAACGGCAGCAGCCGATCGACGATGCCGGGATCGAGATTCTCGGCGGTCTCGGAAAGGAAGGAAGGCGCCAGCGCGGGAGACAGGCACAAGGTCGCGATGAGCACCGCGGTGCCGAACACCAGGTCGGCGATGGCGTCACCGAGCGGGATCTCGTGCCCGCGCGGTACCGCGGGCAGGTCGTCGGGTCGCCACTCGTGCAGGACCGCACCCGGAGCCGTGCGCTCGATGACGGCGAATACCACCGTCACCCAGACGGCCGCGTACACCGCACCGGTGAACGCGGAGGTGAGCGCCTCCTCGAGCACCCCGCCGATCGTCGTCGTCTCGTCGTCGACCACCGCGCCCAGCAGGCTCAGCCCGCCCACGACGCCCGCCACCACACGGATCGCCGGCCACAGCACGCGCAGATAGGTGTCATACAGGCGGGGCCCGATGAGCTGGCGTGGCGCTCCCCGGAAACGGCGCGCCTGATCCTCGGGCGGGCCGAGTTCGACGAGTACCTCACGCGTCGGGCGCCCGGAGGATTCCTTCGCGATCCGTGCCCGGAGTTCCTCGGTCGCCGTCTCCCGCCGCGACTTCGGCAGGTGCGTGAGCACACCGTGCACGTAGCGGTCGATCAGTTCGTCGTCGGACAACGTGTCGGTCATCATCGCTCCCAATTGCCGGTCGGCACGCGTCCTTCGGAGGCGCCACGGCCATCGCCTGGCACTCACATCCGGGCGCGCGTCGCCAGGTTATACCGAACGGGCCGCCGGCACCTGACAAGGTATACGCAGGAAAGGGGCTCCGGTCTGTCCCCGGCCCGCCTTCATCGGATCGAATCCAGGCATCATCGATCGCAACGGCGGAAAGGGGCGTACAACCGAGTCGGAGCAGGCGACATGCGTGACGGAAGGGTGTGTACCGAGTGCGGCTGAAGAATCTGCCCACGTCGTGGGGTCGGACAGCCGACGACCACGGCGCGGTGATCTTCGATATGGACGGCGTGGTCACCGACACCGCAGCGGTGCACGCCGCGGCGTGGAAGAGACTGTTCGACGAGGTTCTGCCCGAACTGGGCCAACCGGATCGCAGCTTCGACGCCGACAGCGACTACCGCGTATATGTGGACGGCCGTAGCCGCGAGGAGGGCGTGCGCGCGTTTCTGGCCTCGCGCGGTATCACCGTCCCGGAGGGCAGCCCGGACGACGCACCCGGCACGCCGACCGTCGCCGGTATGGCCCGGCGCAAACAGGAATTGTTCGGTGACGAGCTCACCCGCGTGGGTGTGCGTGTCTTTCCCGACGCGGCGGAACTGCTCGCCGGGCTGCGTGCGGCCCGGATACCGACGGCACTGGTGACGGCCAGCCGCAACAGCGTCGCCATTCTGCGCACCGCCGGACTGGAAGATCTGTTCACAGTTCGCGTCGACGGCACCGACGCGCTTCGCTTGCAGCTGCCGAGCAAGCCCGACCCCGGCATGTTCCTCGAGGCGGCGCGACGGCTCCGGCTTCCGCCGATCGACATCGTCGTACTGGAAGACGCGACGAGCGGCGTGCGCGCCGCGGCCGACGGCGGTTTCGGGCGCGTGATCGGGGTGGACCGGCACGGCGCGGCCGCGGCGTTGGCGGCCGCGGGCGCCGACCTCGTCGTCACCGATCTGACCCGGCTCGAGCTGACCGGGCCGCTGCCCGGTGTCGACGCCTCGGCGGCAGATCGATGGGGTGGCGGGGCCACCGTCGCGGGACCGGATGGATGGAGCCTGGTCTACGACGACTTCGTCGCGGTCCAGGAAGGTACGCGGGAAGCGTTGTGCACCACGGGCAACGGATACTGGGCCACCCGAGGTTCGGTGCCGGGCAGCGTGAACGACGCGGTGCACTATCCCGGCACGTACATCGCAGGCGTGTACAACCGGTGCATCTCCGACCTCGGTGATCGGATCGTGGAGACCGAGCACCTGGTCAACACCCCGGACTGGACGTTTCTCACCGTGCGTCCGATCGACGGGACGGTATTCGAGCCGGACTCGCCGCAATCCACCTCGCACCGCCGGGAGCTGGATCTGCGTACCGGTGTCACGACCTTCGCCGACACCTACCAGGACGGTGAGGGCCGCCGGACCCGTGTGGTGACGCGCCGCTTCCATTCGTTGTCCGACCCGCACCTGGCCGCGCTCGAGCTCACCGTCGAAGCCGAGAACTGGACCGGAGACGTGGTGATCGCCTCGGCGATCAACGCCGACGTCGCGAATCGAAATGTCGACGCGGACAGTCTCTTGTGCTCGAACCACCTGGGGGCGGGCAGGCATCGTGAACTCGACCGGCACACCGTGCTGTACGAGACCACGACCGAGCAATCCGGGATCACGCTCGCCTTGGCGGCGCGCACCCGTACCGAAGCGCCGGTGTCACACCGCCGAGTACTGCCCGAACGTCTGCGTCCCGGAAGTGAACTGACCGTACAGCTCAAACCCGGTGCGCCGATCGTGGTCGAGAAGATAGCGGCGATCGCGACCTCCCGCGATCGCGGCATCTCCACCCCTGCCCTGGATGTGGCAGCGCGGATCGGGCGCGCCCCGCATTTCCAGGCTCTGCTGGCCGCTCAGGTCGATGCTTGGGCGCGGCTGTGGGAGCGTTTCGGGATCCGGCTCTCCGACGGCAGCACATCGCAGTTGGCGCTCAACCTGCACGTGTTCCACGTACTCCAATCCGTGATCGATGCCGGACCGGATCGCGACGCAGGCGTTCCCGCGCGCGGACTGCACGGCGAGGCCTACCGCGGGCACATCTTCTGGGACGAGATCTTCGTCCACCCGATGCTGACGCTGCGCCGGCCCGAACTC
Organism: Nocardia shimofusensis NBRC 100134; assembly: GCF_001613125.1. Taxonomy (GTDB): domain Bacteria; phylum Actinomycetota; class Actinomycetes; order Mycobacteriales; family Mycobacteriaceae; genus Nocardia; species Nocardia shimofusensis. The sequence continues at coordinate 126,194 of NZ_BDBT01000007.1, forward strand.
ACCCGAGCGGCGCTGTGGTACCGCTATCGACGACTCGACCGCGCACGCGTCGCGGCCAGCACAGCAGGGTGGACAGGTGCGTTGTTCCCGTGGCAGAGCGGAAGTGACGGGCGCGAGGAGACTCCGACCGAATTGTTCAACCCGCGCACCGGCCGGTGGATGCCGGACAACTCTTTTCGCCAGCGCCACGTCGGGCTCGCCCTGGCCTACAGCGTATGGCAGTACTACCAGACCACCGCCGACCAGCGTTTCATGATCGATTGCGGCGCGGAGATCGTGGTGGAGGTCGCGCGCCTGTTCGCCGCGATGGCCGTTCTCGACCCGGCGTCGGGCCGGTTCGACATCGACGGTGTGATGGGCCCCGACGAATACCATGACGGCTACCCGGAGCGACCGGGACGAGGGGTTCGCAACAACACCTACACCAACGTTCTGGCCTCGTGGGTGCTGACGCGAGCGCAAGATGTCGTGCGGCTGATCGACGGCGCCGACTGCGCACCCCTGCGGCAGCGTCTTCGCCTGGGCGCCGACGAGCCGACCCGATGGGATCACATCAGTCGTAAGCTGCGCGTGCCGTTCCACCGCGACGGCATCATCTCCCAGTTCGACGGATACGAGGATCTCGAGGAATTCGACTGGGATCGCTATCGTGCCGACTACGGCAATGTGGAACGGCTCGACCTGATCCTGAACGCCGAGGGCGACAGCACCAACCGGTACAAGCTGTCCAAACAGGCCGATGTCCTGATGTTGTTCTACCTGTTCTCCGCCGAGGAACTCCGCAGGGTGTTCGCCCACCTCGGCTACGCCTTGCCCGGTGAGCTCATCCCGCGAACGGTTTCCTACTATCTCGCCCGTACCAGTCATGGATCCACCTTGAGCAGGCTCGCACATGCCTGGGTGCTGGCCCGAACCGATCGCGCCGCGTCGTGGCAGTTGTTCAGCCAGGCCCTGGCCGCCGATCTCGACGACACGCAGGACGGCACAACGCGGGAAGGCGTGCACCTCGGGGCCATGGCCGGAACGGCCGACATGATCATGCGCTGCTACGGCGGCCTCGAGACACGCGACGACATGCTGCTGCTGCACCCGGTGTTGCCCGTGAAGTTGAAGGAAACGGAATTCACCATCTCCTTCCGTGGCCAGCCGGTGACGATCGTGCTCACCCACACCGACATCGTGCTGCGGCTGCATCCCAGCACCGCGGCGCCGATCCGAGTCTGCGTCGAGGGCGTGGAGCGGGTACTCGGCCCAGGACAGACGTGGACGTTCACCTCGGAAGGACAGGAACGACCTCCCGCCACGGCGGAGTCGCTACCGATGACCGGACAGTGACCTTCTGCTCTGCCGAGTTGCGCCGATCGGTTCGAAGATAGGGAAAGGGCATCGCAGAACCGAGAGGAAGGCAGACAACGACATGACGACTGCATCCGAGATCATGCGACCCGATGTCGCATACATCGGCATCCGAGACTCCATGGAAACAGCGGCGGAGCGCATGCGTCGACTCGGCGTCGGCGCGCTCCCCATCTGTGATGGCGAGAGGCATCCCGTCGGGATCGTCACCGATCGCGACATCGTCGTGAAAGTCGTCGGTGTCGGGGCGAATCCGAAGTCGACGATGGCGGGCGAGCTTGCGCAGGGCGCCGAGAGCATGCACACCATCGATGTCACCGCCGAAGTCGACGACATTCTGGGCACCATGGAGCGCAATCAGGTGCGGCGCCTGCCCGTCCTGGACAACGGTGTGCTCGTCGGTATCATCACCGAGGCCGACCTGGCTCGTCATCTGCCGGGAAGCACGGTGGGCGAATTCGTCGAAGCCGTGTGTGCCGATTCCCTGCCTGCCACCGAGCCCGCCTGAACAACATCGATCCGGAGGGCGGGCCATTGGTCACCGTCGGCCAGAGCATCACGACTCTGCCTGGAGACCTCGCGCAGCGGGGACGCTGAGATGATGACACCGACACCTACGCAGATCGCGGTCCTGTACGCGACCGAGCAGGGATCGACCCGCGACATCGCGGATTTCATCGCCGAGGACCTCGCCGCTCGTGGCGGCGAGGTCGAGGTCAGCGAGGTCACCCACGCTCCGGAGCTGAGCCGATTCGATGCTGTCGTACTCGGCAGCGCGATCCACAACATGAACTTCCTGCCGGAAGCTCAGAGCTATATCCGTGCCCACGACCAGGAACTGCGAGACACCGAGCTGTGGCTGTTCGGTGTCGGTCTCGGCCCCGCCCTGCGCGGCCCGATCGGGCGACGACTCGGTCCCGTCGTGCCACCGGAGATCGCGCGGCTGCGTGATCTGGTCGCGCCACGCGATTATCGGACCTTCGCCGGGGTGTACGAGCGAGCGGGCGTGCCGCTGTCGGCTCGCGTGCGGTATCGGTTGCTCGGTGGTGGCAAGTACGGCGATCTGCGCGACTGGCCGTCGATTCGCGCCTGGTCCGACGAGATCGCGACCACACTGGGACTGCGCTCGGTGTCGATCGACACCGAGCCGAGCACGCACACCCCCTGAGGAGCCGAGATGGGCGAGCGCTATGTGGCCGGGTTCGACGGCCTTCGACTCGGCGATGCCGATCGCGCCGGTGGAAAAGGCGCGAACCTGGGCGAATTGGTGGCCGCGCGGCTGCCGGTTCCGCCGGGGTTCGTCGTGCTGCGTTCCTGCTACGAGCAGTTCATCTCGGGCACGGCGGGCGCGGAGCTGGACAGCCTGCACCAGCAGGCCTTGGAGGCCGTGTCCGACACGACCCGGGTAGCCGACCTGTGTTCCCGGATGCGTGAGATCGTGCATCGGGTCGCGCTCGGCGGCGACGCCCGCGCCGAGATTCTCGACGCCTATCGGGCACTCGGCGACCGTGCGCGCGTCGCCGTCCGCTCGTCGGCGATCGGCGAGGACAGCGCGTCGTCGTCGTTCGCCGGCATGAATCTCACCCTGACCAACATCAGCGGCGAGCCGGAACTCCTCGAAGCGATCGTCGACTGCTGGGCCTCGCTGTTCACCCCGCGCGTGGTGACCTACCGCGCGCGGCGCGGCATGCGCGACCGCCCGGTGATGGCCGTGGTCGTGCAGCGCATGATCGCCTCGATCACAGCGGGAGTCGCGTTCACCGCCGATCCGGCCACCGGGCGGCGCGACCGGGTGGTCGTCGAAGCTGCTCGCGGTCTGGGCGAGGTCGTCGTCTCCGGCAGCGTCGAGCCCGACACCTACGTGTTCGACGCCGCCGGTCCGACACTGCTGGAAACCCACAGAGGCGCACAGAATTTCGCCATCGTCACCGGGCCGGAGGGCGATCGGCGGGTCACCCTCGACGAAGCCGACGTCGCGGCTCCGGTGCTCGACGACGAGCAGGCCACCGCGGTGGCCGCGCTCGCGCTCGCCGTGACCCGGCACCACGCGGGCATTCCGCAGGACGTCGAATGGGCATTCGACGATCAGGCGCTGTGGCTGGTCCAGGCCCGTCCGATCACCACCACGATTGCCGGGCACCCCGCCGAAGCGGCGCCCGTCACGCAGCGGAGCCGGCCGCTGGTTCGCGGTCTGGCGGCCGCTCCGGGAACAGCCTCCGGACCGGTGCGCGTCCTGTCCTCCCCGGCCCAGGCGGCCGAATTGCAGGACGGGGACGTCCTGGTCGCCGCGATGACGAATCCGGACTGGCTGCCGGCCTTTTCGCGCGCCGCGGCCGTCGTCACCGACAGCGGAGGGATCACCTGTCATGCCGCCATCGTCGCCCGCGAACTCGGCGTGCCGTGCGTGGTCGGCACGCGAACGGCGACCACCCAGCTGACCGACGGTGCCATCGTCACAGTCGACGGCACCGCGGGCGAAGTGCGCGCGGGCCGGGCTCCGGCGCCGCAGGTCTCGGCCACCTCGACGGCCGCCGGCGCGGGTGCCGGTACGGGGCGGGCGAGTTCGAACGAAGCGACGGCGACCCGGATCTATGTCAACCTCGCACTCCCCGAGGTCGCCGAGCGCGTCGCCGAGACCGATGTCGACGGCGTCGGGCTTCTGCGCGCGGAGGTTCTGCTCACGCAGGCACTGGGCGGCAAGCACCCCCGCGAGCTGCTCGCGCACGGAGAGCAGCGCCGATTCGTCGACAGCATGGCCGAGTCGCTGTTGCGCATCACCACCGCCTTCGCGCCGCGGCCGGTCGTCTACCGCGCCACCGATCTGCGCAGCAACGAATTCCGCGCACTCGCCGGGGGCGCGGAATTCGAACCGGACGAGCGCAATCCGATGATCGGGTACCGCGGCTGTTACCGCTACATTCGCGATCCCGAGGTCTTCGCCCTGGAGCTGCAGGCGCTGGCACGGGTGCGGGAGCGAACGCCGAATCTGCACCTGATGATCCCGTTCGTGCGTACCCGCTGGGAACTGGAGGCGTGTCTGGAACTGGTCGACGCGAGCCCGCTCGGCCGTCAGCGCGGTATGCACCGCTGGGTGATGGCCGAAGTCCCCTCGGTCGTACACTGGCTGCCCGAATACGTCGGTCTCGGCATCGACGGCGTGTCCATCGGAAGCAACGACCTCACCCAGCTGATGCTCGGTGTCGACCGGGACTCCGAGGAGTGCGCCGAGCTCTTCGACGAATCCGACCCCGCGGTCATGGACGCCATCGACCGCATCATCGGTGCCGCTCGCAAGCACGGCATCACCTCGTCGCTCTGCGGACAGGCGCCCTCACGCCGTCCGGATTTCGCCGAGCATCTGGTCCGGATGGGCATCACCTCGATCTCCGTCACCCCGGACGCCGTTCCGGCAGCCCGCCGGGCGATCGCCTCGGCAGAACGCCGGCTGCTGATCGAGCACGCGCTGTCGGCGAACGCCGCTGCCACCCGCTGACTCGGCGACATCGGGAAGGTTTCTCTGCAGCCATTCGTGGCACACTGGTCACACGGGAAAGACAACAACATCTGCCACGATCCGGGATAGCGACACAGGAGGCTGACCATGGATTGGCCGACAGCAGCAGTGATCATTGCCGTGATATTCGCACTGATGGTGATCATCACCAGTTATTTCGCCTCGCGGAAGTCCGGGTGAGTGAGTGGTGTGAGCGGGTCGGCGGGGATCGGGATCTTCCTCGTCGACGATCACGAAATCGTCCGTCACGGAGTGCGTGAGCTCATCGACGCGGAGCCAGATCTCGATGTCGTGGGCGAGGCGGGCGACTGTTCGCAGGCGCTGTCCCGGATCCCCGCGCTCCGGCCGGATATCGCTGTTCTGGACGTGTTGCTGCCCGACGGCAACGGCGTCGAATTGTGCCGGGAACTCCTGCAGTCGGTTTCCGGCTTGCGGTGTTTGATGCTCACCTCGTTGACCGACGAGCAGGCCATGCTGGACGCGATCCTCGCCGGGGCGAGCGGTTACGTGGTCAAAGACGTCAAAGGCTTCGCGTTGGTCGAGGCGATCCGCGAGGTCGGAGCGGGGAAATCCCTGCTGGACAGCCGCGCCGCCGCGGCCCTGATGGCGAAGCTGCGCAACGAGGCGAACGACGACGCCGGTCCGCTGGCAGATCTGACCGGCCAGGAACGCGCCCTTCTCGCATTGCTCGGTGAGGGGCTGACCAACCGGCAGATCGCCGATCGGATGTTTCTCGCCGAGAAGACTGTGAAGAATTATGTATCCCGTTTGTTGACCAAACTCGGAGTGGAACGCCGGGCGCAAGCCGCGGTGATCGCCACGAAGTGGATCGACGCGTACTAGTGCCGCTCGGCTCATCCCGGTGGCCCGGTGACAATGGTCCGGTGGAGCGCATCTCCGAGATCGTCGATGTACGTGACCGGATGGATCGCCTCATGGAGGCGATGCTGGTCGTCACCACCGGACTGGACATCGACAACACACTGCGCACCATCGTGCACACAGCGGCGGAATTGACCGACGCCCGATACGGTGCGCTCGGTGTCAGGGAGAGCGATGAGGCATGCAGCGAGCTCGCCGCATTCGTGTACGAAGGCATCGACGACCGCACTCGGGTGCTCATCGGTGACCTGCCGCGCGGGCACGGCGTGCTGGGACTGCTGATCCGCCATCCGGAGACCATTCGCTTGACCGATCTCCACGATCATCCGTCCTCGGTCGGCTTTCCGCCGAATCACCCCCCGATGCGGACATTCCTTGGTGTGCCGATCCGGGTGCGCGAGGCGGTGTTCGGCGATCTGTACCTGACCGAGAAGGCGAACGGGCAGGAATTCACCGAGGACGACGAAGTCGTCGTGGGCGCGCTGGCCGCCGCCGCGGGTATCGCGATCGAGAATGCCCGGCTCTACGAGCAATCGCGAATGCGTGAACAGTGGCTGGAAGCGACCAGGGACATCAGCACCGAACTGCTGGCCGGAGGCGAGCCGAACGAGGTCCTGGAACTGCTCACCCGGCGAGCGCTCACGCTGACCCATTCGGCCTGCACGTTCGTGGCGCTGCCCGAAGACCCCGAGATTCCGAACGACGAAGTGGCCGAACTCGCCGTGGTGGCTGCCGCGGGCATCCACGCTGAGCAGGTCACCGGCCAGCGCCTTCCCGTGGAGGGCTCCCAATTCGGACGGGCCTTCCGCACCGGCGAATCCGTTGTGGCCGAGAAACTCACCTACGACCTCTTCGCCCACTCGCGCGCCCGTTTCGGCCCCGTTCTCGTGCTACCGCTGCACGCCCGCAACCAGGTGATCGGCGTCCTCACCACCCTGCGCCCGCCCGACCTCGAGCCGCTCGACGCCTCGGAGCAGTCGATGATGGCCGCCATCGGAGATCAGGCTGCCCTCGCCCTGCAACTGGCCGACAGCCAACGACGTATGCGCGAGCTCGACGTCCTGTCCGACCGGGACCGCATCGCACGCGGACTGCACGATCACGTCATCCAGCGGCTGTTCGCTCTCGGGCTGTCGTTGCAGGGCAGCGTCCAACGCGCACGATCACCGGAAATGCAGGCCCGGTTACTCGGCACCATCGATGACGTCCACGACATCATCCAGGGCATCCGGCACTCGATCTTCGATCTGCAGAGCGTCAACGCGACCGATTCGGCCGAGTTCCGCAAGCATCTGCACGAGATCATCATCGACACGACCGCCGAGAGCGACCTGCGCACCACGGTCCGATTCTCCGGGATCCTCACCATCCTGTCCCCCGCGCTGGCCGAGGACATCCGGGCGGTGCTGCGGGAAACGGTGAGCAATGTGGTCCGCCATGCCGAGGCGACCTCGGTCTCGGTCGACCTGAAGGTGGACGAGGACACGGTGACCATAGAGGTCGGCGACGACGGCGTCGGTGTCTCCTCGGGCTACTCGCCAGGCACCGGATTGGCCAACCTCACGGCACGCGCGCAGCGGTACCACGGAACCTTCACCATCGGTGCCCGGCCCGAGGGCGGCACAGTGGCCTCGTGGTCGGTCCGGCTACCCGAATATCCCTGACCGCCGCCGCCGATCGGATGCGCGCGGGTCAGTCGGGGTCCGAGGGAAGCAGCAGTTCCGCGACCGGCCGCCGCGGGGTCATCGGCAGCGGATGGGCGCTGGTAGGCGCCCATCCGACGCGCAGGAAGGCCTGCGGGAAGGCGGTGTCGTGCAATACCTCCACGCGCAGCGCAGTGCGCTGGGCCGGGATTTCCAGCGGCTCGGTGACCAGGCAGGTGGCCAGACCGATGTTGGTCGCCGTCAGCAGAATCGCGCTGATCGCCTCGCCGGCGCGCAATTGCGAGAGCCGGTCGTCGGTCGATGTGCCGATCATCAGCAACTCGGCGTGATCCGCCTCGACGGCGGGGTCGGCCAGCTCTGATCCGGCGAACACGCGGGCGGGAAGCTCGTCGCCCGGCCGCGGCGCCGTCGTACTGTGCGCGGGTACTCCGTCCGCACTGGAATGCCTTCCTGTCCACATCGCGAGCTCGAACCGATAGGACTCGTCCTCGGAATGCAGCCTGGCGGCCTCTCTCGCCGCCGCGACGATGTGCCGCCGCTCGCCCGCGTCCACGACCCGCACCACCGCGCCCAGCGACCCGGCTCGTTCGCTGAACAGGCTCAGATGGCCCGGTGGGATGGGCCAGGACGTGAAGTGGCGGCGATCTGTGCGGCGGCGGGGAATGGCTCTGCTGAGTGCGACGTCCTGCTCGGTCGGCCGATGCGGGACCAGGGTCACCGCCGCGAGGTGGTCGGGATCGTCCGGGTTCGGCAGCCGGTTGACCACCGCCGCCCAGCCCAAGGCGGTGAACGCGACGGCGAGATGATGCAGTGCGGCGCCGCAGCTCAGCATGATGTCGCGCAGGTCCGGGTCGGTCGAAGGCAAAGTGCGGGTGGAATCCAGATACAAGTGCACACTTCGGTCGCCGACTCGCCAGCGCCACGGCTGCACATTGTGCACCGATGGCGCCCGGCCGGCCAGCGCCAATGCCGTCTCCACTGTGTGTTCGTCGGGCAGTCCGCGCTCCATGATGTCGTCCGTTCGTCGAGCGGATCTCTGTCTTCCACCGTCGCACGGCCGGAACCGGGCCGGTTAGTGCCGGACGTCCCCGGACCCGATGACATCGGGCAGGCGCCCGTGCCGGAAGTCCCTGTCCATCGACGACTTCCGGCCGTGCCCAGAGCATGACCGACTGCGCGATTCTGAGACGAGCGTGGCCCACCATCCCCGCATTCGTCGAAGGGACCAGCCGTGCCGGTCACCGAGCCGCCCCGCGTCATCACTGTCACTCTCAATCCGGCTGTCGACGTCTCGCTGGAAGTGCGCCGATTGGCCGGCGGCGGCAAGAATCGCGCCCTGGTCCGCACGGTCCAGGGTGGCGGTGGAGGCATCAACGTGTCCCGCTGCCTGGCGCGGCTCGGCGTGCCGTCCGTGGCCCTGCACACCGCGGGACAGGAGACCGGCGCCCGTCTGAACCGGTTGCTCAGCGAGGAGGGCCTAGCGCATATCGCGGTGGGCATCGAGGACCAGACGCGGGAAGCGATCGTCATCGACGACACATGGTCCGGACGCAGTTACCACGTCGTGCCACCGGGTCCGAGATTGTCCGAGGCCGAGGAATCGGCGTTCGCCGAAGCGCTCGCCGCCGCCGCGGCCGGGTGCTCCTATCTGGTCTTGACCGGAAGCGGCACGCCGGGTCTGCGAGAGGACTTCTCGGCAGGTCTGCTGCGCGTGGCGCATGCCGCCGGGATCAGAACCGTGCTCGACATCGCCGGTGCGCAATTGCGAGGAGCGCTCCAGGAGAAGTCGTTCCTCATCCGGCTGGACCGCACGGAGGCAGGCGGTCTCATCGGCCGGGCCATCGAGACGTTCGACGATGCTCGCACCGCCAACGACGCCGTTCTCGACACCGGCGCCACCGACCACGTGATCACGACCGCGGGTGAGCTCGGCGCCGTCTACTCCGATCGAGAGCACCACTACGAGATCTCCGCGCCGCCGCTGACCACACCCGCTCGCAGCGATGCGTGCGCGGGCGACAGCCTGGTAGCGGCCGTGACCGCACAGTTGGTGCAGGGCGAGTCGTGTGCTCGGGCCTGCGCCTACGGGGTCGCGGCCGCCGCGGCCACGGTCATGCTGCCGGGCACCGACGTCTTCGACAAGGCAGCCGTCGATCGGCTGGCGCCCGAGGTCGATGTCCGGCGAATCGAGCGACTACCGCACGCGGCGCGCCACTGACCACGCGCCGGTGCAGCCTCTCGATCGGCACGCCGGAATCTCACGCCGCGTAGGGCGTGAGCTTGCCGTCGATCATCTCCAGGATGCGATCGCAGTGCACGAGAACGTCGTGGTCGTGGGTGACCATGATCGTCGCGACCTTCGCGCGGTGAGTCTCCTCGGCCAGCAGGGTCACGACCTCGTGGCTGCGGGTCCGGTCCAGCGCGGCGGTCGGTTCGTCGACGAGCAGAACGGCAGGCTCGGTGACCAATGCGCGGGCGATGCCCACCCGCTGACGTTCGCCGCCGGAGAGCTGTCCCGGCCGCTTGTGCGCACGGTGCTCCATCCCTACCGAGGCGAGCAGTTCGTGCGGATCACGCCCGGGACGGCCGGTGATGGTCGACATCAGCCGCAACTGGTCGATCGCGGTCAGCGAGGGCAGCAGGTTGGCGGCCTGGAAGACGAAACCGATGTGGTCGCGGCGGATTTCGGCGAGCTTCGAGGCAGGGGTGGCCGTCAGGTCGATGTCGCGCAAGCGGACCGTACCGCTGGTGGGCGTGGTGAGCCCGCCCGCCACGGCCAGCAGGCTGGACTTGCCCGCACCCGAGGGACCGACGATGGCGACCAGTTCTCCCGGCGCGACATCGAGGGTGACATCGTCGAGGGCGGTGACGGTGCTCTCGCCGTCGCCGAACTGCAGCGTCACGTTCTGCAGACTCAGCCCGGTGGTGGTGAGGGTGCTCATCGATTCTCTCCCAGTGCACTCAGGGGGTTGATTCGCGTGATGCGCAGGACCGCGAGTCCGGCGCCGACGAGACCGAGCACGATCAGCAGGATCGCGCCCTGGGTGATGGGGCCGGCTTTCAGGGAGAACGGCATCCCCGTGCCGTCGAGTGCCGAGCCGAGACCGAGTCCGACGAGGACGCCGGTCGTCACCGACCCGACGAGAATCACCACGGCCTGCATGAGACTGTCGCGCAGCAGGTAGCCGGTGGAAGCGCCCACTGCACGCAGCACCGCGAGTTCACGCATCCGCTGGACCGTCCAGATGCTGAAGAACGCGCCGACCACCAGCGCCGAGATGGCGTACAGAAAGGCGATGATCATCGACATGGTCATCATCTCCGCGGTGTAGCCGGGCGAAGCGTCGAACGATTCCTCGAGAGTCATGCCGGCGGTGCGTGCCGCGGCGTCGCCGGCGGCGAGGTCGGGCAGGGCGTCGTTCGCGCCGCGGATCGCGACGACGCTGGCCTCGGTGTAGACGCGCGGGTCGATCGTGGAGCCTGCGGGCAGTCCGGTGTTGATCTCCTGCCAGGTGCGCAGTGGCACATAGGCGATGTCCACGTGACCGAAAGTGCGCTTGTCCTCGGTGAATCCGACGACGGTGAGTTCGGTGCCGATACGGTCGAGGACCACGGTGTCGCCGACCACGACGCCCTCGTCCCTGGCGCTCGTGCTCAGGATGACATCGCGGGGACTGCTCAATGCCGCGCCCTCGCCCACCGCGGGCTCGAGGAAGGAGCCGGGGGTGACGCCGAAGACCGTCAGGTCGATCGCGGTTCCGCCGCCGGTGTGCGCGTTGACGATCGTGTTGCCCATCAGCTCGGCGTCGTCGACATCGGGACGGGCGGCCCAGGTGTCGGCCTGTTCCTGGGTCACGACCGAGCGGGAGAACGCGGAGTCGGTCTTGGTGCCTTCGGAGAAGGCGAACGCTTGCACGGGGGTGCGCTGCAGGCCGGAGACACCGTCCTCCACCAGGCCCGAGGACAGTCCCGAGAGAATGACCATGAGGACGGAGATCAAGGCGATGACCGACCCCATGAGCAGGACACGAGTACGCGCGAACAGCAGTTCGCGCAGAGCGAGAAACATCGAGCGGCTCCTGAGAACGATCCGGTCAGGCCGGGAGGGCGTAGGCCGGGAGGGCGTAGGCGAGGCGGGAGAAGACCATGCCGCAGATTTCAGCAGATCCGGACCCGGACTGCCAATTTTTGATGACGTTGTGTCATAAAACTCATGTCCGAGCCGCCGCCGGGCGCTTTCGACGGACGTCCCGGCGTGTACTCTTCGGTCGGTCAGGAAGTTGTTGTCGACCGAGCCTGGAGCAGCACGTGCCTATCCTCAAGGCAGGGCACACCGTTGCCGAACACAAGACGGCCACCCGCACTCGCATACTCGCCGCATTCGCCGAGGTCTTGGCCCGCGACGGCTGGGACGGCACGTCGATCAAGGCCGTCGCCGTACAGGCCGGCCTGACCCGCACCGTGCTCTACAACTACTTCGCGGACAAGTCCCAGATGTTGCTGGCATGGTCAGCGCTCGAGATCGAGCGCTTCCTCGCGCGGATCGATCAGGAAACCGTTTCGCTGGACGACCCGCGTCAGAAACTCGAGGCTGTCGTGGAGCTGGTGCTGCGCGAGTTCGCCGGGCCGTATCCGGTCACCCCGCCGGTGCTGAGCTTGATCCCCAATCAGACCAAGCTCGAGTTCACCTCCCAGCTCAACGAACTCGAGGACGTGGTCTTTCGCATCCTCACCGAGGGTGAAGAGGCAGGGGTGTTCCGGCTGGTCGACGCGCGCTCCGCGAGCCGCTGCATCCTCGGCTGCCTGGATCCGCATCGACAGGCGCTCGCCGAGGGCGGACCCGTCGACGAGGTGATCGCACAGGTCGTGCCGTTCGTCATGGGTGCGGTAGGCGCGGGCCCCACGGGCGTGCCCGACCCGCACCCGGAGGCGTCCGCCGCCGACTGCGGGTGAGCCGCGCCTGCCTCCGGGTCGATCCGTCGAGCGCCTGTCGTCAGGCGGCCGCGATGTTGTTCGTGTCGATGCTCTCGACGAACCGCTCGACGCTGTCGAGGGCGCTTCGTGCCTCCGACAGCCGCGGGTATCCCATCTGGAACACATGGAACATGCCCGACCACACCTCGAGCTCGCATCGTCCGCCCGCTGCGCGCAGGGCCGCGGCATAGTGCTCGGAGTCCGAGGCGAGGACCTCGCTTCCGCCCGTCTGCAACAGCATCGGTGGCAGGTCGGGTCCGACCGCGCCGAGCACGTCCAGGCGCGGATCGCTGAAATCCGCTCCCACCAGATAGGTGTGCGTGATCCGCCGACCCGTCCGGGCGGAGATGAATTGGTCCCACACGAGCCTGTTCCCGGCCGCCGCCAGTCGCCATGTCGGGTCGACGAGGCTGGAGAACCCGACCAGCGCGGCGGGCTGTTCGACACCGAGTTCGCGTAGCTGGACACACAGACCCAGAGCGAGGTGACCACCGGCCGAGTCGCCCATCACGACGATCTCGCCGCCTCGATGTCCCTGCTCGAGCAACCACAGGTAGCCATGGAGAATGTCGTCGTGGGCGGCCGGGAAACGGTACTTCGGCGCTCGCCGATAGCGCACGGCGAAGACAGGTCGATGCAGACGGCGCGACAGTTCCGAAACCAGGCCGCGATGGGTCGCCGGGCTGCAACTGATGTATCCGCTGCCGTGGATGTAATAGATCAACCGGCCGCCGGGCTTCGCCTGCCCGCCCACCCACTCTCCGACAGTCCTGCCGTCGGGCCCCGCGACGTCGACTCTTGTGTGCGGGAGCATCGGAGGGAACCACATCCGACACGCCACGACCTGCGTGAAACGGTAGCCGAGAACCCCGATCAACGAATGCAGCGGAAGTAGCCACAGCGTCGGCCGGACGAAGATCCGCGATGCCCAGATGGTCACGCGCATCGCGAATGAGCGCCGCACGGTTACCACATGATCATGCGCGCCGGTGTGTACAGCCATGTCGATCGAACCCCGATTTCCGTCATATCCCGCCACTGCCATTGTTCTTCGAATCACACTGTCGCCGAACGCTTCTGAACCGGCATCCGAGCACCGGCCTGGCAGGTGCTCACCGACGCCCCGTCCTTCCGGGGCCGACAGACATCCCGATGCCTCCACGGGCGGGTGCGGGGCATCGGATCCGCTTGCCGGCGGCCCGGGTCACCGGGCGGGGACGGTGATGGTGCCGTAGTCCAGTCCGCCGTGGCTGAAGGTCGGCACCACCGGCCACTGCCGCTTCCAGTTCGCGCACTCCGAGGACGGAATGATCTGACGCCACCGCGGGTTTCGCGGCGACGGGGAGGCGAGAGTCTTCTCCTTGACCATGGAGTCGTACTGGTCGAGGGAGTCTTCGAGGGTGTTGGCGTTGAGCACGACTTCGCGCCCGTAGAACTCGGCGGTGCGGCGCACGCCGGGGATCTTCGAGAGTTCGGGCTGCCAGCTGTCGGCGGCCATGCCGTTCTCCGAGGACACCCAGACTCCGTCGGGGGTGTTGAGCACCAGGGAGTGATTGCCGTCGGTGTGGCCAGGGGTCCACAGCAGGCTGACTCCGACGCCGAGTTCGACGTCGCCGTCGAAGATTTCGAGCCGGTCCTCGGGGACGCCGTTCATGCCGCCGTCGACGTACCAGGCCCACTGCATCGGGTGCATCGACTCGAAGGTACCCAGCTCCCTGCGGTGCACGACCAGTTTCGCGTGGGGGAACAACGGCTTCCGCGGCGTGGACTCGCCGTCGATCGGCTCGCTGCTGCCCACGATCATGCGCGGGTCCTGGACGTGGAGGTGGTCGAAGCTGATGTAGTCCACGTCCGCATTGGTCAGCCCGAGACGTGGCAGCACCTGATCGGGGTCGTTGTAGTACTTGACGAACAGTGATTCCAGACCGAGCCTGCGCGCGAAGCGCTGCAGCTGACCGTAGAACGGGGCTTCGGCCGACCCGGCGGCCACGGTGGGTTCCCATACCAGGGTATTGAGCTTCCCGTCGAAGCCGTCGAACTGGATGACGAACATGCGGTTGATGATCGAGATGAAGGGGTTGAGATCGACCGAGTACCCCTGGAAGGCGAAACGTGCCGGATACGGCGCGGCGGCGATATCGAAGCTCTTGACAGCTCGCACCTGCCCCTGGGCGAGGAAGCGTTCCCGGTAGTTCCGGGCTGCCTCACGAATGGCATCGAGCCGCTTTCCGCGCGGCCAGATGTCGTGCACGCCGTCGAATTCCGGGATCGAACGTGGAGCTGCGGATCGAGTGACGGTCATCGGGTCCTCCCCGGGTCGGTGGTGTCGGTCAGGGCACGGCGTTCGTAGTGGTCGCGAGTGGCCGAGTGCGCTACGGCTTCGACTTGATCAGGCACCGTGCCACGCAGCACTCGATCGCGCAGGGATTGCGGCAGCAGGCCGGTCAGGCGGACCAACAGGCCGATCGAGGCAGGCAGGGTGACCTCGAAACGAGGGCGTTGCAGGACCTTCACCACGGCGGCGGCGACATCGGCGGGCTGCAGCCGGGCGGTCGCGCCGCTGGCGGTGCCGATCGCGAGTTCGGTGTCGACCACGCCGGGCATGATCACCGACACGTGCACGCCGCTGCCGCGCAGTTCCTCACGCACGCCGGTGAGATAGCCCAGGACGCCGTGTTTTGTTGCGGCGTAGGTGGCTTCGCCGGGCGGGGCGAGCTTGGAGGCAGCCGAGGCCACCGTCACGATATGCCCGCCGCCGCGGGCGCGCAGGTACGGTGCGGTGAGCTGGACGCCGCGGATCACACCGTGCAGGTTCACCGCGAGCATGCGTTCGGTAGCGGCCTCGGGCTCGGCGTCGAAGGCGCCGACCCACATCACTCCGGCGTTGTTGACCAGTACATCGAGCGACCCCCACAGGCCGGTGACTTCGGCCAGGAATTCCCGAAAAGACCGGGTGTCGGTCACGTCGAGGGGAAACGCGCGCACGTGGCCCGGGAGCTCTGCGGCGGTCACGCGGGCGGCCTCGAGATCACGATCGCCGATCGCGACCCGAGCGCCGGTCGCGGCAAGCTGGCGCGCGATCTCTCGCCCGATGCCCTGGGCGCCGCCGGTGACGGCCACGATGGGCCCGGTCGGGGTTTCCGTCATGGCGTACCGCCTTTCCTGTCGGGGTTTCTGCCGGCTCCCTCCGCCAATATTGGACAATCATGATTGTCGAAATCGGCGCGGCTAGTATTGCACCTCGTCCGCAGAAAGGAAAGGCTCATGACCCGCCCCGGCCCGCGCCCCTCCGGCCCGAAGCTCTCCGGCCGGAAGTACTCGGGCATCGCGCCCGAGGAACGCGTGCGCCGACGTCGTGCCGCGATTCTCGAGTCCGCGCTGGAGCAGTTCGGCACTTCCGGCTACGCGGGCGCCTCGATCAAGCAGATCTGCCGTGGCGCGGGGGTCACCGAGCGGCATTTCTACGAGTCGTTCCCCAAACGGGAGGTCTGCCTTGCCGCGCTGTACGACAGCCTGTCCGAGGCGATGCGCACGGTGACGGCCGACGCGCTCGCCCGCACCGAGCCCGATCTCGACGCACTCACCGCGGCTGGGCTCGAGGCCTTCATCCGCTACCTGACCGACGACCCGCGCCGCGCGCGGGTGGTGCTCATCGAAGTCGTCGGCGTCTCACCGGAAATGGAACAGCGCCGCCACCGGGTGCTGCGCGATTTCGTGGACACAGTGATGGCCACGTGGGCAGCCGACGGCAACCGCACCCTCGCGCGAAGCGAGCGGTTGGCCGCGACGGCGCTGGTCGGCGGTGTCAATCACCTGCTCGTCGACTGGTTGATGGACGGGCGTCGCGACGACCCCGCCGACCTCGTGGCGGTGTGCGTGGACCTGTTCGCCGCCGTCCGCGCACGCTGGGACTCCCCTGCCGCACTGTCGGACACCCCGCGTGCACGATCGTCCGGCACCGCCGGAGGGGCCCCGCCGGACTGATCGGACCTCATTATCCGCACGATATACCGCCTATCCGCCGGCATACCGCCTATCCGCCGGCGACCGCCGGGATGATCATGAGCTCGGTTCCGTCGGCGAGCGGGGTGTCCAATCCGTCGAGTGTCCGGCATTCGTCGTCGCCGACGTAGAAGTTCACGTACCGGCGGAGTTCGCCACGCTCGTCGCGCAGCCTGCGTTCCAGCGCGGGAGAACGCTCCCGCAGCACATCCAGCACGTCACGCAGTGTCGCGCCGTCGACATCGAGTTCCTTCTCGCCTCCGGCGTAGGGCCGCAGAGCCGAGGGCAGGCGCACGCGGGCCACGGCGTCAGCCGATGACTCGGGCGCGGACACACAGTACGTCGGGCAGCTTGTCGGCCACCAGGTGCCAGTGGTCGCCTTCGTCCGGGCTGCAGTAGACCTCGCCGTTGCGGGTGCCGAAGTAGATCCCGGTCGGGTCGGCGTCGTCGGCGCACATGGCGTCGCGCATGACTGCCGCCCAGAACGGCATCTGCGGGAGGCCATCGGTCCTGGCCGACCAGGTCTCGCCGCCGTCGGCGCTGCGGTAGACCGCACAACGCGCGTCGGGCGGGAATCGGAAGCGTTCCATGTCGGCGACCAGCGGGAAGGTGTAGACGACGCCGGGACGTCGCGGGTGCGCGACGATCGGGAATCCGAAATTGGACGGGGGCAGACCGCCGTCGATCGAATGCCAGCTCGCCCCGTCGTCGGTGGTGCGGAAGACCCCGCCGTGGTTCTGCAGGTACATGGTGCTCGGCGTCTCGGCGTCCACGGCGACCTTGTGCACGCACTGTCCCCATTCCGGCAGTTCGCCGGGCAGGAAATCGGCCGTGATCCCTTTGTTCGTCGGCTGCCACGACGCCCCGCCGTCGGTGGTCCGATAAACGCCGCCGGTGGACATGGCGACCGCGATCCGCTGCCTGTCCGTCGGATGCGGAAGGATTGTGTGCAGTGCCAGCCCGCCACCGCCGGGCATCCACTCCGCGCGATGCGGGTGCTCCCACAGGCCCCTGACCAAATCGAAGGTCTTGCCGCCGTCGGCCGAGCGGAACAGCGCCGACGGTTCCGCCCCCGCGTACACCACGTCCGGCTCGGCCTCGGTCGCAGGCGCGATCTGCCACACTCCCTGCAACGCGGCCCCGGTGTCCGCGGGGAAAGCCAGCGGCGCGTCGTCGGGTTCGCTCCAGGTCCGGCCCAGATCGTCGCTGGTCACCAGTGTCGGCCCGAAATGACTGTCCAGCACCGAGGCGAGCAGCCGCGGCGTGTTCCGCCGGGTATCGATCGCCAATGCCTTGACATCGGCGATCGGGAACTGCGGCGGATCCACCGTCCAGCGCGATCGCGCGTTGTCACTGCGCGCCAGGAACAACCCCTTGCGCGTACCGATTCCGAGCAAGATCTCCATGGCCGACCTCCAGTGCTGATCCCCCGCTGCGGCGACGCGTGCGAGCGTACTCCGCGGTCCCGACAGAACCCCGGCACAACACGTCACGCGTTGTCGGGAACTCCCGGCGCGATCGCGCGTTCCACCGCCATCCGCACCAGTTCCCTGGCCTCTTCGTCGGTGAAGACGCCGGGCAGGGTGAGTCGGTCGAGAATGAGCCAGTTCAGGGCGAGGTACAGCAGTACGACGGTGTTCTCGTCGCCGGGCATCCCGTGTTCGAGATGGTTGCCGATGTTGAAGTCCAGGTCGGCTCGCACCCGTTCGGTGAGCAGGGCCTGCAGTTCCGGTCGCCGGGTGGCCTCCAGCCGGAGTTCGAGGATCGCGAGATAGCCGGTGCGGAAACGGGTCACACGGTCGACGACCTCGGTCATGAGTTCGGTGACGGTTTCGCGCGAGCGCGGCCCGTGCAGCTTGGCCATGGCCGTCTCGTCGGGGATCAGTCGCTCGTAGTACCGGTGACCGACCTGGACGAGCAGCGCGTCGCGGTTGGCGAAGTAGTTCGAGGCGGTCCCGGCGGGCACTCCGGCCTCCTTGTCCACCGCGCGAAAAGTGAGGCCGCGGGCCCCTTCTCGGGCCAGGACCTCGATAGACGCGTCCAACAACGCCTGGCGGCGTTCGGGATTGGTACGGACCACTTGACACCACTCCATCTGTAGTACTAAGTTTCAATCACTTCACGCAGAGTACTACATCTGATGTGGAATGCGCGGAGCGATCGCTCGCGTGCCGGCAACACCGAAGAAGGAGTACGACACATGCGTGAATCGACCATCTGGAGCGAAGAGTTCGGCGCCGAGGCGGACGCGCCGATCCTGCTGATCATGGGGTCGATGTCGCAGGGCATCCTGTGGCCGGAGGAATTCGTCGACCGTCTCGTCGCCGGAGGCCGCCGGGTGATCCGCTACGACCACCGGGACACCGGCCTGTCGGACACCGTGGACTTCGCCGCCGAGCCCTACACCTGGCACGACGTCAAGAACGACGTCTACCGCGTCCTCGACGCCCACGGCCTGGACAGCGCGCACCTGGTCGCCCACTCCGCGGGCGGGCTGCTCGCCCAGTTCATCGCGGTGGAACAGCCGCAGCGGGTCCGCTCGCTGACCGTCATCGGCTCCTCCCCGCTCGGTGGCGGTGAAGGTCAGGTGATCATGCGGGCTCTGATGGGACAACCGCAGCCCGAGGGCAGCTTGCCCGAGCCGACACCGGAATTCGTGACCTTCTACCGCGCCCTTGTCGCCACCCCGCCGCCGACGGACCGGCGGGCCCGCATCGAGAGCATGATCGCCGAGCAGCGCGTGCTGCACGGCACCGGGCTGTCCTTCGACGAGCACGCCGCGCGCCGGCTGCAGGAGCGGATCCACGATCGGGCCCGCGACCTGTCCGCGGTGGTCAACCACCGGCTTGCCGCGGCGGCCTGCCCGGACTTCGAACCGGTCGGCGTGCTGCACCAGGTGAAAGCGCCCACCCTGGTCATCGAGGGCAGCCACGAACCGGCCAAGCCTGGTCACGGCGCGCTCATAGCCGAGCAGATCCCGGGGGCACGGCTGATGATCGTGGCGGGCATGGGACACACCTTGCCGCCGGAGGTGCACGAGGAGCTGGCCACCGCCGTCCTCACGCATACGGCCGGGTGAGGTGATCGACCGATCGCGGCTGTCCGCGCGGCGGGGAAAGCTCAGAGGCCGCCGACGGCCGCGAGGACATCGAAGGCGGCGTCCGCGGAGCGCCACAGCAGATCGATCTCGGCGCGCACGGCGGGTCGCAGAGCCGGATCCTGCAGGGCCAGGCCATTTCCGAAGATGACCACATTGGCTCCCGCGTCGGCCAGACGCAGCAGCGGCCCGGTGGCGACCCCCGCACCCAGTACCGCGTCGAGACCTTCGCCGAGGAAATAGAACCGCCACAGCGGACCGAGGTCGGCTCCGTAGACCGCCTTCGTGAGGTCGACGATGAGGAATCCGTTCGTGGCGATGGCGTCCACGATCCGGAAGTAGTCGGCCGCGTTGGCCGGGGTGGCGCGGGTCGCGGCCACCGCCTCGGTGAGGTCGACGGTGAGGTGGGCGTTGTAGCCGGCCATCGCCACCCGGGCCGCGGACAGTTCACAGCGGCGGGTGAGGTCGAAGTAGTGGGCCCACTGGGGATCGGCCGGCGCGCCGGTGAACTCGGCGTGCACGTTGCGAAGGAAACGCAGCAGCAGATCGAGGCTGATCCGGCGCGCCCACTCCGGGTCGTCGAACGCGGCCGAATCCCGTTGCAGCGGCATCACCGCCGACCGCTCCACGGCATCGAGTCCCAACGCCAGCAGTCCGCGCCGGTCCCGATGCTCGACCAAGATCTCGGTGATCCGGCGATGTCGTTCGACCGCGGTCTCCAACCGCTCGAGCGCCGGACCGGTCGACTCGTCGGATACGCCTGAGATATCGGAGATATCGGAGATATCGGAGAGTTCGATGATCTCTGCCAGTTCCGTCGCGGCGAGCGGCGCACCGCAGGCGGTGGTCTCCATCGCCGCTGTCGCCGACGCGGGCAGCACGAGAGCCGGTGCGGTCAGGATCGAGGCCAGCACGGTGGTGACGATCATGCGGGCGGACAGGGACATGGGGTGCTCATCGGTCATGTATCGCGGCGCTTTCGGTTCGGCGGAGAACGTTGACGGGATCGATGGGCGCGCACCCCATCAGGGCGTGGCGGCAGCCTAACGCCGCACTCGGCCCGCATGAGCGAGCGGACCGCCATGTCGTTCAGATGTACGCCGGAATGCCGCGATCCGGCCTACCCTTCCCGCCCTGGGCACGGGCGGGTGGGCCCGCGGCCTGTGGCGGGTAGCCGAACTCGGACGGTCACAGGGTGAGCAGGACCTTGGTGGCGCGACGCTCGTCCATCGCCCGGTAGCCTTCGGCCGCCTCTTCCAGGGGAAGACTCAGGTCGAAGACGTCGCCGGGGCGAATCGTGCCACTGGTGATGAGGTCGATCAGCTCGGGCAGGAAGCGGCGCACCGGGGCGGGGCCGCCGTGCAGATGCACGCTCGAGAAGAACAGCTGCATGCCGTCGAGCGTCACGTCGTGGGCGACACCGACATAGCCGACATGACCACCGGGGCGGGTCGAGCGGATCGCTTGTTGCATCGACTCCTGCGTGCCGACGGCTTCGATCACCGAGTGCGCACCGAGTCCCCCGGTCAGTTCCTTGATCCGCGCCACCCCGGCCTTACCGCGTTCCTCGACGATGTCGGTGGCTCCGAACTCACGGGCCAGTGCCTGACGATCGGCGTGCCTGCTCATGGCGATGATGCGCTCGGCGCCGAAATGGGCAGCGGCCAGTATCGCCAGCAGCCCGACCGCGCCGTCACCGACCACCGCGACGGTCTTGCCCGGTCCGGCTTCGGCCGCCACGGCGGCGAACCATCCGGTCCCCAACACGTCCGAGGCCGCGAGCAGGTGCGGGATCTGTTCGGGGGCCGGTTCGCCGCCCGGCACACGCACGAGGGTGCCGTCGGCCAGCGGGATCCGCGCCCGCTCGGCCTGGGTGCCGATCGAGCCCATCCCCACCGCGTGCACGCAACGGCTCTGATAGCCGGCCAGGCAGATCTCGCAGGTGTTGTCGGAGGCGAAGAACGAGCCGACCACGAAGTCACCGGTTCGCACGGTGCGTACGTCGGAACCGATCTCCTCGACAACGCCGACATACTCGTGTCCCATCGGCGCCGGGCCCTCGACCGCCTCGATCCCGCGATACGGCCACAGATCCGACCCACAGATGCAGGTCGCGGTCACCCGGATGAGCGCGTCGGTCGGCTCGATGATCCGGGGATCCGCTCGGTCTTGCACTCGCACGTCGCCGGGAGCGTGCAGGACGACACCACGCATGATGATCTCCTTCGCAGTTCTGGCCGATGCCTCGAGGATTCACAGCGCTGATTCCCGGATTCGATCGAGCGCGTCGGCCAGAATCCGGGAGACCTGCATGGGGGAGATACCCAACTGCTCGGCGATCTGCGTTTGCGGCAGGTTCCGGAAGAACCGCTGGTACACCACCCAGCGTTCGGCCTCGGACAATACGGCCGATGGCGGGAAGGCGACCGATTTCTGCATGATCATGTCGTATCCCGAGTCGTAGACCACCTCACCGGTGATGTTCGGCGCCGTGGCACAGACGCGACGGCCATGGCCTGCCAGCAGTGCGCGGGTCACTTCCAGCAGGTCCACCTCCAGTTGGACGGCGATTTCCCTGGCGGTGGGAACGCGCGCCAGCCTGTGCGTCATCGCATCCACCGTGGGCCTGACGATCGCCTGGAATTCCTGGACGCGCTGGGTGAGATTCATTGCGAATGCGGGCTCCCGGACGCACCGGCGCACTGCGCCGAGGACGGTCGGCACCGCGAACGCCACGAACTTCTCGCCCCGGGTGGGATCGAATCGTTCTATCGCCAGGGTCAGCGCGCGGCTCGCCGCCTGGAACAGTTCGTCGTAGGTTTCCCCATTGCCGCTGTATCGGCGAGCGATGTGTTCGGCCAGTGGCAGGCTTCGGCCGATGAGCTGCTCACGCAGTGCCCGCGCCTCGGCGCTGTTCGCCGGTATCTGCCTCAGTTCCGCCAGCGCGGACTCGATCCCGTGGTGTAGATCGGCGCGTCGTCGAACATCGTCCGCTGCTCTGTCCCCTATGGTCGTCTCTCCTGTCATCACAACTCCAGTGCCTGGGCTCGGTCCGTGGACGTCAACGGGCCGGCCGGGCATCGGTCCGCGATCACTTCTCCCAGCCTGGCAGCGACGAGCCGCACCCGTCAGTCCGATCAGAGACCGATTCGCCCGCGGACAGGACAGAAAACGAAGACTTCGACCACACCGCGCGTCTCCGCCGGCTTCCGGACGACAGGGTCAGTTACGCAGAGTCGAGCGCGGTGCCCGCCCGTAGCGATCGCGATAGGCGATGGCGAACCGGCCGGGATGGGCGAAACCCCATTCCAACGCGACCCCGGTGACCGTGGTCCCGTCGCCGTGGTCGGCGGCGGCCAGTTTCTCGTGGGCCGCCGCCAGACGCAGCCGGCGCAGGTATCCCAGCGGAGTGGTGTCGAGATGGCGCCGGAAGGCGAGTTGCAGTGCCCGGGGCGTGACGTACGCGGCGGCGGCGATGTCGGCCACGGAGATGTCGTCGCGCAGATGCGTCTCGATGTAGGCGACAGCACGTCGCACTGTGTCCGGGTGCGCGTCGTTGCGGTCTGTGGCTGTCGGCTCCAGCAGTGCCGTGGTCGGCATGGTGTCGAGGACTGTGACGGCGAGATAGTCCGCCGCGGCCGCCGCGGCCAGCTCACTGCCCGCGGTGGCGGGATCAGCGGCGAGATTGTGGATGTGGTCGATCACGTGAGCCAGGCGCCGACCGGCGGCGGGATCGACGGGACGATGCCCGGCGAATCGCAGTGGTGTCGCCTGGTCTGCGGCCGAAGCGACACGGTCGAGCAGGGCGGGATCGAACATGGTGATGCTGTAACTCGCCGAGCGGACGACTCCGGCGAAGGGCAGGTCAGGTGGTGTGAGCAACCCCACCGAGCCGGGCTCGAAAACCCCGGCGCCGGCGCCGTCGGCGTCCTCGATGGCGCCGGTTCGCACAGCGCACAGGCAGACCTTGTCCAGCGGCTCGGTGCTGTAGCGCATGTCGAAGCCGAGGTCGAGCCGATCCACGCTGATCGGGCCGAGTATGTCGCGTCGGATCTGCGCGCTGGACCGAGATGGACTGTCGTTGCGGATACGCGTGGGGCTGTATGCGCCGATGAGGAACTCCTCGGTCGCACCCAGATCATCGCTGTGGAAATCGAAATTCTGCATATCGAGCCATTCGTCCGACCAACGTCATTTCTCCTCGGGTACCACTCGCCGCAAACGTCAAGCCATCGAATGGTGGTCGTCACCCCGCACGGGAAACCGCTTGTGAACGACGCGGTCGTGAGCAGAAGCACTCCCACGGCCACGGCTGCGCCGGTTCGAGCCGCGTCCCGGTTACCTGTCATGAATCGGCAGTAGAATCCGCGACCGCGCCTGGATGTGAGCCGTCGTCGAGGCTGTCGGCATCCCACACACCGAGATCGACCTGCTGCTGGTGAACGGCGAGTCGGTCGACTTCGGGCACCGCCCGCATCCGGGTGACCGGCTCTGCTAAGCCGGCGCCCATCAACAGCGACTGGGCGAACTCGTGGAGCGGATCATGTCCGCGCTGCGGCAGGCAGGCCGACGGGAAGCGGCCACGACGTCGTCGGCCGGCTCGCTGTCCGCATCACCGCGACGCCCCTGACGCGCGGGGCGGGTCAGGGTTTGTGGGCGATCACGGCGAACATCGTCACCGAGAAGTGATAGTCGCCCGCCGCGATCCCGCCTTCGATGTCGGCGATCAGACGATCGCGCTGCTCGGCGGTGACGACCCCGTCCGCGAAACCGCTTTCGGCGATGTCCCGGCACATGGGAAGCACCGTGACCGGATCCCAGACGACGGCTTCGGAGCCGATGTCGTCGATCGCGAAGCCCGCCCCGGCCAGCAGGCCACGCAACCGCCGCCCGGAACGGGGATTCGGGATACCCGAGTCCATCCGTTCCCGCAGCGCCGCGAGAACCTGCGGTTCCCCCGGATGGAAGATCGCGGTCGACCAGTCGCTGTCGACCACGGCCACCCGTCCGCCCGGCCGCAGCACCCGGGCGATCTCGGCGGTGGCCCGCGCAGGGTCGTCGAGATGCTGATACACCCGTTCGCAGCGCAGGACATCGACGACCTCGGCCGGCAACGGCAGCGCGTAGGCCGATCCCTCGATGAACTCGGCCTGCGTCTCGCCCGCGCGATCCCTCGCCAGGGCGAGTAGCGACGGATTCGGATCGATGCCGATCGCCCGTCCGGCCTCCCCGACCAGCCGGGCCAGTTCCACGGCCTCGGTGCCGGTGCCGCAGCCGAGATCCACCGCCGTCTCCCCCGGCCGAACGGCCAGCGCGTCGCGGACCCAGCGACGCATCCGAACGACGCCCGGCAAAGCGGCCTGATCGTCGAGGAGCCGCACGATCGGTTCCTGTTCGGAATGGTGAACCTGGTCGATGTGGAAGGAAGGAACGCCATGGCGATCGCTCACTCTGTCAGTATGCGCGCTGCTGACAACGCTGTGCCGAAGCCCGCCAGGCCCCGGCCACAGCGCGGAGTCGTGCCGGAGCCGGGGCACTGCTCAATGGTGAGCGACAGGCGTCGGCACGATCTTGTCGGGACGGAGATCGAGTCGCCGGAGGAGCTGGGCGTTGACGGCGACGACGACCGTGGAGGCGGACATGAGCAGGGCGCCGATCTCCATGGGCAGGGTGATGTTCCAGTGGGCGAGAATGCCCGCGGCGAGGGGCACGGCGACGACGTTGTACCCGGCGGCCCAGATGAGGTTCTGGATCATCTTGCGATAGGTCGCGCGGGACAGGGCGATGATCGACACAACCGAACGCGGGTCGTTGCCTGCCAGTACGACGCCCGCGGAGGCGACGGCGACGTCGGTGCCCGCACCGATGGCGATGCCGACATCGGCGCGAGCCAGGGCGGGAGCGTCGTTGACGCCGTCGCCGACCATGGCCACGGTGCGACCGGCGTCTTGAAGTGACTTCACCTTCGCGCCCTTGTCCTGGGGCAGGACGCCGGCGAAGACCTCGTCGATGCCCAGACGTGCGGCGACCGTGCGGGCGACGGGCTCGGCATCGCCGGTGATCATGGCGACGTGGATACCGCGGGCGTGCAGGGCCTCGACGGCCTGGGCGGACTCGGGGCGGATCTCGTCGGCGAGTGCGATCGCGCCGACGATCCGGCCGTCGCGCAGAACATGCAGCACGGTGGAGCCCTGCTCGGCCCAGGCTTGGGTTTCGGGGAGGGCGGTGAGCCGGTGGTCGGCCAGCATGCCGGGGCCGCCGACCGAGACGGCGGCGCCGTCGACCCTGGCGGTGACGCCGATGCCGTTGCGGGCGGTGAAGTCGGTAGCGGCCGGGATGGGCAGACCACGCCCGGCTGCTGCGTCGACGATGGCGCGGCCGAGGGGGTGTTCGCTGTCGGACTCGGCAGCCGCGGCGAGGGCGATGACCTCATCCTCGGTGGCGTCGGCGACGACGGCGACATTCATGAGAGCGGGTTCGCCGCGGGTGAGGGTGCCGGTCTTGTCGAACAGGACCGCGTCCACGGTGCGCATGGCTTCCAGCGCACGCCGGTCGGTGATCAGGACGCCCGCCGTGGCGGCGCGTTCGGTGGCGATGGCGATCACCAGCGGGATGGCCAGGCCCAGCGCGTGCGGGCACGCGATGACCAGCACGGTGATCGTGCGGGTGACGGCGGACTCCGATTGACCGAGACTCAGCCAGACGACGGCGGTGACCACGGCGGTGATCGAGGCGAACCAGAACAGCCACGCGGCGGCGCGATCGGCCAGGACCTGGGCGCGGGAGGTGGAGGTCTGGGCTTCGGCGACCAGGCGCTGAATACCCGCCAGAGCGGTGGCGGCCCCGACAGCGGTGACGCGCACTCGCAGACCGGAATCGGTGCTGACCGTGCCCGCGACGACCCTGTCCCCCGGCCCGCGGCGCACCGGCGTCGACTCACCGGTGATCATGGACTCGTCGACGTCGGCGGCACCTGCCTCGACGGTGCCGTCGGCGGGAACGCGCCCACCGGGGCGGACCATGACGAGATCGCCCGCACGGAGCTCACTGAGAGCCACCGTGGTCACGGTCCGGTCCTCGTCGAGGCGTTCGGCTTCGTCGGGAAGCAAGGCCGCCAGCGATTCCAACGCACTGGACGCTGCACCGAGAGAACGCATCTCGATCCAATGCCCCAGCAGCATGATCACGATGAGCAGCGCCAGTTCCCACCAGAAGTCCAGATCGTGGGCCAGGATCCCGAGGGTGGCGCCCCAGGAGGCGGCGAAGGCCACGGTGATCGCCGACGCGATCAGCAGCATCATCCCGGGCTGCCGTGCGCGGATCTCGGCGCGGGCGCCCGAGAGGAAGGGGCGCCCGCCCCAGAAGTACATGACGGTCCCGCCCAGCGGAGAGACCCATGACAGGCCGCCCGGGACGCGGTAGCCGAGCAGATCGGCGAACATCATGCTCGTCGTGACCACTGGCACCGACAGGACCAGCATCACCCAGAACAGGCGCCGGAACGTCGCCACATCGTGCCCCGCGTGACTTCCGCTGCCGTCGTGAGCGGCGTGCGTCTCGTCGTACCCGGCATGGTCGATGTGATGCGCGCGCGTGGTGATCGCGGCAGGGGCGTCGCCGTGGTCGTGCGGGGAAGGGCCGTGATGGGCCTCGTCGTGGCTGTGCCCGCTGGGAGTATCGGCGTGGGACATACACGGAACATATACCCCCATGGGGTATATGTAAAGGGCTCCGTACTCCAGATTTCGTAGGCACAGATCGATACGCAGGGCGTAGATTCGAGAACGGTGACGCTTCGACGAGAGGTTCGTCATGGTTCGTGCGCCGTCTTCCGGCCCGGCGCCCGTTCGAGAATTGATTCGACGTGAGAATTGCCGGACCGCAGGTCTGATTTCACCTGAAGGAATGATGCGCCGGAGCCGTGGATCCGTTTCGGCCCGGCATCAGCCGAGGAGGTACCGCAGTGACGTACCGATCGCAACCCAGTCCGGCCCCGCCCGCGGAGCCCATGCAGAAACAGAGCATCGCCACCGGCATTTCTCTCGTCGCGGCGATCATGCTGATGGTCCTCGCCGCGCTCTCGATTCTCGAGGGCACCGTGGCCATCTCCGGGGACGAGATCTACGTCGCCGGCGTCGACTACATCTACGCCTTCGACACGACCACCTGGGGCTGGATCCATGTGGTTCTCGGCGTCATCGGGCTGGTCTGCGGCACAGGATTGTTGTTCGGCACCACCTGGGGCCGCTACGCCGCCATCGCCGTTGCCGCGCTGGTGATGGTCGCGAATTTCCTCTCGCTGCCCTATTACCCGGCGTGGTCACTGATGGTCATCGCGCTGAGCATCGTGGTCGTCTGGGCCGTGGCCACCTGGCAGCCGCGACACCCACGACTACAATAGCCGTGGTGAATTTCGCTGCACAGTCTTCGGTACGAGCCAGCTGATTCGGGGAATCCCCGTCAATTCGTGCATTCCGGTGGGCCCACGGACTCGAGGTCGGGCCACACCCCGGGAGAGAGGCTTCAGACCATGTCGGCAACTGATGACCGTTCGGTACAGCAGGCCGTAGCGGCCGGGACTTCGATCGGCGCCGCGGTGCTGTTGACGGCCGCCGGCTTTCTATCGGTCTTCCAAGGGATCTCCGCCATCGCCGAGGATGAGATCCTGGTGGCCGGTCCGAATTACATCTACGAATTCAATACGACGACATGGGGCTGGATCCACCTCGTGCTCGGCATACTCATCGTCGTGACGGCGCTCGCCCTGATGGGTGGCGCCATGTGGGCGCGGGTGGTGGCGGTGATGCTCGCCGCGCTGTCGCTGCTGGGCAACTTCCTGTGGCTGCCCTACTACCCGTGGTGGTCGATCGCGGTCATCGCCGTGGACGTGGTGGTGATCTGGGCGGTGACGACCTGGCATCCGGACCGGGTCTGAACCGGTTCGTTCAACGGCCTTTCCCCGCGGCGGACGCCGAGGCCGCGGGGATCGTGCCGGGCAGCATGGCCGCCGCGACGAGCCCCACGAATCCGAGGGCAGCGATCGTGATCATCGCCGCGGCGTAGGCCTGTCCGGTGAGGTTGGCGACGAGAATGGTACCGGCGAGCGCGGTTCCCAATGAGGACCCGAGGTTGGACACGCTACGGGACAGGCCGGAGATCTCGCCCTGCAGTTCCTCTCCGAAGCTCGATTGCACCACCGTGACCGAGGGGGTCAGCATCACCCCGAGACCGACGCCGATCAGGAACAAGCCGGGTGCGGCCGCCCACGGCTCGGCGGACCGGCCCGCGATGCCCAGCAACAGACCGACACCCGCGATGGTCACCACGAAGCCCGCCATGATGAGTGTGCGCGGTGCGCGGCGCCGGGCGAACCGCTCGGCCGACAACGACGTGATGAGTAGGCCCGCCGTGGCCGCGGTGAAGATCACCCCGGTCTGGATCGCGTTGTAGCCCCGTACGACCTGCAGGTAAGCCGCGACGACGAACGACGTTCCCATCAGCATCAGCCATTGGATGTTCTGGGTGACCAGACCGAGATTGGACGTGCGGTTGCGGAACAGACCGGTCGGCAGCAGGGGGTCGCGACCGGCGCGCTCTTTCGCGCGGATGGAGAGGAAGAACAGGGTCAGCACGAACGCTCCGAGCGTCAGCAACACCACCATCAGCACGAAGTTGTCGTCGGCGGCCAGGATGCCGGTGACCAGCATGACGAGTCCGAGCGCCGACAGCACGGCGCCGACGAGATCGAAGGATCGATCGGCATTCGGCGGCAGCGGGTCGATGATGCGGCGGCTGAGCAGGATGATGACGACGATGACCAACGCCTGGAAGCCGAATGCCGCCCGCCAGCTCGACCAGGAGGTGATCAGCCCGCCGATCAGCGGCCCGGCGGCCGCGCCGATGCCGCCCATGGCCATGATGGCGCCGAATGCCTTGGCGCGAGAGGTCATTTCGGTGAACAGCAGGGTGGTGAGGATGTAGACGGGCGGGATCAGCAGGGCGGTGCCGATACCCTCGAGAATGGAATTGCCCAGGATCAACCAGCCCAGGTTCGGTGCGAGTCCGCTGACCACGGCGCCGATGCCGTAGACGGCCAGCCCGAGAACGAAGCACCGCTTGCGACCATACCGATCGGTGAGCTTGCCGCAGGGAATCATCAACGCGGCCATCACGAGCAGGAACAGCGTGATCGCGACCTGCACGCCCTGCACCGTGGTGTCCAGGTCGGTACTGATGTCGGAGATCATCACGTTCATGCTCGAGCCGGCGAAGGAGCAGATGAACTGGGCTGCCGCGAGGGGGAGCAACACCCAGCGGGGGCGGGTGATCTCGGTCGTCGCCGCCATCCGCGCCGCCTAGCGGAGGTGGCCTGCCCGTTTTTCGGCGCGGTCGAGCTCCTCGTCCAACGCCATCGCCGCGGCCACCAGGGCCAGGTGGGTGAAAGCCTGCGGGAAGTTGCCCAGTTGCTCACCCGAGGGGCCGATCTCCTCGGCGAACAACCCGACATGGTTGGCGTAGGTGAGCATCTTGTCGAACGCGTATCGGGCCTGGTTCAGTCGTCCCGCTCGGGCCAGTGCCTCCACATAGAGGAAACTGCAGAGGTTGAATGTGCCCTCCGAGCCACGCAGACCGTCCGGTGACGCTTCCGGATCGTATCGATAGACCAGGCTGTCGCTGACCAGTTCCTCGTCCATCGCGTCGAGAGTGCTCAACCATGCCGGGTCGTTGGGCGCCAGAAACCCCATGCGAGGCATCAACAGCAGCGAGGCGTCCAGCACCTCGGTCGTGAAGTGCTGGACGAAGGCCTGACGCTTCGCGCTCCAGCCCCGCTCGATGATCTGCGTGAACACCTCGTCACGAGCCTTCCGCCACCGTGCGATGTCGGCTGGTCTGGAATGCTTGACGGCGAGAGAGATACCGCGATCGAACGCGACCCAGGTCATCAACCGGCTGTAGGTGAAATCCTGTCGGCCGCCGCGGGTTTCCCAAATGCCCTCGTCGGGGCGGTCCCAGTGCTCGGTGAGCCAGTCGAGCATCTTCGCGAAGGCCAGCCATCCGGTGATACCGCCGATATCGGACGCCTGAGCCAAGGCGTCGGCCACCTCGCCATAGATGTCGAGCTGGATCTGATCGGCGGCTGCGTTGCCGACCCGGACCGGGCCCGAGCGCCGATAACCCTCCAGATGGGTCAGAATCTCCTCGTCGAGGCGCGGTTCACCGTCGATGCGGTACATGATCTGCAACGACTCGCCGGAGAGGGTGCCGCCCGCGTCGACGCGGTCGTGCAACCACCGCCGGAACGCGCGCGCCTCCTCGGTGAAGCCCAGGTCGATCATGGCCCGTACCGACAGCGAGCCATCGCGGATCCAGGTGTACCGGTAGTCCCAGTTGCGTTCGCCGCCGACCTGCTCAGGCAACCCCATGGTGGCCGCGGCGATCGGCGCCCCGGTCGGAGCGTAGGTGAGCAGCTTCAGGGTGATCGCCGACCGGTTGACCATGTCCTGCCACCGCCCCCGGTAGGTGGACGAGCGCAACCACGACAGCCAGAACTGCCGACAGGCCTCGAACTCCGCGACCGCGTCGTCGGGCTCGGGCGGGGTGGGGGCGGGACCGTCGTGGTCCATGGTGGTCAGCACGATCATCGCGAGCTGCCCTTCGGACAGGGTGAACCGTGCGGAGACATCGTTGCTCTCGGCCTCCAGTCGCACCGGGCCTGCCACCTGCAGGTGCAGGTCGATGCCGGGCCCTTCGAACGTCGCCCACGCGGCATCGCGCATCGTGAGCGTGTGCGCGGCGCGCGCGTAGTCGAAGCGGGGACGGCAGGTCAGCGTGAACGGCAGAGTTCCCCGCACCACGCGCACGATCCGCACCAGCCGGTGTCTGTCGGTGGCATGGGGACTGTCGATCGGGTGCATGAAGTCGACGACTTCGCCGACACCTTCCTCGGCCATGAACCGGGTGACCAGGACCGCGGTGTCGGACAGGTAGAGCTGACGAATCATCATCCGCTCCCCCGGTGGATCGGCGCTGATCCGGCAGCTCCCGCCGCGTTCGCTGTCGAGCAGCGAGGCGAAGATGCTCGGCGAATCGAACCGTGGGGTGCACCACCAGTCGATCGTGCCCGTGGCGGACACCAGGGCCGCGGTCTGCAGATCGCCGATGACGCCGTGGTCCGCGATCGGCGGATATGCGTTCACAGGGATTCTCCTTCGGGGTTCAACGACCTGACCGGTTACCGCGTCACAATCCGAAAGGCTGCACTCCCAGTGTGCTCCACCCGGACGGGAAAAGGGAACAGCCTCGATCCCGCAACCACAGCC
This sequence comes from Nocardia shimofusensis NBRC 100134, assembly GCF_001613125.1. Lineage (GTDB taxonomy): Bacteria > Actinomycetota > Actinomycetes > Mycobacteriales > Mycobacteriaceae > Nocardia > Nocardia shimofusensis. Next base: position 158,003 of record NZ_BDBT01000007.1, read on the forward strand.
GTGTGTCGCCTCAGCCGTCGCCGCCGATTCCGGCGAGTACGCCACGCAGCCGGTCCTTGTCGGCCGGGGTCCAGCCCTCGGGAGGCAGGATGGCGCTCCATGCGTCCGCGATATCGGCGACGTAGGTGTGACCGTGGCCGTCGGGCACGCTCGTCGACACCGCCATATCGGCGGCGACCTGGAGAAACGTCACGAACGGATACCAGCGGGTGCTGTCGAGGACGTCGTAACCACGGGCTTCGCGCAGCCAATCCGGCTTGTTCAGAATCAGTTCCGGCGACCACCAGACGATCGGGTCCGAGGCATGTTGCAGGTACACCATCCGGGGACGCTCCCATGGTGCGTCGGGCCGCGACAGATCCTGCGGGGCCCGAGCTCCGAATCGCACGGTCGCACCGCGCTCGTAGATCGGCAGCCACTCCGGCGAACCCGGGTCCCGGTTCGTGGTGACGTCGGTCCATATCTTGTTGGCGTTCGGTGGTCCGGTGAACAGCACTCCGTCGCTACGGGTTTCGACGTTCTCGATGTCTCCGAAGGCGCTCTCGCCGCCGAACGACCCGAGGCTCTCCCCCATCACGACGAGCTTCGGGCGGGTCTCGGGCGGCAGGTTCTTCCATATGTCGTATACCGCGTCGAACTGCGCTTCACCGGCCTGCCGCGCCCGTTCCCGGTCCACCAGGAAGGACAGCCAGCTGGGCAGATAGGAATACTGGACCCCGACGATGGCGGTATCGCCGTTGTACATGAATTCCAGGGCAGAGGACAGACTTTCGTTGATCCATCCGGTTCCGGTGGTGGTGGCGATCGCGATCACGGCGCGGTCGAACCCGCCTGCGCGCTGGAGGTCCTGGACGGCCAGCCGGGCGTCCTCCTCGATCGTCTCGCCACCACTGGCCAGGCCCGCGTAGGCGCGGATCGGCTCGATGGCGGGCCGATCACCGTTGAACGCGGACAGTTCTGCCACGGAGGGACCACGGGCGACGAACGCACGCCCCTGCCTGCCCAACGAGTCCCAGCTGACCAACGAGCCCGGTCCGCCCGAGCGCAGCGGGCTGGCCGGAGGGTCGTCGCCCGCCTTGGTCTCTTGATTCACCGCGGCGAAGCTGTCGTTGAGCCCGGACATGATCACCCGCACCGCCGCGCCGTTGACGAACAGCACCAGCAATACCACCGCCAGGACACTGATCACTGAGGCGGAGATTCGTCGCGGCACCACACGGCTGACCTTGCCTTCGACCCACGCCGTCGTGCGAATGAGCACCCGGACCAATGCCACCAGCCCGACGAAGAACACTGCCGCCACCGCCACGGTGACGAGGTAACCCCATCCGGGAAACGGTGCGGCATCCATCAACACCCGCAGTCGGGACTGCCAGCTCCGGAACCACGCGAGCATCCCCAGAGTTCCGGCCAGGCCGATCGCCCAGACCGCCCGATGCATGATCGTTCGCGTTCGGGGCGAGATCTCCCGCCGGACGAGAACACGAATCCATTTCGCGAGCAGGACGCCGACGCCGTAGCCCATGGCGGCCGAGACTCCCGTCAGCACACCCTGGAAGAACGGGCCGCGCGGCAGCAGCGTCGGCGTCAACGACAGCCAGACGAACAGCAGCGCGGCCACTTGCCCGCCGAAGCCGTACGGGTGCGGTAGCCAGCGGCGATGTGACTCGCCCTGAGTGATTCGATCAGCTCCGCGAGCAGGCGCGCCCGTGGTCGGCATTGTCGACACAAAGGGCATCGTAGCCGTCGCCGTGCGCACGCTGGACGATTCTCGCAAACGAGCGGCAAACCGCGACACGCGCGCTCCATGAGGGCTTGGTCGGCTTCGGGCTTGTCGCAGGTGTCGTCGGCTACGGCGACGGCGACGCTTGCGGCGACGAATCGTTGAGCGTGACGACGCCGACCGCGAAGGCGACGCTCGCGATCGCGAAGAAGATGATCGGCGGCGGGGGCAGCAACGTGATCGACAGCGCGAGCAGGACCGATGACGCCGCGAAACCGACCATTGCGGCCGGACGGTTCTGGCCGGGCCGCGTCGCTGAGCGCTCGAGCATCAGAAGCATGACGCCCACCAACCCGATCGCGAGACCCATCGCGAGACTGAAGCCCATGTACAGGTCGTAATAGCTGGTTTGCGCCCCCATCAGCTCGAACGGATGGTCGCGCAACATGTCGTCGAACGCACTGTCGGCTTCCGGTGGCGAGAGCCGCAAGGCAATGTCGCCGACGGTGTGCCCGAGGCCCGTCGCGATCCAGCACCACGCGCCTACTCGGTAGAAGGGGATGCGCATTGAGGAAACCTCCGACTTTTCGACGCTACATCTGTAGTAGATGCTACATCTGTAGCATCGTCGTGTGAACGGAAGTGACTTGGATCGCAAGACAGTGCTTGCCGACGCGGCCATAGAGGTCATCGGCGGTGGTGGACTGCGCGGGCTCACCCATCGCGCGGTCGAGTCGCGCGCGGGCCTGCCGCCCGGGACGTGCAGCCACCATTTCCCGACCAGGCACGCGCTACTGGCCGCGGTTCTGCGCCGCATCGCCGAACTCGACCGCCTCGACATCGAGCGGTTCAGCGCCGGACAACTGTCGCCCGAGATGGATCCGGGTGTCCTCGTCGACAGCGCCACAACGACTTTGGCGCACTGGCTCGGACCGGCTCGCACGCGAAGTCGCGCGCGCCTGCTGCTCGAACTGGACCCGCCGAGCAGGCAGCTGACCGCGTCGACCGTCGACACCGTCGCCGCCGATTTCATCGCGATGACCTCGACCGTCACCGGCGACGATGAACGTGCCCGGCTCGTGGTCGCGCTCATCGACGGCATCGTCCTCGACGAACTCACCCGTGGCACGACACCGGTCGATCTCGATCGGCTGCGAACGAAAGTGGCGGCGGTGGTCGCGCTGACGCTACCCGCCGGCCCGTAACCGGGCGTGATCGATCGGGCGGCTACTCCGTCCGCGACCCGGTAGCGGCTCCCCGCGCGGGCTGTGCCCTATCCGATTCCGACCGACCGCGAGAGGTGTGTCCTCGAGTGGCGGTGCGCCCTTCACGGTGACGACGCCGCAACCAGGCATGGAGCCGCGGGGGCCGGCGTTCCGGCTGTGGAGGGACGGGCGTCGTCGACGTGGCGTCGGGATAGAGGAGCACTTGGACGGCTTCGGGCTTGTCGCCGGTGTCGTCGGCCACGGCGAAGACCACCGGCTGTCCGGCGACGAGGGTCTTGTACCCGGGAGCGGCGATGGCGGTGTAGCGGACGAATACCGATTCACCGCCGTCGTCGGGATCGACGAAGCCGAAGCCCTTTTCGGCGTTGAACCAGGCGACGTGTCCGTGCTGCCAGGTCAGCTGCCGGGCGCGATGGGGGTCGAGCCTGGTCGGGTCGGTGGGTGAGGTAGCTGCGGGTGAGGTGATTGTCGTCGTCATCATCGGTACTCGGTGATCCACTCTCGGTCGATACGGTGGGTGACGTCGGCAACGATTTCCGGAGGGCTGCGCTGTCTCGGGGCGCCCGGCTCGAGTTCGCGACCCCGGGGGCTCCCCGGTGCCGAGATCCGCGCAGCGCCGATGTGCGGTGACAGGGCCGAATCGGGCGGGCGGGGGATCCGTTGCTACCCCGCGGCGTCGGATCCCTGCTGCGTCGAACGGTCGAAGTCGCAGAACGGACCGGTTCGCATCGGCATGGTCGCCACCCCTCCTTGTTCCATTCTCTTCGTACTTCGCGCCAGCTAATCTATGCCAGCTGACATAGATTTTTTACCACCGGGGGGTGCGCTCGCGCAAGGATCGATCACAATTGACCCGCATCGAACACAGGAATGGAGCGAGGAGTACCTCATGCCCGTTCACCAGGACGACAACGTCGGCAACGAGGGCGTGGCGCCGCCCGCCGCGGGGCGACCGGTGTATGCGATCTCGGTGGCCGCCGAACTCACCGGGCTGGGAGTGCAGACCCTGCGCCTGTACGAGGCGCGCGGGCTCATCACCCCGGCACGGAGCGCGGGCGGAACCCGCTGTTACAGCGGTGCGGACCTGGCGCGGCTGAACCGCATCACCGCGCTGAACCAGCAGGGCATCAACCTGACCGCCATCGCGCGCATCCTGGAACTCGAGGACGCCAACGCGGACCTGACCGCTCGATGCGACCGGCTGCAAGCCCGCCTCGACGAGGTGGATACACCCCCGAGCCGGTGACCGAACCACGGGGCGGGCAGTGAACTCCCCCGCCGCCTACATCATGCAGAGCGGACGGATATCGGTCGCGCCGCCCGGGGTCGGCGAGGTCAGCAGGAAGCACGGGTTGTAGCCCCGCTCGGCAACCACCCTCTTGATCTCCTGCCACCGCGCCGCGTCGACGGCGGTCGAGCGGGACAGCACGAATCCGGAGAAGCGCACCGGATCGCCTACCAGCGCCCAGGAGTAGTCCTCGGCGAGGTAGGAGACGATGTAATTGGGCGGCCCGTCGAGGGAATTCTGGAACGGCACCTCGGGAAAGCTGACGCGCAACTGGGCATTGCTGACCGGATCGACGACCCGGGCATTGCCGACAATGCGATTCCGCCCCCCGTTCCAGGTGGTGCAACTGTTCTCGACACGGATATTGCTCGCATCGATCAACTGATAGTTGGCGGCGGTGTCGCGTGCACAGGCCAGGTTGTACGGCTGCGGCACCGCTGCGACCTGGTTCCAATCCCCCAGGTAACGCTGCACGTCCAGGGTCGGGATCGGGGCCAGCGGTTGCCACTGCGCGCCCGCGGGCGCGGCGGAGGCCATGGCGGTGACCGCGCCCGCGGCTACCGCGAGCGCGGCGATCCTGCGGCCGGTTGTCCATGACTTTCGTGCGTCTCTGCCGAACACTGAGCTCACTGTGGCTCCCTCGGTCGCGAATCGATAGTTTCCTTTACCGCGAAAATCTCCCTCCCGCCGATCGGCGGAGGCAGAAAGAGAACCTGACGGATACTACTCTCGATCGAGGCGGGATCGACACGTTCGCGCCATATCGAATCCTCGATGTTCGCTCACGACCGCGTGGGTATCCGGGGTGTGGAGCCGTCGCCTGCAGGTGCGACCCAGCTCTCGGCAAGCGCCCAGCACACAGGAGAACGGGGATCGGATATGCGGTGTGTAGTTTTCGGAGCCACCGGCTACATCGGCGGCCGATTGGTGCCGGAGTTGGTGGCGGCCGGTCACCAGGTCCGCGTGGTGGCCCGGACGCCGGACAAGCTGGCCGAGGTCCCGTGGCTCGACAAGGTCGAGGTGGTGCGCGGCGATGTCACCTCCGAAGAGGACATGCGTGCGGCCGTCGCGGATCAAGAGGTCGTCTACTACCTCGTCCACTCGCTGACCGAACGCGACTTCACCGGGATCGACCAGCGTGCCGCGCATATCGTCGCCGCGGCGGCCCGGTCGGCCGGTGTTCGGCGCATCATCTACCTGGGTGGAATCGTCCCGAGGCAGACCCCGTTGTCGCGGCATCTGGCTTCCCGCGCCGAGGTCGGTGAGATCTTCCGGGAGTCGGGAGTGCCCACGGCGGAACTGCGCGCGGCGGTCATCATCGGCTCCGGTTCGGCCAGCTTCGAGATGCTGCGCTACCTGTCCGAGCGGCTGCCCGCCATGATCACCCCACGCTGGGTGCACAACCGGATCCAGCCCATCGCCGTGCGCGACGTCATCTACTACCTGGTGCGCTCGGCCGAACTGCCCGACGACGTCAACCGCGCGTTCGACATCGGCGGGCCCGACATCCTGACCTACCTGTCGATGATGCGGAAGTTCGCGACCGTGGCCGGGCTGCCGCGGCGCATGGTGCTGCCGGTCCCGGTACTCACCCCGTGGCTGTCCGCCCAGTGGGTCAATGTGGTGACTCCGGTGCCGCGCGCGCTGGCGATTCCGCTCATCGAATCGCTGGTGCACGAGGTGGTGTGCGGCGAACACGACATCAACACCTACATCCCCGAGCCCGAAGGCGGGCCGACCACCTTCGAAACGGCCGTCGAACTCGCGCTGGCCCGGGTCCGCAATGCGCAGGTGCCTACCCGGTGGTCGGACGCGGGCATCGGCGGCGCGCCCTCGGATCCGCTTCCCAGTGATCCCGAATGGTCCGGCGGGTCGCTCTACGAGGACATCCGCGAGAAGCGCACCTCCGCGAGCCCGGTCACCCTGTGGGCGGTCATCGAATCGATCGGCGGCGAGAACGGGTGGTATTCGTTCCCGCTGGCATGGTCGCTGCGCGGCTGGATCGATCGCCTCACCGGAGGGGTCGGTCTGCGGCGGGGCCGCAAGCATCCCCACACCCTGCACACCGGCGAAGCCCTCGACTGGTGGCGCGTCGAGTACATCGACCGTCCGCGCTTGCTGCGGCTGCGAGCCGAGATGCGGGTGCCCGGGCTGGCGTGGCTGGAACTCGGCGTCGAGCCGGAACCCGACGGCGGAGCGCGGTATCGGCAGCGTGCGATCTTCCAGCCGCACGGTCTGGTCGGTCACCTCTACTGGAAGGCCATCGCGCCGTTCCACGGGATCGTTTTCGGCGGCATGGTCCGAAACATCATCGGCACCGCCGAATCGGGAACACCGGTCGACTTGCCGCCCGCGGACGACCGGCTCGTCACGACGCCGGAAGGGTCCGGTGGCCGCTGAACCCTGCCGATCGGCTCGGCTGCGGGCATTCACGCGGCGAACAGGGAATGCTGGGCCCCAGGGACGACCGTGGACGGAAGGCTGGTGGCACATGACGGTGGCGATGGCACTGTTCACCCGCGACCTGCGGGTGCGCGACAACCCGGCGCTGTCGGCTGCCGCGCGAGAGACCGAGGTGCTTCCCGTCTTCGTCGTGGACGAGGCCATCTGCTCGACCGACTATCTGACGCCGAACAAGGCGGCGTTCCTGGCCGGGGCGCTGGCCGACCTGGACGAGGGGTTGCGGCGCGCGGGCGGCCGGCTGGTCCTGCGCCGTGGTGACACCGTGCGGGAGGTGTGCCGGCTGGTCGAGCGGTATTCGGTCGCGGAGGTCCATATCGCCGAGGATGTCAGCGGCTACAGCCGTCGCCGCGAGGATCGACTGCGCGATGAACTGAGCAAGCGGGATTGTCGCCTGCGGGTGCACGCGGGCAGTGTCACGGTCGTCGCGCCCGGCCGGGTCGTGCCCGGCGGTGGCAAGGACCATTTCGCCGTCTTCACCCCGTACCACCGCCGCTGGTCGCAGATCCCGGTGCGCGCTCCTCTCGCCGCGCCGAAACACCTCCGGCTCCCGCGCGGGGTCGGGCTCGAGCCGATTCCCGCGGCATCGGACCTCACGACCGGCACCACGGCGCCCGACGTGGCGACCGGCGGCGAATCGGCCGGGCGGCAAGCGGCCGAAACATGGTTCGGCGACGGCATCGACGCCTACGCCGACCGCAACGACGACCTCGCGGCCGACGCGACCTCCCGGCTCTCGCCGTACCTGCACTTCGGCTGTGTCTCCGCCACCGAACTGGTGCACCGATCCGATCTGTCGACCCCTGGCGGCGCCGCGTTCGTCCGCCAGCTGGCCTGGCGCGACTTCCACCACCAGATGCTGGCTGTCCGCCCCCGGATCACTCACCGCGACTATCGCCCCCGCCACGATCGCTGGACCGACGACAACGCGCTGCTGACCGCATGGCGCGAGGGCCGCACCGGCTACCCGATCGTCGACGCCGGCATGCGCCAGCTCGCCGCGCAGGGCTGGATGCACAACCGGGCCAGGCTGATCACCGCGAGCTTCCTGACCAAGACCCTGTATGTGGACTGGCGCCTGGGCGCGAAGCACTTCCTGGACCATCTGGTCGACGGCGACATCGCCAACAATCAACTGAACTGGCAGTGGGTGGCGGGCACCGGGGCCGACACCAGACCCAACCGGGTGCTCAACCCGCTCCGCCAGGCCGAGCGCTACGACCCGGACGGTGCCTACGTCCGTCGATGGGTCCCCGAACTCGCTCATCTCCTCGGCCGCGATATCCACACTCCATGGCAGCTGGATTCGCAGGCCGCGCAGGGGTATCCGGCTCGGATCGTCGACCACGAGCAGGCCGCGCGAGAGTTCCGCGCGGCCAGGGAGAACCGATGAACGGCAGCGGGTCTCAAGTTTCGCTCTCCGAAACATAGTCGGCGGATATGACTTCCTTGCAGTACTATTCGCTGGTAGTCGATGCCGCTTGTGAACCCTGTCGTTTCGCTGAATGAAACGATCCGCGCGGCAGGGAGGAGTCGCGACATGGGCGGACCGCTGTCCGGGATCCGGGTGCTCGACGTGGCCACATTGTTCGCCGGGCCGCTGGCGGCGACCCTTCTGGGAGATTTCGGCGCCGAGGTCGTCAAGATCGAGCATCCACGGGGTGACCCGGTGCGCAGCCATGGCGCCCAGCGCGCGGGCGTCGGGCTGTGGTGGAAGATGCTCGGGCGCAACAAGAGGTCGGTCACGCTGTATCTGGGCTCCGAGCAGGGGCAGGAGATCTTCCGGCGGATGGTCGCCGAGGCCGATGTGGTGATCGAGAACTTCCGGCCCGGCACGCTGGAACGCTGGGGCCTCGGCTACGAGGAACTCGGCGCGATCAACCCGGGACTCGTCCTGGCCCGGGTCACCGGCTTCGGCCAGATCGGCCCCTACGCGCACCGCCCCGGATTCGGCACCCTCGCCGAGGCGATGAGCGGTTTCGCCGCCGTGACCGGCGAGCCGGACGGCCCGCCCACCCTGCCGCCGTTCGGCCTGGCCGACGGGATCGCCGCCCTGACAACAGCTTTCGCCGTCATGACGGCCCTGCGCGCCAGGGATGCCTCCGGGCGAGGACAGCAGATCGACATGGCGATCATCGAGCCCATCCTCACCCTGCTCGGCCCGCAGATCATCGCCTACGATCAGCTCGGCGAGCTACAGACCAGGATGGGCAACCGTTCGGTCAACAACGCTCCGCGCAATACCTACCGCACCGCCGACGGCGGCTGGGTCGCGGTGTCGACCAGCGCGCAGTCGGTGGCCGAGCGTGTCATGCGACTGGTCGGACGCCCCGACCTGATCGAGGAACCGTGGTTCGCCTCCGGCGCCGAACGGGCCGCCCACGCCGACGAACTCGACGAGGTGGTCGGCGCCTGGATCGCGCAGCGCGCGACCGCCGAAGTGGTGCGGGCCTTCGACAAGGCCGAAGCCGCCATCGCGCCCATCTACACGGCGGCCGACATCATGGTCGACCCGCAGTTTCGAGCACTCGGCACCATCGCCGAGGTGCCCGACGACGAATTGGGGCTCATCCGCATGCAGAACCTCGTCTTCCGGCTGTCGGAGACGCCGGGTGCGATCCGCTGGGCCGGTCCGCCGCTGGGCGCACACACCGCCGAAGTCCTCGGCGATTACGGCGTCGACGCCGAGCGACTGCGCCGGCTACGCGCCGAGGGAATCGTCCGATGAGCGATCCGCTGGTGGAGCTGGTGCGCGGCGGTGTCAGGATGATCGAACTCGGTCAGCCGCTGTTCACCGGCATGCCGTGCTCGCCCAACCATCCCGGTTTCCGCATGACCCTGGCTCGCAGGCACGGAGACACGATCCGGCCCGACGGGGGGTCGGCGGCGGCGGAGATCATCGTCACGGGTGGGCATGTCGGCACACACATCGACGCGCTGTCGCATGTCAGCCAGGACGGGATGCTGCACGGCGGGGTGGATGCCGCCGAGGCGCAGCGCGGTGGGCGGTTCAGTATGCATGGGGCCGAACATCTGCCCGGCTTCCTGTGCCGGGGGGTGCTGCTCGATGTCGCGGCCGTGCACGAGACCGACACGCTCCCAGGGGGTTACGAAGTCACCGTCGCGGATCTCGAGGCGGCCGCGAGCGGACTGGCGATCGGCCCCGGTGACGTGGCGCTGGTCCGCACCGGTTGGGCCCGCACATTCGACGATGCCGCTGCCTACCTCGGCAAGGAATCGGGAGTTCCCGGACTCGGCGTGGCCGCGGCGCGATGGCTCGCCGCCCGAGGCATCGCCGCCACCGGGTCGGACACCACCGCCTACGAATGCCTGGCCCCTGGCGCGGGACACAGTGTGCTGCCGGTGCATCGGGTGCTGCTGGTCGAGTCGGGGATCTTCATCCTCGAGCATCTCGCGCTCGAGGAACTGGCCGCGCAGAACCTGCGGGAGTTCGTCTTCGTGCTCGCTCCCCTGCGCATCGTCGGCGGCACCGGATCTCCGGTGCGCCCGCTCGCGGCGGTGACCCGGTGACGGCGCCGACGGTGGCGCGGCAGCTCGCGGAGTTCGCCGCCACCGCACGTGAGACCGGCGTCGGCGAGTTCCGGGACGACGCCGCTCGCCGGGTGCTCGACGTGCTCGGCAACAGTCTCGCGGCGCTCCGCACGCCCGCGGCCGCCTCGGTACGCGCGGTCGTCGAGGAATGGTCCGGCAAGCCGGAGTCCACTGCTCTCGGCTCGGGTCGGCGCCACCCGGCGGCCGCCGCCGCGCTGTTGAACGGGACTCTCGCGCACGCCATGGATTTCGACGACACCCAGCTGCCCTCGGTACTGCACCCCTCCGCCTCGGTCGTGCCCGCCGCGCTCGCGGTCGCGGAGGCGGCCGGGGCATCGGGTGCGGCCCTGCTGGACGCGGTGGCGGTCGGCATCGAGATCACCGTGCGGCTCGGCATGGCCGGATACAGTGCGGAGCTGGGCAATTCGGTGTTCTTCGAACGCGGTCAGCACGCCACTGCGATCTGCGGAACGGTCGGAGCCGCCGTCGCGGCGGCCATGCTGACCGGGCTGGAGGCCGACGGGATCGCGCACGCGGTGGGCATCGCCTCGAGCATGGGTTCGGGTCTGCTGGAAGCCAATCGGACCGGCGGCACCGTGAAGCGGGTGCACTGCGGCTGGGCGGCGCACTCGGCGGTCACCGCGGGGTCGCTGGCCGAGCACGGTCTCACCGGCCCGCCGACGGTGATCGAGGGCCGGTTCGGCCTGCTCCAGGCGTTCTGCGGGGAGTACGGCGATCCCGCCGTGGTGACCGCGGGCCTCGGCGAGCACTGGGAATTGCCCGGTGTGTTCTTCAAGCCCTATCCCTGCAACCATTTCACCCACGCGGGCATCGACGCGGCACTGCGCCTGCGCGCCGACGGTGTCACCGCCGACCTGATCGACACGCTGGTGCTGGGCGCGCCGACGCCGGTCCTGCGCACCATCGGTGAGCCGACGGAATCCAAGCGGCGACCGGAGTCCGGGTATCACGCCGCCTTCTCCGGCCCCTACACGGTCGCCGCGGCGCTGCTCGGCGGCGGCGGGCTCGGTCTGTTCCACGAGGACTTCACCGATGCCGCGGCCGCCGACCCGCGGCGGCTGGCACTCGCGGCGAAGGTCGAGTGCGTGCCGGATGCGCACTGCGACAGCATCTTTCCGTATCAGTTTCCGGCGGTGCTGACCGCACACCTACGGGACGGCCGAACGCTCGTCGAGCGAGTGGACGTGAACCGAGGTGGTCCGGGTAACCCGCTGTCGGCGGAGGAGTTGACGGCCAAGTTCCGGCTCAACACCGCCGAGGTCTTCGACGCCGAACGGGCTGGGAAAGTAGCCGACCTCGTCCTCGCTCTCCCCGGTCACGCGGACCTGAGCGGGCTGTTCGAACTCCTGCCGAGCACGGACGAAGGTCGGCGTGGCGCTCGACCGGTCATCCCGGATTCCGCCCGGTGAGACCGATGATGCGATCGAGCAGTGGCGTATCGGCGGCCACCGGCACCTCCGGTCCGTAACTCCCCACCTGCCGTCCCGTGCACCACCATCTCGGTGGCGACCATCCCGCCGATGAGGGCGGCCGGAAGATCCCACCCAGCCTGGTGGTGCCGTGCCATGCCTCCGGTCTGCTCCACGCCGAGGTCGTCCGCCGCAGTTGGGCCGTGAGATCACCTGCCCAGTCGCCCTCGTGCTGCGCGACCATCTGCCGAGGCCGGACCGAAAATCGGCCTGGCCTGCGAGGTGCTCGCCGAGCAGTACGGGACGACGCCCCGGCAGTTGCAGCGGCTCTTCGCCGAGTACATCGGAGTCGGGCCGAACTGGACGATCCGGCGGTTCGGCCTCGAGGAGCCCACCGACCGGATGGCGAGCGGGGTGAGGGTCGACTGGCCCGCACTGGCGGCCGAGCTCGGGTACGCCGACCAGGCGCACTCGGTCCGGGATTTCGCCCGATTGTTCGGCGAGTCCCCGACCCGGTACGCCGAACGCTACCGAACTCGGCGCCTGCGGAACCTGGGCGGAAGTGGTGCACCCGCCGCGCGGTCCTCGTGCACTTGACCTTGACCTGAGGTCAAGGTGCACGCTCATCGTATGACTGCCTCTTCGTCCTCACGCAACTCGAAGCACTCGGCCTGGACCGGCATGGTGCCGGTCGACGACACCGCACTGGCCGTAGCAGACACCGGCGGCCCCGGCCTTCCCGTGGTCTATCTGAACGGCTCTTTCGCCGGCCGGAGGCACTGGCGGAATGTCATCGCCGACCTCGGCCCCGGCTATCGGCACATCACCTACGACGAGCGAGCCCGCGGCAAATCGAAGCGGTCGGCGGACTACTCCTTTCAGGCGTGTCTTCGCGATCTCGATGCCGTACTCGCGGCCAGGGGCGTGGCGCGTCCGTTGTTGGTGGGCTGGTCCTACGGTGCGCTGTTGGGGGTGTGCTGGGCCGACCGCAACCCCGGCCGGGCGCTCGGCGTGGTCGGGGTCGACGGCCCGTATCCGGTCGGCTGGACCGACGAGGCCGACCTCGAGCGGGTTCGTAAGCTGTTCAGGCGGTTGCGGTTTGTGCTGCCACTGGCGGCCCCACTGGGTCTCACCGCGCGGATGTCCGCTGCCCGGCACGCTGAGGTGGCCATCGAGGCCCACGCACTCCATGCCGCCCTCGGTCCGGTCCTCGAGGAGCTGACCGTCCCGGTCCGGTACGTGGTCGCCTCGGGTGATCACATGGGCGACGCGGGCGGTGAGATGGATCGGGCTCGCGCGACCCTCGCCCCGCTGCTGGCTCGCAACCCGAACCTGACGATGAGCGCGAAGGTCGCGAGCAACCACGAAAAGGTCTTGGCCGAGGACTCTCCCGCCGTCGCCCAGGCCGTTCGAGAGCTGGCCGCCGCCGTCGGTCGCGAGGTCGGCTGAGCAGATGACGAACGGAGTCACGATCGGGCAGGCGGCGGCGTTCGCCGGCGTCACCATCAAGACCGTGCGGCATTACCACAAGCTCGGTCTGGTCGAGGAACCGGAACGTGACATCTCCGGTTACCGGAGGTACGGGTCGGTGGAGTTGCTGCGGTTGGTCCAGGTCAGGACCCTGGCCGCCGCCGGGGTGCCACTGGCCGAGATCGGGCCGATACTCCAGGCCGACACCACACCGTTCGCCTCCGCCCTCGCCGATGTCGAACGGCACCTCACCGAACGGATCGAGGAGCTGATCGCGCGGCGTGACACGCTGCGACGGCTCGCCGATGGCGACCGGGCGTTGCTGGGCGACCGCGCCGTGGCGCTGCTCGAGCGGATGCGCGGCCTCGGTCTCCCCGCAGACGACGTGGCAACTGCCCGAGAGGGCTGGGTGCTGGCCAAGGCTCTGGTCCCCGAGGGCTTCGACGACTACCTCACCCACGTCGAGCACGCACTCGACGACCCCCGATTCGTCGCGTTGAACAAGCGCGTCGCAGAAGCCGCGGCGTGGGAACCGGACGACCCCCGCATCGCCGAACTCGCCACCGCCTTGGCCGACCACTACATCGCCAACCCCACACTGCTGAAGATCGTGACCAGCTTCCAAGCCTCCACCGAGGCCGCGACCCGGTACACACTGATCCGCCGATACGGCGTAGATCAAGCACCGGCGTTGGCGCGGCTGGCCCAACTCGGCGAGGCCGAACTCCGCAGTGCCGGGATCGATCTCCCGGACCAGAGCCTGACCGACTGAATTCTGTGCCCTCGGCTGATGGCATTCCCCTTTCCTGCCAACGCACCCATCCACGAACGATCAGAGGAAAATCCATGCTCGCCTCCGAAGACACGCGACTGAACAAAACAGTCGATCGACTGTTGGGCGACCGCCACTGCCTGCCGCTGTCGGTCGCGTTGCATCTCGTCCCCGGCGCTCTGATCGTCGTCGTCTATCTGCTCATCGCCGAGCCATTCGTCGAAGCCGTCGGTTATCCAGCCTTCCTCGGCTGGGCGATCGCCTTGTTCCTGGTGCTGATTCCGGTCCTGGCGGGGCTGCTGTGGCTGGGGCTCGAACGCAACGGCCACCTCTCGTTGCGCGGCGTGCTGCACTACATCGACCAGCCGCTCCCACGCGGGAAGCTCATGGTGATGGTCATCGCGCTCATCGTGTGGATGATGGTGCTCGGGTTCGCGCTGGCACCGGTGAACAACATCGTCAAAGACTTCTTCACCTGGCTCCCCTACGCGAATACCGGCGACAGCGGCAACAACACCTACCTCGACCTCGACGGATATCCACACTCGGTCGTGCTCACCACAATGGTGATCTGTCTGCCACTGACCGGAGTCTCCTTGCCGCTCATCGAGGAGCTGTATTTCCGCGGTTTCCTGCTTCCCCGCATCGCCCACCTGGGCGGATGGGCGCCGGTGGTCAGCACGGTCTTGTTTTCGCTGTACCACTTCTGGTCACCTTGGGCTTTCCTGTCGCGGCTGATCTTCACCTTCCCGGGGTTCTGGTCGGTCTGGCGGTACAAGGACATCCGGCTGTCGATCGGGATGCACGTGGGCGTCACTTCTGCCCTGGCGACAGTCGGCACCATCGCAGTCGCGCTGAACCTCGTGTGAAGCCCAGCCGAGAAGTCAGTAGACCGGCCGCATTCCGCCTTGCCGCACTGTTTCTCTCAGGGATACAGTGTATCCGTTCTGCTCGCCCTCGACGGATGGAGTGCCATGCCCGCCGACCAGACCACCTCGAACGGCCCGTTGGTCGGCTTGCGAGTCATCGAAATGGGCCAGCTGCTCGCCGGTCCGTTCTGCGGGCAACTGCTGGGCGACTTCGGCGCCGAGGTGATAAAGCTCGAATCACCGGGAGTGGGAGATCCCATGCGCCAGTGGGGCCGCGAGTCGTCCGACGGCAAGTCGCTGTGGTGGCCGGTGGTCGCCCGCAACAAGAAATCGGTGACCTGCAATCTGCGTGACGCGCAAGGTCAGCACCTGGCGCGCGAGCTCATCGCGACCGCCGACATCGTGATCGAGAACTTCCGCCCCGGCACCATGGAACGCTGGGGACTGGACTACGACACCCTGCGCGCCGACCATCCCGACCTGATCATGGTCCGCGTCAGCGGCTACGGCCAGACCGGCCCCTACGCCTCCCGCGCGGGCTACGGCTCGATCGGCGAGGCCATGGGCGGCATCCGTTACACCACTGGCGATCCCGACCGCCCCCCGGCGCGCACCGGAATCTCCCTCGGCGACTCGCTGGCAGCGGTATTCGCCACGATCGGCACTCTCGCCGCGCTGCACCACCGGAATCGGACCGGACAGGGCCAGGTCGTCGACTCGGCGATCTACGAAGCGGTGCTGGCCATGATGGAATCGCTGCTCCCGGAGTGGGCCGTCACCGGCTACCGGCGTGAGCGCACCGGCTCGGTCCTGCCGAATGTGGTGCCCAGCAATATCTATCCGGCCGGAGACGGCGACCTGGTCCTCATCGCCGCTAACCAGGACACCGTCTTCGCCAGGCTCGCCGCGCTCATGGGCAGGCCGGAACTCGCCACCGACGAGCGATACTCCAGCCACACCGCGCGCGGCGCCAGGATGAGCGAACTGGACGATCTCATCGCCGACTGGACGATCGAATTCGACGCCGACGACCTGCTGGCCCGTCTGCACGAAGGCGGCGTGCCCGCCGGGCGTATCTACACCCCCCGCGACATGTTCGCCGACCCGCACTTCGCCGCGCGAGATGCCATCGCGCGCATCGCGCACCCGGAATTCGGTGAACTGCCGATGCAGAACGTCGTGCCGAAGCTGAGCGCCACGCCCGGAGCCATCCGGCACGCCGGACCCACCCTCGGACAGCACAATGACGAGGTCTATCGCGAGATCCTCGGCCTCGGCGAGGATCGGATCGCCGCGCTGAGCGAGGCGGGCGTGCTCTGAAAGCTGTCCGGCGGGCGCGGGGTTCAGCCGCTGTAGCCCAGCTGCGCGGACACCGCGGTGGCCGCCTTCCGCAGCAGCGGCACGCAATCGCGCATCCGCGGTTCGAATCGTGACGACGGCCCCGAGACGCTGATGGCCCCCACGACCCCACCGTCGTGATCGAGCACCGGCGCCGCGATCGACGCCGCGCCGACCTGCCGCTCCCCCGACGAGATCGCGTATCCACGCTCCCGGATCGTCGCCAGCTCGGCGCGCAGGGCGCTCGGCGAGGTGATGGTGGCGTCGGTGAAAGCCGTCAGTTCCTGGCCCTCGAGGTAGTCGTCGATCTCCTCGGGGCGCAGCAACGCCAGGATCGCCTTGGAAGAACTGCCCGCGTGCAGCGGATACGGCACGCCGAGAGTCACTTCCATGCGCAGTTCCTGATCCGGGACGACCTGATCGACGTACATCCGGGTGTTGCCGCGCCGGATGGACAGCGTCGCCGTCTCACCGGTGGTGCTCGCCAGTCGCCGTAGTTCGGGTGCGGCCATGACCCGCAGATCGGTGCGCGCGAGATAGGCCCGGCCCAGGGCGATGGCCGCGTGCCCGAGCGTGTACCGGCGCGTCGTCGGCTCGACGCTGATCAGCTCGCGATTGCGCAGCGCCGTCAGGATCCGGTGCACCGCGGCTTTGGTCAGGCCCAGTTCGTTGGCGATCTCGGTGACGCCGAGATCGGGCCGACCGGAACGGCCGAACAGCAGCAATACGTCCATCGCGCGCTCGACAGCGGCGATGGAACGGCTCGAATTCTCCACCTCGGCGTCCGCCACGCCCTGAGCTTAGGTCATCGACCGAGCAGCCTGCGGGCCTGACGGATCACCGCCCGGTCGACCATTCTGCCCACCTCGTCGAGGATGACGCCGCCCTGGGCGGCCTCGAACCGCGCGACCAACGCCCGCGCGCGGTCGAGCTCTTCCTCTGCGGGAGTGAATATTTCGTTGACCACCGGCACCTGGGCGGGATGGATGCATGCCCGCCCCCGGAAACCCAGCCGCCACAGCCTCAGGGTGGATGCGCGCAGCCCCTCGAGATCGCGGAAGTCCGTGCGCACCGGCCCCAAGGGAGCGGCGATGTTCGCGGCGGCACTGGCCAGCACCACCTGACCGCGGATCGCTGCCAGCTCCTGCTCATCCGGCCCCGGCGTGATCCCCACTTCGGCGCACAGATCCGCCTCACCGATCTGGAGCCGCAAAACCCTGGGGGCGCGGGCGATCTCGTGGGCGGCGTAGACGGCCATCGCGGTTTCCAGGAGCGGGCACACGCGGATGGACCCCGCGGTGTTCTCGTGCCGTGCGAGAATCTCGTCGACCGCCCGGATCTGTCGCACCGACTCGGTTTTCGCCAAGCACACCGCGGCGATCGCGGGCGAGGCCACCGCCGCAAGGTCGGCATGGCCCATCTCCCCCGGATTCACCCGCACCCAGAGCCGGCCCGGCGTGGTGACGGTGCGCGACCACCGCGCCACCTCTCGCCGCGCGGACTCCTTGTCCGCCGGCGGCACCGCGTCCTCGAGGTCGACGAGCACCACATCCGCCGGTCCGGCCAGCGCCTTGTCGAACAGTTCCGGGCGGTTTCCCGGAACATACAGCGCCGACCGCATCGGGCCTACCTCCTTCCACAGGCGAACCCAGATATAGAAACGCTGTTTCTTTCAGCGAAACACTACGGGGAGGCCGTGGACCCCGTCCAGGGCAATCGCACAGGACCGTGATCCACGGCACTGCGCGGGGCTGTCAGGAACTCGATGGCTGTCTCGTTCAAGGAGCACGCGAACAGACAGGAGCCACCATGCTGCACCGCATCGTCGTCCTCGGGGCCGGATACGCCGGAGCCTTCTGCGCCGGATACCTGGCCCGTCAACTCCACTCCGACGATTTCGAGATCACCGTCGTCGATGCCGAACCCGATTTCGTGGAGCGCCTGCGCCTGCATCAGCTCGCCGCGGGCCAGGACCTCCCGCACCGACCGCTGAGGGAGGTGTTCGCGGGCACCGGCATCCGGCTACGACTGGCGCGGGTGACCGCCATCGACCCCGGCCATCGGACGGTCACTGTCGCCGACGGCGAGGGCGAGGACCAGATCGCGTACGACACCCTGCTGTACACGCTGGGCAGCACTGCCGCCCGCCACGGCGTCGCGGGCGTCGACGAACATGCCTTCCACGTGGCGGCGCGGCCGGCCGCGCTGCGCCTGCGCGCACGCCTGGACGAGCTGGACGAGGGCGGCCTGGTGTGGGTGGTGGGCGGCAACCTGACCGCGATCGAGGCCGCCACCGAGATCGCCGAATCCCGTCCAGGCCTTCGGGTCGGGCTCGCCACCAGCGGCGAACTGGGTGGCTGGCTGGGCCCGAAGGCGCGCCGTCACCTGCTGCGCGCCGTCGATCGGTTCGGCATCACCGTCCACGAACACACCACGATCGAGCGCGTCGAACGGGCGGCGGCGATCGCCGCCGACGGCACCGCGCTCGTCTCCGACGCGACCGTGTGGGCCGCCGGCTTCGCCGTCCCCCCGATTGCCGCCGCGGGCGGCCTCGAGGTGATGGCCGACGGCCGGATCACGGTCGACCGTCAGATGCGGTCGGTCTCGCACCCGGATGTATACGTCGCCGGTGACAGCGCCTTCGTCATCGGCGACAACGGGCGGCCGTTGCCGATGTCATGTGCTTCCGCGGGATACACCGGCCTGCAGGCGACGGCCGCGATCATCGGGGACCGGACCGGGCGCACGATCAAGGCACACGCGCTGAGCTATGTCGGCAACCACATCAGTCTCGGACGCAAGGACGGGATCTTCCAGCTGGTCGACAGCGACGCCCGCGCCAAGCCCGGGGCTCTGTGCGGCCGGTCGGCGGCCCGGGTCAAGTCGGCGATCGTGGCGACCAGCGGGTGGGCGATCAGCCACCCGACCTTCGGAAAGCCCAGTCACAAGTATCGCGCGGCCACCGGCCGGGAACGCTCGACCGCACTCGTCGCCGGATAGAGTCGCGCTCATGGACACTGCCGCCGTGGCGTGTTTCGAGGCCAGCCGCCATCGGCTGGCCTCGCTGGCCTACCGCCTGCTCGGCTCGGCCGCCGATGCCGAGGACACGGTGCAGGACGCGTTCCTGCGGTGGCAGGCCGCCGACCGGGAGTACATCGAGGTGCCCGAGGCGTGGCTGACCAAGATCGTCACCCATCTGTCGCTGGACCGGCTCCGCTCGGCGAAGGCACGGCGCGAACGGGCGGTCGGCGCCTGGATGCCCGAACCACTGCTCGACGGCGACCCGATGCTGGGCCCGGCCGACACCGTCGAGCAGCGTGAATCGGTGACCCTGGCGGTGCTGACGCTCATGGAGCGACTGTCACCGATGGAACGGGCCGTCTACGTGCTGCGCGAAGCCTTTGCCTACAGCCACGGCGAGATAGCGGAGATTCTCGGCATCACCGAGTCCGGGAGTCAGCAACACCTCCACCGGGCTCGGCGTCGAATCGCCGCCGCTCGCAACGACACCGTCATCGATCATGTCTCCGCGCGAGGCATCGTCGCCGCGTTCGTCGAGGCGGCCGCCTCGGGCCGGACCGAACGGCTGGTCGCGCTGTTGACCGACGACGCGACCGGCATCTCCGACGGCGCGGGGTTCGGGCGCACCGGGAAGTTGATCCGGTTCCCGACCCCGGAGCGGATCGCCCGCGCGATGCGGGCCGGGTTCAAGCCGACACCGGCCAAGCGGAGACTCGCCGGTGGCTCGCCCTCGATTCACGCCGCCAAGGTGAACGGCTGCCCGGCCGTGCTCGTCTCGCTCGACGAACGGGTTGCGGGAGTGGTGATCCTGGAGATCCGGGGCGACAAGATCGCAGGCGTGCGCGGTATCGCCGCCCCGAGCCGACTCGGCCGCCTCACCGCGGAATGGATGCGGCAGGAGCACGATGCCCCGCTGATCGGCTCGTGGTGATATGCCGACGCCGGTAACGAAAGGGTGACGCCGAACCCGAGCGCTGCTGCCGAATGGAATCGAATACTGATAAAACGCAGTTCTTGCCCGAGCTAGAATTTCGGCAGGTCGGGGTACAAAGAATTCGATTATGGAAAGGAGATGAGCGCGATGTCCTTCGGCATCGACTTTGACCTCGGCTTGAACCTGTTCAGGAATTGGCTGATGGTAATGTTCGGAATCGACCTCGGCGTCGGAAGCAGCTGACGCCCTGAATACCGCCCTTTCTGGGCACACCGGGAATCCGCGTCACCTCGTGTCGCGGATTCTCTTCGTCGGTGTAGCGCCGACCTCCGACCTGGATATAGGTCATGTCACCGGAGCGGCCTACCACCGGTACGCCGCCCACTCCCCGGTCCGGGAGCGCGACGTCCTGCTCGTCGGTCCGTCGACCGGCGTGCCCCGGGTTCGCTCAGGCGGGGGTGTACGGCGGGGCGACGCCCCAGCCCCAACGTGGAGTCGGGAGCTGCGACGGCGGCGCGGCGTCCGGCTGCGAGTTGGCCAGCGCGATGCGGGTACCCCACTCGATGTAGCCGAGGAACGCGGCGCGGAACTCCGGGTCGCCGGGCAGGCCGACCTCGTCGGCGGAGTCCGACAGCAGCGATACCCAACGACGACGCTGGGGTTCGGTGATGGCTTTGCCGAGATGGTGGGCCAGCATGTGGTTGTAGCCGCCACGCTCGGCGGTGTAGCGCGCGGGGCCGCCGAACACCTCGGCCAGCCACATGGCCACATAGCGGGGATGGCCCGGGTCCATCCCCGCGAACATCGGCCCGAGCAGGTCGTCGGCCAGCACGTGCGCGTAGAAGGCCTCGGTCAGCCGCTCCAACGCCTCGGTGCCGCCCAGCCATTCGTACATGCTGGGCACCGAGGAACCCGTTCCCCGGACGGCGGTGCGTTCGTAGTGCCGCATCTCCTCGATCTGGCGCACATACGGCTTGATCTCGGCGAAGAACGCCGCGAAGTGCTCTCCGCCGCGGAACCCCTTCAGGTGATCCTCGGCCGAAGTCCAGGTGATCCGCAGTACGTACCACTCGGGCTCGTCGACGCAGCGTGACAACTCGTAGTCGACGCATTGCGGGGCTACCGCGAGCGACCGAGCGGCCCGCCCATAGGCGGTCTCGAACTCGGTCGCGTCCTGCTCCGGAATCCGGTAGCGGATGTATTCGATTGTCATGTGTAATACGGTAATCACCTTCCGGCGTAACGGATTCCGCCCTCGGTGAAACCGGAGGCGCCGACATCCCTGTGCGGAAGACATTTCGGACAGTCGGGGCACGATCGCATCGTCGACCCGGCGCTCCCCGACCTCGCCCCGGCGACCGGACAGAGGTCCGTTCTACCAGCTGTCGATATGCACGATGGAATCCAGGTTCTTTCTGGGCGCGGGCTTGAAGTCGGTGCCCTTGGTGTAGGCGACCGGCAGCATCGCGCCCTGCGACACCTTCTCGTACGGGATGCCGAGAACGTCGGCGGCTTCCCGCTCATAGCTCAGATGCAATGTGGTCCAGGCGGTTCCGAGCCCACGCGAGCGGGCGGCCAGGCAGAAGCTCCACACCGCGGGGAACAGCGAGCCCCAGTACGAGGCGCTGTGGGCGCTCGTGGCATTGTCGGCGCGGTTGGACAGGCAGGGGATCAGCAGGACCGGCACCTCCCCCATCTTCTCGGCGAGGTATTCGGCCGAACTGGCGACCCGTTGCCCCACCGCGTCGGCCTCGGGGTCGCCGGTGGAACGCTTGCCGAGGTACTGCGGCGCCGCCGCGTACGCCTGGAATCCCCGCCGGTACAGCTCCCCGAGCTGCCTGCGCTTGTCGGCATCGGTGACCACCACCCAGTGCCAGCCCTGGCTGTTCGACCCGCTGGGCGCCTGCACCGCCAGCTCGAGGCATTCCCGGACGACCTCGACCGGAACCGGCCGCTCCAGGTCGAGGCGTTTGCGCACGGTGCGGGTGGTCGACAGGAGTTCGTCGGTGGAGAGATCCACTTCGATCGGCATGTGGTGTCCTTTCGCCTTGTCGGCCCCGAACGTACCGAACCGCAGGCCCGGATGACGCAGGCTCAGCGACGGATGCCCATCACTCCGCAGACGGGCGCCTCCCAGCTCAACTTCCCCGACGCCGCGATCAGTTCGTCGAGCCCGAGCGCCAGGTCGTCCGGCATCGGCGCGGACCGCCGGGAGTCGAGATCGACATGCACCAAGAGGATTTCGAGTGTGTTCGACAGCCGCGCCCGCCCGCGATCGACCAGGAAGGTCATCATGTGCACGGCCTTCTCACCGCGGTCCACGATGCGCGCGTGCACCGACAGCGAGTCACCCTCGCGCAGTTCGCTGTGGTAGGCGATGTGGTGCTCGGTGGTGAACAAGCCGACCCGGCGCTCGCTGCGATAGTTGTCGTCCACGCCGAGCGCGCGCAGCAGGATATCGGCGGCGCGGATGTTGTTCGACAGGTAGTGGACGACGTTCATGTGACCGTTGTCGTCGATCTCACGATCGGTCACCTCCGTGGTCAGCAGGGCGGGAAGCTCACGGATCTGTTCGACAGTCGGTACCTGGATCGCCATGCGCCCATCCTGAAGCATTCCCGCGATCGCCTCGCGACCAGGTCACCCCTCGGCGCACCGGCGGCGCTCCTGGGCAGCGGCTAAGGACGGAACACCGCGCGGACGCAACCCTCGCTCTTGTTCTTGAACAGGTCGTACCCCCGCACGCCCTGTTCGAGCGGCAGATCGTGGCTGATCAGATACGAAGGATCGAGGTCACCCTGCTGGATGTAGTCGAACATTCTCGGCACGTAACGCTGACCGTGTTGCTGGGCACTCCTGATGGTGAGGCCCTTGTTGGTGACCACACCCATCGGGAACTTGTCGGTCACGCCGTAGACGCCGAGCACCGCGACGACGCCGCCCTTGCGGCAGGCGAGGACGGCCTCGCGCAACGGGGTGGCCCGGTCGGTCTCCATACGCAGGAGTTGCTTGGCGCGGTCGTAGACATGCCGCAGGCCGGTGCCGTGGCCCTCCATGCCGACGGCATCGATGCAGGCATCGGGGCCGCGGCCGCCGGTCATCTCTCGCAACGCTTCCTGAACGCTGTCCACGGCGGTGTAGTCGATGGTCTGCGCGTTGAAATGCTTGCGCGCCAATGCCAGTCGCTCCGGGATGTGGTCGATCACGATCACCCGTCCGGCGCCGAGCAGGCGTGCGGAGTGGCCCGCCATGAGCCCGACGCCGCCGCTGCCCCACACCGCGACCGTGTCGCCTGGCTCGATGTCGCAGAAGTCCGCGCCCATCAGGCCGGTCGGGACCGCATCGGAACAGAACAGCGCCTGTTCGTCGGTGACGCCCTCGGGAATCCGGAAGCAGTTGACGTCGCCGAAGGGCACCCGGACGTACTGGGCGTGCGAGCCCTGATAGCCGCCGAAGGGATGGGTGTAGCCGTAGATGCCGCCGGTCGGATAGCCGAAGAGCGGTTGTTGCAGTTCGGCGTTGGGGTTGGTGGTGTCGCACAGCGAGTACATGTCGTGGGTGCAGTAGAAGCAGGTGCCGCAGCCGATGAAGGAGGGCACCGTCACCCTTTGGCCGACCTTGCGCTGCCGCACCTCCGGTCCGGCGTGGACGATCTCCCCCATGAACTCGTGACCGAAGACGTCGCCTTCCCGCATACCCGGCAGGTATCCGTCGATGAAGTGCAGATCCGAGCCGCACGTGGCCGTCAAATTCACCTTCACGATGACGTCGTGGGGATTGAGCAGTTTCGGATCGTCGACTGTCTCCACGGCCAGGTCGTCGACGCCGTTCCAGCACAATGCGCGCATTGATATTCTCCTGTTCAGCGCGCGCCGGAACGCGCGCTCGGGTTGTACTCGAGGGTCGGAAATTCGCCACTCTGCAACAGTGCGCGCATTCGGTACAGCAGCTTGAACGCCATCGCGCCGGTGAGTAGACCCGGCAGCGGAGACCGCATCCGTACGTTCACCTCGGTGCCGAGGTCCTTCGGCGCCTGCGCGAATTCGACGCGCAATTCGGCCTCGGCCCCCGCCAGGTCGCCGGAGAAACGCAGGCCGTTCGGTTCGGTGGTCAAGGTTGTCTGCCACGTGGTCCGCGGTCCGTCGTCGTGACCGAAGATCCAGTCGATGCTGTCGGCGGTCGGTCGGATCTCGCCGGTATCGCCGAGAACGCGGGAGAGCCGCACCGGATCGCGCCAGCAGTCCTCCACCTGGTCGCGTGGGACGGCGATCGTGACCGATCGGGTGCTGGTCCGCTCGCCGCCCGCGCCGATGACCTTGCCCATCACGTCGTTCACCCGATGCTTGACCTCGTCGATGGTGTGCACACCGAACCCCTTCGCCGGGCGCCGACCGTTCGGCTGCGGACTCCGATCTGGTCGGCGCGTCTGGTGCTCCGGGTCCCCGGTCCTGGAGCCGACCGGAGCACATCGCGTACCTACCCGGCGATATCCCGGCCAAACGCCGCCGTCCGGCTGTGTCGCCGCGAGTTCAGTCGCGTCGAAGCGATCGCGCGGTCCGGACCGCTTCCCTGTCCGATTCGTCGAGCTTGCGCATGTCGCGCGGTTCGGCGAAGGGCTCGACGTCTTCGGGCAGTCCCCCGGCAATGGCTTTGGCGTGGTCGAGTTCGGCGTTGATCTCGGCGCCGAGCAGCAGCGCGATATTGGTCAGCCAGAGCCACACCAGGAAGATCACGATTCCGGCGAGCGAGCCGTAGGTCTGGTCGTAGGAGGAGAAGTTGGCGATGTAGACCGTGAAGAGCGCCGAGATGATCACCCAGATGAGCACTGCGATGACGCCGCCCGGGCTGATCCATTTCACGCCGCCCTGCCGGGCGTTCGGGCCGGCCCAGAACAGGATGGCCAGCAGTACCGACACCAGGACGAACAGCACCGGCCATTTGGCGATGCTCCAGATCATCAGAGTGGTGTCTCCGACGCCGAGGAAGTCGCCGATCTGCTGGGCGACCGGTCCGCTCGCCACCACGATCACCGCGCTGACGACCAGCAGGATCACCGCGACGAAAGTGACGCCGAGCCGGATGGGCGCGGTCTTCCAGATCGGCCTGCCCTCCCCGATGCCGTAGACGACATTCGACGCGCGCATGAACGCCGCCACATAGCCCGAGGCCGACCACAAGGCGACGGCGAGGCCGATGATCGCGCCGAGGCCCGCGCTGCGTTGGTTCTCCTGCGCCTGGGTGATGAGTGTGTGCACGACATCGGCGCTCGAACCCGGCGCCAGTTGCTCGGCCTGATTCGCCAGCTCGTCGGCGGCGCTGGGGCCGAGCAACCCGAGCAGCGCGAACAGAACGATGAGGCCCGGCACGATCGCCAGCACGGCGTAGTAGGTGAGCGCGGCGGCCAGGTCGGTGAGATTGTCGTGCTGGAATTGCTTTGCCGCGCGTTTGACCACCGCGATCAGTGAGGGTTTCGACAGATCGGTTGGGCTGTCGGGTTCGGCCGGGTCGAGGTCGGGCCGGGCGCCGGTCGCGGTCGGCAAGGCCGTCGTCTCGCCGTCGTCCCGCTTGTCCACCGATCCGACGACCCTGCCGCCGTGCGGTTCCGGGTCGTTGCGATCTGTCGCCACTTCGATTCGCCTCGCTCGCAATGCCTACTCGTGGTCATCTGCGGAAGCAGTGCTCTCGCGCAGTGATCGAGTGGTGCCCGGAGCGGGGATTCCCAAACACC
Source organism: Nocardia shimofusensis NBRC 100134 (assembly GCF_001613125.1). Classification (GTDB taxonomy): domain Bacteria; phylum Actinomycetota; class Actinomycetes; order Mycobacteriales; family Mycobacteriaceae; genus Nocardia; species Nocardia shimofusensis. The sequence goes on from NZ_BDBT01000007.1 coordinate 183,814, forward strand.
CGGATCGAGGTCCGCGCCGGATGAGGTGGGCGACTCGCCCGCTCGCACCCGGCCGATCGCGGCCTCGGCGTCGGCGGCGGTGCGCTGCCCATCTTCCGCGGAGCGGCGCAACATCGCGGCGATGAAGCCGGAGTCGACGCGCGGTGCCGCTGCTCACCTCTCTTCGGCGAAGCGATTGAGACCGAACAGAATCGGCTACCCTGACGGCAGATCAGGGAGGTCACACATGCCCATCAGGTATCGCCAGCGCAAGTCCTTCGGGCCGCTGAAGTTGAATTTCACCCAGCAGGGTCTGTCCTCGTGGAGTATCAAGATCGGCCCGTGGTCGTGGAACTCCCGCAGCAAGAAGAACAGCGTCGACCTGCCCGGCCCGCTGAGCTGGCGTCAGCGCTGAGCGCTGAGCGCTGTTTACTTCGTCATCGAGCGGTAGCGGTCCGGAAGCGTCCGGGCGGCTGACCGGTGGTGCGCCGCAACAACCGGTTCAGGGTGGTCGCGTCGGCCAGTCCGACAGCGTGCGCGACCTCGGTGACGCTGCGGTGCGGATCGCGCAGCAGGTCCAGCGCGCTCTCCACTTTGATGCGCTGGGCGAACCGGATCGGTGACAGACCGGTGGCCGCGTGGACCCGCCGTGCCAATGTGCGCGACGACATGTGGGCGGCGGCGGCCAGTTCGTCGAGGCGGATCGGCTGATCGAGGTGGTCGAGCACATAGCGCTCGACGGTGACCAGATCCGGGTCCAGGTCGCGGTAGACGGCACTTCGCCGAAACGGCGTCTGCGAAATACGCGGCGCCACAGCGATTCTCGACGACACGATCCCGGCGATCGCCGGACCGAACTCGTCCTCGATGATCGCCAGCAGCAGGTCGACATGTCCGAGTGCCGCGCCCGCGGTGAGTGCCGGACCATCGCGGATGAGCATGCGATCGGCGTCGACCCGGCAGCGCGGATAGCGTGCGGCGAACAGGCCCGCCAGCCACCACGTCGTGGTCACGGTCCGTTCGTGCAGCACACCCGCCTCGGCCGCGAGGAAGGTGCCGGTACAGGAGGCGGCGACGCGGGATCCGCCCTCCGATCCGGCGGCGAGCCATGCCGCCGCGGCGCGTAGCTCGGGATCGTTCATCCGACGTTCGACCTCGGTCGCGCCCGATTCGCCGATTCCGGGGACGACCACCCACGGGCGTGCAGGTCCGGTGTCGGACAGGGGAATCGCGGGTATCGACATCCCGCCGCGCAGAGCGATCGTGCCGATGTCGCCGCCGACGACCCGGACATCGACGGATGCGTGGGCGCCGGTGTGACTACGGGTGATCGCCTCGGCCAGGTCGACGGTGGCGGCGACCCCGACCGGTCCCGAACCCGGCACGACGAGCAGGTCGATCTCGAGCATGTGGCAAGAATAGGCAATTTCTTGTCCATCTCGCCACTTCTTCCGGCCGCACAGCGTTCGTAGCGTGATCGGCATGCCATTTCTGCACATCCGAACGTCCGCGGGCGCCTTTTCCGAGGCCGCCATCGACACCTTGGCCGCCCGACTCACCGAGGCGAGTTGGCGCGCCGAATCCCTTCCGGACACCTCGGAAGCGAGGATGTACGCGGTGGCCTTCCACGACGAGATCCCCTCCGGGCGCACCTACTGCGGCGGCCTGAAGGCCGATGAACTGGTCGCGCTGGTGCTCGTCGACTTCACCGTCGGCGAGGGCGTCCTCGATCCGGTCCGCCGCGTTCGATTCGCCGCCGACCTGGAACGCGCCGCTCGCGACATCGCTACCGATCTCGGTGGCAGGCGGCTGGTCACTTCGGTCACCTTCGACGAAGTGCCCGACGGCCGCTGGGGCCGGGGCGGCCGGATCATCCGGCTGCCGGAGATGGCGGCCGCCGCCGGATTCGAGCACCTGCGCGAGATCGCCGCGAGATAGAGGCGGCCACCGACCCGTTGGGCGAGGATCGGCTGCGCGCGCACGGCCCCGTCGGCGACGATTCGCCGCGGCCGGCCTCTAGGCTCTACGGCAACCGCGCACCGCGGCGGAGCTTGTCGAGTCCCGGAGGAGTTCGAGATGTTCACCGTGCCAACGGCGCGACGCGTGCTGACCGTGTCGCTGGTCGTCGCATCCGCCTCGACGATGTGCGTTTCCGCGGCATCGGCACGGGAGGATGATCGTCCCAATGTGGTGATGATCCTCGCCGACGACCTCGATGCGGTGACCACTCCGGTGTGGGAGGCCATGCCGCGTACGGCCGAGTTGATCCGCGACCGCGGTGTCGAATTCACCGAGGGATTCGCGCCGCTGCCGATCTGTTGCGCGGCCCGCTCCTCCATCCTGACCGGGAACTACGGTCACAACACCGGGGTGCTGACCAACGCGGGCCCGGTCGGCGGCTTCGAGACGTTCCGCGCCAACGGCAACGAGTCGCGCACCTTCGTCACCGCCCTGCACGACAGCGGGTACCGGACCGGCATGGCGGGGAAATACCTCAACGGTCTCGAGGACGATCCCGGTCACATCCCGCCCGGCTGGGACGACTGGAACGCCGGTGTCGACAACTTCCTGTACGCCGGCTACAACTACACCCTCAACGAGAACGGCCGCTTCGTGAAATACGGTGTGGCGCCGCAGGATTACCAGACCGACGTGGTCGCCGAGAAATCGCGGCGATTCATCACCGAATCGGCCGCCTCCGGACAGCCCTTCTTCTGGTACGCGGCGTCGACCGCACCGCATTTCCCGATTCCGCCCGCCCCGCGCCACGTCAGCGACACCGCGCCCACGGCCGCGCCGCGCTCGCCGAACTATCAGGAGGCCGACGTCTCCGACAAACCCACCTGGCTGATCGACACAGCGCTCCCCCGAGCCGCGACGATCGAGGCGACCAACGACGTCGACTACACCAACCGGCTGGGCGCGCTGAAATCACTCGACGAGATGGTGGCGGGCATCGTGACGACCCTCGCCGAGACCGGCGAGCTCGACAACACCTACCTGGTCTTCACCTCCGACAACGGCTACAGCCTCGGCGCGCATCGCCTGACCCAGAAGATGGCGCCCTACGAAGAATCCATGCGAGTGCCGCTCGCGATCGCGGGGCCGAATATCGCGAGCGGGCGCTCCGATGCCATGGCGCTGTCGATCGATCTCGCACCCACCGTTCTCGACTGGGCCGGCATCACCGGGACGGACCGGATGGACGGCCGCTCACTCACCGCTGTGCTGGGTGGTGAGAGAAGTTCGTGGCGAACGGATTTCGCCGCCGAGTACGGCGGCGCGGGCTACACCGGACGGGACGGCATCGCCCAGGAGCAGATCCCCGGCACGGAGACACCGCTGGTCTACGCCGTGGACATGCCGTCCTGGGTCGGGATCCGCAACCAGCGCTACCTCTATGTGCGCTGGTACGAACGCGAACGTCCCCTCCCCGAACGGGAATACGAGCTCTACGACCTGCACACCGATCCCTACCAACTCACCAACCTCATCAAGACTCCCGAAGGCCGGGCCGCGCACGCCGACCTGATCGCCGACCTCGACCGCCGGTTGAACGAGCTGGCGACCTGCGCGGGCACGGACTGTCACTGACCTCGTCCGTGCCGATGACGGGACCGGTTCGCACGCCGACCTGTTCGATTCATGCTCCCCCGACGACGCTCGGCAGCCGCCGGAGCGCGTGATCCCCTGAGTCGCTCGGCAACAGATCCGGTTGTTCAGTCGGAGTCCGGTCCCGGAATCGCGACTCCCGCGGCCCGCAGCTTCACTTCCACGAGCGTGGTTAGTCGCGCCGTGGCCGAATCACGCTCCTCGGCGTAATCCCGGATCAACCGATAGCGGGTCCCGGTCTCGGTGCGAGCCTGGAAGGCGGTCACGACCTTCAACAGTGCCGGGTTCGCGAGATAGGTCTCGGCCATGTCCTCGGCGAGTTCGGGTATGCGAGGGTCGTACGGCTTCCAGGTCGCGGCTTCCAGGGCGCGCTTGTTCAAGACGATGAAGCGGGGATCGTCGAGCGCGTGCTCGAGATCGTCGAGATATTCGTCGAATCCGTCGGGGACAAGCGCTTTCGCCAACACCAGTCCCTCCCGCGAGGCCGCCGCCTGCTCCGGAGTGAGGCCGAGATCGAGCATCCGTTCCAGTAATGTCACGACGCGTTCCGGCAGCAGGGCCCGGTCGCCGTCCGCCAACCGCCGTACGGTGGCCCGTCGGGCGACCAGGTCCCCGATCCGTTCGGTGAGCCGGCGTTCGACCTCGGCGATGGCGACAGCGAACAGCGTCGCGTCGGCCTCGAGCAACGGCCCGATCTCAGCCAGCGGCACCCCCGCCGCGGCCAGGGTGCGGACCTGCACGAGCCGGGACAGGTCGGCCGAGCCGTATCGCCGGTAGCCGCTGCTGTCGCGCGGGGGCTCGTCGAGCAATCCGTGCTTGTGGTAGTGCCGCACGGTCTTGACGGTGACACCGGCGAATGCCGCCGCCTGTCCGATCGTGACGCCGGTGATCATCTGCTCAGATCGCTTTCCGTTCGGGGAGGGCGGCGAGATCGCGCACCGCGTCGGCTACGGCTCGAAAATCCTTGCGCAGGATGTGCGAGTGGTTGCTCGCGACCTTCGCACTGACCCGCAGATTCGGGTTCGCCGCGAGCACCGGATTCAAGGACGCTCGTACCGCCTCCATTTCGTCTTCGCCGCCGCCGAGGTTAGCGCCGGTCGCGAGGACGTATCGCACGGGGTAGTCGGCGCGGTGGAGGACCGGCGCGAGGGCGGCATGCAGCCGATTGGCCTCGATATTGACCTCGGCGTGCTGGTCGGCGCTCATCCGTGCGGCCAGTCCCATCGGACGCGCAAGCGGAAGCAGGAACCGCATGCGGTGGAACAGCTTCCGGATCCGCGCCTCGCCCTCCGCGCCGGTCAGACCGTACGGCATGGCGCCGTCCACAGACACCACCCCGGCGACGCGGTCGGGATTCCGATCGGCCCAGTGCACCGCGAGCAGGGCGCCGTAGGACCAGCCGACGATCAGGGGGCGCTGCACACCGGTGGCCGCGAGGACGGCATCGATGTCGCGCAGGCACGCTTCGAAGGAATAGTCCGCCGACCGCTTCGACTTGCCACGCGCCCGCTCGTCGAAGGTGATGTGCCGGTAGTCCTCGCCGAGCGCGCCGATCAGTGGCCGCCACGGCGACGAGTCGGCGTAGGAGCCGTTCAGATAAACGAGGGGGCGGCCCGGACCGCCGGTGTCGGTCACGGCCAGCGCCGTGTCATCGACCGGCACCATGCCGGACCAGGTCGAAGTGCTCATGTTGCTTGTCGAAGTGATCATGCGATGAGCTTGAACATTGACCTCGGGTCAAGGTCAACACCGGTCGCGCGCCTCGCTGTGCCGATGGGCTCGGCGCGGCCGGAACCCACTCTCGCGGGCCGTTTGCCGATCGGTGTCCAGAACCGTCCTTCTCGGCCGGACGCGCGCGACGGCGGTCGGTCATAAACGCTGCACGCGCGGCAGAACGAGCGAAGCCGAAGGGGTGCACAGGGATAGATTTCCGCTATAGCGGAGTGGTCGCCGGTTGATGACACCTCACGGCAAGCAGCTTCACGGTTTGTGTGAACAACGCCACGGCAGCCGAATTGCGCAGCACAACAGTGGTTACTGTCCGGTAATGTCCGTCGCGCCGTCGATCGTGGCGATCTCGAAGCCGTCATCCGTCCCACCGCTGGAGCGTCCCATGCCGCAGTCCCGTTTCGAATCCATCGGCGCGTATCTGCCCTCCGACATCCTCACCACTGAGGAGTTGCTGTCCCGGCTGGCCACGCCGCCGTCGTTCGATCTGGAGAAGATCACCGGAGTCAAGGAACGCCGTGTGCACTCCAAGGCCCCCGAGGCGTACGAGGATTCCTTCACGCTGGCCGCCAGAGCCGCCGAGGACTGCCTGTCGCGGTCCAGGTACGAGGCCGGGGACATCGACGTCGTCATCTCCACTTCGATCACCCGCAGCCGGTACGGCACCCGGATGTACATGGAGCCGTCGTTCGCCGGAGCGCTCGCGCGACAGCTCGGGGCGGCCCGCGCCATCACCTTCGATGTCTCGAACGCCTGCGCCGGAATGCTCACCGGCACTTACATTCTCGACCGGATGATCCGTTCGGGCGCGGTACGCAACGGCTTGGTCGTCAGCGGTGAGGCGATCACGCCGATCGCCGACACCGCGGTCGCGGAGATCTCGGAGAAGTACGACCTGCAGTTCGCCTCGCTGTCGGTCGGCGACTCCGCGTGCGCGGTCGTGCTGGACGAGGCGGTCGACGACCGCGATGTCATCCACTACGTCGATCTGATGACCGCCGCGGAGTACGCGCAGCTGTGCCTGGGCATGCCCAGCGATCGCAGTCAGGGCATCGCCCTCTACACCGACAACCGTCAGATGCACAACGAGGACCGGTTCCGGCTCGGCCCCGACAGCCATCGCAGTTACCTCGCCGCCCAGGGCCGCACCTTCGCCGACGAGAAGTTCGACTACGTCATCCATCACCAGTTCGGCGCCGCGGCGATCCCGTGGATGAACGCCATCTGCGAGCGCGAATTCGGCAGCCCCATGCCGCCGGACCTGCGGGTGATCGAGAAGTACGGCAACACCTCCACCACCTCCCACTTCCTGGTGCTGCACGACTCGCTGCAGGACCAGGCCATTCCGGAAGGGTCGAAGCTGCTGATGATCCCCGCGGCCTCGGGCATCGTCACCGGATTCCTGTCCACCACCATCTCTTCGCTGAAGGTCTAGGTCGAGTCATGAGCGTGCGTATCACATCCACCGCGATCAGCCGCGGCGGCGAAACCATCGGCATCGTCGCCCACAGCGGTCGGGCCGCCCGGCTCTGCCTCGAGCGCGCGGGCGTCCGGCCCGACCAGGTCGGGGTGCTGATCAACACCGGTGTCTTCCGTGACTCCAACACCCTGGAACCGGCTGTGGCGGCGTTGATCCAGAAGGAAGCGGGCATCGGCCTCGAGTACGCCGTGGACGATCCGCGGACCTTCGCCTTCGACCTGATGAACGGCGCGACCGGAGTGCTGGAGGCCGTCCGGGTGGCCACCTCGATCCTGGAGACCGGCAGCACGGAATACGTGCTGATCGTCTCCGGCGACACCCATCCCTCGCTCACCCGGCCCACCGCCACCGCCGAATTCCCCTACGCCACCTGCGGTGCGGCCATGCTGCTCGGCCGCACCGAGGAACCGGCCGGGTTCGGCACGGTGCGCTCGGTCGCCGGCGCGGGTACGCCCGCCGTCGAGGGCTACGTCGACACGGCCGCGATGGGAACCACCGGACGCGGCGCGATGACCATCGTGCGGGAGGACGACTTCGCCGAGCGTCTGCTCGCCGTCGCGGTGGAGGCCGCCGCGGGCGTGCTGGCCGAGTCCGAAGCCGGCGAGACAGGTGACCTCGCGCTGCTGACATCCACGCCCACAACGGATTTCGGTGTGCGGCTCGCCGACGCGCTCGGCATCGACCGCACCCACGTGCGTGCTCCCGACCTCACCGACGGCGACCCGCACACCGCGGCGCTCACCGCCGCATTCGACCGGGCGGTCGCCGACGACACGCTCACCGGCTACCGCCGCGTCCTGTTCGTCGCGGCGGGCGCGGGACCGTCGGCGGCCGCCGTGCTGTACCGGTTGCCCGCTCCGGCCGGAGTGCCGGCATGACCGCTGCCGATCCCCTCGGCGCCGAGCGCACCACCACCCCGCAGACCTACTGGGCGGGACTGGACCGATTCCGTGAGGTCGTGCGCCAGGACCCGCGTCGCCCGGCGCTGCGCTATCCCGACGGCTTCGGGCCCGATGGATTGCCGCAGTACCGCACGCTCGAATACGGCGAACTCGACGCGTGGGCGGCCGCCATCGCCCAGCGGATGTCCGACGCCGGTGTCGGCGCGGGAACCCGCACGATCGTGCTGGTGCTGCCCGGACCGGAGCTCTACGCGACCCTGCTGGGGCTGCTGGAGATCGGCGCGGTGCCGGTGGTCATCGACCCCGGCATGGGTGTGCGCCGGATGCTGCGCTGCCTGCGCGCGGTGCGGGCCGAGGCCTTCATCGGCATGCCGCAGGCACACGCGCTTCGGGTGCTGACGCGATGGAACTTCCGGACCGTGCGCACCGCGGTGACGGTCGGCAAGCGCTGGTTCTGGGGCGGGCCCACGCTGAACTCGTGGGGCCGCCGCCCCGAGCGTCCCCGGACACCGGGTGTCCACGGCGCCGCCGACGACACGCTGCTCATCGCGTTCACCACGGGCAGCACCGGCCCGGCCAAGGCCGTCGAGATGACGCACGGCAATCTCAGCGCGATGGTCGAACAGGTGCACTTCGCCCGCGAGGAGCGCGCGCCCGAGGCTTCGCTCATCACGCTGCCACTGGTCGGCGTGCTGGATCTGCTGCTGGGCTCGCGCTGCGTCATCCCGCCGCTGGTGCCGAGCAAGGTGGGCGCCACCGATCCCGAGCATGTGGTGGACGCGATCGGTCGGTTCGGCGTCCGCACGATGTTCGCCTCCCCCGCCGTGCTGATCCCACTGCTGCGTCGGCTGCGCGCGCGGCCGCGGGAACTGCCCACCCTCGAGAGCGTGTTCTCCGGCGGAGCACCGGTGCCGGACTGGTGCATCACGGGTCTGCGCGAGGTGCTGCGTGAGGATGTCCGCATCTTCGCCGGATACGGCTCCACCGAAGCGCTGCCCATGTCGACCGTCGAATCCAGGGAACTGCTGGACGGATTGGTGGACCGGGCGCACCGCGGCGAGGGCACCTGCATCGGACGACCGGCACACCGGATCGAGGCGCGCGTCGTGGCGATCACCGAGGAACCGCTGCCGACCTGGGCCGATGTCGAACGTCGCGCCGGTGAGCTCGACAGCACCGGCGGCATCGGCGAACTCGTCGTCGCCGGACCCAATGTGAGCACCCGCTACCACTGGCCGGAGCAGGCCAACGCACTGGGCAAGATCGCCGACGGCGACCGGATCTGGCACCGCACCGGTGACCTGGCCCGCCTCGACGAGCAGGGCCGGATCTGGTTCTGCGGCCGCAAGAGTCAACGCGTGCGGACCACGGACGGCGAACTGTTCACTGTGCAGGTGGAGCAGATCTTCGCGCCGGTCGCCGGCGTGGCGCGCACCGCGCTGGTCGGTGTCGGCGAGCCCGGCGCCCAGCGTCCGGTGTTGTGCGTCGAAGTCGACGAGGACGCCCGGACGCAGACGGTGCTGGCCGCCGTGCGCGCCCGCGCCGCCGAGTTCGCGCTCACCCGGCCGATCACCGATGTCCTGGCGCATCCGGGCTTCCCGGTCGACATCCGGCACAACGCCAAGATCGGCCGCGAAGAACTCGCCGTGTGGGCGGGCAAGCAGCTGGGCGGCGCACGATGAGCGCGAACCGCCGGGCATCCGCGAAAGTCCTGGCCCTGCGGGCGATTCCGATTCTCGGCTGGCTGTATCTGGCGGTCGGCGCGGTCGCCGCCTGGCGCGGACGGGCGCCGCGCCACCGGCTGCTGCGGGCGGCGTGGTGGATCGACGCCTTCCTCAGCCTGGTGGTGCACGCCGCGCAGATCCCGGTCGCCCTGCGGGCCGCCGAAGGCAGCGGTCGGTCGGCGCTGCGCACCGCTGTGCTGACCCAGATCTTCGGACTGACCTGGTGGCGCACCAACGGAAAGGGACAGGCGTGAGCACGGTACTGGTCACCGGGGCATCCGGATTCGTGGGCGGCGCGGTGGTGCGCCGGTTGGTACGCGAGGGCGAGCACGAGGTGGCCGTGCTGGTGCGCCCCACCAGCGACCTGAGCGATCTCGGTGACGCCGCGGACGCGGTGCGCAAGGTCTACGGCGACCTCACCGATCCGGCCTCACTGGCGCGCGCCACCGCGGGCATCGACATCGTCGTCCACAGCGCGGCCCGGGTCGACGAACGCGGCACCCGCGCTCAGTTCGTCGCCGAGAACCTGCACGCCACCGAGCATCTGCTGGCCGCCGCGCGCCGCGACGGGGTGTCCCGGTTCGTCTTCGTCTCGAGCCCGAGCGCGCTGATGGACCGCGACGGCGGCGATCAGATCGACGTCGACGAATCGGTGCCGTATCCGCGCCGGTACCTGAACTATTATTCCGAGACCAAAGCCGCCGCCGAGCGCGCCGTGCTGGCCGCCGACTCGCCGGGGATGCGGACCGTCGCGCTGCGGCCGCGGGCGATCTGGGGTGCGGGCGACCGCTCGGGCCCGATCGTGCGCATGCTCTCGCGCACCCAGGCCGGCTCGCTGCCTGACCTGTCCTTCGGTCGCACCGTGTACGCCTCGCTCTGCCACGTCGACAATGTGGCGGAGGCGTGCCTGCTCGTGACCCGGTCCGACGCCCCCGGTGGGCGGGCGTATTTCGTGGCCGACGCCGAACGCACCGACGTGTGGGGATTCCTCGCCGAGGTCGCGCGGCGGCTCGATTACCCGGTGCCCACCCGCACCCCGAACCCCGCCGTGCTGAACGCGCTGGTGACGGTGCTCGACACGGTGTGGCGCATCCCGGCGGTGGCCGCCCGGTGGTCCCCGCCGCTGTCGGGCTATGTCGTCGCGTTGCTCAGCCGCACCGCCACCTACGACACCGGCGCCGCCGCCCGCGATCTGGGCTATCGGCCGATCATGGACCGCGACACCGGTATCGACGAATTCCTCACCTGGCTGCAATCCGAGGGCGGAGCGCTCGCCCTCACCGCATCACTGCGCTGATTCGCGAACGGACACCACGATGGGCACCGACTACCGCAGGCCGATCACCCCCACCGAACGGCTCTACTTCTCCACCAGGCAGGTGACGCCGCCGTTCATCATGCAGCTCGCCGTGCCCGGCGAGGGCACGCTGGACCCGGCCGTGCTGCAACGGGCCGTCGATGTCGCCTCGGCCGCGAATCCGGGATCGCGGCTGGTCGCCGACGGCGACCGGTGGACCGACAGCGGAGTCGCCGCGACGGTGCGGGTGGTGCCCGGCTGGACGCTGGACTACAACGCACTCGAGCACGACGCCGAACTGAACAGGCCGCTGGGGCCCACCCCGGACCGCACCACCGAGGTGCTGCTGCTCACCGGCGACCCGGTCACGGTGCTGTTCCGGGCGTTCCACGGCGTCATGGACGGCATGGGCCTGCGCCGGTGGGTGGACGACATCTTCCGTGCGCTGCGCGGGGAACCGCTGGTGGGCGCGCCCGATCCGATCGCCGACGCCGAACTCGTCGACCGGATCGGCACGCCGGGGAAACCGACCCTGGTCGTCCCCCGTTTCCGCGCCGCCACCGGCCGCGGCAGACAGGATCGCAGCGCACCCCGATGGCTGCTACGGCACCGCACCGTCGAGGCCAACGGTCGCGCCGTGGTGGCACGCACCTGCGCGATTCTCGCCGAGCAGACCCGCGGCACCTCCCGTTTCATGATCCCGGTGGACCTGCGCAGGCACGATCCGGCATTGCGCTCGACCGGGAATCTGGCGCTGCCGCTGTTCCTGGATGTCGCGCCCGGCACCGGATGGGAGGCCGTCTCCGCGCGGATGCGCGCGGGCTTGAGCGTGAACCAGGAACTCAACGAGATGGACAACGGCGGGCTCTCACGTTACCCCACGCCGATGGTGCGTTCGGTGCTGCGGGCGAGCAACTGGCTGGGCGCTCGCGCGGGCCGGAACATGGTCTCGGCCACCGTTTCCCACATGGGCACGGTGGACACGGCCGCGCTCGCCACTCCCACCTGGCGGCCCACCACCATGCGTATCCTGCCTCAGCACAGCGGTGCGATGCCGCTGCTGTTCGGCATCCTCGCGGTCGGACCGCGACTGGAGATCACCGTCTCCTGCCGCAACGGCGCGGGCATCGAACTCCGGTTGGAAGCGGTACTGGACATCCTGGCCGCGCGGCTCAGCGCCGAGCTCGCCGAAGCGCCCGCGGCGTGATCCGGCTCGACCGGCTGGTGCGGAGCCGGCCCCGGATGATCCTGGCCGTCTTCGCCTCGATCATGCTGGCGTGCGGGTTGTTCGGCGCGGACACCGCCGAGCGGGTGAGCTCGGCCGGATTCAGCGACCCCGGCAGCGAGTCCGCGCTGGTGGAGACTTTGGTGCGCGAGCACTTCGGCCCTCAGACCCCCGATGTCGTCGCGCTGTACACCGCGCCCGCGGGGCACACGATCGACGAGGTGGCGCCGCAGGTGCGCGCCGCATTGGACAGCATCGATCCCGCCCTGCTGCAACGCCCCATCGAGACTCCGTGGACGACTCTGGGCAAATCCGCCATGCTGCGCTCCGATGACGGCACGCAGGCACTGGCCCTGGTCTACCTCGCGGGTGACGAGAACCGCCGCATCCACGCCTTCACCGATATCGAGGCGACGCTGCGGGTGCCGGAGGTGCCGACCCGGCTGTCCGGCTACAGCGCGCTGGCCACCGAGATCAACGAACGCTCGGCGCAGGACCTGGTTCGCGCCGAGGTCATTTCACTGCCCCTGGTGTTGGTGATCCTGGTCGTGGTGTTCGGCGGATTGATCGCGGCCGCCCTGCCGATGGCAGTCGGTGTGCTGACCGTGCTCGGCGCGCTCGGCGCGATCCGCCTGCTCACCGAATTCACCGAGGTGAGCGTCTTCGCGGTCAACATCGCCTCGCTGCTCGGCCTCGGCATGGCCATCGACTACGGGTTGTTCCTGGTGAGCCGGTTCCGCGAGGAGCGCGCCGCCGGAGGTGACGTGGCCGCGGCGGTGACCCGCACCTACGCCACCGCGGGCCGGACCATCGCCTTCTCCGCACTCCTGTTGATCTGCGCCTTCGCCGGGACGTTCGTCTTCCCCCAGGCGGTGTTGCGGTCGCTCGGCTTCGGCGCGATCGCCGCGGTCGCCTTGGCCGCGCTGCTCTCACTGACGGTATTGCCGGCCCTGCTGGTGCTGGTAGGCCATCGCATGGCCCCGGCTCCCGAACAGCCGCGCACCGAGCGATTCTGGGGCCGCGTGGTCGGGGCGGTGCTGCGCCGTCCCGGTGCGGTCGCACTCGCCGCCGTCGCGATCCTGCTGTTGCTCGCCGCGCCGCTGACCGGCCTGCGACTGGGCGACATCGACCACCGCGCGCTGCCCGCCGACAGCTCGTCCCGGGCGACCGTCGAAGAACTCACCGTCCGATTCCCCGCGGCGGGCAGCGGAATCAACGCGGTGCTGCGCGGCGACGACGGCCCGCCGCAGTCGGCCGCGGTCGAGAGCGCCTCGCGCGCCATCGCCGCGGTGCCGGGCGTGCGGACGGTGCTCCAGGTGGGGCGCGCCGACGACATCGTGGTCTTCCACGCCTTCCTGGACGCCACCGACCGAAGCGACGCCGCCGCCGACGCGGTCCGCGGAGTGCGCGCCCTCGAGCCGCCCGCGGGCACCCACGTGCTGGTCGGCGGCGACACCGCGGCCACCGTCGACAGCGTGGACTCGATCCTGCGCTACATGCCCTGGATGATGCTGGTGATGGTGGCGGCCACCCTGATCCTGCTCACGGCCGCCTTCGGCTCGATCGTGTTGCCGCTCAAGGCCGTCGTCATGGCCTTCCTCAGCCTCGCCGCCACCTTCGGCGTGCTCACCTGGATCTTCTGCGACGGCAACCTCGCCGGCCTGCTCGCGGTGAGCACCGGCCCGATCGCCGCGGGCATGCTGGTGCTCATCATCGCGGTGGTCTTCGGGCTGTCCACCGACTACGAGGTGTTCCTGCTCTCGCGCATGGTGGAAGCTCACCACGACGGCGCCGACACCACCGAGGCGGCGCGGATCGGCACGATACGCACCGCCCGTGTCGTCACCGCGGCCGCGACACTCCTGGTGATCGTCACCGGAGCGTTCGCCCTGTCCCCGCTCACCCCGATGCGCATGCTCGGCCTCGGCATGATCATCGCCCTGGTCATCGACGCCACGCTGGTGCGCATGCTGCTGGTGCCCGCGACCGTTCGCCTGCTCGGCGCGGCCAACTGGTGGTCGCCGTTCGCTCGCGTGGATCACCGTGAGCGCGAAATCGGACTGTCGGCGGTTTCTCGGTAGAAACGGGGCGCCCCGGAGGCGGACCTCGGTTTCGTCGCGGCGGAGGGAGCCGGACGGCCACCGGACCCTTGCGGTCTTACGCGCCCGCTTGTACGCTCGCGCGTTATATCGACCGTTATAATCCGGTGTTATCGAAGGAGATACCCATGTCCGCACCGATCGTCGTCGTGGCAACCATAGTCGCCAAGCCCGGTCACGAGGACGAAGTCGAGAAGGTCTTCGCCGACGCCGCGCCCGCTGTGCACGCCGAGCCGGGATGCCTGCTCTACGCTCTGCACAGGAAGACAGGGGCGACCGGCGTCTTCGTGATGGTCGAGAAGTGGGCCTCCCAGGAGGCGCTGGGCGCGCACATGCAGGGTGCGGCCATGCGCGGGATCGGCGCCGCTCTGCGCGACGCGCTCGCCGGCGCGCCGGACATTCAGACGCTGGAAGCCGTGCCCGCGGGCGACGCCGAACGCGGCGCACTCTGATCGCAGCCGCGAAGCCGATCCGCCGCGGTGAGCCCCGCTCCGATCCCCCGCCCGGCGGTTGGGCAGGATCGGGACGGGGCCGACGGCGGCAGGCCGGCATCGACAGACACCCCGTGTACCCGGGAAAGGCAACCACGATGAGCTACACGACGATCACCTACGACGTCAGCGAGGCGATCGCGACGATCACGCTGAACCGTCCCGAAGCGCGCAACGGCTTCACCGCCGACATGGCGAACGAGCTCGGCGCGGCGCTGACCGCGGCGGATCTCGACGATCAGGTCAGGGTGGTCGTGCTCACCGCCACCGGGAAGTACTTCTGCGTCGGCATGGACCTGGGCGCGGGCGGCGGCGAAGAGGACATGGACCACCCGGAGTGGGTCGAATGGGCCACTCGGGTGGCGCGGCCGATGACCGATCTGAACAAACCCGTCATCGCCGTGCTCCAGGGGCCGGCCGTCGGCGTGGGCATCACCATGACGCTGCCCGCGGACTTCCGCCTCGCCGCCGACGACGCCCGGTTCGGTTTCGTGTTCGGACGCCGAGGTCTGGCGCCCGAAGCCGGATCGCTGTGGTATCTGCCGCAACTCGTCGGCCTGGCCAAGGCCAAGGAGTGGATGCTGACCGGACGGCTCATCGAGGCCGACGAGGCGCTGGCCGCGGGCCTGGTCACCAGCTTGCACCCGCAGGAGGCCCTGCTCGACGCCGCCTACGCCCTGGCCCGTGAACTCGCCACCGAGATCGCTCCCGGCTCGGCCGCGATCATCCGCCGCGGCCTGGTCGCCATGACCGCCGAGGGCAGCCCCGAGGCCGCGTTCGAGTTCGACCGCAAGACCATTCCGCACGCGCTGCGCTCCGCGGACATCGCGGAGGGTATCGGCGCGTTCCTGGCCAAGCGGCCGCCCGCCTTCACCGGCGTCGCCCGCCGTGACATTCCCGACCTCACGAAGTGGCTGCACGCCTCGTCGTAGTTCGCGCGGTCCGCGGTATCGGCGTCCGCCGCATGGCCGGACGCCGATACCGGTCACGTCAGTCCGAAGCCGTGTCGGCGGCCCGGCCGAGGTGGCGGGCGAAGAACCGGACAGAGCTGTCGCGCTCGTATTCGGGCACCTGGTTGTGCCTGCCCGGGTGAGCGTGCATCGCCTTGTCCGTCGATCCGAAGGCGTCGAACAACGCGATCGCGGCGGCGTGGTCGATTTCGTCCTCGTCCCACGGAATCCGGTACTCCACCGGGACGGTGATCTTTCTCGCCGCCTCGATCAGGGCGTCGTGCACGAAGACCCCACCGATGCTCAGGGCAGCGATCCGGGATTCGACCGCCGTCAACATCAGCCCGGTCACGACGCCCAACGTCATGCCGCCGTAGCCGACCGGCGCTTCGGCGCCGATCTCGGGCAGCGCCTGCAAGGCGTCCAGGGTCGCCTGCCATTCCGGCACCGCCCGCTCCGCCAGCGACATGTTGTAGTCGATCCCGATGGCCGCGATCGGCTCGACCGCTGCCCGGGCCCGATGGATCGCCTCGACCCACTGTTGATCCTGAAGGTCTCGCGACCGGTCACCATGTCCGGGCGCGTCGATGGCAGCGACAGCGAAGCCGTAGGTGGTCACGCTGTGGAGTGCACTGGCGACCAGCCCCGGCGCCTTCTTGTGCATGCCGCCGGCGTGCCCGAACAGCAGCAGCGGTGCGCCGACGGTTGCGGATGTGGGCGACCAGAGCACGCCGGTGATCTCGTCCAGGGTGAAGTTGCGTTCGATGACACCGTTCGACGATGTCTCGGAGGTGAAATGCATGGTGTTGCCTCTCGGGATTGCCTCTTCAGGCGCTCCCGGCGACACCTACCTCGATCGCCCGACCGTGCACACGAGTGGGAGCACCCACATGGTTGTCACGTTCATGGGTCTCACCTCCTCGTGTGATGTCACGGTCCAGCGCACGCTATCAATCCGATCCGAATGCCGTCCAACCTATTTCTCGTCGGCTACGAGCCGACCGCGGCCCCGTTCGCCCGAGCCTTCGATGCCTTCGACGTCCTCGCAGCCGCGACGGCCGACAGAGCCGGCGCCGCGGGGGTGGCCGCCGCCCGCGCGTGCGCCTGGTAGACCTCTTTGATCTTGCCGTCACGCACGCTCTGCAGGAGCAGACGCGTGAGGCCGCGCAGCACGGCCTTCTTCGGGCGCGAGTACTGCGGGGTGTTCATCAGGCGCTGTGCCCAATCCGGATGCAGATCCTGCACCGCCCAATACAGCAGCGCGTACACCGGGCGGACGTAGACGGGATGACGCCAGGGAGCCAACGGGTTCAGCAGATCCAGCACTCCGCCCGGTTGCTGGACGCGGAGATCGCCGCGGACGTCGCGCGCCTCGCCGAACTGGAGAAGCGCGGAGACCAGCAGCGAACGCAGGCCGGGCTGCGACAGCGGATCAGCGCGATGGAGTCGATCCGTAACCGTTTGCGCACGCCCCGCGAGCACGGCGGGCCGTAGCGCGGGGCGCGGTAGTTTGCAGTCATGGCAGCCGACGCCGAACAGCGAGTCATCGATCTCTATGAGCGTCATGCGGACGCCTGGGCTTACGAGCGGGGTGATCGCGTGGTGCTCGAGACGGAGTGGCTGGACCGGTTCACCACACTGCTCCCGGAGGCCGCGACCGTACTCGATCTCGGTTGCGGGTCCGGAATGCCGCTCGCGGGCCACCTCATCGAGCGGGGCTGCCGAGTCACCGGGGTCGACTCCTCCCCCGCCATGATCGGCCGGTGCGCGCGGCGCTTCCCCGACCATGAATGGCTCGTCGGTGATATGCGGACCGCGGCGCCGGATCGCGCGTTTCACGGAATCCTCGCCTGGGACAGCTTCTTCCACCTCACCCCGGACGATCAACGCCGGATGTTCCCGGTCTTCGGCACACGTGCCGCACCGGGCGCCGCGTTGATGTTCACCAGCGGCCCGGCGGCGGATGTGCGGATCGGCACCTACCACGGCGAGCCGCTCTATCACGCGAGCCTCGACAGCGACGAGTACCGGGAATTACTGCACGCCAACGGGTTCGAGATCATCGCCCATATCGCGGAGGACCCCGGGTGCGGGCTGCACACCGTCTGGCTCGCGCGTCGCGCCGAACGCTGACAGTCGCGGCGACGGCCCTGCTACTCCCGAGACGTTCCGCGGGACGGCGATGGTGACCTGATCCAGTCGTGGAATACGCGCGATAGCGCCGGTCGCCCACAGCCCCGGCATCCGGCGCGGCGCCTGGTCCAGTCGGTCGCGGAAAGGTCCAACTGTCTCGATTACGCGGTGGCGGGCCGCGCGCCCGAGAGCGGGATCTCGCCTTCGGCGATCTGCTGGGCGGTCGCGTAGGCCAAGTGCAGGAAGTCGGCGCCTGCCAATGCGGTCGTCGCATCGATCACCACTCGGGTGGCTCGCGGCGCGAATGCCTGACCGATGACGAATCCGGTGACCACCCAGACGTCCAGGCAGAATGGGCAGCTCAGCAGTTCTCCCAGACTGTGGGCGAAACCGCTGTCCGCCTTCGGCTGCTCCATCACCTCGCCGGGGCCGCCGTCCGCGCCCGAGGGAGTCGTGAACGGAGCCCGCACCGGTGCGGTGACGGCGCCTTTCGTCACCAGCCGCGACACCTTGTGCGTCGCCAGCGCCATCCCGAGCACGGTGCGCACGCTCATCCGGGCCGGAAGTTGCCTGCCGGTCACCGCGCCGACCATGACAACGCCTGCCACGACCATGCCGTACAGCACGAGCGTCGCCAGGTAACCGCCGAGCGTACGGTTCTCACCGCTCGAGTCCCGATCTCGGAAGTGAGGCATCGTCGGTTCTCCCTCGGTTCTTCCCGTTCACACCGCCGCGCTGCCACAGTGACCGCGAGCACTTGCTCGGCGACCTACCCCGCCCACCGGGGGACAAACCGGGCTACCTCGATCCTCCGTGGTTCGAACACCCGGGAGGACGAGCGTCGGACCTCGCATACCGGTTCACGCGCAGCGATGCGGGTATCGCCACCGCATGGACATTCACCGAATCCTGAGCGCGCCCGAACAGGCCGAAGGGCTCGACAAGCCTGCCGCGAAGCTCGCCACTCTGACCGGGCGGTTGTTCGGCGACGGCCGGGTCGCCGACTGGGCACGCGGCTCCTGGCTGGGCCACCCGCTCCATCCGATCCTGGTCACCCTGCCGTTGGGTGCGTGGTCGAGTGCCGCCGCGCTGCGCGCGGTCGGATACCCCGACGAAGCCCGCAGGCTCGTCCTGATCGGACTGCTGGCCTTCCCGCCCACAGCGGCCCTCGGCTGGGCCGATTTTCAGGATCTCGACAGGCCGCAACGTCGTGTCGGACTCGTGCACGCCGCTGTGAACGGTGTCGCCGTCGCGCTGTTCTCGGCGGCCTACCGTTCGCGGGACGATCGCACGGCGACCGTGCTCGGCGCGGCGGGCCTGATGACGGTGGGCGTCGGCGGCGCCCTCGGCGGACACCTCACCTACGCCCTCGGCGCCGGTGTCCACCGCTGGCAGCACGTGCCTGCGCCGCTCGAGACCCCGGCTGTGCCGGTGGCCTGACCCCGAACTCGCCGCCGGTGTACCGACGGACCTTGTCGAACAGATCATCGCAGCCATCGCACCGTCGGCCGAGGCCATCACTTCCGGCTGACCCGGACCAGGCGGCGTCGACGGCCGACATGCGCCCCTGGGCAAGCTGGTTCGCCACGAGCCATCCGGGATAGTAGACATATGCGCAGATGTCTATGTATGGTTCGGTTCGTGATCGAGCGGCGTGGAGGTGTGGCCTGATGGGGCATGGACATAGTCATGCGGGAGTTGGGCCGGTGGGTACCGGGCATGCCGGCGGGAGGCACCGCTGGCGGCTGGCGGCGGCGCTCGTCCTCATCGCCGGATTCTTCGCCGTCGAGCTGACCTACGGCCTGCTCTCGGGGTCGCTGGCCCTGATCTCGGACGCCGGTCATATGGCGGCCGATGTGGTCACATTGGCCGCCGCGCTGGCCGCGACCGGTATCGCGACGCGCAAGGACACCAGCGGACGTCGCACCTACGGCTCATACCGGGCAGAGGTTTTCGCCTCCGGGCTCGCGGTCCTGATGATGCTCGGCGTATCCGTCTACATCGTGATCGGCGCGATCGGCCGGATCGGCAGCACCCCTGAGGTGCAGACCGGACCGATGCTCGTCGTCGGGGCGCTGGGCCTGGTCGTCAACGTCGTCGCGCTGTTGTTGCTGCGTTCGGGCGCGACGGAAAGCCTGAACGTCAAGGGCGCCTACCTCGAGGTGGTGGCCGACACCGCCGGGTCGGTGGGGGTGATCGCCGCGGGCTGGCTGGTCCTCGCCACCGCGAACCCGGTATGGGACACCGTCATCGCGCTCGCGATCGGCGCCTTCGTCGTAGTCCGTGCGGTCAGCCTCGGCCGACAGGTCCTGGCTGTGCTCGCCCAGCACGTTCCCGAGGGGATGGACCTCGGCGCGGTCGAATCCGATCTCGCGGGCATCCAGGGCGTGATCTCGGTGCACGACCTACATCTGTGGACCCTCACCTCCGGCATGAACGTCGCCACCGCGCATCTCGTCGTTCCCGGCCAGCACGAGGTGCACAGGGTCCTGGACGAAGCTCGTCGTGTCCTGAGCGACGATCACGGGCTCGCCCACGCCACGCTGCAGGTCGAGCCCGCGGACCACACCGGGTGCGACGAACTCGACTGGTAATCGCAAGGTCTCTCCCCGCACCGCCGCAGTCTCCAGGCCACCGACGGGCACCCCTTGCGGTCGTCGAGGAACACCGGCCCTCGGCGCCGGATTCCTCTGCGATGTGTGCGGTCCCCGTTTCAGCGGGGCGCGACGGTCGGCCCGGCGGTCGGGCCGCCGAACGGATGCCGCCAGCTTCGCTGGGTCTGGACCGGCGCCGTCTGGACCGGTGCCGTCTGAGCCGGCGCCGCGGCAGGCCGGACGTCGTCCTGCCCCACGACGGTGTCGCGGCGGGTTGCCTTCAGTTCGCGACGAGCGTGGCGCGCCCGCTGAGAATTCCGACGCGCACCCGCGAGCAGCATGCTCAGCCCGAACGCGGCGACCGCGCCCACGACGATGCCGTAGAGGAACAACGTCCCGGTCGAGCCGGTGACCTGGTATCCGAACACCGAGAAGTCGTTGGTCAGCGAGTGGGCACTCCCGGTGTTGTCCACCACCCCGACCACACCGACGATCACGGCGGCGAGCAGAAGAATGAGCCCGATGATGATCATGTCGACCTCCAAGGCCTGGAGAGTGTGCTTTTCTCCAGTCAACGCCAGGTCTCGTCGGGTGTCGAGGTTCGTCCACCGATCGTTGCAGAACGTGGGGCGGCGGTAGCTGCCCGTTCACTGACCGGTGAATGCCTTCCGATACGCCGAGGGCGACATCCCCAACCCCCGCCGCATGTGATGGCGCAGATTGTCCGGCGAGCCCAGCCCGGACATCTCCGCGACGACATCGACCGGCAGATCCGCCGACTCCAGCAGTTCCCTCGCCCGATCCACCCGCCGATCGCGAATCCACGCTCCCGGCGACATGCCGGTCTCGGCCTGGAACCGTCGGGCGAAGGTGCGCGGGCTCATCCGTGCGCGCGCGGCCAGAACCGCCACGCTCAACGGCTCGGCCAGGTGTTCCAGCGCCCACGCCCTGACCGCCGCGGTACTGCGGTCGTCGTGGTCGGGCACGTGATGTTCGATGAACTGGGCTTGCCCGCCTTCGCGCCAGGGCGGCACGACGCAGTGCCGGGCGACGCGGTTGGCCACCGCGGCCCCGTGGTCTCGGCGGATCATGTGCAGGCACAGGTCGATGCCCGCGGCCAGCCCGGCCGAGCTGAGCAGTGATCCCTCGTCGACGAACAGCACCGTCTCGTCGAGGTCGACCTTCGGGAAAAGACCGCGGAAATCGTCGGCGTAGCGCCAATGGGTGGTCGCGCGGCGGCCGTCGAAAAACCCGGCGGCCGCGAGCACGAAGGCGCCGGTGCAGATCGACACGATGCGTGATCCGGCCGGAATGGCGGCCAGCGCCGCGGCGACCTCGTCGGTCAGGCGGCCTTCGTTGCGGGCGGGCGGGAATCTCGTCCCCGGCACGATCACCGTGTCCGCGACGGCCAGTGCCTCCACACCGCGCTCGGCCACCAATGAGTACCCGGCGGTGCCCCGCACCGGACCGGGTTCGAGCGCGCAGGTCACCACCTCGTAGAGCGGCATGCCGTCCTCGGCGACGGCCGCCCCGAACACCATCGGCGGGATGGTCGCGTCGAATCCGACCACCGGCTCGAGCAGCAGGACCGCCACGACATGACGGCGAGAAGCGGCCCCCTTCGCCTCGAACGACTCGGTGGCGTGATTTTCCGGCATATTGGCAATCCTGCCACTGGTGGTACGTCGTGTCCTCCCGGATGCTGATTCACCGTGACCACAGAGATCGACCGCGGCATCCACTCCGCGCCCACCCGACCGAAACCCCGCCTGCACTTCGCCTGGATCGTCGCCGCGGTCAGCTTCGTCGCCATCCTCGGCGCCGCGGGCTTCCGCGCGGTGCCGAGCGTCATGATGACGCCCCTGCACGACGAGTTCGGCTGGTCGCACGCCACCATCGGCGCGGCCATGTCGGTCAACATGGTCCTGTTCGGCGTGACCGCCCCGTTCGCCGCCGCCCTGATGGACCGCTTCGGCGTGCGTCCGATCCTGACCGGCGCGCTCGTGCTCATCGCGGCCGGGACCGGCATCGGCGTCTTCATGACCGCGAGCTGGCAGATGGTCCTGCTGTGGGGTGTGCTGGTCGGCCTCGGCACCGGCTCGATCTCCATGGGCTTCGTCGCCACCGTCTCGACCCGATGGTTCGTCGCCCGGCGCGGAATGGTCACCGGCCTGCTCACCGCGGCGGGCGCGACAGGACAATTGATCTTCCTGCCCGTGGTCGCGGACGTGACCGACCGCTTCGGCTGGCGCTGGGCCTCGATCGTCGTCACCGCCGCCGCGCTCGCGGTCATCCCGCTGGTCCTGCTGTTCATCCGCGACCGCCCGAGCGACGTCGGCACCACCCCCTACGGCGGCGCACCCGACACCGATCCGGAACCACTGCCCAACGGCAGCTTCGCCGCCGCGGCGAGCGGACTCCTCCGAGGCGCCCGGGTACCCGCCTTCTGGCTGCTGGCGGGCAGCTTCGCCATCTGCGGCATGACCACCAACGGCTTGATCGGCACCCACTTCATCCCCGCAGCTCATGACCACGGCATGCCCACGACGGTAGCCGCCGGCCTGCTGGCCACCGTCAGTATCTTCGACGTCGCCGGAACCGTCTTCTCCGGTTGGCTCACCG
Organism: Nocardia shimofusensis NBRC 100134; assembly: GCF_001613125.1. Taxonomy (GTDB): domain Bacteria; phylum Actinomycetota; class Actinomycetes; order Mycobacteriales; family Mycobacteriaceae; genus Nocardia; species Nocardia shimofusensis. Next base: position 206,650 of record NZ_BDBT01000007.1, read on the forward strand.
ACCGCGTCGACCCCCGCATCCTGCTGATGATCTACTACCTCGGCCGCGGCGCCTCCCTGCTCGCCCTGCCCGCACTCCTGTCCCCCCACGCCGAACCGAGCACCTGGGTCTTCATCATCTTCTACGGCCTCGACTGGGTCGCCACGGTTCCCCCGACCATCGCGATCTGCCGCATCTGGTTCGGCGCGTCGACCCCGGTGGTGTTCGGCTGGGTCTTCGCCTCCCACCAGATCGGCGCCGCCGTCGCCGCATTCGGCGCGGGATATGTCCGAGACGCCCACGGCTCCTACGACACCGCCTTCTTCGTCGCCTCCGGACTCTGCGTGGCGGCGGCGCTCTTGTGCGGCGCCATCCGAATGCCCCGGGAGCGGGCGAAGACAACGGTCCAGCCGCCCACCGAAGTGACATCGAACTAGCGCTGCCGATCACCTGGGAGTCCAGGCAGCAATCGAGGTGTTCTACAGTTGGCGCCGGCGACGGAGGGCTGCCGACGGTTCTCTCGTGGCTGGACTCGGGAGGTCGCGTGGTGATGCAGGTGTCCGACCCACCCGTTGTCGAGCGGAACTCCGCCGCGACGACGGCCTCGACCGCGAAGAGTGGCGCGTGAACGCAGATCGCTGGAAGCAGCTGACCGAATGGCCGCTCACCGCGGCCGCTCTCCTTTTTCTGAGTGTCTACACCTGGATAGTTCTCGCCCAACGCCTACAAGTTTCACCGCCTCATGTATTGAGCACGATCGGGTGAGGATGCTGGTAAGGGAGCCGACAGCGCATACGCCATCACTGCGCAAGGATGACTCGAGGCACCGACAGGATCCGGGACATGGCGGGTTGCCGGACCCACAGCGGCTCCCCAGGTACGAGAGCCGAACGCATTGGACGGGGCGATGCCCCACCGATCATCCTGCATTAGGCACGCTCCTGTGGCATCGTCCTCGTTCGGGCGGCACCGCGCGGTTGGGGTGGAGGGACGTTGGCTCGGATGCAATGGCCGAGGGTGCTGAGCTTGGAGGGGCTGCGAGGCAAGAACAAACGCAGTCGGCGCTGACTAATGGCCACGCGCCTCGCCCCCCGGTCTCGGCACACCGAATACTGGAGGAGAGACTTCGTTCCTCCATCGCCTGCAACTACCCAGCACCCGACGTCCGACACAGCACAGTGAGGCCGACTTGACCACCGATCTGCGGACCGCCATCGCCACATTCGACCGCTCCGCCGTCGCCGCCCAGGTCGCCGAGGCCGCCGACCTACGCAAACAGGTCGTCGACCTCTTCCCCTTGGACGAATGGCCGACACTCCCCCTCGAGCGCTACGCCCTCGGCCTCGGCGCGTCCGACACCGTCACCTACTGCCACCTCATGGAGTTCGGCACCCGCCGACTCGGCAGTATCAGCGGCGGCAGCGCGGGCAAACACATGCTCTACCGGCACCGCTCCGGGGAGTGGAAGCTCGCACCCGCGTTGCTCGGTTCGTCGGTCGAGCAGGCGTGGGAGCGGCTGCGTGGCCAGTTCGTCACGGCTTTCGAGGCGGTCGAGCAGGGGGCGTTCGACAAGCTCGACGACCTCGAGATTCTCCGGTCCGGACAGGCGTTGGTCACCAAGTCCCTCGCGACATACTTCCCGGAGCACTTCCTGCCGATCTTCTCCTCGCCGCATCTGCGGGCGTTCATCACCGCACTCGGCGGCACGCCGGAGAAGGATGTCGCGGCGTGGCAAGCCAACCGGCAGTTGCGGGAACTCGTCGCCAGTGATGCCGAGCTGGCCACGTGGGATGCGCAGGAGATCATGCGCTTCCTGTACGCGAACTTCGATCCGCGCGGACGCGATCACGCGATCTGGAAGATCGCGCCGGGCGCCGAGGCGAGGCATTGGCAGGAATGCCTCGCGGGTGGATTCATCTGTGTCGGCTGGGACCAGATCGGCGATCTCACTCAGTTCGCCAGCGACGCCGAGCTCAAAGAGTTGATGGACGAGATCTACACCGAGCGTCCCGGCCAGAATGCCGACAAGGCGAGCAAGCTGATCGCGTTTCGTGACCTGCAGCCCGGCGACCGAATCGTGGCCAATCACGGAATGCGGAAAGTGCTGGCGATCGGCACGGTGACAGACGGATACCGGTTCGACGACACCCGGCCCAAGTCCAAACACCTCGTCTCGGTCGAGTGGAACACCGACTACGCCCAGGAGCTTCCGGAGCCGAAAGGGGCCTGGCGCAAGACCTTCGCCAAGGTGCCACGAACCCTGTTCGCGACACTCACCGCCGCACGCCGCGCCGGACCCGAGATCCAGACGGAATCCGCACTGCCCGAGGAGGTCACACGCGCGCTCGCGGTTCTCGAGCACAAACCACAACTGATCCTGCACGGGCCGCCGGGAACCGGTAAGACTCGGCTGGCGCTCGATATCGCGCTGGCGATGCATGCGGATTCGGTGGCCGAGGGTTCCTCGCGGAATGCGGCGGTCGCCCGGCTCATCGACTCCGGTCGCGTCCGGCTGGTGACTTTCCATCCGTCCTACGGATACGAAGACTTCGTCGAAGGTTTCAAGCCCGCCCAGGACACGGACGGCCAGGGACTGCGGCTGGAATTGGCGGACGGGGTGTTCCACACGCTGTGCACCGCGGCCGCCGCTGATTCGAAATCGACATTCCTGCTGATCATCGATGAGATCAATCGCGGCGACCTTCCTCGGATCTTCGGTGAACTGGTGACCCTGCTCGAATCCGACAAGCGTGGCCTTCCGCTCACATTGCCGATCAGCGCCCGCCGTTTCGCGGTTCCGCCGAATATCCGGATCATCGGGACGATGAACACCGCGGACCGCAGTGTCAGCCACCTCGACGCCGCCATCCGACGGCGCTTCGCTTTCCTGTCGGTGGACCCCGACCCGGATGCCGTCTCGGGCGAGGTCGGGCCGCTGGAGCTGTCGTCGCTGCTGGAGTCGATGAACGAACGTATCGACCGCGTCCTGGACTCCGACCACCGCATCGGCCACGCCTACCTGCTGCGCGACGACGAGCCCGTCGCCACCGAGGACGAACTGTGGTCGGCCTTCTATCACGACATCGTGCCGCTACTGGTGGACTACTGTGTCGGCCGCGCCGATCTGCTCCAGCAGATCCTCGGTGCGCTCGTCGACCACAAGACCGGTCGGCCGGCCCATTTCGCCGCTGCCGACCTGCCCGCGGCACTCGCCGCCGAATTCACCGCGGGGGCACGCGACGGCGATGAGTGACACACACCGGCTCGTCGTCGCCGAATACGAGTCGGCGGCGCTGGGTTACGACCAGCTGACCGACAACGACATCCGGCGGCTCACCCTCCTGCAGAACCAGCGGCGCTGCACGCTCACCCCAACACGCACCGGCTGGCAGTTCCGCCCGGAGGGGACCGTCGGTGTGCTGAACCTCGACCGGGTCTGCCTGATAATCACCCCGAAAACAGCGTTCACCGGACGCTCCCTGATCCAGTGGCTGTGCTACGCGCTGCAGGTACCCGTGCCGCACGAGTCCACCATCCGTGAATGGACCGTGTCCGCTGACGGATTCGCGGACCTGGTGGCCGCCGCACTACTCGCCGAATGCCACAACCTGCTCCGCGACGGATTGCGCCGCGACTACATCCGCGCCGATCACGTGGGGCCGATCCTGCGTGGTCGGCTCGACGTCGCGGCCCAGGCCAGCCGGAGGTTCGGGCAGCTCGACCGACTACACATGCGCACATTCGACCGCGATGTCGACATTTGGGAGAACCAGTTGTGCGGGCACGCCCTGCGGGCGGCGGCGGCAACGGTCGCCGACTCACACCTCGCCCGGAATCTCCGGTCGGTGGCCGCGGAATTTCCTGTCACCGGATCACCCTCCGAGGCAGTGCGAGCACACGAGCGGGCTCGATACACGCAGCTGAATCAGCGCTACCGGGGTGCACATACGTGGGCTGCGTTGCTGTTGCGCGGTGGTGGGGTTGCCGATTTGCTCGCCGACTGCGGATCCAAGGCGGGCAGTCTGCTGCTCGATCTACCTCGTCTCTGGGAGACAGTGGTGCGTCGGCTGTGTGCGGAATCCTGCCCGCCGGAGGGAATCCTGCTGGCGGCGAGAGGAAACGATGCCATCACTGTCCGCGGCGATCTCACTTCGACGTCGCGGTTCCGACCTGATGTGCTCATCCGGCTGGGCGGGCCCGACGCAGCCGTGGTTCCCATCGATGCGAAGTACAAGACATATCACACCGATCGTGTGTCCCCTTCCGATATCCATCAGCTGCTGACTTACATAGCTGGCTACTCCCCCGTCTCCGCGCCTTTCGCTGCCATCATCTACCCGCAGCCTGGTGACCACTCCCGGCGAGTCCTACGTGTCGCCAACTCCGACCGCAGGCTGGGGGAAATCCATGTCCTGGGAGTATGCGCGGATGCGACGCCCGCAGAGGCGGCCGGATGGCTGCAGGACGTGTACTGGAACCCCCTACAGAACAGATACGCACCACCGGATCACGTGTTGTCGCCTCACTAGACGCGGCGAATCGACCTCAGGTTCCGTCGAATTCTCCACAGTCGTGGAGGTGAATTCCTCCGCTACGCTGGTCGATCGGCACTGAGTGGCGCAGGCCGTCGCCCGGCGTTCTCCTAGGGGCACACAGGTGGCCGAGATGGTCATTGTTTATAGCGGCGCTCCCAGTGAGTTGCTACCGCTGCGACAGGAGGCAGGTGCAGCAACCGATGAGTGACTACTCCGTCATTTCGGGGCTTGTAGGGCAAGGGTTTACAGGTATGCGTCAGATCGAGGGCAAAGTTATCGCTCGTCTTTTCCGAAGAAATCTCTCGGCACATTCAGCCCGGCGACGTGATTTCTTCCTGATCACGGAGATCAACCTGCATTAAATGTCCCGGAGCCGGGTGGAGCGAAGATCGCGATATCGTCCAAGGCATCCTCTGCACGCCCCATAGTCTTCGGATCACGCTGAAGGTGTTGCAGGGCGGGAACGACGCGCTCGCGGTCGATACTTCGGTGGATGCGGGCGATGTGCCCCAAGGCCGTGGCCGCGTTGTTGCGCACATCCGCATCCGGGTTCTCGAATAGGGCCAGTGCACGTGAGGTAACCCACTGGGCATCGGGGTCGTGCAGCGCCAGCCGCAAGATCGTCTCGGCGAGCACCCTATTATCGGTGGATTCGAGTAGCGTGGTTGCTTCGTCGCGCTCGATCGGATCCAACCGTTGGTAGGTACTCATATGCGCTTGCCCTTCCTATTGACCACGCCTGCTTTCACCAAAGCATTCTGCATTTCCTGGGTCAGTTCCTCCCACTTGCGTTGATGCCCATGGTAGATGCCGGAGCCATTATGCGTCTCGTACACGTACCGGGGGAACGTCCCGGCGCAATCGGTCTCCTCCCGCAAGGCAAGAGCAATTGTGTCTTCGAAGACAGCGCGGAACATCCCGTCTCGCGCCGCTACGCGGGCCGTCGCTTCGCCTCGTCCAACGAGATGATCTGTTGCGCAACATCGACCGCCAAGTCCATCACGTCGCCCAGGGGTTCCAGACTGTCACGTCGTCGAATCGGAACTCGAGCGCTCCGAACCGGACCAGACCGGCGCAGACCGAGCGATTCTCGACCTCGCTGGCGAGCACGCTCATCAGATGATCTGTCCCGGGGAGCAGGTGCGACACCACAAGCATCACCTCATGCGTCGCCTCGGCAGTTTCCTTCCACCCGGGTGGCAGGTCGACGTCGAAGGCGGCTACCAGCAACTCGTTGTCCGGGCAACGGACCGAAAGGGTGTCGCCCGCGGTCTGTTCAATGCACCACCCCCAAGGATTCGCGGGGCTTCCGGAACTATCTTCTTGTAGCGCTTCATGACTGCCGTCAGACGTCGAACCTATCCGGTGACCGACCAGTTGTACACGTCCGACCTCTCCCGATCCGAACGGCAAACGACTCTTCTCCGGTGTGCTCGGGTCCGAGGCGGTCCATCGAGTGCTGACCGCTCGCGAATCGCCTCCGGCTGGGTGTGCCCGACGCCGCCGTGGCATCTGTCGCTGCGAAGTACAAGACCTCAGGCGGACATGGTTTCCTGCTGCGGCGCCCCGACCAGTACACCTGGCGCCCTGACGGATGCATCACCACCATCCAGGCCCCGCGGCGATCCTCATCCGTGCTACGCGCGGCGAGCACACCGATGGCATCGGGGTGCAACGGCTTCGGGGTGGCTTCCGGCACTGAACGCCTGCACCCATTCGGCGACCGCGTTCGGAATTCTCGAATTCGATGCGGGTCAGTTCGGCTGGGTTGCGGGCGCGGTCGCGGCTGGTGCTGCCATCGCCTCGCGCTGGGCCCGCAGCAGGGCGGGCCGGTGTTTGCCGTCTTTGAACCAGTGGTGCGAGCCGGGCTTGCTCGCCTCGGTCGCCAGGTGCTTGATACCGGCCGAGCAGGCGATCTCCTTGAGCTTCTTGCCCATCGATCCGCTGAGATACAGCCGCATACCGGTCTCGTTCTTGTGGCCGAGCTGGTAGATCCCGGCGTCGCGGCCGAAGCTCAGGCACATGGCGGGGAACGACAGATCGATCGGCGCGGGCTGCTCGCCGGCGATGCGGTGCAGCAGTGTGTCGGCGGCGTGCGCTCCCAGGCAGTACGCGGAGTAGGCACTCATCCGGAACGGCAGGTCCGACGGCGCCGACGCATCGCCCGCCGCGACGATGCGCTCGTCGTCGATGCTGGTCAGCGTCTCGTCGGTGAGCAGGCGCCCGGCAGCATCGGTGCTCAGCCCGCTGCGGGTGGCCAGGTCGGGCACCCCGAAGCCCGCCGACCAGATCGTGACATCACTGGCCAGTCTCCGACCGTCGGCCAGTTCCACGGCGCCGACCGTCACCGCGGTAACCGCAGCCTCGGCCCCTTCGATGACGGTCACGCCGAGCTGGGCGAGGTACTTGTGGGCCGTGCGCCGCGCCTTGGGGTGCAGGTACGGAACGAGGGCGCCGCCGCAGACCAAGGTGACCGCACGTCCCTGTCCGGCCAGCTCGGCGGCGGTTTCGACGCCGGCCGGGCCACCACCGATCACCGTCACCGGGGCTGTCGTGGGCGTATCGAACAGCACCGACCGCAACCGCTGCGCAGCCTCCAACGTCGCCACCGGATAGGCCAACTCGGCCGCCCCCGGTACCAGCGGCTCGGCGTTACCACTGCCCACCGTATAGACGAGGTAGTCGTAACCGATCGAGCCGCCCTCGGCCAGCAAAACCCTGCGCGCGGCCGCGTCGACTCGCGTCACACTGTCGACTGTCAGCCGCACCCCCTCTGCCAGCACATCCTGGTAGTCGACGACGCCCTCGTGGGTACCGCCGACCACCTGGTGCATCCGCAACCGCGGCACGAAGACCTGGCGCGGATTGATCACCGTCACCCGGACGTCGGCGCGCTGGGTCAGGCGGTTGGCCGCCATCACACCGGCATATCCGCCACCGATCACGACGATTTCGTTCGTACTGTTCATGCTGTCTTTCCTTCGTTCGATAGGGGTTCGGGCACAGGACACCGTGGGTCCTGCTGCTGTGACAGCCGGTGCGTCAGATCACAGCAGTCACAGGGCCCTCGGCTGGTGAATGGTTCGACGGCCCACACGACGCGGACCGCCGGCGCGAGGCAGTGGTCAGTCTCCACTGCCCAGGGGCGAGCCGGGCAGTGGAGACGAATCGAGGTATCTGACCTCGTACTCGCGTTTGACCGGATCCCTCTGGGCAGGTCCGACGAACCCGTCAGCCACCATTTCAGGCAGGAGTCGAACGCCGGTGCTCGGCCATATCCTTGGACTCGTTACCGAAGAACGATGAACTATCCGTACGAGTACGGCATTCATCTCGATGCGCCGCAACCACAGTCCAGTCCGGTCAGCGCCACGATCGCCGCGATCCTGGCGACCATCGCCGGCCTGTTCGCCGCCGCCGGGGCGATCCTCTCGATCGCCGCTTCGGCCCTCGGGTGCGCGCTCGCCGCTTTCGCCCTCGCATACGATGCGGACGTCGGCACCGTCGCAGCGGTCGTACTGTGCGGCACGACTCTCGTGCTCGCCGCCCTGCCCCACACCGGACGATGGATCGCCGGCCGGAAGCTGGGCACAGGACCATTCGCATGAATCCGGAGGCACCCCTACCGCTATTCGTCGAGTAGTGGCTTCTTCGAGTGGCTCGACAGGATCGGCGCAACTCGAGAATGAGTGGCAGCGGCTGTCACATGCGTAGTCGCCCGAATTCCGCACCAGAGCAATCGCCCCGGACTCGAGCGAACTGATCCACTCGACCGGACTGCCGCCCTCGTGTGCGATACCGTGCGAGCAACGGGTATCGACCACCAGCGGGTGGCGGCCAGGAGGGTGGGTGCGAATGACATCCGAGTCCGACACCATGCAGTGGTCGGTAGCCGAGATGCTGGCGCTGTTCGACATCTCCCGCATCGATGAGCATCGGTTCGTGGGGGCGACCGGCCTGGTGGGTGTGGACGACCGGCAGGTGGTCGAAGGAACCCAGGTGCTGGCGCAGGCGATCGTGGCAGCCGCCAAGCGATTCGAGGGCAAGTCCGTGCGGTCGGCGCACGCCGTGTTCGTCCGCGCTGTCATGACCGGCATCCCAGTCGAGTTCGACTTGGACGTCGTCCACGAGGGCCGGTCGACAGCCACCGTGACGATCGCGGCGAAACAGAACGGCGGACGCTGCGTCACCATCACGATCCTCGCCGACGTCCCCTCCGAAGATGTGATCCGCCACCACGTTCCACGCCCTGACGTGCCTTCGCCCGCCGACGCGAATGCCGCCTCGATGCCGATGACCGGACGGGAACTGCGGCTGGTCGGCGTGCGCGATGTCAACGATCCCGACGAGGTCGGACCACCGGAGTTGCATGCCTGGCTGCACTACGACCCGATCCCGGCCCGTGACGATCTCGCCAAAGCGCTGCTGGCGCATTTCACCGGGCACCTGTCGATTTCGACGACCATGCGGGCCCACGCGGGTATCGGCACCGCCCAGGCTCACCACACCGTCTCCACCGCGCCGATGACGGTGGCCGTCAGCTTCCACGAACCGGTCTCCTGGGACGGCTGGCTGCTCTACACGCACGAGAGCACCCAGGTCGGCGCGGGCATGTCCTATGTTCGCGGCACCGTTCACACCGAACAGGGCGAACTCATCGCGTCGTTCACGCAGGAAGGTCTCATTCGCCCGCTGCGCGGCACCGATATCGCCATCGACGCTCGAGCGCGCTTGTGAGTTCAGGAGTAGTGCGATGACTCTGTTCGCGGCACGTGGGCCACTCGGCCCGGACCCGGCTGGCCGGCTCTCCGCCGCGTTGCCCGAGGACCTCGTGTATATCGAACCCCATCCTCGCCGCGTGCAAGCAATTCATCAGGGGCGCACGGTGATCGACACCGAGCGTGCATTGCTGGTGCACCGGCGGCACCGTCCGCTGACCTACGCCTTTCCGGCCGATGCGGTGGTCGGCCTCGCCTGCGAACCGCTGCCCGAAGCGCCGGATCATGTGGTTGTGCCCTGGGATGCGGTCGACACCTGGCTGGAGGAGGGGCGCAGGCTGGTCCACTATCCGCCCAATCCCTATCACCGCGTCGACTGCAGGCCGACGACGCGACATCTGCGCGTCGAGATCGCGGGCAGCCTGCTGGTGGACACCAGGGAGACGATGATTCTCTTCGAGACAGCTCTCGAGCCCCGACTCTATGTCGCACCGCATGTGGTCCGCACCGATCTGCTGCGGCGCACCGAGACGACGAGCTATTGCAATTACAAGGGGACAGCGACCTACTGGGCGGCGGTCGTCGGCGACACCGTTGTCGACGACGTGGCCTGGAGCTATGCGGACCCGCCACCGGAAAGTACGCCGATCACGGGGTACTTGAGTTTCGACGCGTCCAAGGTCGACCTGCGCGCCGAACTGCCCGGAGCACCTTACGTATAGCCCCACATTCGGGGCAGCTGACGGCCGGAGAATTTTCGTCCACCGCGATCTCGGCGGGCTTTGAACACTGCCCCCCGTTCTCGCCCCTGTGGGGATCGGGCACAAGGCCCACTATCGATGCTACTTCCACGGAATTCTTGCGAATACCTGGTCGATCAACGGCTTCGACCGATCGCACATGTCGTTGTCCAGAGACGACGCCCGCTGCGACTCGGGTAGGTAGATCTTCAGATTGGCCATCCGATCACCGCTGTACCAGACGTACACATGACACGCACCCGACATCGCGAGCACCTTGGCCGGATGTCCGATCTCGTCCGTCCATGCCTTGTCCTGATCAGCAGAAGGCAAAGTAGGCGGCGCCATGAACGACAGCTGTACTCCCAGGTCTTCGGGAAGCCGCCACGAGCACGCAGCCATCGACCCGGTCTGCCCGGGAGCGACTATCCGCTTGGGAGCTCCGAGATCCGTTGCCCCGGTGGCATCGCGCGCTTCCTCAGCGGTCAACAGCGCGCACGGGTCCAAATCTTCGAACACAGCCGGAAGGGCGGACACGGGCTCGCCCTCGACAGTGGCAGTTGCGGTCGATACCGTAGCGCCACCTTCTGATTCGTCGCTGTTGCAGGCAGCGGACAGGCTAGCGACCGACAACACCACTGCCAGCGCGCCGCCCGCGGACGCGAGACGTATCACTGACTTCCCCCACTCGACTCCAGCGTTCCAGCAGATCCAAGCAGACACCCGGACAACACACAAATCGCTGTCGCAGCGGACATGCCCTGGATGATTCGCCTGTCGGCTTCGCCCAGTTCGCGACGAGGCACGCCGCGCGGGCCCGCACATCGAGCACGAGGGCCGGATCCTGTGCCTGCTCGTAGGATTGCCACGCACTCGATTCGATCTGCGGCGCCGGTTCACTGAGGAGCGATCACCTCGATTTGGCCTGCGTCTTCGTTTGTCACATAGAGATAGTGGGTTTCCGGATCCACGGCGGCTCCCCAGGTTTGCGAGCCATACCTGGTGGACGGGGTGATGCCCGAGGAGCGCACGGCGGTAACCTCGCGGGTGCGCGTGTCGATCATCGTCACGATCTGGAACACCCCTCCGGTGAAGTACACGGTGTGCACGGTCGGATCGACGACGGCCGCGTAGGCGTGCCCACGTTCTCCCAGGAAGACACTGCCTGTCCGCGTACGGCTATCGGTATTGATGAGCGAGACCGAATTTCCTTCGTAGTGGGTCACGTAGGCGGTGCGCTGCTGCGGGTCGATGGCGATGTGTTGCGGATCGTCACCGAGCCGGATGGTGGTGCTCACGGTGAAAGTTCCGGGGTCGATGACTGAGACGTCGGCTCCGCTGACGACCCAGAGGTGATGCGTGGTCGGATCGACCGCCAGGCCGGTGGGATGACCGTCGAGCGGAATCGTCGCGACGACGGCGCGAGTGACGGTGTCGACGGCGGTCACGGTCCTGGAGAAGCGATTGGCGACGTAGACGGTGCTGCGGACCGGGTCGACCACGACTGCCCTCGGGTCACCGCCGACGTCGATTGTCGCGGTGACGGTATGGCTGTCCGGACTGATGACCAGCAGCTTGCCGGCCGAGTTTCCGCACACCAGGTAGACGAGGTGGGTAGCCGGGTCGACCGCGATCGACTGGGGCGAATCCGGAAACACCCGACCCACTGGAATCGTGGCGGTGACGGCCCGGGTGCGGGTGTCGATGACCGATACCGACTGGTCATCGGTGGAGTCCGCATAGTGAGCGACGTAGGCCTCGTCTGTCCCGGGATCGATCGCGACACTGCGGGGGTTATCGCCGACCGCCACGGTCGCCTCGACTCGGTAAGGGCCGGGGCCGATGTGGGACCCTCCGACGGTCGCCGGATCAGTGGTGGTGGCTGCGGCAGCGGTAGTTGTCGATGGCGGAGTGGCCGTTCTCGGCGCGGCACAGCCGGACACGGAAACCCCCACCGCTACCGCCAGACCGAATCCGGCGATGAGCCTTGTCCTGGAATACATTTGCCGAAATCTAGCAGCCGTCGGCTATCCAACCGGTCGTGAAGTTCCGTCCCGGCTTCGGCCACGCCGATCAGGACTATGGCGTTTGTCCAACGTCTTGATCGAGGACCGACCGTTCCACATGTAACCCGCTGTGCGCGAACCACTTCCGAGCGCCGGTACTGCGTGCGACACTGACGGAGACGTCGGTGAGGGAGACCGGCCTGATGAGCTGGGTCAGGTCGATCGGGGGGAGGTCACTGTGCTGCTTGTGGTCAACCGGGATTCGGAGTTGTCATCCGCCGAAGCGCGCTTCGCCGAATGGGTCCGGTGGAGCCCTGCTCAGCCCGGAGTGGTTGTGCTCAACGTCAACGTTCCTCACCGTGGACGTAGTCGCCAGCTCGACGCGCTCATCTGGACCCGGCAACGGTGCATTGCGGTGGAGATCAAAGGATTCCGCAGCCAGCAGCACGGCACGGTGGTAGTTCCGCCAAATGGCCCCTGGTTGATGGACGACGGCCGGATCGCCGATATCTACGGCAACACCTACGACCACGATCCCCTCAGCCAGGTCCGCACGAACGCCCTGGCGATGAAGAACTGGGCCACCCGGGCGACTCATCGGAGATGTTTCGTGTACGGCCTGGTCGTGGTGATGCTGCTACCCGGCCAGCACGTTCCGTCGCTGGAAGCTCACGCCCATCCGGAGAAGACCGACATCATCATCGAAGACTTCGACGTGTTCCGCTACTACCTGCACCGCCTGGAAAACCAGAAGGTGCAGTGGAACGCCGAGCAGGTCCACACCCTTCTGACCCGACTCGGCGTCGCGCACCTCTACGGCGGTCGCCAGGATCTGATCGCGGCCGCGCTCGGCGAACCGGCGAACTCTCCTCCCGGGGCCGACGCTCTCGGTGCGGTTCAGCCGCACCGCTACTGAACGGGCTGCATGTCAGACGCCGTGCAGATCGATGTGCACGATGCGAGTATGCGCATAGCACTTATCGACGGCGACATCGCGCAGTATCACTTCGCCTGTCGACGAGGTGAACCAAACCGGTGCGTGCAGGCATCAGGTGACGAGACCAGCGGGGCGGCCGACGGAAATTCGTCCCGCCACACGGTTCAGTTGGGTATGACGATGGGACAGGACGCGGCGCCCACGGCGCAGGCGAATGACATGAGGAGGTTCTGCATCACATCGGCGGAACCGGTGCCGATCGAACTGCTGCCCGCACCGGCAGTTTCCGCGGCGGCCGGGCCGGCTGCGGTGACAAGTCCCGTGGTGAGGGCGATAGCAGCGATACTGATGCGCAGTGTTTGCGTCGGTGAGATCATAATTGAATCGTATAATTGTGCTGCCGATTCGGCTGCCCCCGATTACGGGGGCTCGGTGACCTCAGTGATTTCGGCCCATTTCGCGCGCGGACGCAACCACCTCTCGCCCAGGATTATTGGGCGAACGCGAGCACACTTCGAATCACGATTCGATTCCGTCTGGCCGAGACCGTCGCAATCCCGGTCGGCGTGGCTACCGCAAGGAGTCTGCCTGCTCGCTTCGATTGGCTTCCTGTTCGTAGCGGTTGCGGCGCGTCCTCTTGCCTGGTGCAGAGAAGCCGAGCGAGACGACGAGCAGGACGGCGACGCCAACCACTGCCGAACGCGCCTCGCGCATTTTGACAGCACTACCCGATCGCCGGACACGCCCCTGCTGACCACTGGTTTTCCCGGATCCGCCCTCTAAGCTCGGCGGCGACCGCGCCCCACGCCGACTTTGTCGAGATCAGAGGAGTTCGGGTTGTTCACTCTGCGTATCGCACGACGAGCACTGACCGCCTCACTGGTCGCCGTAGCGGCATCGACGCTATGCGTCTCGGCCGCATCGGCGGAGAACGACAACCGGCCCAATGTGGTGCTGATCCTCGCCGACGACCTGGATGCGCTGACCACGCCGGTCTGGCAGGCCATGCCGCACACCGCCACGTTGATCCGGGATCGCGGCGTCGAATTCACCCACGGATTCGCGCCGCTGCCGATCTGCTGCGGGGGCCGCTCGTCGATCCTGACCGGCCGGTACGGGCACAACACCGGGGTGCTGACCAATGCCGGACCCGCGGGCGGCTTGCAGGCATTCCGTGCCAAGGGCAACGAAACCCGCACCTTCGTCAAGGCGCTGCACGACAGCGGGTACCGGACCGGAATGGCGGGCGTGTACCTCAACGGCCTCGAGCGCTCCCCCGGCCATATCCCGCCCGGCTGGGACGACTGGAACGCCGGTATCGACAACTCCCTCTACACGGGCTACAACTACACACTCAACGAGAACGGCATCTCCGTGAAATACGGTGGCGCACCGAAGGATTACCAGACCGATGTCGTCGCCGAGAAATCCCGGCGCTTCATCACCGATTCCGCCGCATCCGGGCAGCCGTTCTTCTGGTACGCGGCAGCCACCGCACCACATTCCCCGCTGCCACCGGCGCCGCGCCATATCGCCGAGAGCCAGCCCACCACCGCGCCGCGCTCGCCGAACTTCCAGGAAGCCGATGTCTCCGACAAACCCAGCTGGCTCGTCCACACCGCCGATGCCAGGGCCGCCGCGATCGAGGCGACCAACGATGCCGACTACACCGCCCGGCTCGGCTCACTGAAAGCGCTCGACGAGATGGTGGCCGGCATCGTGGCGACCCTGGCCGACACCGGCGAACTCGACAACACCTACCTGATCTTCACCTCCGACAACGGATACAGCCTCGGCGCGCATCGCCTGGACCAGAAAATGGCGCCGTATGAGGAATCCATCCGAGTGCCGCTGGTGATCGCCGGCCCCGGCATCGCGAACAGATGCTCCGCGGCGATGGCGCTGTCGATCGACTTGGCGCCGACCATCCTCGACTGGGCCGGCATCGGTGCGCCGGATCGGATGGACGGTCGCTCGCTGACGCCCGTACTGCGTGGTGACGCCTCCGCGTGGCGGACGGATTTCCTCGCCGAGTACGGCGGCGCCGGCTACACCGGCCGGGACGGCATCGCCCAGGAGCAGGTCCTCACAGCGGGTACACCACTTGCCGATGTCCTGGATATTCCGTCCTGGATCGCTGTCCGCAACCAGCGCTACCTCTATGTTCGCTGGTACGAACGTGAGCGACCACTCGAGGACCGCAAGTACGAGCTCTACGACTTGGAGGTCGACCCTTACCAGTTGACCAATCTCATCGACACCTCGGCGGGGCGGTCCGCGCACACCGATATCGTGACCGGACTCGATCGTCGGCTGAGTGAGCTGAGGACCTGCGCCGGTACGGCCTGTCACTGAATCCGCCGCCGAGCGGATACCGTGCGGCACGACCTCGTCGTTCGCCGCCCTGTGCGCCGGCTCGCACCTGCGAGGGCTGCCTGTCGTTCTTCGACGTTCGCGGGTTGGTGCCACGGTGCAGAAGTTGAGACCATGTACTGAATTCATCTGCGGCACAGCACACATACCGTGGACTGGCAGGAGCCGCCCCGGCCTGCCTGGCTCAGCCCCAGCAACGGAAGGCTCCCACTATGAAACTGCTCGTACTCGGAGGGACCGGTCCCACCGGCCGCCACCTCATCGACCGCGCCCTCGAATCCGGCGACACCGTCACCGTGCTCGCCCGGCGCCCGGAAGCACTCGACCATCTGAAGGGCCGGGTGACCGTGATCGCGGGCGACGCGACCTCTGCCCACGATGTCGCCAAGGCGATGACGGGACAGGATGCCACCATCTCCGCCCTGGGCCGCGGCAAGTCGATTCGCGCCGACAGCCTGTTCACCCGAGCCGCCCACGCCGTGATCGAGGCGGCCGCGGAAACCGGCGTCTCGCGGCTGGTCTGGTTGTCCTCCTTCGGCGTCGGCGACACATTCGCCTCCGCGAACGCAGTACAGAAACTGATGTACAGCACCTTCCTTCGAAATATCTACGCTGACAAGAAGAATGCGGAAGATGCCATCCGCGCCTGCGACCTGGAGTGGACATTGGTCTACCCGTCCACGCTGACCAACGGCCCAGCGCGCGGCGAATACCGCGTCGGTGACCGCGTGGAGATGAAACCCCTGGCCAAGATCAGCAGAGCAGACGTCGCCGAATTCATGCACACCGCCGTCCGCGGTGGCGAGTGGATCCGCCGCGGCGCGGTCATCACTGACTGACTGCCGGACGCGACACCTTTGCGGGGTGCTGGCGGCAGTCAGTCGGGGTGCTGCAGCAGATGCCTCAGACGTCACCGACGGATGGGGGGACCTCCAGCACCTGGCTGATGCGAGCTCGCAGCTCGCCCGCACCGGTCACACTCTCGTGTTTTGCCAGCGCCTTGCCGACCTCCGCGAGATCATCCTGGGGCGACGAGATTTCAACGATGCATCCGCATCCAGAGCCTCGCCTCCGTAGTCGATGCCGCGCTCCGTGTCCCCCACCTGCAACTCCAGGATGGTCAGCTTGCCGAGGGAGAACGCGCGAGCGCGGGCCTGCGCCGGGGTGTAGGCATCGATCGACTTCCGCAGGCGGGCGCGGGCTTCCTCGATGCGACTGCCGGCCAACGCGACTCGGCAGATTGACCCCGTCGAATATGAAGCCATCATGACCACACCAGCCACTCGGGCTGCCTGACCGAACCTGCCACCTACTCGTGCAGCAGTCCCGGTCGGCATGTCGGCCACCGTCGGATCGTGGTCTATTCCGGCCAGGGCATCAGGTCGTCGATGTGGGCTTCCATCGCTGTGGCGACGCTGAGCGCGGTCTTCTCGGCTCGCTCGGAAACATCGGGGGCCGACGGGCCCAGGTCGTCGCCGTTGGCAGTGACCTTGACTTCGAGGTTGCGTACCCGGAAGACGACCCGGGAGTAGGCGCCGGGCGCACCGAGGCGCTCCCCTGTCTCCTGATGTGCGCTCTCTCCCAGCAACGGCACCGGGACAGCCGCGCTGGGCCGACGGAACGGCTCGGTGGCCAGAAGGAACTCGATCTCGACATCTCGCCCCAGGGTCAGGTCCGGGCCGTAACGAGTCTGGTGTGTCGAGCAGGAGATCGAGGTCGGGGTGGAGCGTTTCGAGGTCCGCTCCTCATCGAGCGTTCCGGGCAGATCCGGCAGTGACACATCGGCCAGGAACTCGCGGATCGGTGTGATGGCCTGGTCGGTGATGGCCTGGCATTCAGCGGGCACCGATCGGTAGGTCAGCGTCTCGGGTGGATCTTCTTCGGGTGTCGAGCACGCCGCCAGGACCAGCGCGCAGAGCGCGAGCGCTATCCCTGCGCTGCGCCTGGTCCTGCCGGGTCGGGGAGCGGTTTTCTGCCGCGCGCTCATGAGGGGGTACCCCGGTTGGGGCCGGTCGGGTTGCGGGGCTGCCATCCGGTGGTGTCCAACGCGTCGGGGGCGATAGCGGCGGGGACCGCGATCTCGCCCGCGCGGGTGATGATGCCGTCCATCGTGCCAGCGAGGTTGTTCTTGTAGGTGATGACCGACTCGATTACCTTGCCGGTTTCCTCCATGAACTGCCCGAGAGCCTCGAGGATCTTCGTCTCGATGCTGCCACCATTGAGGGTGATCGCTTCTTTGAGTTCCTCGAACAGTCCGCCGGCCAACTCGGCGACGATCGCAGCGTATTTGCTGATGTGCGCGATGGCGGTGGCGTAGTTCTGGGTGACCAGAGCGCTGAAGTTGTTGATCGCGTCGGCGATCTCCTTCATCACCGACCGCTGCTTCGGTGTCATATCCAGCAGCAGGTCCAGGTACTCGACTGCGGCGTCCTTCGCGCTGCCGTTCCACCGGGCGTTGACCGAAGCGCGGGCAGTGCTCAATCCGTTGCCGTCGTCGCTGCCGTCGACCGACATCGTCAGTTCCGAGATCGCTGTCTGCCAGGCCCCGAGGACGGTGGAGACGTCATTCGGGTTGCCGAGCATTTTACGGATCAGCTCGATCTGCTCACGCACCACGGTGTAGTGGACCCGCTGCGCCGCAGTCACCAGTGTGGCCGCCTGATCGTAGGGAAAGACCATCTCAGCCGGCAGACCGTACGGGTTCCTGTCTGCCGGGATCGGGTAGCCCTCCCGGGTCTTCGTACCCACCTAGTACCCCACCTGTGCGTCGATGAACCCGAACTGGCGGTACCACTCGGCATCCACTGTCTCGAAGTGGGTCGCACACGTTTCCAGGCCGGTCGCGGCCGACTGGATGGACCGTTGCCCTGCGATGAGCTTCTCGCTCACCGTGCTGGCCGCTGCATTGAACTTCGTGACGATGTCCGTGCCGAAGTAGCCCAGCGCGTCTGCGGCCATCGGCGCGGCGCCGATGGCCGCATTCGCCTTCAGCCAATGTTCGGAAGCCTGCCTGACTTCCACAGCCTGCAGCCTCAACGCTGCCGGGCATACACGAAAATCGGTGTCAGCCATGATTGATACCCCCACTCAGTTCCTGTGCTCGTCTCACCTGCGGCTGCGCTGCCGGTGAGTTCAGGGCCGCGATGATCGCCGCCACGACGTCGGCCTCGTTCGACTGCGACACTTCGTAGGCCTCAAGACTCAGATCACGAAGCGCGCCGGTGCCATCCACAGTGAGACTGCCGTATTCCGCGCCGGTGTAGCGATCGATGACCGACACTCGCTGCCGCTCGGCCGCGCGCCGCTCGGCGAGTCTGCCCGATCGGATGTCGGTGATGAGCTGTTCCCAGTCGCGATTCATCTCCGCGACCATGTGATAGATGCGATCGAAGTCGGTCACATCGTTCCCCTGCCCGCCGCGGTGCTGCCGCTGCGGGGGTCACGCAGATCATCGAGCAGTTCGTAGGCATCAGGAAATGCCTGCGCGAACCGTCCCCGCATCTCTTCGGCAGCTTTCGATCGTGCACGACCGACCGCCTGAACGATCGCCACGCAAACCTTGTCGACATCATCAGCCAGCAGCCATGCCGGCTGACCCAGGTCACCGAAACCCGACGCCAACGAAATATTCGTCACAACACCGGTACTCGTGACCCGGACCGTCGCATCGCCGCCATCCGAGGTTGCCTCGAAAGACAGGCCGGCACCGTCGTTCTCGATGTCATCGACCCGCCGCCGTGCGGCGGCAAGCTGCCGATCACCCAGTTCCTGCAGATGGCGCAACTCTTCGAGCTCGAAGTTCACATACCCCCCAAAAAGATGGTCACTATGCGCCAGCGATCATCCTCACCGCGTCAGGTGAATGTCAACTTGGCCTGCGCCTCTGACAAACCCGATTACCCCTCCGCTGCTCCTCCAATCCAATCTTCGACGCGTCCACGGTTCGTTCGCCCTGGGAGGGTCTGTCCAGTTAACGGCTCTGTCCCGATTTTGGTGGTAGGGCTGGTTCTACCCCAGCAGGATCCGTTGCCGGAGTGGAGGAAAGCCTGCGCGGGAGGTGAGGGCTCGTTCGGCGCGTTTGCGGCGTTCGAGCAGCCAATCCGGGAAATAGCTGCCCTGACGCAGCTTCGGGATCGCGACATCGATCGTCCCGACGCGGGTGTCGAAATCACGGTGGCGGTAGCCGTTTCGGGAATCGACTCACTCGCTGGATACCCCACGGCCCCGCGCGGCAAACAGGCCGAGTGGCCGAGCGCCGCGCGGGACTGCAGGTCGCGAGCGTGCGCGCCCTTCGCGCCGCGACACATCTTTGAATCCTGTTCAAAAACTTCTTGACCCGCTCCGCTGGGACACCTACGCTCCGAGTTATTGAATCCGATTCAAACTCCCGGAGGTGCGATGGTCGGCAACAGGCGCGGCGAGGCCTCGCGCGCGGCACTGCTGGCGGCGGGCAAGGCCGCGTTCAGCAGTGATCGCTACGAAGAGGTGTCCATCGTGGATCTGGCGCGATCGCTGGGGGTGGCCGCGGGTTCGATCAGCTATCACTTCGGCGGGAAGCGCGGTTTCTACCTCGCGGTTCTCGAGCAGGCAGCCGAGGAGTTCTGGGGGTATCTGCTGGCCATGCGTGGGCCGGCGCTGGATCGGTTGAATCGTGGCATCGATCGGTTGCTCGACGAGGCCGAGTATCAGCCGCGTGCGTTCGAGGCGCTGTTCGCCGACGTGGCTGATGCCGAGGTGCGCCAGATCCGGGACCGTCACCGGGACCGGGTAACCGATGCCTTGGTCGTCGAGGTGAGCCAATCGGCATCCTCACCGGTGTTGCGTGCGGCGATCAGCGGGTTCGTGTCGTTCATCGAGGGTCTGGTGCTGCACTGGATGCGCACCCGCGCGATCGGTCGTGACCAGGTCAAGGAACTGGTGGTCGGCACCATGTTCGGCACGATCCTGGCCGCGTTGCGCACCGACCCGAGTATCGAGCTGACCCAGCGGGCCATCGACGCCGCCCTCGCAGATCCTCGAGCCCTGGCTTTTCTCGGCTCCTTGTCCACCATGTCAACGACGACGGAGTGATCACTGATGTCCGGAGTTCTACCCACCGGTCCTTCGCGGATCGTCGAGACACCGTTGGCTCGCGCGGTCGCGTGGGTCGTCGGGCCGCGCGGGTTGCGCAGCCGAGCCGCGTTGCGCCGCGAGGTCGAGGGCAAGGTGGTTGTGATCACCGGGGCGTCGTTCGGCGTCGGGGAGGCTACCGCGCGGTGGTTCGCCGCGGCCGGTGCGCGCGTGGTGATCGCCGCCCGATCGATGGACCGGCTGCTCGAGGTGGCCGAGGAGATCAATGCTGCCGGGGGCGAGGCCTACCCGTACCGGCTGGATCTGACCGATGAGCAGTCGGTCGCCGAGTTCGCCGCGGCGGTGCGCTTCGACCTGGGCGAAGTCGATGTGCTGATCCACAACGCGGGCAAGTCGTTGCGTCGTTCGATCCATCTGTCCTATGACCGGCCCAAGGACATCACCGCGACGACGGGTGCGAATTATCTCGGGCCGATGCGGCTCACGCTGGCGCTGCTGCCCGGAATGCGGGCGCGCGGCAGCGGTCACATCGTGAATGTCTCCACGGTCGCGATCATGTTCCCCACCGCCCCGAAGTGGGGTTTCTATCTGTCGTCGAAGCTGGCCTTCGACTGGTGGATGCGTGCTGTCGGGATGGAGGCACGAGC
This sequence comes from Nocardia shimofusensis NBRC 100134, assembly GCF_001613125.1. Lineage (GTDB taxonomy): Bacteria > Actinomycetota > Actinomycetes > Mycobacteriales > Mycobacteriaceae > Nocardia > Nocardia shimofusensis. The sequence continues at coordinate 227,655 of NZ_BDBT01000007.1, forward strand.
AGACGGGGTCACCTTGACTACGTTCTACGGTGGTCTGCTGCATACGCGGATGAGTGCGCCGAGCCGTTGGATGCGGTTGCTGCCCGGTCAGACTCCGGATGATGCGGCGAAGGTGCTGGCCAAGGCGGTGGTCGAGAAGCCACGCACGATGACCCCGCTCTACGGGTTCCCCTCGGCGATCAACGCGGCCGTGTTCCGGTGGCCGTTGGAACTGCTCGTCGAACGGATCTTCCGCAATCTCGGTGATACCGAGGCCTCGCTGTCGCGGCTGCGCCCGCCCGCACCGGCCTCGGCGGCGGTCCCCGAAGCCACCGGTGACGACCGGAAACAGGTGCGCACCGATGCCCGCTGAACTGAGTCACAATCTGCGTCGGTGGGGTTCGGCGATCCCAGCGGTCCTCGCCTCGGGAATGTTGGCACCGGTCGGCCCGCGCAAGGCCGCGACGTTGGCGCGCAGTTTCTACCGGTACGGTCCGACACCGGCGATGTTGCTGGCGGCGAGCGCGATTCGTCATCCGGACAAGGTCGCGATCATCGACGACTCCGGGCAGCTGACCTACCGGCAGTTGCAGCAGCGGGCCGAAGCGATCGCCGCGGCCCTGTTCGCCGCGAGCTCGGCACCGCCGAGGTCGGTGGGCATCATCTGCCGCAACCACCGCGGGTTCGCCGAGGCGCTGGCCGCGGGCGCACAGCTGGGCGCGGAGCTGATCTTCATCAACACCGAACTCCCCGCCCCACAGCTGCAGGCGATCCTGGCCCGGCACAACCCGGATGTGCTGATCTACGACGACGAATACGCCGCCACGGTGGCGGACGCCGATTTCGCAGGGGTCAGGGTGCTGGCCTGGCGCGAACCGGACGCCGATCTCGCCGGCCTGCCGACGCTGGACGATCTGGCGGCACGACGTCATCCGGCGCCGCCGCGGGTACGTCACGCGGTCAAGCTGACATTGCTGACCTCGGGAACGACCGGACAGGCGAAGGGGGTTCCTCGAGCGGTGAAGCCCACCGCGATCCTGGCGCTCACGGTGACAGCGATGGCGATCGTGCGGCTGCGGTCCACCGACCGGGTGCTGGTGGCACCGCCGATGTTCCACGGATTCGGGCTGTTGTCGTTGATGGGTCCGCTGGCGCTGGGCGGAACCGCGATCTGTCGGCGTCGTTTCGATGCCGCGACCGCGCTTGCCGATATCGCCCGTCACGAAGTCACCGTGGTGCTCGCGGTGCCGGTGATGCTGCAGCGGTTGCTCACCGCCGCCGGGACGGCTGATGCCGTTGCGGCCCGACGGCATCTGCGGATCATGGTCACCGGTGCGGCACCGATTTCGCCGACCGTCATCTCGCAGCTGATCGAGGCTTTCGGTCCGATCGTGGTCAACGGGTACGGCTCGACGGAAGCGGGAATGGTCACCGTCGCCACCCCCGCCGATCTGGTCGCCGCACCCGCCACCATCGGCCGTGCCGCGCTCGGGGTGTCGGTGCGGATCCTGCGCGCCGACCGCTCCGAAGCCGCCGCGGGTGAGATCGGTGAGATCTTCGTGCGCAGCGGCCTGGAATACACCGGCTACACCCCCGACCCCACGGCGACGGTCTCGACCAAAGAAGTCGTCGACGGGCACGTCAACACCGGGGACATGGGTCATTTCGATGCCGAGCGCAGGTTGTTCATCGACGGTCGAGCCGACGACATGATCGTCTCCGGCGGGGAGAATGTCTTCCCCGGCGAGGTCGAAGATCGTCTCGCCGCCCATCCCGACATCACCGAGGCCGTCGTGATCGGCGTCCCCGATGCCGAGTTCGGGCAGGTCCTCCATGCCTTCGTTGTGCTCGGACCCGAGGCCGGGTCGCCGAGTGAGGACGCGCTCAAAGCACATGTGCGCGCCGGCCTCGAACGCTACAAGGTGCCCAAACGCTTCGTTGTGCTCGACGAGATCCCGCGCAATGCCGGCGGCAAAGTGTTGCGGGCGGAACTGCACGCGGCATCCGAGTCCTGAATCTCTGCTCGAAAGGCGAAAACTGATGACAACGAGACCGATTCGCAGGCCGAAGATCATCATCATCGGTGCCGGCGTCGCCGGGATCTCGGCAGCGGTCACTTTCAAGGAGGCCGGTTTCGACGACTTCGTGATTCTGGAGAAGGGAGCCGATGTCGGTGGCGTGTGGTTCTGGAACCGCTACCCCGGATTGGCATGTGATGTGCCCTCGCAGCTCTACCAGTTCGGCTTCGCCCCGAAACCCGACTGGAGCCGGGTCTGGGCCACCGGACCGGAGATACAGCGTTATCACGCCGAGGTCGTGGACCGCTTCGGCTTGCGCGCGCACCTGCGGCTCGACAGTGAGGTCACCGACGCGGTGTTCGACGGACTCCGCTGGCGGGTCGACGTCGCCGACGGCAGCGTCCACGACGCCGACTTCGTGATCGCCGCGACCGGGGTCCTGCATCACCCGTTCACCCCGGACCTGCCCGGGCTCGACAGCTTCGAGGGGACTGTCGTGCACACCGCCCGCTGGGACGACGCGATAGTCACCGCGGGCAAGCGGATAGCGGTGATCGGGTCCGGTTCGACCGGCGTGCAGGTGGTTTCGGCGCTGCAGCCGCAAGCGGCCAAGCTCACCCAGTTCACCCGCACCCCGCAATGGGTGCTCTGGGCGCCGATGGACGTGGCCCAATCCGGCCTGGTGACCAAGGTGCTCGCGGCCTCGCCCGCGCTGCACGACCGGGTGTACGCGGGGGCGCTGTGGGCCTCGGGCATCCTCGCCGATGTCGCGTTGCGCCCGACCTGGCGGCGGCGAACGTTGCAGCAGTTGGCGAAGTTGTCGCTGCGCGTCCAGGTGCGCGACAAGGCCCTGCGGGAGGCGCTGACGCCGGATTATGAGCCGCTGTGTAAGCGGCAGGTCGTCTCCGGCACCTATTACCAGGCGATCCAGGCCGACAACGCCGAGCTGGTGACCGAGAAGATCACCGAGATCACCCCGACCGGTATCCGCACCGCCGACGGTCGCCGACACGACATCGACCTCATCGTCTTCGCGACCGGTTTCCACCCACACAACTACATGCGGCCGATGAACCTGCGCGGCCGTGACGGACTCACCATCGACCAGGCGTGGGCCGGCGGCCCGCGCGCCTACCGGATGACCGCGATTCCCGGGTTCCCGAACATGTTCACCGTGCTCGGCCCGAACTCGCCGACCGGCACGATCTCGCTGCAGTACTCGGCTGAACTGACCGCCCGCTACATCACGCGCTGGCTGCACCGGTTCGCCGCGGGCGAATTCGACACCGTGGAAGTCACCGAGGCGGCCACCACCCGGTTCAACGACGCTGTCGCCGAGGCAATGGGGCCGACGGTGTGGAACACCGGCTGCAACTCCTGGTATTTCACCGACCAGAACACCATCGACCTGTGGCCCTTCGACCGCGCCACGATGACCACCATGCTCACCGAACCAGACGACCGCGACTTCCATCTCCGCGTTGTCGACGACGGCATCGGACGCCACGCTCGCGAGCACACCGCCCCGGCGTCGGCGCCCACTCTGGGCCGGAAGGCTTCTCGCCGATGACCTCCCGCGCATTGGTGATCGGCTGCGGCGGCACCATCGGCGCCGCCTGGATCGTCGCGGCCCTGGACGCCTTGTCCACTCAGCTGGGCTGGGATCCGCGCACAGCGGATCTGATGCAAGGTACCTCGGCGGGTGCCGAAATCGTCACCCTGCTCGCCAGCGGGGTTTCGGTTGCCGAGCTGGTCTGCATGCAGCAGGGCACCGCCCACGACCGACGATTGCGCGCCCACCACGACGCCGCACCACCGTCCCTGCCACCGCTGCCGTTCCCGCGGCCACTGAACCCCGGTCTGCTGCGCTCCCAGCGCGGTCTGACCGCCCTGGCCGGTATCGCGCCGATCGGGCGTGGCGATGCGAGCCGGCTGGCGCGGCTGGCCGAGGCCTACACCGGCGACCTGCCCTGGCTCGACCATCCCGCCGCGCGCATGGTCGCCGTCGACATCGAGACGGGCCGGCGGGTTGCCTTCGGCGCCCCGGACGCGCCCGCGGTGTCGCCGGCCACCGCCTTGCAGGCGTCGTGGGCGGTGCCGGGATGGATGCCCCCGGTCACCGTGGGTGGCCGCACGTATGTCGATGGCGGCGCGGCCTCGACCGCGTCGCTGGATCTATTGGCGGACCACGGTTTCGACGAGATCTATCTCATCGCACCGATGGCATCACCGGACCGTGCCCGCATCCCCGGCATCGGCGGTTTCGTCGAGGACCGGTGCCTGCGACGGCCGATGACCGACATCCTCACCGCCGAGATCGACACCGTGGCAGCCCGCGGTACCCGGGTGATCGCGATGTGCCCGCGCGCCACCGATCTGGCTCACCTGCCGGCGAACTTCATGAATCGCCGAACACGTCACCACGCGTTCGCCGCTGCGCTGCACACCGCCCGCGACACTGTCGCGGCCGCCCTGGCCACGGGCGCGACTCGAGGTGAACGCTCACGTCCAGACGATGTGACGGCCCGGGAAATGTGATCGCTGTCCACGAGTACCTGAAACAGTTCACCGACGATCCGGTGCTGCGCGACTGGCTCGGCACCGGTCAGCGGGAGAACCGGGCGGCGCTTCCCAACGGCGACGAACTCGCCGGTCGGTAACATTGCCAGCCGATCAGTACAACCGCATCGAGGAGGCATCCGGCGTCGTGCCGAAGATCCGAGCGGCTACCGTTGCCGAACATCATGCGGCGCAGCGCCGATCTCTGCTCGACGCGGCCCGCGGCATGCTGACCGCTGGGCAGATTCCCACTCTCGCCCAGGTCGCCGCACGCACCGGATTGGCTCGCCCGAGTGTGTACCAGTACTTTCGCTCGCGAGACGACCTGTTGATCGCGGTCTTGGAAGACGCGCTTCCCCGCTGGTCGACGCGGATCTCGCAACGCATGGATCAGGTCGGCGATCCGGCCGGCCGGGTCCTCGCCTACGCCGCCGCCAACATCGAACTCGTCAGCGAAGGCGAACACGCCATCGTGCGGGCCTTGGCGACAGCACTGCCGGGCGACAAGCTCGCCGACCGCGCCCGTGAACTGCACGACCAGCTCAAGACACCACTGGTCACGACGCTCGTTCAATTGGGTGCTGCCGACCCGGAGATCACCGCCGAGCTGATCAACGCGATCGTGCATTCCGCGACCGATATGGTCGACGCCGGAGGCGACCCGAGCACTGTCCGGGCTCGCGTCGAAGAACTTCTCACGCCCTATCTCGAACAGCGGTCTCGGACTTCGCGCGGCACGGTGCCGCCGGCCGAAGGCTGACCCGCCGCGGGGGCACGACGCGGCCGGGTCAGGCGACGAAGGCCAGCCCGTAGAACACCCAGCTCGTCACCGCTGTGAGGGTCATGCCGATCGCAGCGATCGGAGCCCATCGCCGATGCCATGCGCTGTGCGCTCCCGGATGCGGGGGCGCGCCGAAGTTGCGCGCCGCCCGGATGATCACCACGGGCCACAACGCCACCGAGAACACGGCGAACGCCAGGTGGATGGCGAGCGCTGTCCAGACCGCGGCCGATGCCGTGCCGCCGACGACGCCGGCAGCACGATCCTGCCACCCGTTGAAGCGCACATCTATCTCGAACAGGACGACCGCGGCGAACAGGCCCACCGCGAGCAAGATCTGAATTCTCTTGTGCATGACAAACTTTCGTTTCGCCTTGGCCTGGTAGACGCTCCACGCCAGCACGGCGACCACGACCGCCATCACCAGCACCATGGTGTCCATCGACCACGACGCCCTCGTGCCGAGGAATCCGTCGACTCCGGGGAAGTCGTTCATCATCGGTCTCTTCGCCTCTCTACGGAGAACATCTTCCCGACGCGGTGTCGGGAAGATTTACCGGATTGCGACCCTAGCACTGCCCAGCCACAGCGATCCCGGAGATCCCTCGGTGCGGCCAGGGCGGCCGGTATCGCTGTGACACCGCCACCGAGGTCAGCGGCGGATGAAGCCCAGGGAGGTCGCGGCGGCGACGGCGGCGGTTCGCGAGTCGACGTCGAGCTTGGTGTAGATGCGCGCCAGGTGGGATTTGACAGTGCCCTCGGTCAGGTGTAGCCGGTCACCGATGGCATGGTTCGACAGCCCGTCGGCGACCAGGGTGAGGACTTCGGTCTCGCGCCTGGTCAGGGCAGTGCCCGGCGTGCGTAGTCGGTTCATCAGCCGGTCGGCGACCGTGGGCGCCAAGGTGGTGCGTCCGGCAGCCGCGGTGCGTACGGCGGCGGCCAGGTCCTCGGGCGGGGCGTCCTTGAGGAGGTATCCGGTCGCGCCGGCTTCGATGGCGGGCAGCGTGTCGGCGTCGGAATCGTAGGTGGTGACGATCAGCACCCGGGGCGCTCCCTGGCGGGCGGTGATCTGGGCGGTTGCTTCGGCGCCGCCCATGCCTTTGCCGAACTGGAGGTCCATCAGCACGACGTCGATATCGCCTTCGGCGGCACGGCTGATCGCCTCCTGCGCGGTGGCGGCTTCGGCGATGACGGCGAGATCGGGCTCGGTTTCCAGCACGGCGCGCAGTCCGGCCCGCACGATGGGGTGATCGTCGGCCAGAAGCAGGCGGATGGGGGTGTCGGTCACGGCCGGGCCTCGGTCTCGGTTGACGGGATGGGCAGCTGGGCGGCCACCGTGGTGCCGTGGCCGGGAGCGGATTCGACGGTGACGGTGCCCCCGAGGGCTCGGGCGCGGGCGCGCATGGACGGTAGCCCGAATCCGCCGGCGTCGGGGTCGGGGTCGGGGAGCTGTTCGGGGTCGAAGCCGAGTCCGTCGTCGATGACGTCGAGAGCGATATGGTCGTCGAGGTAGCTGAGTGTGACCTCGGCCGTGGTGGCCTCGGCGTGGCGGACGGTGTTGGCGAGGGCGGACTGCGCGATGCGCAGCAACGCGACCTCCTGGGCGGTCGTCAGTGGGGCGGGATCGCCGACGAGGTGGAACCGTGTGGTGATCTGGTGCCGGGTGCTGGTGGTACTGCACAGGCGTTCCAGTGCGCCCGCCAGGGTGGTGCCTTCCAACGTGGGCGGGGTCAGAGCGGCGACGAAGCGGCGTGCCTCGGCGAGATTGTCCACGGCGGCCTGCCGTGCCTGGTCGATATAGCGGGCCGCGTTCTCCGGCGCCAGCGGCAGTGCTCGTTCGGCCGCGCGCAGCAGCAACTGGATGCTGGAGAGGCCTTGGGCGAGCGTGTCGTGGATCTCGCGGGCCAGACGGTCGCGTTCGGCCAGGACACCGGCGATGTGCTGGGCGGCGGCCAAGTCCGCGCGTGTGGTGGTGACCTCGTCGATCAGTCGGCGGCGCTCTTCGCTCTCCCGGTAGAGGGCCTGGTACCCCCAGACCACCGCGACCGCCACGGCGGCGCCGAGCGCGGGCCCGATGGCCATGGCGGGGCTGAAGAAGTGCTGGTGGGCGGCGAAACCGGCGATCGCCGCCGCGGCGGTGGCCGCCACGGCCACCAGCCCGGCGCGGCGCGGCAGCAGGTGCAGTTGGAGGAAATACAGCGGGAAGGCCACCCATACGGCGTCACGGGTCAGGACGAGCAGAACCAGCCACGCGACTCCGACGGCGGCCAGCCACAGCGCGGCGGCGCTCCGCGAGCGGCGGACACCCGGCAGCATGGGACCGACCGCGTATATCAGGCCGCACGCCGTCGCGGCGACGACGGCCGCCCCGGCGTGCGGTCCGTCATCGGCCACAGCTCGGCCTGCGGCGATGGCGAGCAAGCCGATGATCAGCAGATGCAGGCACCAGGCCAGCGCCCGCGGGGTCGGGGTCAGGACGGGGGCATCGGCGTTCACAGTGATTCCAGGTTACGAAGGCAGACGTCCTCGGGCGTCCATCGAAAGTTAGAACCCGTATGCCGTCTTTCCGCCTGCCGAGTGCAGTCCTGCGCCAGACGCGCGCACCAGGGGTCGGCCGCGACAGTGGAGTCGTACCACTTCCCACCGCCGGAAAGGACGGGCCGAAGCCGTGTTTGTCGCCTGGAGAGACCTGAAGTTCGCCAAGGGGCGCTTCGCCTTGATGGGGGCCGTCATCGTGCTGATCACCCTGCTGGTCGGATTGCTGTCCGGGCTGACCGGCGGACTGAGCCAGCAGAACATCTCGGCGATCACCGGATTGCCCGCCGACAAGATCGCCTTCCAGGCTCCCACCGGCGGGCAGGACCTCTCGTATTCCAATTCCACTGTCACCGAGCGTCAATGGCGGCAATGGTCCCAGGCGCCCGGTGTCGAGAGCGCCGAACCGCTGGGGATCACCACGACCAAGGCCACCGCCGGGAACAGGAGCATCGGGGTCTCGGCCTTCGGTGTCGAACCCGGCTCTCACCTCGCCCCGGACAGCGACAAGATCAGCGACAGCACGGTGGTGCTGTCCACCGCGGCTGCCGACAACCTCGGCGTCGAGGTCGGTGACTTCCTTGCCCTGGCAGGCCGGGGCCTGGAGGTGGCCGCCGTCGAGGGCGACGCATTCTTCAGCCACACGCCCGTCGTGTGGACCAGCAGGGCCATCTGGCAGCAGACCGCACCGCCCACCGACAGCGGGGACGGCCCGACCGCCACCGTCATCGCCCTGACCACCGCGCCCGGCGCCGACACCGACCTCATCGACCAGCAGGTCGGCACCAAGACGGTCTCGCCCGAGGACTCGCTGTCCGCGATCGGTTCCTATGCCTCCGAGAACGGCGCCCTGCAGCTGATGCGCGGCTTCCTGTTCGCCATCTCCGCGCTCGTCGTCGGAGCCTTCTTCACCGTCTGGACCATTCAGCGCAGCGGCGACATCGCCGTACTCAAGGCCCTGGGCGCATCCACCGCCAGCCTCCTCGGGGACGCCCTCGGCCAAGCGCTCGTCCTGCTCGTCGGCGGCACCCTGCTCGGCACCGGCATCGCCGCGGCCGCGGGGGCACTCGTGATCGGCTCCGCCGTGCCGTTCCTGCTCACACCCGCCACCGTCCTGTTCCCGGCCGCCGTGATGATCCTGCTCGGCGCACTCGGAGCCGCCTTGTCCATCCGCAGGATCACCTCCGTCGACCCGCTGACTGCCCTGGGGAGTGCCCGATGAGCCTGAACCTGACCGACATCACCCTCACCTATCCCGACGGCGACACCCGCCTGACCGCCCTCGACCGGGTCACTCTCGATGTCCCCCGAGGAAATCTGACAGCCGTGGTCGGCCCGTCCGGCTCCGGCAAATCCAGCCTGCTGGCCGTCGCGGCCACCTTGATCACCCCGGACTCCGGCACCGTCACCCTCGACGGCATCTCCACCACCGGGATGTCCCGCGGCGAACTCGCCGAACTCCGCCGCGACAAGATCGGCATCGTCTTCCAGCAGCCCAACCTGCTGCCCGCCCTCACCACCGCCGAACAACTCCAGGTCATGGCCCGGATCAGCGGTCGCAACCCGCACACCGCCCGGGGGCGGGCCATGGAATTTCTGGACGCGGTCGGGCTCGCCGACCAAGCCGGCCGCCACCCCCACCAGCTCTCCGGCGGCCAGCGTCAGCGCGTCAATATCGCCCGCGCCCTGATGAACGACCCCACGGTCCTCCTCGTGGACGAGCCCACCAGCGCCCTCGACCACGAACGCGGCGCCGCCGTCATCGACCTGATCATCCGCCTCACCCACCAGCAGGCGACCGCCACCGTCCTGGTCACCCACGACCGCGCGCACCTGGCCGCTGTCGACCAGATCGCCGAAGTCCACGACGGCCGCCTCCGCCTGGCCGGATTGATCCGCTGAGAAGCAGCGCGGGGAGCGGGCGGCTTCATATCGGGGTTGAGGGACAGGCGATGAGTGCCACACGCCACTCCGGTTGCCGGTCATGCCCGAATACCGGCGGCCCACTGCGGATTCCGCCCGGACGCAGCCACGTACCGCGAAAACGGGTCCGCGCTGTCTGCGATCTCGACCGCCGCGGCGAACATGCTGTAGGCGCGGTATTCCTCGGCGCTCGCGGCAACGATCTCCCCGATGATCACTGCTGATCCCTCGGACACCCGGAACTCTTGCCCGGTTGCGGTGGCTACGTCCCACCCGTGCAGAGCCAGCTCCGCAAGCAGCATTCCGGCCACGCCTGCGGCGGGCATCGTGGCCCAGCCGAGGTCGATCTCCCCCTCCCACACGGTGGGCTCGGACCAGGCACGCACCGCCCGATCCAGTTGCGCCGTATACTCTTCGGCCCAATCCGCCACAGCCGTGAAGTCCCGATCGGTCAGCTCGTCGGGAATCGGCCGGCGCAGCGCTCGGCATTCCAGTCCGTGTGACGAGTAGAGCACCCAGTGATTGACCAACGCTCGCACATCGAACTCGGCACATGGCGTCGGTCCGGACAGCTGGTCCGGGCGAACTCCCCGGGCGACCCGGCCGGCCTCGGCAGCGCATTCGGTCAGCGCAGAAAAGATCTTGTTCATGACGAGGACGCTATCCCCATTCGAACGTATGTTCTTGGAAAAATGCGTCACACGCTTTGCCGAGGGAAGGTCATCAGACCTCGAGTTGTGTCGGCTTCACCCTCCACCGCAGCGTGACCCCACAGCACGCCACCGACCTCCTGGCCACGACCGATCATCACTGCCGCCCTGATCGTCACCGCAATGCCGCCCCCAGCTCACCCGTCAAATAGGGCACACATATTGACCCGTAGATACCCTAGGGGGGTATGGTACCCGTCTGAATGTTGTGAAAGGACGGGAAATGTCATGAGTACGCAGACGCGCACCACCACCACACGAAAGTGGTGGGCGCTGGCGGTCATCGCCGCCGCCCAGTTCATGGTCATCATGGACACCTCGATCATCGGGATCGCCCTGCCGAAGATGCAGACCGATCTCGGGTTCTCCCAGGAGAACCTCACCTGGGTGTTCAACGCCTATGTCGTCGCCTTCGGCGGGTTGCTGCTGCTCGGCGGACGGCTGTCGGATCTGCTCGGTGCGCGGCGCGTGTTCGCCGCCGGATGGGCGGTCCTGCTCGCGGGTTCGGTCATCGCGGGCGCGGCGGGCAATGTCGCGACCGAACTGGCCGGACGCGCGATCCAGGGTGGCGGTGCGGCCCTGATCGCCCCCTCGGCGCTGACCTTGCTGATGATGCTGTTCGGCTCGGCGCCACAGGAATTGACCAAGGCGCTGGCCATCTACGGTGCGGCGGCCCCCGCGGGCGGCACCGCCGGCGTCTTCCTCGGCGGCGTCATCACCGAGTACATCAGCTGGCCCTGGGTGTTCTACATCAACATCCCGATCGCGCTGGCGGCGTTGATCGCGGTCCCCGCGCTCATGCCCGACGCGCCGGCCCGTTCCGGCTCCGTCGATCTGCTCGGCTCGGTGACGGTCACCGCCGGTCTCGCCGCGGCCGTCTACGGCATCGTCCGCGCACCGGAGGTCGGGTGGGCGTCGGGACAGACCTGGGGCGTGCTGGGTGTGGCCGCCGCACTGCTTGCCGCCTTCGTGCTGATCCAGGCGCGGCGCCGGGAGCCGCTGATGCGGCTGGGCATCTTCACCGCGCCGAATCTGGCCGCGGCCGATATCGCCCAGCTGTTGCTCGGCGCGGCCTGGGTGCCGATGTGGTTCTTCCTGAACCTGTACCTGCAGCAGGTACTCGGCTACAGCGCCTTCCCCGCCGGCTCGGCCCTGCTGCCGATGACCATCCTCATCATGCTCGGCATGATCGTGCTGGCACCGCGCGCGATGCAGCGGTTCGGCGCCAAACCGATGATCGTGGCCGGGCTGACCGTGCTCGGCCTGGGTCTGGCGATCATGTCGCTGGTGCGTCCGACCGGGAACTTCTGGGTGGACGTCCTGCCTGCCTCATTGGTCGCGGCCGCGGGGATGTCGCTGGCCTTCGTGCCGTCGCTGGGCACCGCCATCTCCGCGGCTCGCCCCGAGGAGGGCGGCCTGGCCTCGGGCATCGTCAACGTGAGCTACCAGGTCGGCTCCGCGGTGGGCCTGGCGGCCATGACCGCGGTCGCCGCTTCCTACGGCGCCGACCGCATCGACAGCCTGCCGGATCTGACCAATGGGTTCTCGGCGGCATTCACCGGCGCGGCCGTCATCGCTCTCGCCGGTGCGGGCATCACCGCGGCGACCATGCGCGGCACCGAGCCCGCGGCGTAGCCGATCCGGCACGACCACCGACCCGGTGACGCCCGCCCGCCAGCGGAGGTCACCGGGTCGATTCGGTGTCACAGGAGGGTTCTCCGAGGCCGCCGACGTCACCTACTATTCGCCGAAGGACGAGGCAGCGTATCGGGCGGAAAACAAACGCTCGCACAGGTCTTCGCAGTCCCGATTCGTCATTCGTCGGAGACGGTTGACAGCGCCGCCCGGGCGGCTCGTTCGCATGGGTCGATGCTGCCTCCTGCCCGGCACAGCACCAGCGCACCCTCCAGGAGTGCGACCAGGAGTTGCGCTTGGTCGGCCGCCGCCTCCGAGGTCATACCCGCGGCGGTCAGCGCGGCAGCGACGGCGCCCACACCGTCCTGCTCGCACCCGAAGGAGGATTCGTCCAGGCGTATCACCACCTCGATCGAGCCGAGCGATTCCCGGTAGATCTGCGCACCACCGACGCCGAGGCCGCACACTACGACGCCGTGGTTCTCCCCGGTGGAGTCGCGAATCCCGATATCCTTCGCCAGGATTCGTCGACCCATCGCCTGCTCCGTGACGCCGACGAAACCCGCATCCCGATCGCCGCGATCCGCCACGGCCCATGGACCCTCATCGACGCAGGTCTGGTCACCGGCCGGACGCTGGCCGCCTGGCCGAGCCTGGCCACCGACCTCCGCAATGCCGGAGCGACATGGACGCCGGCTCGCACCCATGTCGACCGCGCCTTGATCACCGCGCAGGGCATGGACGACATCGACGAATTCACCACCCTGCTCATCGGTGCCGTGAGCCGGAGCGCCGGCACGAGAACGCCGAGTCGCCACGTTCGACGAAGATGCGGTGCCCGGACGGTCCTCGCGGCCGGTGATTCGTCCTGCGGGCCACGCCGGCGCCATGTCATCGAACAGGTGCGCGCGATGTAGGGTCCGAGTCGGCCGGCCCCAGGCTTGCCGCCCGCGAACCCGTCCGCCCCTTGCCTTTTGGAGAACAATGTCCGCACCGCCGACCACTCCCCATCGAGTCGACGGGCAACGCGTCAGCCTGTACTCGGCGGAATTCACCGCCGACCCGCATCGGATGTATCGGCAGATGCGCGAGCGGTTCGGTTCGCTCGTCCCGGTCGATGTCGCGCCCGGGGTGCCGGCGACGCTGGTGATCGGGTATCGCACGGCATTGAGCATTCTCAACGATCCCGAGCGCTTCCCTGCCGATCCGCGGGGGTGGGAGGCGACTGTCCCCGCCGATTGCCCGGTGCTGCCGGTGTTTCGGTGGCGACCGAACGCCTCGCGCAACTCCGGCTATGCGCACGAGCGGTTGCGGAAGGCCACCACGGCCGCGGTGGAGAGCGTCGACATGCATGCGGCTCAGGCTCTCGTCGAACAGACCGCGCTGCCGCTGATCAACGGCTTCTGCGAGGCGGGGTCTGCGGATCTCGGGGCCCAGTACGTCGCTCCGCTCGTCTACACGGTGGTGAACCAGCTGGTGGGGTGTCCGCCGTGGATCAGCGCGAAGGCTGCCGCTGCCACGGCGTCGGTGTTCGAGGGTGCGGGCCTGGATGAGGCCAGTCGCGCGTTCGAGCGGGCGCTCGCCGAGCTGGTCGACTACAAGCGCGCCCATCCCGGTGCGGATATCACCACGTCGCTGCTGCGGCACCACGTCCAGCTCGACGACGAGGAGATTCTGCACCAGGTCCTGCTGTTCTACGGGGTGGGCATCGATCCCGTTCAGGCGTTGATCGTCAGCGCGTTGCGGCTGCTGCTCACCGACGACCGGTTCGGTGACGGGATCGTCGGCGGCGCGATGTCGACGCGGGACGCGATCGACCGGGTGCTTTTCGACGATCCGCCGCTGCCGAACCCCTCCATCGTGTATCCGAGACAGCCGATCCTGATGGAGGGGATCTGGTTGCCCGCGCATCAACCGGTGATGATCAGTCTCGCCGGCTGCAATGACGATCCGGAGATCGCGGGCGAGGACCACTTCGGTAGTCGCGCGCACCTGGCCTGGGGCGCCGGTCCGCACACGTGCCCGGCCAGATCGCTGGGCTACGTGATAGCCCAGGGCGCGATCGATCAACTGCTCGACGTCCTGCCCGATGTGCGGCTGGCTGTTCCAGCCGAGGAACTGCAGTGGCGCCCTGGGCCGTTGCATCGCACGCTGGCGGCGCTTCCGGTCGTCTTTCCGCCCGCGCCGCCACTGCCGATGTCGTGAGCCCGCGACTCCGGTAAACGCGCGGTCCGACCTCGGCCAGGAGAGTTCAGCGACCGATTCGACCTCGTCATCACTAGTGCAGCCGTGCGCATCATCGCTAGTATGTGAATGACAATTCTTCTACAGAGGAGCGCAATGATGCGTACCGAACTTCGTCTCGCCGCCGCCTCGGTCGCGGCGGCATCTCTCGTCGCGGCCGCAGCAGGCGCCACGGCAGCCCCGATCGACTCCGCCATCGCGCCGGGCCCGCTCGCGAGCATCGCCGAGGGAACCGGCTCGTCGGCGATCGATTCGGGCACAGCAGGTGCGCAGACGGGCTCGTACTATCTCCAGCAAGGCAACGTCATCGGGCTTCTTGCCCTTCTGGTCAATCTGCCTTTCGCCATTGTGTTCGGTGACGTGTGTGAGTGGACCTCAGGCTCCGCCCTGGACCCGTGCGGCCGGTCGGGCTACTAAGTTACCTGCCGTTCTCGTTCGAGAGCAGATCGCCCGCTGCGGCCGCGAGCGTTTCGTGGCCGCAGCGGAGTCCGCGCGATCCGGTACCGCGCCACGATCGGCGAGCCGCCCCGTCGTCCCCGATCCCTTGCCGACCGGTATTTCGAGAAACAGCACGAATTCATATCGCACGCCGTGGGCGTATGCGCATTCGTATCGCACGCAGCGAGATAATTTAGTATTGATTGCGTTGCGACAATTGTCGGACGACTGGTCTGTCACTCCCCTGGGTGAAAATTGACATTTCGGTCCTCGGGCGGGTGCCCCACGAATTTCCGGGCGAGGATACTCACGGCTGACTACCGATTTCAACCAGCGACGATCAGAGGATGATCGCGATCAGCGCCGCCAGCGCGCTCCAGGCCAGCACTGCGGCTGTGGAGCCGAGGCTGATGACTGCACTCAGCATGACATTTCCCTCTCGGGTGGATTTTTCCAGTTCTACTGGTGAATACATCTTCAGGAAACGACGAAGCTCCCGGCTATCATCGATTTGTTATCGACGAAGCTCCGCACAAGCGGCCGGCAAAGCTATCGCCCGGTGGGACTCTCTCCCTTCGGAGACGTCCGCAATTGCACATTAGCACTTCACCCGAAGATCGTGAGGACCGATTCTCGATCCGGCGGAACAAATATCTGCCGGAGAGGTTCTGCCGGTAGTCAGTACCGGCTGGGGATCTTGTCGTCGCCACGACCGTCGGCAGGCGTGCCGGTGGCGGGGCTGCTGGTCTCGAGTTCGCGCTCGACACGCTGGTTGGCGGCGTGCTCGGCCTCGATGGCCTCGTCCCGCTGAGCGAGCAGGTCGCGGATCTCGATGAGCAGTTCGACCTGGGTGGGCTCGGCGGCCTTCTTGGTGCCGAACCGGTTGGTCAGGTGCCGCATGGGCGTGATCAGCACGAAGTACAGAACCGCCGCCACGATCACGAAGTTCAGGATCGCGGTGATGATCGGGCCGACCTCGACGAAGGTGGCGGCCTTGCCGGGCACGATGTGGAAACCCAGGCCCAGCTCGTCGGGGCCGCCGGCGACGGCGAGCAACGGGGTGATGACACCCTTCGTCACCGCGGTCACCACGGTGGTGAACGCCGTGCCGATCACGACTGCCACCGCGAGATCGATGACGTTCCCGCGCATCAGGAATTCCTTGAACCCCTGCAGACTCTTCAACAACTCGGATCTCTCCCAACCTGACGTAGTGCCGAACGGGCTCCGGCGCGAGGGATGCTCCCTCATCGCGCGGAGACCGGCAACCCGATCTCCGCGTCGATGCGCCGTCCGCACGTGCGCTGCGTCAGGCCCGCGGCCCGCCCGCGACGTAGAGGACCTGGCCGGAGACGAATCCGGCTTCCTCGCGGAAGAAGTACGACACCGCCGCGGCGATGTCCTCGGGCTGACCGACCCGCTGCACCGGAATCTCCTTGGCCGCGGCGGCTTTGAGGTCCTCGAAGTCCATGCCGATGCGGGCGGCGGTGGCGGCGGTCATCTCGGTGTCGATGAAGCCGGGCGCGATCGCGTTCACGGTCACGCCGAAGCGGCCGAGCTCGATCGCCAGCGTCTTGGTGAAGCCCTGCAGGCCGGCCTTGGCGGCGGAGTAATTCGCCTGGCCGCGGTTGCCCAGCGCCGACACGCTCGACAGGTTCACGATCCGGCCCCAGCCGGCGTCGGCCATGTGCTTCTGGGTGGCGCGGCTCATCAGGAACGAGCCGCGCAGGTGGACGTTCATGACCGCGTCCCACTCCCCCACGCTCATCTTGAACAGCAGGTTGTCACGGGTGATGCCGGCGTTGTTGACCAGCGCGACCGGCGCGCCGAGTTCCTGGACGATCCGGTCCACGGCCGCGGCGACCGACTCCTCGTCGGAGACGTCGGCGCCGATCGCGACCGCTCGGCCGCCCGCGTTCTCGATCCGGTCGACGACCGGCGCGCAGGCCTGCTCGTCGAGATCCAGCACCGCGACCGCGAAACCGTCCGAGGCCAGCCGGGTGGCGACGGCGGCGCCGATACCGCGGGCGGCGCCGGTGACGACGGCGACCTTGGGGGTGTTCTCGCTCATGGGATGCGTCCTTTCACAGAGAGTCGTGCGCACCATCATCGCCATACGCTGTCCGGCGACGACGCACAGGGGTTTCGCCGGCGGGCAACACGCCAGTTCGCCGCCGGTTCTCCGGTGACCGGCCGGGGTACTGTCACCGGCGACGAGTCAGTGGTGCAGAGCGTGCCCGGCTCCCGGTGGACCGGAAGCCGTCGGGCGATAGCCGCAGCCCGGCACGGTCGACGCGCCCCGTCGCACGGGCCGGTAGCCGAGACCAGGAGTCGCCATGCCGTTGTCGCACCCTTCCTTCCCGCAGGACCAGAGCCACAACGAGGTATCGGTCAACCCGATCTTCTCCCGCGAACCGGTCTCCGTGCCGCGCAATCGACTCCCCGAGGGCGAGCTGGACAACGAGATCGCCTACCAGGTGGTCCACGACGAACTGATGCTCGACGGCAATGCCCGGCTGAATCTGGCCACCTTCGTCACGACGTGGATGGAACCGACCGCGCGGATGCTCATGGCCGAATGCGCCGACAAGAACATGATCGACAAGGACGAGTATCCGCGCACCGCCGACCTCGAGCAGCGCTGCGTCCACATGCTCGCCGACCTGTGGAACGCGCCCGACCCGGACCATGCCCCCGGCTGTTCGACCACCGGTTCGAGCGAAGCATGCATGCTCGCGGGCCTGGCCATGAAGCGCCGCTGGCAGCACAGCCGACGAGCGGCCGGGCTCCCGACCGACCGCCCGAATCTGGTGATGGGCGCGAACGTGCAGGTGTGCTGGGAGAAATTCGCCGCCTACTGGGATGTCGAGGCACGCCTGGTGCCGATGGAAGGCGACCGCTACCACCTGACCGCGCAAGCGGCCCTGCCGCACTGCGACGAGAACACCATCGGCGTCGTGGCCGTGCTCGGCTCGACCTTCGACGGCAGCTACGAACCGGTCGCCGACATCTGCGCCGCCCTCGACGGCCTCGAGGAACGGGAAGGCTGGAACATTCCCGTCCACGTCGACGGCGCTTCCGGTGCGATGATCGCGCCCTTCTGCGACCCGGATCTGATCTGGGACTTCCACCTCCCCCGCGTCGCCTCGATCAACACCTCCGGCCACAAATACGGTCTGGTCTACCCCGGTGTCGGTTGGGTGGTGTGGCGCGACACCGCCGCGTTGCCCGACGACCTCGTCTTCCGCGTCAACTACCTCGGCGGCGAAATGCCCACCTTCGCCCTGAACTTCTCCCGCCCCGGCGCCCAGGTCGTCGCCCAGTACTACAACTTCCTGCGCTTGGGCCGCAGCGGCTACACCCGCATCCAGCAGTACTGCCGCGACGTCGCCACCGGCCTCGCCGAACGCATCGGCGAGATGGGCCCGTTCCGTCTGCTGACCGACGGCAGCGAACTGCCCGTCTTCGCCTTCACCCTCGCCGACGGCGAAACCGGCTATTCGGTGTTCGACGTCTCGGCGGCCCTGCGCGAACAAGGCTGGCTCGTACCGGCGTACACGTTTCCCGAGAATCGCGAGGATCTGGCCGCGCTGCGCATCGTGGTGCGCAACGGGTTCAGCCACGACATGGCCGGGCTGCTGCTCGAGGCGCTCGAGCGCGTCATGCCTCGGCTGCGTGCTCAGGAACGCCCGCAGCACGGGGTCGAATCGGCCACCTTCGCGCACGGGACGTAGTTCATCGTCGGAAACGGATTGTTCCGCGAATCATGGTGCAGCGCACCGGATCGGACTCCGGCGCGGCAGCCTCCGCGAGCGGCCGGTCGAGCAGTACCAGATCAGCAGGGGCACCGACCCGGATCGTGCGCGGACGACCGCCCGGCGCGTCGAGTGCGGTGAGATAGGCGTCCAGGGCTTCGGTGGCGGTGAGTCGTTCCTTCGCACCGAGGATTTCTCCCGTCGGCGCTCGCCGGGTGGTGGCCGCTTCGATGACCGACCACGGGTTCAGCGGGCCGTACGGGGCGTCGCTCGACAGCGCTACCGGGATGCCTGCGCTGAGTAGTGAGCGGCAGCGGTACAGGTCGCTGAGGTCTTCGGGGGCGACGCGGTGGAGATAGTCGTCACCGCGATGGGCGAGAAAGCCCGGTTGGGTGACGATGGCGAGTCCGTGTCGGCGCAGGTCCTGGAACGACTCGGCCGGGATGAGCGCACCGTGTTCGATCCGATCACCCCGCCGGCTGCCGACCTCGTCGAAGACGGCGAGGAGAACGAGAAGCGCCTCCCGGCTGACGCAATGGACCGCCACCGGCCGGTGGTGGGTGTGTGCTCGGCGGACTGTGGCGGCGAGTGCCTCGAAATCGAGGGGGTCGGAGTCGGCGATCACGATTTTGTAGGGGCCGGTGGTCACCGTGTTCGGGAAGGGGATGCCACCGGGGTGCAAGCTCGGCTCGGCGGGGCCGTCCGAAGGGACGCCCAGTAGGTGCAGGCGTTGCGGGAGGGAGCCGGAGAGGTGGGCGTCCAGGAGTGCGGACAATGAATCCGGCGGGAGCTCCGGCGTCGCGTCCGTGATACCGGTGATTCCGAAGCGGGCCAGATCCGCGCCGACTCTCACCAGAGAAGGCGGTTCGCTGGTCGGAAGGCGCTCACGCAGCCAGGCATCTGCGCGCCACACTCGCCCGGTGGGGGAACCCGAATCGTCGCGTTCGACGCCCGGATGATCGGCTGTCTCGAGCCGAATCGCCTCGCAGGCCGTCGAATTGAGGATCCACAGCGCGCCGCTGCGGTGCTGCATCCGGACCGGCCGGCGTGCGTGCAGGCTGTCGAGGTCGGCCGCATCGAGCAGACCTGCGACGGTTTCGACGTAGCCGACGCCTCTGATCCAGCCCTCACCCGGCGCGCGGGCGAGCGCGGCTGCCAGTTCGTCGCTCGTGTGCACGTGCGGTGGGCCGCAACGCACCGAGTCGGCATCGGCGGCGAGGGCGTGCAGGTGCAGATGGTGGTCGTGCAGCCCGGGGAGCAGGGGTCCGCCTCGACCCTCGATCACCTCGGCGGCTCCGGCCTCCAGCCCGAAACCGATGGCCGTTATCCGATCGCCGGTTACCGCGACATCGATACGGCTGTCGGACAATTCGACATCGCTGCCGGGTAGTGCGACATCGCGGAACAGATGTGTCGTCATAGGGTGGCCGGCCTCACCAGGGATGGCAGCGCTGCGAGATCGCGGCGCGCGCGGCCGCCCGGCGCTTCCGATGCCGTGGCAATCGTGATCATCGGACTATGCCCAGTTCGGACAGCAATGCGGCGGTGTCTCGGCCGGGCTCGGCGACCGGGCCGCGTGCTGGGCGGCGTTGCGGTCCGCTGATCTCCACGGCACCCGTCGAGGACTCGACCATCCAGCAGTCACCTTCCCGATAGGATTGTGGCGCAGCACCTTCCGTGACGTCCAGGGTGGTGGCGACGACATCGGTCATGGAGATGTCCCACAGCTTGCCCCCTCCTCCTCGCGGCACCGACATCGCGAGCGCGGCGGCGGTCAGGCCGGTCAGCGGATCGGCGATCGCGTCACCGACGAACATCGGGCCGTCGGCGTCGAAGGCCACGAGCCCGGCGGCAGCGGCGACATCGTCACCGAAACCCACCCGGTTCGATGCCCGGCCACCGGCGGTGATCGACAGCCAGGTCGCGCCCTCGGCGACGAATCGCGCTGCGTCCAGACCGAATCCGCGCAGCGCTCGGGGGCGTGAGGCTTCGATGACGATATCGGCCGCACCGACCAGAGCGGCCAGTGCGGCCCGGTCACCGGGGGCCGTCGGATCGAGCTGCACCGCCTCGTGGCCGCCGTGCAGCAGTCCATAGAAATCGGTATTGCCGCGACGAGCGCCGTCCGGGCGCGACGGGGTCTCGACCTTGACGATCCGCGCACCCGCGAGCCCGAGCAGGTGCGCGCACAGCGGGCCTGCCCACAAGGCGCTGAAATCGACCACCAGCAGTCCGGCGACGGGGCGCGGTTCGAGCGACGCCGAGACGCCGGCCTGCCAGGCTGTCGCGACCGAGCGCGGATTCGGCGGCGTTCGCTGCACAGCTCCCCCCGGAGCGCCGAGCCGATCCGGGGCCGCCGGCTCACGGTCCGGGCCGACCGGCCAGGCGGCGACACCGAGCAGCTCGGCGCGCTCGGCCAATTCGGCCCCGGAATGTTCGGCCAGCCAGGACGACACCGCGGGCCAGGGATCGCCGTCGACGAGATCAGCGCAAGCCAACGCCGCGAGGAGCAACGGGTCGTCGGACCTGGCGCAGGAAACCGCCGCCCACCCGTCGGCGGTACGCAACAACCGGCACGCTCCCCCGGCCGATACCGATCCCGCGCGGCGGAAGCCGGTGAACGCGGCGCGTTCGCAGAGCAGTCGAGCGCCGTCCACGCGCACCGCGCCGCCGGTGACTTCCGCGATCCACGCGCTGTGGGCCCGCGCCAGGGAAGCCGCTCGTCCCGGCGGGACGACGGGGGCACCGGCGGCGCGACCGGTGAGGGCGACGATCCCGCTCTCCGCCCAATCCCGCACCGGATCGCAGCTTCCGGGGGTCCACATCGGGCCGATGTTACCTTTGGCGCAGGAGGTCGGACCGCGCCATGGACAGTCCCGCACGAACTATCACCGCTGCTCAGCTCGTCGATGGCGTAGCACACTTCGCCTCGCCCGGAGTCGGCGCGACCACAGCCGACCCGGTTCTGATCGTGGACCTCGACGGGGCGGACGAGACCCTTGCCGCCGTCGCGGCCTCCCGCGTCGCCACCCTCGACCAGCTCGTGATCGGCCGGAGTTCGCAGCCGATCCCGCCTTCGCTCGGGCCGCTCGTAGCCGAGCTGGACCTGACCTACGCGCCCTCGGCGCACGCATGCGCTGCGCCCGAGACAACGGTGGATCGGGCCATCGTCAGCGTGACCGATGTCGACGCCGCGCTGATCGAGTTCGTGAAAGCGGCGGCCCTGAACCCGCAGGCGGCTCTGATCGCGGGCCAGGTCCTGCGGATATCGGAGACGTTGCCGATCCCCCGAGCCATCGACGTCGAGTCGCTGGCCTACTCCACCCTGCAGGGCGGCACGGAGTTCCGTCGCTGGCTGGAAGCACGCCGCACCCTCGGCCGACCACTGCCGCCTCCTCCCGCCGCCGACCCGGTGCTGCTCGAACGCGACGACCGGACTCTGCGCATCACCCTCAACCGGCCCGAACGCCGCAACGCCTACGGCACCGCCGTGCGCGACGCCCTGGTCGAGGCACTCCAGGTCGCGCTGGTCGACGACACCGTCGCCAAAGTGGTGCTCTCCGGTGCGGGCCCGTGCTTCTGCGCGGGTGGCGACCTCGACGAGTTCGGGCACGCCCCGGACCACGCGACGGCTCATTTCATCCGGACCAGAGGCGGGGCGGCCCGCGCGATGGCGCGGCTGGCACACCGCATGCGGGTCGATCTGCACGGCCAGTGCGTCGGCGCGGGCATCGAGATCCCCGCGTTCGCCCACCGCGTCGTCGCCATGCCCGACACCGTGTTCCGGCTTCCCGAGGTGAGCATGGGCCTGATCCCCGGCGCGGGCGGCACGGTCAGCGTCCCCCGCCGCATCGGCCGCTGGCGCGCGCTGCACTTGTTCGTCACCGGCGCCGCGCTGGACGCGTCTCGCGCGCTCGACTGGGGGCTCGTGGACGAGGTGACCACTTCCCAGCCGTGAACGGCCGGGAGCAGTCCGATCACGCCGAGGGCAGCGAGGTGCGGGTGGTGAGCAAAACGGTGAACTCCTCCGCATAGGCGAGCTGGCGCCGCAGTCGTTCGGCGCTGTCGTCGGCCTTGTTCCGATACGCCAGCAGATCCGCCTGCGCCGCCGCACGGGCAACCGCGTCGGCGGTGGGGTCGTCGAGCATGGCGAGGGCGTCGAGCAGGTGCTTCATCTCCGCGAGGGTGAACCCGAGTGGCTTCATGCGGCGGATCACCAGCAGCCGGTCTATGTCGGCCTCGGTGTAGAGGCGGAACCCGCCGCTCGACCGCGCCGACGGTTGCACCAGGCCGATCTCGTCGTAGTGGCGGATCGTTTTCAGCGACAACTCGGTGCGTTCGGCTACCTGCCCGATCTGAAAGTAGCCGCTGGTCTCGGCGCCCATGTCAGTGGGCGCCGGCCAGGTGCCCGGACAGCCGCTCGTGGCGGGCCTCCGAGGCCGGGTTGAGGCCGATGATCTCCACCGTTTTGCCCTTGGCTGCGTATTTGGTGGTGATGGCGTCCAGCGTCGCCACGGTGGAGGCGTCCCAGATGTGTGCATCCGACATGTCGATGACGATATTGGCCGGATCGCCGAGGTAGTCGAACTGGTAGATCAGGTCGTTGCTGGAGGCGAAGAACAACTCTCCGCGCACCTTGTACACCCGGGTGCCGACCTGGCCGTCGTGGTCGGTATCGGCCTCGGCGACCTTGTCGACCTCGGTGAAGTGGGCGACCCGGTGCGCGAAAGCGACCATCGCGGTGAGCACACCGGCGATGACGCCGTAGGCGAGGTTGTGGGTCGCGACGGTGACCGCGACCGTCACCAGCATGACGGTGGTTTCGGCGATCGGCATGCGCCGCAACGTCTTCGGTGCGATGGAGTGCCAATCCATGGTGCCCACCGACACCATGATCATGACCGCCACCAGCGCCGCCATCGGGATCCGGGCGACCAGCCCGCCCATGCCGACGACCAGGATCAGCAGGAACACACCGGCCAGGAACGTGGAGATGCGGGTGCGGGCACCGGAGGTCTTCACATTGATCATGGTCTGGCCGATCATCGCGCAGCCACCCATGCCGCCGAAGAACCCGGTGACGATGTTGGCCACACCCTGACCCCAGCCCTCGCGGGTCTTGTCGGAACGGGTGTCGGTGATGTCGTCGACCAGCTTGGCGGTCATCAGCGACTCCAACAGCCCGACCAAGGCCATCGCCAAAGCGTAGGGGGCGATGATCTGCAGCGTTTCCAGGCTCAGCGGCACGTCCGGCATCAGCAGCGACGGCAGGCTCGACGGCAACTCGCCCTGGTCGCCGACATTCGGCACGTTCAGCGCCAACACCACGGTGACCACGGTCAAGGCGACGATCGCCACCAGCGGCGCCGGGACCGCGGTGGTCAGCTTCGGCAGCAATACCATCACCGCGAGCCCGACGGCGACCATCGGATACACCAGCCACGGCACCCCCAGCAGGTGCGGAACCTGCGCGAGGAAGATCAGGATCGCCAGGGCGTTGACGAACCCGACCATCACACTGCGCGGAATGAACCGCATCAGCTCGGCCACCCCGACCACACTGAGCACGATCTGCAGCACTCCGGCCAGGATCACCGCCGCGATCAGGTAGTCCAAGCCATGGTCTTTCACCAACGGCGCGATGACCAGCGCGATCGCACCTGTCGCCGCGGAGATCATCGCCCGCCTACCGCCGACGATCGCGATGGTCACCGCCATGGTGAACGAGGCGAACAACCCCACCCGCGGATCGACACCGGCGATGATCGAGAACGAGATCGCTTCCGGAATCAACGCCAGCGCCACGACCAGACCGGCCAACACCTCGGTGCGCAACCGTTTCGGGCTGCGCAGCGCGGCCCGCACCGAACCCTCATCGGCCGGTCGATGTGTCGTCGACACCATCGGCACTCCATTTCCATGCATCACGCGCACGCGGGCGCACCCCGGCGGACGCGAAACCGCTCGCCGGGGAGGTAGTCATCGGGACCGCGAGTGGATGCCCCCCGAAACGGGTGGACAGTGATCGCGTCGGCCACACTGCCGGACGCGCATCGACATCGGCTACCACTCAGCGAGCCGAACTCTACCCTCACGGGAGGGTAGAGTCGTATGCCGGAACGAGGAACCGTGTCCCGTATCTCACCTACGCCACATAGGCCATCACCTCGGACAGGCTCAGCGCGTCCGGCCCCACTGCACCAGCGCCCACGCCAGGCAGCCGAATGCGACCGAGCTGGCGACCACGCGGACGATGTTCCAGGACACCCAGCGAGCCTCGTCGAACGCCCTCCGCACCGCCGCCGGGTCCGCCATGTCCGCGGGCGCCCCGGCGGCCTTCAACGCGTCGTTGAGCGGCAGGTGCACCGCGACGGTGATCACGACCGCGATCAGATACAGCACCGCCGCGGCTGCCGCCCACATCAGGACCGACCGATCGCCGTCCTTCAAGTGCAGCAGAGCGGCCGCCGCCGACAGGATCAGGGCGCCCATGAAGGTGGCCAGGAACAGCGGATTGACGATGGCACGGTCGATCGCCTGGAAGGAGCCGATGAAGGTGCGGTCGTCGGTGGTCCGCAGGCCGGGCATGATCGCCACCGCGTAGATCCCGAAGACACCGGCCATGAGTCCGGTGGCGACGGTTGCCGCCATCAGTGCGGCCACGCGGATTCCATCGAGCATGTGAGTTCCCCAAGTCCGAGTCACCATGCGCCTCGACCGAGGCGCGTCCCTACCGATCGGTAGGCGGGACACCGGTTACCGTACCGGCTCCGGACCCGCGCTCGTCGCTATTGGTGATGAGCGAGGAGCTGAGACAGCAAGCGGGTCAATGTTTCTCGGTCGCCGGTCCCCAGCGGTGCGAGCAGTTCGTCCTGCACCTTGTCGAGCGTTCGGTCCAGCCGACGCAGCTGCCCCGCACCGGCCTCGGTGAGGGTGACGACATTGCGGCGGCGATCGCCGGGATCCGGTGAGCGCTCGACGTACCCCTGCTCGGCGAGTTGATTGATCGCCGCGACCACGTCACTGCGGTCGATATTGCCCCGGCGACCGATCTCCACCTGGCTGGCCGGGCCGAATTCGTCCAGCGTGGCCAGGATTCGGTAGTGGTATCCGCGGGCCCCCGCCTCGGCGAAGCCCTCGGATGCCAGCCGGTGCGCGTGCACCGCCAGCTGGGTGAGCAGCCAGCTCGGCTTGGCGGTCAGTCGTTCGGGCGTCTCCTCCATGACAGCGACCCTACATTGTTGGTGCAGCCAACTAATTCGGGTATGATTGGTCGAACCAACATTGGCTCTACCAACAAAGGGGACGCGCGTTGCCCACAGACACCCCGATGGCCGACCGCCTCGCGATCGCCGACCTGTTCACCCGATTCGCCCTCATGCTCGACACGCGGCGATACGACGATGCCGACGCCGTCTTCACCGACGATGTGGAGATCCACGGCCCGCGAGGCGACCTCGGCGGCTTCGACACGGTTGTCGAATTCCTGCGCCGAGCCCAGGTCGAGGGGGAACACACCCAGCACCTGACCACCGACCTGATGGTGGACCTCGACGGCGACCGAGCGACCGCATCGGCCAACTCGCTCGTCTACTTCTATCGCGACGGCAGTCCGCCCCATCGGATCAGCGGTCTGCGGTTGACCTGCACCGTAGTGCGCACGCCTGTCGGCTGGCGGCTCCGTGAGTCCCGGACCGCGCTGCTGTGGATGCGTGAGCACTGACCCCCGGCAGGCGCCGGAAACACCACCTGGAGTGCAGATCATGATCGAACCGTTCCGCATCGACATCCCCCAGGCCGACCTCGACGACCTGAACGACCGTTTGACCCGTACCCGCTGGCCCAACGAGGTCGCCGACGCGGGCTGGGACTACGGCTTCCCGCTGGGCCGGTTGCGGGAGCTGGCCGAATACTGGCGCACCGGATACGACTGGCGCGCGCACGAAGCCGAGTTGAACGAACTCCCCCACTACACCACCGAAATCGACGGCCAGAACATCCATTTCGTCCATGTCCGGTCGTCGAAGCCGGACGCGCTCGCGCTGATCCTCACTCACGGCTGGCCGGGTTCGTTCCTGGAGTTCCTCGACGTGATCGAGCCGCTGTCACCTGACTTCCACCTGGTGATTCCCTCCATCCCGGGGTATGGCTTCTCCGGACCGACCCACGAACGCGGCTGGGACATCGTCCGGATCGCGCGCGCGTGGGCCGAGCTGATGCGCCGGCTCGGGTATGCGCACTACGGCGCCCAGGGTGGGGACTTCGGCTCGGGCATCTCCACAGCACTGGGCTCGGTGGCGCCCGAACAGGTGGTCGGCGTGCACGTCAATTACCTGCCGACCCGACCGGACCCGGAAGCCGGCGTCGAACTGTCCGCGACCGACGTCGCACGACTGGACAAAGTCGAGCAGATGATGGCGAACCGTCCGCCGTACCAGGCGCTGCAGGCCGCCACGCCGCAGACCATCGGCTACGCGCTGACGGATTCACCGGTCGGCCAATTGGCTTGGATCGCCGAGCGTTTCGCGCAGTGGACGGATCCACGCACGCCGGTGAGCGACGAGCGGATGCTCACCGACATCTCGCTGTACTGGCTCACCGCCACCGCCGCGTCCTCGGCGCGACTGCACCACGACGCACCCCGACGGACGCAACCGTGCCCGGTACCGCTGGGCGTGGCGGTGTTCGCGCACGACATCACCCAATCGGTGCGGCCGCTGGCCGAGCGGCTCTACGACATCAGGCACTGGTCGGAGTTCGAGCGCGGCGGGCACTTCGCCGCGTTGGAGGTGCCGGACCTGCTCGCCGGAGACATCCGGGCGTTCTTCCTCGACAGCCTCGCCGCGGTCTGACAGCTCCGGGCTCGCCGATCAGCGGTGTCGCTCGGCTATCCGCACGGCCCAGTCGTAGCAGGCGGGCAGGTCGCCGAGTTCGGCTCGAACCTCCGGCGCGACGAGTGGGCCGCAGGCGGCGAGAAGGAGGTCGTGCAGCCCCATAGCGACCCACTCCCAGGCCATGGCGACGAAGTTGTAGTGGAACATGAGCGCGCCGACGCGCTCACGGATGCCGACGACCTCTTCCCTGGAGATTCCGGCCGTGTGCAGGGGCGCCCGTTCGGCCTCTCCGTATTCCTCTGCGGGAGCGAGCACCGTCATCGTCGCCTGCGGGTGGTGGGGATTCGACCGCAACGGCGATCGGGCAGGATCGAGGGACAGACCACTCGACGGAGAGGAATCGACGATGAGCCAGGGTGAGCGAGTCCCGAGCAAATGGGAGGAGATCGTCGCCGAGGATCCGACCCATTCCGATCGCTACATCCAGCGGTTCCGCGATCTGGCGGCCGAAGGTCACGATCTCGTCGGGGAAGCACGGCTGATCGACGCGATGCTGCCGCGTGGCGCACGGGTACTCGACGCGGGGTGCGGGCCGGGCCGGGTCGGCGGTCATCTGCACGAGGTGGGGCACGTGGTGGTCGGCGTCGATGTGGACCCGGTGCTGATCGCGGCCGCCGAAGCCGATCACCCCGGTCCGACCTGGCTGGTCGGCGATCTCGCCCAGCTCGACCTGCCCGGCCGGGGGATCCAGGCCGACTTCGACGCGATCGTCTGCGCGGGCAATGTCGTCACCTTCGTCGCCCCGCAGACGCGTGGCGCGGTGCTGGCCGGATTCGCGCGCCACCTCGCCCCGGACGGGCGCGCGGTCGTCGGGTTCGGCGCGGGGCGCGACTACGCCTTCACCGATTTCCGCACCGACGCCAAGGCCAACGGCTTGAAGGTCGACGTGCTGCTGTCGACCTGGGACCTGCGCCCGTTCACCGAGGACTCCGACTTCCTGGTGGCGATCATGTCCCGAGCGGACGCGAAGTAGCCGGCCCATGTCGCCGGCCGACGTGCCGCGCCGGATGAACAGCGCGCCGAACGTCGCGGCCGGGGCGGCGTAACGGAAGGGTCAGCGGGCGACGGTGCCGCCGTCGACGAGCACGGTCTGGCCGGTGATGAAACTGCCCGCGTCCGAGCACAACAGCAGCGCGGTGCCGACCATCTCGTCGGGTTCGGCGATCCGGCGCAACAGCGGAGCCTGGGCCATCGCCTCGATGAACTCCGGCGGGTTCTTGCGCACCATGTCGGTGTTCACCGCGCCGGGCGCCATGGCGTTGACGCGGATGCCGTCGGCGGCGAATTCGGCCGCCATGGATCGGGTGAACGAGAGCAACGCGGCCTTGCCCGCCGCATACATCGACAGTGCGCCGGCGAACTGCAGCGCGGCGACCGAGCCGAGATTGAGTACCGCCGCGTGCTTGCTGGCCCGCAGGTGCGGCAAGGCGGCCTGGACCAGGAACAGCGGTCCGTTGACATTGACGGCGAAGGACTTCTCGACCGCCTCGGGCTGCATCGTCGCCAGCGGCTGCGCCAACGCGTTGGCGGCGTTGTTGACGATGATGTCGATGCCGCCGAAGCGCTCCACGGTGGCGTCGACGAGACCGCGCAGGGCGTCGATCTCACCGAGGTGGGTCGGCACGCCGAGCGCTTCGGCGCCCAGCTCACGCAGCCGTGTCGCGGCCTTCTCACAGGCTTCCGGCTTGCGGCTGGCGACGACGACATTCGCACCCGCGCAGGCCAGTCCCTCGGCGATGGCCAGGCCGATGCCCCTGGTCCCGCCGGTGACGATCGCGGTCCGGCCGCTCAGGTCGAACAGTTTCCGGAAGGAGTCCTTGTCCACGCCGACAACCTCTCGATCTCGCGGGCGACGCCGCCCGACTGGAACCAGTTCTACCGTGCGCGGGGAAGGTAGGCGTATCGGGGTGATCACGCGGCCGTCGATCAAACATTGCGTGCGCACGTGCGCACGTGTAGAAAATATGGCGTGGATCGAGGTAGCGGTGCGGGAGATGTCCGGGATGTGCTCGGTCATCCGGTGTTCAGGCGGTTGTTCGGGGCGCAGGTGGTCGCGCTGGTGGGAACCGGGCTACTGACCGTCGCGCTCGGGCTGCTCGCCTACGACCTGGCCGGGAGCGCGGCCGCCGCGGTACTCGGCACGGCGCTGGCGATCAAGATGGTGGCCTATGTCGGGATCGCGCCGGTGGTCGCGGCCGTCACCGACCGGCTGCCCCGGCGCACGGTTCTCGTCACCGCGGATGTCGTGCGGGCGGGTGTCGCGTTGCTGCTGCCCGCGGTGTCACAGGTCTGGCAGATCTACGTGCTGATCTTCCTCCTACAAGCCGCCTCGGCGACGTTCACGCCCGCGTTCCAATCGGTCATCCCCTCGGTGCTGCCCGACGAGCGGGACTACACGCGGGCGCTGTCGCTGTCACGGCTGGCCTACGACCTGGAGGCGCTGTTCTCCCCGATGCTGGCCGCGCTGCTGCTGACGGTGATCGGCTATCACTGGCTGTTCCTCGGCACCGTGGCGGGATTCGTCTTCTCCGCGCTGCTGGTGGTGCGGACCGCCTTGCCCCGCCGCGCTGCCGTCGACCGGTCCACACCGCTGGTCGACCGGATCCTGGCAGGAGCCCGGGTGATGCTGGCGCGGCCCGTTCTGCGCGGTTTGCTCGCCATGAACATGGTCGTGGCGGCGGGGACGGCGCTGGTCGTGGTCGGCACGGTCGTCTTCGTGCGCGATGTCCTCGGCGGATCCGACACCGGCGTGGCGATCGCATTGGCCTGCTACGGCGCGGGTTCGATGGTCGTCGCGCTGACCGTGCCGCGCGTGCTCACCCTCGTCACGGACCGGACATTGATGCTCACCGGCTGCGCGCTGGTGTCGGCGGCGCTGGTCGTGACAGCCCTGTGGCTCACGGCGGGCCTCGGTCCGACGACGGGCTGGACGGCGCTCGGCCTGTGCTGGGTGGCGCTGGGCATGGGCACCTCGGCGGTCAATACTCCTTCCGCTCGCCTGCTGCGTTCGGAATGCGCCGAGCCGGAACTACCCGCCGTCTTCACCGCGCAGTTCTCGTTGTCGCACGCCTGTTTCCTGCTCACCTACCCCCTCGCCGGATGGCTCGGCGCACACGCCGGACCTGGCATCGCGGCGGCCTCGTCGGCCCTGATCGCTACACTCGCAGCTATTGCCGCCGCGCGAACCACGCCGGCGGGCCGGCCCCTGGAAGCAGTGCCGGTGATGCGATGAGAGTGGTGAGGGCGATGGCCGAGCACGTGGCGAGCCGACAATCCGAGCCCGAAGCCAGCCTCAAGCACCCGGTCTCCCCCGACCCCAGCCGCCTCGACGCCGCCACCGGCATCTTCCAGATGCTCGCCGACCCCACCCGCCTGCACCTGCTCTGGCTGCTCACCCACGGCGAAGCCGATGTCACCGCGCTCGTCGATGCCTGCGGCGCCTCCCGCACCGCGGTCAGCCAGCATCTGGCGAAGCTGCGGTTCACCGGACTGGTCGACACCCGCCGCGAAGGCCGCCGGGTGATCTACCGGCTGCGTGGCGGGCACGTCACCCGCTTGGTCGAAGAGGGACTCAACCACGCCGACCACATCGTCACCGGCGAGCCCCCGCACCACTGATTCCTCCTCCGGTGCGGATCGAGGCCCAAAGCCCTTGCGGTCCGGGACCCTAGCCCGTTTCGCGCGCGATGCCGGGATCGCAGAATCGTCGCAGACCCGATCGCGGTGGCGGTGCGGGCAGGTAACCCGGTCCCGCAGCATCGAAAGGGCATCCCGATGTCTGTTCCGCACGCCCCCGATCCGCACCGGAGCCGATCAGCCGCCGTCGTCGTGGGAGTCGACGGCTCCGTGGGCAGCGAGCGCGCGGTGCGCTGGGCGGCGTCGGTGGCCGTGCGACGCGGGCGACGACTGGTGCTCGTGCACGCGCTCGACATCGACCCCTCGCACGATGCCCTGACCGATCCCGATGCGCTCGCCATCCGCTCGGTCCGCGATCGCGGCGTCGAACGACTGCTGAGCGCCGCCGCGATCGCTCGTCGCGTGGAGCCCGACGTCGTCATCGACACCGCACTGCTCGACGGAGGCGCGGCTCCCGCGCTGATCGGCTACTCTCCGACCGCCCACCTGCTCGTGCTCGGCGCGACCGGGACCGGCGGCGCCACCACTCATCTCGGCTCGATCCTGCTCGCGGTCACCGGTCATGCCGAAGGGGCGGTCGTCGTCGTCCGCGACTCCGAGTTCAGCCGCCGCGACGACGGCACCGGCCCGGTGGTCGTGGGCATCGACGCCGATCATCGGGGCGGCCTCGCGAGCTACCGCGCCGTCGAGGCGGCATTCGCCGAGGCGAGCGAGCGCGGCTGTCCATTGATCGCCGTGCACGCGTGGAGCGATCTGCCCTTCGGCGAACTGGACGAGGCGGTCGAGGACGAGACACCACCCGAGACCGAGGCCGCCGCGCTGGCGCTGCTGGGCGAAGGGCTGGCGCCGTGGCGCGAGAAGTACCCGGAAGTCACCGTCGAGCAGCACGTCTACCGATGCGGTGCGCGTCATCACCTCCTGATGTGGTCGAAGACAGCGCAACTGCTCGTCGTCGGGGCACGCGGTCGTGGTGGATTTCCTGGTCTGCCGCTGGGCTCCACCGCCAACGCCATGATCCAACGGGCACATTGCCCGGTTCTCGTAGCGCACGACCACTGAGAGCGACGTCCGCAAGAGTCGTCGGCCACTCGATCGCCCGCCTCTCCCGTGGCACGCCCTGCCCCATCCGGTGGCCGATCACCCCTGTTCAGAAGGGCGTTCGGGGACCACACTGGTCCTATGACCGACCACCGCGCCGAACTCACGGTCCCCGACCAGCCGACTGTGTTCGCCGTCATGGCCCGCGCCTCGCGAGCACCGTCGATCCACAACACCCAGCCGTGGCGGTGGGAGTTCGACGGAGGCGAGCTACGCCTGTTCCGCGACGACGAACGCCGCCTCACCGCCACCGACCCGAACGGCAGGCAACTGATGATCAGTTGCGGAGCGATGCTGCATCACGCTCGCACCGCCTTCGCCGCCGCGGGCTGGCACACCGACGTCGACCGCTTCCCGCCCTCGGCCCACCCCGAACAGCTCGCCACCCTCACCTTCCGCCCCTGGCCCGACCCGCCTCCCGGCGTGCGGGCCCGCGCCCAGGCGATCGAACAACGCCGGACCGACCGCCTCCCCTTGCACACCCCCGGCGATCTGGTGACCCTCGTGCGCACCGCCCGCAAACTCGCCGACCCGCACGACGTCACCCTCGCCGTCCTCGACGAGACCGCCCCGGAGCGCCTGGCCTCCGCCGCGGAACACTCGACGGCCTTACGCCACTACGACATGCCCTACCAAGCCGAACTCCGCTGGTGGACCGGCCACGATCAGACGCCGTACGGCGTCCCCGCGCACGCCCTGGCCTCGGAGGAGGAATCGTCGCGTGTCCCGGCCGGTCGCGTCTTTCCCCCCGCCGGCGAGTCCAGCCGCCGCGCCGATCTCCAGGACGAGGCCGCACTGCTGGTGCTGAGTACCCCGGGCGACACCCCGTACTCGTGGCTGCACACAGGCGAGGCGATGTCGGCGATCCTGCTCGAATGCGCTGCCGCGGGGCTGTCCACCTGTCCCCTCACCCACATCACCGAAGCCCCGACGACGCGTCAGGTCGTCGCGAATCTGGCCGGGCGTGAAGGCATTCCGCAAGTGGTGATCCGCGTCGGCGTCGCCCCCGATGCCGAGCACCACGAACCGACCCCACGACGAACCCCCGCCGAATTCCTCACCATGACCCACCCCTGACCGATCGCCCACCGGGGCCGCGATTTGGTATTTCGCCAGGCCCGACGTCTATGATCTTGATGCACCGGCCCTGGTGGGCCACACAACTGAACACAGCACGAGTCCGGGTGGCGGAATGGCAGACGCGCTAGCTTGAGGTGCTAGTGCCCGTATAGGGCGTGGGGGTTCAAGTCCCCCTCCGGACACAGACACTACGCACACGGGTGGTTGTGGAGCAGTTTCTGCCACGACCATCCGTTTTTTGTGGTCGTAGGTGAGCTTCAGGCCGAGTTGCCGGTAGACCTCGAGTTTGTCGGTGGGGTCAGCTGCCTTCAGTATGTGAACTAGGCCGCCCAGGGACTTCACAAGCTGGTGGATCTCCTCCCGGGTCAGGGGGCGAATTCCACGTTGCTCGGCTTCCAGCGTGGCGAGCTGTGCCGCTGTGGCCTGGCGTTCGCGTTGAACTTGTTGGGTCCAGCCCGCCACAAGGGCCGGGTCGGTGCCTGCTTCGAGCGCTGCTCGGTACCGGGAAAGTTTGCGGTCGTGTTCGGCAAGTGTTCGTCGTGCACTCTCGATGGCGGGTGTGTTGTCGGTCTGCGCGTCCTCGAGCATGGTCAGCGAATGCTCGATCCGGTCAGGATGAAAGATATCGGCCAACCATGAATCGATCGGACCGCTGAGCTGGTCTTCGCGCAGGTAGACGGTGGTCGGGTGGTCGATCTTGTTGGCGAGGGCGTACTCGGAGGGATACCGGCAGCGGTAGTGCGGCAGCCCGTGGTTCCAGTTTCCTTGCATGCGGCGTCCGCAGGCGTCGTGGAACAGCAGCCCCTTGAAGGCGTATGGGTGCTGGCGGCGGGTCGTGGTCCTGCCCGTCGATTGCGGGCCTCGGGCGGCGAGCCGTAGTTGTGTCTGCTCGAAGGCGTCCTTACCGATGAGGGCGCTATGGGCAGGTTGGTCGGAGTAGACCCACTCGTTCTTCGGGTTCCACGCCAGGCGGGTGTGATGGCCCAAGGCGACGTCATCGACGTCGATGAGGGACTCCTGCTTGCGCTGTTTGTTCCATACCTCGTAGCCGGTGTAGCGCGGATTGCCCAGGATCGCGCGCACCGCGCTCTTGGACCACGCAGCGCCGGAGCGATGGCTGTTACGCCTGCGATCGTAGGCCGACGGGCACAAGATGTTGTCAGCGGTAAGTCGTTGCGCGATAGCGAAAATCCCTATGCCGGACAGATACTCGCTGAAGATCCGTTGCACCACCGGCGCGGTGACAGGGTCGGGTTCAAGGGTATGCAGTCGTTTACCGTCGGCGGCTTTGCCCGGATTGGGATGTGGCCCGGCGTCGGCGAGGCGGTATCCGTAGGGTGGTCGGCCGCCGAGGTAGCGGCCCTCGACTTGCGCTTGGGCGGCCATGGCGGCGCGGACGCGGATCTTGATGCGGTTGCGTTCGCCTTTGGACATGCCGCCGAACACCGACATGATCAGGTCGTGTGCTTCGGAGTCCGGGTCGATCGGACCGCCGACCTCCGGCACCCACAGCTGCACGCCGTAGTGAACGAAGACCGGAAACGTCAGCCCGAACTGGTTGCCGTAGAACGCGCGTTGCGGTTCGCCGATCACGACCGCGTCGAACCCTCGCTCGGGTTCTTTGAGTAGCTCGAGCAGCCGCCCGGCTGCGGGGCGGCGCTTCCACGGGATCGACCGGGACTGCCCGATGTCGAAGAACTCGACGACGATCTGCCCGTGCTGACCGACCAGGGCGTTCGCTCGCCCGAGCTGCCAGTTGCGAGATGCTTCCGGATCTTGCTGGTCTTCGGTGGAGACCCGCCCGGCGAAAGCGAACCTGATCATTGCTGCGATTCCTCCTGCTGGGTGAGAAAGACATCGGCGTTCGGTGGTGACCTGGCCGGACTGCCTCCTCCTCCTCGGGAGTTGAGATGGAGGGAGTCGGCCGTGGTGTTGATGCTGGACTCGGTCGGGGACTATCGACGGTCTCGCCACGAGTCTCGCGGACGTGTCGGAGAATGATCTCCAGCAACACTTTAGCGGCCATGGCGTTGAGCTGAGGCGGGTCCTCTGGAACGACGACAGTGACATCGTTCGTGCGGCTTCTGGCAGCCTGATCATGCGCGTTGCTGCCATCAGGGCACACGGCGCACGTCCTGGGCTACGCTGGCCGACTGGTAGCTGACCGATGACGACCGGTACCTCGTTCTGTACCAATCACGAGCCGCGCGCGTTCGGGCGTGGCTATCCCTCCGCCAAGAACGGCAGACCGGTGTGCTGGTGCGAGTAGAGGTGAACGATGAGCGCGCCGCCGCGGGAGACAAACGCCAAGGACGGGCTCTGGCGCCGAGATGGCCAGTAGAGGGCTCACCGTGGAGATCGAAAGGCATGGCTCCTCCAGGCCTGCCGATTCTCCCGCCTTCCATGAAAGCCGAAACACGGCGATTTCGCCACCACCTGTAGCCAAGGGTCCGTCAGAGCGCCGACAGATGCGCGCTCGAGCTCCATGCTCTGTTA